>NZ_JBXAJU010000003.1:685259-1083285 GCF_058797595.1 Pseudomonas sp. GW823-FHT02C05 | reverse complement strand
AGCGTTACACGCTGCTGTCAACACCTCTTTTCAACCGCTTTCGACCGAGAGGATCGAATCGTTAATAAGGCGAAAACCGACTGCCTTACCAACTGCTTCTGGCTTCGATGAACTGAAGCGTAACCGCTGTCGAAAACTGCGTAACTCGTTGAATCTCAATGAGTTTTCCGTTTCGACTGCGCCGGAAGTGGGGCGAATTATAGACCTGTAGAATCTGCCGTCAAGGGTTAATTTGCATTTTCTATGATCAGCCGCAAAACAGCCCATTCGCAGCTTCTATATAGAGGCGTAAAAAAGACCATGCGCACTATATTGCTCATCCGTGATTAGTTGAGCATCATGTTCCAGGTGCCCCTCCCCCAACACTCTGGATGACCCCTTGCATGAATGACCAACCGCGCAGCCTTGCCTCGACCCTGTTTCCGGTGGGGCTGCTGCTTATTGCCATGGCCTCGATTCAATCAGGAGCCTCACTGGCCAAGAGCATGTTCCCAATCGTTGGCGCACAAGGAACCACAACCCTGCGGCTGATTTTCGCCAGCATCATCATGCTGCTTCTATTAAGACCCTGGCGCGCCAAGTTCACCACCAACACCCTGCGCACCGTGATCATCTACGGCATGGCCCTGGGCGGCATGAACTTCCTCTTCTATATGTCCCTCAGGAGTGTCCCTCTGGGCATCGCCGTCGCCCTCGAGTTCACAGGCCCCCTCGCAGTAGCCATCTATGCGTCACGCAAGGCCATAGACTTCCTGTGGATCGCTCTGGCTATCGTCGGGCTGCTACTGCTTATTCCCACCGGAGCCACAGAAACAGCCATCGACCTAGTCGGTGCAGGCTATGCACTGGGGGCCGGGGTCTGCTGGGCGCTGTACATACTCTTCGGACAGAAGGCCGGAGCCGAGAACGGCATTCAGACCGCCGCCCTGGGCGTCATGATTGCCGCTCTCTTTGTCGCCCCCATAGGCATAGTCCATGCCGGCGCCGCACTACTGACTCCCTCCCTGATCCCGGTTGCCCTGGGAGTCGCCATCTTGTCCACAGCCCTCCCCTATAGCCTGGAGATGGTTGCCCTGACTCGCATGCCAGCCCGGACCTTCGGCACCCTGATGAGTATCGAGCCCGCTTTCGGCGCGCTTTCGGGCCTGTTGTTCCTCCACGAGTACCTGTCCCTGTCCCAGTGGACGGCAATCGCTTGCATCATCCTGGCTTCCGTAGGCGCCACCATGACCATGCGCCGCGAGGCCAAACCAATAGTTGCAGTTGATTGAGATTCAACTCTGGTAATTGGTGCTCATTTAGGCCATGTTTAGCCGGCTACTCAACGTCGCCCAGGGAGTTGCCGGACAGGGATATCGCACACGCAAAAGACGACAGGTAATGCAGTCACACTCGGACGCCAGATCCGGGGCTAGCGATAAGGACGGGGATGAAACGATTTTTGATACTGTTGGCCGTACTTGCAATTGCAGGCTGCGCGGCTACCGCGAAAACCGAAGTCAAACGGGGCAAGAAAGGACTCCACATCAACTGCTCGGGTTTATCTTCTTCCTGGGAAAAGTGCTACACCAAGGCGACTGAGTCCTGCGGCCCCAAAGGCTACAAGGTCATCGCCAAGTCCGGTGATGCCGTGGAAGACCCAGGCGACTACCCCTTCGGCCTGAACCCTGCCGGCTACACCAGCCGCAGCATGATCGTCATCTGCAAATAGCCTTGCCGGTCAACTTGCGGGCAGCCGCTCCAGCTGCCCGATGATCTGCTCATGGCTGGACGCCAGCACCTGATGCTGAATGGCTGGGTTCACCAGCATTCGCGCTACCACCAACGCGCCAACGCACTGGGACAGGATCGACCAGGCCAGGCTCTCGCTGCCCAGAGTCTGCGCCCAAGCCTGGTGCAAGCGGCAGATCCAGTCCTGCGCCTCCTGCCGCACCTCTAGGCTCCCCCGGGCAATCTCCGCACCCAATGCCGGCAGTGCGCAGCCAGCACCCGGCTGTTGCAGATGCGCCACGCTCAAGTACTGCTTCAGGCAGCGACGCAACTTCTCCTGATTCTGCTGCCCCTCCCCGCCCAGGCGCGCCAGGCTCTGGCTCAACTCGCGCTCGACAATCGAGCTGAACAATTCGTCCTTGGAGGTGAAGTGGCTATAGAAAGCCCCGCCACTCAGGCCAATGGCTTTCATCAAGGCATCCACCCCCACAGTGGAAAAACCTTCGTTCTTGGCCTGCGCCGCGCTGCTTTGCAGCAGACGCTCGCGAGTTTCCTGCTTGTGACTGGCTGAATAACGCATTCCCTGACGGGCTCCCAAGTTTTCTTGACGACGGAAAAATCATAGCATAACGTTCGTTTAGTTAACGATCGTTTACCAAAGAGCGAACCTCCCATGACTGCAACCTTGAACAAGAACAAAGTCGTACTGGTAGTGGGTGCCGGCGACGCGACCGGCGGTGCCATTGCCAAGCGTTTCGCCGCCGAAGGCTTTATTGCCTGCATGACCCGCCGCAGCGCGGACAAACTGCAACCCCTGGTGGACGCCATCCAGCAGTCCGGCGGCCAGGCCCATGGTTTTGGCTGTGATGCACGCAAAGAGGAAGACGTGATCGCGCTGATCGAGCAGATCGAAACCCAGATCGGCCCTATCGAGGCCTTTGTCTTCAATATTGGCGCCAATGTGCCCTGCAGCATTCTTGAAGAAACCGCACGCAAGTATTTCAAGATCTGGGAAATGGCCTGCTTTTCGGGCTTTCTCAATGCGCGGGAAGTGGCCAAGCGCATGGCCAAACGCCAACGCGGCACTATTCTGTTCACCGGCGCCACCGCAGGCGTACGCGGTGCCGCCGGCTTTGCCGCCTTCGCCGGGGCCAAGCACGGCATTCGCGCCCTGGCCCAGAGCATGGCGCGGGAACTGGGCCCCCTGAACATCCATGTCGGCCATGTCATCGTCGACGGTGCCATCGACACCGATTTCATCCGTACCAGCTTTCCCGAAAAATACGCCCTCAAGGACCAGGACGGCATCCTCAACCCCGAGCATATCGCCGAAAACTACTGGTACCTGCACAGCCAGCCCCGGGACGCCTGGACCTTCGAGCTGGACCTGCGCCCGTGGAACGAACGCTGGTAAGGCCTTCTCCAATAACAACAATCAAGGAGTCTGAAACATGAGCAAAAAGGTGGAGTTCTTCTTCGACCTGGGCAGCCCGACCTCATACCTGGCCTATACCCAACTGCCAAAAATCTGCGCCGAAACCGATAGCCAGCTGGTGTATCAGCCCATGCTGCTGGGCGGGGTCTTCAAGACCACCGGCAACGCTTCCCCCATCAGTGTTCCCGCCAAGGGCCGGTACATGCTGCACGACCTGGCGCGCTTTGCCCGGCGCTATGGGGTGGAGCTCAACTTCAATCCGCACTTTCCCATCAATACCCTGCTGCTGATGCGCGCCACCACCGGGGTTCAACTGCGCCTGCCGGAACGTTTCGGCGAATTCCTCGACTGCCTGTTCCGTGCGCTCTGGGTGGACAAACGCAACCTCAACGACCCGGCCACCATCACCCAGGTCCTGGAACAAGGTGGCTTCGACCCGCAGCAGATCCTCGACCTGAGCAATGACGAAGAGGTCAAGGCCGCCCTCAAGGACAAGACCGAACAGGCGTTGCAAAAAGGTGTGTTCGGCGCGCCCAGCATGTTCGTGGGAGACGAACTGTTCTTTGGCCAGGACCGCCTGGATTTCGTCCGCGAAGCCTTGAACGCGCCGTAACCTGCCCTGTCCCTGGCAGCGGCCGCGCCATTGCCAGGAGCCCATCGCGTGACGTCACCCGCCTTGCGCGGGTGACATCTTTCCTCAGATAGCCGCAGTACGAACCTGCAACCACTCCAGGGCCGGGCCCTCCAGCAGCGGGCTGAGGCGGCGGCGGACTTCGGCGTGATAGCCGTTGAACCATTCGCGCTCATCCTCGGTGAGCAGCGATGGCTCCAGGCAACGGGTATCGATCGGGCACAGGGTGAGGGTTTCGAAGTTCAGAAACTCACCGAACTCGGTCTTGCCCGCCTCACGGTTGAGCGCCAGGTTCTCGATTCGTACGCCCCAGCGGCCAGGGCGGTAGGTCCCGGGTTCGATCGAAGTGATCATCCCCGGTTGCATCGCGGTTTGCGGCGTCGCTGCGGCCTGATAGGCAATCACCTGCGGGCCTTCGTGAACGTTGAGAAAATAACCAACGCCATGCCCGGTGCCGTGCCCGTAGTCCACACCTTCGGCCCAGATCGGCGCCCGGGCGATGGCATCCAGCAACGGCGACAGAATGCCCCGCGGAAACTGCGCCCGGGACAGCGCGATAACGCCCTTGAGCACCCGGGTGCAATCGCGCTTCTGCTCGGCACTCGGCGTCCCCACCGGCACCATGCGCGTGATATCGGTGGTGCCCCCCAGGTACTGGCCGCCGGAATCGATCAGCAACAGGCCATCACCCTCGATCACCGCATGCTCTTCAGGCGTGGCGTGGTAATGGGGCATGGCGCCGTTGGCGTTGAACGCAGCAATGGTATTGAAGCTTAGCGAGACATAACCCGGGCGCCGTTCACGGGCGGCCGTCAGGCGCTCATCGATGGTCAGTTCGGTAATGCGCTCACGCCCCAGGGCGCTGTCCAGCCAGGCGAAGAATTCGCAGAGCGCCGCGCCATCCTGCTCCATGGCCTGGCGAATGTACTCGGCGTCCGCCAGGCTCTTGCGCGACTTGGCCAGGGTGGTGGGGTTGAGCCCCTCCAGCAGCTTCACCCCGGGGTTCAGGTGCTCCAGCAAGCCCGCGGTGACGCGCGCCGGGTCGATCTGCAACGCTACGCCTTCCGGCACTGCCTGCAAGGCCGCGGACACCTCTGAATAGTCGCGCAGGCTGACGCCATCCACCTCCAGTTGCGCGCGCAATGCCTCATCGACCTTGCTCAAGGCCACGAACAAGGTCGCCTGCTGCTGGCTGATCAGGGCAAAGGAGACAAACACCGGGTTGAAGGACACATCGGCGCCGCGCAGGTTGAACAGCCAGGCAATGTCATCGAGGGTAGCGATGAAATGCCAGTCGGCGCCGCGCTCCTTGAGGGTTGCGCGCAACGCCGCAAGCTTCTCGACCCGGCTCTGGGTGGCCTGGGGCGGCAGATGCTGATAGACCGGTTGATCGGGCAATGACGGACGGTCGTTCCAGGCTTCCTGTAGCAGGTCGATATCGGTACGCAGGCTGGCCCCGCGTTCCTGCAGCTTGCTGCCCAGGGTACGGGCCGAAGCCAAGGCCATGACCGCGCCGTCCACCGCCACCACCGCACCTTGCGGGGTCTGCTCGGCCAGCCAGTCCAGGGGCCCGGGCTGGCCCGGTTGCAACTTCACCAGTTCGATGCCGCTGCCCTTGAGTTCCTTGGTGGCCTGCTCCCAGTAACGGCTGTCGGCCCATACGCCGGCAAAGTCAGCGGTCACGATCAAGGTCCCGACCGACCCATGAAACCCCGACAGCCACTGGCGCCCTTGCCAGTAGCCCGGCAGGTATTCCGACAGGTGCGGGTCGGCCGAGGGCACCAGCAAGGCGTGAATGCCTTCGCGGCTCATCAGCTGACGGACATGCGCCAAGCGCTGGGGGACCACTCCATTGGTCGAAGGCTGGGTACTCATTGTGTCTCCTTAACCGGCTTAATCATTGTTATGGAAGATCGAAGTCACTCGACCCTCAAGGTTGTGTTGTGGCCCAGAACGCAGGGGCTGAGGCGGTCGCCGCCTGGATCAGTTGAGCGGCGCGATCCACATCCTGTTCGCAGGTGAAACGCCCGAGGCTCAAGCGGATGGTCCGCGCGGCCTGCCCGGCATCATGCCCTAGCGCCAGCAATACATGGGAAGGCGCATTGCTTGCCGAGTTGCAGGCCGAAGTCGCGGAAAAGGCCAGGGCCGCGCCCAACGCCGCCCCATCAAAACCTCCCTCGGTGAAGGTCAGGCTCAGAGTGTGGGGAATGCGCTGGGTGACACTGCCATTCAAGCGCAGGCCGGCGATACCCGCCAGTTGCTCCAGCAGGCGCCCGCGCAGACGCACTATGGCGGCGGTTTCTTCCTCGAACAGTTCGCCGGCCAGGGCGAAGGCGGCGCCCATGGCCGCGATCTGGTGGGTGGCCAGGGTTCCGGAGCGCAAGCCGCCCTCATGGCCGCCGCCATGAATCTGCGCCTGCACGTGTTGCTGCGCCCGCGGCCCGACATACAGCGCGCCGATGCCCTTGGGGCCATATAGCTTATGGGCCGAGAACGACATCAGGTCCACCGGCCACCGGGCCAGATCGATGGCCACCTTGCCCGCACCCTGGGCGGCATCCACATGCAATAGGGCGCCACGCTCACGCACCACCTGGCCAATGGCCGGAATGTCGTTGAGGGTGCCCAGTTCGTTGTTCACCAGCATCAGCGACACCAGGAAGGTGTCGTCGCGCAGGGCTTCGCTGACCGCTTGCGCGGTGATCAGGCCATCGGCATCCGGCACCAGGTAGGTCACTGCGACCCCGGCCTCCTGCAGTTGCCGGGCGGTGTCGAGCACCGCCTTGTGTTCGATCTGGCTGGTGATGACATGGCCGCCGCTCACGCCCCGGGCCTGCATCACCCCCTTGAGGGCCAGGTTGTTGGATTCGGTAGCGCCGGAGGTCCAGACAATCTGCTCGGGCTGCGCGCCGACCAGTTGTGCCACTTGTTGCCGGGCGCGCTCGACGTAACCCCGCGCTTCCCGGCCAAAGGCGTGTGAACTGGACGCCGGATTGCCGAAATGGGCGTTGAAACCCAGGCACTCCAGCATGACCTGAATGACTCGCTCATCCACCGGCGTGGTGGCGGCGTAGTCGAAATAAAGAGGACGCTTGTTCATGACTGAAAACCCGCAGAGCTTGTTCCAGGGTCGGCATATGCTGGCAAAAAGGCGAGGCAGCCACGCGCCTTGTATAGGCGGCGCGGCAAATGCTGGCCTTGAGCAATACCCGATCGGATGCAGTTAAAGAAGAACATCTTCGTTTAAAAGTGCGTAGGAACGCTCCTGCATCGCAGCTTACAGGCTCGAGGCAGCGCCATGAAGCGCCGTTCAACTCATCTTTTCGAACAACAGCGGTGCCAGGGAAAGCACCAGCAAGGCGGCCATCAACAGATTGAACAGGCGCAACCAGCGCGGGTTGCGCAACACATTGCGCAGCAGGCTGCCGCACGCAGCCCAGAGGCTCACCGTGGGCGCATTGATCAGCGCGAACACCGCGGCAATCACCAGCACATTGGTGAAGTAGCCCTGCAACGGGGTATAGGTACTGATGGCCCCCACTGCCATGACCCAGGCCTTGGGATTGACCCACTGGAACGCCGCGGCGCCCCAATAGCCCAGCGGCCGGCCGTGGTGCTGCTGTTCATCGGACAGCGGCCCGGAACGGGCAATCTTCCACGCCAGGTACAGAAGGTACGCTGCGCCAACGTAGCGCAGCACGCTGTACAGCAGCGGGTAGGCCTCGAACACCGCCCCCAGGCCCAGGCCGACCGCCAGCACCAGGACAAAGAAGCCGCAGCTGATGCCGAGGATGTGGGGAATGGAACGGTTGAAGCCGAAGTTCACCCCCGAGGCCAGCAACATAGTGTTGTTGGGACCGGGCGTGATGGAAGTGACCAGGGCAAACAGGGCGAAGGCCAACAGCAGGTCAGGGGAAAGGCTCATGGGGGCAAGGTCCGGGGCAGGTCGATCAGGCCTCGACCCTAACCCAGCCTCAGGCTGAAACCCACGGACAGTTGCTGAAAACTTGGACCAGTACAGTTCTTCTCAACTGGCAGGTTGATGGCGACTGATATTGCGCTGTGCACTCATTTCACCCTGGCTGTCGAAGCTCGCCGGGCGGCCCAGCAACTCGGCCTTTTTCTGCTGGTATTCATCGAAGGACAAACCGCGCCGGTTCAACGCCTCCATAGCCAGCTCCCGGGTTTCCTGCGCGGTATAGGGCCGCAACTCCGGTGCACCGGGGCTGGCACAACCGGCCAGCACACTGGAAACCAACAACAGCAAGACAGCAGAGAAAGCCTTCATGGCGAGCACCTGGGGCGGGTTGCGAACAATGGACACAGGCTACTCGCGCGCCATCAGCGGCAAAAATCACCCTGCTCGATAGTGGCTATCGATCGTTCCAAGGCCAGGGCGCTGCTCACCTTTATATTCCATAAAGCTCTATAAATATGAAAACAAGCTCTTTTAAGGAATAACAACAAGCCTTTATAACAGTCCCATCTCGCCCGCCAACTGTTGCCAGAGCAACTGTTGGCCAGGCAACAGCCGATCAACAAAACAGCGGTTGGGCAACAGCACCCGGCAACTGCAGATCAGCGCAAAACCGCGCCGTACAAGGGCTGCAAGTCTTTGGTACAGCTCTTGCTCCAGAGCCCGGGACCTGCCACTGCTCGTTGAGCCACTGTTTAAAAAGGAACTGATCATGTCCCGCCCCTTGAACGTCGTAGCCCTTTCCGGTGGAACCTGGCGCCCATCGCGCACCCTGGTGCTGACCCAGGCCCTGCTGGCTGAACTGTCCGGGCACCTGTCCTTCAACGCCCACCTGATCGAACTGGGGGATATCGCCCGCCCGGTGGGTGCCGCCCTGTCGCGCCAGGAACTGCCGGCCGAGGTTGAAGCCGAACTCCAGGCCATCGAGAACGCCGACCTGCTGATCGTCGCCGCCCCGGTGTATCGCGGTTCCTATCCCGGCCTGCTCAAGCACCTGTTCGACCTGATCGATCTCAATGCCCTGATCGATACCCCGGTGCTGCTGGCCGCGACGGGTGGCAGCGAACGCCATGCCCTGGTTCTGGATCACCAGCTACGCCCACTGTTCAGTTTCTTCCAGGCCCTGACCCTGCCGATCGGCGTGTACGCCACCGAGGCCGACTTCAGCAATTACCAGATCACCAGCGACCTGCTCAAAGCGCGCATCCAGCTCGCCGCCGAACGGGCCGCGCCGCTGTTTCGCGCCCACCCGACCCACCTGCTGAAAATCGCCTGAGGAACTGTCATGGATGTGTTCTGGTTTCTTCCGACCCACGGCGACGGCCATTTCCTCGGCACTGCCCAGGGCGCGCGCCCGGTCACCCTCAACTACCTCAAGCAAGTGGCGCAGGCCGCGGACAGCCTGGGCTATCACGGTGTGCTGATTCCCACCGGGCGCTCCTGCGAAGACTCCTGGGTGATCGCCTCGGCCCTGGTGCCCCTGACCGAACGCCTGCGCTACCTGGTGGCGATCCGCCCGGGGATCATCTCCCCCACGGTTTCCGCGCGCATGGCCGCGACCCTGGACCGGCTGTCCAACGGCCGCCTGCTGATCAACGTGGTCACCGGCGGCGACCCGGACGAAAACCGCGGCGACGGCAGCTTCCTCAGCCACAGCGAACGCTATGAAGTCACTGACGAATTCCTGCAGATCTGGCGTCGGGTGCTGCAAGGCGAAGCCGTGGACTTCGAAGGCAAGCACCTGCATGTGCAGAACGCCAAGGCGCTCTACCCGCCCGTGCAGAAGCCCTACCCGCCGCTGTACTTCGGCGGTTCCTCCGAGGCCGCTCATGAACTGGCGGCGGACCAGGTGGATGTCTACCTGACCTGGGGCGAGCCACCGGCGGCGGTGGCGCAGAAACTGGCCGACGTACGCGAACGTGCAGCGCGCAAGGGCCGCACGGTGAAGTTCGGCATCCGCCTGCATGTGATCGTGCGTGAGACCGAGGACGAAGCCTGGAAAGCCGCGGACAAGCTGATCGAGCACATCAGCGACGACACCATCGCCGCCGCCCAGCAGTCCTTTTCCCGCTTCGACTCCGAAGGCCAGCGGCGCATGGCAGCGCTGCACGGCGGGCGCCGCGACCAGTTGCAGATCGCCCCCAACCTCTGGGCCGGGGTCGGCCTGGTGCGCGGTGGCGCCGGTACCGCCCTGGTGGGCAACCCGCAGCAAGTGGCCGAGCGCATCAAGGAGTACGCGGACCTGGGAATCGAGAGCTTCATTTTCTCCGGCTACCCGCACCTGGAAGAAGCCTATCGCTTCGCCGAGCTGGTGTTCCCGCTGCTGCCGGAGCCCTATGCCAGCCTGGCCGGCCGCGGTGTCACCAACCTCACCGGGCCGTTCGGCGAAATGATCGCCAACGACGTGTTGCCCAACAGCCGCTGAAATCCCCAATGCTGTTGCAGGAGCCGGCTTGCCGGCGAAGGCGATCTTCCGGCCCGCTTCGCTGGCAAGCCAGTTCCTGCAGCTCGCAGCACCTTTTCCCGGCCGCCACAACGGCCACGAACGAGGAACACCGCGTGACTGCCAAACCGCAAAGCGCCCTGTTGTCCCCCCTGCAGACCGCCCGCCAACTGGCCGCCGAGTTTGCCCTGACCGCCGTCGAACGCGACGAGCGCGGCGGCACCCCCAAGGCCGAGCGTGACGCGCTGCGCCAAAGCGGCCTGCTGGCCCTGAGCATTCCCAGCCAGTTCGGCGGGCTCGGCGCGCCCTGGAGCGAGACGCTGAACATCGTCCGCGAATTCGCCCGGGTCGACAGCTCCATCGCCCATGTCTTCGGCTTCCACCACCTGATGCTGGCCACCGTGCGCCTGTTTGCCAAACCCGAACAGTGGCAACCCTGGTTCGAACAGACCGCACGCAAGAACTGGTTCTGGGGCAACGCCCTGAACCCACTGGACACCCGCACCGTGGTCCGGAACCTGGGGGGCTGGCGCGAGTTTTCCGGCAAGAAGAGCTTCTGCTCCGGTGCCAGCGACTCGGAAATGCTCATTGCCTCGGCAGTGGATGAAAGCAATGGCGGCAAGTTGCTGATCGCCGCGATCCCCAGCGGCCGCAGCGGCATCACCCTGCACCACGACTGGAACAACATCGGCCAGCGCCAGACCGATAGCGGCAGCGCCACCTTCGAACGGGTACGGGTGGAGGAGTCGGAACTGCTGCTGGACCCCGGCCCGCTGAGCACACCATTCGCCTGCCTGCGCCCGCTGATCGCCCAACTGACCTTCACCCACATGTTCCTCGGCATCGCCGAAGGCGCCTTCGAAGAAGCCCGGCAGTACACCCTCGGCGAAACCCGGGTCTGGCATAAGTCCAGCGCCCAGGACGTGCGCCAGGACCCCTACATACTCAGCCACTACGGCGAATTCTGGGTCGCCCTGGAAGGCATCCGCCTGCTGGTGGAGCGGGCCGCCGCGCTGCTGGACCAGGCCTGGGCCAAGGGCCCGGCCCTCAGCGCCGAAGAGCGCGGGCACCTGGCCACGGCCATCGCCACCGCCAAGGTCGCCGCCAGCCGCCAGGGCCTGGAGCTGTGCAGCCGCCTGTTCGAAGTCACCGGCGCGCGCTCGACCCACGCCTCCCTGGGCCTGGACCGGCACTGGCGCAACCTGCGCACCCAGACCCTGCACGACCCGCTGGACTACAAGCTTCATGAGCTGGGCGACTGGGCGCTGAACCAGTCCCTGCCAACCCCGACTTTCTACTCCTAGCCTTCTGTTCGACGGAGAGTGCCGATGCAGCTTCTGACCCTACCCCCTTCGCCCGCCCTGGCGACCTCGATCCGCGCCACCGCCCAGGTGTTCGAGGACCCGAAATCCCAGGCCCTGCTGGCGCACCTGCAACAGGTGGCACCGAGCGAAGCCAGCGTGCTGATCATTGGCGAAACCGGGACCGGCAAGGAGCTGGTGGCGCGCCATATCCACAACCTCAGTGCCCGGCGCAACCGACCGTTCGTGGCGGTGAACTGCGGTGCCTTCTCCGAATCCCTGGTGGAGGCGGAACTGTTCGGCCATGAGAAAGGCGCCTTTACCGGCGCCCTCAGCGCCAAGGCCGGGTGGTTCGAAGAGGCCGACGGCGGCACCCTGTTCCTCGACGAGATCGGCGACCTGCCCATGGCCATCCAGGTCAAGCTGCTGCGGGTGCTGCAGGAGCGCGAAGTGGTGCGCCTGGGTTCGCGCAAGAGCATTCCCATCGATGTGCGCGTACTGGCCGCCACCAACGTGCAACTGGAAAAGGCCATCAACGCCGGGCATTTTCGCGAAGACCTGTATTACCGCCTGGACGTGGTCAGCCTGGAACTGAGCCCGTTGCGCGAGCGCCCCGGCGACATCCTGCCGCTGACCCGGCACTTCATCGAGGCCTACAGCCAGCGCCTGGGCTACGGCAGCATCAGCATCAGCCCCGAGGCCGAGCACAAGCTCAAGAGCTACAGTTGGCCGGGCAACATCCGCGAGTTGGAAAACGTCATCCACCACACCCTGCTGATCTGCCGCAACGGGGTGATCCAGCGCGACGACCTGCGCCTGTCCAACATGCGCATCGAACGCGCCGACGACAGCCACCCGAGCCACGACGACTCCGCCGAGGCCCTGCTGGAACGGGCCTTTGAAAAACTCTTCGCCGAACAGGCCGGGGCCCTGCACGAAAAGGTCGAGGATGCCTTGCTGCGCGCGGCCTACCGCTTCAGCCACTACAACCAGGTGCACACCGCCAACCTGCTGGGCCTGAGCCGCAACGTCACCCGGACCCGGCTGATCAAGATCGGCGAACTGGCGGTGAACAAGCGGCGCCCCATCGATGCGCCCAACGAGCGCACCCTGCAACTGTCGATCTAGCCCGGCAGGTCGCAGTGCAAGGCATTGTCGTGGCTACGGGCGATGCTGCTGCGCACCTGGAATGAACCGAAGGTCACGGTCTTGGCCTGGTGGGCGAGGATCAACTGCCAGAAATCCTGCTCGCCGTTCTCGAAGCGCCGGAACGCCGCTTCGCCGGCTTCCCGGGATTGCCATTGCAGGTAATTGAGCACCCGCCGGCCATCGTCGCTGGCCTGCACGCTGGCACTCAGAAAACCGCCATAGCCCTGGGCCAAGCGCTCGGTCTGCTCGGCCAGGGCCGATACCAGGGCCTGTTGCTGATGGGGCTCGATCTCGAACTCGATCAATTGGGTAAAGCTGCGGGTCTTTTCAAAGGCGCTCATGGATCACTCTCCACTGGGGGCAAACAGAATATTGCTGTTGAATGCGCCGCAGGGTAAAACCTCTAGTTAAGTCAAGGTCAAGCGTATTTTTCCTCCCGAGGTCCACTGATGATCGAACCCGACTCCCGTCATAAAGAGCTGAGCGTCGGCCAACTGTCGGCCCGCAGTGGCGTAGCCGTCACCGCGCTGCATTTCTACGAAACCAAGGGCCTGATCCACAGCCATCGCAACGCGGGCAACCAGCGCCGCTACCCACGTTCGGAGCTGCGCCGGGTGTCGCTGATCAAGGTGGCCCAGCGCCTGGGCATTCCCCTGGCAGAGATCGGCCAGGCCCTGGCGACCCTGCCCGCTGACCGCGCGCCCACTGCCGCGGACTGGCAGCGCCTGTCGGAACAGTGGAGCCGCGAACTGGACGAACGCATCCGCCAACTGAGCCTGCTGCGCGAGCGGCTGAACCAGTGCATTGGCTGTGGCTGCCTGTCCATGGAAGGGTGCCCGCTGCGCAACTATGGAGATGCCCTGGGAGACGCCGGCCCGGGCGCCCGCCTGCTGGAGCCCGACGCCGCCACCGACACCCCGTAGCCGGCTTCCCTCGTAGGGGCCGGCTTGCCGGCGAAGGCTGACTCTCGGGCCTCTTCGCTGGCAAGCCAGCTCCTACAGCCACATCGCCTTCATACCCGTAGGAGCCGGCTTGCCGGCGAAGGCGATCTCACGGGCATCTTCCCTCGCAAGCCAGATTCCCATTCAACGCTGACAGGTAAGAAAACCTGTGCAGCATCGTAAGTAAAAACGTCCCTATGCTAATGTCGCGTCCTGCTTCCTACGACGAGCTCCGCTTCCATGCCAAGGACTGCCTCCTTCGAAAAGCCACGCTGGCTGCGCGATCTGCTGCGCTTTCTACCCCTGAAAAGCCAATTCGTCCTGTCCGGCAACGTCCGCGACCTGCAAGCCAGTGAGGTGGCCCCCGGGGTCATTACCCCCCAGCCTTTCAACCTCAACCTGCGCGATGAACTGCTGGCAGCCGGCTATGCCCAGGTGCTGAGCTGGGATCCCCTTGGCGGCCTCAGGGTTTTGCTGCCCCCCGGCAGCGAGCCGGCCCAGGCCGACAACCTGCTGCGCGAGCTGGGCCTGACGCCGGTGGAAGGAGCGGCGCCGGCAGGCCTCGATCTGCTGGCGGCGACCTTGCCGCGCCTGGTGGAGCGCCAAGGCGCGCCCCTGGCCCTGATTGTCGATTTCGCTTCACGCCTGGTGATCCGCAACGACGCCCTGAGCGCCGCAGAACACCAGCTGTTCACCCAGGCCCTGGTGCTGTCCCACCAGGCCCGCAGCCGCCCGGCTGGGGAGCTGCGCACGCCGTTCTTCAACAGCATTCTCTGGGTGGTGGAAAAGGAAGGCGACCTGCCCGACTGGATGCTGATCGACAACCCACGCCTGCGGCCCATTCCCGTGTCCAAACCCGACCAGCAGGCCCGCCAGGCCCTGGCTCCGGCACTGTTGCGCGGCCTGCCCGGCGCCCAGGAGGCCAGCGAAGAAAGCCGCGACAGCGCGGTGCGGGCCTTCGTCGAAAACACCGAGGGCCTGCTGCTGCTCGACCTCAACGCGATCGTCCAGCTGGCCCGGGTCGAAGGCCTGGCCATGGAACGCATCGGCGATGCCGTACGCCGCTATAAAGTCGGGGTCACCGAAGACCCCTGGCTGAAGATCGACCGCCAGCGCATCCGCCAGGCCGACGGTTTCATCCGCCAGCGGGTCAAGGGCCAGGGCCACGCCGTGACCCACATGCTGGATATCGTCAAGCGCGCCATGACCGGGGTCGGCGCCAGCCGCAAGGGCAACCGGCCCCGGGGCGTGGCCTTTCTTGCCGGGCCCACCGGGGTCGGCAAGACCGAACTGGCCAAGACCATCACCAGCCTGCTGTTTGGCGATGAAAGCGCGTACATCCGCTTCGATATGTCGGAATTCAGCGCCGAACACGCGGACCAGCGCCTGGTAGGCGCGCCACCCGGCTATGTCGGCTACGACGTGGGCGGCGAACTGACCAACGCGATCCGCGAAAAACCCTTCAGCGTGGTGCTGTTCGACGAGATAGAAAAGGCTCACCCGCGGATCCTCGACAAGTTCCTGCAGATCCTTGATGACGGTGTGCTTACCTCAGGCCGGGGCGACCGGGTGTACTTCTCCGAGGCGCTGATCGTCTTCACCTCCAACCTGGGCATCTACCGCCAGGGCGACAACGGCGAGCGAGTCGCCAACGTCCAGCCCGGCGAAGCCTTCGAAGCGGTGCAAGGCAAGGTCCAGGGCGAGATCGAGCGCTATTTCAAACTGGTGCTCAACCGCCCGGAAATCCTCAACCGGATCGGCGAGAACATCATCGTCTTCGACTTCATCCGCCCGGACATCGCCGAGCAGATCTTCCAGCAGATGGTCGGCAATATCCTCGCCGACCTGGCGGCCCAGGCCCTGCATGTGCAGCTCGATGACGACTCGCTGCACAACCTGCGCCAGCTGTGCCTGCAGGACCTGTCCAACGGTGGCCGGGGCATTCGAAACCAGTTGGAGGCGCACCTGCTCAACCCCCTGGCCCGGGCCCTGTTCGACCAGGATGCGCAGCCCGGCCAATCCTTCGAAATCCGCCAACTGCAGGCCGGCGGCCTGCAACTGCTTGCCCGCGCCTCGTGAACATCAGCCTGTCGCGGGTGCACTTCCCGGTCACCACCCTGGGGCCGGGGCAGCGCCTGGGCCTGTGGTTCCAGGGGTGCAGCATCCGCTGTGCAGGCTGCATTTCCGCGGACACCTGGGGGCCGGGCAAGCACCCCTTGCCGTTGGCCCAGGTGCTGGACGACCTGCAACCCTGGCTGGCCCGGGCCGAAGGCATCACCCTGTCCGGCGGCGAGCCCTTCGACCAGCCCGAGGCGCTGCTGGCCCTGCTTCGAGGCCTGCGCGAGCGCACCGGGGTCGACATCCTGGTCTACAGCGGCCACTCCCTGGAAACCCTGCAACCGCTATTGCAACAAGCCGAAGGCCTGCTGGATGCATTGATCTGCGACCCCTTCGAGCAACAACAGGCGCAAACGCTGGTCCTACGGGGCAGCGACAACCAGCGCCTGATCTTCTTGACCGAGCTGGGCCGCCGGCGTCTGTCCACCTACCAGCGCCCGCTGCACCACGAAGACCGCGCGCTGGATGTGATGTTCGACGACGACGGCAGTGTCTGGATGGCTGGAATTCCCCGGCGTGACGACGTGCTGCGTCTGCGCGACCTGCTGCACGACCAGGGCCACCAACTCCAGATCAGCGCCCACACCTCACGCCGCCGTTAACCGGAACCGCTATCGATGATACGTTTTTGCCCCAATTGCCAGACTGAACGCCCACTGGCCGAAATTTTCTGTGAAGGCCAGGTAGACAACCGGGCCTGCGGCTGGGAACTTTCCGCCGAAGCGATTCATCCCGAAGGCTGGCGCCCACAACCGGTAGTCACCCTCGAAGCGCTTGAGCCGCAGCCCCCGGTCGCGGCGGACAGCGGCTCCCCCCTGCTCTGCGGCAACGGTCATGCCATGGCGGACGGCGATTTGATGTGCCTGGTCTGCGGCGCCGACCCGCTCGCCCCGGAGCAACAGCCACCCGCAGCGCCCCCAGCCGCCGACAGTGAAACCGTGATCGAAGGCTGGCGCCTCCTGCGCCAGATCAGCAGCGGCGGCGTGCGCGAGCGCTTTATCGCCGAGCACCGGGAAACCGCGCACCAGGCGGTGCTGACCCTGTACCAGGCCGGCGCCGAACCCGACCCGTCGGTGTACGAAGCCCTCAAGCGCCTGCCCCGGGAACACGTGCCGGAAATCATCCTCACCGGCCGCTGGGACGAGCGCGCCTTCGAAGTGGCTGAAGAACTCACCGGCGGCACCCTGGCCGACCTGGGGATCGTGGTCAGCGACAGGGCCGCGGTGCAGCACATCGTCCGTGAACTGGGCCAGGCCCTGCATGCCTTCAGCGAAGCCGGCCTGCGCCACCGCGACCTGCGTCCCGCGACCTTGCTGGTGCGCAGCCGCGAGCCCCTGGACCTGGTGATCAGCGGCTTCGGTTCGGCGCGGCTGTCGGAGTTCGACCTGGACATCGTCTCGCCCCTGGAAACCAGCCGCTACATGGCCCCCGAAGCCATTGCCGGGGGCGTGGCCGCAGCCTCCGACTGGTGGAGCCTGGGGATGATCCTGCTGGAACAGCTGACCCAGGGAGAATGCTTCGCCGGCATCAATGCCAACGCCTACCTGATCCACATTCTGGCCAATGGCGTACTGCTGCCGGACGACCTCGACCCGCGCCTGGAGCTGTTGCTGCGCGGCCTGCTGGCCCGGGACCGCCACCAGCGCTGGCAATGGCCCCAGGTGCAGGCCTGGCTCCAGGGCGAAAGCCCCAGCGTCCCGGCCTCGGTCGCCAGTGAAGAGGACGCCGAGGAAGGCGCCAGCATCGCCCTGGGCAGCCGGCGCTTTCGCCGGCCAGGGCCGTTCGCCCTGGCTGCCGCCGAAGTCGAACACTGGCCCCAGGCCCTGGATCATCTGCTGCGCGGGGTGATCGTCACCTGGGCCGAACAGGCCGGTTTGCCCGCACGGCAGCTGGCGGGCCTGCGCCAGGTGGCCCAGCACGAAGGGCTGGACGATGACACCCGGCTGATGCTCGCCTTGAAACTGCTGAACCCGGAAATGCCCCTGATCCAGCGCGGCGAGATCGTCACCCCCGGCTGGTTGCTGGAGCATCCCCTGGACGGTTACCGCTTGATCAGCGGCCCGGCCCCGGACCTGCTGGAACGCCTGGAGACCGAGCACTGGCTGTCGCGGCTCAAGCTGCGGGCCGAACAGGTACGCCAGCGCGCCCAGCACCAGGCCATCGAACTGGACGAGGAGCAACTGCGCATCTACCTGCTCTCCAGCTCCCGCGCCCGTCTGGCCGCACAGTGGGAAGAACGCCAGCGCCTGCTGCCGGACAGCGAGCACAACGGCATCCTGTCCCTGGCGGACCGCCGCTCCATCAGCGAAGAAGACCTGATCGTGCTGCTCAGCGCCGCCATCGGGCAGTTCCGCTCGGTGGACGCGATCCTCGAAGAAGCCGCCACCCTGGCCCGCGAGGCCGTGGTCCTGAGCTTCGATGCGGCCAGTGCGCGTGCCCTGCTGGGGCTGCCGCGCCCGGCCTTGTACCGTGAAGTCGATGAGCGCATCAGCGGCTTCGCCCGTTGTGGCGTGCCGAGCGTCGATGAATGGGCCGAGCAGTTCCGCCTGGAACGGCGCATGCCCCTGGCCAGGGCCCTGGTGCTGCTGGCCATCGGCGCCGAGCAGTGGCTGGAGCCGCAAAAGCAGCACTACGTGTCGCAGATCCTCGACTTCTTCGAGAAGAAGGTCGCCAGCGTGGTGCTGCGCGGCCCGCTGGTGCGCATGAGCATCGGCAAGACCACCGCCCGGGTCGACCTCAACGAATTGCACAGTGAGCGCAGCCCGGCCCCGGCGCTGCTGGATCACCTGGTGGCGCGCAACGCCCAGCCCATCAGCCTCGACCCGGCGTGCTTCGCCGAAAACCCGCAGCTGGATGCACGGCTCAACAGCCTGTACCGCCAGAGTTCGCTGTACAAGCGCGACACCGGGATCGATGGCCTGTACCTGGGCTTCCCCTTCCTCCTGACCCGGGACGCGCGTGGCACCACTCGCACCCGCATCGCGCCGTTGCTGCTGTGGCCGGTCAAGCTGCTGCTGGAAGTCGGCAGCCGCGGCAAGGTGGCCCTGGTCTTCGACAGCGAGCGTGAAGAGGTGCGCCTCAATCCGGGGCTCGACACCTTGCTGGGCATCGATGCCGCCAAGCTCTGGCGCAAGGCCGCCGATGAACTGCTGGGGCGTTCGGCGCTCAAGGCCGCCGACGTGATGGACGCCTTCGGCATGCTGGCCACGGCCAGCTCCCGGGTGCTCGGCAGCCTGCCACCGCCGAGCACCGAAGTGCAGCCCTACCAGGATCAACTGGCCTGTGCCGCCGTGCTGTTCCATGTGGCCTTCATGGGCCAGGCCATCGGCGAGGACCTGCGCCAGCTCAAGGCCCTGCCCCCCGGCGGCACCGGCCTGGAAACCGCCCTGCGCCTGAACCCCGTGGAGCCCGACAGCGGCGACAGCGCTGCCACCGCGCTCGCGCCTGAACTGCAGCGCTTCTTTACCGTGGCCAGCGACCCCTCCCAGGAAGCCGCGGTGCTCCAGGCCCGACAGGCCCCCGGGCTGCTGGTGGAAGGCCCGCCCGGCACCGGCAAGAGCCAGACCATCGTCAACATGGTGGCCGACGCCATCGGCCGCCAGCGCAGCCTGCTGATCGTCTGCCAGAAGCACGCCGCCCTGGAAGTGGTGCACAAGCGCCTGGTGGCCGAAGGCCTGGGCAACCGGGTGGTGATGCTCAACGACATCAACCGTGACCGCGAACCGGTGATCCGCAGTGTCCGCGAACAGCTTGAGGCCCTGTTCAAGGACGATGCCGTCCAGCAACCCTGGCTGCACCAGCGTGAACGCCTGGCGGCACGCATCGAAGCCCTGGAGGGCGAACTGGATCGCTTCCACCAGAGCCTGCACCGCATCGATGAACACTGTGGCTTGAGCTACCGCCAGTTGATCGGCGAGCTGATCGGCCTGGAACAGGGGCCAGCGGCCCTGGATGTCCCGGTATTGCGCCAGCACCTGGCGGCCCTGGACATCGCCAGCCTGACCCGCCTGGAAGAGGCCTGCGCGCCGCTGATCCGCCTGTGGCTGCCGGCCCGCTATGAACACAGCGCCCTGGCCCAGCTCCAGCCCTTCCCCACCGACGCCGCCACGGTGCAAGCGTTCAACCAGGGCTTCGAGCGCCTGCTGAGCTGCGAGGAACAGCGCCTGGAAACCCTGCAGGCGCACCCGGCCGACTTCGAAGTCGACGACCCGGCGCCCTACCGCGCCTGGCTCGACCAGCACCTGCACAGCCTGCTGGGCCTGGACGATGAGCGTCGCCAACGGCTGGCACGCTGGCTCCCGCTGTTTCGTGGCAGCAACGGCCAGGCCGCAGAAGGCGACGGGCTGATCCAGGCCCTGCAGGCACTGGCTCAACAACTGGAACAGTGCGACGCCGCCGCTTACCAGGCCGACCTGGCGCCGGGCCTCAGCGCCCTGCCCGCGGCCCAACTGCGCACCCTGCAGCAACGCGCCCGCGCCGTTATCCAGGGTCGCTCCTGGCTGGCGCGGCTCAATCCGCTGCGCCTGATCCGCCAGCGCCAGTTGCTGGCCTTCCTCGCCGAACAGGGCGCCGCGGCCCAGCCGCAGCGCCTGCCGGAACTGCTGGCGGCGGCCCTGCTGGAAAGCCAGTGGCGGCCCTTGCGCGCGCAGTTGCAACACCTGCATCAGCAACTGAGCCTTGCACAAATCGCCAGCGATTGCGGCCCGGGCCTGCTGCCGCAGGTACGCCAGGACCTCGGGCAACTGCAAGAAATGCGCGCCCTGGCCATGACCCTGGCGCAAGCCCCCCGGGTGGAGCAGTTGGATGCGGTGGTACTGACCGGCGAGCGGCGCTCTCTGGACAGCCTGCTGGCCGGCTACGACGCCGCGTTTATCCGCCACAGCGTGCGCCAGGACAGCCTGAATGCCCTGCAGCGCCTGGATCAGTGGCTGCAACCCGAGCTGCTGGGCCAACTGCGCCAGCGCGTGGAGCACAACCAGGGCAATCAGTCGGCCCTCAACCGCCTGCGCGACGCCTTGCCGACCCTGAGCGCCTACCAGGCTTTCCGGGCCCGGGCCGGCCAGCTGTCGCCGGCGGACCTGGAGTTGCTGGTAGTCCTGCGCGATTACCAGGACGCGCTCGACGCCATTCCCGCCGAGCAACTGGAAGCCGTGGTGCGGCGCATGCTCAACCGCGAAGCACGGCTGGGCTGGAAGCGCCAGATCGAACAACGCCAACCCGAGCTGATGCTGGAGCACAGCGAAACCGCGGCGAAGATCGCCAGCCTGGGCGAAGCCGACACCCAGATGCGCAACCTCAACCGTCAGTTGCTCAGTGAAGGCATCGAGCTGTCGCGCCTGGGCACCCGCAAACAGTGGGAGGACGTCACCCGCCTCACCGGACGGCGTTCGCGACGCTTGCGCGAGTTCATGGAAATGGGCGCCGGCCTGGGGCTGATGAGCCTGCGACCGGTGTGGCTGATGAACCCGGACGTAGCCAGCCGGGTGCTGCCGCTCAAGCCCGGGCTGTTCGATACGGTGATCTACGACGAAGCCTCGCAGATGCCGGTGGAGTTCGCCCTGCCGACCCTGTACCGGGGCCGGGTCACGGTGGTCAGCGGCGACGAGAAGCAGATGCCGCCCACCGCCTTCTTCTCCAGCCGGGTGGAAAGCGACGAAGCCGAACTGTTCGATGGCGACCAGCCGGACGCCGATGCCGACGAGGAACAACGGGAGGCCTTCGAAGACACCTGGAACCGCCGCGAAATCAAGGACTGCCCGGACCTGCTGCAACTGGCTCGCAGCTCGCTACCCGCCACCACCCTGCAGATCCACTACCGCTCGGCCTACCGCGAGCTGATCGGTTTCTCCAACGCCTCGTTCTACGGCAACCGCCTGAGCATCCCGGTACGCCATCCCCAGGCCAATATCCTCGCCATCAAGCCGCTGGAGCTGATCCGCGTGGACGGCGTCTATCAGCAGCAGGTCAACCCCGACGAGGCCGAACGGGTGGTGGACTATCTGGCCGAGCTCTGGCAGGCGCCCTACGCCGAACGCCCCTCGGTGGGCGTGGTGACCTTCAACCGCAAGCAGGCCGACCTGATCGAAGAGCGCCTGGAGCTGCGCGCCGAGCAGGACCCGGCGTTTCGTGCGGCCTACAGCCAGGAGCGCGAACGCAGCGAGGACGGCGAGGACATGTCGGTGTTCGTCAAGAACGTCGAGAACGTCCAGGGCGATGAGCGCGACATCATCGTGTTCTCCTCGACCTTCGGGCGTAACAGCCAGGGCAGCTTCCGCCGCAACTTCGGGGTCCTGGGGCAGACCGGCGGCGAGCGCCGGCTCAATGTGGCGGTGACCCGGGCCCGGCGCAAAGTGGTGATGATCACCTCGATGCCGATTGCCGATATCTCCGACATGCTCACCACCCAGCGCCCGCCCGCCAGCCCGCGGGACTACCTGCAAGGCTACCTGGAGTACGCCCGCGCCCTGTCGGCCGGGGAGTTTGCCAGCGGCCACAGCCTGCTGGGGCGCCTGGTCACCGAGCGCCAGGATGCAAAGGTCCAGCACAACGCCCACAGCGACGGTTTCACCCAGGCGGTGGCGGCGTTCATCCGCACCCTGGGCTGGAGCCCGGTCAGCGCCAACGAAGGGGATGCCTTCGGCCTGGACTTTGCCATCGAGCACCCCGATACCGGGCTCTACGCTCTGGGCATCGAATGCGATACCCCGCGCCACGGCCTCCTGGCCCGCGCTCGCTCCCGGGAAATCTGGCGCCCTTCGGTGCTGCGCCGGGCCATTCCCCACCTGCACCGGGTCTCGTCGCAGGCCTGGTACCACGACCCGCAAAGCGAGCGCGCTCGCCTGCAGGCCGCCATCGAGCAGGCCCTGCAGCCGCTGGCCGGCGCCGATTCGGTCACGCAGCCCCAAGCCCTGGCAGATACGGAGCAAACCCCATGAGCGGCCCGAAAGTGGTGCGTATCGTCACCCGTGAAGAAATCCTGGAGATCTGCGCCGGCCACCTGCGGCGCCTGGAACAGGCGATTGCCCGCTGGGAAACACAAGCCCAGCGCCTGGGGCAACTGACCGAACAGGAACGGGCCGCCACCCACGAGCGGTTCAAACAGTTGCGCCAGTTGATCGAGGCCGATCGCCTGCAGGACCTGCAAAAGCAGGTACCGATCGAGATCGAGTTCCTCAAGGACGATCTGCAACAACGGGAAAACCGCGCGGTGCAGCAAGCCACGCAACAGCGCCAACTGGCCCGCCGCCAGCGGGAAAACGCCGCCACCCTGCTGGGCGCCCTGCAAGGCAAGCCGCTCGCAGCCCAATTGCTGGAGCCGTTGCGGGCGATTGCCGATGGGCAGCCGGTGCCGGCTGTGGAGTCGATCCTGGCCCAGGGTTTCGCCAGCCTGGGGGCGGCAGTCGAAGAACAGGGCCTGAGCGAGGCCCAGCAGCAACTGGCCCGGCGCCTGCAAGGCGAAACCCCAACCCAGACCCTGGCGCAGTGGCGCGCCGCCCATGAGCAAGCGGAACCCAGACTGGAACGCATCGAGCAGCACATTGCCCAGTTACTGACCCTTGATGATCAGGCCAGCGCCGAACCCTACCTGGCCAAGTTGCGCCAGATAGATGCAGAAACCCGCGTGCAGCAGCGCAACCTGCTGCTGGACAGCCTGGTGCTGGAGCTGGCCCAGGCCACCCGCGACAGCCAGGAGCGCCGCGCGCGCCTGGCGCGCCTTGAGGAACTGGCCAGCGAAGTGGCGACCTTGTGCCCCGCAACCGCCGAGAACGAGCTGGCCCAGGCCGGCCAATGCAGCCTGGCCCATATGGCGCCAGTGGACGGGCTGATTGCCCGTTTCAGTGCGCTGATCGAAGCCGAGCTGCAACAACGCGCCGCCCTGGCCCGCCGCCAGGCGGTACTCGAAGGGCTGGCCAGCCTGGGCTACGAAGTTCGCGAGGGCATGGCCACCGCTTGGGCCCAGGACGGCAGGGTGGTGCTGCGCAAGGGCGCCACTCCGGGGTATGGCGTGGAGGTGGGCGGCAATGCCGACAACGGCCGGTTGCAGGTACGCGCGGTAGCCCTCAGCGCCCAGCGCGATACCCAGCGCGACAAAGACATCGAGACCATCTGGTGCGGCGAGTTCCAGCGGCTGCAAGCCCTGCTGGCGGCCCGTGGCGACGACCTGAGCATCGAGAAAGCCCTGGCCGTAGGGGCGGTGCCGCTCAGGGAGGTGCTGCTGGACGACACCCAGCAGCAATACCGGGAGCAGGCGCAACAGCGCACCTGACCCGCCTCGCCCAGTGGGAGCCTGCTTGCCGGCGAAGGCGATCTCGCGGGCCCGCCTTCGCTGGCAAGCCAGCTCCTACCTATCCGTATCCCCCGTAGGAGCCGGCTTGCCGGCGAAGGCGATCTCGCGGGCCTCTTCGCTGGCAAGCCAGCTCCTACAAGGGGGCAGATGCTCAGAAGCCGGGGGCGATCTGGCCTTTGTAGCGGGTCAGGATGAACTGGCGCACGGCGTCGGAGTTCAGCGCCTTGGCCAGTTTCTGGATCCGCGGGTCGTTGATGTTGTCCGGGCGCGCCACCAGAAATTCGATGTACAGGTCCTTGCCCTTCTCCACGATCAAGGCGCTGTTGGTATCGATCCCGGCTTCCAGGGCGTAGTTGGCGAAGACAAACGCCAGGTCCACCTGGCTTACCGAGCGGGCCAGCAAGGCGCCTTCCAGTTCACGGATCTTCAGGTGCTTGGGGTTCTCGACAATATCGCGCTGGGTGGCCAGGGTGTTGCTCGGGTCCTTGAGCTTGATCAGCCCCGCTTCATCCAACAGCACCAGGGCCCGGCCGGTGTTCACCGGGTCGTTGGGAATCGAAACGCTGGCCCCGTCCTTGAGCTCGGCGATGCTCTTGATCCTGGTGGAATAGGCGCCGAACGGTTCGATGTGCACCCCCACCACGGGCACCAGGTCGGTGTGCCGGGTCTTGTTGAAGTCATCGAGGAACGGCCGGTACTGGTAGTAGTTGGCGTCGAGGTTCTTCAGCGCCAGCTGCTGGTTGGGCTGGATGAAGTCGGTGAACACCTTGATCTGCAGGTCCACGCCTTCCTTGGCCAGTTGCGGTTTGACGAATTCGAGGATCTCGGCGTGGGGCACCGGGGTCGCGCCCACCAGCAGCTTTTCGTTGGCGTTGACGCTCAGGGACAGTACGGCGGCCAATACGGCCAGGGTCTTCTTCATGGGTTGCTCCTAAGGCAGAGGCAGGCAGCCGTCGTGGGGCGCACGTGGGGCCGTGTTTCGGGTTGGGTTCGAAGAAATTGCTTCAACGGCGGCTGTAGTGCGCCACCAGGCGGTCACCGGTCATCTGCAGGGCCTGCACCAGCACCAGCAGCAAGACCACGGTGACCACCATCACATCGGTCTGGAAACGCTGGTAGCCGTAGCGGATGGCCAGGTCGCCCAGGCCGCCGCCACCGATCACCCCGGCCATGGCGGTGTAGTCCACCAGCACGATGGCGGTCACCGTGACCGCCGCCAGCAGACCGCCCCGGGCTTCGGGCAGCAAGGTGTGGCGAATGATCTGCCAGGTGCTGCCGCCCATGGCCTGGGTCGCTTCCACCACCCCGCGGTCCACTTCCCGCAGGGCGGTTTCCACCAGCCGGGCAAAGAACGGCGTGCAGCCCACCACCAGCGGCGGGATAGTGCCCGGCACGCCAAGCGAGGTGCCCACCAGCAAGGTGGTCAGGGGAATCAGCACGATCAGCAAGATGATGAAGGGCAAGGAGCGCAGCATGTTGACCAGCACCGACAGCACCCGATACAGGCCCACCGCTTCATGCAACTGGCGCTTGCCGGTGAGAAACAGCAGCACGCCCAGGGGCAGCCCCAGCAGCACGGTAAAACCCAGGGCCGCGCCGAGCATGCTCAGGGTATCGACGCAGGCCTGGGCGATATCGGCCCAGTAAATGTTCTTGAACAGTTCGGCCATGGTTCAGGACCAGTCATGGCGCGGTGGCTTGATGTCGTTGAGCAGCCAGTTGCCCACCACGTGGTATTTCCAGCGCACCGGGTCGTGCAGGGTATGCACCCGGGCGTTACGCCAGTGGCGGTCGAAGTTGTGGCGCTTGAGGGTGGAACGGGTGCCCCCCAGTTCGAACAGTTTATTGCTGGCCTCGATGGCGATTTCGGTGGTCAGCACCTTGGCCTTGGCCACCGCCAGGGAGGCCCGGGCCACATTGTCTTCATCGGGTGCCGGGCGGGCCGCGTCCAGGGCCAGGCCGGCCCGTTCCAGCAGGGCCTCGGCGGCTTCCAGGCGAATGTCCAGGGCCCCCACCTGGATGATGGTCAGCGGGTCTTCACTGGCCTTCTCCACCCCGGCATCGATCCACGGCCGGGCATGCTCACGCACGAAGGCGATGGTGTCGCGCAGCGCCGCCCGGGCAATCCCGGCGTCGATGGCGGCCGTGGTCAGCTGGGCGAAGGGCCCGGCCAGGGTCGGGCTTTCGTAGGAACGGTAGGTGGGAAACAGGTTGAAGGCCGGCACCTTGAGGTCCTGGGCCAGTACGGTGCCACTGGAGGTGGTGCGCTGGCCGATGCTGTCCCAGTCGTCGATCACCGCCAGCCCCTCGCTGCCCCGGGGCACGAAGGCCAGCTGGCCCCTGCCCTGCTCGTCCAGGGCCAGCACTGCCAGCCAATGGGCATACAGCGAACCGGTGCAGTAGCCCTTGCGGCCATTGATCACATAACCGTCACCCGAGCGGCGGACAGTGGCCTGGATGTCCTGGACGTTCTTGCCGCCGGTTTCCGACAACGCATTGGCAAAGCGATGGCCTTGCAGGGCCAGGGCGAAAAAGTGCGCCTGTTGCTCCGGCGTGCCCTGCAGGCGGATGTCTTCCAGCAGGCAGTAGTGGTTCTGCGGGATCTGCCCCAGGGACGGGTCGGCAGCGGAAATGATCGCGATGACCTCGGCCAGCACCGCATAGGACACCTGGGCGCCGCCGAATTCGCGAGGCACGCTGATGCCCCACAAGCCACTGTTGGAGTACAGGTCGACCACCTGCGCCGGTACTTCCCGGGTACGGTCGCGCTCGGCGTCCTGCTCCAGCAGGATCGCGGCCACTTGCCGGGCCACGGCCAGGGCTTCGGCGCCATCGCGGATCACATGGGCAGCGGGAGTGTGCAGGGGATAAACGGCAGATTCAGGCAATGCAGGCATACGGCGCTCTCGGGCGAATGAAGGTGACTGCCGCTCATTGCAGCTTCTGTGCCTAAAGCCTGCCCCCATGAATTCAAGGACTTGGGTGGGTATTTCGCCCCGGCATCAGGCCCTCTGCCGGGCAGATTGCTGGAACGCTGTTGATGGGCCAACAGTAGGCCAGTGTTGCCTGGACGACACCTCGTCGGCCCGTGCCAGGCAGGCAAGGGCCCGGGTATAGAGTGAAGCCTGCTCCACGCGGCGTCAGCGTCGCCCCCAACAACAAGATCAAGGAGAAACCCTGATGAGCGTCAATCCCATTCCCGAAGGTTTCAGCGGCGTCACCCCCTACCTGGGCATCCAGCGCGCCGCCGAGGCCATCGAGTTCTACAAGAAGGCCTTCGACGCGGTGCAGATCATGCGCCTGGACATGCCCGACGGCAGGGTCGGCCATGCCGAACTGCGCATCGGCGGTTCGGCCATCATGCTCGGCAGCCCTTGCGAACAAACCCCGATGGGCAGCCCGGAAGCCCACAAGACGTCGGTCGGGCTGCACCTGTATGTGGAAGATGTCGACAGCCGCTTTGCCCAGGCGATCGCCGCGGGCGGCACCGAAGTGTCGGCGGTCAAGGACCAGTTCTACGGCGATCGCAGCGGCAGCCTGCGCGACCCTTTCGGGCATGTGTGGTTCCTCGCCAGCCGCAAGGAGGAATTGAGCGCCGAGGAAATCGGCCGAAGGGCCCGGGAAATGTTCCAGCAACAGGCCGGCTGAGCCTGCCCCTGTAGGAGCCGGCTTGCCGGCGAAGGCGTCTCGCGGACCCGTTCGCGGGCAAGCCCGCTCCTACGGGGCCATGGGCATTGACCAAACCAGTCAAGCAGCGGCTTTCACGAGGGTTTCGCAGCTTCGTAACATTTACTTTCATATCGCCTTTCGGGATTTACGATTCTCATTCGTCTTAATTAGATGCAGCAGGCCGCGTTGGCCCAGGCTATGCCCGGCGCTTTTTGTCCCGGGCCCGGTCCCGGGTTCCAGTGCCGCTCCATTCCTCGAATCAAGACGCCCATTCAATGTCGAAGAAGTCCCGTTCAAAAATCTGGTTTCTGGTGCACAGCTGGCTGGCCCTGCCCATCTGGTTCTTTGTGCTGATTGTCTGCGTCACCGGCACCCTGGCGGTGGTCAGCCAGGAGATCGTGTGGCTGGCCAACCCCGACGTGCGCGCCAGCAAGCCCAGCGATGATGCACAACCGCTGAATTACGACCAGATCGTCCAGGCCATCAAGCGTGCCGAACCCCAGACCCGGGTGGACACCATCGTCACCCCGGATGAAAGCCACTTCGCCCTGAGTGTCAGTGTCAGCTACCCGGACGGCCGCTCGCCGACGCTCTATGTCAACCCCTACACCGGGGTGATCCAGGGCACCAGCCCGCAGTTCGATTTCCAGGGCTTCACCCGCGCCCTGCACGGCTGGTGGCTGGTGCCCTTCACCAACGGCTACAGCTGGGGCTGGTACCTGGTGTCCTTGCTGGGCCTGCCCATGCTGGTGTCGCTGATCACCGGGCTGGTGGTCTACAAGAAGTTCTGGAAAGGCTTTCTCAAGCCGACCCTGCGCCTGCGCCACGGTGCACGGATCTTCTGGGGTGATTTCCATCGCCTGAGCGGCATCTGGTCGATCTGGTTCATCGCGGTGATCTCCATCACCGGCACCTGGTTCATGATCGAAGCGATTCTTTCGGACAACCACATCAGTATCTCCAGCGAACCCGTGGTCCCGGTGATCGCCCGCGAGCAAGTGCCGACCACGGGCGATGGCAGCCCGGCGCCGATGATCGGCCTGGACCAGGCCATCGGCATTGCCACACAGAAAATCCCCGGCTTCGACATCAGCTTCGTCAGCCTGCCGAGCAACGCCTACAGCCACCTGTATGTCGGCGGCCGCGGCTGGTATCCGCTGATGTACCAGACTGCCAACATCAACCCCTATACCGGCTCCCTGGACACCTCGCACCTGCTGGCGGACCGCAACACCCTGGAGTTCGTCACCGAATCCATGCGCCCGTTGCACACCGGTGATTTCGGCGGCCTCTGGATCAAGCTGATCTGGTTCTTCTTCGGCCTGGTGCTGAGCATGATGGTCCTCAGCGGCCTGCTGATCTGGACCAAGCGCACCGCCCTGGCCACCGCCAACGCCCTCAAGCGCGAAGAAAAGGCCGCCCGTGCGCGCCCCGCCAGCAAACCCGCCCAGGCACCCGCCCCGGCCATGAGCGCCGAAACCTCGGAGAGCACCCTGTGAGCCAGACCAGCACCGCCGCCGCGCCTTCGAACCTGAGCCGGCTCTGGCACAAGTGGCGCTTTCACCTGAACATCCTGCTGTTGCTGATTCCCCTGGGCTTCATGCCCAAATACTTCGCCGACGTTGCCCTGTTTCGCGGCGAAAGCGGCCTGGGTGAACGGGAGATCGGCGAAATCCAGGTCGGCCCCTGGAGCCTGCGCCTGGCGGAAATGCGCAACGAAGCGCCACGCAGCGATGGCCCCGCCGGTTACCTGAAAAGCTTCAACGCCGCCCTGTGCCAGGCCTGCATCGAGCCGGTCAAAGCCACCTACCTGCGCATCGGCAAGCCCCGCAGCCTGCGGGCCGCCGGGGTGATTTTCTTCGGCAGCCCGTACCGCATGGGCGCCAGCCTGCCCATCCCGGAAAAGACCAAGGCCGATTCCGAGCTGTGGATCACCATGGAAGGCTGGGACGGCAGCATGCACCAGGCATCCATTCCCCTGAGCCAGGCGTCACCCGCCACCGTGGCCTGGCTCGAAAAACAAGGAGGCAAACGATGAGTTGCGCAGTATCCCCACGGCGCCTTGGCGCCCTGGCCCTGTTGTTGCTGGGCGGCGCCTTCAGCCAAAGCGCCCTGGCCCACAACCCGATGTGCGAGTGCAAGGCCATAGACGCCGAGCAGATCCGCTGCACCGGTGGTTTTTCCGATGGCAGCGGCGCCCCGGGGGTGACCCTGGACGTGATCGGCTACGACGAAACCATCCTGGTGCCGGGCAAGCTGGGGGCCGACTCGACCCTGACCTTCAAGAAACCTTCCAGCGAGTTCTACGTACTCTTCGATGCGGGCCCCGGCCACGTGGTCGAGATCGACCAAGCGGATATCGAGGCCCCATGACTCCTGCCACCACCCAGGTCGTGCGCCCCGCCGGCGCCGGCCATGAAACCCTCTATGTGCTGTTGCTGTGTGCACTGATTCTGAGTGTGGCTGCCACCGTGGTGCTGTGGCGCGGCGAAGAAACCGCGACCGGCAGTGTCGCCAGCCACCAGCTGGACGCGCGCCGCGACCTCAGCGCCGGCGAGCAGGGCATCTATGCCGACCTGCGGGTGACCCTCGACGAAATCCACCTGCTGCGCGCCGAAAGTCAGGACCTGCCGACCCCCGAGGAACTGGCCGGCGAAGGCTTCGCACCCTTCGCCCAGGACGCCAGCTCGGTGAGCCGCGGTGGCCATATCTGGACAGTGCAGAACCAGGCCTACCTGGGTCTGAGCCAGAACCCGCAAGTGGCCGGCTCCTTTCTGATGCGCATCGACGCCGAAGATGACACCCAGGTGGATATCTGGCTCAACCGCGCCCCTTCCGCCGCCCTGCCCGCTGACCTGGGCGACGAACCACTGGCCGCCGCCGGCTGGCAACAGGTGGTGGCTCAATTCGATGCCGGAGTGACCCGCCAGCATCGCCACTGATCATTCGCATTCACCCGAGAGAAGACCGCTTGCCCATGCCTATTTCATCTCAACGCCGCCCCTTTCTGCAGGTGCTGCTGGTCAGTCTGCTGGCCCTGATGCTCAGCCCCCTGGCTAGCGCCGACCCGGCCAAGCGCCTGCGCATCGGCATCACCCTGCACCCCTACTACAGCTACGTGGCCAATATCGTCGGTGACAAGGCCGAGGTGGTGCCGCTGATTCCCGCCGGCTTCAACCCCCACGCCTACGAACCCCGGGCCGAGGACATCAAGCGCATCGGCACCCTGGACGTGATAGTGCTCAACGGCGTGGGCCACGATGACTTCGCCGACCGCATGATCGCCGCCAGCGAGCGCCCGGACATCCCGGTGATCGAAGCCAACGAAAACGTGCCGCTGCTGGCCGCCACCGGGGTGGCCGCGCGAGGCGCCGGCAAAGTGGTCAACCCGCACACCTTCCTCTCCATCAGCGCCTCCATCGCCCAGGTCAACAACATCGCCCGGGAGCTGGGCAAGATGGACCCGGCCAACGCCAAGACCTACACCCAGAACGCCCGCGCCTACGGCAAGCGCCTGCGGCAGATGCGCGCCGACGCCCTGGCCAAGCTGACCCAGGCGCCCAATGCCGACCTGCGGGTGGCCACGGTGCATGCAGCCTACGACTACCTGTTGCGCGAGTTCGGCCTGCAAGTCACCGCGGTGGTGGAGCCGGCCCACGGCATCGAACCCAGCCCCAGCCAGTTGAAGAAGACCATCGACCAACTGCGCGAGCTGGACGTCAAGGTGATCTTCTCGGAGATGGACTTCCCCTCCACCTACGTCGACACCATCCAGCGTGAATCCGGGGTCAAGCTCTACCCGCTGTCACACATTTCCTACGGCGACTACAGCGCCGACAAGTACGAGAAGGAAATGAAGGGCAACCTCGACACCGTGGTCCGGGCCATCCAGGAGGCCGGGGCATGACCGCCATCGAGACCCTGCTGCGGGGCCCGGCCATCGAGTTCGACCAGGTCAGCCTGACCCTGGGCCGCACCACCATCCTCGATCGCGTCGCCTTCCAGGTGCAGCCCGGCAGCGTGCACGCCCTGGTGGGCCCCAACGGCGGCGGCAAGAGTTCGCTGATCAAGACCCTGCTGGGGCAGATGCCGCACCAGGGCCAGTTGCGCCTGCAGTGGCCGGATGCCCCCGGCACCATCGGCTATGTGCCCCAGGCCCTGGAGTTCGACCGCGGCCTGCCCATGACCGTGGACGATTTCATGGCTGCCATGTGCCAGCGCCGCCCGGCCTTCCTCGGCCTCAGCCGACATTACGCCCAGGCCATAGGCGAGGCCCTGGAACGAGTCGGCATGCAGGACAAGCGCAAGCGGCGCATGGGCGCCCTGTCCGGCGGTGAACGCCAGCGGGTACTGCTGGCCCAGGGCCTGATCCCGGCACCGCAACTGCTGGTACTGGATGAGCCGATGTCGGCCCTGGACGAGGCCGGCATCCAGGTCTTCGAACGACTGCTCCACGACTGGCGCCAGAGCGGCATCACCCTGTTGTGGATCGAGCACGACCTGGAGGCCGTGGGCCGCCTGGCGGACCGGGTCACCGGCCTCAACCGTCGGGTGCTGTTCGACGGCCCGGCGCAGCAGACCCTGACCCCGGAGCGCCTGCTCAGCCTGTTCTCCACCCATCCACGAGCCGCCGGGAGCGCCGCCTGATGACCTATGAAGCTTTTCGCCTGATGGTCCAGGGCTGGGCTTCGGCCGGCTACCTGCCCGAAGCCCTGGCCTACGGGTTCGTGGTCAACGCCCTGCTGGCCGGGCTGCTGATCGGCCCGGTGCTGGGCGGCCTGGGTACCCTGGTGGTGGTCAAGCGCTTCGCCTTCTTCTCCGAAGCCGTGGGCCACGCGGCGCTGACCGGGGTGGCCATCGGCATTCTCCTGGGCGAACCCTATACCGGCCCCTATGGCAGCCTGTTCGGCTACTGCCTGCTGTTCGGCATCCTGCTCAACTACCTGCGCAACCGCACCGGCCTGGCGCCGGACACCCTGATCGGCGTGTTCCTTTCGGTGTCCCTGGCCCTGGGCGCCAGCCTGCTGCTGATCCTCGCCGGCAAGATCAACGTGCACATCCTGGAAAACGTGCTGTTCGGCTCGGTGCTCACGGTCAACGGCAGCGACCTCTTGGTGCTGCTGATCGTCGGCGCCCTGGTGCTGGGCCTGAGCCTGCCGTTGTACAACCGCATCATGCTGGCCAGCTTCAACCCGCAGCTGGCGGCGGTACGCGGCGTAGCGGTGAAGGCCCTGGACTACCTGTTCGTGATCCTGGTGACCCTGATCACCGTGGCCGCGGTCAAAGTCATCGGCGCCATCCTGGTAGGCGCCCTGCTGGTGATTCCGGCCGCCGCGGCACGCCTGCTGAGCCAGTCGCTCAAGGGCTTCTTCTGGATCTCGGTGAGCATCGCCACCGTCAGCACCCTGTGCGGCGTCCTGCTACCCATCGTCTTCGACCTGCCGGTGCCCTCCGGCGCCGCGATCATCCTGGTGGCCGGTGTCGCCTTCGCCCTGGCCGCCATCGCTCGCGGCACTGTCCCCAGCCTGAAAGGGAATATCGGATAAATGCACAGTTCATTGCCTCACCTGTCACTGCGTCGCCTGACCCTGGCCCTGGCCCTCGGCGGCCTGATCAGTACTCCGGCCCTGGCCGAGCGCGACCACTTCGAACCGATGCGCGTGGTCGCCAACCACGGCATGGGCAACACCGCGCTGCACAGCGCCACCTCAAGCAAATCACCGACGGTGCTGGCTTCCCTGCCGGTGACTTTCGGCCTGGGGCAGATCCTGCTGCAGGGTACCGACATCAAGCTGGAACGGGCGGCCCCGGCCAACCTGCCGGGCTCGCGGCAGACTGCCTATTTCACCGGGCGTGGCGCTCCGGCCCTGGCCAAGCTGGCACTCAATGCCGACGCAGTGATCGGCCTGCGCTCGATCTGGCCGGACGACCCGCTGTACCCCAACGCCCGACGCAGCAACATCCGCATCGTCGAGATCGACGCTGCACGCCCGGTGGACGGCGCCCTGCCCGGGGTGGCCCTGCAACCGGGCAAGAGCGACGGGCTCAACGCCCAGCCCTGGCTGTCCAGCAACAACCTGGGGCGCATGGCCGACGTGCTGGCGGCGGACCTCGCGCGGCTGGCGCCCGAAGCCAAACCGCAGATCGAAAGCAACCTGGCAGGCCTCAAACAGCGCCTGCTGAAACTCAGCGCCGACAGCGAAGCGCGCCTGGCCGAGGCCGACAACCTCAGCGTGCTGAGCCTCTCCGAGCACTTCGGGTACCTGGTCAGTGGCCTGAACCTGGAACTGCTGGAAGTGGACGCCCGGGCCGACAACGAATGGACCCCCGAGGCCCTGAAAAAGCTGCAAGCCCGGCTCAAGGACAACGATGTGGCCCTGGTCCTGCACCACCGCCAGCCGTCCGAGGCACTGAAAGCCGCCATCAGCGCCGGCGGCAGCCAGCTACTGGTGCTGGAAACCGACAGCGCCGACCCGCTCGCCGAACTGGAAGGCAACCTGCAGAAAGTCACCCAGGCCCTGAGCCTGTAGCCGCTGCCGCAGGCTGCGAACGGCTGTGCAGGAGACGCTGCTCTTGAGATCGCTGAAGGTCCTGCGGACCTTCGCAGCTTCGCCATGGCTCGGCAGCGCCTACAGTCGGGGTCAGGGGGCCGGGGCCGCTTACATATTCCCTCAAGATCGCGCGCATTTCCCGGTGCTAGTCTGCGCTTCGCCAAAAGCCCAGAGAAGAAGCCCGCGCCATGAGCGACTACGTAAAACTCAACAAGACCAACTGGGACGAACGCGCGCCCCTGCATGCCGCCTCGGCGGACTACGCGGTGCAGCGTTTTGTCGACGAAGCCGGCTATCTATCCGACGTGGTGCAGTTCGACCGGCCCTTGCTGGGGGATATCCGAGGCCTGCGCGGGGTGCATCTGCAATGCCATATCGGCACCGACACCCTGTCCCTGGCCCGCCTCGGCGCGCAGATGAGCGGCGTGGATTTTTCCCCGGCGTCCCTGACTGAAGCCCGGACCCTGGCCCGACGCTGCAATACGCCTATCGACTACCACGAGTCCGACGTGTTCCTGGCCGCCGAGGTACTGCCCCAAGGCAACTTCGATCTGGTCTACACCGGCATCGGCGCCCTGTGCTGGCTGCCGAGCATCGAGCGCTGGGCGCAGACCGTCGGCGCCCTGCTCAAGCCCGGTGGCCGGCTGTTCATCCGCGAAGGCCACCCGATGCTCTGGGCCATCAACGAAGATCACCACGACTCATTGCGGGTGGAACTGCCCTACTTCGAAACCCGCGAGCCTCTGGTCTGGGACGACGAAAACACCTACGTGGAAACCGACAGCCCCCTCAAGGCCACCATGACCCACGAATGGAACCACGGCCTGGGAGAGATCATCAGCGCCTTGCTGGCCCAGGGCCTGGACATCACGGGACTGGCGGAGCACCAGAGCATCCCCTGGGAAGCCCTGCCCGGGCAGATGGTGGTGGATGAACGCGGCGAATGGCGACTCAAGGAAGCGCCATGGCGCCTGCCACTGAGCTACACCTTGCAGGCCGTCAAGCGCGGGGGCTGATCGCCCGGCATGAAAAACCGCCAAGCTCAAGAAGGCAGCGTCTCTGTAGCCGCTGCCGCAGGCGGCGCACGGCTCCGTAGGAGGCGCTGCTCTTGAGATCGCTGAAGGTCCTGCGGCCCTTTGCGCAGCCTCGCAGGCTCGGCAGCGGCTACAGGTCAGCCGGCGACGGCCTGCTGGTCCATCTTCTGGCGCAGGCTCAGGGGGCGCATGTCGGTCCAGACTTCTTCGATGTAGGCCAGGCAGTCCTTCTTGAAACCGCTCTTGCCCACAGTGCGCCAGCCCTGGGGCACGGCCTTGTAGTCGGGCCAGATCGAGTATTGCTCTTCATGGTTGACCACCACCTGGAACAGGATGTCCTCACGGTCGAATACTGAAGTCATTGCTTGTCTCCATCACTGATAAGGTTCGCCGCGCTCAGCGCACGGCGGTTGTGTAGAAGGAACGAAACGGCGGGGCAAAAAATTAGAGGCTGGCCACTGCCGCCGCTACGGCTTTGCTGAAGATCTGGGCCACCTGGTCGATCTGCGCTGCGGTGATTACCAGCGGCGGCAGGAAACGCACCACGGCGCCGTGGCGCCCGCCCAGCTCCAGGATCAGCCCGCGCTTGAGGCATTCGCGCTGCACCAGCGGTGCCAGGCGCGCATGCTGGGGTGGATGGCCCTGGGCATCCGGCACGCCGGCCGGGTCCACCAGCTCCACCCCGAGCATCAGGCCACGACCACGGATATCCCCCAGTTGCGGGAAGTCGCGCTGCAGGATCAGCAGGTGCTCGCGCAAGCGCTCGCCCATGGCCGCCGCGTGCTCGGGCACCCGGTGTTCCTTGAGGTAGCGCATCACCGCGGAACCGGTGGCCATGGCCATCTGATTGCCGCGGAAGGTGCCGGCGTGGGCACCCGGCTGCCAGGTGTCGAGCCAGTCGCGATAGACCATCACCGCCAGCGGCAGGCTGCCGCCGATGGCCTTGGACATCACCACCACATCGGGAATGATCCCCGCGTGCTCAAAGGCGAACATCTTGCCGGTGCGACCGAAGCCGCTCTGGATTTCATCGACGATCAATGCCACCCCGGCCTTCTCGGTGATGCGGCGCACACCTTGCAGCCATTCCAGGTCGGCCGGGATCACCCCACCCTCGCCCTGCACCGCCTCGACAATCACTGCTGCTGGCAGGGCCACCCCGGCTTCCGGATCGGTGAGCAGGTTTTCCAGGTAATGCAGGTTGACCTTGACCCCTTCGGCGCCCCCCAGCCCGAACGGGCAGCGGTAGTCATAGGGGAACGGCAGGAACTGCACGCCGTTGTTCAGCAGCCCGGCCAGGGCGCGCTTGGGCCCCAGGCTGCCCATCAGGCTCAGCGCACCCTGGCTCATGCCGTGGTAACCGCCCTGGAACGACAGCACGGTGCTGCGCCCGGTAGCGGTGCGCGTAAGCTTCAGCGCGGCTTCCACGGCATCGGTGCCGGTGGGGCCGCAGAACTGGATCCTGGCCTCGCCAGCCAGGGCCTCGGGCAACAGGCCGAACAGGTCCTGGACGAACTGGTCCTTGACCGGGGTGGTCAGGTCCAGGGTCAACAGCGGCAACTCATCGGCCAGCACCTGCTGGATCGCGGCGATCACCACCGGGTGATTGTGGCCCAGGGCCAAAGTCCCGGCACCGGCCAGGCAATCGATGAAACGCCGGCCCTCGACGTCTTCGACGTGAATGCCGCTGGCCCGCTTCAGGGCCAGGGGAATGCGCCGTGGATAACTGCGGGCATTGGATTCCTGGCGGCTCTGGCGGGCCAGCAGGGGCGACTCGTCGAACTGGTAAAGCGTCTCTTGCGGGGCGGCGCCAAGGCCCACCGGCGAATCTTCCATCAGGCTGGTAACGGCTGACATGTCTCGAACCCTCACGCTGCAATTTGAGCAAAACGGCCACCGGCCGGATGCGCAGCCCAAGCGCGGGCGCGCACTGACAGGTTTTCCTGTTCTAAAAACGCTTCAGCGCGGTGGGGATTTACACCCCGGGGCGAGGAAATTGCACATGCCGCCCCGTAGGAGCCAGCTTGCTGGCGAAGGCGGTCTCAAGGGCCCCTTCACTGGCAAGCCAGCTCCTACAGTGGACGGTGATGGGTCAGGCGCGGTGGGCTGGCAGGGTCAGCTCGACTCGCAGGCCATCGGGGCGGCTGTCGAAATTCAGCTCGCAACCACAACGCTGGACGATGGCCTGGACAATCGCCAGGCCCAGGCCACAGCCACTGCTCTGGCTGTCGCGCCAGAAGCGCTGGGTCAGGTGCTGCAAGTCTTGCGCGGGAATGCCCGAGCCATGGTCGCGGACCTGGAAACGCACCCGGGCGCCGACTGTGTCCAGGTTCAGCTCCACCGGGCATTCTTCAGGGGTGTGGCGCAGTGCGTTGTCCAGCAAGTTGCGCAAGGCGGCGATGGCCAGGGTCGAGGGCATTTCCACCGCAGCCTCGCCGGCCTTGCCTTGCATATGCAGCTTGACCCGGGCCCGAGCACCCACGGCGGCGTCCTGGATCGCCAGGCGCGCCACCTGTTCGGCAGTGCAGTGCACGCCGTCGTCGAACGACAGGCTGCCCTCGACCCGGGCCAGCAACAGCAGCTGCTCCAGGGTCCGGTGCATGCGGTCGGCGCCCTCCTCGGCCCGGGCCAGGGACTGATCCCGGGCCGCACCTTCGGTCATGCGCGCCACTTGCAGGTGGGTCTTGATCGCGGTCAGCGGGCTGCGCAGTTCGTGGGCTGCATCACCGGTCAGCCGGCGCTCGCGCTCGATGGTCTTGGCAATGCGCTGGAACAGCTGGTTCTGGGTTTCCAGCAGCGGCCGCAGCTCGCTGGGCATGGGCTGGATCTGCAACGGTTCCAGGGAGTCGGCGCTGCGGCGCATCAGCGCGTCACGAATCCGGTTCAGCGGGGCCAGGCTCTGGCCGATGCCCAGCCACAGCAGCCACAGGCAGCCGAGCAGGGCCACGCCCACCGGCACCGAAGCCGCCAGCAGCACCGACATGTTCAGGGCTTCGCGCTCGACCTGGCGATCCGCGGTGGTGATGCGCATGTCGCCGCGCACCAGGGTGAAGGTGCGCCAGGGCGCGCCGTCGATCATCTGGTCGTGAAAGCCCAGCTTCTCGGCTTCCAGCGGGTGCTCCGGAGTGCTGTGGCTGCGGGCCAGGATCTGCCCGCGCAGGGAACTGACCTGGCAGGCCATGCCGCCGGGGATGGTCAGGGCTGCGCTGTTGATCTGGTTGCTCGGGCCATGGGACGGCAGCGCCGGCATCTGCTCCAGCAGCCCGGCGACCATGCGCGCCGAAGCGACCAGGCGCTGGTCCAGGGAAAACATCATCTGGTTGCGCAGGTCACTGAGCATCCAGGCCGCGGCCAGGGCCCAGATCAGGATGAAGGCAGCGCCCAGGGTCATGCTCAGGCGCAGGCGCAGGCTTCTCACTTAGCGGTTCTCCTCACCGTCGGCCGGGCCCAGGCGATAGCCGAGGCCGCGCACGGTTTCGACGATGCCGTTGCCGAGTTTGCGCCGCAGGTGGTGGATGTGCACATTCAGCGCGTTGCTCTCCAGCTCATCGTTGAAACCGTAGACGCTGTCCTTGAGTTGCTCGCTGGACAGCACCCGGCCACGGTTGTGCAGCAGCGCCTGGAGCAGGGATTGCTCGCGCCGCGAGAGGTCCACCGGTTGGCCGCCGAGCAGGGTTTCCCGGGTGCTCGGGTCATAGGTCAAGCGCCCGTGCTCGATCAGGTTGACGCTGCGCCCCGCCACCCGGCGCAACAGGGTGTGCAGGCGCGCCGCCAGTTCCCGCAGGTCGAAGGGCTTGAGCAGGTAATCGTCGGCACCGGCCTGCAAGCCATCGACCCGGTCGGTCACCGAGTCGCGGGCGGTGAGGATCAGCACCGGAATCTCCAGGCCCTGCTGGCGCTGCTGCTTGAGCAGCTTCAAACCGTCTTCATCCGGAAGGCCAAGATCCAGTACCATCACGTCGAAATCGGCCACGCCGAGCATGGCCCGCGCTGCCGAAGCGGTGGCCACATGCTCGACCGTCAGGCCCTGGGCCGTGAGGCCGGCGACTATCCCGCTGGCAATCAGCTCATCATCTTCACAGACAAGTACGTGCATGGTCGGTCCTGTACAAAGGCGTTGATTAAGCGGGCTGCGGATTAAGCGGACATTATGCCCGCCGTTTCCTGGCCACAAGCCAAGTATGGTTAATCATCGGTTAATCAGGACCGGCCATTGTGCTCGCAACTTGCACCGGTTTAAGGCTTGGCCATGCGTCGATTGTTTCTCCTGTTGTTCATGCTCTTCACCACACTGGCGCACGCCGGCAACAACCCGTTCGAGGTCAAGCCCGACTTCCTGCCGGTGGGCAAGGCCTTCGTCTTCACCTCCGAGCGCCTGCCTTCAGGGGAAACCCAGCTGTTCTGGCAGATCGCCGACGGCTACTACCTGTATCAGAAGCGCCTGAAATTCGACGGCGTGGCGCCAGAGCTGCAACCCACCCTGCCGGCCGGTGAAGACCACAGCGACGAATTCTTCGGCCAGCAGACGGTGTATCGCCAGGGCCTGGAAGTGAAGCTGCCGGCCGCCGCCAGCGGCAAGGTCAAGCTGGGCTGGCAAGGCTGCGCCGACGCCGGCCTGTGCTACCCGCCGCAAACCCTGGAAGTGGACCTGGGCGGTGCGCCGGCAGTGGCCGCCAGCAACGTCGCGCCCACCAGCAATGGCTCGGCCCAGGACCAGTTGCTGGCCAATGACCTGCAACAAAAATCCTGGGGCCTGGGCCTGCTGGCCTTCTTCGGTTTCGGCCTGCTGCTGGCCTTCGCCCCCTGCTCGCTGCCGATGCTGCCGATTCTGGCCGGCATGGTGGTGGGCAGCGGCGCCAGCCCGCGCCGGGGCCTGGCCCTGGCCTCAAGCTATGTGCTGTGCATGGCCCTGGTGTATGCCGGCATGGGGGTAATCGCCGCCCTTTTGGGCAGCAACCTGCAAGCCTGGCTGCAACAACCCTGGGTCCTGGGCAGCTTCGCCGCGCTGTTCGTGCTGCTGTCGCTGCCGATGTTCGGCTTCTTCGAACTGCAGATGCCGGCCCTGCTGCGTGACCGCCTGGAAGGCGCCAGCCGCCAGCGCCAGGGCGGTAGCCTGATTGGCTGCGGCATTCTCGGCGCGCTGTCGGCCCTGTTGGTGGGCCCGTGCATGACCGCGCCACTGGCCGGCGGCCTGCTGTACATCGCCCAGACCGGCAACGCGCTGTTTGGCGGCCTGGCCCTGTTCGCCCTGGGCCTGGGCATCGGCCTGCCGCTGTTGCTGCTGGTGACCCTGGGCAACCGCTTCCTGCCCAAGCCCGGCCCGTGGATGAACCTGCTCAAGGGTGTATTCGGCATCCTGTTCCTGGGCACCGCCATCTACATGCTGCGCCCGGTGCTGAACCCCGGCCTGTGGATGGGGCTGTGGGGCGCCCTGGCCCTGGTAGTGGCCTACTGCGCCTGGCAACAACGGGCGATTGCCGGCCGCTTGCTGCACCTGTTCGGTGCCGGCGCGCTGCTGTTCGCGGCCTGGGGCGGCATGCTGCTGGTGGGTGCCGCCGGTGGCGGCGACGACCTGTGGCGGCCGCTCAAGGTCTACAGCGCTGGCCCTGTGGCCAATAGCGTCACGGCCCATGATGCCTTCACCACGGTGAAGTCCCCCGCCGAGCTGCAAAGCGCCCTGGACAGCGCCCGGGCCCAGGGCCAGTGGGTGCTGCTGGACTACTACGCCGACTGGTGCGTGTCCTGCAAGATCATGGAGAAAACCGTGTTCGGCCAGCCTCAGGTGCTGGAGGCCCTGACGGATGTGCGCCTGCTGCGCCTGGACGTGACCCTGGACAACGCCGACGGCCGCGAACTCCTGAGCCGCTACAAGGTGCCGGGGCCACCGAGCATGCTGTGGATCGGCCCGGACGGCAGTGAACGCCGCAGCCAGCGCATCACCGGCGAAGTGGATGCCAACGCCTTCCTGCAACGCTGGACCCAGACCCGGGAAGCCCGTTGATGCTGACCTTTACCATCGGCACCTTTGCCATCGCCCTCAACCACCTGCTGTTGATCAGTGCCCTGGCCCTGGCCACCCTGGTGGGCTGGCGCGTGGCCAAGCGCGGCGGTGACAACCCTGAGTCGGTGCTGTTTTCGCTGTTCCTGCTGGGCATGCTGGCGGCGCGGGTCAGCTTCGTCATCGCCTACTGGAAGCACTACCGCCACGACCTGTGGATGATCATCGACCTGCGCGACGGCGGCTTCCTGGCCTGGCCGGGGGTGATCGTCATGCTCCTGGCGGCCCTGGCCTGGGGCTGGAAACGCCCGGCGCTGCGCCGCCCATTGGGTGCCGGGGTGGCCAGCGGCCTGGCCTTCTGGCTGCTGGCGACCCTGGCCCTGACCCTCTACGACCAGGGCACGCGCCTGCCGGAAGTGGCCCTGCGCAACGCCGCCGGCGAAACCGTGCAACTCACCGACTACCAGGGTGGCCCGCTGGTGATCAACCTCTGGGCCACCTGGTGCCCACCGTGCCGGCGGGAGATGCCAGTGCTGGAGAGAGCCCAGCAGCAACGCCCGGACCTGACCTTCCTGTTCGTCAACCAGGCCGAAAGCATGCAAAGCGTCAGCACCTTCCTGGCCACCCAGGACCTGAACCTGAACAACGTGCTGTTCGACGGCAGTGGCCGCCTGGGCAAAGCCGTGGGCTCCATGGCCCTGCCGACTACGCTGTTCTATAGCGCCGATGGCCGCCTGCTGGGCAGCCACCTGGGGGAACTCTCGGAAGCCAGCCTGGCCCGGGCCCTGGAAAACTTCGACGGCGCCCACCCGACCTCGGTCGCCCCTTCAAGGAAACTGCCATGCCCTTCATCCGCCACTTGCTGAGCCTGTCTCTGGGCGCGGCGTTGCTCAACGCCCCACTGCTACAGGCCGAGGAACTGCCTGCACCCATCCGCAAGATCGAAGAAAAAGGTGCCAAGATCATCGGCAGCTTCGACGCCCCGGACGGCCTCAAGGGCTACGCCGCGCAGTACCAGAACCGCGGCATGACCCTGTACCTGACCCCTGATGGCAAGCACGTGCTGCTGGGCAACCTCTACGATGCAGACGGCAAGGACCTGAGCGCCGAACCGTTGCAGAAACTGGTCTACGCGCCCATGGCCAAGGAAGTCTGGGGCAACCTGGAAAAGAGCAACTGGATCGCCGACGGCAAGGCCGATGCACCGCGCATCGTCTACCTGTTCAGCGACCCCAACTGCCCCTACTGCAACATGTTCTGGGAACAGGCGCGGCCCTGGGTCAAGGCCGGCAAAGTGCAGCTGCGGCACATCATGGTGGGCATCATCCGCGAAGACAGCCCGGGCAAATCCGCCGCCCTGCTGGCCGCCAAGGACCCGCAGCAGGCCCTGCAGGATCACGAAAAGGCCGGCAAGGGCAGCGCCCTGAAACCCCTGGCCAGCATTCCCGCAGCGGTGCAGGCCAAGCTCGACGCCAACATGAAACTGATGGAAGAACTGGAGCTGTCGGCGACCCCGGCGATCTTCTACCTCGACGACAAGGGCGAGTTGCAACAGCAGCAAGGCGCCCCGGCCCCGGGCAAGCTGACGCAGATCCTCGGCCCCAAATAACCCCGCCCCTTCGCCGTAGGAGCCGGCTTGCCGGCGAAGGCGTCCGTCAGGCGGGCGCCTGGCTTGCGGGCCTCTTCGCTGGCAAGCCAGCTCCTACGGCAAGAGAGTCAGGCTTCAGCCGTTGCGCTGTAAAAACGCCAACAAGGCCCGGGTCACGAACTCCGGGTTTTCCCGGCTGGAAATATGCCCCGCGTCAGGAACCAGCTGGTATGGGCAGCCAATGCGTTCGGCCATCTCGAGGGTTTCCGCAGGTGGTCGCGGCTTGTCCTGATCACCACACAGCAGCAAGGTGTTCGGCCCATCCAGGTGCTGCAGCTGATCCAGCACATCCGCCCGGCTGAAAGTGATGCGCCCCATGGGAATCACGCTCTGGCGCAGGCGCTCGGCCGGCAGTGCCGCGAGGCTGGCACGAAAATCCTGGAACAGCGCCGACTGCCGGTCGATGCCCGGACGGAAGAAGATCGGCACCACGATGTCCAGCAGCGGTTCGGCGATCAGCCCAGCGTCTTCGATCTGCTGGAACAGGGAAAAGTAGTACTGCCGGGTCGGCTCAGGCTCGGCGCCCAGGTAAGTGTCCATCAGCACCAGGCCGTCGATACGCTGCGGCGCCGCCAGGGCCAGGCGCGCGCCCCACATGCCCCCCACCGACAAGCCCACCAGGGTTACGCGCTCGATCTGTAAATGGTCGAGCAGGGCCAGCATCTGCCGCGCCACATCATCCAGCGACGCGGTGCCCTCAGGCAGCGCCCCGGACTGGCCATGGCCCCACAGGTCCACCGCGATCACCCGATACTGCGCCGACAGCGCCTCGATCTGCGGCGCCCACATACCGGTGTCCCACAAATAACTGCCGGCCAGGAACACCACCGGCCCCTGGCCCTGGTCGAGGTAGTGCAAGGGTTGTCCATCGATAGTCGCGAAAGGCATCGGCTAGCTCCTGCAGGGAATAACGAAAAAGATCCGACAGACTGTGCCGTGAACCAGGCTCAGTCAATCGGACCGGGGCGACAAAACCGTATCAGGAAATGCCCGGACTCAAGGCCCGCGCTGGCCGTCGAGCAAGGCCTCGACCACCGCACGGGCCATCTCCACCGAATGCACCATGGACCAGATCAATCCGCGTTCCAGGCCGCTGCCCTGTTGGGTGATTTCATCGCACACTTCCTCGGCGCATTTGAGCAGCAGCGCCACATGCACCAGGGCTTCTTCGGCGTTGATACCTTCGCGCACGCTGAACAGCGAATCCGCGGCAACGGCTTTGGCTTGGGTCTTGAGCTGGAACAGCGCAGGGTCCAGCGGTTGCTGGGCCAGGGCCACGCGCAGGGTGGCGTTGGCAGCCTTGAGGGCGGGATCGCGATAGGACGTGAGCGGATCGGGGACGAGCTTTTTCATGGTCAAACTCCTGGTAATGACAAGGAGCCGACACCGTTCGCTTGCACACGAATAAGGTGGCAGCCGTACGCGGGTGTGCAAGACCGAGTTACCAGAACCCCGGCAGATCCGAAGATCTCCCGCGCACGGCCGCCATAACACGGCGGACATGAAATCGCTCAGGCGTGACTGAGCGCTAATGCGTCTGGTAACGGTCGGACTTGCACATCCGAGCCATCGATTGGGCGATGGCTCAGGAACCCTAGCCCGCCCACCCGGCGCATTCAAGCGGCCCGCAGTTTCTCGGAAATGCCTTACAAAAGAAAGCGACTAAACACCATTCCAGCGACCTTCCAGCCCGTTTCCGAAACCACCTTGCCCCGATCGGCATTGACCTATGGACCTATGGAATTGTTGCCCTGTAGCCGCTGCTTAGCCTTGGCGAAGCTGCGAAAAGGCCCGCAGGGCCTTGCTTGACGATCACCCGCCGGCTAGCTCTGGCGGCCTGAGAAGGCCGCGTCTGCTGCGCAGCCGTTCGCAGCCTGCGGCAGCGGCTACAGAAAGCCGGCTGGTACTGGCCTGTAGCCGCTGCCGAGCGTGCGAGGCTGCGAAAAGGTCCGCAGGACCTTGCTTGACGATCTCCCGCCGGCTAGCTCTGGCGGCCTTGAGAATGCCGCGTCTGCTGCGCAGCCGTACGCAGCCTGCGGCAGCGGCTACAGAAAGCCGCTTGGCGTCGGTTCTGGGGGCGGTCTGTTGGCCGCCTCAACGGTATTCTTCCGGCGCTTCGCGTTCGAGGATTTCCTCCAGGTCGCTCAGGTCACCGCGTTCCTTGAGAATGCCGCTGACCTGGTCGATCCACGCCTGCTCCGAGGCAATCCCCGCCCAGGACTGGCTGCCGAAGCCGTGATACGGCCGGTCGTCGAAGGTGCTGATCAGCAACTGGTTGAAGCGCCCCGTGTCCAGTTTTTTGCGCTGGATTTGCACTTGCAGCGCCCCCAGCACCTTCTGCTGCTCTTGCGGGTTGGGGCGATAGCGGTAGAGCCGCGGCGAGCTGAGCACCAGAAACTCCGGCGGCAGGTTTTCATCGATGGCCGCCTGCAGGCGGTAATGGCCATCGAGAATCAGATAGCAGCTCAGACCGGTGACATACCACAGCAGGATCGGCGGCAAGCTGCCTTCGCGGGCTTTTTTGCGCCACCACTTCAAGCGCCCGGAATGCGGGTCCACGGCATGCAGGCCGACTACTGCGCCACCGTACTCCCCCAACTCGACCCAGCGCGCCGTGCCAGCCTGTTGGTTGTCGAGGATGTTGCGACCATAGATCGCCCACTGCGGCAGATGGCTCAAGGCATCTTCACCGCCCTTGAAGTACCAGGCCTCAATACCCTCCAGCAACGGGCGCATCGGCTTCTGTGATGCCGGGCGCAGGGCCCGCACCAGCCAGTAGCCGGGGTAAAAGAAGTCCGGCTGGTGCTGCATCAGTTGCTCGACGAAGAAGCGGCTCCAGGCCTTGAGGCGCAGCGCCGGGTCGAGGCGCGCCTGTTGTTCCACCTGAGGCGAGTCGATGGGGCCCACCAGGGTTTGCGGCAGTTGCTCCGGCAGGTGATTGCGCACCAGCCATACGCCATACAGGCAGCGGGACATGGTGCCCCAGAGCAGGGTCTGGTCGCCGAGCACCAACTGCATACGGCTGTTGTTGCCACTGAGCAGGCACAGGTTGGGCTTGCCGCTGGCCGGGCGTTTGACGTCCACGCCGAGGCCGTTCCAGTGGCCGGCCAAATCCTCGATATCACGCCAGAAAATCTGTTCCACGATTGTCCCTAATCCTTGATCAATGACCGGCCCTGCGGCGGGCAGGCGCGACTATAGCAGAGGGCTGGAGGGCCCATTCGCCTGTAGGAGCTGGCTTGCCAGCGAAGGCGGCCAGCGCCTTACCCATGGCGGCCAATGACCGCGTCTACTTCGTCTGCCAACCCTTGCCCGCCCAGGCACTGACGCACCTCGTCGCACCACTGCGACTCCGGCTCATTGCCGGCCCAGGCCGGGGTAGCGCTGCGGTACTGCGGCCGGTCATCGAACGCCTGGATCAGCACCCGGTTGAGGTTCTCGGTGCTCAGGGCCGGGTTGCGCGGCACCGCGTCGCCGCGCTTGCGCAGTGAATCCATGACCCGTTGCTGATGCTCCAGGCTCGGTGCGAAGCCGCGCTCGCGGGTGGCGCTGAGGACGATGAATGATGGCGCGAGGTTTTCCGCGATGGCCGCCTGCAAACGGTAATGGCCGTCGATCACCACGTAGGACGCCAACCCGCCGACGTACCACAGCAGGATCGGCGGCAGGCTGCCTTCGCGGGCCTTCTTGCGCCACCACTTCAGGCGCCCGGCCTCGGGGTCGACACGGTGCAGGCCGATGAGCTTGCCGCCGCCATGCCACCAGTCGATCCACTCCAGGGTCTGGGGTTGCAGGTTGTCGAGAAAATCCTCGCCGTACAGGTGCCAGTTGGGCACATGGGTCAAAGGGTCGATCACCGAGGTGAAGCGCCAGTGGTCCAGGCCGCTCGCGGTGCTGGAGGGCTCCGGCAGCAGGCCCTGGGCCAGCCAGAAACCGGGGGTGAGGAAGTGCCGGGCGCTTTCACTGAGACGGCTGACGAAATAGCGGCTCCAGGCCTTGATCCGCAGCTCGGGCGCCAGGGCGGCGTGCTGCTCCACGGTGGGTGAGTCGATGGGTGCCAGCAGCCGGCATTCGGCGCCGTCCGCCAGCGGGTTGCGCACCAGCCAGACGCCGCAGTGGTCACGGGCCAGGGTGGCCCAGAACAACGGCGTGTCGTGGTGCATCAGCTTGATCCGGGCATTGGCGCCGGTGCGCAGGTACAACGGCGGTCTGTCCGTGGCGCCCGGTTCGACCTCGACACCGAGGCCACTCCAGTTGCCCAGGGAATCTTCGATATCGCGCCAGTAAAGCTGTTCTGCCATGGTTCCGGTCCTTGAATGAAAACGCCCGGCGCAGGTGCTTGGACCTGGGCCGGGCGCGATCATAGCAGAGGACCTGCGGGCCTCTTCGCCCGTAGGAGCTGGCTTGCCAGCGAAGGCGTCGGCCAGGGCGATGCAAGGCTTGCGGGCCTCTTCGCCGGCAAGCCGGCTCCTACGCCAGATGTCGGTCCTCCTGCTGCGCGAACAACGCTCCACCGCTCATCCGTCGATCACAGCCCCTCCAGCTCGGCCATCAGATCACTCAGCCGGTCGACCTTCTCCTCGCTGATCTCACTCCCGGCCAAACCGTCGATGTACGCGGCCAGCTCCTGCACCGTGCTGCATTCGAACATGGCTCGCAGCGGCACGTTGCGTTGCAGGGTCTTCTGTACCCGTGAAGCGATCTGGGTCGCCAGCAGGGAATGCCCGCCCAACTCGAAGAAGTTGTCGCGTACCCCCACCCGTTCGACCTTGAGCACCTCGGCCCAGATGTCCGCCAGGGTTTGCTCCAGTTCATTGCCCGGCGCTTGATAGTCCTGGCTCTGCAGCTGGCCGATTTCCAGGGCCGGAAGGGCCTTGCGATCGAGCTTGCCGTTGGCGTTGAGCGGCAGGCGCTCCAGCCACAGCCAGTGCAGCGGCACCATGTATTCCGGCAGTTCGGCACGCAGCCGCGGTTTGATCCGCTCCAGGCGTTCGCTCGGGCTCAGGCTTGAGTCACCGGCGACCAGATACCCCACCAGATGCTTGCCGTTGACCCCTTCCTGCACCCCCACGGCGGCATCGCGCAATTCCGGCTGTTCATGCAGGCGCGCTTCGATCTCGCCCAGTTCGATGCGATAGCCACGGATCTTCACCTGATGGTCGATCCGGCCGACGTATTCCAATACGCCGTCGCTGCGCCGGCGCGCCAGGTCGCCGGTGCGGTACAGGCGTTCGCCCGCAGCACCGAACGGATGGGGCACGAAGGCCAGCGCGGTACGCAACGGGTCGCTGACGTAGCCACGGCCAACACCGGTGCCGGCCACGCACAACTCGCCGACGGCGCCCAGGGGAACCAGCTCCTGGGCTTCGTCCATCAGGTACAGCCGGTTGTTGTCGGTGGGCGTACCGATGGGCAGGTAGGCGCCCCGGGTCGAAGCCATATCGACACGGAAGAAGGCCACGTCATCGGAGCACTCCGCCGGGCCGTAGGCGTTGACCAGGCCGATCTGTGGATAACGCAGCAGCCACTGGTGCGCCAGCTCGGGCGGCATGGCCTCGCCGGTGGGCAACATCCAGCGCAGGCCATCGAGGGCGATGGCGTCCTGGGCGAGCATGCCCTGGATCAGCGACGGCACGCTCTCCAGCACCGTGATGCCCTGCTCCTGGACGTGAGCCAACAGGCCCTGGGGATCGTGGGCGATGGTGTTGGGCACGACGTCCACCCGAGCGCCGAACAGCGGTGCGGCAAGGAACTGCCAGACCGAAATGTCGAAGCTCTGGGAGGCGGTCTGGGCGATCACGTCGGCCTCACTCAGTTGCAGGTACGGCACCTTGCTCAACTGGTTGTTGAGCATGCCGCGCTGCTCCACCATCACGCCCTTGGGCAGGCCGGTGGAACCGGAGGTGTAGATCACATAGGCCAGGTTGTCCGGCGCGCTGTAGCGGCCCGGGTTGTGCTCGGCATGCCCGGCGGCTTGCAGCTCTTCCCAGACCAGCAGCCGCGGACGCCCGGCACAGCCGAACTCGTCCAGCAGGGCCTGGGCCTGTTCGCGGCAGGCCGCGCTGCACACCAGGATCGGCGTGCGGCTGAGCTCGATGATACGGCCCAGGCGCTGGCCCGGCAGGCCCGGGTCCAGGGGCAGGTAGCCGGCCCCGGCCTTGAAGCTGCCGATGATCATGCCCAAGAGTTCCAGGCCGCGCTCGGCCAGCAGGGCCACCGGCTGATCAAAGCCTACGCCGTTGGCAACCAGGGCGTGGCCCAGGCGGTTGCTGCAGCAGTTCAACTCGGCATAGCTGTAGCGCCGGTCCAGGCAACTGGCGGCGATGCGTTGCGAATGGGCCGCCACCTGGGCCTCGAACAGTTCCACGTAGCTGCGCTCCAGCGGGTACTCATGCTCGCTCTGGTTGCAGCCGGCCAGCAGGAAGTCCTGCTCCTCTTCACCCAGCAGCGGCAGTTCGGCCATGTCGCCATGAAAGCCCTGCATCAGCGCCAGCAGCAGGCGCTTGAACTCGCCGAGCATGCGTTCGATGGTCGCCTGCTCGAAGTAGCGCTGGTCGTAGGACAGGTGCAGGCCCAGGTCGTCCCCCGGGTAGCACACCGCGGTGATCGGGAAGTTGGTGTGGGTACGGCCGGAATCCGAACTGGCGTTCAGGCTCTGGGCACGGTCCAGCACCGAGACTTCCACCGGCGCGTTCTCGAACACGAACAGGCTGTCGAACAGCGGCTGGCCCTTGGGCAGTTCGCTGGTTTCCTGGATCGCCACCAGCGGCAGGTACTCGTATTCGCGCAGCTGCATGTTGCTGTCGAGCAAGCCGCTGAGCCACTGGCGCACGCTGCAGCGCTCACCGTCCTGGGGCAGCTTGACCCGCAGGGCGATGCTGTTGATGAACAGGCCGACGGTGCGTTGCATCTCCGGCATTTCCACCGGGCGCCCGGCCACGGTGACCCCGAACAATACGTCGCGATCGCCGCTCATGCGCCGCAGCACCAGGGCCCAGGCCGCCTGGGCGAAGGTGTTGACGGTGAGCTGGTGCTGCTGCGCCAGTTCCCGCAGTTGCGCACCATCCCGGGCATCCAGGCGGGTGTAGCAGTCGCCGACGATCATGCCGCCGCTGTCACCGGCGTGTTCGCGCAGGAACGGCCGGTCGCTGGGGATCGGCGTGGTGCGTTCAAAGCCCTCAAGGTTCTGCCGCCACCACTGCCGCGCCTCGGACAGGCTCTGGTGTTGCAGCCAGCCGATGTAGTCGCGGTAACGCGGTGGCACCGCCAGTTGCGCCTCGCGACCTTCACCGAGGGCGGTGTAGATCTCGAAGAAGTCGTTCATCAGCAGCGAGCGGCACCAGGCATCGATGAGGATGTGGTGGTTGCTCATCATGAACCAGTAACGGGCCGCACCAACGCGGATCAGCCGCAGGTGGAACGGCGCCTGGTTGAGCAGATCGAAGCCGGCCTCACGCTCCTGTTTGTGCAGGGCTTGCAGCTTGGCTTCCTGCTCGGCCTCGGGCACCGCGCTCCAGTCGAGAAACTCGATCGGGGTGCGGCCCGGCTTGTGGATAACTTGCAGCATGTCTTCGCCGACGTTCCAGCAAAAAGACGCGCGCAAGGCTTCGTGGCGCGCCACCACCGCCTGCCAGGCCTGGGCGAAACGCTCCGGGTCCAGTTCGCTGTTGATGCGGTAGCGGTCCTGCATGTAATACAGGCCGGTGCCCGGCTCCAGCAGGGTGTGCAACAGCATGCCCTCCTGCATCGGGGTCAGCGGGTAGACGTCTTCGATCTGCGCCGCCGGTACCGGCAGGCCATCGAGCTGGGCCTGGGTCAGGCGCGCCAGGGGGAAGTCGGACGGCGTCAGGCCACCGGCATCGTCCTTCAGGCAATGGCCGATCAGGCTCTGCAGCTCGCCCAGGTAGGCGCTCGCCAGCTCGCTGATCAGCTCGGCGTCGAAACGTTCGCTGCTGTAGGTCCAGCGCAGCACCAGCTCGCCGCCATACACCTGGCTGTCGATGCTCAGTTCGTTGGGCAACGGTGCTTCCGGTGCATGGGCCGGGCCGACGGATTCATCCAACGGGCGCAACAGTGCATCGGTACCGAAACTCTGGTCGAACTGCCCCAGGTAGTTGAAGGTCACCGGCGCCAGCGGCAGCGCTGCCAGGGCCTCGCGGCAGCTTTCATCCGCCAGGTAGCGCAGCACGCCGTAACCCAGGCCCTTGTGCGGCACGGCCCGCAGTTGTTCCTTGATGGCCTTGATCGAGGCGCCCTGCCCGGCCGCTTCTTCCACCTGCAACGGCGTCAGGCGCAGCGGATAGGCGCTGGTGAACCAACCCACGGTGCGAGTCAGGTCGATCTCGTCGAACAGCGCCTCGCGGCCGTGGCCTTCCAGTTGCACCAGGGCCGAAGGCTGCCCGCTCCAGCGACACAGCACCCGGGCCAGGGCGGTCAGCAGCAGGTCGTTGACCTGGGTGCGGTAGGCCGCTGGAGCCTGTTGCAGCAACTGACGGGTGCGCTCGGCATCCAGGGTCACGCTGTGGCTTTGAGCCTGTTGATGCTGCTGGCTGCCAGTGGCCTTGAGCCCCGGCAGTTGCGCGGCCGGGCCGGCCAATTGCTGCTGCCACCAGCCGAGCTCTTCACGCAGGGATTCGCTGCCGGCATAGGCTTGCAGGCGGCTCGACCAGTCCCGCAGGGCACTGGTCTTGGCCGGCAGCTTCAGGGCCTGCCCGGCTTGCAACTGACGATAGGCGTTTTGCAGATCTTCCAGCAGCACGCGCCAGGACACACCGTCCACCACCAGGTGGTGGATGGTCAGCAACAGGCGTTGCTCGCCTTCAGGGCCGTCCACCAGCACCGCCCGCAGCAGCGGCCCGTGTTCCAGGTCGAGGCTGCGCTGGGCATCGGCGAACAGTGCCTCGCAGGTGGCCATGGACGGCACCCGCACCTGCCAGAGCAAGGGAGCATCGGACAACGGCAGGTACTCGGCGCGCCATTGCCCGCCTGCCTGCTCACCTGCCTGAGAGAAACGCAGGCGCAAGGCGTCGTGCTGCTCCAGCACCGCCAGCAGCGCTTGCTCCAGCAACGACCCATCCAGGGTGCCCAGCGGTTCCAGCAACAAGGCCTGGTTCCAGTGCTGCGGCTGGGGAATGCGGCTGTCGAAGAACCAGTGCTGGATCGGCGTCAGCGACGCTTCGCCACTGAGCTGGCCCTGCTCGGCGCTGACGCGCTGAGTGTGGCTGGCGACCCGCGCCAGGGTCTGCACGGTCTGGTGCTGGAACAGGTCCCGCGGGGTGAAGTGAATCCCCAACTGGCGGGCACGGCTGACCACCTGGATCGACAGGATCGAGTCGCCCCCCAGTTCGAAGAAATTGTCGTTGAGGCCCACTTGCTGCACGTTCAGCACTTCGCCCCAGACCCCGGCCAGGGTCTGTTCCAGCTCATTGCTCGGCGCCACGTACTGCTGGCGATTGAGCTCCGGGTCCGGCAATGGCAGGGCTCGGCGATCGAGCTTGCCGTTGGCGGTCAACGGCATGCTGCCGAGCAGGATCAGGTGGGTCGGCACCATGTAGTCCGGCAGCTGGGTTTTCAGCTGCTGCTTGAGGGCTTCACGCAGGTTGGCCTGCTGCACCTCGTTGTGCTCGGCCACCTCGGTCACCAGGTAACCAGCCAGCTGCTTGCCGGCCGGGGTATCCAAGGCCAGCACCACCGCTTCACGCACCGCCGGATGATCCAGCAGGCGGGTTTCGATTTCCCCCAGCTCGATGCGGAAACCGCGAATCTTCACCTGATGGTCCACCCGGCCGATGTATTCCACCTGGCCGTCGGCGCACTGGCGCACCAGGTCCCCGGTGCGGTACAGGCGCCCGCCATCGGTGGCGAACGGATCGGCGACAAAACGCTCGGCACTCATCCCCGGACGACGGTGATAACCCTGGGCCAGACCGGCGCCGCCGACATACAGCTCACCGGTCGCCCCTTGGGGCACCAGCGCCAGATCGGCATCGAGGATATAGGCCACCCGGGCCCCGACGATGCTGCCGATGGGTACGCTGGCCACGCCTTCGGCCAACTGCTGCGGCGCCAGGCTGGCTAGGGGCATGACCACGGTTTCGGTGGGGCCGTAGGCGTTGAAGAACAGGTTCGGCTGGAAGGCCGCACGGATGCGCTGCAGGTGTTCGCCGGTCAGGGCCTCGCCGCCGGTGATGCACATGCGCACCGGCAGGGTCTGCTGCTGGGTCGCCAGATGCTGGGCCAACTGGCTGCCGTAGCTGGGGGTGAAACCGAGGATGCTGATGCGGTGCTGACGGATCAGTTGGCAGATCTCTTCGGCGTCCCACTGGCCCTGGGCCCGCAGTACCACCTGGGCGCCGCTGAGCAGCGGCACCAGCAAGCGCTCGGTGGCGGCGTCGAAGTTGATGGAATAGAAGTGCAGCTCGCAGTCGTCCGGGCGCATGCCGAAGCGGCGGATCACCGCCTGGCAGTGCATGGCGATTTCCCCGTGGGACACCACCACGCCCTTGGGCTGGCCGGTGGAACCGGAGGTGTAGATCAGATACGCCTGATGCTGGGGCAGGCTGATGAAGGGCAATTCGCCCGCCGGGTAGTCGGCCAGCAGCGCACCGTCCTCTTCCAGGCACCAGCGGCCGACTCCGGCCGGCAGCTCGCCCAGGGCGGCGAACATCCGCGCATCGCTGAGCAGCAGGCCGATGCCGCTGTCTTCGATCATGTAGTGCAGGCGGTCCAGGGGGTATTCCGGGTCCAGGGGCACGTAGGCGCCGCCGGCCTTGAGAATCGCCAGCAGGCCGACGACCATTTCCAGGGAACGCTCCAGGGCCAGGCCGACTCGCACCTGCGGGCCCACGCCACGCTCACGAAGCATCCAGGCCAGGCGGTTGGCGCGGCTGTCCAGCTCGCTGTAGCTCAGGGTCTGCCCGGCGAAGGTCAGGGCCGGGGCGTCCTTGCGGGCCAGGGCCTGCTCGCTGAACAGATGGTGGATGCACTGATCCAGGCGTTGCTCGCCGGGCTCGACGCTCAAAGTGTCCAGCAGGTGCTGCTGTTCATCGGCCTGCAGCAGTGGCAATTCGCACAGGCGCCGTTGCGGATCGTCGATCAGGGCCTGCAGCAGATTGCGCCAGTGGCCGGCCATGCGCGCAATGCGCGGCTCGTCGAACAGGTCGGTGCTGTAGGTCAGGCAGCAGCCCAGGCGCTGGTCCAGGTCGGTGACTTCCAGGTTGAGGTCGAACTTGGTGGCCCGGGCATCGTTGACCAGGTATTCCACGGTCATGCCCGCCAGTTGCCGGCTTTGCTGGAATTCCCAGCGCTGGACGTTGCACATCACCTGGAACAGCGGGTTGTAGGCGGTGCTGCGCGGCGGTTGCAAGGCTTCCACCAGATGATCGAACGGCAGGTCCTGGTGTGACTGGCCCTCGATCACGGTGTGGCGTACCTGCTCCAGCAACTGGCCGACGCTCATCTGCCCGTCGAGCTGGCAACGCAGCACCTGGGTGTTGAGAAAGGCGCCGATCAGCCCTTCGCTTTCCGGACGGATGCGGTTGGCCACCGGCGCGCCGATGCGCAGGTCGCTCTGGCCGCTGTAGCGATAGAGCAGCAGCGACAACGCGGCGGTCATGGTCATGAACAGGGTCAGGCCATGCTCGGCATTGAAGGCGCGCACCCGGGCCGCCAGCTCGTCGCTCAAATCGAAGCGATAGAGTTCGCCCTGGTGGCTTTGCACCGCCGGGCGTGGCCGGTCGCTGGGCAGTTCCAGCAGCGGGTGTTCGCGGCCCAGTTGCCCGGTCCAGTAGTCCAGCTGACGCTGGCGCTCGCCGGATTCCAGCCACTGGCGCTGCCACACGCTGTAGTCCAGGTACTGCACCGGCAGCGGTTCCAGGGGCGATTCACGGTCGTCGAGGAAGGCTTCGTACAGCGCGCCCAATTCGCGGGCGAAGATGTCCATGGCCCAGCCTTCGGTGACGATGTGGTGCAGGGTCAGGACGAAGTAATGCTCCTGCTCGCCGGCCTTGACCAGGCAGGCGCGCAGCAAGGGGCCGGTCTCCAGGTCGAAGGGCTGGTGCGCTTCGCTGTCCGCCAGTTGTTGCAGGCGTTGTTGCCGGGCATCCGGGGCCAGGGCCGAGAAGTCCTTCCAGGCCATGCGCAGGCCGGTGTCGGCATGCACCTGCTGGTGGGCCACGCCATTGACGCTGGGGAAGGTGGTGCGCAGGGTTTCGTGACGCAGGATCAGCGCTTGCAGCGCGGCCTCGAAGCGGCCCACGTCGAGCACGCCAGACAGCCGCGCCATGCCACCGACGTTGTAGGCCGGGCTGTCGGGCTCCATCTGCCAGAGAAACCACATGCGCTGCTGGGAATAGGACAGCGGCACCGGCTGGCTGCGGTCTACCCGGGCAATCGGCGGCTGCTGGTTGCGCGCACCAGACTCCTGGATCAGCAGCACCTGTTCGGCAAAGTCCCCCAGTTCACTGGCTTCGAACAGCGCCCGCAGTGGCAGCTCGACGTCGCAGGCCTGGCGGGTGCGGGAAATGATCTGAGTGGCCAGCAGCGAATGCCCGCCCAGGGCGAAGAAATCGTCCTTGAGGCCGATGCGTGGCTGGCCCAGCACTTCGCGCCATATAGCCGCGATCTGCTGTTCCAGTTCGGTGCTCGGTTCGACGTGCTCGCGCACCAGCCATTGCGGCTCCGGCAGGGCCCGGCGGTCGAGCTTGCCACTGGGGCTCAGGGGCATGGCGTCCAGCCGCAGCAGTTGCGCCGGCACCATGTATTCCGGCAGCTCGGCGGCCAGGGCAGTTTTCAGCCGGGCGCTTTGCTCGGTTTCATCTTCGTCGCTGGCCTGGGCGGTGTAGTAGCCGATCAACTGCGGGCCGGCGACGGTATCGCGCACCAGCACCGCGGCCTGGGCCACGCCGTCCTGGGCCAGTAGCCGCGCTTCGATTTCCTGCGGCTCGACCCGAAAGCCCCGCAGCTTGACCTGCTGGTCGAGGCGACCGAGGTATTCCAGCACGCCGTCGGCGCACCAGCGTACGCGGTCACCGGTGCGGTACAGGCGCGCGCCCTCCTCACTCAGGGGGTCGACCACAAAGCGTTCGGCGGTCAGCGCCGGGCGTCCCAGGTAACCCCGGGCCAGGCCCTGGCCGCTGATGCACAGCTCACCCGGAACTCCTGCCGGCAACGGATTGAGGTCCGCGTCCAGCACCCGGCACACCACGTTGCCCAGGGGCCGGCCAATGGGCGAACGCTCGCCGTCATCGACTGAACACTGCCAATGGGTGACGTTGATCGCGGTTTCGGTCGGGCCATAGCGGTTGTGCAGTTGCGCATTGGGCAACTGCTGCAATAGGCGATTGCGCAGCTCGGCCGGCAGGGCTTCGCCACCGGAGAACACCCGGCGCAGGCTGTGGCATTCGGCGCTCAGCGGCTCATCGACGAACAACTGCAACAGCGGCGGCACGAAGTGCAGCGTGGTGACACCATACTCCTGCACCATCTGGGCGATGCGATGGGGATCGCGGTGCTCGCCGGGGGCGGCGATCAACAGGCGGCAGCCGGTGATCAGCGGCCAGAAGCATTCCCACACCGACACATCGAAGCTGATGGGGGCTTTTTGCATCAGCACATCGTCGGCTTGCAGCTGGTAGCTGTCCTGCATCCATTGCAGGCGCTCCATCAGCGCGCGATGGGTGTTGCCGACGCCCTTGGGCTGGCCGGTGGAACCGGAGGTGTAGATCACATAGGCCAGGTGTTCGCCGTGCAGGTGCAGGCCCGGCGCGTGGCTCGGCCAGCTGTCGAGCTTGAGGCTGTCCATGGCGATGGCGCTGACACCCGGGGCTTCGGGCATCCGGCCCAGCAGATGGGTCTGGGTCAGCAGCAGTTGCACGCCGCTGTCTGCGAGCATGTAGGCCAGGCGTTCGGCGGGGTAGTCCGGGTCCAGGGGCACGTAGGCGCCACCGGCCTTGATGATCGCCAGCAGGCCGATCAGCAGTTGCGGCGAACGTTCGGCGGCGATGGCCACGCACACGTCCGGGCCGACGCCCTTGTCCCGCAGGTAGTGGGCCAGGCGGTTGGCCTGGGCGTGCAGTTCGGTAAAGCTCAGCTGGCCGCCGTCCCAGACCAGCGCGGTGCGCTCCGGGGTCTGCTGCAGTTGCGCATGCAGGCGTTCCGACAACCAGCGTTCGGCGCTCACGCAAGGCGCCACGCTCCATTGCTGCAGCTGCGCGGCTTCGGCCTTGCTCAGCAACGGCAAGTCGCCCAGGGCGCGGTCCGGTTGCTGGCAGGCATGCTCCAGCAGGCTGATGAAATGCCCGGCCAGACGCTGGATGCTGGCCGCGTCGAACAGCTCGTCGGCGTAGTCGAAGGCCAGGCTCAGGCGGCCGTTGCGGTCCTCTTCGCTGTGCAATTGCAGGTCGAACTTGGCCTCGCGGCTGTGCCACGGCAGCTCTTCGGCCAGCAGCCCCGGCAGGCGGCGCAAGGCACTGAGGTCGCGCTGCTGGTGGTTGAACATGACCTGGAACAGGCCCTGCTCACGGGCTTCGGGGAAGGCTTCGAGCAATTGTTCGAAAGGCAGGTCCTGGTGGGCCTGGGCCTCCAGGGCGGTGCGGCGGGTCTGCTGCAGCAGGTCGGCGAAGGACTGGCGCGAATCCAACTGCCCGCGCAATACCTGGGTGTTGATGAAAAAGCCCAGCAGGCCCTGGGTCTCCAGGCGCGGGCGGTTGGCGTTGGGCACACCGATGCGGATATCGCTCTGCCCGCTGTAGCGGTGCAGCAGGGTCTGGAACGCCGCCAGCAACAGCATGAACGGCGTGGCCTGCCGAGCCTGGGCGGTCTGGCGCACGGCTTCACTGAGGCTCGCGCTCAGGCGCAGGTCATGGCGCGCGGCGCTGTGGCGGACCTGGGCCGAGCGCGGGTGGTCGGTGGCGAGGTTCAACACCGGGGCTTCGTCCGCCAACTGCTGTTTCCAGTAGTCCAGCTGGCGCTGGCCTTCGCCCTGGGCCAGCCACTGGCGCTGCCAACTGCCGTAGTCGGCGTATTGCAGGGCCAGGGGCGCCAGCTCCAGGCTCTGGCCCTGGGCCGCGGCGGCATAGAGCCGCGAGAACTCGTCGATCAGCACATTCAGCGACCAGCCGTCGGCGATGATGTGGTGCAGGGTCAGCAGCAGTTGGTGTTCTTCGTCATCCAGGCGCACCAGGGTCGCCCAGTACAGCGGCCCCTTCTCCAGATCGAACTGGGTCCGGGCCTCGTCTTCGCGGATCTGCCGCGCCCGGGCTTCACGCTCGGCCGGTGGCAGGTCGCTGATATCGATCACCTGCAGGTTGAATTCGCCGGCGGCATCCACCTGTTGCAGGGCCTGGCCGTCACGCTCGAAGAAGCGCGTGCGCAGCGCTTCGTGGCGCTGGATCAGTTGCTGGAAGCTGGCGCGCAGGGCCTCTTCATCCAGCTCGCCACGCAAGCGCAGGCCGCCGGGAATGTTGTAGGCGCTGCTCTGCGGGTCCAGTTGCCAGGTGATCCACAGGCGGTTCTGCGCCAGGGATTGGGGCAGCGGCTGCTGGCGCGACAGGGCATTGATACTGCCCTGGGCCACGCCGCCGTCCTGCTGCTGGCGCGCCACGGCAGCGCTGAAGGCACCCAGGGTCGGAGCCTCGAACAGCAGGCGCAAGCCCAGTTCCAGCCCCAGCTCTTCACGCAGGCGGGCGATCACCTGGGTAGCGGCAATCGAGTTGCCCCCCAGGAGGAAGAAGTGATCGTCGGCCGCCACTGAAGCGCATTGCAGCTGTTCCTGCCAGATCCGCCCGATCAGGTTTTGCAGCTCATCGCCAGAACCTTCGCCGACGCGGGCGGGTTCGCTGCCGGCCTGCGGGAACAGCGCGTAGTAATCCAGGCTGCCATCGGCCAACCGCGTGCGGCAGGCGGAACGCTGCAACTTGCCGCTGGAGGTTTTCGGCAGGGCCCCGGGGTTGAGCAACACCACCACGCTGGGCGCTTCCTGACAGGCTTCGGCCACGGCCTGGCGGATGGCCTTGATCAGCGCTTCGGGGGGCAGGATCTTCTGCACGCTGCGGCTGATTTCCGCAGCGATGCCGATGCCTTCCTGGCCCTGGTCGCTGACCGCGAACGCCGCCACCCGGCCCTTGCGCACCACTTCCACTTCGCGCTCGATGGTCTTTTCGATGTCCTGGGGGTAGAGGTTGTGCCCGCGCACGATCAGCAGGTCCTTCAGGCGCCCGGTGATGAACAGCTCGCCATCGCGGATAAAGCCCAGGTCACCGGTGCGCAACCAGGTTCGACCGGCATGCTGGACGAAGGTCTTGGCGGTGGCTTCAGGATTGCGCCAGTAGCCATGGGCAATGCTCGGCCCGGCGGCCCAGACTTCGCCAATACGGTTGTCAGGCAATTCGCCCAGTTGCTGCGGATCCATCACCAGCACGGCGTGTTCCGGCTGGCTGAAGCCGCAGCTCATCATCGCGCTGCCCTGCCCCGGCTCGGCGCGGTTCTGCGCCAGGGCCTGGTCGTCCAGGTGCAGGGCCGGGATGCCCTGGCCGCGCACGCCACCGGCCACGAACAGGGTGGCTTCGGCCAGGCCGTAGGAGGCGAGGAAGTTTTCATGGCTGAAACCGCAGGCGCTGAACTTCTCGGCGAAACGCTCCAGGGTGTCCAGGCGGATCGGCTCGGACCCCGAATAGGCCACGCGCCAGCCGCTGAGGTCGAGGCGCTCCAGGGCCGACTCGCAGACCCGTTCGCTGCACAGGCGGTAGGCGAAATCCGGGCCGCCGCTGATGGTGCCGCCGTATTCGCTGATCGCTTCCAGCCAGCGTACGGGCCGCGCCAGGAAGTAGGCCGGTGACATCAGCACACAGGGCACGCCGCTGAAAATCGGTTGCAGCAGGCCGCCAATCAAGCCCATGTCGTGGTACAGCGGCAGCCAGCTGACAATCACGTCGTCCGGGTTGAGGTCGATACCGAAGCCGCGACGGATCAGCAGTTCGTTGGCCACCAGGTTGCCATGGCTGACCTGCACGCCCTTGGGCAGCGCGGTGGAGCCCGAGGTGTATTGCAGGAAGGCGATGTCGTCGCCCTGCAGCGCCACGGCCTGCCAGTCTTCGGCCAGCCCGGCTTGCAGGGTGTCCACACACAGCAGTTGCGGCGCGCCCGCGGCCTTGAGTTCGTCCATCTGCAACAGTGAATCCCGCAGCCCGGCGCTGGTCAGCAGCAACCGTGGCTCGGCGTCGGCCATGATGGAAATCAGGCGCTCCTGGTGATGACGACGGGTGGACTCCGGCGGATAGGCCGGCACCGCGATCACCCCGGCGTACAGGCAACCGAAGAACGCCGCGACGTAGTCCGGGCCGCTGGGAAACAGCAATACCGCGCGATCGCCGAATTCGGCGTTGGCTTGCAGAGCCGCAGCAATGGTGCGCGCACGAAGGTCCAGGTCCCGGTAACTGAGGACCACGCTCTGATCCTGCTCTTCGGCGAGAAAGCGCAACGCCACTTGATCAGGTGCCAGGACTGCCCGGCGTTGAAGGGCTTGGGTCAGGGTGCTGGGGAGTTCGAACGCGTCCGTCATGGGGTTTCCTGCCAGGATTGTGCTTGCAATGGAGAGCGGGCCCTGCTCTCCCATAACTTTAATAACTATCTATAAATCAAATAGTTATAAGAAAGTCGTGGGCATCCGGAGGGCGCCGTGGCCGGGTCTGCTACCCGGAATCTTTCTCCAATGAGAACGGATGACGTCTTGAAATAATTAGTCCGCATCCTGCCCTTCAAGGCCTGATCCAGCCCACTGACGAGCAGCCGTTCGCAATCTGCACTGACAGAGAGCATTAGTTCTTTTTCTCAATTGACAATCATTATCATTCAGCCTAATTTGTCGCTCGATGTGTAGGACGGGTCAGATTTTTCTGACGTCCCACTAACCTCTTTGCAACAAGGTGATTTCCATGACGGAACAAGTATCCACAAGCAGGTGCGATTCACCGTTACTCCAGGCTTTTGTCGACAACCGTCTGATCCTGGTGAAGATTGCAGCCCGCATTACCGGCTGCCGATCCCGGGCTGAAGACGTGGTTCAAGATGCGTTTTTCCGCCTGCAGTCGGCGCCGCAGATCACCTCCTCGTTCAAGGCCCAGCTCAGTTACCTGTTCCAGATCGTGCGCAACCTGGCCATCGACCACTACCGCAAGCAGGCGCTGGAGCAGAAGTACTCGGGTACTGAAGAGGAAGGCTTGAATGTGGTTATTCATGGCGCTTCACCTGAAACCTCCCACATGAACTTTTCCACCCTGGAAAACATCGCCGAAGCCCTGACCGAGCTGCCCAGCCGCACGCGCTACGCCTTCGAGATGTACCGCCTGCATGGCGTCCCGCAAAAGGACATCGCCAAGGAGCTGGGGGTATCGCCGACCCTGGTCAACTTCATGATTCGCGATGCCCTGGTGCATTGCCGCAAAGTCTCGGGCAACCGCCCCGATACCTTCGCCCGTCGCTGACTGGCGCCCTGCATGACCCGGCTTGAAGGGTGCCTACACCTCAAGCAGGCCACTGCGGCCAAGCACCAGTAACGCTGCACGTTTATGCAACAGATCGAACTCCTGCTGGCAGAACCGACAACGGTCATGCGCAGCACAGGGCGGCGCGTGGGCGCCTGGCGCCGGCCGCTGCGCACCTGGCGGGTCCAGATACAGGGCATGTACCTGGGCCGACAGCCAGAAAGCCAGCCGATCCTGGCGCGCCGCCTCGGCTGCCTGGGCATCCACCGGCACGGGCGCCTGCCCCCGGCCCCGCAGAGACTCGAACAGCCTTTGGCGGGCGATGACCTCATCGATTCCCGTGAGCTGGCTAGTGGGCAGGGCTGCGACATTCAGCGGATTAACAGGGGACATGGCAGCGCTCACCGTCGGTTGGGCATTCAACCAAGTGACGTGGGCCGCCGCCGGAAATTTAGCCCGTCGCGGGCCGGGCCGGTCGCTGCGTGATGTCAGGCGTGGGGCACGCTCATCACCACAATGCGATAGGGATCGAAGATCTTATGCATCTGGCCGTTGTCCCGCAGTTTTTGCAGGAGCCCGGAAAAGTCTTCGGCCGTGATCGGCGCCTTGGGCCGGATCAGGGCGTAATGGTGGTAGACCTGATCGATGCGTTCGGAAACCAGCAACTGCTCCGTGCTTTCGGCATTGCGCGCCAGGAAGTCGCTGAGGTAGGAGCGGGTCACCAGGGCGATGTCCGCCCTGCCCCGCAGGACCATCAGCAGGTTGCTGTCGTGGGAATAGGTCAGGGTGGCGTTGTAGGTGTCGGCCAGGAACTTGGGGTCGGCGTTGAACTGGGCGAAGGCGTAGTGATAACCGCTGAACAGGGCCAGGCGCTTGCCCTTCAGGTTGGCGAAATAGTCCTGCTGGCGCCCGCCCTGACGCTGGGCGACGAAAATTTCCGCGTCTTCCAGGCCCATGTCGACACTGGTGTGGGCAATGTTCTGCCAGCCCCAGGCCGGGTTCTCGAAGATCGCCAGGTCCACCCGGCCCTGCTCGAAATCGCGGAAACGCCGGGGAATCGAGGTGGGCACCAGGACGAACTGATAGTCGCTCTGGGACTGGTTGAGGGCTTCCACCAGTTGCGGCAGCAAACCGGTGTCGGCACCGGTTTCTGGACGGACGGTATAAGGCGGGAAATGCGCCGCCGCGACCCGCACCAGCTGCGCCGAGGAGGCCGGACAGACCCAAAGTGTTGCCAGCGCCAGCAAGAGCATTCGCAAGGCTGACCGCAGCGGCAAGGACATCAAGGCAACACACCTCAAGGAAATGAAAATGAATGAGCTAAAGCTAGGCGTTTTCAGCCACTTCGACAACGTTGCCACGCACAATTAGCCAGCCGCTCAATGATCCTTGAGCACCAGCAGCAGGGCCTCCTGGGCCAGCTGTTCCAGAGTCATGCTGCCCTCGGCACGAAACCAGGTGGTGGTCCAGGACAGGGCGCCGGTGAGAAAGCGCCGGGTAATGAACACATCGCCCTTGATGAACCCCGCCTCCTTGGCCTCCCCCAGCACCTGCAGCCAGATCTGTTCGTAGATGTCGCGCAGCGCCAGGACGGCTGCCTGGCCTTCCGGGGACAGTGAGCGCCACTCGTACACCAGCACTGCCATGGCTTCACCGCTGCCGCCCATGATCGACTGCAGTTCACAGCGGATCAGCGCCAGCACCCGTTCGCGCACGCTGCCGGCCTCGGCCAGTTCAGCGCGCATCAAGGCGGTGTTGTAGTGGATGGTTTCCTGCATCACCGCCCGCAGGATGTCGTCCTTGCTCTTGAAGTGATGAAAGATGCTGCCCGACTGGATGCCCACCGCGCTGGCCAGGTCACGCACGGTGGTGCGCTCGTAACCCTTGTTGCGAAACAGATGCGCTGCGGTTTGCAGCAGTTTGCCCCGGGCGCTCTCGGGGTCGGTCACCTGGCCACTGGCGATCAGCTCGCGTACTACCTGCAGGGCTTTTTGCTCGTCCACCGGTGTTCTCCTACCTTCACGTCATCAATAGCTCCGCGTAACCCGGCAAATCCGGGCGCGGCGCGCGCAATTTAAGCCTCTGCCGGTGACCAAGCAAGCGCTTGGCCAGAAGAATAGGCCAACGTATTTACAAACCAAGCGCTTGCTTGGTAGCCTCCTCGCAGTTCTTCATTCGAGAGCCCTGTCATGACCAAGACCGTAAGAATCGGCTGCGCCAGTGCCTTCTGGGGCGACACCAGCAGCGCCGCAGCGCAGTTGGTGCAAGGCGGCCGCCTGGACTACCTGGTGTTCGACTATCTGGCAGAGATCACCCTGTCGATCATGGCCGGGGCGCGCATGAAGGACCCGACAGCGGGCTACGCCACGGATTTCGTCGAGGTGCTCAAACCCTTGCTGGCCACGATCCGCGAACAGGGCATCCGGGTCATCAGCAACGCCGGCGGGGTCAACCCGCAGGCCTGTGCCAGTGCCTTGCAGGCCGCCTGCGAACAGGCCGGGGTGGCGCTGAAGATCGCCGTGCTGCTGGGGGACGACCTGCAACCGCAGTTCAAGCAGTTGAGCGACGCCGCCATTGTGGAGATGTTCAGTGGCGCGCCCCTGCCGCCAATGTGCGTCTCCACCAATGCCTACCTCGGTGCCCCCGGCATCGTCGAAGCGCTGCGCCTGGGGGCGGATATCGTGATCACCGGCCGCGGCGTCGACAGCGCGGTGGTCAGCGCCGCCCTGGTCCACGAGTTCAACTGGTCCTGGCAGGATTACGACCGCCTGGCCCAGGCCGCCCTGGCCGGGCACATCATCGAATGTGGCGCGCAGTGCACCGGCGGCAATTTCACCGACTGGCGCCAGGTTCCGGACTACGAACATATCGGCTTCCCCATCGTCGAGGTCGGCGCTGACGGCCAGTTTGTGGTCGGCAAGGCACCCGGTACCGGAGGGCTGGTGAGCCCGCTGACGGTGGGCGAACAACTGCTGTACGAAATTGGCAACCCCAGGGCTTACCTGCTTCCGGATGTGGTGTGCGATTTCTCTCAGGTGGAACTGCGGCAACAGGGCCCGGAAAGGGTTCATGTACAGGGTGCCAGGGGCTTGCCCCCCAGCCACCAGTACAAGGTCAGCGCCACCTACCCGGACGGCTTCCGCTGCACCGCCAGTTGCCTGATGGCCGGGATCGACGCGGTCGCCAAGGCGCACCGGGTCAGCCAGGCGATCATCGACAAGACCAGCGAGATGTTCGCCCAGCGCGGCTGGGGGCCCTACAGCGAAGTGAACATCGAACTGCTGGGCAGCGAGGCCACCTACGGCCCCCACGGCCAGCGCCAGGACAGCCGCGAGGTGGTGATCAAGCTGGCAGTGCGCCACCCGAACAAGGCGGCGCTGGTGCTGTTCTCCCGGGAAATCGCCCAGGCCGCCACCGGCATGGCCCCGGGGCTCACCGGCATCGTCGGTGGCCGGCCGACGGTGTACCCGGTGATCCGCCTGTTCTCCTTCCTGCTGGACAAGGACGCCTGCCGGCTGGAGATCGACCTTGCCGGCCAGCGTCACCCTTGCGCCCTGCCGCACACCGACCGCCTGGACCCGGCAGCCCTGCCCGCCCCCCATTCCCTGCCCGCCCCCCGCGGCCGCGCCGATGCCAGCGTGGCGCTGGTGAAGCTGGCGGTGGCACGTTCCGGCGACAAGGGCAACCACAGCAATATCGGGGTCATGGCGCGCCACCCCGACTACCTGCCGTGGATCGCCGAAGCCCTGACTCCCGAGGTGCTGGTGGACTGGATGGGCCATGTGCTGGACCCGGTGCATGGCCGGGTCCAGCGCTGGTACCTGCCGGGCACCCATAGCCTCAACTTCCTGCTGGAGAACGCCCTGGGCGGCGGCGGCGTCGCCAGCCTGCGCATCGACCCGCAAGGCAAGGCCTTTGCCCAGCAGTTGCTGGAAATCCAGATCCCGGTGCCGCAGAGCATCGCCGACGCCGTCAATTAAAGGAGCTGCCGTGGTGTACGACTCGATTTTCAAAGCGCAATTGTTCGCCGGCCAGACCATCATCGTCACCGGCGGCGGCAGCGGTATCGGCCGCTGCACTGCCCACGAACTGGCGGCCCTGGGGGCCCAGGTGCTGCTGGTGGGGCGCAAGGCGGAAAAACTGCAGAAGGTCGCCGGCGAAATTGCCGAGGACGGCGGCAAGGCCGACTGGCAGGCCTGCGACATCCGCGACGAGGAAGCGGTCAAGGCCCTGGTGGCTCGGCTGATGGAGCGCTTTGGTCCGATCCATGGCCTGGTGAACAATGCCGGCGGCCAGTACCCGGCGCCCCTGGCCTCGATCAACCAGAAGGGTTTCGAAACCGTGCTGCGCACCAATCTGGTGGGCGGTTTCCTCATGGCCCGGGAAGTGTTCAACCAGTCCATGAGCCGCCACGGCGGCAGCATCGTCAACATGCTCGCCGACATGTGGGGCGGCATGCCCGGCATGGGCCACTCCGGTGCGGCGCGCTCGGGAATGGACAATTTCACCAAGACCGCCGCCTACGAATGGGGGCACGCCGGGGTGCGGGTCAACGCGGTGGCGCCGGGCTGGATCGCTTCCAGCGGCATGGACACCTATGAAGGCGCGTTCAAGGCAGTGATCCCCACCCTGCGTGAACACGTGCCGCTCAAGCGCATCGGCAGCGAATCGGAAGTCAGCGCCGCCATCGTTTTCTTGCTCAGCCCCGGCGCGGCCTTCATCAGCGGCAGCACCCTGCGCATCGACGGCGCCGCCAGCCTGGGCAGCCGTGCCTGGCCCCTGGGCAAGGCACGCAACAGCGAGTCCTACAACGGCTTCCATCGCGCCTACCTGCCCGACGTACTCAAGGGCGAGGAATAAGCCATGCCGGTGATCCAGTCCCAACTCGACCCCCACGGCCCGCAGTTCGCACAAAACCGCGCAGCCATGCTGGCGGGCCTGCAACAGTTGCAGGAACTGCAACAGAACCTGCTGGCCAAAGCCGCCGAAGCCAAGGCCAAGTTCGACCGGCGCGGCCAACTGCTGCCCCGCGAACGCCTCAACCTGCTGCTGGACCCGGGCGCGCCGTTTCTCGAGCTGGCCAGCCTGGCCGGCTACAAGCTGCACGACGACAAGGACGGTACCCAGGCCGGCGGCGGCCTGATTGCCGGCATCGGCTATGTGTGCGGCGTGCGCATGCTGGTGGTGGCCAACAACTGCGCGATCAAGGGCGGGACCATCTCCCCCAGCGGCCTGAAGAAATCCCTGCGCCTGCAACAGATCGCCATGGAGAACAAACTGCCAGTGGTGACCCTGGCGCAAAGCGGTGGCGCCAACCTCAACTACGCTGCGGAAATCTTCGTCGAAGGTGCACGCAGCTTCGCCAATCAGGCGCGGATGTCGGCCATGGGCCTGCCGCAGATCACCGTGGTCCACGGCTCGGCCACCGCCGGCGGCGCCTACCAGCCCGGGCTCTCGGACTACGTGGTGGTGGTGCGTGGCGAGGCCAAGCTGTTTCTCGCCGGCCCGCCGCTGCTCAAGGCCGCCACCGGTGAAGTGGCCACCGATGAAGAACTGGGGGGCGCCGAGATGCACGCCCAGGTGGCCGGCACCGCCGAATACCTGGCGGAAAACGACGCCGACGGCATCCGCATCGTCCGCGAGATCGTCAGCCTGTTGCCGTGGAACACCCGACTGCCAGTGCAACCCGCCAGGACCTGGAACGAGCCGCTGTACCCCATCGACGAGTTGCTCGGGCTGATTCCCGACGATCCGAAGAAGCCCTACGACGCCCGGGAAATCATCGCCCGCCTGGCAGACGGCTCGCAGTTCCTGGAGTTCAAGGGCGAGTTCGATGCCCAGACCCTCTGCGGCCACTTGCAGATCCAGGGCCGGCCCTGCGGCTTTATCGGCAACAACGGCCCGATCACGCCCCAGGGCGCGAGCAAGGCCGCGCAATTCATCCAGCTCTGTGACCAGAGCCAGACCCCGCTGCTGTTCTTCCACAACACCACCGGCTTCATGGTGGGCACCGAATCCGAGCAGCAGGGGGTGATCAAGCACGGGGCGAAGATGATCCAGGCGGTGGCCAATGCCCGAGTGCCGAAGCTGACCATCGTGGTCGGTGGCTCCTACGGCGCCGGCAACTATGCGATGTGCGGCCGTGGCCTGGACCCGCGCTTCATCTTCGCCTGGCCCAACAGCCGCACCGCGGTGATGGGCGGCGCCCAGGCCGGCAAGGTGCTGCGCATCGTCACCGAGGCCAAGCATGCGAAGAACGGCCAGGAAGCCGACCCGAAGATGCTCGACATGCTGGAACAGGTCACCGCGCAGAAGCTCGACAGCCAGTCCACGGCGCTCTACGGCAGCGCCAACCTGTGGGACGACGGGCTGATCGACCCCCGCGATACCCGCACTCTGCTGGGCTACCTGCTGGACATCTGCCATGAGGCGCAGGTGCGCGAGCTGGCGCCCAACAGCTTTGGCGTGGCGCGGTTTTGATAGGACATTTCGCGGTCTGACCCCACTTGAGGAGAACAACAATGATCTTCACCCAGGAACACGAAGAACTGCGGCGCACGGTGCGCCAATTTGTAGACCGCGAGATCAACCCCCACGTCGAGGAATGGGAAAAGGCCGGGCGCTTTCCCATCCACGAGATTTTCCGCAAGGCCGGTGAACTGGGGCTGCTGGGCATCTCCAAGCCGGAAAAATTCGGCGGCATGGGCCTGGACTACAGCTACTCCATCGTCGCCGCCGAGGAGTTCGGCACCATCCATTGCGGTGGCATTCCCATGTCCATCGGCGTGCAGACCGACATGTGCACCCCGGCCCTGGCGCGCTTCGGCTCCGATGAACTGCGCGACGAGTTTCTGCGGCCGGCCATCACGGGCGAGCAGGTCGGCTGCATCGGCGTCTCCGAAGTCGGCGCCGGTTCCGATGTGGCCGGGCTCAAGACCCACGCCCGCAAGGATGGCGACGACTACGTGATCAACGGCAGCAAGATGTGGATCACCAACTCCCCCAGCGCCGACTTCATCTGCCTGCTGGCCAACACTTCGGACGACAAGCCCCACGTCAACAAGTCGCTGATCATGGTGCCGATGAACACCCCGGGCATCAGCCTCAGCTCGCATCTGGACAAGCTCGGCATGCGCAGCTCGGAAACCGCCCAGGTGTTCTTCGACAATGTGCGAGTGCCTCAACGCAACCGCATCGGCCACGAAGGCGCCGGTTTCATGATGCAGATGCTGCAGTTCCAGGAGGAACGGCTGTTCGGCGCGGCGAACATGATCAAGGGCCTGGAGTACTGCGTGGACAGCACCATCGAGTACTGCAAGGAACGCAAGACCTTCGGCAGCCCGCTGATCGACAACCAGGTGATCCACTTCCGCCTGGCCGAGCTGTCCACCGAGATCGAGTGCCTGCGGGCCCTGGTCTACCAGGCCACCGAACAGTATGTACGCGGCCAGGACGTGACCCGGCTGGCTTCCATGGCCAAGCTCAAGGCCGGGCGCCTGGGCCGCGAGGTCAGCGACAGTTGCCTGCAATACTGGGGCGGCATGGGCTTCATGTGGGACAACCCGGTGGCCCGGGCCTATCGCGATGTGCGCCTGGTGTCCATCGGCGGCGGTGCCGACGAGATCATGCTGGGGATCATCTGCAAGCTCATGGGCATCCTGCCGGGGAAAAAGAAATGAACCCGCTCCCTGCCTGCCAGACCCTGCTGCTGGAGCCGCGCAACGGCGTGCTGTTCATCAGCCTCAATCGCCCGCAAAACCGCAATGCCATGAGCCTGCAGATGGTCGCCGAACTGCGCACGGTGATGGCCGCGGTCCGTGACCGGCGCAGCATCCGTGCCCTGGTGCTGCGCGGCACCGGCGAGCACTTCTGTGCCGGTGGCGACCTCAAGGACATGGCCGGCGCCCGTGCCCATGGCAGCGCCGCCTACCGTGAACTGAACCGGGCCTTCGGCGCCCTGCTGGAAGAAGCGCAGCACCTGCCCCAGGTGCTGGTGTGTGTGCTGCAGGGCGCGGTGCTGGGGGGCGGTTTCGGCCTGGCCTGTGTCAGCGACATCGCCATCGCCGAGCACTCGGCCCAGTTCGGCATGCCGGAAACCAGCCTGGGCCTGCTGCCCGCGCAAATTGCCCCGTTCGTGGTGCAGCGCATCGGCCTGGCCCAGGCCCGGCGCCTGGCCCTGACCGCCGCCCGTTTCGATGGCGCCCAAGCCCAGCGCCTGGGCCTGGTGCACTTTGTCGAGAACGATGCCAAGGCCCTGCAGGAACGCCTGGAGCAGCAGCTTTCCCTGGTGCTGCGCTGCGCCCCGGGGGCCAACGCGGCGACCAAGGCCTTGCTCCTGGCGAGTATCGACCAACCGCAGGGGCCATTGCTGGACCAGGCCGCCAACGACTTCGCCGATGCAGTCCTGGGTGAGGAAGGGGTCGAGGGCACCCTGGCCTTCGTGCAGAAACGCAAACCGGCCTGGGCCAACTGAGCCCTTGTAGGAGCCGGCTTGCCGGCGAACGCCCCCCACCGATTCCCGGGAGCCTGTATGCCCAATTTCAACAAGATCCTGATCGCCAACCGTGGCGAAATCGCCTGCCGCATCCAGCGTACCGCCCAGGCCCTGGGCTATCGCACCGTGGCCGTGTTCAGCGATGCCGATGCCGAGGCCCTGCATGTGCAACTGGCTGACGAAGCGGTGCATATCGGCCCGTCCGCGGTACAGCAGTCCTACCTCGACGGCGTCGCGCTGCTGGAAGCGGCACGGCGCACCGGTGCCGACGCCATTCACCCGGGCTACGGCTTTCTTTCGGAAAATGCCGAGTTCGCCGCCGCCTGTGAAAGCGCCGGCCTGGTGTTCATCGGCCCCAGCACTGCCGCCATCGAGCTGATGGGCAGCAAGCGTCGCTCGAAGATCGCCATGCTCGAAGCCGGCGTGCCGTGCATCCAGGGCTATCAGGGGGCGGAACAGGACGACGCCACCTTGCAGCGCGAAGCCCAGCGCATCGGCTATCCGCTGATGATCAAGGCCAGCGCCGGCGGTGGCGGGCGTGGCATGCGCCTGGTACACCAGGCCGGCCAGTTGCTGGAACAGATCCGCACGGCCCGCTCCGAAGCCCTGCACGCCTTCGGCAGCGACGAACTGATCCTGGAGCAGGCGCTGATCGAGCCGCGGCACGTGGAGGTGCAGCTGTTCGGCGACGAGCATGGCCAGTTGATCTACCTGGGTGAGCGGGATTGCTCGATCCAGCGCCGCCATCAGAAGGTCATCGAAGAGGCGCCCTGCCCGGTCATGACCCCGGAGCTGCGCCAGGCCATGGGCGAGGCAGCGCTCAAGGCCGGGCGGGCGGTGAACTATGTGGGCGCCGGTACCGTGGAATTCCTCCTGGATGCGAGCGGGCAGTTCTATTTCCTGGAGATGAATACCCGGCTGCAGGTGGAGCACCCGGTCACCGAACTGGTAACGGGCCTGGACCTGGTGGCCCTGCAACTGCAAGTGGCGGCCGGCGAGCCGCTGCCCCTGGGCCAGGAGCAGGTGCGCCTCGACGGCCACGCCATTGAAGTGCGGCTGTATGCCGAGGACCCGGCACAGAACTTCCTGCCGCAGACCGGCCAGATCCTGCGCTGGGAGCCGGCACCGGGGATCCGCACCGACCATGGCTTGCAGGAAGGCCAATGGATCAGCCCGTTCTACGACCCGATGCTGGGCAAGCTGATCGCCCACGGCGCTACCCGCGAAGAGGCGCGGCGCAAACTGCTGCGTGGCGTCGAGGATTGCGTGCTGCTGGGGCTGGAAAGCAACCGCCGGCTGCTGGCCAACCTGCTGCGCCACCCGGTGTTCGCCAGCGGCCACTTCAGCACCGCCTTCATTGCCGAGCATTTTGCCCAGGACCCGAGCCTGCAACCCCAGGAGCCCACTGCCGAGGAACTGGCCATCGCCGCTGCGCTGTTCCACCACCACAGCGCCAGCGCCCATGGCCCGGCGCTCAATGCCTGGAGCAACAATGCCGGGGTGCCCCTGGACTACCGGCTCGGGGTGCAGGACCGGCAATGGTCGCTGCACCTGAACGCACTGCCCTCGGGCGCTGTGCAGGTGCGCCAGGGCGATGGACTGCTGGAGCTCAAGGTACGCAGCGCCGATGGCCGGCGGGCCAGCCTGGAGATCAACGGCATTCGCCGGCCGTGCGCCTATCGGCTGGAGGGCGGGGAGCTGTGGTTGAGCAACGCCAAGGGCAGCCTGCACCTGGTGGATCGCACCCATGCCCCGGTCCAGGGCCAGAACACCGCCTCCAGCGGTACGCTCAAGGCGCCCATGGACGGGGCGATCGTCGATGTACTGGTCAGTGAGGGCATGCACGTAAGCAAGGGCCAATTGCTGCTGGTGCTGGAGGCGATGAAGATGGAGCACCCGCTCAAGGCCGGGATCGACGGGGTGATCACCCGGGTCCAGGTCAACCTCGGGGACCAGGTGAAAAACCGCCAGGTACTGGTGGAGGTGGAGTAGCCCGGGCACCTTCCAGCAGATCCAGGCAGACGGGGCATCGGTCGGGACGATGCCCCCTCGATGCGCTCAAGCAGCCGTCCCCCTAGGCGGATGCCTCGGCTTTGGCTACGCTCAAGCCTCTTCAGGATGTTTCAAGGCTGGAATTCGTGATGCCCCACTGGCTGGTAATAGATCTGGAAGCCACGACGGATGAAGGGGGCTGGCCGGTGAGCGAGATGGAAATCATTGAGATCGGCGCCACCCTGGTCAACCGTCAGGGCCGGGAACAGGACCACTTCCAGCGTTTCGTCCGCCCCTTGCGGCGCCCCATGCTGACGCCGTTCTGCCGCGAACTGACCCACATCACCCAGGCCAATATCGACAGCGCCGCGCCCCTGAGCGAGGTCTGGGGCCTGTTCGAGCGCTGGCTCGGCCAGCATCAGCCGCGCCTGGAAGGCTGGGCCAGCTGGGGCGACTACGACCGCAAGCAGTTGCAGCTGGAATGGCACAACCAACAGCTGCACAGCCTGCTCAATGAGGTGCCGCACATGAACCTCAAGCAGCGCTTCGCCAAGGCCCGGCGCCTGGAGCGGCCCCTGGGGCTCAATGCAGCCCTGCAACTGGCCGGCATGCAGTTCACCGGCCAGCAGCATCGGGCCCTGGAAGATGCGCGCAATACAGCACGCTTATTACCGCTGATTCTTCCTTGATGGCGGCAGGTGACGGCCCTGAAGGCCTTGTGCATACTGGCCGCCCTTTTTGACCCTTTCTTGAGGAATCGCCCATGTTTAAAGTCAACGAGTACTTCGACGGCACCGTCAAGTCGATTGCCTTCGGCACGGCCGAAGGCCCAGCCACCATTGGCGTCATGGCCCCGGGCGAATACGAGTTCGGCACCGCACAACGGGAAATCATGCACGTGGTCTCCGGCGCCCTGACCGTGCGCCTGCCAGACAGCGCAGACTGGGAAACCTTCCCGGCCGGTAGCCAGTTCAACGTTCCGGCCAACAGCAAGTTCCAGCTCAAAGTCGCGGTGGACACCGCCTACCTGTGCGAATACCGCGGCTGATCGAGCATCGCGGCGTTACCCAGGAATAAAAAATGCCCGTCTCCCAGGAGACGGGCATTTTTCGAGGTGGCACCGGTTATTCGATAACCGTCACCGCCATCCCTACCTGCAAGCGACCGTTGCCATCATTGACCAGGTTCTGGCCGAACATCGCCCCATCGGCCCGGGCCCGGTACTTCTGCAAGGTGGCCAGCGGTTCGCGGTCGGCACTGCGCTCGCCGGTCTGCGGATCGATGGTGGTGAGAATGCAGCGCGAGCATGGCTTGACCACACGGAACTCGACATCGCCGATACGCACGCGCTTCCAGTCGTCCTCGGCAAAGGCCGCACTGCCCTCGACCACCAGGTTCGGTCGGAACCGCAGCATCTCCAGGGGCCGGCCCACGCGAGCGACCAGGTCATCCAGGGAGGCCTGGCCAATCAGCAGCAGGGGAAAACCATCGGCGAAGGCCACCTGGTCATCGTCCCTGCCATAACCGGCGGCGGTGCTCCGTGCCCGCTGCGCAGGAACCTGCACCAGGCGGCTGGGCTTGCCGATGAATTCGCTGACCCAGGCCGCGGCTTCGTCCCCCGCATCGGGAACCCGCAAGGTGTCCTGCCAGATGGTCACGCCGCGCAACGGTGCATCCGCACCCGGCAGCGCTACTTCAAGGGTGGAGTGGCCTGGGGCGCTCAGGGTCAGGCCACCCTGGTCATTCCACAAGGCCGACAGCTGACTCATCCGCGCTACGGCGCGCTGGGTCAGAAAACGCCCGCTGGCCTCATCCACCAACATCCAGCGGCGATCCCCTTGCAGCCCGAGCTTGTCCAGGCCGATCTGTTGCAGGGTTTCGCCCCTGGCGGATTTCAACGGGTATCGGTAAAGCGCGCTAAGACGCATGTCCAGCTCCCTGTATGGGCAAAAGCGCTCACCCTATACCAGCATTTAGCCGAAACAAAGGAGCGCCGGCGCAGGGCCCGTGTCAGGCGTCGGCTTCGTCCAGCATCAGCCGTTGGCGGACCACGTCCACCAGCTTGTCCGGCTGGAACTTGGACAGGAAGTTGTCGCAACCGACCTTCTTCACCATCGATTCGTTGAAGCTGCCGGACAAGGAGGTGTGCAGCACCACATAAAGCCCGCGCAGACGCGGATCGTTGCGGATCTCGGTGGTCAGGCGGTAGCCGTCCATTTCCGGCATTTCCGCATCGGTGAACACCATCAGCAGCTTGTCGGTCATCACCACGTCGGTGTCGGCCCAGGCCTTGAGCATGTTCAGGGCCTTGAGGCCATCACTGGCGATGTGCATCTTGACCCCGAGCTGGCCGAGGGTGTCGCGCAATTGCGAGAGGGCCACGTTGGAGTCGTCCACCAGCAGCACTTCGCGGCCACGGGCACGCTCCAGCACCGGATCTTCCAGCTTGTCCCGGGAAACCTTGGCGTTGTAGGGCACGATTTCCGCCAGGACCTTTTCCACGTCGATGATTTCCACCAACTGGTCATCGACCTTGCTGATGGCGGTCAGGTAATGCTGGCGCCCGGCGCTGGTGGGCGGCGGCATGATGGCTTCCCAGTTCATGTTGACGATGCGGTCCACGCCACCGACCAGGAACGCCTGCACCGAGCGGTTGTACTCGGTAACGATGATGGTGCTGTTGGGCCCCGGGACCAGCGGGCGCATGCCAATGGCCTGGGACAGATCGATGACCGGCAGGGTCTGCCCGCGCAGATTGACCACCCCACAGACAAAGGGATGGCGCTGAGGCATCAGCGTCAGCTTCGGCAGTTGCAGCACTTCCTGGACCTTGAACACGTTGATCGCGAACAGTTGCCGGCCGGCCAGGCGGAACATGAGGATTTCCAGGCGATTCTCACCCACCAGTTGCGTGCGTTGATCTACCGTGTCGAGAATGCCGGCCATTAATGACTCCTGGGCTTGTTCTGATGAATTCACTAAAGACAGATATCGGCCGGGTCTGCCGTATCTTGACCCGCATGCAAATTGCCACACAAAGCCGTTGATGTCACATTAACATCATGCTTTACTGGCGCGGTCAATTCAGCACCACCCTCTGCGCCGGCCAGACCTCTATTTCGGTGCAAGGTTCCCGTGCCTAGGGGAATCCCCTATCAACAATCAGGACCAGCCTGATATTCGCGATATCCAATAGCCATTAATGTGACGCCATTCTCATTGCATGAACGGAGTCAGGCTTTTGTTTTTGATCGCAGAAAGGTGGCTTGGCCCCCTTTCAAGCCCCACTACCCTCGCTCATCCTGCCCCAGCGCGCTTGCGCCGCCTTGCTGTGGCCGGCATGCGCGCACGGACCGGGTTCGAGGCCACTCGACTCGCTCGGCAGGCTGCGACCGCAGGCAAGCATTCAGCTATAACGTCAATCCAGCTGCACCTATCGCGTCCAACTTGCAAACCGTTCAGCCAACGCCCTATCAAGCCATCGGACACGCAGTCATGGAGATAAGCATGCTAAAGGACGGCCACGAGTGCGCCACACCGCTGCCCGAGTTCCTGCTTGAAGCCCAGGCCCTGCTGGCCAGATCGGAAGACTGCCTGAGCCACCTGCACCTGATCAGAAACGATGAAGAAGCCATCAACTGCCTGCTCGCCAGCCTGCTGAGCCTGGCCCAGGCCGCGGCCCGCCACGCAGTCAGCCCGCTGGCCGAATTCTCCCTGCATATTCATGGCGTGCTCAAGCGCACCCCCCATCCCCTGGACCTCAACGATCCGATCCTCGACGCCTTGAAGAGCTGCCTGACGCTGATGGCCTGGCAACTGGAACTGATCGACCCGCGCAACGGCCAGCTCAATCTGGACGACAGCGAACAAGTCATGCTGATCGAAGAACTGACAGAGCAAGTGGGACAAAACTGTAACTGCACATATCCATCTTGCAGCCACTGAAGTTGTATTTATCCGGCGGGGCAGCGGATAAAACTCTCGCCAATCACCGCCCTACTGCACAACATCGACAAAATATCGGGCCAACTGCCAAGCACCCGGTCGTTATTGATTAATTCATACCCAAGAGCGACATCAATCACTCCATAAAGCCAACTAGCAAGGTCACCGGGACTTGCTGTTCAACGCGCTGTGCATGCGGGCAAACCCGCTCCCCAGCACACTTTGCGCGATGTTCGGGCGCACGTGGCGCCAATGGTACCGACGTACCGCTACCCTCCAGTTCCTGACTCTGAAGTCCTATATGACTGAGCGTATAAACGCGACCGACGGTATCTTCGGTGGTATTATGCGGCGCATAAACGGACACAGTTAATGGCACATTGATTCCAATGGCGGCAGTTACTACTCAGCCTGTACAACACGAACAGACAGCGTTGATTGAAACCGGGTATTCAAAGAGCACCGTTTCCCAAACAAGCCTCGTCATCCATACTTGACCGGGCTCTTCGCAGCGAACATCCATTGGCTCCATCCGCTATGTACGCCAGCCTCAAGTCATTCTTCTCTTGGCCCCCCTCCCGTGATCACCTGCGCTGGCTCAGCCTGTTGCTGTGCTCCTGCTCGACCCTGGCCAGTGTGCTGGTCTACTGGTTGGGCCGGCCTCTGCCTCTGGGGTTGCTGGTCATCAACGTGGCGGCGCTGGCCTGCATCTGGATGCAATACGGTTATTCGCGCAAATCCATCCGCTTCCAGCCCCAGGAACTCGCCGAACGCCTGCTGGAGGTCAAGGAAAACGAACGGCACCGTCTGAGCCGAGAACTGCATGACGACATCGGCCAACTGCTGACCGCCGCCAAGCTGCAGACCGACTGGCTCAAGCGCCGCCTGCCGGACGAGCTGCAAGAACATTGCGCGGTGCTGGGCACCACCCTGGAAGAGACCCTGGCCAAGGTGCGGGACGTCTCCGCCATCCTCAACCCGCGGCAACTGGCCAGCCTCGGGCTGGAAGCCAGCCTGCGCGCCCACCTGCTCAAGACCCTGGAAAACACCTCGGTGCACTGGAGCCTGGAGTGCCACCAGCGCCTGGCGGGCATTCCCGAGGAAATGGCCGTCGCAGCGTTTCGTATCACCCAGGAAGCAGTGACCAACATCCTGCGCCACGCCCAGGCGAAAAACCTGCTGGTACGCCTGCAACGACTGCCCGAAGGCCTGTCGCTGTTCATCAGCGATGATGGCCAGGGTTTCGCCCCGGCCAGCGACCCGGGCGCCCAGGGCCAGCGCGGCATGGCCGGAATGCAGGAACGAATCAGTCAGTTGGGCGGCCTGTTGAAGGTCACCAGCGAGGCCGACCAAGGCACACAGATCGAAGCACTCTTTCCCTGGGCCCCTCGCACTCTGGAGCGGGCCAGCACGAATAAGGTTTTACATTGACCTGTAATTTACTCTTGGTGGATGACCACTCGCTCATCAGGGCTGGCGTGCGTGCCCTGGTCATGGACATTCCCGGATACGCGGTGATCGGTGAAGCGGATGACGGCTCGTTCCTGCTGGAAATGGTCGAAAGGCTGCATCCGGACATCATCCTGCTGGACCTGTCGATGAAACACACCGGCGGTCTCGACGCCCTGCGCCGGCTCAAGGCGCTCCACCCGCAGAGCAAGGTGCTGATCCTGTCGATGCACACCGACCCGGCCCTGATCATGCAGGCCCTGGAATGCGGCGCCCACGGCTACCTGCTCAAGGACACCACCGCCACAGAACTCGAGCACGCCCTCCAGGCCCTGCGCAACAATGAACGCTACCTGAGCCCGGCCATCGCCCACACGGTGATCAACCAGGCCCTGACCCGGGCTCAGAAGCAACCTCCGCCACCGGAGCAGAACCACAACCTGACGGCCCGTCAGCTGGAAATCCTGCGGCTGATCGTGCGCGGCAAATCCACCCGGGAGATCGCCCTGGGCCTGGGCCTGAGCATCAAGACCGTGGAAACCCACCGCTCGCAGATCATGAAGCGCCTGCAGATCTTCGACGTTGCCGGGCTGGTGCTGTTCGCCGTGCGCGAACGCATCATCAGCCTCGACGACTGACTCAGCGGGCGCCTCCCAGCAGCGGCGAATCCTCGGGCAGATGCACCCGCAACGCGCCAGGACGGGCGGTGAAACGCAAGGTATCGCCCTGCAGCGGCTCGCCGTCGAGGTTGATGTCCAGGCCTCGGGACGCCTTGATCTCGACCCAGGGCAGGCGTGCCCGGACAAACAGATTGTCGATCCCCAACCCGCCCGCCAGCAGGTTCTTCAGCGTGCCGACCAGTTCCTGGGGCGCCGGCAGGATGCTGATATCCAGCAAGCCGTCATCGGCCAGGGCCCCCGGGCACAACTCATGCCCGCCGCCCGCTTGACGGCCGTTGCCGATGCCCAGGGCCAGAAGTTCGCCATGCCAGTGGAAACCCGGCCCCTGCAACTCGCCATAGGCCGCGCTCAGCTCGGCAAAACGTGACAGACCGGTGAACAGGTAGGCCGCGCCCCCCAGGACCTTCTTCAAATCCTCCGAGGTGTTGGCGGTGACCTGGCTGCCAAAGCCGCCCGTGGCCATGTTGAGGAACATCTGCCCGCCGACCTCCCCCAGGTCGATCGCCCGCGCCGGCACATCCAGCAGGTCCAGGGCCGCCGCCGGGGTCAGCGGCACGCCCGCAGCCCGGGCAAAGTCGTTGGCCGTGCCCAGCGGCAACAGCACCAGGCTGGCCGGGGCGTCGGCATTGGCCAGGGCTTCGGCGATGTCCCGCAGGGTGCCGTCGCCGCCGCCGGCAATCAGCCGGGTATGGCCGGCAGCCAATGCCTCCTGCACCAGGCGCTGGGCATCCCCCGCCTCCCAGGTCAGGCGCACCTGCAAGTCCCAGCCGGCGGCGCGCCGGGCCTCGACGGCCGCGCGCACCTCCTCGTTGAGGGCCTGTTTGCCGTGCAGTATCAACAATGCCTTGCGCTCACTCATCAGCCCTGACTCCGGTTATGGATTCCATGAAGGATGTTGACCCTGCCGCCCGCCGAAAAAGTCTGTCGTCGGAATTTATTTTTTTGCCGGAAGCAGTCTGGCCATGGCCCCCCGGCAATCCGGCAGCTTAGCCGCAGGGAGGCAGGGATTCGTCCGGCACGGTTCGGCTTTCAATTAGCGGGTCGCTGTTTCATGAGCTTTACTGACCCTGTCGTTTAAATGAGGAAGTGCAGGTCATCACCTTGACCGGCGCCGGGGGCCCCACCTGAATACGCAGAGGGCCCGGTTTTCCCACTTGAATGCCGACCACGCCTGGGGATGAAGGGACGTGGCTTTTTTCGGTGCCGGGACCAGACGACGGGAAGTCGCAAACATTGCGAACTTCCTCGCGATCTCTCCAGTCAACCGGTGTGCCTTAGGTCGAGGGAATTGATCTTATGCGGTTGCAACCTGTAGACAGCCTGTTACTGACTCGCCCCAGCATGGTCGAGTACTTCCTGTTCGGCATCCGTGTGGTTCATGGGCTGACTGCAATCCTTCCCGGGCTGCTGCTGATCCTGCTGTCCAACAACAGCCAGGAAGCCTTGAAAAGCGACCTGACCCTGCTGGTGTTCTTCGCCCTCATCAGCGTGCTGATCTTCCAGGCCCTGGGGGTGTACGCCGAATCCATCTTCAGCAACCAGCTGCGCTTCCAGCTGACCCTCTTCGCCTGGGCCTCGTCCTTTTGCGTGCTGCTGTTCATGCATCACTCGATGCAGATGTTCAACACCATCGGCAACCCCGAGCTGTTCGGCTGGTTTGCCGGCAGCTTCGTGCTGTTCGGCATCGAGCGCCTGGTGCTGCTGACCCTGTTCCAGCAGTTGATGCAGCGCGGCGTGTTCCTGCAGAACGCGGTGATTCTCGGCGCCACGGAAAACGGCCAGCGCCTGGCCGAATACCTGGCACAACATCAGGACATCCGCTCCGGAGTGACCGGTTTCATCGACGACCGCATCGGCCGCCTGCCCAAGACCCTGTGCAACCTGCCGCTGCTGGGCAACTCCAGCGACCTGGAACGGCTGATCCGCGAGGAAAAGGTTACCCAGGTCCTGGTGGCGCTGCCCTGGTCGGCGGAAAACCGCATGGCCTATGTCATCCGCGAGCTGCGAAGGCTGCCGGTGAACGTGCTGCTGGTGCCCGACATGGTGGCCTTCCGGCATGCCCACAACCGCATCACCGAAGTCGCCAACCTGCCGATGTTCAACGCCTCCGAAGTGCCGTTGCGGGGCTGGTCGCCGTTCTTCAAGCGCCTGGAAGACATGGTGCTGTCGAGCATCGCCCTGGTGCTGCTGTCACCGGTGATGCTGCTGGTGGCACTGGCGATCAAGCTGGACTCCAGCGGCCCGGTGCTGTTCAAGCAGAAGCGCTACGGCTACAACAACCGGCTGATCGAGGTCTACAAGTTCCGCTCGATGCACCAGCACATGGCCGACGCCCATGCCGAAAAGCAGACCACCCGGGGCGACCCACGCATCACCCGGGTCGGGCGCTTCATTCGCAAGACCAGCCTCGATGAACTACCCCAGCTGTTCAATGTGTTCGGCGGCAGCATGTCCATGGTCGGGCCGCGCCCCCATGCCACCGCGACCAAGGCCGCCGGCATTCTCTTCGAAGAGGCGGTCAAGGAGTACACCTCGCGCCACCGGGTCAAGCCGGGGATCACCGGCCTGGCGCAGATCAACGGCTATCGGGGCGAAACCGATACCCTGGAAAAAATCGAGAAACGTGTCGAGTTCGACCTGGAATACATTGAAAACTGGTCGGTCTGGTTCGACCTGTACATCCTCTTCCGCACTGTTCCATCCGTGATCATGACCCGCGAGGCCTTCTGAATGAGCACACTCATTCCCTGCATCATTGCTGGCGGCGCCGGCACCCGCCTGTGGCCGGTATCCCGCGAGGCGATGCCCAAGCCCTTCATGCGCCTGCCAGACGGCGAAAGCCTGCTGCAGAAAACCTTCGTGCGCGCCACCACGCTCAAGGACGTCGGCCGCCTGTTGACGGTGACCAACCGCGAGGTGTTCTTTCGCACCCTCGACGACTATCGCCTGCTGAACAAGGCCAGGGTGGAGCTGGACTTCATCCTTGAGCCGTTCGGGCGCAACACCGCACCGGCCATCGCTGCCGCCGCCCTGCACGTGAGCCGCCTGTATGGCGATGATGCACAACTGCTGGTGCTGCCCGCCGACCACCTGATCAAGGATGTGCAGGCTTTCGCCAACGCCGTGGACAGCGCCCGGCAATTGGCCGAGCAAGGCTGGCTGGTGACCTTTGGCCTGGTGCCCACCCACGCCGAGACCGGCTTTGGCTATATCGAGAAAGGCCAGGGCCTGAACAAGGACAGCTTCCAGGTCAACCGCTTCGTCGAGAAACCCGACGCCGCCACCGCCCAGCGTTATGTCGATGGCGGCCTGCATCTGTGGAACGGCGGGATGTTCTGCATGCGTGCCGACGTGATCCTGCAGGAACTGCGCGAGTTCGTGCCCGAGGTGGTCAGCGCCGTCGAACACTGCCTGGAGCAGAGCCACCGCAAGGAGGGCAAGCACGAACTGCAAGTGGAGCTGGATGGCGACAGCTTTGCCCAGGCCCCGGACATCTCCATCGACTACGCGGTGATGGAGCGCTCGAAGAAAGTCGCCGTGGTGCCCTGCCAGCTGGGCTGGAGCGACATCGGCTCCTGGCAGGCAGTGCGCGAGCTGACCCCGGCGGACGAACATGGCAACCAGTGCAACGGCGAGACCGTGCTGCACGATGTCAGCAACTGCTATATCGACTCGCGCAAGCGCCTGGTGGGCGGGGTCGGGCTGAACAACCTGATCATCATCGACACTCCGGACGCCCTGCTGGTAGCCGACGGCAACCGCAGCCAGGACGTCAAGCTGATCGCCCAGGAACTCAAGCGCCTGGGCCACGACGCCTACAAGCTGCACCGCACCGTGACCCGTCCCTGGGGCACCTACACCGTGCTCGAGGAAGGGCCGCGCTTCAAGATCAAACGCATCATGGTCAAGCCCAATGCCTCGCTGTCGCTGCAGATGCACCACCACCGCAGCGAACACTGGATCGTGGTCAGCGGCATGGCCCTGGTCACCAATGGCGAGGACGAGTTCCTGCTCAATACCAATGAGTCCACCTTCATCAAGCCCGGCCGCACTCACCGCCTGGTCAATCCCGGGGTGATCGACCTGGTGATGATCGAAGTGCAGAGCGGGGAGTACCTCGGCGAAGACGACATTGTGCGCTTCAACGACATTTACGGGCGGGCTCCCGCCGAAGCCGCCAAGACCTGAACTGACGCTCCAAGCAGCAATCTGGCCCGACAGGGAGTTGTGACTATGCACGCCAGGAAGACCGCTCGATGAAAAGACTCCTGCTGATTTCCAGTGTTCTCATGCTCTGCGCCTGCTCCATTCCGGCAAAGGTGGAGCTGCCGCCCAGCCAGGACCTGGAGGCCGCCCATCGGGCCGGTGATGCCCTGGCCGGCCAACCGTTGCCGCCCCAGCGGATTCGCCCGGGGGACACCCTGCGCATCGTCCGCAACACTGGTGAGGCGCCATCGATCTCGGCATTCACCGCCAACTCGATCTACGAACTGACGCTGTTCACCGTGCTCAACGATGGCACCTTCGCCTACCCCTATGCCGGGCAGGTCAAGGCCGCGGGGCTGACTCCGCAGCAACTGACCCAGGTCCTGGAAAACAAGCTGAAGAACATCTACCAGGACTCGGCACTGACCGTGAACATCAACCAGGCACCGGGCAACACCGTGTTCGTCGGCGGCTCGGTACGCAACCCGGCGTCCCTGCCGGTGACCGTGACCACCACCCTGGAGCAGGCCATAGTCGGCGCCGGGGGCCTCTTGAACGTGGGCGACAGCCGCAATATCGCCCTGCTGCGCGAGGGCGAGGACGGCCGCTACAAGACCTATTTCTTCGACTACCGCAAATTCATGATCGCCGGCAACGCCGGCGCCGCCCCGGTGCTGCTGCAACGCGGCGACGTGGTGTTCGTGCCCAAGTCCAGCGTCGGCAACGGCATTGAATGGGTGGATGTGTACCTCAACCAGTTGATTCCGTTCACCAAGTCGATCGGCATCGGGGCGAGTTACGAAATCAATCGCCAGTCGGCCAACTGATCGCCAAGGACAGCACTCATGATCAATATCCGTTCCTTTCGCGATCTGCTGCGGTTGTTCTTCATCTTCAAGCGCGAGGTCAAGATCACCGTCCTGGTGACCTTCGTCATCATCCTGCTGGGGGCCTTCCTGCTGCCCAATCGCTTCGAGTCCACCGCCCTGCTGCTGGTCAAGCCGGGGCGCGACACCAGCACCCTGCCGATCGAGATCGCCGATCGCCAGGCTGTGGTGATTCCCAGCGCCCAGCGTGATCCGATCATCGATGAGGAGCGCATCCTCGGCGGCGAGCCCATCGCCCGCAAAGTGGCGGAAAAGTACCTCGACGACCTGTCCCGCCAGCCCCAGCCAAGTGGTGCCCTGGCCACCCTCAAGAACGCCGTAAAGGGCGCGGTGGAAGGCATCGTCGACCTGCTGCGCGGGGCCCTGCAACTGGTGGGCCTGGTGGAGAAGCAGACCCCGGTGGAACGCCTGACCGAACGCATGTTGAAAAGCTTCAGCGTGACCCACGCCGCAGGCTCCTCGGTGATGGAAGTGAGCTTTACCTGGAACGACCCCAAAGTGGCCCAGACAGTGGTCAAGAGCTGGATCGAGCAGTACCAGCAGGAACGCGCGCAAACCCTCGGGCGCAAAAGCCTGTACGCCTTCTATGAAACCGAAAGTGGCGCCACCAACCAGCGCATCCTCGGCTACAAGAAGCAGATCGCCGACTACCTGAACCAACTGGGGGCGGTGAGCATCGAGGAGCGCCTGAACGATATCTCGCGCAACCTCAACAACCTCAAGGGCGAACACCTCAATACCACCCGAGCAGTGGCGTCCACTCGCAGCGGCCTGGAGACCATCCAGAAGCAGCTCAACAGCATGAAGAAAGAAATCAGCATCGGCCGCCAGATGAGCCTCAACCCGGACCGCCAGGACCTGCAGCAGCGGATCAACGCCAAGCAGATCGAGCGTCAGGAAATGCTCCGTACCTTCAAGGAAGGCGCCCCTCCGGTCCGCGCCATGGATGCGGCAATCGCCAACCTGCAAGCCTTGCTGAAATCGGAAAGCGGCACTGTGCAACGCAGCGAAAACCTGGCCCCGAACCCGGTCTATACCCGCCTGCAGAACAGCTTCGCCGACCAGCAGGCCAGCCTCAGCCGCCTGCAGACCCAGGCCGCCCAACAGGAAACCCAGTTGCTCAAGCTCGAACAGGAACGGCGCCAGGCGCTGGCCGTGGAACCTGAACTGGCACGCCTGCAACGGGAACTGAGCGCGGCGGAGAAAAGCTTCGCGCTGTACAGCGACAGCACCGAGAAAGCCCGCATCGACCGCGAGCTGGACCAGAGCCAGATCAGCAACATCGCGGTGATCGAAGAAGCCACCTTCAAACCCAGCCGGGTCTTTCCCAAGAGCCTGAGCATGCTGCTCGCCGCCATCCCCCTGAGCCTGGCGGTGGGCCTGCTGGCGCTGTACTTCTTCTATCTGCTGGACCAGCGCATCCATGACGGCGACCAGATCGAGGAGCGCTTCGGGGTCAAGGTCTGGACTAGCCTGCAGGACCTCGACAGCCACCTGCCGCAACGCAACAGCGCCTTCACCGCCAGCCTCTACCGCCTGTACGGCATCCTGCCCCTCAAGCAAGTGGCGCTGCAGGGGCTGGTGATCGGCCTGACCTCGGCACGCCGCGGCGAAGGCGTGAGCTTCGTCACCGCGCACCTGCGCGACCTGCTCCAGGAGCGCGGGCACGTGGTGCGGGTCAATGGCGCCCCCAACGCGGTGCCCGGCGAAATCGTCCTGCTGGAAGCCTCGGGCTTCTTCTCCAACCAGGAAGCCTTCGTCAGCCTGCGCGAGGCCGACCTGATCGCCCTGATCGTCGAAGCCGAAACCACCACGGTGCCCGTGCTGCAAAACGCCCTGTCGATTCTCACCACCGCCTTCAAGCGGGTCGACGGCATCATCATCAACCGCCGGCGCTTCGGCATCCCGGAGAACGTGCTGAACTTCCTGGCGCGGATCAGGAGCCCCCACTGATGCACATTGCCCTGCTGGCACCCATGCCTCCCGAGCAGAACGGCATTGCCGACTACGCCGCGCACCTGCGCGCCGCGCTGGAAGGCCTGGGGCTGAAAGTCAGCACGCCCCTGGCCGGGCTGGGCAACGACCCGCAACGCGCCATCGAGCGGGTGGCGCACAGTGACTGGCAGGGGATCGACCTGGTGCACGCCGAGCTGGGCGGTGGCCGGCTGGCGGAGTTTCATGCCCTCAAGGCGTTGCGCGAGCGTTTCCCCAGCCTGCCGCTGAGCGCCACGGTGCACGACCCCGAACGCCTGGTCTGGCGCCGGGCCAGCCTGCCCTGGCCGCTGTCCCTGGCCACGCGGCTGCCCTCACCGCTGCCACAGATCGCCACGGTACTGACCGACCCCTTGTGCCTGCACGAAGAAAAGCAGCTGGCCCGCAGCCTCACCCGGCTGATCACCCTGACCCACGCCGGCGGCGCCTGCCTGCGCCAGCGCATGGGGTTGCGTGCGGAGCAGATGGTGGTGATTCCCCACGGCAACCTGGCCATTCCCGCCCGGCCGCTGCCGCCGCTGAGCCCGTTGAGGCTGCTGTATTTCGGCTTCATCTACCGCGGCAAGGGCATCGAGGATCTGCTGGATGCACTGGCCATGGCCTTCGCCCAGCAACCGGCAATGCGCGAGCGCATGCGCCTGACCCTGGCCGGGGGCAGTGAACCGGAAATGGCCTTCGGCAGCGCCGGCAGCTACCTCGACCAGTTGCGCCAGCACATCCAGCGCCTGAACCTGCAGGACAGCATCGACTGGCAACTGGACCTGCCGGCCACGGACATTCCCAAGGTGATCCAGGCCCACCATGTGATGGTCCTGCCCTACCGCGAGTCGAGCAAACTCAAGCTCCTGGGCACGCTGCGGGGGACCAGCGGCGCCCTGTCCTGGGCGGTGGCCTGCGGCCGCGGCGCCATCACCTCCGACGCCCGCTCCTTCGCCGAAGAGGTGGCCCAGGACAACGGCGTGATCTTTCCCCAGGGCAACGTCGCCGCCCTGGCCGCCGAACTCAGCCACTTGTGCGCCAGCCCGGAACGGGTGGAGCGCTGGGCCGAGCACGCCGCGGTGATCGGCTCCCGGCGGGTCTGGAGCCATACCGCCGAGCGCTTTGCCCGGGTGTTCAGCGATGCCTGTGGAGGCCCGGCCCATGCCTATGCGACGTAGCTCGGCGATTGCCCTGCTGGTGCTCGCCTGCCTGTCCTGGAACGCCCTGGCGGATACCACCCTGCGCGCGCCGCGAGCGGTGGTGTGGAAGGATTTTCTCGGGGTCAACGCGCAGTTCCAGTACTTCACCCCCGGCGTCTACCAGAAGCAGATGGACCGGCTCGATGCCCTGGGCCTGAGCTGGGTCCGCCTGGCCATTCACTGGGCCATGATCGAACCCAGCGAGAATGACCTGCAGCTGGACACCCTGGACGCCGCGATGAACGCCATGCAGGGCCGCCAGTACCGGGTCCTGGCCTACATGGTGGGTTCGGCGCCCTTCGCCGCCAACGTGCCCAGCGGCTCGCCCTCTTCCGACCAATACCCGCCCAAGGACTTCAACGTCTTCGCCCAGCGCATGAAAATGCTCGCCCAGCGTTATCCCCAGGTGAACACCTGGCAGGTGTGGAACGAACCCAACATCGTCTGGCTGCCCAAGGAAGACCCCGACGCCTACGACCAGTTGCTCACGACCACCACCAGCGCCATTCGCGCGGCGATTCCCGACAAGCCTGTAGCGACCGCGGGCATGGCCTACTACAGCCAGATGCGCAGCACCCCGGGGCTGATGCTCGAAGACCTGCTGCAACAGGGCCTGGGCACGGAAAACCTGATTGCCGCCTACCACCCCTATTCCGAGCTCCCGGAAGGCGACGATGCCGCGGCCCAGGATTTCCTCGTACGCGGCAACTTCCTCAACAACGCGCTGCACAGCCAGGGCGTGCAACAGGTCTGGGCCACCGAGTGGGGCTGGTCGAGCTACACCAGCGGAGCCCGGGAAATGCAGGCGATGATCGGCGTCAACGGCCAGGCCGACTACACCCTGCGCCGCCTGGCCCTGATGGCGGCCATGGACTACCAGCGGATCTTCCTGTTCAACCTCAGCGACCTGGATGCCCGCGCCAGCAACCGCGACCAGTCCTACGGGCTGGTGGACCTGGCCGGCGAACCCAAGCCGGTCTACAACGCCCTCAAGTATTTTCTCGACACCACCGGGCCGAGCCTGGCCCCGGCTGATCCCCCCGGCCTGAGCAACGCCCCGGGCGACTTGTACAGCATCGCCTGGACCCGGCCCGACGGCTCCCACGTCTGGATGTTCTGGAGCGCCAGCGGCGCCAGCCTGCAGGTTCCCGGGCTCAACGCGGCCACGCTGCATGATCCGCTGACCGGCACCCGTACCGAGCTGAGCGGGCAAGCGGGCCTGAGCGTGCCGTTGAAAACCAGCCTGCAACTGTTGGTGTGGTGAGCATGAAAATCCTCTGGACCCTGCCCTACCTGCCCTGGCCCGCCACCAGCGGCGGCAAGACCCGGCAATACCACCTGCTGCGGGCCCTGGCCGCCCGCGGGCACCGCATCACCTTGCTGGTGCAATCGAAAACCCCGTTGGACGACGCCACCCGCGCGGCCCTGGAGCCCTGGCTGGAACGCCTGATCGTGCTGCCGCGGCGGCCGTTGCGCAGCCTCAAGACCCTGTTCTCGGTGCTGTTCGCGCCCTACCCCATGCTGGCCGACGTCAACGGTTTGGCCGCGCCGCTGCAACAGCGTTTTCGCGAGCTGTTGGAGGAACCCTGGGACGTGATCCAGATCGAGCACAGCTACAGCTTCCAGCCCTTCGAACAGCCGCTCAAGCAATTGCAGCGCCCGTTCATCCTCACCGAACACAACGTCGAGTCGGCCCTCGGTGCCGCCAGCTACGACCGCCTGCCGGCCTGGGCGAAACCCTTTACCCGTTACGACCAATGGCGCTACCGGCGCTGGGAACGCCGGGTGTTCCAGCAGGCGGCCCGGGTCATCGCGGTGACCGAACAGGACGCCCTGACCCTGGCCCGGCTGAGTGGCAAACCGGCCGCGGTGGTGGTCAACGGCGTGGACTGCGGGCACTACGCCGCGGTGCAACCGGACCTTGGCAGCCAGCGCCTGCTGTTTATCGGCAACTACGAATACAGCCCCAACCTGGATGCGGTGCAATGGGCCCTGGAAGAGATACTGCCGCGCCTGTGGGCCATCAACCCCGAGGTGCACTTCGCCATCTGCGGCTACGCCCTGCCGGACAGTTTCCGCCAGCGCTGGACCGACCCGCGCATCGAGTGGCAGGGTTTTGTCCCCGACCTGCGGGACCTGCAACGGCGCTCGGCGCTGTTCTTCGCCCCGCTGCGCCAGGGCGGCGGCTCCAAGCTCAAGGTCCTGGAGGCCATGGCCGCCGGCCTGCCGGTAGTCACCACGGCCCAGGGCAGCTCCGGGCTGCAGGTAGAGAACGGCCAGCATTACCTGGGCAGCGAAGACCCCGGGGCCCTGGCGCAGATTCTCGCCCAGGCCCTGGCCGACCCCGAGCGCCTGCAACGCATCGGCGCCGCCGGGCGCGACTACGTGCTGGCCCACCATGACTGGAGCGCCGCCGCGGCCCAGCTGGAAGCGGTCTATCACCAACTCCCCTCTGACAAAGAAGAAGTGTCCGTATGCGCATAGGTCTGGATTACCGCCCCGCCGCGGGCTACAGCAACAGTGGTATCGGCCGGCAGAACCTGGCACTGGAAGACGCCCTGCGCGCCAATCCGCAGGTCAGCCTGCAATTGTTCGGCGTTGCCCCGGAAGACCATCCGCTGCGCCGCCGGGTGCATTGCCCCAGGTGGGGCGCGCCACTGCAGGGGGTGCATCGCCTGCCGAACCGGCTGCGCTTCGAGGGCGGTTTTCTGCCCGGGGCCCTGCGTGAGGCCGAGGTGGAGCTGTACATCTGCAACTTCAACATGGGCCTGCCCCTGGGCAGGAAACCTAAGAACCTGCGCTATGTATTGCAACTGCATGACCTGTTCCAACTGACCCTGACCAACAGCCATGGCTCGCGGCTCAAGGAGCGGGTCTATGGCCTCACCGACAAGCTCTCCATCGGCCACTCGGTGAAGCAGGCGGACCGCATCTGGACACCTTCGCAGTACACCGCCGACGAACTGGTGAAGCTCTTTCCCGAGGCCCGGGACAAGGTCCGGGTGCTGCCCAACCTGGTTACCGGTTTCCAGGGCGAACCCGCCGACATCCGCGACCTGCAACTGCCCGAGCGCTACTGGCTGGCGGTGGGCACCCGCGAGCCGCGCAAGAACATCCCCTGGTTCGTCGCTGCCTGGCAGGCCGCACGCCAGCAATCCCCGGATGTACCGGAACTGGTGCTGATCGGCGCACCGGAACACCTGCCCAGCGAGCTGCGCGCCGTGCATGGCCTGCACTTTCTCAGCGACCTCAGCGACAGCCAGTTGCATGGGGTGTACCGCCAGGCCCAGCGCCTGTGGCAGCCCTCCTACGCCGAGGGCTTCGGCCTGCCGGTGATCGAGGCCCTGAGTGTCGGCACTCCCGTGGCGGTGGCCAGCGGCTCGGCCCTGGACGAGATCACCCCGGCGGGCAGCCCGCGCTTCTCGCCCACCGACAGCGCCGCGCTGAGCCAGTTGATGGTGCAACTGGCCAGCGCCCCGCCGGAAGACCCCGCCCCCCTCAAGGCCTGGGCGGCCGGCTACGCCGAGGATGCCTATCGCCAGCGCTTCAATGAATTGCTCGAGGAGCTCAAGTAATGCCCATCGCCCTGCCGCTGGCGCTGATCTTCGGCCTGGTTTTCGGCGTGCTGATCTGGTTGCTGCCAGCGCTCAAGGTGCTGGTGCTGATGGTCGGCATCGCAGCGGCGGTGACCGTGGTCCGCCAGCCCATGCGCGGGCTGCTGCTGTTCGCGGTACTGGCGACCTTCCTGCCCTATTCGACGGTGCAGATCGGCCTGCGCACCACCGTCTCCGAAGCCCTGCTGCTGTTGGTCTGGGCCAGCATCCTGGCCCAGGGGCTGTTCTCCAACCTGCCCCGGCCGCCCAGGCTGCTGCGTACCGAGAAGCTGCTGCTGGCCCTGATGGCCTTCAGTGCCCTGCCCTTCATCATCGGCCAGGTGACGGTGAACGCCGATGGCAATGGCCCGGTGAACTGGGTCCGCTGGTTGCTCAACCTCTCGGCGCTGTTTCTGGTGCGACGCCTGTTGCAGCAAGCCAAGGCCCGGGAGCAACTGGTCTGTGGCCTGTTGCTGGGGACCCTGCTGCTCCTGCTGCTGTCGATCCCGGTGTTTCTGAAGAACGGCAGCGCCACGGCCATGACCCCGATCCTCGAAAAGCTCGGCTACGGCGGCATCGCGGTACTGGGCGACAGCCTCAGCGCCCTGGCCAATCGCATGGGCTCGCCGTGGATGCACCCCAACGTCACTGGCGGCGCCATGGCCCTGCTGCTGCCCCTGGCCTTCTGTTTCGGCCTGACCCGCAGCGGCTGGCAGCGTAAACTCGGCCTGGCGGTGGCCTTGCTGGGGGCCGCCGGGCTGCTGCTCTCCGGTTCTCGCGGAGCCTTGCTCAGCCTGCTGATCGTGCTGATCTGGATGGCCCGCCAGCGGGTGCCCTACACCGGACGCATGCTGATGGGTGGCTTCGTTCTCGGGGCCTTGCTGCTGATGTCCTATCCGCCCTTGCAGGACCGCCTGCTGACCCTGTTCACCTCCAACGATGCCAGCACCAGCGTGCGGGTCGACGAGTACTCGCACTTCCCCGCCGCCATGGCGATGTTCCCCTTCGGCATCGGCTTCAAGGTCGACCCACCCGTGCCCGGCACCGGCCTGTGGGGGATTTCCAACCTGTGGCTGAACTACATCTACAAGATCGGCGTGCCCGGCATGCTGCTGTTCGTCGCGGTGATCTGGAGCTGGTGGCGGGAAACCCGGGTTCCCGGGGTGGCCATCCAGTTGAATCGGGACAACGCCCTCTGGCTGGGCAGCGGCGCCGGCCTCAGCGCTGCACTGATCAGCGGCCTGTTCGACCATTACTTCAGCTTCACCCAGGTGTTGATCGCCCTGTTCTGGCTGCTGCTGGGCCTGAACCTGCATGAAGCCAGACGCCTGCGACTCAAGGCCGGCGCTGCGGCGCCCAGGGTTACTCCAGACTCCCCACCCTCAGGAATCCAGCCATGAAACATCGCCTCTTCCACTCGCAGAACCTGAAACAGGCCTTGCCTGACTATGCGCAGAAAATGGGGGTGAGCCTTGCAGAACTGGAGGCGGCCTATCAGTGGATGCTGGAGAACGATGTCGTGTTCGAGCAACCGCTCAAGGGCAACGTGCTGACCTACATCAGCTACCTGAACATCGAATCGAAGATCGAGCCGCCCCTGCCCCGGCGCTTCTACAAACTGCTGGGCCGCGAACTCAAGGGGGCGCTGATTCCCATGTACGGAATCAACTGGCCGACCCTGCGCGACCGCATGCTGCGGGTCTGGGAGCAGATCTACAACATCCTCATCTGCAAGATCCCCAGCCACACCCTGCGCCTGTTCTGGCTGCGCCTTGGCGGCGCGAAGATCGGCAAGGGCTCCACAGTGTGGCGCAATACCGAGGTGCTGGGTGTCGACAGCCTGCGCATCGGCCAGGACAGTACCGTGGCCTGGCACTGCCAGTTGGACGCCCGGGGCGGGCTGATCATTGGCGACCATGTGACCATCGCCTCCCATGTGCTGATCATCGCCGGTGGCCACGACCTCAAGGAGCCGGAATTCTGGGCGGTAGGCGGGCCGATCTACATCCATGACTACGCCTGGATCGCCAGCCGCGCCCTGCTGTCGTTTGGCGCCGAGATCGGCGAAGGCGCGGTGGTCGGCGGGCAGACCGTGGTGTCCAAGCCGGTACCGCCCTACGCCATCGTCAGCGGGCCGGACGCGGCGATCAAGGGCGAGCGCTGCCGCAACCTCAACTACAAAGTGGGCGGCAAAGGCCTGTTCACTTTGTTCCACTAAGCCCGGCCCATGTTCGGCGCGACGCTGTGGTTGACCCTGGCCACCCTGACCGGGCTGGCCGCCGGCTTTGCCCGGGAATGGCTGCTGGTGGCGGCCTGGGGCGCCGGTGGCCAGAGCGATGGTTTCCTGGTGGCGATGTTCCTGCCCGAGGCCCTGCGCATGGCCCTGGCTGCGGGCCTGCTGAGCGCCGCCGCGCTGCCGCTGTACCAGCAGCGCTCGGCCGGGGAGCAACAGGCCTGGCTCAGTGCCCTGGCCCCCCGCCTGTTGCTGTGTGGGCTGCTGCTGGCGCTGCTGCTGAGCCTCGGCGCGCCGCTATGGGTACGCCTGATCGGCCCCGGCCTGGGCAGCGACGGTTATGCCCTGGCCAGCGGCGGCCTGCACTGGCTGGCCTGGTGCGCGCCGGGGTTCATTCTCCACGGCTTGTTCTGCGTCCCTCTGCAGGCTCGCGCCCGCTTTGTCCTGGCGGGCCTGGGCTCGCTGCTGTTCAACCTGCCGCCAGTGATCTACCTGGCGAGCCTGCACCATGCCGCCACCCCCACCGGGCTGGCCGCGGCCTGTGTGCTCGGCAGCCTGCTGATGCCAACGGTGCTGTTGCCTAGCCTGCTGCACGATGGCTGGCGGCCCTGGCGCATGCAGGACGCGCCCGGGGCCGGGCGCGAGTTGCTGCAACGCATCGGCCCGCTGCTGAGCAGCAACCTCGCCAGCCAGGGCCTGGCCCTGCTGGAGCGCATGGCGGCCTCATTGCTGGGTGAAGGGGCGGTCACCTGGATCAACCTGGCACGCAAGCTGATCAACCTGCCGCTGATCGCCCTGATGAGCCTCAACCAGGTGCTGCTCGGGCTGATGAGCGGCAGCTCCGGCGAACAGCGCCTGGACCTGCTGCGCAAAGGCCTGAGCAGCGCCACCCTGCTGACCATTCCTGCGGTGGTCGGGCTGATTGGCGCCGCCGCCGCGCTGGTGCACCTGCTGCTGCCCAATCAAGCGGCGGACAGCCCCTTGCCGGAGCTCTTGGCCTGGTTCTCGGTACCGCTGATGTTCGGCGCCTGGAACGCCCTGCTGGCGCGCTACGCCTATGCCGCCGGCGACACCCGCATGCCGCTCAATTGCGAACTGGCCGGTAGCCTGCTCAATGCCCTGCTGCTGGCGGCGCTGCCGTATTTCCTCGGTTTGATCGGCATCGCCCTGGCGGCGATCTGCGGAGTGATCCTCACCGGCCTGCTGCTGATGCGCCGCCAGCAGTTGCTGGGGCTGGTGCCTTGGCGCAGTCATTGGCTGATCGGCCTGGGTGGCATGGCCCTGGCGGCGCTGTTCCTGCATCCGCTGACCTCGATCTGGTGGCAACTGGGCCTGAGCAGCGCCTGCGGCCTGCTGCTGTTGCTGATCCTCGCGGCCTGGCTGCGGCCCTGGCGCCAGAACCTGACCTGAACCGGAGGCTTGGACAATGTCGACACTGCGCGTGGCCTGTGTGATTCCCACCTACAACGGTTGCCAGGACCTGGCGCGGCTGCTGGATTCCCTGGAAATCCAGAGCGCGCCCTTCGATACCCTGATCGTCGACTCCAGCTCCAGCGACGGCACCTACGAGCTGGCGCTGGCACGCTGCGCCAATGTGCTGCGCATCGACAGCCGCGACTTCAACCACGGCGGAACCCGGCAACTGATGGTGGAGCGCAACGCCGATTACGACCTCTATGTGTTCATGACCCAGGATGCCTACCTGGAGGATGCCGAAGGTCTCGCCCGCATCGTCGCGCCCTTCGCCGACCCGCAAGTGGGAGCCGTGTGCGGTCGCCAGTTGCCGCACCTCGATGCCAGCCCCCTGGCCAGCCATGCGCGGTTGTTCAACTACCCGCCGACTTCCCAGGTGAAAAGCCTGGCCGATGTGCCGGCACTGGGGATCAAGACCGCCTTCATGTCCAACTCGTTTTCCGCCTACCGGCGCGAAGCACTGATGCAGGTCGGCGGCTTTCCCAACCACGTGATCCTGTCCGAAGACATGTATGTGGGCGCGAAGATGCTGCTGGCCGGCTGGAAGGTTGCCTATGAAGGCAGCGCCTGCTGCCGCCACTCCCATAACTACAGCCTCAAGGAAGAGTTCCGCCGCTACTTCGACATTGGCGTATTCCATGCCCGGGAACCCTGGATCCGCCAGGCCTTCGGTGGCGCCGGTGGCGAAGGCCTGCGCTACGTCCAGTCCGAACTGCGCTTCCTCGGCCCCGGACGCCTGGGGCAGTGGCCCGGGTCGCTGCTGCGCAACGCGGTGAAGCTCTTCGCCTACAAACTCAGCCAGCAGGAGCGCTACCTGCCCCTGGGCCTGAAAAGAAAGCTCGGCATGTACAAGCGCTATTGGGACAGCCCCTATGCCTGAACCGAGCCCCCAGGCCTAAAGTGAATTTTCTGACCGAAGAAAGAGAATCACCTGAATTGACCCTGCGGGGCCAATCAGTGACTGTGCATGTCAGGCACTGACGCCTCATACAAGGAAGTGCACCGTCATGAAAGACAAGGAGTTTTATCCGCAAGCGCGATCACCGCTCAAGCATCTGCAGGGCCAGCCCTGGGGGGCCACCCGCTCCCCCCGGGAGCTCGACCTGCCTCTTTCCTCGCAGCCGCTGCCGCGTCATTGTCGGCACCTGTCGTGGCTCAAGCGCCTGGCCAGGGCGGTACTGGCCGCTGCACTGCTGGCGGGCCTGGTGACCTGGGGTTTGCACAGCCGCTTCGGCCTGTTGCTGCTGTTGCTGCTGCGTTAAACCGCTCGGCGCGGGCCGGTGGCAGCCGGGCCCGCGCTGCCGGGGTCAATCCAGCACTTCACTCAGGGGAATGAAGTTGACCCGATCGCCCTGCACCAGGGTCCGCCCTTCAAGCACCTCCACCAGCCCTTCGGCCCAGGCCGCACTGCGCAACACGCCCGAGCTCTGGTTGCGGGAGATAATCGCCTGCCCGTTTTCCAGGCGCCCCCGCAGGTATTCGCGGCGATTGCCGGGCTGGGGCCAGACAAAACCCGCCGGCACCTGGAAGCTCAGGGGCTGCACCTGCTGTACGCCCTGGCGACGCAACAGGTAGGGGCGCGCCAGCAGGGCGAAGGTCACCAGGGTCGATGCCGGATTGCCGGGCAGGCCGATCACCGGCACACCGCGAAAATGGCCGAAGGTCAACGGCTTGCCGGGCTTGATCGCCAGCTTCCACAGGGCCAACTCGCCCTCTTCGCGCAGGGCGATGCCCAGGAAGTCCGCCTCTCCCACCGAGACACCACCGGTGGACAGGATCAGGTCGACCTCCCCCAGTTCCGCCAGGCGCTGGCGGGTCGCGGCCAGATCGTCAGGGAGGATTCCCGCATCCAGCACCTCACAGCCCAGGCGCTGCAACCAACTGCACAGCACCACCCGGTTACTGTTGTAGATCTGGCCCGGCCCCAGGGGCTGGCCAGGTTCCACCAGTTCGTCACCGGTGGACAGCACCGCCACCCGGACCCGGCGCACCACTTCAAGCTCGGCGCAGCCCAGGGAGGCAGCCAGGCCTTGCTCGATCGGTCCCAGGCGAGTGCCAGCCGCGAGCACCTCCTCGCCCACCGTAGTTTCCTGGCCCTGAGGGCGAATGTTCTGACCCAGTTGCAGAGGTTCGCTAAACAGCACGCGCTGATCGTCCTGGACCTGGGCGTTTTCCTGCATCTCGACGCAGTCCGCCCCGGCCGGCACCGGCGCACCGGTGAAAATCCGCGCGCAGGTCCCGGGCTGCAGTGGCTCTGGCGCCTGACCGGCAAAGATCCGCTGACTGACCGGCAGGGGTTCCCCCCGCCAGTCCTCCAGGCGCAGGGCGTAACCGTCCATGGCGCTGTTGGGCCAGGGCGGCAGGTCCAGGCTGGAGATCAGCGCCTCGGCCAGAACCCGGCCCTGAGCCGCCGCCAACGGCAAGCGCTCACGCTCGAGGATGGGGGCCGAACCGGCCATCGCCAACAGGCGCTCCAATGCCTCTTCCACCGGCATCAGGGCGCCCTGCTTGCCCGGCTTACCCGCGGGATTCACAGGGTACCGCCTGTTTCAGGTGAGGAACGAAATTGCACGGCCGGTGCCGCGAATCCAGCTGTTCGGCGAGGATGCCGTCCCAGCCGGTGCGCACCGCATTGGTGGAACCCGGCAGGCAGCACACCAGGGTGCCATTGGCCAGCCCTGCCAGTGCCCGGGATTGCACAGTGGAGGTGCCGATATCGGCGACCGATATCTGCCGGAACAGTTCGCCAAAGCCGTCGACCTGCTTGTCCAGCAGGCAGGCCACGGCTTCCGGGGTGCTGTCACGGCCAGTGAAGCCGGTACCGCCGGTGATCAGCACCACCTGCACCACGTCGTCGGCAATCCAGGTCGCGACCTGGGCGCGGATCTTGTACAGATCGTCCTTGAGCAGCACCCGTGCCGCCAGACGATGGCCGGCGGCGCCCAGGCGCTCGACAAAGACCTGCCCGGAGGTGTCGGTTTCCAGGGTGCGGGTATCACTGACAGTCAGTACCGCAATGTTCAGCGGCGCAAAAGATACATCAGCCTTGGCTTTCATAGGCTCGATCCAAAGGTAGGAGAAACAGCCCGTTGTTATATCACAGCGCTCCGGCCTGCCGCCGCTGTGGCCTCGGCAATAGCCCCCAGTGGGTAGACGCTGTTGCGAACTCGGCTAATCTGCCGCGGCGAACGCCTGCGATCTGCCCGGCAACGTGGCAGAATGTCCCTGGCCAAGGAACTTGCAGACGTTGTATACGTCTGAAGACCAGCACTCAAAAGTACTCATTTCGGAGACACACAATGACTCAACGGACCCTCGCCACTCTCATGCTCGCACTGGGCCTGGCCACTCTCGCCGGTTGCGCCTCGCCGACAGTGATCACCTTGAATGACGGTCGCGAAATCCAGGCCGTCGATACCCCTAAATACGACAAGGATTCCGGTTTCTACGAGTTTGAACAGCTGGACGGCAAGCAGACTCGCATCAACAAGGATCAGGTCCGTACCGTCAAAGAGCTGTAAGCCTGACGGTTGTCGACCTGAAAACAATAAAACCCGCCTGGTGCGGGTTTTATTGTTTCTGCGCCTGGGGTATTCACCACTGCAGGCTGATGCGGCTCTCGAACTCGCGTTCCTGCCCGCTCAACGGGTCGATGAAACGCAGCCCCTGGGCCAGCAGCTTCAGCGGCCGGGCATAGTCGTCCTCGATGTCCTTGAGCACCTCGGGATAAAAGGGATCGTTGCAGATCGCCGCTCCCAGGGCATTCATATGCACCCGCAGTTGGTGCTTCTTGCCCGTGACCGGGTACAGGGCGTAACGCCACAGCTCGCCGTGTTTCTCCCTGACCTCGATGGCTGTTTCGGTATTGCTTGGCCCCTGCGCTTCCTGCATGCGGAAGAAGGGCTCACCGTCCACCAGCCGGCTCTTGTGCAGCAGCGGAAAGTTCAACTGCGGCAAGGCAGCGGCAATCGCCTCGTAGCGTTTTTCTATCTTGCGGGTGGGAAACAGCGACTGATAGGCCGAGCGACTGTCTGGGTTCGCGGAGAACAGCACCAGCCCAGCCGTATGCCGGTCGATACGATGCAGGGGCACCAGGTGCGGGTTGCCCAGGCGCCGGATCAAGCGCCGCAACAACGTCTGCTCGACGTACTCTCCTGCCGGGGTCACCGGCAAAAAGTGCGGCTTGTCCGCCACCACCAGATGCTCATCGGCGTAGAGGATGGTTTCCTCGACCGGAATCACCTTTTCATCCGGCACCTCGCGAAAGTAGTGAATCCTCAAGCCTTCGCGATAGGCCAGCTCCAGACTGATAGGCTGGCCCTGCCCGTCCAGCACCCGGCCACGGGCGATACGGTCCAGCCACTGCTCGCGGCTGATGGCCTTGAAGTGATCACACAGACAATCCAGCACCGTCGCCCAGGAGCCCGGGGGCAGGTACAGGGTACTGGCCTGATGCTGTGCAGCGGAAAAAGGTGCGGATGACATACAAAAAGCTCGAAGGATCAATGCAGGGCGGCATTATCCAACAGCCGCCACAAGGAACCTAGGAACAGTTTCCGAGGTTTCAGGCGCAGGACTGCTTGGCCTGGGCCGCGGCCTCGGTGAACTCCTTGAGCCAGCGCAATACATCCACCGCCTCCCAGCGGCCCGGATCGTAGAGGGCGTACAACAGCCCCTGGTAACCCACCACGTCCAGTTGCCGGTGGTAGCCCGCACGCTGGAACAAGGCTTCGATCTCGGCAAAGCAGGTGTTGAAGTGCAGCTTGTTGAAGGGCGTCTTGCCTTCGGTGACCAACCCGTCCAGGCGCAGCTCAAGCACCGCTTCACGCACCACATCGGTGGGCATGCTGTTCACGCTGTTTTTCAGTTGTTCGACATTGACCATCATCTATTCCTTTAACGGTTTGAAGCGTCCACCACACTCATCAGGGCTGCTTGCGCCCCACATAACTGACCACCCACAACACCACGCCCCAGATCTCGATCGAGCCCAGGTCATCCAGAACGATGGAGGGGATTGAAGGGCGCGCCGCCTTGAGCAGCAAGCCGCCACGAGGATCGGGCGCTAGCAGGCGCAGCGAGTATTCGCTGGCGCCCTGGGCCCGAACCACCAGGTACTGGTCGACCGCCGGAGTGGCCGAGCGGTCGACGATCAACCGGTCACCGGGGTAGATGCCGAACCCCAGCAGGTTGTCATCGTCCACCAGCAGGCCATGGATCTGCGGCGCGCCCAGGCCCAGGGTCCGGTCGAGGGAAAAACCGCTGCCGCTGGGGCCATCGGCCAACGCGGCAGGCTCGCTGTCACCCAGCGACGCAAAGCGGGCTGGCATCGGTTGCGAGCGTTCGGTACCGGTCAGGAAAGTGAGAGACATGGCGAGACTCCTCGATAGCTGTATATGCATACAGTAAACCAATCGAGAGCTCTCGCCAATGAATTCGCACGATGAGCGACGGGCGGAAACCCTGCCCGCCCCCCTGGTGCATCAGCGCAGGAAGGCCACCACTTGCTCGGCGTCGAAGGGCCAGCCCAGCTCGGCGCCGGTATCCACCCGGCGCAGTACCGGGATGCGCAGACCGTAGCTGTCGAACAGTTGCTGGCTGTCGGCGATATCCACCAGTTCGACCATCAGGCCGTGCTCCACCAGGGGCATCAGCTCGGCCTCGGCCAGCTCGCACAGGTGGCATCCAAGGGTGCCGAACAATTGGCATTCAGGGGGCATGACTGGGCAACCAAAAAAGAACAGGTGCCTATTCTAGGCCCGAGAGAAAAAGCCGTCGACCAAGCGCCCTCAGAGAATGAAACGGACCCGGCGACTGGCCATGATCAACAGCGGCGCAACGCCAAAGGCCAGCAGCAGGACCAGCCCGGCCATGCCGTTGCCATAGGCCATGCCCAGGGACAAGGCGCCGAAGATGAACCAGGGATGCACGTAATACACCGCCGAAGACAGCTTGGCCGCGAAGTTGCTGTGGGAGGCCCGGAAGTACACCTGGGGCAACAGGAACAGGGCCGGGGCAATAACCAGCAATGAGGCGAGGAAGTCGAAGTTCTGCTCTACATCGGCGCGCAGGGCGAAGTTCAGCGCCGCCTCGGCCAGGATCAGCCCCAACCCCAGCGCTAGCCAGCAGCACACCCCGCGCCGGCTGAGCCGCTCTGCCAAGCGATGCCGGGCACAAAGAAAGCCGATGGCCATGAACGGGAAGCCCATGAACAGGAAATTGCGCGCGGTGTAGTCGTTCTGATTGAAGTGCTGGAGAAAGCCGTTGGGCAGTTCGTAGTAGACCCGCGCGTACTGCAGGCCCAGACCGATGAGGAACGCCGTCAGGGCCAGGCCGATCAGCGCACTTGAACGCCAGCGACGCAGCACCAGCAGCATCGCTGCGCCGCCGAGCATGCCCACCAGGTACCAGAGGTGGAAATAGCCGATCAGCAGCTTCTTCACGACCCCCAGCACCCCGCCCAGGCTGGCGATCGTGCTCGGGTCGATGTACTGCGGGCTGTAGACCAGCATCCAGAACAGGTAGAGCAGAAGGCCGCGCTTGAACCACTGGGCGAAGGAGTGGCCGCTCTCCAGGGTCTGGAAGAGGTAGTAGCCGTTGATGATGAAGAACGTCGGCACCGCCACCCGGAACAGGCCGTTGCACAGCAAGTAGCCGACCCAGGTGTAATTGCCCCCCAGCAGCTTGCAGTGCAGCGCCACCACCATCACCGCCAGCAGAACTTTCAGCGCGTCGAGGTTTGCGTTGAGCACTTTCGGCATCGATGGCTACCCGAGTAAGCAGGAAGGACCGGACGACTACACCGGATCGTAGTGTTTGCGCCGGGGGGCGGTACTGAACCGGCGCTTGCAGTAGGCCGTGGCACGATCGAGGATCGGCTTTTCATAAAAGTGATAGCCAACCCAGCCATAGCAGACCACCGCCGTCATCATCAGCACGATGAAGGCCAGGTTATCCACATAGCTCTCGGGCCAGGCGCCGATCACCTGCCAGGCCCGGCCGACGACCCCCAGCACCAGTAAGTGGGATAGATAGATGGTGTAGGACATATCACCGGTGGCTGTAAGAAACCCTGGCATACGGATCAGTTGCCGCCGCTCCAGCAAGGCCAGGGACAGGGTCAGGGTACCGAAGGTCAGGCCCACCGCGAGCATCCTCGGCAAGCCCTCGGTGAAGAACAGCTGGTAGGCGTAGATCAGCGGAAACCCCACCAGCAGAGCCGCCGCCAGCGCGACCCAGACCAGCGCCGTCGGCACCCTGGCGCTATGGGGTCCGTAGAAGAACAGCGCCAGGGCACTGCCGGCAATGAACTCCAGGGCGTAGGGATGGAGGATGATCTTAAGCGCCGGGGAATAGTCCTGCCAGTTCTGCAGCAGGTTGAACAGCACCAGCGCCACCGCCCACAGCAGCAGGATCAGCGGCAGGCGCTTTTCCTTGAAGAACAGGAACAGGGTGAACATCAGGTAGAACCACAGCTCGAACAGCAGCGACCAGGCCACCATCACCAGCAGCACCCGGTCATTGGGCAGCAGCAGGAAGGACATCCACAGGTTGGAGCCGCCGTGGGAGCTGTTCACCAGCGCCGGCTGCCACAGATACACCCCCAGGGTGATGAAGAAATACAGCCAGTAGGTGGGGTAAATCCGGGACAGGCGGTTGAACAGGAAGCGCTGGGTCTCGACGGTTTTCTGAAAGCGCCCACGACTGACGATGACCATCACGAAGCCGCTGATGACAAAGAACAGGTCGACCCCGAGCTGGAAGAAATTCAGCATGACCGGCAGCAGGATGTCACCGCCCGAATACTTGATTTCCACCGACATCATGTGGAACAGCACCACGCCCAACACCGCGGCGCCCCGCAACCCTTGCAGTGAATACAGACGCTCCATACACCTCTCCGACACCTCACTGGCAGGGTCCTGTGGATAACCCCGTCACCCGGGCACCGCCTTTATCGACAGTTTCTGAGCATAGCGAAGGCTCATGAATATGAGACATTCTCGACAAACAATGACCTGAATCAGCGTCACTCTCTGCGGCCCGGGTAATCCTCGCGCCTTTTTTTGCCTCTAGGCTTTGCCTTGCCCGCCCCCTGTCCGGAGATGCCCGTTGTTTGCCAATCTGCTGATCATTCTTGCCTCCTCGCTGGTGGTGATTGCGCTGTTCCGGCGCCTGAGCCTGCCCCCGGTGCTGGGCTATCTGTCGGTGGGCCTGATGGTCGGCCCCACCGCGCTGGACTGGGTCAACGACAGTGAGGACCTGCCCGACCTGGCGGAACTGGGGGTGGTATTCCTGCTGTTCTCCCTGGGCCTGGAGTTCTCCTTGTCGAAGATGCTTGCCCTGCGCCACGTGGTGTTTGGCCTGGGCAGCCTGCAAGTGCTGTGCACCGGCTTGATCCTCGGGGTCCTCCTGGCCCTGTTCGGCATGCCCCTGACCGCAGCGCTGATGCTCGGTACCGGGCTGGCCCTGTCCTCCACCGCTATCGTCAGCAAGGAACTGACCAGCCTTGGCGAGATCTTCAGCAGCCACGGGCAGAACGCCATTGGCGTGCTGCTGTTCCAGGACGTGGTGGCGGTGCTGTTGCTGACCCTGGTGCCGGTCTTCGCCGGCAGCAGCGAGCACGCCTGGTACTGGGCCCTGCCGGCGACCCTGGGCAAGACCGTGGTGCTGTTCGTAGGCCTGCTGCTGGCCAGCCGCTGGCTGTTGCCGCGGCTGTTCCATGAAGTGGCCGCTTCGCACTCCGCCGAACTCTTTGTGCTGCTGGCCCTGGTGATCGTCCTGCTCACCGCCTGGCTCACCCACCTGCTGGGCCTGTCACCGGCCCTGGGGGCCTTCCTCGCCGGCATGCTGCTGGGGGAAAGCCATTACCGGCATCAGATCGAGGCCGACATCCGCCCGTTCCGCGACATTCTCCTGGGGCTGTTCTTCGTCAGCATCGGCATGCTCATCGACCTGCAACTGTTCATCGACCATGCCCTGCTGATCACCGGCCTGACCCTGGCCCTGCTGCTGATCAAGGGTTCGGTGGTGGCGACCCTGCTCAAGCTGCGCGGCAGCGATGGCGAAACCGCCTGGCGCAGCGGCCTGGCCCTGGCCCAGGGCGGTGAATTCTGCTTCGCCCTGATGGCGCAGATGCAGCTCAGCCAGATGATCCCGCCCGACATCAGCAGCCTGCTGCTGGCCGCCACCTTCTGCTCGATGCTGGTAACCCCGCTGTTGCTGCGAGCGGCGCCGGTCATCACCGCCCGCCTGCACCGCAAGCCCAACCAGGCCGCGCAACTGGAGGAAATCAGCGCGCAGAACGCCGAGCTGCAAGGCCATGTACTGATTTGCGGGTATGGCCGGGTCGGCCAATCCATTGGCCGCTTCCTGCGCCACGAGCAACTGCGCTACATCGCCCTGGACGACGATCCGGTGCGGGTCCAGGAAGCGTCTGCGGGAGAAAGCTGCGTGCACTACGGCGACTGCCGGCGCGGCGACCTCCTGGCCGCAGTCGGCCTGGAACGGGCGCGGCTGCTGGTGATCGCAGTGGACAAGAGCGATATCGCGCTGACGGTGCTCAAGGCGGCGCGCCGCCTGGACCGCACGGTGCCGATCCTGGTGCGCACCCGCGATGACAGCCAGTTGGCGGAACTCAAGGCCGCCGGCGCCAACGAAGTGGTGCCCGAACTGCTGGAGTCGAGCCTGATGCTCGCCTCCCATGCCCTGATCATGCTCGGCCTGCCGGAGCAGCGAGTGCAGCGCACCGTGGATGAAGTGCGCCACAGCCGCTACCAACTGTTGCACGGCTTCTATCACGGCACCCAGAACAGCGCCCAGGACAACCGCGAACCGCCGGCGGTGCAGATGCACGCGGTCAACCTCGACGCCGATGCCTACGCCTGCAACCGGCCATTGCAGGAGTTGGGCCTGGAGGCACTGGGCGTGGATATACGCGGGGTGCAACGCGATAGCAACGACCTGCCGCTGAACCCCAGCCCGCGCCTGCAAGCCGGCGACCGGGTGCTGGTGTCCGGCCCGCAAGCGGCCATCGAGGCTTGCGAAGCACGCCTGCAAGCCGGTTGAAGCCACCCAGACCAAACCCCGGGCGACGTGCGCCCAGGGTCATCAATACCAGGGGCGTCGTCTCAGTCCTGGCTCACCGCGCCGATCTTGTGCAGCGACAGGTCGGCGCCGTAGTACTCCTGTTCCTGGGTCAGGCGCAGCCCGCAGACCGCCTTGATCACCCCATACACGGCCAGGCCGCCCAGCAGCGCCACCGCCACCCCGAGGCCGGTGCCGATCAACTGGCTGACCAGGCTGACCCCACCCAGGCCGCCCAGGGCACTCTGGCCAAAGATCCCGCAGGCAATGCCGCCCCATACACCGCACAGGCCATGCAACGGCCAGACCCCGAGCACGTCGTCGATCTTCCATTGGCTCTGCGCGGCGATGAAGCACCAGACGAACAGCGCTCCGGCAATGGCACCGGTGATCAAGGCGCCCACCGGGTGCATCAGGTCCGAGCCGGCGCAGATCGCCACCAGCCCGGCCAGCGGGCCGTTATGCAGGAAGCCGGGGTCGTTGCGGCCGACGATCAGCGCCGCCACCGTGCCGCCCACCATGGCCATCAGCGAGTTCACCGCCACCAGCCCGCTGACGCCCTGCAAGGTCTGGGCGCTCATGACGTTGAAGCCGAACCAGCCGACAATCAGGATCCACGAGCCCAGGGCCAGGAACGGAATGCTCGACGGCGCGAACGCCACCAGCTTGCCGTCGCGGTAGCGGCCATTGCGCGGCCCCAGCAACAGCACCGCGGCCAGGGCCAGCCAGCCGCCCATGGCGTGCACCACCACCGAGCCGGCAAAGTCATGGAAGCCGGCACCAAAGCGCTGCTGCAACCAGGCCTGCACCCCGAAGTTGCCGTTCCACACCAGCCCTTCGAAAAACGGGTAGACAAAGGCCACGATCAGCACCGTGGCGCACAATTGCGGCACAAAACGCGCGCGCTCGGCGATGCCACCGGAGATAATCGCCGGGATCGCCGCGGCGAAGGTCAGCAGGAAGAAGAACTTCACCAGGCCGTAGCCGTGATCGGCACTGATCACCGCCGCCGGTTGCAGGAAGCTCACGCCGTAGGAGATCCAATAGCCTATAAAGAAATAGGCCAGGGTCGAGACGGCGAAGTCACTGAGGATCTTCGACAGCGCATTGACCTGGTTCTTCTGCCGGACGGTGCCGACTTCGAGGAAGGCAAAGCCGGCGTGCATGGCCAGGACCATGACCGCCCCGATCAGGATGAACAGGGTGTTGGAACCGTGGACCAGGGTGTCCACAGCGCTTTGCAGATTTTCCATGGAGTAGGCAGATCCGAAATCGGCCAGCCGTTCCCTGGCAGGGCGCCCCGCTCCTTGCACCAAGTTGGCTCCCGGGCGCGCCATTGCACGCATTCGGTGAACCGTTTTGGCGCGCCGGGGGCGGCACGACAAACCACGGGGTGAGGACTGACCTGAGGTTATGGTTTTCTTGGCCAGGGTTTACGCGGGCTACAGCGCGACCCTCGCTCGTTTTCGGCGCAGGCCCGGGGCCTGGCGCACCAGGACAAAGCAAAAGCTGTACCAGACAATTGCAGTGAACCTTCGCCCAGGGCTCACACTCATAGCTCACACAAGCAACTAACGGAGATGGAACCATGGCCAGCAAAACGGCAAAGACGGCTCAAGAAGTACTGATGGCGGATTTTCAGGCACTGGTCAGTGACACGGAGCGTCTGCTGGAACACACCGCGACCCTGGCCGGCGACCAGGCCGACGAGTTGCGCGAGCAGATCCACGACAGCCTGCTCAAGGCCCGGGAGACCCTGCAACTGACCGAAGACTCCCTGCGCCAGCGGGGCCAGGCAGCGGTCACCGCCGCCGAGGACTATGTGCAGAGCAACCCTTGGCAATCGGTGGGCATCGCTGCCGGCGTGGGCTTCCTGATCGGCCTCCTGGCGACGCGGCGCTGATATGGCTATCGGCGAATCCACTTCGTCCGGCAGCGGCCCGAGCGCGTCTTCGCGGCGCCTGGGGGCGGCAGTCCTGGGGCTGCTGCACAGCCATGTCGAGCTGTTCGGCATCGAGTTGCAGGAGCAGAAAGCACGCACCGTGAGCCTGCTGCTGTTCGCCGGGCTGGCCCTGGTGTTCGCCCTGCTGTTGCTGGTGGGGCTGTCGGCACTGGTGCTGATCCTGTTGTGGGACAGCTATCGCCTGGCTGGAATCATCGGCCTGTGCGTGTTCTACACCCTGGCGGCGATCTTCTGCGGATTGCGCCTCAAGGCAGCGATCTTCGATGAATCCTCACCTTTCCACGCCACCCTCGAAGAGTTGGCCAATGATCGGGAGCGCCTCCTGCCATGAAACTGCCTGAAGTCCCGCAGAACACTTCACGCCGGGAAATGCGCAAGGTACTGATCCGCCTGCGCATGGAAATGCACCGCCAGGAAATCCGCCACGAGTCCCAGCAACTGCTGCAACCCCTGCAACGGGTCCGCGGCCTGGGGCAGAGCTGGCAGGAAGGCTTGGGCATCAAGCACGCCCCGCTCTGGGGCGTGGCAGTGGTGACGCTCCTGGGCTTCATCACCGGCAAGGGTGCCAAGAGCGGCGGTGCCGGCGGCCTCACACGCCTGGTTCGCCTGGGCACCACGCTGGTGCCGCTGATCAAGCTGGTGGTGCAAGGCTCCTCGCGCAAATCCTGAGCGGCGCTATCTGGCTGCATTCTTGCTAAGCAACCCGGATCGGCCCCTTTACCCAGGGGCCGGTTCGTGGCCGCCTACCCGTCAGCCACGGCCCTACTCCACCCAGACTCTTGTAAGGAGGCCCTGTGATCGACGGGCAACCGCTCGCCTGCTTCCAGCCCTTCATCGACACCGCCACCGGGCGTATCGCCGGGGTCGAAGCCCTGGGCCGCCTGCGCCAGGACAATGGCCAACTGGCGTCCGTGGGGCCGCTGTTCGCCGATCCTCGAACCCCCTCCAGCGCCCTGCGCCGCCTTGACCGGCTGATCCGCGACGACGCCCTGCGGCGCCTGCACGAGGCACCCGCGGACTGGTTCCTGAGCCTGAACATTTCCCCCCGATGGATCAGCCGCCTGCGCCCCGGGCAGCCCTTGCCCAGCCTCAAGCAATTGCAGCAGAACCGCGTAGACCCGCGGCGCATCGTGTTCGAGATCACTGAACTGGGGGGCAACAGCCAACGCCTCAGCGAAGTGGTGGAGCGCTATCGCCAGGCCGGAGCACGGATCGCCATCGACGACTTCGGCGCCGGCTACTCGCAACTGGACCGGGTGCTGGCCCTGCAACCGGACATCCTCAAGCTCGACATGCGCCTGTTCCAGGCCGCGGCCCGGGGTGGCCCCAGCAGCGACGTGGTCAAGGCCCTGGCGCAGATGGCGGAGAAGACCGGCTGCTGGATCATCGCCGAAGGTGTGGAAACCGAAGCCGAACTGGATTTCGCCCTGGAGTGCGGCTCGCGCTATGTACAGGGCTTCCTGTTTGCCCAGGCCGAGCAACAGTTTTACCCCAGCGATGCCTTCGTCCAGCCCTTCGCCCGCCTGCGCGAGCGCTACGTGCGGCACAAGCTGGCCGAACGCAACCGGCTGATGCGCATGCGCCTGCAACTGGCCGAACTGATGAACCTGCTGCAGGCCTGGGCCCAGGCCCAGGCGCCCATCAGCCAACTGCCCCGGGTCGAGGCCTTTCCCTGGCTACTGCGTTTCTATCAGTGCGACCGCCATGGCACCCAACTGACCCCGAACCTGGAATGGCGCCACAACAGCTGGCAGGCCGACAGCAGCTACGTTGGCCACAACTGGTCCTGGCGCCCGTACTTCTATCACCTGCTGGCCGAAGGCTGGGAGGAGCGACGCCTGACCCTGTCCAACACCTACCGCGACGCCACCAGCAACCAGTATTGCCTGACCGCCGGGCAGTTTTTCGACAACGGCCAGCGCCTGCTGCTGATCGACATCGACGCGGCCGGCCTGTAACCCCGTCCCGTTTGCCGGCGAACGCAGCGCCACGATGGATGCACGAACTGCGGGCCCTTTCGCCGGCAAGCCGGCTCCTACAGGTGGGCCGCAGGCCATGCCATTTCCGTGCAGGAGCTGGCTTGCCAGCGAAGGCGTCGACACAAGCGCAGACCATGCGCCTCTTGCGGCCACGCCCGAGAAACCGGAAGCTCTGCCCTTCAGTTTTTTTCGGAGAGACCCGCCTTGGATTGGCAGACCCTGCTCAACCGCGAACGCCTCGGAAAGCCAGTGCACAGCCCGGAAGAACTCGGCCGTAGCCCTTTCCACAAAGACCACGACCGCATCATCTTCTCCGGTGCCTTCCGCCGCCTGGGGCGCAAGACCCAGGTGCACCCGGTGTCCAGCAACGACCATATCCACACCCGCCTGACCCACTCCCTGGAAGTCAGCTGTGTCGGTCGTTCCCTGGGCATGCGCGTCGGCGAGACCCTGCGCAGCGCCTTGCCCGACTGGTGTGAGCCCAGCGACCTGGGGATGGTGGTGCAATCGGCCTGCCTGGCCCACGACATCGGCAACCCGCCCTTCGGCCACTCCGGGGAAGACGCCATCCGCCACTGGTTCCAGCAAGCCGCCGGGCGGGGCTGGCTGGATGCGATGAGCGAGGCCGAACGCCAGGACTTCCTCAACTTCGAAGGCAACGCCCAGGGCTTCCGGGTGCTCACCCAGCTCGAATACCACCAGTTCGATGGCGGCACCCGGCTCACCTACGCCACCCTCGGCACCTACCTCAAGTACCCCTGGACCGCGCGCCATGCCGACTCCCTGGGCTACAAGAAGCACAAGTTCGGCTGCTACCAGAGCGAGCTGCCGCTGCTGGAACAGATCGCCCACAAGCTGGGCCTGCCCCAGCTGGAAGACCAGCGCTGGGCCCGGCACCCGCTGGTGTACCTGATGGAAGCGGCGGACGACATCTGCTATGCCCTGATCGACCTTGAGGATGGCCTGGAGATGGACCTGCTGGAGTACGCCGAAGTCGAGGCGCTGCTACTCGGCCTGGTGGGCGACGACCTGCCGGAAACCTATCGCCAGCTGGGCCCCAGCGATTCGCGCCGGCGACGCCTGGCGATCCTGCGGGGCAAGGCCATCGAGCACCTGACCAACGCCGCCGCCCGGGCCTTTGTCGAACAGCAGGACGCCCTGCTGGCCGGCACCCTGCACGGCGACCTGGTGGAGCACATGCATGGTCCGGCCAAGCGTTGCGTACTCAATGCCAAGGATGTGGCGCGACGCAAGATCTTCCAGGACAAGCGCAAGACCCTGCACGAGATCGGCGCCTACACCACCCTGGAGATCCTGCTGAACTCCTTCTGCGGCGCGGCGCTGGAACAGCACGGCGGCAAGACCCCCTCGTTCAAGAACCGGCGGATCCTCGATCTGCTGGGCAATAACGCGCCGGACCCGAACTGGCCGTTGCATACCTCGTTCCTGCGCATGATCGATTTCATCGCCGGCATGACCGACAGCTATGCCAGTGAGATGGCCCGGGAAATGACCGGGCGCTCCAGCCCGCAATAACCGTCATTCATCAAGTGCCCGGCCACTGTGCCAGGCACTTGATATGACCTGCGACATCCAATCTGCAACTAAGGGAATCCCCTAGCCAGAGTATCGCTATAAAGTTTTCTATACGTCGATAATTTCACCGGCGACACCACCAGCAACTATGGGTGCAGTGCAGAATTCTTACCACCAAGACATCTAAGGAGATCCCCTAGCAACAACAGCCCGATTAAACAAGAACAACAATAGAGCAACTACTCAAACAGAAAGAGCAAGTAGCCGAAAACACTTGGCGCTCGCAAGTTGATATACGAACTGACGATTACAGAATTAAACACCCAGTTAGCCATTCAACCAAACATCCTACCTTTGAATAATTCACCCGAGCGCCACACCCCTTGCCAATCAGGGCTGACAAGCAAATTCCGTTAGCCTTCTATGTATTTACAATTTACGTACAAATAGCCTTTTGGGTTTCGGATAGTCTCGATTTCACAGGCTATCCCCCCCGCTGACCACCCCCGGAAAAATTAATTTTGCACTGCGCTGTAACGTTTCCACTGCAACTCACTCAACCCTTTTGTCATACCTGAATTTGCACTAACCCATCCGGCACTTACTCAGGAACTGTCACTTCCGAGCACTTGAGCACTGAACCTCAGATATAGATATCGTAGGTATTTAGCGTTCACAGGGCAGAACTAAAAGCGACGCCACTAGTTGAGCCTCATACCCGGCTTTCCGAGTGCCTGTCACTTCGTCTTATTACAGTAAGGATGCCAAGTGCCCTATTCATTACGCACTGACCGCTCCCTTCTCCCCCACACCAGCACTTGGTGCCTGGGACTGCTGCTGGGCCTGACGTACCTGACGCCGGCCCTGGCCGATAACCTGCAACCGGGCCAGGAAGCCCTGCGCCTGCAGCAACAACAGCAACGGGACCTGCAACAACTGCAACTGGAACAGCGCCAGCGGCAGATGCAGCGCGGCAGTTTCAGCAGCACCCCGGCGGCCCCCAGCCAACCTGCGCAGACTGCCAGCGACGAGCGCTGCTGGCCCCTGAGCGGCACCCGCATCGGCGGCGTCAGCCTGTTCGACAAGGCCCGGCTCAATGACTACATCAAGCCGTATGTCGCGCCGTGCATGGGGGCCAACCAGATCAACCAGCTGCTGGCGGCCATCACTCGCCTCTATGTAGAGGCCGGCTACATCGCCAGCCGCCCCTACCTGGCCAGCACTCCGGCGGCCGGGCACAGCCTGGATATCCTGGTAGAGGAAGGCTACGTCGAAGCCATCGAACTGGCCGACCAGAGCCTGCCGGTGTCCCTGCGCGGCGCTTTCCCGGGCATGCTCGGCAAGCCCCTGTACCTGCGGGACCTGGAGCAGGGCCTGGATCAACTGAACCGCCTGCGCTCCCTGGACCTGACCGCCGACATCGCCCCCGGCAGCCAGCCCGGGGCCTCGCGGATCATCCTGCGCTCGCGCAGCAGCGCCGCACGCTGGGGCCTGGGCCTGGGGGTGGACAACCTGGGCAGCGCCGGCACCGGGCGTGACCGGCAGTCGATCAACCTCAACCTCGACAGCCCGTTGCAGATCAACGATGCGCTGAACCTGAACTACAGCGACACCCTCAACCACGGCCCGCGCTACAGCCGCAGCAGCAGCCTGTTCTACTCGGTGCCCTACGGCTACTGGACCTACAGCCTGTTCGCCAGCCATGCCGAATACCGCGCGCCGCTCAAGCTGCCCCGCACCACCTTGTACAACAGCGGGCGTACCGACATGGTCAGCGGCCGCGCCGACCGGGTGCTGTGGCGCGACCAGAGCCACCAGCTCAGCGCCAACCTGCAACTGGCCTACAAGGATGTGGACAGCTACCTGCAGAAGGCCCACCTGCAGATCCAGAGCCCGACCCTGACCGTGGCCGAAGCCGGGCTCAACCTGTTCTGGCTCGACAGCGCAGTGTGGAACCTGGATGTCAATTACGCCCAGGGCCTGACCTGGTTCGGCGCCGACCGCGACTCGCAGCAGGTACAGCGCAACCTGCCCCAGGCGCAGTTCCGCAAGTACCGCGCCGGCCTCAGCCAGTGGCGCAACGGCCAGCTGGGCACCCAGCGCTGGCAGTGGCAGAGCCAGCTCTCGGCGCAGTACAGCCCGGACCCGCTGCCGGCCATCGAACAACTGCTGGGCACCGACGATTCGGCGGTGCGCGGCTATCGCATCAACAGTGCTTCCGGCGCCATTGGCGCGGTATGGCGCAACACCCTGCGCCTGCCGCTCGACAACGACCTGCCGGTCAAGATCACCCCGCGCCTGGGCCTGGACAACGGCTGGATCAAGGCCGAGCACGGCGCCCGGAGCCGGCAGCTGAGCGGTGCCAGCTTGGGGCTCAACCTGAGCTGGAAAAAACTCCAGGTCGACCTGGACTACCAACGCAGCCTCAACACCCCAGAAGGTTTCCGAACGGAGCCGGAAGTCTGGCTGGCCAGGTTCAGCCTGCAGATTTGACCCGACCGCCGATTAGCCTGAATCAACCGACGAACCTGAGCATCACGCGCCGTTGCCCCCTTAGAAAGCAACGCCCGGCTCACCCCACTCAGAACGAGGTTCTCATGCCTGACAACACTCACAGGTTCCACCTTTCGCCCCAGGGCACATTGCGCTGGACCATCGCCGGCCTGCTGCTGGTCTCCCATCTGCCCCTGGCCCTGGCCGGCGGGATCACCGTGGCCGAGGGGCCCGGCGGCATCCCCCAGCTGCAAAACCAGGGTGGCGTACCCATCGTCAACATCGTCGCGCCCAATGCCGGCGGCCTGTCCCACAACCAGTTCCTGGACTACAACGTCGGGCAACAGGGCGTGGTACTGAACAACGCCTTGCAGGCCGGGCAGTCGCAACTGGCCGGGCAATTGGCGGCCAACCAGCAGTTCCACGGCCAGGCGGCCAGCGTGATCCTCAACGAAGTGATCAGCCGCAATGCCTCGCAACTCAATGGTGCCCAGGAGATCTTCGGCCGCGCCGCCGACTTCGTGCTGGCCAACCCCAATGGCATCTCGGTCAATGGCGGCAGCTTCATCAACACCCCCAATGCCAGCCTGGTGGTGGGCCGCCCGGAACTCCAGGACGGCAAGCTGCAAGGGCTCAACACCCAGGATGCCCACGGCCAGTTGGCTATCCAGGGCGGTGGCCTGCGCAACGCCGAGGGTTCGATCAATCTGATCGCCCCGCGCATCGACAGCCAGGGCGCCCTCAAGGCCCGGGACCAGTTGAATGTCACCGTCGGTCGCAACCAGCTGGACTACCCCAGCGGCCAGGTGCGTAACGTCGACCCGGCAAGCCGCACCCAGGAGCAGCGCATCGACGCCAGCCTGTTCGGTGCCATGAAGGCCGGGCGGATCAATATCGTCAGCACCGCCGAAGGTGCCGGGGTACGTGTCGGCGCCGTCCAGGTGGACGGCCGCGACGGGGTCAAGCTGAGTTCCGCCGGTGACCTGGACATCCGTGGCCAGGCCGTGGACAACAGCCTCGACGCGATCCGTGCCGGGGTCAGCAGCCAGGGCGACATCGAGCTGCACGGAGCCAAGGACCTAACCCTGGCCGCCACCGATGTCAGTGGCCGCAACGTCAAGCTCGACGCCGGGCGCAACCTGACCCTGAGCAGCATCGAAAGCCGCAAGCTCCAGGAAAAACGCCAGCAATGGGAAAACAGCACCATCGGCATCACCTGGGAAACCTACGACAGTACCCACACCGACAGCGACAGCCGCCAGCACGGTAACAAGGTCGTCGCCCGGCAGGATGCCGAGCTGAATTCCGGCGCCAGCACCCAGATCCAGGGCAGCAGCGTCGAGGCCGGCAATCGCCTGAGCGCCCAAAGCGGCGGCGACCTGCGCCTGACCGCTGCCACCGAGACCCACACCCAGCGTGACCAGGGCCAGCATCGCAAGCACCTGTGGAAGGAAAACTGGGACAACGCCAGCAGCGAGCAGCGCACCGTCACCAGCCAGCTCAAGAGCGGCAAGCAGCTGGAACTGACCAGCCAGCAGACACTGCAACTGCAGGGCGCCGAACTGCACAGCCAGGGCGACATCCTGCTGAGCGCCAAGGACGTCGACATCACCAGCGCCAGCCGCCAGCAGAGCCAGAGCAACCAGCGCTACTCCGGCGACCTGGTGGGCGGTGGCTTCTTCGGCAAGAACGCCGACGGCGACCAGGGCAAGACCCAGAACCAGGGCAGCAAGGTCAACGCCGACGGCAAGCTGATCGTGCGCGCCGACAGCGTACGCATCAGCGGCAGCCAGGCCCGCGGCGGCACCGAGGCCAGCGTCATCAGTGACAAGGGCGCGCTGACCATCGACGGCGTGCGGGACACGTCCCACAGCAACAACCACAGCAAGGACAGCAAGTTCTTCGGCATTGCCAAGGACGAGAGCCGCCAGCAGAACAAGGGCAGCACCACGGTCGGCAGCCAGTTGCGCTCGGACAGCAACCTCAAGTTGCAGAGCGCCGAGGACCTGACCGTCAGCGGCTCCCAGGTCGCCGCAGCAGGGGCACTGGACGCCAGCGCCAAGGGCACGATCAAGGTCGCGGCCGCCGAAGACACCCAGCACGACAGCAGCAGCACCCAGAAGCGCGGCTTCGACGCCTACGCCAAGGAAAATGCACCGGGCACCGGCCAATACCGGGCCGGGGTGCGCTACCAGGATCAGCAGCGCAACGACAGCAGCGACAGCACCCGGCAACAGGCCTCCAGCCTCACCGGCGGCACCCTGGCGGTCACTGCCGGCGAAGATCTCAAGGTGCAAGGCAGCGACCTTGCGGCCACGGCCGGCGATGCCAGCCTGAGCGGCAAGCATGTGCAGTTGCTGGCCGCGGACAACACAACCGAGAAGCACAGCGACAGCACCACCACCGGCGGCGGCTTCTATTACACCGGCGGCCTGGACCGGGCCGGCAACGGCGTAGAAGTGGCGCACAACAGCAGCCAGGACAGCAGCAGCAAGAGCACCGCGCAAACCAGCAACATCGGCGCCAGCGGCAACCTGACCATCAACGCCGGCAACCGCCTGACCACCGAAGGGGCCCAGGTCAAGGCTGGCGGTACCTTGCAGGTCAACGCCGGCGAGGTGGTGAACAAGGCCGCCCGCAACAGCGAAACCAGCCACCACCAGGATAACAACTGGGCAGTGGATGTCGGCGCCAACGTCGAATACAAGGGCGTCACCCGGCCGATCGAGAAGGCCATCCAGGGCGTGGCCCAACGCAAGTTCCATCAACCGGGAGTACTCGATGCCCTGGAACAGCCCAACGTCGGGCTGGACGTGGACGTCAGCCACCAGAACCGCCAGCTGGACAGCAGCAGCGGCACCGCGGTGGTCAGCCAGTTGAGCGGTGGCCAGGTCGAGGTCAAGGTCAAAGGCCAACTGCAGGACCAGGGCACCCAGTACCGTGCCACTGATGGCGCGGTGAAAATCAGCGCCGACAGCCTGCTGGCCAGCGCCGCCAGCAACAGCACCAGCAGCAGCGAACAGGCCCTGGATGCCAAGGCCGGCGTGCGGGTCTACACCAATACCGGCGAGGACCTGAACATTCGCGGCAGCGGCGCCGGTGGCAGCAGTACCGTCACCAGCAGCAAGGACCAGGCCCAGGTCGGCAGCTACAACGCCAGCCAGGGCGTGGACATCCAGCTGGCCGGCGACGGGCGCTTCGAAGGCAGCCAGTTCAATGGCGGCCAGGGTGGCGTGAAGCTCAAGAGCGGCGGTGAACTGGCGCTGAACCAGGCCAATGACCGCCAGAGCAGCAGCAACTCCAGCCTGCGTGGCGACGCCTCGCTGACCCTGGGCACCACCCCGGGCAGCAACGGCAGCAACCTCAACCTGGGTGCCGGTGTCCAGCTGGACCACAAGAGCCTGGAGCAGCAGGACAGCCAGGCGCGGGTTGCCAGCATCCAGGGCCAGGGCCCGGTGCAGCTCGACAGCGGCGCCAACCTGACGCTGCAAGGCACGCAGATCGGCAACGCGGCACGGCCTACCGGCGATATCCGCCTGGGCGCTGGCGGCAAGCTGGACCTGCAAGCCGCCGTGGACACCCACACCAGCCAGGGCAGCAACCTGGGTGGCGGGCTCACCGCCGGTGCCAGTAAAACCAGCAGCGAGCAAAGCAGCGGCAAGAGCGCCAACCTCAGCGCCAACTTCAACATTGGCCGGGTCTCTGAAAACGACCAGCGCCAGCGCGGCGCGCAACTCTACAGCCAGGGCCAGGTCCTGCTGGGCAGCGCCGCCACCGGCGACGACGCGATTCACTTGCAGGGCACCCGGATCGATGCCGGCAAGGTCGTCCTGGATGCGGCCCAGGGCGGCATCTTCCAGGAGTCGGCGCACTCTACCCAGGCCCATGACAACTGGGGCCTGACCCTGGGCGCCGGTGGCAGCATGGGCAAGACCACCCTGGCCGATGCCAGCGAGCACGACTCGCCGAAAATCGACCGCGGGATCAACGCCCGGGCCAAGATCGACGTCGACCAGCGCCAGAGCACCACCCAGCACAACAGCCTGATCAAGGCCGACCAGGTGGTCCTCAACAGCGCCGGCAACGTGCATCTGGCCGGGGCCAACATCGACGCGCAACGGGTCGACGGAGCCATCGGTGGCCGCCTCGACATCGAAAGCCGCCAGGACCGCCTGCGCAGCACCCAGGTCAATATCGACGCCAAGCTGGAGGTGGCGAAGAACCAGCCCGGGCTGGTGGACAAGCTGGCCAAGCCGGCCGGCCCGCTCAAGGACGACCTGAAGGCCAAGGCCGAGAAAGGCTTCGACAAGCACCGCGAGAAACTGGAGAACGCCGTGGACAAGGGCGTCGACAAACTCGGCTCGGCCAAGGACAGCGTGGTCGCCCAGGCCAGCAACGCCAAGGAGCGCCTGGGCGAGAAGCTCAGCCGCAGCGGCAGCTACGACGTCAACCCCGAGCCCCGTGGCGCCTTTGGCAACGGTGTGGACAAGGCCAAGAGCTACCTGGCCGACAAGGCCGACGCCGTGGGCAATGGCTTCTCCAGCCTCAAGGAACGCTTCTGGCCGAAAACCAGCGACAGCTACTCGGTCAGCGAGAAGAACACCACCGGCAGCAAGGTGGCCAACACCGCTGAAGGCGTACTGTTCGGCGACAAGAGCGGCAACACCTCCTACACCCCGACCTTGAACCTGGGCTTGAGCCATGTTGGCAAGGACAGTGTGGAGCAGGCCTCGGGCATCCTTGGCCAGCAAGGGGTGAACCTGCGGGTCAGCGGTGAAACCACGCTCATCGGTGCACGCATCGGTGCCAGCGAGGGCCGGGTCGACCTGGGGGGCTCCAAGGTCACCAGCAACGCCCTGGCCGGCTCGGACTACCGTGTCGACGCCGGGCTCAACCTGTCCAAGTCACCGGTCAACCTGGCCCTGGGCGCCGGTAGCGAGCTGACCCGCAAACAGGACGAGGCCACCAGCAAGGACCAGGTGTTCAACCTCGGCCCGCTGCGTGTCGGCGGCCACAGCAACAGCCAGCTGCTGCAAGCCGGTATCGATCAGAAAACGCCATGAGGTCATGGCCGCCCTCCTTCCTGGGAGGGCGGCCTGGGTGCCCCACCCTGTTGAACTTCCATTAGATGCCACCCGCCTGTAATCCCTCCCCTTATTCTGTGTAAGGCGCTTCCTAGATTGCGTCTAACCGCACTTTCGCCACTTTTCCCCTCCACCAGCTGGGCTAACGTTCGGGCTTTCCATTGGTCGGCTGGAGGCCTGTATGGGCTCGGTACTAATCATTGATGATCATCCCGTGGTGCGCATGGCCATTCGTATCCTGCTGGAGCACGAGGGGTATTCGATCGTTGGTGAAACCGATAACGGCGTCGATGCACTGCAGATGGTCCGTGATTGCGAACCGGACCTGGTCATCCTCGATATCTGCATTCCCAAGCTGGACGGGCTGGAGCTGCTGGAGCGCCTCGGCAACATGCCGAGGCGCTCGCGGATCCTGGTCCTGACCGCCCAGTCCGCCGCCCTGTTCGCCAACCGCTGCATGCGCGCCGGGGCTTGCGGCTACGTCTGCAAACAGGAGGACATGAGCGAGCTGCTCAGCGCCATCAAGGCAATCTGCAGCGGCTACAACTACTTCCCCAGCCAGGCCCTGCAGGTTGACCGCATCACTTTTGGCTCGCCACTGGAGTTGGCGCAGTTCAACTCACTCAATGACCGGGAATTGATGGTCCTGCAGCTGTTCGCCATGGGCCAGACCAACAAGGAAATTGCCGCCGGCATGTTTCTCAGCAACAAGACCGTCAGCACCTACAAGAAACGCATCATGCAGAAACTGGCGACCACCTCGATGAGTGAACTGGTGGACATGGCCAAGCGTAACGCATTGATATGAACCGCCAGCCAGCCCCTTCCCCTATGTGCCGGGTACCCTGGCCATGACCCCGGCCCTGCTGCCGATGGGCGTCGCTGCCCTGCTGTTGCTGTCGATGGCGGCCGGGCTGGGCCTGGCCTGCCTGTACCGGCAACTGCGCCAACACCGGCAACAGGTCCAGGCGCTGCAACAGACGGTGGCAACCCTGAGCACCAGCCTGCAGCAGGCCGAGCGGGCCAACCGCCTGAAAGGCCAGTTCCTCGGCCACCTTGGCCATGAGATCCGCACACCACTGAACGCCTTCATCGGCCTCCTGGAGCTGGTGCTGCAACGCACCGAGGACGGCTCAGCCAACCGTGGTTCCCTGGAGCTGGCCCTGGGTGCCGCCAGTGACCTGCGGGAGCTGCTCGGCGACCTGCTGGACATCAGCCGGATCGAGTCCGGGCAACTGCAACTGAACCCGGCCTGGACCTGCCTGAGCCACAGCGCCGAGGCAGTGCTGGGGGTGTTCCAGGCCCTGGCCCGGCAGAAGAACCTGGACCTGAGCCTGGAATTCCAGGCCCCGCCCCCCGAACCCCAGGTACTGGTAGATGGCCTGCGTTTCAAGCAGATCCTGACCAACCTGTTGAGCAATGCCCTCAAGTTCACCCGACAGGGCAAGGTGCAGGTCAAGCTGCAATTGCTGCCGGCGGCGCGCCCCGGGCACTTCGACCTGCTGCTGCGGGTGCTGGATACCGGCATCGGCATTCCCCCACAGGAGCGCCAGCGCCTGTTGCAGCCCTTCGCCCAGGTGGAACCGACCAGCCAGTCGCCACGGGACAGCAGTGGCCTCGGCCTGCCCATCAGCCATCAGCTGTGCCTGCAGATGGGGGGCAGCCTGAGCCTGCACGGCCGCACGGGCCCCGGATGCGAAGTGCAGGTCAGGCTGACCTTGCCCGGCCGCACGGCCGTCGCCCCCAGGCCCGTCGCCGCCACGCCGGCTGCAGCCCAACTGCCGCTGGATGTGCTGCTGGCAGACGATCACCCTGCCAGCCTGACCTTGCTGCAAGGGCAACTGGAGCACCTCGGGCACCGGGTCACCTGCGCCGGGAACGGGTTGCAGGCCTATCAGCTATGGCACGAGGGCGACTTCGACCTGCTGATCGTCGACTGCAACATGCCCTTGATGAATGGCTACCAACTGGCCGAGGCCATACGCCGCAGCGAAGGCTCCGGGCCGGCGGTCAATCTGATCGGCTGCAGCGCCAGCAACGACCCGCAGACGCATCAGCGTGGCCTGGATGCCGGCATGCACGATTGCCTGTGCAAGCCCTTGGGGCTGGAGTTGCTGGGCTCACGCCTGGCGACGCTGCGCCCCCTGCCAAGGCCTGACAGTTTCAGCATCGAGGCCTTGTTCACCCTGACCCATGGCAAGCCGCAGCTTGTCCGGAGCATGCTGGAAAAACTGTCGCAGTGTTGCCGTGAGGATCGCCACCTGCTGGGGAGGATCCCGCCCGACGATTTCACCGCCCTGCTGGAGCTGGCCCACAAGATCAGGGGCTCGGCGCTGATGGTCCGGGCCACCCCCTTGCAGAACTGCTGTGAAGACCTGGAGCGGGCTTGCCTGGAACGGGCCGGGGCTACCGTCATCAGCACCGCTGTGCGCGCCCTGGACCTGGCCCTGATACGCCTTGCCCAATCCCTGCACCGACACCTCGAAGGCCAGGCTCAATCGCAACCTGCGCTGCCCCGCGAAGCAACCCGGCCTGCCTCTTGCCAGGAAAATAGCAAAAGGCCAGTATTGCCTCGCCGTCAGCCACACCCATGAAACCCGTAGCAACGGTTTTCTCGACACCCTCGGCCCCCGGTAAAGCCAAGGCAGGCAATGCCAGCCTTAACTATGCTTGGGTCCTGAGCCATGCCTCGTGTGCCTTTGGAGTGAATTGGAATGCTGAGCACCCCTGCCTTAGCACAACGCCGCTTTCCTCTGCATATCCATATCAGTGCAATGTTCACCTTGCTGTTGCTCCTGACGGGTGTGGTGCTGGGCCTCTACAACTACCAGCAGACCACGCGGCTGATCCTCGACAGCAGTGAAAAGCTTTTCCAGCGCATCGAGCTGGATGTACGCAGCGACGTCAAGGCCACCTACGATCCCATGCGCCATCTGCTCAGCCTGCTGGCGGGTTCGCCGGCGGCCCAGGCGGCGAACCTGGAAGACCGGCTGACCCTGCTGCGGCCTTTCAGCCAGGCCCTGCTGGACAACCCGGACCTGGCTTCGCTGTACCTGGGCTACGCCAATGGCGATTTCTTCATGGTGCGGCCACTGCGCAATCCGCAGATCCGCGAAAGGCGCCAGGCCCCGCAGAACAGCGCCTACGAGGTGTGGAGCATCGAACGCGACTCCCGCACCGGCCAAGTCCATTCCCAATCGCTGTTCTATGACCCCGCGCTGGTATTGATCGACCGCCTGGAGCACCCCGACGAGCGCTACGACCCACGTAACCGCGACTGGTTCTCCAGCGCCCGGGGCGACGCCGACCAGATCACCACCCGCCCCTATGTGTTCTTTTCCACCCAGAACGTGGGCACCACCCTGGCCCGGCACAGCGGCAAGATGGCCGTGATCGCCGCCGACCTGACCCTGGAACAGCTGTCCTCGACCCTGGCCAAGCACCGCGTCACACCCTCCACCGAGGTTGCCCTGCTGGATGACCAGGGCAACGTCGTGGCCTACCCGGACAGCCAGAAGCTGCTGCCGGAACAACGCAGTGCGCGGCTGGTCAAGGCGAACGACCTGAGCCCGGCGCTCGCTGCCCTGATGCGTGGCCAGACCGAAGGCGGCCATCTGCAGGCCCAGGGGCGCAGCTGGATTGTCGCCAGCGGCCATATCGCCGAGGGTGGCCCCGGCGGCTTGCAGCTGGCGCTGCTGGTGCCCGAGGACGAACTTCTGGCCGACGCCTATCGCCTGCGCTGGCAAGGCGCGCTGATCACCCTCACCACCCTGCTGCTGTGCCTGCCCCTTGGTTGGCTGATCTCCCGGGTCCTGGTACGGCCGCTACACGCCCTGGTGCAGGAGGCCGACGCGATCCGCAGTTTCGATTTCGACTATCCGGTTTCCCGGCGTTCACCGGTGCTGGAGGTTGATCAACTGAGCATCTCGATGGCGCGGATGAAAGACACCCTGGCGAGCTTTTTCGAGATCAACGCCAGCCTGTCCGCCGAAACCCGTTTCGACCCGCTGCTGCAACGGGTGCTGTTCGAGACCGTAAAGATCGCCCAGGCCCAGGCCGGCCTGATCTACCTCTGTGAAAGCAAGGGCACGCGCCTGGAGCCCCATGGGCTGATCATCGATGGCCAGCCCCAGGACATGACGCAGTTCCCCATCGGCTCCCGGGAACTGGCGGACAGCCGGACTCCCGAGTGGCTGAGCCAACTGACCCACAACGACAGCGTGGTCACCACCCTGGGATTCGATCAGGCCGCGGACCTGCAGAGCGTGTTGCTGGCCCTCGACAGCCCCAGTGCGCACCTGGTGGGCATCCGCCTGCGCAACCGGCACAACGAAACCATAGGCATGCTCCTGCTGTTCCTGGTGGACAGCGGCGCCGAGGCCGACCTGGACAAACTCAGCCCGGACCGCATCGCCTTTATCCAGGCCGTGTCCGCCACCGCCGCCCTGTGCATCGAGAGCCAGCGCCTGCAGAACAAGCAGAAACAGTTGCTGGATGCCTTTATCCAGTTGCTGGCCGGGGCCATCGACGCCAAGAGCCCCTACACCGGCGGCCACTGCCAGCGGGTACCGGCCTTGACCCTGATGCTGGCCGAGGCGGCCGCCGCCAGCCAGGACCCTCGATTCGCTGCCTACCAGCCCGGCGAGGACGAGTGGGAAGCCTTGCACATCGCCGCCTGGCTGCACGACTGCGGCAAGGTCACCACCCCGGAATACGTGGTGGACAAAGCCACCAAGCTGGAAACCCTGAACAACCGCATCCACGAAATCCGCACCCGCTTCGAGGTGCTCAAGCGCGACGCCTGGATCGACTACTGGCGCGCCCTGGCCCTGGGCGGCGACGAACAGCCTCTTGCCGCCGAGCGCGAGGCCCGGCTGCTGGCCCTGGACGATGACTTCGCCTTTGTCGCCCGCTGCAACATGGGCACCGAATTCATGGCCGAGGCCGATCAGCAGCGCCTGCAGCGCATCGCCCAGCGCACCTGGAGCCGGACCCTGGACGATCGCCTGGGGGTTTCCTGGGAGGAGAACCAGCGCCAGGAACGCACCCCGGCGCCGAGCCTGCCGGTGCTGGAACCGCTACTGGCGGACAAGCCCGAACACCTGCTGGAGCGCAGCACCACGGAAGTCATGGCGGCGGACAACCCCTGGGGCTTCAAACTGCAGGTGCCCAGCCACAAGTACAACCGTGGTGAGCTGTACAACCTGAGCATTGCCCGGGGCACGCTGACGGCCGAAGAACGCTATGTGATCAATCACCACATCGTGCAGACCATCATCATGCTCGAGCACCTGCCCTTCCCCAGCCACTTGCAGAACGTGGCGGAGATCGCCGGCGGCCACCACGAAAAGATGGACGGCACCGGCTACCCCAAGCAGCTCAAGCGCGAACAGATGAGCCTGCCCGCGCGGATGATGGCCATCGCCGACATCTTCGAGGCCCTGACGGCGGCAGACCGCCCCTACAAAAAGGGCAAGACCCTGAGCGAGGCGCTGAACATCATGGCCATGATGTGCCGCGATGCCCATATCGATCCCGAGCTGTTCGAGCTGTTCATCCAGCAGCGGATCTACCAGCGCTACGCGGAGCGTTTCCTGACACCGCAACAGGTCGACCCGGTGGACCAGGATTCACTGCTCAAGAAAGCGGGCTTGAGCACCTGAGGGCTTCAGCAGTCGCTCAGGCGCAGAAAGATCGCCGCCAGTTGCTCGATTCCCGCCTGGTCGGCAACACCGAAGCGCGCCAGCTTCGGGCTGTCCAGGTCGAGCACACCGATCAACCGACCGTCCTTGACCAGCGGCACCACCAGCTCGCTGTTGGAGGCGCTGTCACAGGCAATGTGCCCGGCAAAGGCGTGCACATCTTCCACCCGCTGGGTCTGCAGAGTCGCCGCCGCGGTACCGCAGACGCCGCGGCCAAACGGAATCCGCACGCAGGCGATCTGCCCCTGGAACGGCCCTAGCACCAGCTCCTGGTTGCGGTTGAGGTAGAACCCCGCCCAGTTCAGGTCCTCCAGCTGGCTATAAAGGAAGGCTGAAAACTGCGCGGCGTTGGCGATGAAATCACGCTCATCGGCCAGCAGCGACTCCAACTGCGCGCACAGCAGCCCGTAACCGTCCAGGCCTTGGCCGGCGCTTTGCAAATCGATCATGCTTTTTGCTCCAACAACTGCAGGCCCACCCAATAGCGGGCAAATTGATAGGCACAACGGCCATTGCGGTTGCCCCGGCCGGTGGCCCAGCGTACCGCGAGGATGTCCAGTTCTTCGTCACGCTGCCAGTCGAGGCCGGCCTTGCGCGCCAGTTCGCCGATCCAGTGCTCCACCACGTTGAGGAAGTGCTCCTGGGTGAAGGGATAGAACGACAGCCACAGGCCGAAACGGTCCGACAGGGCGATCTTGTCTTCCACGGCTTCACTGGGATGCAGCTCGCCGTCGACGCGCTTCCAGTTCTCGTTGTCGCTTTCCTTTTCCGGCACCAGGTGCCGGCGGTTCGAGGTGGCGTACAGCAGCACGTTCTCCGGGGCCTGCTCCAGGGAGCCGTCGAGCACGCTCTTGAGCACCCGGTAATCGCCCTCGCCGGCCTCGAACGAGAGGTCGTCGCAGAACAGCACGAAACGCTGGGGCAGCTTGACCAGCTGTTCCACCACCCGCGGCAGGTCCGCCAGGTGGTCGCGCTCGATCTCGATCAGCCGCAAGCCACCCTTGGCGTGCTCGGCCAGCAGGGCCCGTACCAGGGAAGACTTGCCAGTGCCACGCGAGCCCCAGAGCAGGGCATGGTTGGCTGGCAGGCCGTCAAGGAACTGCTGGGTGTTGCGCGCCAGTTGCTCACGCTGCTTGTCGACCCCGATCAGGTCGCTCAGGCGCATGTCCAGGCTGACTTCCAGCGGCAGCAGGAAACCGCTGCGCCCTTCACGCTGCCAGCGGGCCGCCAGGCACTGATTCCAGTCGATGGGCTGGCGCAGGGTGGGCAACAAGGGTTCAATCCGCGCCAGAACCGCATCGGCACGTTCAAGAAATGCATTCAATCGAGCATCCACGACTTTTCCTCAGGCACGTTCAAGGTAATGATGCGGCACACAGAGCAAACGCAATCCCGATCAAGGGGTCTATCGCTTTATCAGCTGCTGCCCGGCCAGCCCGGCAACCGAAAATGATCAGCTATGCTTGCGCAGCGAAGGGAAACGAAAGTGGTTCAACCCCCCATGGATATCAAGTTCACCAACCGCCTGTCCTATAAACAGGCCCGGCTCACCGTGCTGGTGGGTTTCATTCTGGGGACCGCGCTCAGTCTGCTGCAAATCGGCATCGATTATGCCAGCGAAGACGCCTCCATCAATCGTGAAATCCAATCGCTGCTGGAAATCAGCCACAATCCGGCCTCGCGCATCGCCTACAACATCGACGCCGAGCTGGCCCAGGAATTGACCCTGGGCCTGCTGCGCTCTCCGGCGATCATTCGCGCGCAATTGATCGACAACAACAATACCCTGCTGGCCAACGTCGAACGGCCACCGCAACAGAGCCGCTATCGGGCCATCAGCGACTTCCTGTTCGGCGCCGATCGCCAGTTCGAGGATCGCCTGTATCTGAGCCACCTGCCGGAGGAGTCCCTCGGTACCCTGCACCTGGATGTGGATACCTACGCCTTCGGCAGCCGTTTCCTGCGGCGTGCCGAAGTCACCCTGATCAACGGGTTCGCCCGCAGCCTGATCCTCACCGGGATTCTCCTGGCGCTGTTCTACGTGATGCTGACCAAGCCCCTGGTGCGGGTGATCCGCGAGCTCAGCAGCCGCGACCCGCGCAGCCCGAAACAGGCCAAGCTGGACTTTCCCCATGGCCACGAGAACGACGAGGTCGGGGTGCTGGTCAAGGTGGCCAACCAGCAGTTCGACATCATGGCCACCGAGATCCAGCAGCGACGCAACGCCGAAAACCGCCTGACCGAATACCTCGGGCAGCTGGAGAACATCGTCTCGGCCCGCACCACCGAGCTCAAGGCCAGCAATGCCCGGCTCAGCCAGTCCAACGAGGAACTGGAGATCGCCCGGCGCACTGCCCTGGACATGGCCCAGGCGCGGGCGGCGTTTCTGGCCAACATGAGTCACGAGATTCGCACCCCGCTCAATGGCCTGCTGGGGATGATCGCGCTGTCCCTGGACAGCCCGCTGAACCCCGAGCAGCGCCAGCAGCTGTCGATTGCCCATGACTCCGGCAAGGTCCTGGTGGAATTGCTCAACGATATTCTCGACATGTCCAAGTTCGACGCCGGGCAACTGGAGCTGGAGCGAATTCCCTTCGATCTCGGGGTACTGGTGGAGGACACCGCCAACCTGCTGTCGCAAAACGCCGCGGCCAGCGTGGAGCTGGCCTGCCTGATCGCCCCGGACTTCCCCGCCCTGGTACTGGGGGACCCGACCCGAGTGCGGCAGATCGTCAGCAACCTGCTGTCCAACGCCCTCAAGTTCACCCGTTTCGGCCGCGTCGATGTGCGCCTGAGCACCCTGGGCGACGGGGTGCGCATCGAGATCTGCGACACCGGCATCGGCATCGCCCAGGAAGCCCAGGTGCGCATCTTCCAGCCCTATACCCAGGCCGGCGCCGGCATCACTCGCCAATACGGAGGCACCGGCCTGGGCCTGGCCCTGACCTACAACCTCTGCGAAGCCATGGACGGCCGCCTGAGCATCAGTTCGGAAGTCGGCTTCGGCAGCCAGTTCTGCGCCGACCTGCCTCTGCCCTGCCACACTCCGGCCGCCCCGCCGCCGGCGCTGGCCGGGAAGATCATCGCCATCACCGAGGCCGGCAGCGGCCTCGCCGAGCTGCTGGCCAGCCTGCTGCCCAGTTGGGGCCTGAGCTATCAGCGCTGTGATATCGAGGATTCCCTGGCCGGCCTCGACCCCGACCTGCTGATCACCGACTGCCCGGAATGCCTGTTCGGCCTGCGCCCGGCGATCCGCGCGCCAATCCTGCTGGTGACCGCCTATGGCAGCTTCCTGCCCAGCGAAGAGGCCAACGCCCTGGCGCCGCTGCAACAGCAGGCCCGGCCCCTGGCGCGCAATGCGTTGTATCAGACCCTGCGACGCTCGTTGCTGGGGGAAACCATCACCCTCAACGACGCCCAGCTGGAAATGCCGGTGCAACGGCGCCGGGCGGACATTCTGCTGGTGGAGGACAACCCGGTGAACCAACTGGTGGCCAAGGGCATGCTGAGCAAGCTCGGCTGCGCGGTGACCGTGGCCGCCCATGGCGCCGAAGCCCTCAACCAGTTGGAGCTGCATCGTTTCGATCTGGTGCTGATGGACTGCAACATGCCGGTCATGGATGGCTACGAAGCCAGCCGGCAGATCCGGCGCAGCGGGCGCTGGCCGGATCTGCCGATCATCGCCCTGACTGCCAACGCCATGCCCGAGGAGCGTGAACGCTGCCGCGCCGCCGGCATGAGCGACTACCTGGCCAAACCGTTTCGTCGCGAAGAATTGATCGCCCTGCTCGACCTCTGGGTGCCGACTACGACAAAGCTTTGATCTGCTGCAGCAATTGATCCAGGCCCTCGCGCAGCTGATCGAGGTTGTCCAGATCGATCCCGCTGTCGCACAGCAGCGCCGCCTTCAGCGGCGGCACCTGCTCACGCAGCGCCAGGCCGCGCTCGCTCAAGCTCAAGTGCACCTCGCGCTCGTCGCGCCCGGACCGCTGGCGCTGCACCAGTTGCAACTGCTCCAGACGCTTGAGCAACGGGGTCAGGGTCCCGGAATCCAGGGCCAGGCGCTCGCCCAGGGCCTTGACCGTCGGCAGGGACGGAGGCGTTGCCTGCCATTCCCACAGCACCAGCATCACCAGGTACTGCGGGTAGGTCAGGCCCAGGCGGTCGAGCATCGGCTTGTAGCCACGGACCACCGCCCGCGAGGCGGCGTACAGCTTGAAGCACAGCTGGGAATCGAGTTTCAGTGAATCCATGGACAGGTCGTTCATTTGAGCAGGGCTTCGATCTCGCGGCTCAGGTCCTGGGGTTTGGTTGCCGGAGCGAAACGCTTGACCAGCTTGCCGTCCTGGCCGATCAGGAACTTGGTGAAGTTCCACTTGATGCCTTGGGAGCCGAGCACGCCGGGTGCGCGCTTTTTCAACTGCGCGAACAGTGGATGGGCCCCGGCGCCATTGACCTCGATCTTCTTGAACAGCGGGAAACTCACACCGTAGTTGAGCTCGCAGAACTCGGAGATCGCCCCTTCGTTGCCTGGTTCCTGCTTGCCGAACTGGTTGCAGGGAAAGCCCAATACCACCAGCCCCTGATCCTTGTAGGTCTGCCACAGCTCTTCGAGCCCCTTGTATTGCGGGGTGAAGCCGCACTTGCTGGCAGTGTTGACCACCAGCACGGCCTTGCCGGCGAAGTCCGCCAGGGTCTTTTGTTCACCCTTGATGGTGGTGCAGGGAATGGTCAGCAGTGAGTCGGTCATGACGGCAACTCCATGTGTGGAAGTAAGAGGCAGCAAAATAGCGCTCAATTAAATTGCATGCAATTTAATTGAACAAAAGGCGATTCCGAAGAATCGCCAACCGGTCAGCGCGGCACCAGGTCCAGGCACACCGAGTTGATGCAGTAACGCAGGCCGGTGGGCGGCGGGCCGTCCGGGAACACGTGGCCCAGGTGCGCGTCGCACTTGGCGCAGACCACTTCGGTACGGATCATGCCGTGGCTCATGTCACGGATCTCTACCATGGCGCTGTCGGCAATGGGCTCGTAGAAACTCGGCCAGCCACACCCGGAATCAAACTTGGCCTTGGAATCGAACAGCGGCTCATTGCAGCAGATGCAGTGATAGACCCCATCGGTCTTGGTGCCGTTGTACTTGCCCGAGAAGGGCCGTTCGGTGCCCTTGAGCCGGCAGACGTTGTACTGCTCCGGGTCGAGCATCGACCGCCATTCTTCCAGGGTTTTTTCCAGCTTTTCCATGGTCCTTCCTCTGCAACGGAAAAAGCCCGATCTGTGTCTTTTCCACGGATCGGGCGGCACGTATGATTGCGCCTCGTCAGACGCCAGTCTGGCAGCCGCGTTACACCCATTCAAACGGATTTTGCCGCAGCCGGTGCGGGTTACAGGCCGGTGTGACACGGCAGGATTCCCAGTACGGTAGTTCATCCTCCGCCTGGATCGTTCATTTTCGGGAACACATCGCCATGCAGGTCAGCAAATCGAACAAGCTCGCCAACGTCTGTTATGACATTCGCGGCCCAGTGCTCAAGCACGCCAAACGTCTGGAAGAGGAAGGCCACCGCATCCTCAAGCTGAATATCGGCAACCCGGCGCCCTTTGGTTTCGAAGCGCCGGACGAAATTCTCCAGGACGTGATCCGCAACCTGCCCACTGCCCAGGGCTACAGCGACTCCAAGGGCCTGTTCAGTGCCCGCAAGGCGGTGATGCAGTACTACCAGCAGAAGCAGGTGGAAGGCATCGGTATCGAAGACATCTACCTGGGCAACGGTGTTTCCGAGCTGATCGTGATGGCCATGCAGGCCCTGCTCAACAACGGCGACGAAGTGCTGGTACCGGCCCCCGACTACCCGCTGTGGACCGCCGCGGTGAGCCTGGCCGGCGGCAACCCGGTGCACTACCTGTGCGACGAGCAGGCCAACTGGTGGCCGGACCTGGCCGACATCAAGGCCAAGATCACCCCGAACACCAAGGCCCTGGTGATCATCAACCCGAACAACCCCACCGGCGCCGTCTACCCCAGGGAAGTACTGCTGGGCATGCTGGAGCTGGCCCGCCAGCACAACCTGGTGGTGTTCTCGGACGAGATCTACGACAAGATCCTCTACGATGACGCCGTGCACATCTGCACCGCCTCGCTGGCCCCGGACCTGCTGTGCCTGACCTTCAACGGCCTGTCCAAGTCCTATCGGGTAGCCGGTTTCCGTTCCGGCTGGGTGGCCATTTCCGGTCCCAAGCAGCACGCCCAGAGCTACATCGAAGGCATCGACATGCTGGCCAACATGCGCCTGTGCGCCAACGTGCCCAGCCAGCACGCCATCCAGACCGCCCTGGGCGGCTACCAGAGCATCAACGATCTGGTGCTGCCCCCAGGCCGCCTGCTGGAACAGCGCAACCGCACCTGGGAACTGCTCAACGACATTCCCGGGGTCAGTTGCGTCAAGCCCATGGGCGCGCTGTATGCCTTCCCGCGGATCGACCCGAAGATCTGCCCGATCCACAACGACGAGAAGTTCGTCCTCGACCTGCTGCTCTCGGAAAAGCTCCTGGTGGTGCAAGGCACGGCCTTCAACTGGCCATGGCCGGATCACTTCCGCGTCGTGACCCTGCCGCGGGTGGATGACCTGGAGCAGGCCATTGGTCGGATCGGCAGCTTCCTCAAGTCCTACCGCCAGTAACGGAAAAATCGCAGTGCGATCCTTCTCTGGTCGCACTGCGATTAATTCAGCAACACATCTTCACTGCCCTGCTCAACTCCCCTTCTATAAGCTTGCACTTTCCGTCCTGCCCACTGTCACACCTCTGCACCGCAGCCGGGTGGCGGCCGCCCTGGCGTTGGCTCATGGCGTTGAACTACAAGCGTCTAGACCCGGCCTGTGCGACACAGTTTGAAATAGAAGCCGTATTGAATAGGCGGTTGTCGCACCTTATATACCCCGCAGTACGCTACATCTTTAGCTTGAGGAGATTTCTACAACCATGATGCGAATCCTGCTGTTTTTGGCCACTAACCTTGCGGTCGTGCTGATTGCCAGCATCACCCTGAGCCTTTTCGGCTTCAACGGGTTCATGGCGGCCAATGGGGTTGATCTGAACCTCAATCAGCTACTGATTTTCTGTGCGGTCTTCGGTTTTGCCGGTTCGCTGTTCTCGCTGTTCATCTCCAAGTGGATGGCGAAGATGAGCACCAGCACGCAGATCATCACCCAACCGCGCACCCGCCATGAGCAATGGTTGCTGCAGACCGTCGAGCAACTGTCCCGCGAAGCGGGCATCAAGATGCCCGAAGTGGGTATTTTCCCAGCCTATGAGGCCAACGCCTTTGCCACCGGCTGGAACAAGAATGATGCGCTGGTAGCCGTCAGCCAGGGCCTTCTGGAACGTTTTTCGCCCGATGAAGTGAAAGCCGTGCTGGCCCACGAGATCGGCCACGTCGCCAACGGTGACATGGTGACCCTGGCACTGATCCAGGGTGTGGTGAACACTTTCGTGATGTTCTTCGCACGGATCATCGGCAACTTCGTCGACAAGGTGATCTTCAAGAACGAAGAAGGCCAGGGCATCGCCTACTACGTGGCGACCATCTTCGCCGAACTGGTTCTGGGTATCCTGGCCAGCGCCATCGTCATGTGGTTCTCGCGCAAACGCGAATACCGCGCCGACGAAGCCGGCGCCCGCCTGGCCGGCACCAACGCGATGATCGGCGCGCTGCAGCGCCTGCGTTCGGAACAGGGCCTGCCGGTGCACATGCCCGACACCCTGAATGCCTTCGGCATCAACGGTGGCATCAAGCAGGGCCTGGCTCGCATGTTCATGAGCCACCCTCCGCTGGAAGAGCGTATCGAGGCCCTGCGTCGTCGCGGCTGATCCAGTGCAAGGCAATATCCAAAAGGGCGACGCAAGTCGCCCTTTTGCTTGGCCACCAAAAACCTATCTCGCGGCACCCTGCTTGCTCAGGCGATAGACCCTCTCCACCAGCCGGGTCACGCCACCCTGGAGAAACTTCCAGCTCTCGCCAAGAATGTCGCGCTCCGTTTCTACCTGCAGTTGCCAGACGCCCCCCAGACGTTGCCGGACCTCATCGTCGAGCACCGCAAATGGCGGGCCGTCCAACTGCTCCTGGGCGTAATCCATGGTGATCAGCAGCCCCTTGCTGCCATTCGGCAACAGGCCATTGAGGTGAGCGGCATAGCGCTGTCGCATGGGCGAGGGCAAGGCAATCATGGCTGCACGGTCATACAGGGCCGTGCAATCAGCGGTGTCCTCGGCGGTCAGGGCAAAGAAATCACCGCACCAGAGCTCAATGGGCCCGTGGGCGTAGACCTTGAACACCCCGTGCTGGCTGATCTGCGGCTGCAACTGGTGCTCACGAAAGAAATCCTCCACCGCCTTTTCCGCCAGTTCGATGCCCAGCACCTCGAACCCTTGGTCGGCAAGCCAGATCAGGTCCAGGCTCTTGCCGCACAAGGGCACCAGCACGCGGCTTTGCGCCGCCAGGCCCAAGGCCGGCCAGTACTGCTGCAGGTAAGGGTTGACCTCTGCCAGGTGAAAGCCGATCTGATCGCGCTCCCAGCGCTTTTGCCAAAAGTCCGCTTGCATGAGAAGTCCTTAAAATTCGATCAAAAAGCGCTAAAACTTATATTAGATTTAGATCATTGATCTGATTGAAGATGGCGCATCTTAACCTTCAGGAGCCTCTTCATGCTTCCCAGCCTGTTCATCTCCCACGGCTCTCCCATGCTGGCGCTGGAACCCGGCGCCAGCGGCCCGGCCCTGGCTCGCCTGGCAGCCGAGCTGCCCCGGCCCAGGGCGATCCTGGTGGTCTCGGCCCACTGGGAAAGCTCCGATCTGCGAGTCAGTTGCAACCCGCACCCGGAAACCTGGCACGACTTTGGCGGCTTCCCCGCCGCGCTGTTTGCCGTGCAATACCCGGCCCCGGGCGATCCGGAACTGGCAGCCCAGGTAGTGGAGCTGCTCCAGGCCGAAGGCCTGCCCGCCCAACTGGACAGCCAGCGCCCCTTCGACCACGGCACCTGGGTACCTCTGTCGCTGATGTACCCGCAGGCGGACATCCCGGTGGTCCAGCTGTCGCTGCCCAGCCGCCTGGGCCCGGCCCTGCAGACCCGTATCGGCCATGCCCTCGCGGGCCTGCGGGAACAGGGCGTGTTGCTGATCGGCTCCGGCAGCATCACCCACAACCTGCGGGACCTGGACTGGCACGCTGGCCCGGAAAGCGTCGAACCCTGGGCCAAGGCCTTTCGCGACTGGATGATCGACAAGCTGGCGGCCGATGACCAGGCGGCCCTGCACGACTACCGCCAGCAGGCACCGAATGCCGTGCGCAGCCACCCCAGTGATGAACACCTGCTGCCGCTGTATTTCGCCCGGGGCGCCGGTGGCGAATTCAGCGTGGCCCACCAGGGCTTCACCCTGGGCGCCCTGGGCATGGACATCTACCGATTTGGCTGATGGCCGCCAGCGCCAAGGCAAATGACAGGCAAAAAAAATCCCCGAACCAGTCGGGGATTTTTTTTGCCTGATCAATCAGCCCAGGGGCCGATCAATCTTCGCGATAGCGACGCAGCTTCAGCTGCTTGCCGGCAACGCGAGTGTCCTTGAGCTTGGTCAGCAGGCGGTCCAGACCGTCCTCCGGCAGCTCGACCAGGCTGAAGCTGTCACGCACCTGGATGCGGCCGATAGCTTCACGGGCCAGGCCGCCTTCATTGAGGATCGCGCCCAGAAGGTTCTTGGCAGCGATGCCGTCACGGGCACCCAGCGCGGTACGGCAGCGTGCACGACCTTCGCCCAGAGGCATTGGCGCGCGACGCTCACGGTCACCACGATCAGGACGGTCACCGGAACGCTCAGGACGATCGCCACGTGGGGCACTGTTGGGCACCAGTGGACGCTCTTTCTCGATCGCGGCCAGGTTCAGCGCTTGACCGTTGGTAGCCTTGCGCAGCAGGGCTGCGGCCAGGGCACGCGGGCTGCAACCGATGTCGGCGGTCAGGCGATCAAGCAGATCACCGTGGGTCGCTTCAGCATCAGCCACCAGCGGCGACAGGCTGTTGGTCAGCTTCTTGATGCGGGCATCGAGAACGGCTTGGGCGTCCGGCAGGCGAACTTCGGCAACCTTCTGACCGGTTACACGCTCGATCACTTGCAGCATGCGGCGCTCACGTGGAGTCACCAGCAGCAGCGCACGGCCTTCGCGACCGGCACGGCCGGTACGGCCGATACGGTGCACGTAGGATTCCGGGTCGTACGGCATGTCCACGTTGAATACGTGGGTGATGCGCGGTACGTCCAGACCACGGGCGGCTACGTCGGTCGCCACAACGATGTCCAGGCGGCCATCCTTGAGGGAGTCGATCACGCGCTCACGCTGGTTCTGGGCGATGTCGCCGTTCAGCGCAGCGGCTTTGTAGCCTTTGGCTTCCAGGGCACTGGCCAGGTCCAGGGTCGCTTGCTTGGTGCGCACGAACATGATCAGGGCGTCGAAATCTTCAACTTCCAGCAGGCTCAGAACGGCAGAGGTCTTCTGGTCGGCGTGAACCAGCAGGTGAGCCTGCTCGATCGCGGTGACGGTCTGGGTCTTGCTCTGGATCTTGACGTGTTTCGGGTCCTTCAGGTGACGCTCGGCGATGGCCCGGATCGACTGCGGCAGGGTGGCCGAGAACAGTACGGTCTGGCGGGTCTCCGGCATGGCCTTGAAGATCACTTCCAGGTCATCCATGAAGCCCAGCTTGAGCATCTCGTCGGCTTCGTCGAGAACCAGGTGGTTCACGGTGGCCAGGACTTTTTCGTCGCGACGCAGGTGGTCGCACAGACGGCCCGGAGTGGCGACAACGATCTGTGCGCCATTACGGATTGCTTTCAGTTGTGGGCCCATCGGCGCACCGCCGTAGACGGCCACAACAGTCACGCCCGGCATTTGCTTGGCGTAGGTTTCGAAAGCGGTTGCTACTTGCAGCGCCAACTCACGGGTTGGGGCCAGGATCAGAGCTTGCGGCTCGCGCTTGGACGGATCAATGCGGTGCAGGATAGGCAGGGCAAAGGCAGCGGTCTTACCGGTACCGGTTTGCGCCTGACCAATCATATCGTGACCGGCAAGGATGATCGGGATCGACTGCTGCTGAATAGCCGAAGGCTCTTCATAGCCGGTAGCGACTACTGCAGCGACAATATTGGGATGAAGTTCAAGAGCGGCGAAGCCGCCGATTTCCTGGGTCATGGGTCTGCCTCTAAGTGCATCCGCAAAGACCCATGCTCCAAAGCTGCGCATGCCGTGTAAGACTCAAGAGTCACCCTGGCAGCTTTGTCGGCGGGGATTTGCGAAAACGATTGGATGAATGGATCGTCAAGGATAGTCCGCGCAGCGGACAAGCAGCCGAAGCTGACTTCGGGGAATTGCATTACCTAAACGTGGCCCGGCTAAAGGCCGGCGCGCACTATACCGGAATTACTCAAAAAAGGGAGTTTTTTTTATCGGAAAAATCCGCTGAACACCCGATTGTCATGGGCTTTGCGCAGACTTCGGCGGCGCGCTATTTTGCTCAGGCCCGGCGCTGTTGGTCATCGCGCTTAAACGGTTCACCTTTGTGCACGAAACCGCCCGCGCCAACCTCCCCTCTTTCTTCCCAGGACAGCGCTCATGAATCAGCCCAGTGCCAGCCGTGTCAGCCGTGAACTACGTGGTCACCTGTTCCTTATCGGCCTGGACCGGGTGGCCAAGCGCAATGCCTTCGACCTCGAGCTGCTCAACCAGTTGAGCCTGGCCTACGGCGAGTTCGAAGCCAGCAGCGAGGCGCGAGTGGCGGTGGTGTTCGGCCACGGCGAGCACTTCACCGCAGGCCTGGACCTGGCCAATGTCGGCGCCGCCCTGGCCCAGGGCTGGCAAGCACCAGCCGGTGGCTGCGACCCCTGGGGCGTGTTCAGCGGCCCACAGGTGAACAAGCCGGTGATCGTCGCCGTACAAGGCTACTGCCTGACCATCGGCATCGAGCTGATGCTGGCCTCCGACATCAATCTCTGCGCCAGCAATACCCGCTTCGCGCAAATGGAGGTGCAACGCGGAATCTTCCCTTTCGGCGGCGCGACCCTGCGCCTGCATCAACTGGCCGGCTGGGGCAATGCCATGCGCTGGTTGCTGACCGGGGACGAATTCGATGCCCATGAAGCCCTGCGCCTGGGCCTGGTGCAGGAGGTCATGGCCAGCGAAGACCTGCTGCCCCGGGCCATCGAACTGGCCGAACGGATTGCCCGCCAGGCACCGCTGGGGGTGCAGGCGACCCTGATGTCGGCACGCCAGGCCAGGCTCGAAGGGGAAACGGCGGCCGCCCAGGGGCTGGCGCCGCTGGTGCACAAACTGATGAACAGTGAGGACGCCAAAGAGGGCGTGCGGGCGATGATCGAAAAACGGCCCGGGGTGTTCAAGGGCTGCTGAACAGGGGCCGGCAGATCGGCTTCGCCGGCCAGCCGGCGCCAGCAAGGGCTTATGTGGCCGGGCGGATCGCCTTGATCAAGGGTTGCAGGGAGTAGCCCAAGCGTGGGGCCAGGGCTTGGGCCCGGGCATTCAGGCCTGGCAGGTCCAGCTCCTGGTCGAGGTCGGACGGCACGATCAGAATCACGTTGCCCTCCTTCACCGGCAACTCCCAGTAATGGCGGTGATAGAGCCCGCGTAACAGGGCGGCGCCCAAGGGCTTGCCATCATCGGTGGCCCACTGGTTGATCACCAGCCAGCCGCCGGGGTTGAGGCGCTTCTGGCAGTTCTCCAGAAACCCCCAGGCCAGATGCCCGACGCCGGGGCCGACGTCGGTGTACAGGTCGACGAAGATCAGGTCGGCGGATTCAGCACTGTCCAGCAGCTCCAGGGCATCGCCGACTCTAATATATAGACGCGGATCGTCGTCCAGCCCCAGGTACTCGATAGCCAGGCGCGGCACGTCCGGTCGCAGTTCGATGGCTTCCACATCTTCTAGGGGCAGGAACTTCAGGCAAGCCTGGGTCAGGGTGCCGGCGCCCAGCCCGAGAAACAACGCGCTCTCCGGCGCCTCATGGCACAGGGCACCGATCAGCATGGCCCGGGTGTAGTCGTACTCCAGCCAACTGGGGTCCGCCGTGAACACACAGCTTTGCTCGATGGCATCGCCAAATTCGAGAAAACGATAGTCCGCCACTTCCAGGACCCGGATCATGCCGAATTCGTCATGCACTTCGGCGAGCAGGCGCTCGACGCGCTCCTCAGTCATTTCATCTCCTAGCCGCGCGGGCACAGAACCTTGCCGGCGCGATAAACCAACCGCTCGGCAGCGAGCGGGAAAGGCGCGATTGTCGGCCAAGCGAGAGGAGCAGGTCACGCACTAATTTGCTGCTAACATGCCCCTCCCACCGTTAAAGCACTCGAGTCCGCGATGAGCCAACCCTGGAGCCCCGACAGCTGGCGCGCCCTGCCGATCCAGCAACAACCCCACTACCCCGATGCCGCGCACCTGCTGCAGGTCGAGCAAAGCCTGGCCAGTTATCCACCGCTGGTGTTTGCCGGTGAAGCCCGGGAGTTGCGTCGCCAGTTTGCCGAAGTCACCCAGGGCCGGGCGTTCCTGCTGCAGGGTGGCGATTGTGCCGAGAGCTTCGCCGAATTCTCCGCGGCGAAGATTCGCGACACCTTCAAGGTGCTGCTGCAGATGGCCATCGTCATGACCTTTGCCGCCGGCTGCCCGGTGGTCAAGGTCGGGCGCATGGCCGGCCAGTTCGCCAAGCCGCGCTCGGCCAACGACGAAACCATCAATGGCGTGACCTTGCCGGCCTATCGCGGCGACATCGTCAACGGCATCGGTTTCGATGAAAAAAGCCGGGTGCCGGACCCCGACCGCCTGCTGCAGTCCTACCACCAGGCCACCGCCACCCTCAACCTGCTGCGAGCCTTCGCCCAGGGCGGTTTCGCCGACCTGCACCAGGTGCACAAGTGGAACCTGGACTTCATCGCCAACTCGGCCCTGGCCGAGAAGTACAGCCAACTGGCAGACCGCATCGACGAAACCCTGGCCTTCATGCGTGCCTGCGGCCTGGACAGCGCGCCGCAACTGCGCGAAACCAGCTTCTTCACCGCCCACGAAGCGTTGCTGCTCAACTATGAAGAAGCCTTCGTGCGCCGCGACAGCCTGACCAACGACTACTACGACTGCTCGGCGCACATGCTGTGGATCGGCGATCGCACCCGGCAACTGGACGGCGCCCACGTGGAGTTCCTGCGCGGGGTGAACAACCCGATCGGGGTCAAGGTCGGCCCGAGCATGAACACCGACGAACTGATCCGCCTGATCGATATCCTCAACCCGGAAAACGATCCCGGCCGCCTCAACCTGATCGTGCGCATGGGCGCCAACAAGGTCGGCGATCACCTGCCACAGCTGATTCGCGCGGTGGAAAGCGAAGGCAAGCAGGTGCTGTGGAGCTCGGACCCGATGCACGGCAACACCATCAAGGCCAGCAGCGGCTACAAGACCCGGGATTTCGCGCAGATCCTCACCGAGGTCAAGCAGTTCTTCCAGGTCCACCAGGCCGAAGGCAGCTATGCCGGTGGCATCCATATCGAGATGACCGGGCAGAACGTCACCGAATGCATCGGCGGTGCCCGGCCGATTACCGAGGATGGTTTGTCGGACCGTTACCACACCCATTGCGACCCGCGGATGAATGCCGACCAGTCTCTGGAACTGGCCTTCCTGATTGCCGAGACCTTGAAGCAGGTCAAGCGCTAAGAGCGCTTTCGCCGGCTAGCCCGCTCCTGCAAGGGCTGTGTAGGAGCGGGCTGGCCCGCGAAGCTCTTCACCCCAGCACCTCACGCAGGCGTCGCGCGCCATCACGCTGGCAATTGAGCTGAATCTGTTCCAACACCAGCCAGTCGGCCATCTTTCGCAATTGCAGGGCCAATGCCCGGACACCCTCGTCGTCCAGACCGAATGGCTCCTCATGCACCGCGTGCACCGCCAGACGCCCCTGGGCCCGCTCCGCCCGCAGGTCGACCCGGGCGGCAATCCGCTCGTTGTGCAGGAACGGCAGCACGTAATAGCCATAGACCCGCTTGTGCTCAGGCGTGTAGATCTCCAGGCGGTAGCGGAAATCGAACAGCCGCTCGGTACGGCTACGCTCCCAGATCAGGGAATCGAAAGGTGACAACAGCGCGCTGGCTTCGACCTTGCGCGGCACCCGCGCCTCGGGCAGGCAATAGGCACTTTGCTTCCAGCCCTGGACCTCACAGCCCAGCAGTTCGCCGGACTCGCACAACTCGGCAAGCCGCGCGCGACTATCGCCGGGATCGAGGCGAAAGTAGTCCCGCAGGTCCTTTTCCGTGGCAACCCCCAGTGCCCCGGCCGCCTGCAGCAGCAACCGGCGCTGGGCCTGGGCTTCCTCCAACGGCATCTGCTGGAGGATCGCCGCCGGGATCACTCGTTCCGGCAAGTCATACAGACGCTCGAAACCGCGGCGGCCGGACACTGTCACCTCACCGGCAGCGAACAGCCATTCCAGGGCATGCTTTTCTTCGCTCCAGTCCCACCAGGGGCCGGCCCGCTCTTCGCGGGTGGAGAGGCTGCCGGCCCCCAGCGCGCCCTGCTGCTCCACGGCCGCCAGCACCCGGCGCAGAGTGGCCTGGCGTTCCTGGCCGAAACGCGCCAGTTGCGAGTAGATACCCTGCCCCTGGCGTGCGCGCTGCATGCGCCAGCGCATCAAGGGGTACATGGACATCGGCAGCAGCGAGGCCTCATGCCCCCAGTACTCGAACAAGGTGCGCTGGCGCCCCTGGCTCCAGGCGGCCTGATCGAGCAGCTGCTGTGGATAACTGCCAAGACGGGAAAACAGCGGCAAGTAATGGGCGCGCACCAGGGCGTTGACCGAATCGATCTGCAACAGGCCCAGGCGCTCGATCTGCTGATTGAGTCGGGAGGCCTTGATCGATGCCGGCGGCTGACGCCCGCCGAAGCCTTGGGCAGCCAGCGCCAGCCGGCGGGCCTGCTTGAGCGAGAAAGAAGGTAGTGCGGGCATGAGCGTCTCCTGGTCTGCCCGCACGCTAGCGCACCCTGGACCAGCTTGTGTAGTGGCCACCGGGTTATTTGTGCATCGGATCGTCCCAGAACGGGCGGACCGCTTCATGCTCCACATCCGCCCGGCTCAGTCCCAGGTCATGCAGGGCCGAATCGCTCAGGCCGGCAAGCATCCGGCGCTCCTGCGCCAACTCGTGCCAGCGGACCACCTGGCGCCATAGTGCACGTAACGACAACGCCTGAATTGGCAGTTTGTGAACCAGCAGATAACCCTTTTGCGCTTTCATGATCCTGTCCTCCAGTGGGGATGAGCACAGTCTCTTCCCCGAACAAGGATCAATCCAACGAATGTTTCTTATGCAATACATCTCAGGGTTTGATGCTTTGGTTCCCCGCCGGTGTTTCCAGGGACCGCTTTCAGATCCGGTAATCCCCCGGCCAGCCGCCCAGTGGGTCGCGACCGAAACCATCGAGGCTGGCCGCCGCCGACTCTTCACAGGCCAGCAGGCTGTAGCCGCCAAGATCATCGGGCAACGGCAGAGCCGAAGGGGGAGTCAGGACAATGGACGGGTGCAGTTGCCCGAGCAACTCTTGCACCGTGCTGCTGACCGCGGGCCGGGCGCCGTTGATGGCCAGCACCGCCGCCTGCGGGGTCAGGGCTTCGGCAAGGACGGTGTAGCCATGGTTGCTGCAACTGACCGGCAACCGGTGTTCCTGGCGCTGTTCCTCGATGACGCGGGCCGGCTGCTCCTCCACCGACAGGACCACCCCGCAACAGCCGGTTGCAGCAATGATCCGCGCGTCCGGGTAGTGGTTTCGCAGGCTGGTGTAGGTGGACTGCTTGCCGGTGAGCACGATCAGGCCATCGCGCCCATGAAACTGCCGCACCAACTCTGCCGAGGATTCCTCACTGACCCGCAGCCAATCCTTTACGCCAAGCACGGCCGCCAACTCGCCAATCACTGCACTGGCCTCCTGATAACGGTCGTGACGCACCGACACCGTGGTGGGTATGCCCATCAAGGCAAAGGGCGCGGCGCGGCGGATTGCATGCAGACAAAAGCCGTAATAGGGCAGCAGGCACAGGACTTCCTGGCCATAGCCCTGGCCCGCCCCCTGGTCATCCAGGCTCTCCCTGGCGCGAATCAGCCCCCAGCGAAACAGCGACAGGAGCTCGCCATGCAACACATCGCGCCACTTTTCCAGAGCCATCCTGGGTTCTGGCAAGCGCCTGGCCAGGGCCTCGAAGTCATCACGCTCGAACAACAGTTCCTGCAACTGCGCCAGGGGCTCCAGGTTCTGGAAATAGGGCTGGTTCATGTTGCGCTCCAGGCCTGGCGCTGCAGCACCGCGTCCTTGCCGGTGCAATAGTGCTGGCGGATGCCATCCAGAAAGCTCCAGGCCAGTGACGGCAGCATGGCCGCACGCGCCACCGAGTCACGGCCCACGTCGCCCCGCGCCAGCAGATACTCGATGTTGAGCGACGGCCGCTGATCGTGGCCCAGCTCGTCATCCAGTTCGTCATGGGCTGCCATGGCCCCCAGCAACGCTGCGCAGCGCGGGTTGTTGGCGGACACCTGCGAGTAGAAACGCAGGTGACGATCATCGCCACGGCATTCGCTCAGGCTTTTTTGCAGATAGGTCGAACCGATCAGGTAGCCCTTCCAGTCATGCCGTGCCAGGTCGCTGAGATAACCGACAAAGGCAGTGGTGGTCGGCAAGGGTCGCATCGCTTCCGGGCGCCGGACTCCCAGTTCGCGCAGCCTGGGCTTGAGGATGTCGCAGTGGGTCAGCTCATCCTGCAGGTGCTGCAACAGGTTCTCGCGGATCCGCGCATCCGCACAGGCGGCAATGGCCGGGCTGACATGTCGGGTCGCCGAGGCCAGGTAATGATAGTTCTCCAGCATGTAGCCGATGATCAGCTCATCCGCGCAGCCCTCGGTCATCTGTTGCCACAGGCCGTGGCCGTCCACCGATACCAGCCAGTCGGTGGTCATCTGTTCGATGGCCGCCACACTCTCGGCGCTGGAGCTCTGGCCATTGAGCAACTGCTCATGCACCTGGCTGATCAGTGCGCCAAAAGGCGCCGGGCTCATGACCAGTTGCGTCATTCGCGGCCCCAGGGCATAGCAGGACGCAACGACGGTATCGGCAGGGTTGTCATCGCCGGAACGCTCACCGTTGACCAGGCTCATCACACTGGACGGCCAGACCGGCAGGCCCTGGAAAATTTCCACGTCCAGGGGCGAATCAGCGGCGTGCAACAGTTGGTCCAGCCCCTCCTCGGCCACCAGTTGGGCCGCGGTGACAATGGAGCTGGCACATCCCTGCTCCAGCGCAGTCAGCCAGCGGTAGATCATTTCGCTGAGGCTGCAGACTGCATTGAGCACCGTGGCCACCGCCGGCGCGGGGTAGCAGTCCTGGGTGCGCACGGCCTTCTTCCAGTTATCCGAATGCCCATACTGGATGTCGGTGGAGAAATGCCCCAGCACCTTGTCTGTCGCCTTGCGGCTCAACAGGTTGTGGCCCACCAGCAACTCATGCCAACCCAGCACCGCCTCCTGTTCCACCGAAGAGTGCTCCATGAAACCGGAGCAGGCCGCCGACACCAGCTCGCCCATGGCCGCGATCTGCCGGGACAGGTGAATCCACTCCAGGGTTGCGGGCAAAGGCCGGGCCAGCCTGACCATGTCGCCGGAACAGCCGATCAGCTCCAGGGCCTCATTGAAGAACTGCGCATGATCCCACTCCTCCAGCGCATGCCTGGACAGCATCAGGGAGATCGGCGACAACCCTATGCCCGGGCTGACCGAGGGGCACATCCTCGAGGCCGCGGCAGCCAGGTAGTGCCGGGTTTCCAGGATATAAGCGTAGAGCGCAGCTTGATCACCCTCTCTTATCTTTCGCCAGATGGGGTGACCATAAACAAACTCTTCCGCAGCGGTATATTGCTCGTTCAGCAGAAAAATAACTTCTTCCGCATTGAACTGGGCGCCCAGCGCCGACAAGTTGAGACTCTGGGCAATGCGTTCGACAATAAAAGCATTATCACTAAGTGTAGAGATAGGCGCTTCCAGACTTCCCAGCAGCAGTACCGAGTGACTGCCGATAGTGCTGCGCGCTAAAAATGGAGGGCTACGCAACGGTTCAGATATATCGATATGAGTAGTTCGAGTAGTGAGGTCCATTTCTGATCCTGCCCTCCAAAGCGTTAGCGTCATTTACTCGACGATGGCTGCCCTAAGTTGCTTCGCCGCCTTCTCCGTACGTTCCACCAGGCCCACCAGCGCCTTGAGGTCTTCCGGCGCCAGCTTGCCGGCTTTGAGCTTGGTCTTGAGCTGTGTCAGCTCGGCAGTGGTTGGCTCAGTGTGTTCCGCTTTCACGTTCATGAAAGGACCCTCCAAAGTTGGTCGCAATCCCAGTACAGACCATCTGTACATGGCAAGCGCAACACTAGTAGCGGATGTTTCTTTAGGCAAACCCAAACAACGACAAAGTTGACCATTAATCGGCCCAGGGCATATTCATTGATTTTTATCGCGCAGCGAAATTAGCAAACGACAACTTATAGCCAACACTCCAGACCTTTTTTGAAAACTTATAGCCAGCACCGATAAGGCTTATCGCCAATAACACAGCACAACTAAAGCCAAAGACAAAACCAATAAAAGCCACGAGCATTAATTGCTGGATCGAACATCATTTATCCGCAGTACTACTTGAACTGAAGGAGCACTATCGACACTCTGTTATCCAGCTATCCCTATTGCGATTGCCCAGCACTACTGATCAGGAGGAAGCGTCATGAGAGACATGCTGAGCGTGGACTGGTCGCGTATCCCGCCCCCCCAGGACGATGGCGCAGCCCGTCACTTGCAAGGCCTGCACTTGCCCGGGCTACGACTGCCCTCCACCTCGGGCGAAGGGGTCGACCTGTCGACGCTGCCCGGCATAACGGTGCTCTATGTCTACCCGCGCATGGGACGACCGGATTTGCCGCTGCTGGAGGGCTGGGACATGACCCCCGGCGCCCGCGGCTGTACCCCGCAGTCCTGCGGCTTTCGCGACCTGGCCGAGGAACTCGCGGCCGCCGGGGCGGCGAACCTGTTCGGCCTCTCGAGCCAGGACAGCGACTATCAACGTGAAGCCGTCGAGCGGCTGCACCTGCCCTTTGCCCTGCTCTCCGATGCACAGGGGCAATTGACCGAAGCCCTGGGGCTGCCGATGTTCGAATTGAACGCCACCCGCTTCCTGAAACGCCTGACTCTGATTCTCAAGGCCGGGCAGATCGAAAAGGTGTTCTACCCGGTGTTTCCACCGGACCAGAACGCCCGGCAGGTGCTGGCCTGGCTGCAAGCGCAACGCCAGGGATGACGCCGTGGCCTTTCGAGGAATAAGATCAGGCCCAGGAATGCTTCCTGCCCCATGCATCTCAGGATTTGATCAATGTCCCAGTTCCCCAGCATCGACACCGAAGTGCTGCGCACCTTCGTCGCCATCGCCGATGAAGGCGGTTTTACCCGGGCTGGAGAACGGGTCAACCGCACCCAATCGGCGGTGAGCATGCAGATGAAGCGCCTGGAAGAGGACGTGCTGCAACGCCAGCTGTTCCAGCGCGACGGACGCCAGGTCAAGCTGACCGCCGAGGGCCAGGTACTGCTGGGCTATGCCCGGCGCATCCTGAAACTGCATAGCGAAGTGTTCAATACCCTGCGCGAACCGCACATGGTGGGGCTGGTGCGCATCGGCACGCCGGATGACTATGTGATGCGTTTTCTACCGGGGATTCTGTCGCGCTTCGCCCAGAGCTACCCGCTGATCCAGATCGAAGTGCATTGCGAATCGTCCAAGCAACTGCTGCAACGCCAGGACCTGGACCTGACCATCGTCACCCGAGAGCCGGGCAACGAGATCGGCCAACTCCTGCGCAAGGAGCGCTTCGTCTGGGCCGTGGCCCAGTGCTTCACGCCCCATGAACAGACGCCACTGCCGCTGGCGATGTTCAACAGCGACTGCTTTTGCCGGCTGTGGGCCTGCAACGCCCTGGATGCCATCGGCCTCGACTATCGCATTGCCTACAACAGCTCCAGCCTGTCGGCAATCATGGCGGTGGTCAGCGCCGGGCTGGCGATCACCGCGCAGCTGGAAAGCCTGATCACGCCGGACCTGCGCATCCTCGGCGAGAACGAAGGGCTGCCGGAGCTGCCCGAGGCCAGCATCATGCTGCTGCGCAACCTCAACCAGCCCTCGCCCATCACCGAATGCCTGGCCGAACACATCGTCGAAGGCTTCAAACTTTAAACGCCAGCATCACCGCACACACCACCAGGAAGCCGCAGAACAGGCCGCGCAACAGCCGCTCGGGCAAGGCGTGGGCGACCTTCACCCCCCAACTGATGCTCAGCAAGCCACCGGCTGCCAGCGGCAGACCGATCGCCCAGTCCACCTGATGGTGAAAGCCATAGGTCACCAGGGTGACCCCGGTGCTGGGTAGCGCCAGCGCCAGGGACAAACCCTGTGCTACCACCTGGGTGGTGCCGAAGACACTGGTCAGTACCGGCGTGGCAACCACTGCGCCCCCCACCCCGAACAGCCCGCCCATGGCCCCGGAAGCGGCGCCCAATACCCCGAGCCAAGGCCAGGGGTAACGCATCTCGCTGCTGGCCGGGGCACTGGCCATGAACATGCGCAGCAGGTTGTAGGCCGACAGCACCAGAAGAAAGGCGACAAAGCCGATGCGCATCTTCTGTGCATCGATGCCCACCGCCCAGATCGAGCCCAGCCAGGCGAAACTGAACCCCATCAGGGCCAGGGGCAAGGCGTGGCGCGCCTCTATGCGGTTGCGCTGGTGATAGCGCCACAGCGCGAGTAGCACATTGGGTACAACCATGACCAGCGCCGTGCCCTGGGCAATCTGCTGGTCCAGGCCAAACAGCACGCCGAGCACCGGAATCGCGATCAAGCCACCGCCAATACCGAACAGCCCGCCCACCGTACCCAACGCCGCGCCCAACAACAGATACATCATCAACTCGATCACAACCGCTCTCCCTCACCTGAGAGCTGCATGCTACGCAGTCGGCCCTGGCACGGAAACGCATAGCAACGCACAATGGCTTTGCCGTTTTCGCATAAGCGAGCTGATCATGAATCCCAATACACTGACCGAACAACTGGGGCTGTTTCTTGATGTGCTGGAGGCGGGCAGCTTTTCCGCAGCGGCACGCCGCCATCCGCTGACGCCCTCCGCCGTGGCCCGGCGCATCGACAGCCTGGAAAACGCCGTGGGCACCACTCTGTTCATGCGTACCACCCACGCCGTGGTCGCCACCGCCGCCGGCCAGGCCTTTGCCGAACGGGCCCGGCGTATCGTTGCCGAGCTGCAACTGGCTCGGGCCGAGGCAGTTTCCCTGAGCCATGCCCCGGAGGGCCTGATCCGCATCGATGCCCCCGCTGCCTTCGGGCGCCGCCACCTGGCGCCGGCCATTGCCGATTTCCTGGTGCTCTACCCCGGGCTGGATGTGCAGTTACACCTGATCGACAGCTTTGTCGACATGCAGGGCTCCCACCTGGGCAAGGTCGACCTGGTGCTGCGCGCCGGCCAGCGCGTGGACACGCGGATGGTCGCCACCTCCCTGGCCAGCATCGTGCGTATCGCCTGTGCCAGCCCCTCCTACCTGAAAAGCCGCGGCACCCCCAGCCACCCCGCCGAACTCAGCCAGCACGACGGCCTCGACTGGGATGGCCTGGCGCCGCTGTTCGCCTGGCGCTTCGAGCTTGACGGCCAGGTGCAGAGCCATCGTCCGCAGCGTATACGCCTTGGTGCCAACAACGCTGAAGCCCTGCTTTCCGGGGCCTTGGCCGGGCTGGGCATTGCCCACCTGCCCACCTGGCTGGTGAGTGAATACCTGCTGCGCGGCGAACTGGTGCCGCTGTTCTGCGAAGGCGGCCTGCCCAAGCCGGAAACCGCCGGCATCTACGCCTTGCGCATGGAACAGCACCCCAATGCCCGTAGCCGCCTGCTGCTGGAGTACCTGAAAAGCCGCTTCAGCCCGGTTCCGCCCTGGGACCTGGCATTGCAAAGCGCGATGGGCTGAGACCTGAGGAAAATTATCTGGCGCATTAAAGACTCGCCCGCTAGATTCATGACCATCAATGATCAAGGCCGCCAACATGACCACCGAACGCTCCCCCCTGGACTCCTGCGATCAACTGCTGCTGGACAACCAGGTGTGCTTTGCCCTGCACTCCACCTCGCTGATGCTGACCAAGGTCTACAAGCCTCTGCTGCAGAAGCTGGGGCTGACCTACCCGCAGTACCTGGCGATGCTGGTGCTCTGGGAACGGGACGGGCTGACGGTCGGCGAGATCAGCCAGCGCCTGCTGACCGACCCCGGCTCCCTGACCCCGCTGCTCAAGCGCCTGGAGGCCGAAGGTCTGCTCAGCCGCACCCGCAGTCGGGAAGATGAACGGGTGGTGATTGTCCAACTGACGGAACAGGGCCGGGTGCTGCGCGAGCAAGCCCGGGACATTCCCCAGTGCATCCTCGGGGCCAGCGGCCGGAGCGTGGAGCAATTGCGTCAGTTGCAGGAAGATTTGCAGGTGTTGCGCGGGCATCTGCAGGACAGTCTTTGACGCTTTGCTGGCAAGCCAGCCCCCTATGGCTGAGGCTAGCTTCTCAACCGAAAAAATATTTTTTTCAGAATCAATGAGTTGCCCATGACTCAAGGCTAATGGAGGGGTTTTCAGCAAAATTTATCTTGCGCGCTAAATATTAGCGAGATACATTTATTTCGCACTTACTTAGCGCGCAAATAATTAGCGCGAAAATAACCTACCACGAGGCTTCCACCATGCAAACTCTCTACACCGCCGTTGCAACCGCCACCGGTGGCCGTGATGGCCGCGCTGTTTCCAATGACCAGATCCTCGACGTCAAACTGGCCACCCCCAAGGAACTCGGTGGTGCCGGTGGCCAGGCGACCAACCCTGAACAGCTGTTCGCAGCCGGTTACTCGGCCTGCTTTATCGGTGCCCTGAAGTTCGTCGCCAGCCAGAGCAAGCGCAAGATCCCGGACGACGCTTCGATCACCGCCCATGTCGGCATCGGCCAGATCCCCGGCGGCTTCGGCCTGGATATCGACCTGCATGTGAGCCTGCCCGGCCTGGCCGAGGACGAAGCGCAAAGCCTGGTGGATGCCGCGCATCAGGTCTGCCCCTACTCCAATGCCACCCGTGGCAATGTGGATGTGCGCCTGCACGTTACGGTCTGAAACGGCAAATTCCAGGCATAAAAAAGCCCGACTCAAGGTCGGGCTTTTTCGTCTACAGGGGCGAGCCAGGTTTAAACCTTGGCGCGGCCTTTGTAGGAACCGCCTTCGCGGGTATCGATCTCGATCATGTCGCCGATTTCGATGAAGTCCGCAACGCTCAGCTCGGTACCGTTTTTCAGCTTGGCAGGCTTCATCACCTTGCCCGAAGTGTCGCCGCGCGCGGAACCTTCGGTGTAGTCAACCTGGCGCACGATGGTGGTCGGCAGGTCAACGGAAACCAGACGGTCTTCGAAGAACACAGCTTCGCAAACGTCGGTCATGCCTTCTTCGATGAACGGCAGAACCGCTTCGATGTCTTCGGCGTTCAGCTCGTACATGGTGTAGTCAGTGGTGTCCATGAACGTGTAGGTGTCGCCGCTGATGAACGACAGGGTCGCTTCTTTGCGATCCAGGATCACGTCGTCCAGTTTGTCGTCCGCACCGTAAACGGTTTCGGTCTTGTAACCGGTCAGCAGGTTCTTCAGCTTGGTCTTCATGATCGCGCTGTTACGACCGGACTTGGTGAATTCAGCTTTCTGAACCAGCCAAGGATCGTTGTCGATACGGATCACGGTACCGGGTTTGAGTTCTTTACCAGTTTTCATTGCGAATATCCGAATTTGGATGGGATTTACAAAAATCTAGGCCGCGTATCATATCCAATTTAGGTAAAACTGCACCAGCGCCGCAGCAAGATCGGGCTGGGAGCCTTGTTCCAGACACCATTGCTCGGCGTGCGCGGCGACTTCCGGCCAGTATTGCAGCAGGTTTTTCCAGGGTTCAGCCATCGATGCTTCGCTGTTCCAGGCCTGCCACAGGGCCAGTACTGCAGCCTTGGCCCCCGGGGATAGTGTGCGGGTATAGAGGCCGAGAAAAGCTTCGAGCTTGTCCAGGTGGATGTCTTCATCCTGGCGATAGATGTGCCAGAGCATCGGACGCCCGGCCCATTGCGCCCGAACGAAGGAGTCCTCCCCGCGCACCGCGTTGAAGTCGCAGCACCAGAGCAGCCGGTCGTAATCCTCCTGGCGCACGAAGGGCAGCACCTGAACGGTCAGCGACTGGCGTACCTGTGGACAGCCCGGCGCCAGCGGTTCCTCTCCCAGCCAGCGCTGCACATCGGCCAGCACGCGGCCTTCGGGCACCAGCAGATGAGTCGGCTGCCCGTCGTCGGCCAGGGCCTGCAACCAACTGGCAACCCCGGCATTTTCGTAGGCGAACAGCGAGATCAAGCGACTGCCGGCAACAGGCGATACGCCCAGGGATTTCAGGAAATCCAGCCGGGCCTGGGGCCTGCCCTGGAAATCCCGGCGCTGCTCGAGCAGCCCGGCCTCGCGCAGCAAGCCGCCGGTATCGGCCTGGAATCCGGGAAAGAAGAAGTACTTCTGCACCCCGCGAAACTTCACGGAAGGCAGGCCATGGCACCCGCCGACCCAGTCCTCGGCGCTCAGGTAGTCCAGGTTCAGCCACAGTGGCGCACGCGCACGGTCGGCCATGGCGTCCATGTAGGCGTGGGGCAACTGGCAGGCGAAAGCCGCGATCACCACATCGGCCGCCGCCTCGTCCGGCCACTGGGCCGGCCAGTGCCGCACCTGGACGCCATCCTGAATCTGGCTGGCCTTTTGGCTATCGATCTGCGGGCAGATCTTTTCGAAAGCGCGCAAATCATCGACCCACAGCCGCACCACACATTGATGCTCGGCCACCAGTTGCCGGGCCAGGCGCCAGGTCACGCCGATGTCGCCGTAGTTGTCGACCACGCTGCAGAAAATATCCCAGGAGGCTTTCATTCCACTCCCCGATTGGCAAAGGCACCGATTGTCCGCATAAATGCTCCTGCGCAGAAGAGCCAACCGCGATTATCTTCGTGCGACAATCGGCCCTTGCCCAACACCGCCCGCCAGGAGGCAGCCATGTCCCATCGTCCCACCGCACGTCGCTCCTTGCGCATCAGTTTCAACTTCCTGGCGCTCACCGCCAGCATTGCCCTGGGCCTGTGGCTGGGTTTCCTGGCGATCGCCCTGACCTGCTGGCTGGCCTCGCACTACCTTTTCAGCCAGCAATTGGCTCCGGTCGCACAAGCGGTGCAGCAGTTGGCAAAACCACCGGTGGCCGCGCCACCTGAGCTACAAAACCGAATGTTCGAGCAGTACCAGGAAAACCTGCGCAAGAACGAGGAACTGCAATCCCTGGACAACGCCCGCAGCAACCTGCGCAACCTGTCCAACCCCAAATGCCAGTTCTGGTTGCAGCAGGACCAGACCGCGCCGAGCGAAAAAAGCCGGGCCAACGTCCTGCAATTCTGTAATTGACCATGAATAAACAGTCCGTCTGCCAACTGATTCTGCAACAGCTCCGGGACGACCTGGAGGTCGCGGTGCGAGCGGCACAAACCGCTTACGAAACCGCCACCCACGAAGAAAATATCGCCGAGAACAAGTACGACACCCTGGGGCTGGAAGCTTCCTACCTGGCCGCCGGCCAGGCTCGACGGGTCGAGGAAATCCGCCAGGCCCTGGGCCTCTGGCAGAACCTGAGCCTGCGCCCTCATGACCCGCAGAAGGGGATTCAGATCGGTGCGCTGTTGGGGCTGGAAGATGAAAACGGCCACGAACAGTGGCTGTTTCTCGGCCCGGATGGCGCGGGCCTGAAGGTCTACGTGGTGGGGCAACTAGTGACCGTCATCACCCCCCGCTCGCCCCTGGGCAAGAGCCTGCTGGGCAAGTTCGAGGACGATGAGGTGGAGATCGTGGTGGCGGGCGCCCGGCAACAGTTCACTGTCACCGAGGTCCGCTAGGCAGGCTGGGGATCAGTGGACCGGCAATTCGACGCCGTCGAACAGCTCTTCCAGTTCCTGCTTGTTATGGCAGGCAATGGCCTTGGCCATGACTTCGCGGGTCAGGTGCGGGGCGAACTTCTCGATGAAATCGCACATGAAGCCACGCAGGAAAGTGCCGCGACGGAAACCGATCTTGGTGATGCTCGATTCGAACAGTTCACTGGCATCCAGCACCACCAGGTCGCTGTCGAGCTTGGTGTCGACCGCCATCTTGGCCACGATGCCCACGCCCAGGCCCAGGCGCACATAGGTCTTGATCACGTCGGCGTCGGCAGCGGTGAATACCACCTTGGGCGTCAGGCCGCGATGGCTGAAGGCTTCGTCCAACTTGGAACGACCGGTAAAACCGAACACGTAAGTGACGATCGGGTACTCGGCCAGGGTTTCCAAGGTCAACTTCGGCAGCTTGGTCAGCGGGTGGCCCTGAGGCACTACCACGCAGCGGTTCCAGCGATAGCACGGCATCATCACCAGGTCACCGAACAACTCCAGGGCCTCGGTAGCGATGGCGAAATCCACAGTGCCGTCAGCGGCCATTTCGGCAATCTGCATCGGCGAACCCTGATGCATGTGCAAGGCCACATCCGGGTACTGCTTGATAAAGCTGCTGATCACCGGTGGCAAGGCGTAGCGCGCCTGGGTGTGAGTAGTGGCGATGGACAGGGTGCCCTTCTTCTCGTTGGAGAACTCCTGGGCGATCTGCTTGATGCTTTCGACCTTGCGCAGGATCTCGCCGGCGGTGGTGATGATGCGCTCGCCGGCCGGGGTCACGCGGGTCAGATGCTTGCCACTGCGGGCAAAGACCTCGACCCCGAGTTCGTCCTCGAGCAGACGGATCTGCTTGCTGATACCCGGTTGCGATGTGTAAAGGCTTTGCGCGGTAGCGGAGACGTTGAGGTCGTGGTGCGCCACTTCCCAGATGTAGCGCAATTGTTGAAGCTTCATATCAATCCCTCAAAGCAGGTAGACGCCACGGGTATCAGCGACGGTATATAACTATATTAATGGTCAGGAGAATAAATCTAGAACTTTTATTCAGAATTTTCCATTCCATCCTCAGGTATCGCCCTGACGTCGACGCTGCACCAGAGGCACCAGGTAAACCGGGACTTTGGCCAGTTGCAGAACTCGCGTTGCGGTACGCCCCAAAGGCGTTTGCGCCCCCACCCCATGGCTGTGACTTCCTACGATCAGCAAATCCACAGAGAGTTTCCCCGCCTGCTCCAGAATCACCTGGGACGGGTCCCCCTGAAGCACCCGCACCGACTGGATCAAGGTCAAGTCCTGCATCCCCTCCCCCAGCTCCTCGCGAAAACTGTCCAGCACCCGTTGCTCTATATTGGCCATCACTGTATTCAGGCCCTGGCGGTGAAACTCATTCAACGACTGCTCATCCAGGTAGCTCTGCAACACTGATTCGGCGAACAGGCCCATGGGCTCCACGGCGTGCACTACATGTAAGTCGGCATTGAACGTTCGAGCCAGCTCCAGGGCATGTTGCATCACAAAGGGCGCATACAGACCGAGGTCAGTGGCATACAGCATCGAACGAATCATATGACCTCCTCAACTGCCAAGATGGCGGAGATTGATTCAGCTTAGCAGTGCCTGGAACTGTGGGAGGTCCGAGGAAAAACCACGGATTTTAGGATTCAAGCCTTGGTTTCGTTGCTTACGCCGTGCGGCACGTGACCGGTGGCGACCACTTCGCGAGCCAGCTCGCAGTGACCGGCCTGGTCGTCGAAGAACACGTCGGCTGCAAAGGCTTCGAGGAAGGCGGCTTTTTCCAGCCCGCCAAGGAACAGCGATTCGTCCAGGCGGATGTTCCACTCGCGCAAAGTGCGGATTACCCGCTCATGGGCCGGCGCGGAACGGGCTGTCACCAAGGCGGTACGGATCGGACTGGCCTCATCGGAAAACTCTCCCTGCAGCAGGTTGAGTGCCGCCAGGAACCCCTTGAACGGCCCGCCCGGCAACGGTTCTCGTGCCGACTGCCGCTCACTGGCCTGGAATGCCTCCAGGCCGCCGGACTGGTAGATACGCTCCGAGTCATCGGAAAACAGCACCGCATCACCGTCGAACGCGATGCGCAGTTCGCCATTTTCAGCGCGCCGGGTGCCGCCGGACAGAATGGTTGCCGCAGCAAAGCCGGCCTCTAGTGCACTGCGCACATCATCGGCATGGGTGGAGAGAAACAGGTCGCTGCCAAAGGCCGCCAGATAGGGATAAGGGCTGCGGCCGCCGACGAAGGCTGCTCGGGAAATGCCCAGGCCGTAGTGCTCGATCGAGTTGAACACACGCAACCCGGTGTCGGCACTGTTGCGCGAGACCAGCACCACCTCGACCCGGGCTCGGCCCAGGCTGGCATTGAGGCTGAGGAGTTTCTTGACCAGAGGGAAGGCATCACCGGGCTCGAGGACTTCCTCTTCATGTTCGATCTGGTACTGCCGATAGGCCTCGACCCCCTGGGCCAGATAGACCTTGTGGCTGTCGCCCAGGTCGAACAGCGCCCGCGACGAGATCGCCACCACCAGCTTGCCATCCAGGCCCTTTGCCATATTTCATCCCCTTAAAGGTAATAAGCCCAACTCAGGCGTGGTGCCGGTCGATGAAACTCAAGGCCTGGTACAACGCCTGGATCTTCGGCAGCTCACAACCTGCGGCCCGCGCTGCCGCCAAGGGTGCAGCATAGATAGCTGCCAGCTCCAGAGGACGCTGGTGCAGGAAATCATGGTACATGCTGGGCCAGTAATCCGGCATGTGCTCGGTGGACTTGAACAGTTGCTGCGCATAGGCCGCAGGGATGACATGCCCGCAAGCCGCCGCCCCCTGCAGCACTTCCTGCATCAGGTCCTGGATCAGCTCGCGGCTGGCGGGGTCGGCCATCAGTGGCGTGGTACTGGCTCGGAGCAGAACCGACAGGCCGTTATACGGGACATTCCACACCAGCTTCTGCCAGCGCGCCTGCTGCAGGTTGCCCATGGCCTGGGAGTCGAGCCCCGCCTCACGAAACAGCGCGGCGCCCTCCTCGACTATCGCCTGGCTCAGGGTCGCATCGGCACTGGCCGGGCCACTGTGGTAACCCAGGTTTACCGCGCCAAGCGCCTGGTGCTCGATCTGCCCGGGCCCGGCGCGGTGCACACAGATAAAGCACAAGCCGCCCAGAAGATGCAGCGAATCGGGAAGCACCGCGCGCAGGTCGTCTTCGACATCCAGCCCATTCTGCAGTACCAGAACCTTGGCATCGGTGGCCGCGGCCTGAATGATCGCCGGCGCCAGATCAAGGTTGCTGGTGGTCTTGGCGCCCACCAGCAGCCAGTCGCAAGGCGGCATCTGTTCGGCATTGGCGTAGGCCTGCACCGGCTTCAACGTCAGCTTGCCGTGCTGGCTGCTGTTGACTTGCAGCCCATGCTCGAGCACTGCCGGATATTCGCTGCGCAATAAAAAGTGCACGTCGAAACCGGCACGTGCCAGCATCACCCCGTAAAAACCTCCGATCGCTCCGGTCCCGATAATGCCTACACGCGGTTTACGGCCTGCACCCATCAAGGCAACTCCTCTGGTATTCGATTAAGCGCCTGACGCAGGCTCTCGCTGAGATCCTGCTGCGTCAGGCGCGACTGTAGCGCTCCATGAAACTCACCGTCGCGGACCACGAACAAAGCCGGCAAGTGGAACACCTGATAGCGCTGAACCGCACCGCCATTATCGCCCGCATCGACCCAGCAAAGACGGTCGATGGGTAGCTCCAACTCCGGCAACCGCGCCCGGGCCCAACGGCAACTGGAACAGCCGACACTGGTGAAAACAACCAGGGAAACGCCGCCCAGGCCCAGTAATTGCTGGTCGATATCGAAATCGGTCAGTTCCAATTCGAGCACTATACTGGGGGAAACAATGTCAAATGGACGACACTCGGAGTCTGCGGTCATGGGACGTTTTCTGCCTCATCCTGATGATGTTCCGGTTGAACTGACCTTGCGCAAGCACGCCTGTATTTCACGCCAGCGGTTGCACACTATCAGCCTCGGTGGCATGGCGTGCAATTACCACCGTGCCTGGCGCCGCGGTACCGCGCTGGAGGTGTACATGCCAACGTTGGGGGATAACGCCCGTTACAACGGCTATGTCGCCTGGTGCCTGAAACGCAAGCGTGGCTACCTGGTGGGCATCGCGTTCGTCGACGAACAAACGCTGTTCGGCGCGCGCATGGGTGAGCAGGTGTGCCAGATCGCCCGCTACTGTCGCCTGCATGAACCTCAGAGCGAACAGCAATGCATTGAGGCGCTGGCGCTGGATTGGGTCGAGCAGCACGCAGAAGACTATTCCGAAGACCGTGTGCACCAGGCTTTTGTGCAGCCATAGCCCAATAAAACCGCCACCTGCCCATTGTAGAGTCACCGGCTAACGCGCTAAGGTTCCGCTCCCCGACGCGCTCAAATCCGCTGTGCTCCGCCGCGCGGGGATCGCTGGCGGCCGGCACCCGTGACCTGACGAGTAACACGATGGCTGATTTACCGATCAACGACCTTAACGTCGCCTCCAACGAGACCCTGATCACCCCTGATCAACTCAAACGAGACATCCCGCTGAGCGACACCGCCTTGCGCACCGTGACCAAGGGTCGCGAAGTGATCCGCAATATCCTCGACGGCACTGATCACCGCCTGTTCATCGTCATTGGGCCCTGCTCGATCCACGACATCAAGGCAGCCCACGAATACGCCGAGCGGCTCAAGGCACTGGCGGCTGAAGTCTCCGACACCCTGTACCTGGTGATGCGCGTTTATTTCGAGAAACCGCGGACCACCGTCGGCTGGAAAGGCCTGATCAACGACCCTTACCTGGACGACTCGTTCAAGATCCAGGACGGCCTGCACATTGGTCGCCAGTTGCTGCTGGACCTGGCTGAAATGGGCCTGCCTACTGCCACTGAAGCCCTGGACCCGATCTCCCCGCAATACTTGCAGGACCTGATCAGCTGGTCGGCCATTGGTGCACGTACCACCGAATCCCAGACTCACCGCGAAATGGCTTCGGGCCTGTCCTCGGCCGTGGGCTTCAAGAACGGCACCGACGGTGGCCTGACTGTGGCAATCAACGCCTTGCAGTCGGTTTCCAGCCCTCACCGTTTCCTGGGGATCAACCCCCAGGGCGGCGTGTCGATCGTCACCACCAAAGGCAACGCCTACGGCCACGTGGTACTGCGCGGCGGCAACGGCAAGCCCAACTATGACTCGGTCAGCGTCGCCGTCTGCGAGCAGGCCCTGAGCAAGGCCAAGATCAAGCCGAACATCATGATCGACTGCAGCCACGCCAACTCCAACAAGGACCCGGCACTGCAGCCGCTGGTCATGGAAAACGTGGCTAACCAGATCCTCGAGGGCAACCAGTCGATCATCGGCCTGATGGTGGAAAGTCACTTGAACTGGGGTTGCCAGGCGATTCCGAAGAACCTGGCGGAACTGCAGTACGGCGTATCGATCACCGATGCCTGCATCGACTGGGAAAGTACCGAGAAGACCCTGCGCGGCATGCACGCCAAGCTCAAGGACGTCTTGCCGAAACGCGATCGCAGCTGACCCTTTCCTGCAGACACAAAAACGCCGGGCCAAGCCCGGCGTTTTTCATGGTCGCCCCGGTCAGAGCTTTGCTGCGTGACGCTGATGACGCTCCATATAGCGCTCTACGTACGAGCAGGACGGAATCACTGTGTAGCCCATGCGTTCGGCGTACTCCAGCGCCTGCTCGGTCAACGCCGCGGCAATACCGCGCCCACGCAGTGCGTTGGGCACGAAAGTGCGATAGATATCCAGGGTCTGCTTACCCAGGTCCATATAGGTCAGGTAGGCACGATGACCGTCCACATTGGTCTCGAACTGATGACCAGCCTGGTCATGGTGGATGGACAACGCCTCGCTCATCACTACTCCTTGCGGGTCTGGAATGCTGACCCCTACCTTACCGATGTTTTTCCGGCGAAGGAACAACTTACGCCACCTCGTGCCTGTCGGCCGCCCGTAGAAGCTCTCGCTCTTGCGCCATCAGCACGTTACAAAATATAGGCGCCATTGGCACAAATGCTCAAGCCACACTCGTCACAGATCGGCGCAAAACCTTGTTGAGGCTGAGTACGAGCCTTAGTCGGGATCGATACCTAAACGTCTTGAGACGGTACATCGCCGGATGCTGAAACATAAGACGAGCGACGCCTCTTAAAGTCACCCACAAGATGCTTAAACATAGGTTCAGGGCTGAACAAATTCTGAAGAAAAGTGCAGTCGACACAATATAGACCGACTTTAGCCTAGGCTCTGAAACAGCGCCCGGAAACTCCGATAACGATGCTGGCAAACAAGCAGCATTCGGCCCCGGAGCTTCGCCGCTGAATATTTTTTATACAACCCGCTAAAAAGTTGCTCGAAAAAGAAACAGCGCCTAGAATTTTTTTTGCTTCTTGCGCTACGTCAGTTTACTTACTACAAGTAATGGGTAGTATGTACGCCGGCTATTTCCTCACTCTGAGGTGATAGCTACTAATAGAAAGTCCTTGAAGGGGAACACGATGAACAACGTTCTGAAATTCTCTGCTCTGGCTCTGGCCGCAGTTCTGGCTACCGGTTGCAGCAGCGTATCCAAAGAAACCGAAGCTCGTCTGACTGCTACTGAAGACGCAGCAGCTCGTGCTCAGGCTCGTGCAGACGAAGCCTATCGTAAAGCTGATGAAGCTCTGGCTGCTGCTCAAAAAGCACAACAGACTGCTGACGAAGCTAACGAGCGCGCTCTGCGTATGCTGGAAAAAGCTAGCCGCAAGTAATAGTCCCTCGGGATTGTTATCGAGCCGATCCATTTTTTGGATCGGCTTTTTTATTGCCCGGAGTTCTTCACCGGCAATAAAAAACCCGCCGCTACCAGCAGGTATCGGCGGGTTGCACTTAAGCGCTTACTGCTGCAAATCGTAGGTCGCGTTGGACATTGTTGTCACAGGCGCTGTCGTCGGCACGGCGATCTCCACCGGCAAGCCATCTTCGGCTGCCACTACATCACGCACCACATCCCAGTTCATGCGCAGGTTGTTAGCCAGGTCCTCACGCTTGAGCAAGGCATTGATCACTGCAGTGTGCTTGTCGACCACCGAAGGATTGCCTTTGTCATCCAACGGCGTATGAGCTTCCAGGTAGACTTTCCCGCCGCTGATACCGAACTTGTACGGATCGTTGATGATGCGCACCGAAGTTCCCACCGGCACCATGCCGGCCATTTCCAGCACGTTGTTGTTGAGCATGCGGAAACAACCGTGGCTGGTGCGCATGCCGATACCGAACTTCTTGTTCGAACCGTGAATCAGGTAACCCGGCGTGCCAAGTGTGAACTTGAATGGCCCCAAGGGGTTGTCCGGCCCGGCCGGTACCACGTTCGGCAAGGGGTCACCGTCGGCGGCATGCTCGGCCTTGATCGACGCCGGGGGCGTCCAGGTTGGATTCGGGGTTTTCGCGGTAATGCTGGTGTGCGCGATCGGTGACCCCCAGCCTTCACGACCAATACCCAGCGGAAAGGTGTAGACCACGTTCCGACCCTTGGGGTAGTAGTACAGTCGATACTCGGCCAGGTTGATCACGATGCCTTCGCGCGGCCCGGGCGGCAGAATGAAACGCGTAGGCAGGATCACCTCGGTGCCCGCCCCCGGCAGCCAGGGATCGACCCCCGGGTTGGCCGCGACCATTTCCAGGTAACCCAGGTCGTAGGTCGTGCCCAGGTCGGCGAAGGTATCCTCGTACTTGGCCTTGATCACCTGTACCTGGCCGACGATGTCTTCACCCGGCGGCGGTAGAGGCAATTCCAATGCGGCAACAGGACCGGCCACACACAAGGCGGCGAGTGTCAGGCAGCGGGTGACGACAGGGAGGCGGGGCAACATCCGGATAATCCTTCGCATGAACAACGAATGAAAGAAACACGATTGTACACCCCGCCCTCCGGCTACGGCAGCCAGGCCGGGGAGACAAGCGCAGACACATGAATTCCCTGTCGAAACGGCCTGCTGGCGGCCGCCTACAACTCGAAACGCAGCTCAGGCCAGATTGGCGGAGTGCCACGTTTTTGCGACTCCAGAATCGCCCGGCACAACGGGCAGAGTCGCTGGTCCTGGAAAATCGTCCGATCCACGCTCGACCAGCGCGGTTGCGCGGGCAACAAAGTGCCGCACAAGGTGCGGTCGGCAGAGCCGCCCAACTCCAGTTGACGCGTCACCAGATGCACCCGAACTTCCTGGCAGGCGAACAGGTCAAGCTGCTCATCAGGCTCGATCAGTTGATAGGCAAACAGGGACCAGGCGGGACGCGGCATCGGGGGCTCCAAATCGGGGGCGCCACATTAGCCGAAACACTGTCACTAGAAAAGCGTCAAAGCAGCGGTTTTAGCGTCGGCCAGACATTTTCCAGCAACTTGCCCTGGGCCGCTGCCGCAGGGTGCAGACCGTCTGCCTGCATCAGTTCGGGATGCCCCCCGACCCCGTCAAGAAAAAACGGCACCAAGGCCACCTTTTTCTCGCTGGCCAACTGGCTGTAGACCTGGGAAAAGGCCTGGGTATAGCGCACGCCATAGTTGGGCGGCAATTGCATGCCTAAAAGCAGCACCTTGGCACCCTGGGCCTGGGAGTTGTCGATCATCGAAGCAAGATTTTGTTGCAATTGCCGGGGCGGCTGGCCGCGCAAGCCATCGTTACCCCCCAACTCGAGAATCACCACTTCAGGCTTATGCTCTGCAAGCAGCGCCGGCAGCCGCGCCTGGCCCCCGGCACTGGTGTCACCACTGACCGAGGCATTGACTACCCTGTCGTTAAAACCCTGGTCCTTGAGCCTCTTTTCCAGCAGGGCTACCCAGCCCTGACGGGTATCCAGGCCGAAAGCCGCACTGATACTATCGCCAACGATCAGGACCGTACCCGCCGCTGCGTTCTGGGCCATGCACATCAAGGCCAGGCCGGCACTCAAAAACCATACACGCATCGGATTCTCCATGGGCGCAAGCATTCTCACTGCGCGGAACCTTAGCAAAGTGGTTCCCAGCGCGGAAGGTGAACTGACCATCCTGCATGAACTCAGCCTCGAGCTGAGCCAGGGTGACAGCCTGGCCATCGTCGGCGCCTCCGGCTCCGGCAAATCGACCCTGCTTGGCTTGCTGGCGGGGCTCGACCTGCCCAGCAGCGGCGAAGTCACCCTCGCCGGCCAGGCCCTAAGCCAGCTGGACGAGGATCAGCGGGCCCGTATCCGGGCCGAGCATGTAGGGTTTGTCTTTCAGTCCTTCCAATTGCTCGACAGCCTCAATGCCCTGGAAAACGTCATGCTGCCCCTGGAGCTGGACGGCCGTCGCGATGCCCGCGAGCGGGCCACCGAACTGCTGCAGCGGGTTGGCCTTGGCCAGCGCCTTAGCCACTCGCCACGCCAGCTTTCCGGTGGCGAACAACAGCGGGTAGCCATTGCCCGGGCCTTCGCTGCCGAACCCGATGTGCTGTTTGCCGATGAACCCACCGGCAACCTCGACAGCCATACCGGTGAACGCATCAGTGACCTGCTGTTCGAACTCAACAAGGAAAGCGGCACCACCCTGGTGCTGGTGACCCATGATGAACGCCTGGCCCATCGTTGCCGGCGCCTGATCCGTCTTGAAGCGGGCCTGCTGGTCGCCCCTCTGGAGCCCTGATGGCACGTCTGCCGCTGCCGCGCCTGTTCAGCCTCGCTGTCCGCCAACTGTTGCGCGATGCCCGTGCCGGAGAGTTGCGGGTACTGTTCTTCGCCTTGCTGGTAGCGGTTGCGGCCAGCACGGCCATCGGCTACTTCGGTGCACGCTTGAACGGCGCCATGCTGTTACGCGCCACCGAGTTCCTCGGCGCCGATCTGCTGCTGGAAGGCAGCTCCACAGCACGCCCGGAACAGCTCGACAGCGGCCTGAAACTGGGGCTGGATCATGCGCGGATAGTCGAGTTCTCCAGCGTCATTGCCACCGACAATGCGATCCAGCTCTCCAGCATCAAGGCCGTCGACGAAGCCTACCCCCTGAGGGGGCAGCTCAAGAGTGCCCCAGCCCCCTATGGGGTCGAGGAGCCCGGCGGCGGTCCCGCGCCCGGAGACGCCTGGGTCGAACCGCGCTTGCTGACTGCGCTGGACCTCAAGATCGGCGACAGCATCGACGTCGGCATGAAAACCTTGCGCCTGGCCAGGGTACTGACCTACGAGCCTGACCGGGCCGGCAACTTCTACAGCCTGACGCCCCGGGTCCTGATCAACCTGCAAGATCTGCAAGCCACCGGCGTGGTCCAGCCTGGCAGCCGGGTCAGCTTCAAGGAACTGTGGCGCGGACCGGCTCCGGCGCTTGAGGCCTATCGTCAACAGATCAAGCCGGCGCTGGCCGCCAACCAGCGGCTGCAGGATGCCCGCGATGGCAACCAGCAGATCGGTGGAGCCCTGGGCAAGGCCGAACGTTATCTGAACATGGCCAGCCTGGTAGCGGTGCTGCTGTCAGGGGTTGCAGTAGCCTTGTCGGCCAATCGCTTCGCCGCGCGACGCTTTGATGCCAGTGCCCTGCTTCGTTGCCTGGGCCTCTCACGCCGGGAAACCATGCTGCTGTTCAGCGTACAGCTAGGCGTTCTGGGTCTGCTGGCCAGCCTCAGTGGGGCGTTGCTGGGATGGCTGGCCCAGCTCGGCCTGTTTTACCTGCTACATGACCTGCTGCCCAACGACGTACCACCCGGGGGATTGCTACCCGCCATCGCCGGCATCGGTACCGGGCTGGTGGCCCTGGCCGGATTCGCCTTGCCGCCCCTGGCTGCGCTGGGACGGGTGCCGCCTTTGCGCGTACTGCGGCGCGACCTGCTGCCAATCCCCTCCAGCACCTGGATGATCTACGGCGCCGCTCTGTTGGCCCTGGGCCTGATCATGTGGCGCTTGAGCCTGGACCTGGTGCTGACCTTCGCCCTGCTGGGCGGTGGCCTGCTGGCGGCACTGGTATTGGGTGGCTTGTTGCTGTTGCTGTTGCAAAGCCTGCGGCGCCTGCTGGCCCGCGCCGCCCTGCCCTGGCGCCTGGGCCTGGGCCAGTTGCTGCGTCACCCCCTGGCTGCGGCCGGGCAATCCCTGGCTTTCGGCCTGATTCTGTTGTCCATGGCGCTGATTGCCCTGCTGCGGGGCGAACTGCTGGACACCTGGCAAAACCAATTGCCGAAAAATGCCCCCAACTACTTCGCACTGAACATTCTGCCGGCGGAAAAACAGGCCTTCAGCGAGCGCCTGGTGCAGCTCTCCGCCCCTTCGGCGCCCTTGTACCCCGTGGTTCCGGGGCGCCTGGTGAGCATCAATGGCGAGCCGGTAAGGGAGATCGTCAGCAAGGATTCCAGCGGTGATCGGGCCATACAACGCGATCTGAGCCTGACCTGGGCCGCCGATCTGCCCAGCGGCAACAGCATTATCGAGGGCAGTTGGTGGTCAGCCCAGCCAGATGACGGGTTGCCCGGCGTCTCGGTCGAGGCCAAGGTGGCGCAGAGCCTGAAGCTGAAGCTGGGTGATCATCTGACCTTCACGGTCGCCGGCGCCAACCGGGAGGCCCGGGTCACCAGCCTGCGCAGCATCAACTGGGACAACTTCCAGCCAAACTTCTTCATGATCTTCCAACCGGGCACCTTGAAGGATCTGCCCGCAACCTACTTGACCAGCTTCTACCTGAGCCCTGGGCACGATCAGCAGATTGTCGAGCTGTCCCGGGCCTTCCCGGCCGTGACCATCCTTCAGGTCGAAGCCCTGCTGGAACAACTGCGCAGCATCCTGGCCCAGGTCACCCTGGCGGTGGAGTATGTGTTGCTGTTTGTCCTGGCGGCAGGAATGGCAGTGCTGTTTTCCGGACTCCAGGCCACCCTGGACGAACGCATTCGCCAGGGGGCGCTGCTGCGTGCCCTCGGGGCCGAGCGGCAACTGCTGGTGAAAGCCAGGCGGATCGAGTTCGGCCTGCTGGGCGCAGTCAGCGGCCTGCTGGCAGCACTGGGGTGCGAACTGGTCAGCCTGGTGCTCTACCGGTTCGCTTTCGATCTGCCCTGGCACCCGCATCCATGGCTGTTACTGTTGCCTCTGGTGGGGGCGCTGCTGGTAGGCGGGGCGGGAGTTTTCGGTACCCGTCGAGCATTGAACGCCAGCCCGCTGAATGTATTGCGCGAAGGTTGAAAGCCCAAGGCTCGCCTGCCCAGGTCGGCGAGCCTACTTCACATAATCGATCTGGTTGATCCACCAGCAGGTTTCACCTGCCGGGGTGTGGACAACGGCCTCGTCACCCACTTCCTTCTTCAGTAACGCCCTGGCCATGGGCGAATCGATGGAGATGTAGTCCTTGCGCAAGTAGATCTCATCGTAACCGACGATACGAAAGCGCTTGATCTCGGCCGCCTCGTTTTCGACTTCGACCCAAGCACCAAAGAACACCCGTCCCTCCTGTTCCGGCGCGTAGGAAACCACCTTCATGTCTTCCAGGCGCTTGCGTATGTAGCGCACCCGACGATCGATTTCCCGCAGAAGCTTCTTGTTGTACTGATAGTCCGCATTCTCGCTGCGATCGCCCAGCGAGGCCGCCCAGGTGACCTTCTGCGTGATATCCGGGCGCTTCTCCCGCCATAAATAGTCCAGCTCTTGTTTCAGAGCGTCGTAACCATCCTGTGTGATGAGCTTGGTACTCAATTGGCTAATCAGCCTCCAGCCTTATGCATGCTGCGCATTAGTTGTATGAGCCGACAAAGCCGGCACGTCATGAGCGGCATCTGCCACCGATCTATGGACATCACTATCAGATTTGTCCGATTTAGATTTCAGAGAGGTCAGCCAATCATAGGGCCAAACAGCCGAGCCGTACGGCCCAGGGCATAGGTTCGACAAGAGCGTCGGCAATCGGCACGCCACACTGCTTGATACCCATTCCCCACAGAGCTAGCCAATAACTACCAACACCTCAAAAACAAAGGGAAAGTACCACATGGGCAACATCATTATCGTCGATGACCATCCACTGATCAGACTGGCCATCAGGTCGGTGCTGGATCCTCATCATCACAATATCGTCGCCGAAGCCGACAACGGTGCCGATGCCGTGCAACTGGTGCGCAAACACCTGCCGGACCTGCTGATCCTCGACCTGGGCATCCCCAACCTGGATGGTTTCTCGGTCATCGCGCACATCAAGTCCGCCGGGCTGCACGTCAAGACCCTGGTACTGACCTCAAGTGATTCGAAAAACTTCGCCCTGCGCTGCCTGCAAGCCGGAGCCGCAGGCTTTCTGTGCAAGACCGAGAACCTTCACGAATTGGCCAATGCGGTAAAGGCCATCCTTTCCGGGTACAGCTACTTTCCGGAAGACACCATTAATATCCTGCAGCAGAACACCAACGCCGCCAACCAGGAGAGTGTGTTGATTTCCCGCCTGACCGACCGCGAAATAACAGTGCTGAAACTGCTGGCTACCGGTCTGAACAACCAGCAGATTGCCGATGCGCTGTTGATCAGTCACAAGACCGTCAGCACCTACAAAGTGCGGTTACTCAAGCGTTTCAATGTTTCCAACCTGGTGGCCTTGGCCGAATTGGCCAAACGCAATGCCGTAGTTTGATCATCAAGCCATTAATCGCCACCAAATGACGGACAGCCGCCACGACTGAAGACGTTCCAGTCGGTTTCTGTTCAATGGAATTCCGATCTGTACAAGGCGCAGTTCAGCAGCCGTGATGCACTACCGGCGGGTCAACTGCTGAACTGGCGGCGGATGATCAACCCCTGGCGAGCGACGCGGGTCAGTTGCTTGATGACTTCAGCAGCATCCGCAGCACTGGGTGCCGGAATGACCGCCAGATCGAAGCTGTCGCTGGCAAAGCGTGCCAGGGACTCACCTTCTTCGACAAATTGAATCAGAAACGCCGCTGGGCCCGGGGAACGTCGTGGCCAACCGTCGAGATAACGCAATAGTGTGGGCTGGTGCTTGCCACCCAGGAGGATTTTCGGATTGCGCTGGGAAAGACTCGCCGTGATCGGCGCAAGACGTACAAGGGGGCGTGGTGCATTCATCGTATTGTGTCTCTGCCTCAGATTTCTGCCGGGCAGGTGAGAGGCAACACCGAACCAGCGCTTTAGCGGTATTTCGAAGCCTGACTATAGCTTCTATCAGTGATCTTTCGACTCACCTGGCGCCCCGCAAGTAGCTGTTTAAATCGGCGCATGAGCAGCATCCTAGAGAAGCCGACAGGTCAGTGTCAAGATTTGTCAGCAACGAAAAAGGCCTGCATTCGCAGGCCTGGGATAACTTTGCCGACGGCTGATCCAGAGCCTCTGGAACACCGCCCGCGCATCGACTTACTTGGCGATTGCCGCATCCAGAGACAGCTTGCCGGCCCCCTCAATCAGAACTGCGACAGTGCCGCCAAGCAGTGCCAGAGCGAACTCATAACCGTTGTTGGCCATGAACAGGCCATGGCTGATATGCACCGAGAAAATCGCCACCAGCAAGGTAAACGACAGGCCCAATGCAGCGGGACGCGCCAGCAGGCCAATGATCAATGCCAGACCGGCAAAGAATTCGGTGCCCCCCGATAACAACGCCATCAAATAGCCGGGAGCCAGGCCGATACTCTCCATCCACTGCGCCGTTCCCGCCAGACCGCCACCACCAAACCAGCCAAAGAGTTTCTGCGAGCCGTGAGCCACGAAGATGATGCCGACGAAGATCCGCAGTACGGTCAAGCCGTAGCCCGCGCGAGTGCCCAGTAGCTTGTTGGTCAGTGTGCTCATGCTGTGTAGTCCTGTGTGAAGGTAGGAAAGTTGGTCGCCATACTAATCAGTTTTAATCATGTTAAAAGCGGAAATTACCCAAGCTAATAATCGATTTTTTAGATTATTTACGTGACGCAACTTTTCGCTCCGGAGGCTCCAGGGAGTCTCGTTCACGATCAAAGGCCAGATAGTATTTGTTGACGCTATTAACATAGCTGACGGCCCCCATGCCCACTTGCTCCATGGCGATGCGCTCCACCTGGAAGAACCACTGGTTGGGGTTGAGCCCCCGCCGCCGGGCTTCACTGCGCATACCCTGCACCCGCTCCGGCCCCATGTTGTAGGCCGCCAGCACAAATGCCATGCGCTCGCGCTCATTGAGTTTGGGGCTGGCAAAAAATTTACGGCGAATCATCGCCAGGTACTTGGCGCCTGCCTGCACGTTGCTATCTACGGACTGAATATTGTTGACCCCGACCCGCTGCGCTGCCGAAGGCGTGATCTGCATCAGCCCGGTAGGGCCGCTGCCGCTTCTGGAAGGGGGTTGCAACGCTGACTCCTTGAACGCCAGCGCCGCCAGGTTCAGCCAGTCCATGCCCTGCTCGCCGGCATGCTTCTGCAAAACCGGACGCAGTTTTTCCAGACGCTGACGGTCGGCCCGCGCCAGGGGATAGTGCACCTGATACTGGCGTCGGTAGATACGCAGGAACGCCACATCCTGATCCGCCGGCGCCTTATAGGTCTTGAGGAAGCGGTCGATACTCGCCCGCAGCATCGACGCATCGCGCCGGACAAACCAGTGTTCTTCACCCGGCTCACTGATCTTCAACTGCCTGTCCAAACGCAATTTGGGCAGGATCTTGCTCCAGCGTTCGGCAATCGGCTGCTCGACAACCGTCAGGTGGAAAATGCCGCCCTGGACCATTTCCAGCACATCCTCCACCGCCAGGCTGGGGTCGACCCACTCCACCTTGATCGGCGCCAGCTTGTGCAGGGCCAGCTTCTGATTGATCTGGCTGACCGCGTCCCCCGCCGCACTACCGGTAGTCAGGGTCAGGGTCTTGCCGGACAGCTGTTCGATCCGTGTATAACGGCGCTCACCCTTGATCCCGACCAGCAGCAGGGGAACATTACTGACGATCGGGTCGCTGGAGCTGACCGCATTTCCGGGATGGGCTTCCAGCAGCTCACCAGGCGCCACCAGGTCGCCCTCGCCCCGCTGCAATGCACCCAGCAATTGATCCTTGGCTTTGGGAATGATCTTCAGGCTGATTTCCTGGCCGTCGCGAGCATGGCCATTGAGGTACTGCTCGAACGAGCGCAGGCGGTGGTACTCGACACCTATGGCCTGGCCCTGGACTTCTCCGGAGCTATTGCGGCTCTGATTGACCAGCACCCGGAGTACCCGGCTGCTGCGGATTTCCGCCAGGTCGCGCACTTTTCCCGTGGCGTGTGCTTCCAGTGGCCCGGGCAAGCGCGCCAGCGCCGGCAAGGGCAGCAGCAATGACAGGCACAGCGCGAGCAATATCGAGGATCGGGTCATCCGTTCTCCGCAAAGAATACTGTTCAACCCTTCGTCGTTTTTTGAAGAATTGATTGCCAGAAACAGAGCGCCTTGAGCGCTGGCAAGCTGCGAAAGACCCGTGCAATGGCGCTGAAGAACGTGGCCGTTGCTCTGGTCCGGCAGCAAAAGACAGCTATAACTCGTTGTAGTTCTTGGTTTTTCTTATAAATCTACAGCTCTGATATGCTTTCCGGCCGCTGGCGGAGATAGCACCATGCAACTCATCGATATCGGCGTCAACCTGACCAATCCCAGTTTTGCCGAAAAACACCAAGCCGTTCTCAATCGTGCTTATGAGGCTGGGGTGTGCCAGTTGGTCCTCACCGGAACCAGCGTCGAAGGCAGTGAACAGGCCCTGGAGTTGTGCCAGAAACTGGACGCCGACGGGCAGAGACTGTTTGCCACCGCCGGGCTGCATCCCCACAGCGCCAGCGACTGGAATGCCGACAGCCCGCGACGCTTGCGCGCTCTACTTGGAGAGCCGCGGGTACGCGCCGTGGGCGAATGCGGCCTGGACTTCAACCGGGACTTCTCTCCCCGCCCGCAACAGGAAAAAGTCCTGGAAGAACACCTGGCCCTGGCTGTCGAGTTGCAGTTGCCAGTGTTTCTCCACGAACGTGACGCCAACCAGCGCTTGCTGGACATCCTGCGGGATTTCCGTGATCGCTTGCCGGCTGCTGTAGTCCACTGCTTTACCGGTGAACAAAAGGCCCTGTTCAGCTACCTCGATTTGGACCTGCACATCGGCATCACAGGCTGGATCTGCGACGAACGCCGCGGCACCCACCTGCACCCGCTGGTACGCGACATCCCCCGCGGGCGCCTGATGCTGGAAAGCGATGCCCCCTACCTGCTACCCCGCAGCTTGCGGCCAAAGCCGAAAAATGGTCGTAACGAACCAGCCTATCTGACCGAGGTTTTACGAGAAGTTGCGTTGCACCGCGGTGAAACCCTGGAAGAGCTTGCAAGCCACAGTACCGCCTGCTCTCGGGCGTTTTTTCGCTTGCCAGAGATTGCTTGACCCACATCAAGATTTTTCCGAGATCATGGCGGCACAATAATGGCACCTTGCCAATACTGTTTCGCTCAATCAGAGAAGACCTTCCATGGGTGCCTGGCTTAGCAATATCTCGCTGAAGTACAAATTCTGGGCGGTCAATGCAGTCGCCTTCGTCACCACCTTGTTATTGGTGCTGTACGCCGTGCAACTGGAGCAACAGGCTCGCAGCCAGACAGCCCAGGCTGCCGCCCAGGCCGAGGCGAGGCTGCTCGGCGCCTGGCCCGTCGGACAGGCGCTGCCCAGCGCCGAACACCTGCTGTATTTCTCCCGGGGGCAGACCCCCAGCCTCAACGAGCAGACTCTCAGCGAACTCAACGGCGCCAACGGCTGGGTCGAGCTCAACCCGATGCCGCTGTTCGGTGAAAATCCGCTACTGGGCGCTGACGTGATCCAGCGCGCCGACGGCCAGCAGGTCGCCGTACTGGCCTACGCCCCGAGCCTGGCCCAGGTCTTCAGCGATCGTTTCACCAATTACGCCGTCGCAGTGTTCATCCTGATGTTCGCCATGCTCTGCGCCTCGCAGTTGCTGATCCGTTTTCTCCTCAGCCAACTCAACACCCTCAAGGACGTCATGCTGCACGTGGAGAAGACCGGCGACCTGTCTGCTCGCGTGCCGCTGTCCTGCAAGGACGAGGTGGGTCAGATGGCCAGCGCCTTCAATGCCATGCAGGCCGGATACCAGCGGGTAGTCAATACCGTGGCCAATACCGCCCGGCAGCTGGACCAGGGCGCCGCACGCCTGGCCTCGAGCATGAACGATGTACGCCACGGCATGCTCGGCCAGCAGAGCGAAACCGATCAGGCCGCCACGGCCATCAACGAGATGTCCGCCACCGTCTATCACATCGCCCAGCATGCCGGTGCCACCCGGGACCTGTCGCAGACCGCCGACACCCTGGCCGGTACCGGCCATGAAGTGGTGGGCCGGGTGCAGAAATCCATCGCCGGGCTTTCCAATGGCGTGCAGCAGACCGCCGAGATGATTCAGAAGCTCGCCGAGGACAGCCAGAAGATCAATGGCGTGGTCAACGTTATCCACAGCATCGCCGAGCAAACCAACCTGCTGGCACTCAACGCCGCCATCGAAGCCGCTCGAGCAGGGGAAATGGGCCGCGGTTTTGCCGTGGTAGCAGATGAAGTGCGCAACCTGGCCAAGCGTGTGCAGACCTCCACCGACGAGATCACCAGCATGGTCTCGGCCCTGCAGGCCGGCACCCGGGATGCCGTGGATTTCATGCAGGAAAGCTCGTTCAAGGCCGATGACTGCGTGCAACAGGCCCAGGAAGCCGGCGCGGCACTGGCGGAAATCACCGGCGCCGTAGCCCAGATGCGCGAAAGCAACACGCAGATCGCTGTCGCAGCGGAACAGCAGAGCCAGGTAGCGGAAGAAATGAACCGGGCGGTGGTGAGCATTCGCGATGTCACCGAGAACACCGTGCAACAGACCGTTGCCTCGGCCACCACCAGCAGTGAACTGGCGACCCTGGCCGGTGAGTTGAGCAAAGCCATAGGCCAGCTGAAACTCTGATCCGAGTGCCTCTACCCCCCTCTACTGGCTATCGCACCGATAGCCAGCCTTGATTCGCCGCCATCCCAACTGGCCCCTATCCTTGGTTCATGAGTCTTAAAGAACTAAGGATGATCATCATGGGCAAACGTCACCCCAACCTCCCCGCCTGGCAATGGCGCGTCTACCCGCAGAATCACCAGCACCCTGCCAATCTGGTATTGCACCTGATTGCCGTACCGCTATTCATCATCGGTTTTCTGCTGATTGTTTCAGGCGTGTTTTCCTTGAGCTTCCTGAGCCTGGCCATCGGTGTGGTCGGCATCCTCGCAGCCCTGGGCCTGCAGCGCCACGGACACAGCCTGGAGGTCCAGGCCGCCGAGCCCTTCAGTGATCGCAAGGATGCCGTGCAACGGCTGCTGGTGGAACAGTTCGTGACCTTTCCGCGCTTTGTCCTGAGCGGTGCCTGGTGGCGTGCCTGGTTGCAGCGCCACCGGCATTGATGGCTCAGGCGAAGATGGTCACCGTCTGGCGGCTCAGGGCGATCAATTGGCCCTCAGCATTCCACAAGGCCGCTGCCGCATGCCCGTAGCCGTCACGCGCGTGTTCGATTTCCACCCGGTACTTGCACCAGTCCAGAGTGCTCAGTTCCAGCAACGGCTGGACGAACTCGATGGTCCAGGTCAGGGTGCTGCCCGCAGCGGGCTTGGTCAGGTGCGGCAACAGCGCCGGCGGCCAGGCATCCACCAGCGCCAGGATATGCGCCTCGGTGACCGGCTCTTCCTTCACATCCCCACGCAAGCGCACCCAACCACCCATGTCGCGGGAGCGATTGCCGGTGAATGGCAGGCCACCGATGCTCCAGCGCATTGCCAGATGACGCATGAACTCCGGCGTCACACCCTGGATATAAGGCAGCTCCTGGCAGTCATCCCAGTGTTTCATTTCGGGCGCTGGCTCGGCGGCCACACTGACGGACGATTCACGGGAAGCGCCAAAACTGCCCTGCACCAGAGTCACCACCTGACCCTCCTGCATGACCCGCCCCAGTACCTGGCTGACGGCCTTGCCTTCGCGCAGCACATCCACCTCGAAACTGACCGGCACATCTGGCGCCACCGGGCCGACAAAGGTGACCGCTAGCGACCGCACGGGGCGGTCCGCCGCAACCTTGGCCCGCATCGCTTCATACTGCAGAGCAACCACCAGGCCACCGAAACTGGCGCGCCCCTGGGCCCATTCCGCCGGAATGGTCAGCGCCTGGGGCTGGCCGCGAACGGCTTCGAGCAAATCGTAGAAACGCATGAAAACCTCGGGGGACAAAAAATAGACTGAGGGATCTTAACCAGCGTCGCAGAGCCACACAGCCATTATTCCGGCCAAAGCAGCGGACAGATAAGCCGCCCTTTGGCCTTCACCGCTTGAAGCAATCGCGATGCAGTTGCTCCAACACCTGATCGGAGCGGGCCTCGGCCTTGAGCATGGTTCTGCGCCAGACCGCCACACAGGGCAGCAAATCCAGTTGCTGCTCGGCCTGGGCCAGCCATTGCCAGCAATCATGCCAATCGCCCAGGGCGCTCTGAGCCGCCTTGAGGCGCTTCATCGCCTGGGAGGGCAAGCGATCCAACTCGGGATAGGCATCGGCGGCGTAACGCACCCGCTTGATCAGCAGACGCAGGCGATGACGGTCGTGGGCAGGGTCCAGCAGCGCCTGGCCCAAGGCTTTCCACTGCTTGGCCAGGCGTTTTTCGATACTGCCGCGCAGGCCCCGCAGCAAACCTTGGCGCTCAGAGGCCCGGAGGAACCTGGGGAAGGCATCCAGCACCAGAAACAACTGCGCCAATTCCGCCCCCGCGGCCACTGCCGAGTACTCATGCAACAGTTGTGAGGTACGACGGTCGGCAGCAGCATGCTGGCCATGCTGATGCAGATAGGCCGCCAATACTTCACGATCACGAATCGGCGTGGTCACCCGCCCCACTTCGCTGGCCGCGGCTTCCAGTTGCTCCACTCCGGGCAGGCCACGCAACGGGCGCAACAGGCTGCGCAAGCGTCGCACGCTGATGCGCAGATCATGCAAGGCCTCGGCATCCGTGGCGGCCGACAAGCGGGCCTGACAAGCCAGCAAACTCACTTCCAGGCCCAGAACCTGAGCCACCAAACGATCAACCAAGGCAGACATCGAGGCTTCCCCAACACGAGTCAAAAGCCTGACTTCGGCTTATCCAGTTCCAAGAATGGCACCGCGAACCGGCGACAGGCATTGCGCCAGATCATTCAGGTTCGCGGTGATGATTGTCGGACCAGCTTAGCGGCTGTCGCGGCTCAGCGCCCGGCCCGGGATTCACGAATGTAGAAACGCGCCTTCTCGGCCTTGTTGGTGCAGCCTTCGAAGGCTTCGAACTGCTGCTGGGTCTTGGCTCCGGTCAGCAGCGACAACGCCTTGGAGTAGCTCACGGTGCCAGCGAAACCTTCGGCCTTGGCCAGGTCCAGCTCGTGCCAGGCAGCGTCCAGCTGCGTGCCGCAACTGTCACGGTAGGCAGTCTTGCCTGCACAACCGGTCAATACCAACGCAATCAGGGGCAGGCAGATCCAGGCTTTCATCGATGACACCTCAAGATAGGGAAAACAGTCGTACAGGTTAAGACGATGGCCGCAGGAAAAAGTGCCAGTCCCACCCCTTGGAAAATATAGCTGCAGGAGCATAGCCTCGCGGCCCCGGCGGCCCTAGAAAAAAACTCACAGGCCCCGCAGCGCATCAGCAATTGAACCACGAGGCGCTATGGGTGCATTGTTGCAGCCTGTTTGTCGAAGGGACGAATCATGAGCAAACGTGTCGCATTGGTCCTTGGGTCGGGGGGCGCTCGCGGTTACGCCCATATCGGCGTCATCGAGGAAATCGAAAAACGCGGTTATGACATCGCCTGCATTGCCGGCTGCTCGATGGGCGCGGTGGTCGGCGGCATCTACGCCGCAGGTAAGCTCGCCGAGTACCGGGAATGGATCGAAAGCCTGGACTACCTCGACGTGCTGCGCCTGGTGGACGTGAGCTTTCGGCTGGGGGCGATTCGCGGCGAGAAAGTCTTCGGCCAGATCCGCAAGATCGTCGGCGAAGTGAACATCGAAGACCTGCGCATCCCCTATACCGCCGTCGCCACCGACCTGACCAACCAGCAGGAAATCTGGTTCCAGGAAGGCTGCCTGCATCAGGCCATGCGTGCTTCCGCCGCGATCCCCAGCCTGTTCACCCCGGTCATGCAGGGCAACCGCATGCTGGTGGACGGCGGCCTGCTCAACCCGCTGCCCATCGTTCCGGTGGTTTCCAGCCACTGCGACCTGATCATTGCGGTGAACCTCAACTCCACCAACCAGCGCCACTACCAGTTACCGGTGATCCAGCGCCCACCCGCGTTCAAGAGCCGCTTTGACAGCCTGATCAACTCCCTGGGCTCACACCTGCCGTTTCGCCGCAAGCAGGCCGAACAACTGCTACTGCTCGAGCAGGAAGCCTTCAAGAGCGAAGCCGCGGAGATCAATCCATGGGTCGAGGGCGCCGAACCGGAAGCCCAGCAACCGGCCGCCGCGCCGCAAACCGACGGCGCGCCGAAATCCGCCAGCGGCTCCTTCATCATAGACAACGTCGGCCCGGCGTCATTGCTGGACCTGGTCAACCAGAGCTTCGAGGTCATGCAGACCTCCCTGGCGCAGTACAAGATCGCCGGTTACCCGCCCGATATCCTCATCAACGTGCCCAAGCGCGTCTGCCGCTTCTTCGAGTTCTACAAGGCGCCGGAGCTGATCGCCCTGGGCCGTGAGATTGCCAGCGATACCCTGGACCGCTACGAGCAGGACCAGTAGCGAAAGGCCGCAAACTCAGGAATCGGCGCCCAGCAAGCGGTAGCCGACCCCCGCCTCGGTGACGATGAAGCGTGGCCGGGTCGGATCGTCCGCCAGCTTCTGGCGCAAGTGCCCGACCACGATCCGCAGGTAATGACTGTCCTCGGTGTGGGTCGGGCCCCAGATGTCCTTGAGCAGTTGCTGCTGGGTAATCACCCGCCCCGGGTGCCGCGCCAGCTGGGCCAGCACCGCATATTCCTTGCGGGTCAGGGCCACTTCGACACCGTCCAGCAGCACCCGCCGATAAGCCAGGTCGACCGTCAGCGGCCCCACTTGCAACGCCGCCTCCTGCACTTCCCCGCTCGGCGCCTGGCGCAACAGGGCGCGAATCCGCGCCAGGAACTCCTGGATACCGAAAGGCTTGGTCACATAGTCGTTGGCACCACCATCCAGCGCCTCGACCTTCTGCAACTCGCTGGCACGCACCGAAAGCACCAGCACCGGCACCGCCGACCACTCGCGAAACTCGCGCAGCACCTGCTGCCCATCCATGTCCGGCAGCCCCAAATCAAGTACCAGCAGGTCCGGCTTGTTCAAGGCGGCCTGGGCCAGGCCTTCGGTGCCGGTCCCGGCTTCAATCACTTTGTATCCCTGGGACGCCAGGCTGATGCGCAGGAACTTGCGAATCTGCGGCTCGTCGTCGATGACCAGGATGGTCGCGGTCTGGCTCATGGTTTCAGTTCAAGACAAATTAAGAGGCAAAAGCGTAGCGCAAGGCATGCCGCATCCGTGTGGCGCTGACGCGGCAAGGCCGCAGCGCGTTCTACAGGTATTCACAGGTCGGACTCAAGCTCCGGCTGGGTCTGCAACGGCAGGTGCAAGGTGATGCATGTCCCCTTGCCGCCAATGCCCTCGGCGACACTGATATGCCCGCCATGGGCGCCGACCATGCCCTGGCAGATCGCCAGGCCCAGGCCGGTGCCTTGCCCGCCGCGGTCGCCACGGGCAGCGGTGTAGAACATGTCGAAGATCTTTGCCCGCTCATCCTCGGGAATCCCCGGGCCCTCATCACTGACGGCGAAGCTCAATTCCTGCTCGCTGGCACTGACTTTCAACTGCAGATGGCCCTGGGGTGGCGAGAAGCGGGCAGCATTCTCCAGCACATTGACCAGCGCCTGCTCGATCAGCGCCGCATGGACGTAAAGCAAGGGCAAGTCCGCTGGCAGTTCGGTGGCCACTTGCAACGGCGCCAGCACCGCCCGCAGGCGGTTCAGGGCACTGCCGACGATATCCCCCGGCGCGACCCAGTCCCGGGCCAGCTTCAGGGCCCCATGGCCGAGCCGGGTCATGTCCAGCAGGTTCTGTATATAGCGGTCCAGGCGCTCGGCCTCATCCCGCGTGCCCTCCAGCAGCTCTCGCCGATCTTCCAGGGGGATCGCTTCCCCCAGGGCCAGCAGGCTGTCGATACTGCCGCGCATTGAGGTCAGCGGTGTGCGCAGGTCATGGGATACCGAAGCCAGCAAGGCGCTGCGCAACTGTTCGGTCTCCCCGTGCAGCCTCGCCGCTTCCAGGTCCTCGGCCAGCCGCGCCCGTGCCAGGGCCTGGGCCAGTGGCTGGCTGAGCGCAGTGAGCAGGCGCCGGCGCTGGCCGCTGAACTCCTCGCCCTCACGGGGGCAGACACCGAGCAACCCCAGGGGCCCGTCATCCACCGACAGCGGCCACCACCACCATCGACCAAAGGGCAAGGTCCCGGTGCCCAGCCCCGCCGGCTGGTCATGCTGCCAGGCCCAGTCGGCCGCCGCGCGCTCGGCCTCGGAGAACTGCGGCGAACCACCGGTCTCGACTTTCCATCCACCCTGCCCGTCGCGGTTGATCAGGCAGACACGCAACTCGTCGCGACCATTCAAATGCTGGGCCGCGGCGCTGATCACCGCTTGCCGGTCAGTGGCGGCAGTCAACTTGCGCGACAGGTCCAGGAGCTCGCCGGTTTCCTCCTGGGTATCGCGCAACGCCTGCAACTGCCGGCGCTGGCGGGCCGCCAGATTGCCGGTCAGCGCGGCCATGAGCAGGAAGAACAGCAGGGTCAGTACATCTTCTTCCCGCTGGATGGCCAGGGAGAAGTTCGGCGGAATGAACAGGAAGTCATAACTGAGAAAGGACAGCGCCGCGCAAGCCAGGGCCGGCCCCAGGCTGCTGCGCACTGCCACCAGCAGCACCGCGGCGAGGAACACCAGGGAGATGTTCGGCAACGGCAGGACACTGGCCACCCCCCAGGCCAGGGCGCTGGCCAGGAGGGTGGCCAGGACTGCCAGGACGTAGTCGAACCAGATCAGCGAATGCTTGACCCGCAGGCCCGGCTGATGGGGCTGGGGCTCGCTGTCCAGGACATTGATCTCCAGGCCATCGGCATTGCGCAGCAAGCGCGCCGCCAAGCCGCCACCGAACCAGCGCCGGCGCCAGCGGCGCCTGGACTGCCCCACCAGCAGCAGGCTGGCGCGACGCTCCGCGGCGTGCTGGATCAGGGTCTTGGCCACCTCGCCGGCGCGCAACAGGACCACTTCCCCGCCCAGGCGCTCGGCCAGTTGTTGAGCAGCCTGCAAGCGCAAGCGTGCCTGCTCGTCGCGCAACCGGCCGTTATCCACATGCACCAGGCTCCAGGGCAGGTGGCGACGCTGAGCCACACGGCTGGCGTGACGTACCAGCCGCTCCGCCTGGGCATCGCCGTCGATACCCACCAGCAGCCGCCCGCGCACCGCCGGTGCCGCCTGCCCCAACTGGCGATAGCCCTGGGCCAGGTCGTTGTCCACCTGGGCGGCGGCGGCCTGCATCGCCAGTTCGCGCAGGGCGGTGAGGTTGGTCTGGGTGAAAAATGCATCGATGGCCGCCCGCGCCTGCTCCGGCACGTAGACCTTGCCGTCCCGCAGACGCTCCAGCAGCTCTCGGGGCGGCAAGTCCACCAGCAGCAACTCATAGGCCTCTTGCAACACCCAGTCAGGCAGGGTTTCGCGGACCTGGACCCCGGTAATGCCGCGCACCTGGTCATTGAGGCTTTCCAGGTGCTGGACATTGACCGTGGTGAAGACGTCGATCCCGGCCGCCAGCAACTCCTGAATGTCCTGCCAGCGCTTGGCGTGCCGGCTGCCCGGGGCATTGCTGTGGGCCAGTTCGTCCACCAGTACCAGCTTGGGCTTGGCCTTGAGCAGGCCGTCGAGGTCCATTTCCTCCAGCAATACGCCACGGTATTCCGAACGCACCAAGGGCTGCTGGGGCAGCCCGCTCAACAAGGCTTCGGTCTCGGCGCGGCCGTGGGTCTCCACCACCCCGGCAAGCACCTTGACCCCTTGGCGCAGTTGGCTATGGGCCGCCTGGAGCATGGCGTAGGTCTTGCCAACCCCGGGGGCGGCGCCCAGGAACACCTTGAGCCGGCCGCGGCCGTCCCGTGGCAGCTCGGCTAGCAGCGCGTCGGCTCGACCGGAATCACTCATGGGTTATCTCTCTGCGACAAGGCATTCGGTTCAATCTGCGCTCACTTCAGTTGCGTTTGCCAGCGCTCCCTGGGGCTGGAAGCCCCTGCGGGGCATTTTGCAGCCTCGCAGGTTCGGCAGCGGCTACAGCTGTTCCAGGGCCAGGTTCAGGGCCAGTACATTGACCACCGGCGGCCCCACCAGCGGCTGCTCCATATGGGCGTCCACCAGGGCCTGCAACTTGGCTGGCGACAGGTTGCGCGCCGCCGCGACCCGCGCCAGTTGATAGTCAATTGCCTGCGGTGGCAAGTGTGGATCGAGGCCGCTGCCCGAAGTGGTCAGCAATGCCAGGGGCACCGGCCCCTGCCCCGGTACCAGGAGCTTGCCGGCATCCTCGATCACCCGCGTGGCCAGGGCCGGGTTGCTCGGCGCCAGGTTGCTGGCAGAGCTGGATACCGTGGCAAAGGCCCCCGCCGAAGGGCGCGGATGGAACCAGGCATCACCGACGAAATCCTGGGCGATCAGGGCCGAACCCCGCACCCTGCCGTCGGCATCGCGCACCAGGCTGCCATTGGCTTGTTCCGGGAAGGCCAACTGGGCCACGCCGGTCACCACCAGGGGATAGGCCACACCGGTGATCAGGGTCATCAACACAATCAGGCTCAAGGCCGGACGCACTACGCTAGTCATTTCTCACTCCTCGATTCGCTCAGATCTGCAGGCCGGTTACACCAGGTGCAGCGCGGTCAACAGCATGTCGATCAGCTTGATCCCGACAAAGGGCACGACAATGCCACCCACGCCGTAGATCAACAGGTTGCGCCGCAGCAGGTGCGCGGCACTGGCCGCCTGTACCCGCACCCCACGCAATGCCAGGGGGATCAGCACCACGATGATCAGGGCGTTGAACACGATGGCCGAAAGGATTGCGCTCTGCGGGCTGGCCAGCCCCATGATGTTGAGCACCCCCAGCTGTGGATAAATCGCCGCGAACAGCGCCGGCAGGATGGCGAAGTACTTGGCCACGTCGTTGGCGATGGAGAAGGTGGTCAGGGCACCCCGGGTCACCAGCAGCTCCTTGCCGATCTGCACCACATCCAGCAGTTTGGTCGGGTCGCTGTCCAGGTCGACCATGTTGGCCGCCTCGCGCGCCGCCTGGGTGCCGTCGTTCATGGCCATGCCGACATCGGCCTGGGCCAATGCCGGTGCGTCGTTGGCGCCGTCACCGCACATGGCCACCAGACGCCCGTCGTTTTGCTCGTGGCGAATGCGCGCCAGCTTCTTCTCCGGCGTGGCCTCGGCCAGCACATCGTCGACTCCGGCTTCGGCGGCAATGGCCGCAGCGGTCAGCGGGTTGTCGCCGGTCACCATCACGGTACGGATACCCAGCTTGCGCAACTCGGCGAAACGCTCGCGAATGCCGGGCTTGACCACGTCCTTGAGGTGAATGGCGCCGAGCATCCGGCCCTCGGCACAGACCAGCAGCGGAGTGCCGCCGCTCTGGGCGATCTTGTCGATCTCCCGGGACAGGGCCGGTGCCAGCTCGCTGCGTTTGAGGCCGACGAAACTCAACACCGAATCCACTGCACCCTTGCGATAGACCCGGCCCTGGTAATCGACCCCGGACAGTCGGGTTTCAGCGCTGAAAGGCACTGCCGTCAGCAGATCGCTGCCCGGCTCGGGCTGTGGATAAAGCTCCCGCAGGTACTCGACGATGGACTTGCCTTCAGCGGTGTCGTCCGCCAGGGAGGCCATCAAGGCCGCTTCGGCCAGTACCTGGGCACTGACGCCCGGCGCCGGGTAGATGGCGCTGCAACGGCGGTTACCGAAAGTGATGGTGCCGGTCTTGTCCAGCAGCAACACGTGCACGTCACCCGCCGCCTCCACCGCGCGCCCGGACTTGGCGATCACGTTCAAGCGCACCAGGCGGTCCATCCCGGCGATCCCGATGGCCGAGAGCAGGCCGCCGATGGTGGTGGGGATCAGGGTCACCAGCAGCGCCACCAGGAACACCAGCGGCAGGCTGCCATTGGCAAAGTGGGCGAAGGGCTGCAGGGTCACCACCACCAGCAGGAAGATCAGGGTCAGGCCGATCAGCAGGATATCCAGGGCCACTTCGTTCGGTGTCTTCTGCCGCTTGGCACCTTCCACCAGAGCGATCATGCGGTCCAGGGTCGACTCGCCGGGGTTGCTGGTAATGCGCACCAGCAGCCAGTCGGAGACCAGCCGGGTATTGCCGGTCACCGCCGAACGGTCACCGCCGGATTCCCGGATCACCGGAGCCGATTCACCGGTGATTGCCGCTTCGTTGACCGCGGCGATACCTTCGATCACCTCGCCATCGCCGGGAATCATTTCGCCGGCTTCGACCCGCACCACGTCGCCTTTGCGCAGATTGACCGCCGGCACCAGCTGATAGCTGCCGTCGCCGGCCCGGCGGCGGGCGCTCAAGCCCTCGCTACCGGCCTTGAGGCTGTCGGCGCGAGCCTTGCCGCGGCCTTCCGCCAGGGCCTCGGCGAAGTTGGCAAAGAGCACCGTGAACCACAGCCAGAGAGCAATCTGGGCGGCGACGAAGGTCGGCACTGCGGTGTCCGGAATGAAACACAGCACGGTGGTCAGGATCGCTGTCAGTTCCACCACCAGCATCACTGGCGAGCGCTGCAACTGGCGCGGGTCAAGCTTGACGAAAGCCTGGATCAGCGCCGGGCGCCACAGGGCCGAGATTGCGGTACTCGCCACTTCGGCCTTGGCCGGCTGGCTCTTGGCGAGCGCATCGGCGGCTTTGTTCGAGGCAGGAACATGCATATTCATCATCAGGTCCTCAGAAGCCCATGCTCAGGTGTTCGGCGATTGGGCCCAGCGCCAGGGTCGGCAGGAAGGTCAGGCCGCCCACCAGCAAGATGGTCACGGTCAGCAAGGCCACGAACAGCGGGCCATGGGTGGGAAAACTGTTCTGGCCGATGGGTGCGGTCTTCTTCATCGCCAGGCTGCCGGCCAGGGCCAGCACCGGCAGGATGTAGCCGAAGCGACCGATCAGCATGCCCAGGCCCAGCATCAGGTTATGGAACGGGGTATTGGCGCTGAAGCCACCGAACGCCGAGCCGTTGTTGGCGCTGGCCGAGGTGTAGGCGTAGAGCAGTTGACTGAAGCCATGGGGCCCCGGGTTGCTGATGGCTGCTGCCGGCCCCGGCAAGCTGGCGGCCAGGGCGCCCAGCACCAGGACGCCGATGGGCATCACCATCAGGGTCACTACCAGCAACTGCACCTCCTTGGCCTGTAGCTTCTTGCCCAGGTATTCCGGGGTGCGACCGATCATCAGCCCGGCCAGGAACACTGCGATCAACACGTTCAGCAACATGCCGTAGAGGCCCGCGCCGACGCCGCCGAAGATCACTTCGCCGACCATCATGTTGATCAGCGCCACCATACCGCTCAGCGGGTTGAGGCTGTCGTGCATGCCATTCACCGAACCGTTGGAGGCCGCAGTGGTGGTCACCGACCAGAGCACCGTGGCAGTGGTGCCGAAGCGGGCTTCCTTGCCTTCCAGGGGCGCAGCCTGCTCTACCGCTGCGTTCTGCAACGCCGGGTTGGGTTGATACTCCGCCCACAGCGAGGTAGCACCGCCGATCAGGAACAAGGCGAACATGCAGGCGATGATCGCCCGGCTCTGACGCAGGTCCTTGACGTAATGGCCGAAGGTGAACACCAGGGCCACCGGAATCAGGATGATCGATACCAGTTCGAACAAATTGCTCCAGGCCGTGGGGTTCTCGAACGGGTGCGCCGAGTTGACGCCGAAGAAACCGCCACCGTTGGTGCCCAACTGTTTGATGGCAATCTGACTGGCGGCCGGGCCCAGCGGAATGACCTGGTCATTGCCCTGCAGGGTCAGGGCATCCACGTAATGGGCAAAGGTCTGGGGTACGCCCTGCCAGACCAGGAACAGCGCCAGCAGCAGGCACAGCGGCAGCAGGCCGTAGAGGGTGGCGCGGGTCATATCGACCCAGAAGTTGCCCAGGGTGCGCACCGAACGCCGGCCAATGCCGCGGCACAAGGCAACCAGCACCGCCAGCCCGGTGGCAGCGCTGACGAAGTTCTGCACGGTAAGGCCGACCATCTGGCTGAGGTAGCTCAGGGAGGCTTCGCCGCTGTAGGACTGCCAGTTGGTATTGGTCATGAAACTGACTGCGGTGTTGAACGCCAGCGTCCATTCCTGCCCCGGAAGATGCTGCGGATTGAGCGGCAGGTGATCCTGAAACAGCAAGATGGCAAACAGCAGGACAAACCCGGCCAGGTTGAAGGCCAGCAGAGCCAGGGTGTATTTCTGCCAGCTCTGCTCAACCTGTGGATCGACCCCGGAGATTCGATAGCAGACACGCTCCACCGGGCCCAGGACCGGGGTCAGCCAGGTGCGCTGGCCCTCCATCACCCGGTAGTAGAAGCGCCCCAGCCAAGGTGCGGGCAACAGCACCAGAGCGAAGAAGGCGAGGATCAGCCAATAGTCATAACTGTGCATAACCGCAGCTCCTAGTTCCGATCCGCGCGCAGCAGCGCAACCAATAGATAAATGAACAGGCCCACTGCCAGCAGCAGCGACACCGCGTCCAGAATGTTCATGGAATGTCTCCGTGGTACGGCGATTGCCGCGAATGCAGGCATTGTCCGCAGGGTGCCTGTAAAGGAACGAGATCGACGGGGCGGGCAGCGCATAAAGAAAGCGTAAAGACTGGCGTCATCCAGCCTTTACGAGGGGCGATGAAGCGCATCGCTCGCCTCTGGAGCGCGGCTGCCCCGATGCGAGGCATCAAGCCCCCATGCACTGAAGGTCATTAGTGCTAAAAATCGGCGAAACATCCTCGATACGACAGCTTTTCGTGCTTTACGACGGTGTTCCAGGAACTGGCATGGGCACTGCACAGAACAGCCGCGAGCACGTCCTAATCGTTCAGGGAGCAACCGATGAACACACAACTCAAGCCCACCTTGGGCACGCTGCATTTATGGGGCATCGCAGTCGGACTGGTGATTTCCGGGGAGTACTTCGGCTGGAGCTATGGCTGGGGCGTGGCAGGAACCCTGGGGTTTCTCGTGACCTCGCTGATGGTGGCGACCATGTATACCTGCTTTATATTCAGTTTCACCGAGCTGACCACGGCGATTCCCCACGCCGGCGGCCCGTTTGCCTACAGCCGTCGCGCCTTTGGTGAAAAAGGCGGCTTGATCGCGGGGCTGGCCACCCTGATCGAATTCGTCTTCGCCCCTCCCGCCATCGCCCTGGCCATCGGCGCTTACCTGAACGTGCAATTCCCGGCCCTGGATCCGAAACATGCCGCGGTTGGCGCCTACATCGTATTCATGGGCCTGAACATTCTCGGGGTGAAACTGGCAGCCACCTTTGAACTGGTGGTCTGCGTGCTGGCGGTGGCCGAACTCCTGGTGTTCATGGGCGTGGTGGCCCCGGCCTTCAGCTTCAGCAACTTCGCCCTCAACGGCTGGGCAGGCGCGGACGCCTTCGGCGCCCCGGCAATTGCCGGGATGTTCGCCGCCATTCCCTTTGCCATCTGGTTCTTCCTGGCCATCGAAGGCGCGGCCATGGCTGCCGAAGAAGCCAAGGACCCCAAGCGCACCATTCCCAAAGCCTATATCAGCGGCATCCTGACCCTGGTGCTGCTGGCCATGGGGGTGATGTTCTTCGCCGGCGGCGTGGGGGACTGGCGCAGCTTGTCGAACATCAACGACCCGCTGCCCCAGGCGATGAAGACCGTTGTGGGTGACAGTTCCGGCTGGCTGCACATGCTGGTATGGATCGGCCTGTTCGGCCTGGTGGCAAGTTTCCACGGGATCATTCTCGGCTACTCGCGCCAGTTCTTCGCCCTGGCCCGGGCCGGTTACCTGCCTGCCTCCCTGGCCAGGCTGTCGCGCTTTCAGACGCCACATCGGGCGATCATCGCCGGCGGCCTGATCGGCATCGCCGCCATCTACAGCGATGGCCTGATCAACCTTGGCGGCATGACCCTCACTGCCGCCATGATCACCATGGCGGTGTTCGGTGCCATCGTGATGTACATCATGAGCATGCTCAGCCTGTTCAAACTGCGCAGGGCGGAACCGAATCTGCCACGCAGCTTCCGCGCCCCGGGCTACCCGCTGGTGCCGGCCATCGCCCTGGCACTCGCCGCGGTCTGCCTGGTGGCCATGGCCTGGTTCAATGCCCTGATCGGCCTGATATTTCTGGTGTTCATGGCCCTGGGCTTCATCTACTTCCTGCTGACCGGGCAACTGCGGGCCGACGCACCGGTGGACGCCATGCTCACCGGCCGTTGAACCGCGCTCTGCTCGCACCCGGCGGATCAGGCATACAATGGAACCACTGCGAAGCGCTTTAACTCAAAGCGTTATAGGCAGGCCCGAAGGCGAACCTTCGCCTGCGGGCTACTGCCCATTAAGGAGAGCCCTATGCCCTGGTATGCCTGGTTGATTCTGGTGGTTGCTATCGGTTCTATCGTTGGCGGCTTGATGATGCTGCGCGACACCGCCAACAAGGTCGAGCTGACCGATGAGCAACGCAAGCGCGTGGCCGAGCGCAACGCACAAATGGATGCCAAGGAAGCGCAGGATCGTTAAGCCTAGAGCCCCTTCACCCTAACGTGCAGGGGCTGCCTGGAAGCTCAGCGCTCCCATTCGGCCTTGGCAATGTGCAACCCGTGCTGGCCCTTATAGGCTGCACGTTGCGGCTGGCTCCAGCCTTCGAGCAGCGACTCGTCCAGACGATAGATTTCCACTCCCAGTGGACGGCACACGCTTAACGGGTCCTGGGCTTCAGGCCCCCACATCGGCAAGGACAGATCTCCGCCCGGACAGGTCGACAATGCACAGAGCAGGTCGATTTCGGCGAAGAACTCCAGATAATCCCCCTTCTGCGCCGGGCAGGCCTTCATGAAGTACATGTCGTCATGGTTCAGGCCCGTGCACTGGAAGATGTTCAACACATCATGCACATCGAACTCGGTCAGGCCATGAGGCAGCACTGCCCGCGTCAGGTTGGAATGGCAGTGATGGTGAAAGTCCTCGCCGGTAAGCATGCGATTCACATAGGGGTCGCAACGGGTACCCAGTAGATCGTGCAGGCGGCCACCATGCTCGTCGATGCCGTAATGGGCCAGGCTGTCATCGGTGATGGTCACCAGCGGCCGCAGAAAAGGCAGGTTCGACCAGAGCCGGTCGTGGGTACTGACATGCGCCCCCTGCAACTGCCGGGTGCGCGCGGCCCAGAGGCGCTCACGCGGATCGTTGGCATTCCATACGTTGAAGTCGCCCACCTGCGGCCCTACCGGGGTGGTCACCCGAAATACGTGCCCGGCGGGCACCTTCCAGGCGCGTCCGGTACGGATCGGAACCTCGAACTGCTCGATCAGATGGCGTTGGCCCTGATTGTGCCGAATGCGTTCGTAAAACGCCTTGTCCACCTGTAGCGCCGAACCTTTGCTGACCTGATAAGCCGCTGGATAGTCTTTGTACATGGGTATCGCCCTCATTCAGTGACACAGGGATTGGTTGAGCATGTCCAACAGCAGGCGCTCCGAGTCGTCCAGGTACAACTCCATGGCCTCGATGGCGGCCGCCTTGTCACCCTCCAGAAGCCATTCATGGATCTGTCGGTCACGGACCAGCCAGGGCGCCTGAAACCGCGCCTCATCCGGCGCCGTACAAAACACCAGGCGCAACTGCGCCACCACGTTGGTGAAGAACTCATCGAATAGTGGCGAGCCCAGCAACCCCACCACATGCTGGTGAAAACGCAGGCCATGGGTTCCCACGGCGCGCCAGTCCTCGCGCTCCCGGGCAAGCTCCGCCGCTTCGATGGCATCGAGCATGCGATCGGACTGGTACTCGCGTAGCGGGCGAGCATTGGCGATGGCCTGCAACTCCAGGGTACGGCGCACTCGGAACAGATCCCGCACGTCATCAGCACCAAGGCGACGGACCACCACGCCTTTGTGCCGCACGTACCAGGTCAGCCCTTCCTGCCCCAGGCGGTGCAGGGCTTCACGGATGGTATTGCGTGAGGCGTTATAGGCACTGACCAGCTCGCTTTCCACCAGCGCCATTCCGGGTAATAAACGACCACCGATGATGTCAGCCCGCAGTTCCACAGTAATGTGGTCCGCCAGGGATAGTCCGTCGCTCATGGGGCACCTCACGATTGTTCAACAACTCATGAACAGCAGGTAATCACTTATCGTGCCAACTTCAATCACCCCTTATGCCCTCACGAAAAGCTGTCGGGAAGCTGTCAACGCTGACAATCCCTGCCTAGAAGTAGGGGCATGATCTGAGAATCCTTGGTTAAAATGGTCTTCTAGTTGCGGAGGTTTCTCAAATGCGTTACTCGCCAGACCATAAAGCCCAGACTCATCAACGCATTATCAAGGAAGCTTCAGAACGTTTTCGGCGTGACGGGATAGGTGCAACAGGTCTACAGCCCCTGATGAAAGCCCTGGGGTTGACCCATGGCGGCTTCTATTCCCACTTCAAGTCCAAGGATGAACTGGTAGAAGAAGCCCTGCGCGCCGCCGCCCAAGAGCTGGACGCCCATTGCGCTGCACTGTTCGCACAAGAGCATCCACTGCCAGCCTTTATCGATAACTACCTCTGCGAGTGGCACCAGAAGTCCCCTCATCAAGGCTGCCCGCTACCGACCATGAGCTCGGAACTCGGCCAGCGCGGACAACCCAGTGCGACTACAGATGAGGTGCTCAACACCAGGCTGGAACAACTAGAATCGGTGCTGGAAGGCGAACAGAAAGCCGAGCGAAGCCTGATGCTCATGTCCACCTTGGTCGGTGCACTCATGCTTTCTCGTAGCGTGGAAAACCCGGAGTTGGGAACTCGGATACTGGAGGTGGTTCGCGAGGGCCTGAAGGAACAGGAGCGGCGCTGAAGCGATCCGCTCCAACCTACTCTTCTCATTTATAGCGAGCGGCCGCACTGCTCCTGGACAGATTGGGGCCAAGAGCCAAGCGCGCCGCCACCAAAGCCTGCCAATCCGCAGGATCGGGTAGCGAAGGCAATGTAATCAACTCACCCTGATCCAAGCCGCTCAATGCCGCATCGACCATCTCCTGTACCTCCATCACCATTTCCGCCGGAATGGCCTTGGCATCGAGCCCTGAACGCTCCCAGATTTCGGTACGAGTGACACCCGGCAAGACAGCCTGTACACGAACCCCGCTGCCCTTCAACTCAGCCTGCAGCGACTGAGTCAAACTGAGTACATATGCCTTGGTTGCACTATAAGTCGCGTTGAAACGCTCAGGAATCAAGGCCACCACCGAGGCAATATTGATAATCGCCCCACGCCCAGTCGCAGAGAAACTCGTTGCAGCCACCCCGGCCAGCCGGGTCAGTGCCACTACATTGAGCTGAATCATGTGCTCCATCTGATCCAGGTCGGCGCCAGCCAAAGCCCCGTTGGCAGCTACTCCCGCATTGTTCAGCAGCAAGCTGATACGGGAGTCGTCGCGCAAACGTCGCTCGACATTCAGTAAGTCCTTCTTGAGCGTCAAATCCGCCTTCAACACCTCCACTTGCACGTTATATTTATCGCTCAACGCATTGGCTGCCACCTTCAAACGTCCCTCATCCCGAGCAACCAGCAACAAATCAAAACCTCGCGCCGCCAGTCGCTCGGCATAAACCGCTCCAATACCGGATGAGGCCCCAGTGACCAATGCTGTACCTTGGGATTGAATCGAACTCATAGCTGGACTCCTGACAATGCATGAAAGTAATGAGCGCCTTCGGCCAGAAGCATTTGGCGCCCGAAAAATATTATTACCATAATATTTTCGAGTCATCATGAAAATGATCAATCCAGGCAATAGAGATTCACTGTCAGCTACCCCACCCATGAAATGCAAAAGGCCGGTCAGAGACCGGCCTTCAAACGTTATGCGGAAGAACTCAATTGACTTCGAGCTTATCCAGATTTCGTTCCAGAATTGCCCTGCCAATCCCCTTGACCTCCAGCAACTCGTCCACCGAAGCAAAGGGCCCATTTTCTTCCCGATAAGCGACAATCGCCTTGGCCTTGGCAGCCCCCACCCCAAAAAGCTCGCGTTGCAGCACAGCCTCATCCGCCGTATTGAGGTTGACCTTGCTCGCTTGAATCGGCGCCTGCTCCGCCACTTGCGCAGAACCGGGCTGGGTCTTAGGACCCGGCGCTGCTTGAGTGACAAGTGCAAAGCTGGCGAGAAAAGCAAAGATCAATGAGGTGAAAAAAGAGTTACGCATAGTGACGCTCCATGACATCGAGTAAGGAAAGCAGCTTTCCAAAGCTGCCTTCCAAACCTAGGTTGATGCCACGAGCAAATCAAAAGCCAGAGAGTTACTGCTTATGTAGATTCAAGGTTTGAGACGACGCTGCTGATAGACCCAGTCGACGATTTCACCATCCGGTGTGTAGCCACTTACGGTCTCGCGAAGCAACTGGCGAACTCTTGCATAGTCGTCCAACTCAAGTGCTGCAAGGAGTTCAGCGAGCTTCAGCTTGAGTGTTTCCCACGGTAGATGATCCTCGTTGGCACTCATGATCATCGGGTGCTGAGTAGCGGCGACGTTGTCTCCAATCAGCAACTCTTCGTAAAGCTTTTCACCAGGCCGCAAGCCAGTAAATTCAATCGCGATATCACCATGAGGATTTTTCTCCGAGCGAACACTCAGCCCAGAAAGATGAATCATTTTTTCTGCCAGCTCGACAATTCTGACTGGCTCGCCCATATCCAATACAAATACGTCCCCGCCCTGCCCCATCGAACCTGCCTGAATGACCAATTGGGCAGCCTCTGGGATGGTCATGAAATAACGTGTGATCTTTGGATGCGTGACCGTCAACGGGCCACCAGACTTGATCTGCTTATGGAATAGCGGAATAACCGAACCTGAAGAGCCCAGTACATTCCCGAAGCGGACCATGGTGAAACGAGTTTTATTAACCCGTGACACATTTGACAAATCATCGAATAGAACCGGGGCCAGCTCCTTGCTCAACGCCTGCAACGTAAGCTCCGCCAGTCGTTTGGTGCTACCCATGACATTGGTTGGGCGAACCGCCTTATCCGTAGAAATCAATACAAAGTTGGCTACACCACATTGCAGTGCGGCCTGCGCGGTATTGAGCGTCCCCATGACATTATTAAGTACACCTTCAGCGATATTATGCTCTACCATCGGAACATGCTTATATGCAGCAGCGTGATAAACCGTATCGACGCTCCAGGTTTTCATGACTGACAGCAACTTTTCGTAGTTGCGTACCGAACCAAGAATTGGCAATAGTTTTACAAGCCGAGACTCTCTCGATACACGCTGCTCAAGTTCGGACAAGATACTGTAAAGATTGAACTCACTGTGATCGAGCAATATTAGCGTGCTAGGGCCCTGGAGCAGAATCTGCCGACAAAGCTCAGAACCGATAGACCCTCCAGCACCTGTCACCAGAACTGTCTGCCCCTTGATACAGTGCGCCAACAGGTCAACTTGAGCCGGGACCGCGTCACGCCCAAGCAGGTCAGCTATGTCCACCTCTTGAATGTCATCGACTTTCACTCGGCCACTGGCCAGATCCATGAAACCGGGAACACTTCGTACATGTAAGGGGAATCCTTCCAAATACCCCAGAATTTCTCTTCGACGGCTACGACTGGATGAGGGAACGGCCAGGAGAATCTCTTCTGCCCCCGTGTCATCAATCATTTGCTGCAAATGCTTGGGTTTATACACCTGCAGCCCGGCGATCATCCGATCAGCAATACTGCCGTCATCATCGATAAAGGCCACAGGACGCATCAACCGCCCCAATCGCAACGCCGCCACCAGTTGATTGCCTGCCGCTCCAGCACCGTAGATAGCCACCTTAGGCAAACCATCATCACGATTGGTAAAGGGTACATGCTGGGCGGTGGTGAACCAGTCACCAAGAAAGTACTGACGCATCGCCAGCCTAAGTCCGCCAATCATCACCATACTCAACCACCAATAGTTGAATACGATTGAGCGCGGCACCACGGTCTGGTGATTGCTATACACATAGACCACCAGCGCGAGAGTCAAAGCCGACAGGGTTACGGCCTTGACGATAGCAATAAGAGCATCGTTACCGAAGTAACGCATGACGGCGCGATACATCCCGAACCGAATGAACAGAGGAATGGCAACTATAGGAGCGCTGGCGAATAGCCAGAAATGCACAATGAAAGGATTGTTCAGATCGTCAAAACCCAACCTGACGACAAATGCCATCCATAGAGCGACCCACACCAGCAAAATGTCGGTGACCACCTGCAGCACCCTCTTCTGCCGCCGCGGGAGCCTCAACAGAAGTGTTCGTATCTTATCCATAATTCCTTTTTCGAACCTCGGCCTTCAGCCTCGATCTATGTTGCATACTGATGGAAAGCGCCCTATTTGGCAGTCCCGAATACTAGACAGTATCAGTCTGTTTTCTCCAACTCACCCGCCCGAAACCTGAAAGCAAGAAAAACCAGCGGCGCGTAAGCCAGTACTAGACCAATAATACCATCCAACCCGAACAGCCCCACGCCTATGGCGATTGGCAGAAGCCAGAGTGTATTGATAGCCAAGACCGCCAAGGTCACTGGTAGATGCCGACCAAACTGGCGGGAGGCGAACTGATAAGCATGACTACGATGAGCTTCATAGACCTTGTCTCCGCGAACTAACCGCCGAGTCAGAGTAAAGGTCGCATCAACAATGAAGACGCCAAGAAGAATCAACCATACCCAAAGAAAGCGCGAGGATGCCCAGGCTGCCTGTACGGAAAGAATCCCCAGAACAAGCCCAAGAAAACCGCTGCCAGCGTCCCCCATGAAAATACGTGCAGGAGGGAAGTTCCAGTAAAGAAAACCCAGCACTGCCATCGACAATAACAGTGGCAGCCAAATCAATGATGGAGCATCAGCAAACCAGTAAATTAAGCAGGCACCAAGACATGTACTCACTGCCTGAACACTGGCAATCCCATCAATACCATCCATGAAGTTGTATAGATTGAGCATCCAGACCAGATAAAAAACTGCGCAGATATGTCCCAACCATGAAAGATTGAGATCCATGCCAAGTACATTAATCGCAGGCAATCCACCTAGCCAGGTCAGAGCCCAGATCGCCGCGATAAAATGCGCGAGCAGTCTCCAACGCGCTGCTATATGCCCATGATCATCTAAAAAACCAACTACAGCTATCAATGCACCTGCTCCCCATAAAGCCCCTATGGAAAGCAGAGGAACATCTACCAGCACGCTCAGCAGAGGCGCAGCAGCCAGAAAGCTCAGGACAATTGCAACGCCCCCCCCTCTGGGGGTAGGCACGGTATGAGAGCTGCGACTATTGGGAACGTCCATCAAGCTGCGAGCTAGAGCATAGCGTCGCAACACCCAAGTTAGCAGAAGCGACACACTGGCCACCACTAACATAAATAACCAAATCACCATGTAACTTTAATCCTTAAAGCGCATGTAAAATCGATAATCATTAGAATCACACCCTTCAAACCAAAAAGCCTCTTAAAATGCGTTAAAACTCAAGCACAACTATCAATAAAGTATTTCGCTGTAGCATCAAGTGCTTTATCTACACTCAGAGGAGGAGCCCACCCCAACAGCTCACGATTCTTTGATATATCCACCTGAAGAGACCCGCACAGCCGTTGGGAAATGGACTTTTTAGCCAACAATGCAGCACTAAAACTCAAGATCCCACTAGGTATGGCCAGCAGACGAGCAGGTTTACCCAATGCGCCACCCATTCTTTTCAGCAGTTCGGTTGTCGAAAGGTCTTCACCATCACTAACTAAAAACACCTGATTGGCAGCTAACGGATGATCAATACACGTAACAATCAGATCCACCAAATTATCTAATGCTACCAAACTTCGGCGGTTATCTATTGCCCCAAAAGGTAAAGGAATTCCCTTATACAACCAACGCATCATATTAAAAAAGTTAGCTTTAACGCCAGGGCCGTATACAAGAACTGGGCGAATAATTACAACTTCCATTCCCGTTTGAGAGGCAATGATAGTCAAGCCCTTTTCCGCTTCCATTTTGGAAATACCGTATGGATCTGTAGGGGCAGGCTCATCATCAGCAGTATAAGGAACATTGAGTGGTGTCCCCTCACCGTTAACCTTGATGGAACTGATAAAAACGAATCGACCTACACCACGCTGGGCAGCCTGGCGAGCCAAATTTAGCGTCCCTTCCACATTGACCTTCCGGAAGGCCTCGAGTGGATCGAGTGAGGACTCATGCATTACATGGACACGGGCAGCCGCATGCACTACGACATTGCAATCGAGCAATATCGAACTCCAGTCCGTCAGACCATCAATCTGTTCTACCTGAGTAACAGACGTGGTAGCCACTAAAGCCGGAATGGGCTTTCGCACCACAACAGTTAACTTATGGGGCGAATTTTTAGATAAACACTCATGAACAGCGCCACCTACAAAACCGGATGCTCCCGTCAAAAGGATCCTGGCCATTATCTACCGTACCTTCTAAAACTGGCGCCACAGAGTAGTATCTGAAACACTCGAAAATTACATTATGCGCCGCCAACAACCTGCCGAGCCATACTATCCATCAAAAAAACATCCTACCCTGAATACAATGCGATGCAGAATACCGCAGACACAGCTCAAGATAGTCGCGCAAGCAGCAGAACTGCCATCGCAAAGCATCATCCGAAATCAAAAAATACTCATAGCCCACTTCGGCTGAAAGAAAAACAATCAACCCTGCGGGATTTTAAGACGGTAGAAACAAGGAAATCGCTAGGAGAAACCCAGGACCAGTACTCTAAATAGCTTAAAAGCAACCCCACTCAAGCCAAAGACCTATTCGATCAACGAAAAGCATTCCGCCTTACTCTGCGAATGAAAAGCATACTAAAAGCGACTTCATCTAGAGTGTTTTTATCTTAGGCTTACAGGCCGTCCCCCTCCTCTTCGTTAACTCGATCACGAAGCTCCTTACCCGGCTTAAAGTGGGGAACGAACTTTCCATCCAAGCTGACTGACTGACCTGTTTTTGGGTTACGACCTACCCGAGGTGCGCGATAGTGAAGCGAAAAGCTACCAAAGCCTCGGATCTCAATTCGATCGCCAGTGGCTAGGCATTGAGACATCTGTTCAAGCATCGTCTTTATCGCCAACTCGACATCCTTGGATGAGAGCAGCCCTTGATGGGTGACAATTCGTTCGATCAACTCCGACTTCGTCATATTTTTCCCTTCTTTTTCAAGCAGCTAGGTCAGTGCTTCAAAGGTTTTAGCATGCTCTGAGGGTTTTGAACAGCCCATCTGCGACGCCAATACAAACTCCTTTCTTGTAGAAGATGCAGTGACAAAAACGCAAAGCCGCCCTATCGACACATGACCAGCATCGTTCGGGTCAGATAACCCGCCGGATTCCAACCGAAGGGATAATCCCCCTCCTCATCCTTGGCATCACTGGACTTGGTAATGACCTTGTAGCCATTGGCCTTACACTCACGCGCAGCACGCTTGTAGCATTTGTCCCAATCCGACCCCAGCCCCGAACAGTCGATCTCTATACCACTGAGCCCGCGTACCGCATGGGTCTTTACATTGGTCGTACACCCAGCCAAAAGAAGAATCAAAACCACGACACCCAACCTGCTCATGCTCTTCCTTAAGGCAGCTTATGCTGCTTGAATAATGCACCCATTGGGTAAGCCTAGACCCTGACACGGCAGCCAACCCACCTAAGAAAGAGACAACTCATTGCACAGATTGGTTTCCCCAGCACCCTGCTCCCACCCTCTCGAATTTCAGGCATAAAAAAGGGCGACCGAAGTCGCCCTTTTTATGGTCTGACAGAACTTAGTTCTGCTTTTCCATTTGTGCACGCAGCAGGTCACCCAGAGTGGTAGGACCAGCAGCGATATCCGAAGCAGCTGGCTTGTCGCGCAGGCTCTGGATAGCTTCTTTCTCGTCTTCAACGTCTTTCGACTTGATCGAGAGCTGGATTACACGGCTCTTACGGTCAACGCTGATGATCTTGGCTTCAACTTCTTCGCCTTCTTTCAGAACGTTACGCGCATCTTCGATGCGGTCACGGCTGATTTCGGAGGCTTTCAGAGTAGCTTCGATATCGTTAGCCAGGGTGATGATGGCGCCTTTGGCGTCAACTTCTTTTACAACACCCTTAACGATTGCGCCTTTGTCGTTCTCTTGGACGTACTCGGAGAACGGATCGCTTTCCAGTTGCTTGATACCCAGGGAGATACGCTCGCGCTCTGGGTCAACCGACAGGATAACGGTGTCCAGCTCGTCGCCCTTCTTGAAACGGCGTACGGCTTCTTCGCCCACTTCGTTCCAGGAGATGTCGGACAGGTGAACCAGACCGTCGATGCCGCCGTCCAGACCAATGAAGATACCGAAATCGGTGATCGACTTGATGGTGCCGGAGATCTTATCGCCCTTGTTGAACTGGCCAGAGAAGTCTTCCCATGGGTTCGACTTGCACTGCTTGATGCCGAGGGAGATACGACGACGCTCTTCGTCGATGTCCAGAACCATAACTTCCACTTCGTCGCCGACTTGTACGACTTTCGAAGGGTGGATGTTCTTGTTGGTCCAGTCCATTTCCGAAACGTGTACCAGGCCTTCCACGCCTTCTTCCAGCTCAGCGAAGCAGCCGTAGTCGGTCAGGTTGGTTACACGAGCGGTAACGCGGGTGCTTTCTGGGTAACGAGCCTTGATAGCAACCCATGGATCTTCGCCCAGTTGCTTCAGGCCCAGGGAAACACGATTGCGCTCGCGATCGTACTTCAGAACCTTGACATCGATCTCGTCGCCAACGTTGACGATTTCGGAAGGATGCTTGATACGCTTCCAAGCCATGTCGGTGATGTGCAGCAGGCCATCGACGCCACCCAGATCGACGAATGCGCCGTAATCGGTGAGGTTCTTGACGATACCTTTGACTTGCTGACCTTCCTGCAGGGATTCCAGCAGAGCTTCACGCTCAGCGGAGTTCTCGGCTTCGAGGACGCTGCGGCGGGAAACGACAACGTTGTTGCGCTTCTGGTCGAGTTTGATGACTTTAAACTCGAGCTCTTTGCCTTCCAGGTGCGTGGTGTCGCGCACTGGACGGACGTCAACCAGAGAACCTGGCAGGAACGCACGGATGCCGTTAACGTCGACAGTGAAGCCGCCTTTAACCTTACCGTTGATAACGCCCTTGACCACTTCTTCGGCTGCGAAGGCTGCTTCCAGAACGATCCAGCATTCAGCGCGCTTGGCTTTTTCACGGGAGAGCTTGGTTTCACCAAAGCCGTCTTCAACCGAATCCAGAGCAACGTGAACTTCATCACCAACATTGATGGACAGTTCGCCAGCATCGTTGTAGAACTGCTCAAGCGGGATCAGCGCTTCAGACTTCAGACCAGCGTGAACGGTTACCCAACGCGCTTGGTAGTCGATGTCGACGATAACACCGGTGATGATGGAGCCTGCCTGAAGGTTCAGGGTTTTTAGGCTTTCTTCAAAGAGTTCCGCAAAGCTTTCGCTCATTTTAATTCCTGTTGATAAGGGCGAAGAATCCGCCCATCTGCCACATCCCAGACGATGTGGGTTACGTTCATATAAAAGAACGATCGCAGGACTATGACTGGTCCCCTGCAACCCTTCTTGTTCACCCGGTGATATCGCGAATGGCGATTTCACTCAAGATGCGTTGCAACACCTGATCGATGGACAACTCCGTGGAATCCAGCTGTATGGCGTCAGCCGCCGGCTTGAGCGGGGCCACCGCTCGCTGGGTATCGCGCTCATCACGCGTACGGATCTCATCTAGCAGACTCGACAGACTAACACCATCGACCTTTCCCTTCAACTGCAAGTAACGGCGACGAGCACGCTCCTCGGCACTGGCAGTCAGGAAAATCTTCAACGGAGCGTCGGGAAACACCACGGTTCCCATGTCGCGGCCATCGGCAACCAACCCCGGCGGCTCCTGAAAGGCACGCTGACGCTGCAGCAGGGCGTCTCGCACAGCAGGCAACGCCGCAACCTGAGAAGCCCAGGCCCCGACCTGCTCGTTGCGTAGATCATCCGTCACGTCATCACCCTCAAGAATGATCCGCTGCGGATGGTTCTCAGTAGCCCCGAGAAACTGCACATCCAAGTGAGCCGCCAACAATTTCAGCGACTCTTCATTGGTCAGATCGACGCCATGATTGCGCGCAGCGAACGCCAGCAGCCGGTACAGCGCTCCGGAGTCCAGCAGACACCAGCCCAGATGCTTGGCCAGCTTGCCAGCAATGGTGCCCTTACCCGAACCACTCGGCCCATCGATGGTGATCACCGGCGCCTTGATATTCACGACTGAGCCTCTTGCGTGACACGGATCCCCACCTGCGCGCACAGCGCAAGGAAGTTCGGGAACGAGGTCGCGACGTTGGCGCAGTCATGAATGCGGATCGGCGCGTTGGCGCGCAGCGAGGCGACACTGAAAGCCATGGCGATACGGTGGTCACCATGCCCATGAACCTCCCCGCCGCCGATCTGGCCACCCTCAATGATGATGCCGTCCGGGGTCGGTTCGCACTTGACCCCCAGGGTCAGCAGGCCATCAGCCATCACCTGGATACGGTCAGACTCCTTGACCCGCAGCTCTTCAGCGCCACGCAGCACCGTGCGCCCTTCGGCGCAAGCGGCCGCGACGAACAACACAGGGAACTCATCGATTGCCAGCGGTACCAACTCTTCGGGAATCTCGATCCCCTTGAGCTTGGCGGCGCGCACATGCAGATCGGCAACCGGCTCGCCACCCACTTCGCGCTGGTTTTCCAGACGAATGTCAGCGCCCATCAACCGCAGGATATCGATCACACCTGTACGGGTCGGGTTGATCCCCACGTGCTCCAGCACCAGTTCGGAACCTTCGGCAATGGATGCAGCCACCAGGAAGAACGCCGCGGAAGAAATGTCCGCAGGCACCTCAATATGGGTTGCCTTGAGCTTGCCGCCGGATTCGACCGAAGCCGTGGCGCCGTCGACACTCACCGAGTAGCCGAAGCCACGCAGCATGCGCTCGGTATGGTCACGGGTCGGAGCCGGCTCGGTGACCGTGGTTTTTCCTTCGGCATATAAACCTGCCAACAACAGGCAGGACTTAACCTGCGCACTGGCCATCGGCAAGGTATAGGTCAGCCCCTTGAGCTTGTGACCGCCACGAATCACCATCGGCGGGCGACCCTCGGCAGCCGTCTCAATGACCGCGCCCATTTCCCGCAGCGGGTTCGCCACACGATTCATCGGACGCTTGGACAGGGACGGATCGCCAGTCAACGTGCTGTCAAAGCTTTGTGCAGCCAGCAAGCCCGACAGCAGGCGCATCGAGGTACCGGAGTTCCCCAGGTAGATCGGCCCTGGAGCCGGCTTCAAGCCGTGCAAGCCAACACCATGAATGGTCACACGACCATGATGCGGCCCTTCGATGACCACGCCCATGTCGCGGAAAGCCTGCAAGGTCGCCAGAGCATCTTCGCCCTCGAGGAAACCTTCCACTTCAGTGGTGCCCTCAGCCAGCGAGCCAAGCATGATCGAGCGGTGAGAAATCGACTTGTCACCCGGTACACGAATCCGCCCAGACAGGCGGCCACCAGGATTTGCCAGGAAAATCAGATCGTTGGAGTTCATAGCGTCCACATAGGCCCGGCGGGCCAGGATTTTACCGAAATGCTCGCGGGCAACCCGGGCGCGAGTGAATACGCCCAACAATTGATGCCCGTCCCCTGCATCGACCGCGTCACGCAGAGCGTCGAGGTCGTTGCGAAATGTATCGAGTGTGCGCAGTACCGCCTCGCGATTGGCAAGGAAGATGTCGTGCCACATGACCGGGTCGCTGCCGGCGATTCTCGTGAAATCGCGGAACCCGCCCGCAGCGTAACGGAAGATATCGAGATTTTCACTGCGCTTGGCCAGGGAATCGACCAGACCGAACGCCAGCAGGTGCGGCAAATGGCTGGTCGCCGCCAGGACTTCATCGTGACGCTCGACCTGCATGTGCTCGACATCCGCCCCCAGCTCACGCCAAAGCCTGTCGACCAGGTCCAGCGCCGCGGCATCAGTCTGCTCCAGAGGCGTCAGGATCACCTTGTGTCGACGAAACAGCTGCGCGTTGGAGGCTTCCACACCACTCTGCTCGGAGCCCGCAATGGGGTGCCCCGGGACAAAGCGTGCAGGCATGCCGCCGAAAGCTTCTTGTGCAGCGCGCACCACATTGCCTTTGGCGCTGCCGACGTCGGTCAGCACCGCCTGGCCCAGATCCATGCCGGCAAGCAGAGCCAGCAGCTTTTCCATGGCCAGGATCGGCACCGCCAGTTGAATCACATCGGCGCCCTGGCAAGCCAGGACCAGATCCTCTTCACAGCGATCCACCACCCCCAGTTCGACCGCCAACTGGCGGGACTGCGGATCCAGATCGACACCGACTACCTCACGACACAGGCCACTTTCACGCAAACCCTTGGCAAAGGAACCGCCAATCAACCCCAGGCCGATCACCACCAGGCGACCGATCATAGGCACAGCAGATTGCATTGGAATGACATCAAGCACGGGCCAGAACCTTGGCCAAGGCCTCAAGGAAACGAGTATTTTCCGCCGGCAGGCCGATGGTGATGCGCAAATGATTTGGCATGCCGTAGTTGGCCACCGGACGCACGATCACCCCCTCGCGCAACAACTCCTGGAAGATCGGAGCAGCCTCACGCCCCAGGTCCACGGCAATGAAATTGCCCTTGGAAGGAATCCATCTCAGGCCCAGATCACGGAACCCCGCCTCCAACTGCTGCATGCCGGCCTCGTTCAGACGACGACTCTCGGCCAGGTAGTCCACATCCTCAAGTGCGGCGCAAGCCGCAGCCAAGGCCAGGCTGTTGACATTGAAAGGCTGGCGCACACGGTTCAGCACATCCGCCACCACCGGGGTCGACAGCCCATAACCGACCCGCAGGGCTGCCAGGCCATAAGCCTTGGAGAAGGTTCGCGAAACCAGCAGGTTCGGGTAGGCCGCCAGGAAGTCCAGGCCATCCGGCAGGTCACTGCCTTCGGCGTACTCGATATAGGCCTCGTCCAGCACCACCAGCACGTGGGCCGGTACATCCTGCAAAAACTCGTCCAGTTCCTCGGCACCGAACCAGGTACCGGTCGGGTTGTTCGGGTTGGCGATGAACACCACGCGGGTCCGATCATCGATCGCCTTGAGCATGGCTGGCAGGTCATGCCCCCAGTTCTTGGCCGGAACCACGCGAGCCTGGGCTCCGACAGCCTGGGTAACGATGGGGTAGACGGCAAATGCGTGCTCGCTGAACACCGCATTCAAGCCAGGCGCCAGGTAGGCACGAGCCACCAGCTCCAGAATGTCGTTGGAACCGTTGCCCAGGGTCACCTGGTCGATTTCCACGCCGCAGCGCTCGGCCAGCAGGGACTTGAGGGCAAAACCATTGCCATCCGGATAACGGGTCAGCTCGGCAAGCTCGTCACGAATCGCCGCCAGGGCCTTGGGGCTGGCGCCCAGCGGGTTTTCATTGCTCGCCAGCTTGACGATGGTGGCCGGATCGATGTCCAGCTCACGGGCCAGTTCGTCCACGGGCTTGCCCGGAACGTAAGGCGAAAGTTGTTGCACGCCTGGTTGTGCCAGTGCGAGGAAGTCGCCACTCATTGTTAAAGCCTCAGAGAACCGCTTTCGGGTAGGAACCCAGCACCTTGAGTGCTACTGCTTCCTGACTGATCTTTTCCAGCACACCCTTGACCAACGGATCACGGTGGTGGCCGACGAAGTCGATGAAGAACACATAGGTCCATTTGCCACTGCGCGAAGGTCGGGTCTCGATTCGCGTCAGGTCGATGCCATTGTCGTGGAATGGCACCAACAGCTCGTGCAAGGCACCGGGCTTGTTACTCATGGACACGATGATCGAGGTCTTGTCGTCGCCGGTCGGCGGTACTTCCTGATTACCGATCATCAAAAAGCGCGTGGAGTTGTCCGGACGATCCTCGATTTTCTCTGCCAGGCGCGTCAGGCCATACAGGCCTGCCGCCATGTCGCCGGCGATCGCCGCCGAATTCCACTCGCCCTTGACCCGCTTGGCCGCCTCGGCGTTGCTGGACACCGCCACGCGCTCGACATTCGGGTAATGGGCGTCCAGCCACTTGCGGCACTGGGCCAGGGACTGGGCATGGGAATAAATGCGACTGATGCTGTCGGTCTTGGTGTTCTCACCCACCAGCAGATGATGGTGAATGCGCAGTTCGACTTCACCGCAGATCACCATGTCGTGCTCGAGGAAGCTGTCGAGAGTGTGGTTCACCGCACCCTCGGTGGAGTTTTCCACCGGCACCACGCCGAAGTTCACGGCGCCGGCCGCCACTTCACGGAACACCTCATCGATCGCTGCCATCGGCTTGCTGATCACCGCATGACCGAAGTGCTTCATGGCCGCGGCTTGGGTGAAGGTACCTTCAGGACCGAGGTAGGCCACTTTCAATGGCTGCTCCAGGGCCAGGCACGAAGACATGATTTCGCGGAACAAACGCGCCATCTCTTCATTGCCCAGCGGCCCCTGGTTGCGCTCCATCACCCGCTTGAGCACCTGGGCTTCACGCTCGGGACGATAGAACACCGGCACTTCGCCTTCGGCGAGGGAGCCCATCTTGACCCGCGCCACTTCCTGGGCACAGCGCGCGCGCTCACTGATCAGCTCCAGGACCTTCTCGTCCAAGGCGTCAATACGCAGGCGCAGAGCCTTGAGTTCTTGCTCAGACATCAGCCGTGTTCCTTCTCGAACTCCGCCATGTAGGCCACCAGCGCATTGACTGCGTTGATGTCCACGGCGTTGTAGATGGAAGCGCGCATGCCACCCACCGAGCGGTGGCCCTTGAGGTTCAACAGGCCGCGAGCCTCGGCGCCCACCAGGAACGGTTTGTCCAGGCGATCGTCGGCCAGACGGAACGGTACGTTCATCCAGGAGCGGTCGGTCTTGTTGATCGGGTTGCTGTACAGGCCGCTGGCGTCGATGAAATCGTACAGGGTGCGCTGCTTGGCCTCATTGAGCTTGGCGATGGCTTCAACCCCGCCCTGCTCCTTGAGCCATTCGAACACCAGGCCGGACAAATACCAGGCCAGGGTCGGCGGCGTGTTGTACATCGAGCCGTTGTCCGCCGCGACCTTGTAGTCGAGCATGGTCGGGCACAGCGAACGGGTACGCCCCAGCAGGTCTTCGCGAATGATGTTCACCAGGATGCCGCTGGGGCCGATATTCTTCTGCGCGCCAGCGTAGATCATGCCGAAACGGGAGATATCCACAGGGCGCGAGAGGATGTCGGACGACATGTCGGCCACCAGGGGAACGTCGCCGGTTTCCGGGATCCAGTTGAATTCCAGGCCGCCAATGGTTTCGTTCGGCGCGTAGTGCACGTAGGCCGCATCTGGCGACAGCTGCCATTCGTTCTGGCCGGGAATTGCGAAATAGTCGTAAGGCTTGGCAGTGGCCGCCACATTCACCTGCCCGTAGCGGGAGGCTTCTTCAATGGCTTTCTGCGACCAGATACCGGTGTCGACATAGTCGGCCTTGCCACCCTCGGGCAGCAGGTTCAGTGGGATCTGGGCAAATTGCTGGCTGGCGCCGCCTTGCAGAAACAGCACTTTATAGTTCGAGGGGATATTCAGCAGATCACGCAGATCCTGCTCGGCCTTGGTGGCAATGGAAACGAACTCATCGCTGCGATGGCTCATTTCCATGACCGACAGGCCCTTGCCATGCCAATCCAGCAATTCAGCCTGGGCACGCAACAGGACAGCTTCAGGTAGCGCAGCGGGACCTGCGCAGAAGTTATAGGCTCGTTTGCTCACATCCACTCTCGCTATGCATTCACGGTAGCGGACAGAGCAAACACTCTGCCCTGCTACGATTTATTTAGTCTTGCGACTCTTCTTCGCCTGCGGCGTCTGCCTGTTGGCCTTCGGCTGCCTCATCGGTATCGGCAACCGCATCCAGCACGGCTCCCTCGAATTCAGCACCCTCTTCACCTTCGAACTCTTCGCCCTCGATTTCCGATGGCTCCTGCACCCGCTCCAGGCCCACCAGGGTTTCATCGCTGGCCAGCTTGATCAGGGTCACGCCTTGAGTGTTACGGCCCAGGCTCGACACTTCGTCGACACGAGTACGCACCAGGGTGCCCTGATCGGAAATCAGCATGATCTCCTCACCATCCAGCACCTGCACCGCGCCAACCAGGCGACCGTTACGCTCGTTGCTGACCATGGCGATAACGCCCTGGCCGCCACGCTTGTACTCGGGGAACTCGCCAATGGCGGTACGCTTGCCGAAACCACGCTCGGAGGCGGTGAGGATCTGGCTGCCTTCTTCCGGAATCAGCATGGAAATCAGCTTCTGGCCTTCCGCCAGGCGCATGCCGCGCACACCGCGAGCGGTACGGCCCATGGCGCGCACGTCGGACTCCTTGAAGCGAGTGACCTTGCCTCCGTCGGAGAACAGCATGACTTCACGCTCGCCATCGGTGATGGCGGCACTGATCAGCACGTCGCCTTCGTCCAGCTCCAGAGCGATCAGGCCCACGCTGCGCTGGCGGCTGAAGGACTCCAGCGGGGTCTTCTTCACGGTGCCGTTGGCGGTCGCCATGAAGATGTAGTGACCTTCGGTGTACTCCTCTACCGGCAGCATGGTGGTGATGTATTCACCCTCATCCAGCGGTAGCAGGTTGACCAGCGGACGACCGCGTGCGGCACGGGATGCTTCAGGAATTTCATAAGTCTTCAGCCAGTACACCTTGCCCTTGCTGGAGAACAGCAGCAGCGTGGTGTGGCTGTTGGCAACCAGCAGGTGAGCGATGTAGTCCTCATCCTTGACGCCTGTGGCCGACTTGCCTTTACCACCACGACGCTGGGCCTGGTAGGCAGCCAGCGGCTGGGTCTTGGCGTAGCCGCCGTGGGAAATGGTCACCACACGCTCTTCTTCCGGGATCATGTCACCCAGGGTCAGGTCGAGGCGGGCATCAAGAATCTCGGTGCGGCGCACGTCGCCGTATTCGGCGCGGATCACTTCCAGCTCTTCGCGGATCACTTCCATCAGGCGCGTGGCGCTATTGAGGATGCGGATCAGCTCGCCGATCTGGTTGAGGATCTCCTGGTACTCGGCCAGCAGCTTTTCGTGCTCCAGGCCAGTCAGGCGGTGCAGGCGCAGCTCCAGAATGGCTTGTGCCTGTTCCGGGGACAGGAAGTACTTGCCGTCGCGCAGACCGTATTGCGGATCAAGGTTTTCCGGGCGGCAGGAATCCGCACCGGCACGCTCGACCATGGTCATGACCGCGCTGGACTCCCAAGGGGTGCTGATCAGCGCTTCCTTGGCTTCCGACGGCGTCGGCGAGGCCTTGATCAGGGCGATCACCGGATCGATGTTGGACAGGGCAACGGCCTGGCCTTCAAGGATGTGGCCACGCTCACGAGCCTTGCGCAGCTCGAACACGGTACGCCGGGTAACGACTTCACGACGGTGACGAACGAAGGCTTCCAGCAGATCCTTGAGATTGAGGATCCGCGGACGGCCGTCGATCAGCGCCACGATGTTGATGCCGAACACTGCTTGCAGCTGGGTCTGGGCGTAGAGGTTATTGAGGATCACCTCAGGCACTTCGCCACGACGCAGCTCGATCACGACGCGCATACCGTCCTTGTCGGACTCATCGCGCAGTTCAGTGATGCCTTCGAGTTTCTTCTCTTTCACCAGCTCGGCGATCTTCTCGATCAACCGCGCCTTGTTCAGTTGGTAAGGCAGCTCGGTGATGACGATCTGTTGGCGGCCGCCAACCTTGTCGATGTCTTCGATGATCGAGCGGGCACGCATATAAATGCGGCCACGGCCGGTGCGATAGGCCTCGATGATGCCTTCGCGACCGTTGATGATCGCCGCGGTCGGGAAATCCGGGCCGGGGATGTACTGCATCAGCTCGTCGACAGTCAGTTCGGGATTGTCGATCAGCGCCAGGCAACCATCGATGACTTCACCGAGGTTGTGCGGCGGAATGTTGGTCGCCATGCCCACGGCGATACCGCTGGAACCGTTGACCAGCAGGTTGGGGATCTTGGTCGGCATGACCGCCGGGATCATCTCGGTGCCGTCGTAGTTCGGCACCCAGTCCACGGTTTCCTTGTGCAGGTCGGCCAGCAGCTCGTGCGCCAGCTTGGTCATGCGAACTTCGGTGTATCGCATGGCCGCCGCGTTGTCGCCGTCGACCGAACCGAAGTTACCCTGGCCGTCTACCAGCAGGTAGCGCAGGGAGAATGGCTGGGCCATACGAACGATGGTGTCGTACACCGCGGTATCACCGTGCGGGTGATACTTACCGATCACGTCACCGACAACACGGGCAGATTTCTTGTACGGCTTGTTCCAGTCGTTACCGAGCTCGCTCATCGCGTACAGCACACGCCGGTGCACGGGCTTCAAGCCATCGCGCGCATCAGGCAGTGCCCGCCCGACGATTACGCTCATCGCGTAGTCGAGGTAGGACTGTTTCAGCTCGTCTTCGATATTGACCGGGAGGATTTCTTTGGCCAGTTCGCCCATGAGAAGCCTGATTCCTTTTTCTGGTGAAACTTCGTCACATCCATATGGGACGAACGAAGCTCGCCGCTGCAGGCCTAGTGCCATGCACCGACTTACGACAAATCAACAAGTTATGCCATGGATTTGCGCAGTGAAGGCAGCCGCGTCGGACCACCTTGGAAACCGCCGGATGTTATCACAATCGCCGCCACGCACCTATCCCCCTGACGCGCATGGAGCATAGTTAGTTGACCGGTGACAGCCTGATAAGAGACGAGAGGGGCTCAGAGGCCAAATTCGCACATAATTAAGCGCTTTTTACTGAGCTGACAGCTTTCCCGGGAAGCCGCCACCAACGACTTGCCCGGACACTCGTCAGTGCAAGCGCTTGCGGCACATCAATTGCGCCATCTTGGCCGTGTCCGGCCGCTCGACAACGCCCTTCTCGGTGACGATGGCATCGATCAGGTCCGCTGGCGTGACATCGAACAGCGGATTGAAGCCTTCTACTCCCTCCCCCAAGCGCTTGCCCGCGATCTCCAGCAACTCCTCGCCCGCCCGCTCTGCCAAGGGAATGTCATCACCGCTGGCAAGGCTCATGTCGATGCTCGAACTGGGCGCCACCACCATGAAGCGAACACCGTGGTGCATGGCATTGACCGCCAGCTGGTAAGTGCCAATCTGGTTCGCTACATCGCCATTGGCAGTGATGCGGTCCGCCCCCACCACGACCCAGGTCACGCCCTTGGTCTTCATGATGTGCGCGGCGGCTGCATCGACATTTACCGTTACCGGAATGCCTTCGCTGGCCAGCTCCCAGGCCGTCAGGCGCGAACCCTGCAACCAGGGCCGGGTTTCATCGGCGTAGACCCGCTCCACCATACCTTCCAGCCAGGCCGCGCGAATCACCCCCAGGGCCGTGCCGAAACCACCGGTGGCCAGGGCGCCGGTATTGCTGTGAGTCAACAGGGCCTGGGGGTTGCCCTGATGCCGCCGGATCAGGTCCACACCCAGCTGAGCCATGGTCAGGTTGGCTTCGCGATCGCTCTCATGAATGGCCAGGGCTTCAGCTTCCAGCGCTGCCAACGGGGCAGCATGCTCCCTGACCCGCTCCAGGCGCTCGCGCATGCGATTGAGCGCCCAGGACAGATTCACCGCCGCAGGAGCGGCATCCGCCAGCAAGGTGAAATCCTCTTCCAGCGCCGCAAACCAGTCGCCACCTGCGACAAATCGTCCACGTGCTGCCAGAACCAGGCCGTAGGCAGCACTGATGCCAATGGCCGGCGCCCCACAGACCACCATCGAGCGAATCGCCTCGGCCACTCCAGCGGCGCTGTCATAGGCAATCCAGGACTCCTCGAAAGGCAAGGCCCGCTGATCGAGCAGGTACAGAGTGCTATCCCGCCATTCAATGGCCCTGACTTTCTCCGCAGCCAACAGACGATCGCGCATCCCTCACCCCGCACTCATGAACAAAAGCCGCCGATTATAGCGATCCCCCTGCCAGGACGCTCGGGTATACTTCGCCATCCTTTTATATAAAGCCCTGGACCGATACTCGATGCCGAACCGCGACATTGCGCTCGACCTGCTGCTGCTCCCGACCTGGCTGGTGCCGGTGGAGCCGGCCGGCGTCGTCCTCAGGGAACACGGCCTGGGCATCCGCGACGGGCACATCGTGTTCATCGGCCCACGTGCCGAGGCCTTGAAGTATCGCGCCACGGAAATCCGCGAACTGCCCGACACCCTGCTCACCCCGGGCCTGATCAACGCCCACGGGCACGCCGCCATGACCCTGTTTCGTGGCCTGGCCGATGACCTGCCGCTGATGACCTGGCTGGAAAAGCACATCTGGCCCGCCGAAGCCAAGTGGGTGGATGAAGCCTTCGTCCGCGACGGTACCGACCTGGCCATCGCCGAGCAGATCAAGGGTGGGATCACCTGTTTCTCGGACATGTACTTCTTCCCGAAGGTTGCCAGTGAGCGGGTGCACAACAGCGGCATGCGAGCACAGGTCGCCATCCCCATTCTCGACTTCCCGATTCCCGGTGCCCAGAATGCCGACGAAGCCATCCGCCAGGGCGTAGAGCTGTTCGGCGATCTCAAGCATCATCCGCGGATCAACATCACCTTCGGCCCTCATGCACCCTACACCGTTGGCGACGAGAACCTGGAAAAAATCCGGATCATTGCCGAAGAACTCGACGCTGCGATCCACATGCATGTGCATGAGACCGCCCATGAGGTGCAGCAATCCGTGGAACAGCACGGTGAGCGACCGCTGGCGCGCCTGGCTCGCCTGGGCCTGCTGGGACCACGCTTCCAGGCCGTTCATATGACCCAAATCAGCGATGACGACCTGGCTTTACTGGTAGAAACCAACACCAGCGTCATTCACTGCCCGGAATCCAACCTGAAACTGGCCAGCGGCTTCTGCCCTGTAGAACGTCTGTGGCAGGCCGGAGTCAACTTGGCGGTAGGCACCGATGGCGCCGCCAGCAACAACGACCTGGACCTGCTGGGGGAAACCCGTACCGCCGCGCTGCTGGCCAAGGCCGTGGCCGGGTCGGCTACCGCCCTGGATGCCCATCGCGCACTGCGCATGGCTACCCTCAACGGCGCCAGGGCCATGGGCCTGGAAAGCCAAGTGGGCTCCCTGGAAATCGGCAAGGCCGCAGACCTGACAGCCTTCGACCTGTCCGGCCTGGCCCAGCAGCCGATCTACGACCCGGTGTCGCAACTGATCTACGCCACCGGCCGAGACTGCGTGAAACATGTATGGGTCGCCGGCAAGCAACTGCTGGATGACCGACGCCTGACCCGCCTGGACGAGCATCAGCTGGGCGCTACCGCCCGCGACTGGGCCCGGCGCATCAGCGGCCACCACCCATAACCCGGGCCTTGAGCACAGGCTCGAGGCCCGACAGAGAATTTTCTAGCTTTGGAGCACTACCCATGAGCAACGTCGACCACGCTGAAATCGCCAAATTCGAAGCCCTGGCCCATCGCTGGTGGGACCGTGAAAGCGAGTTCAAGCCCCTGCACGACATCAACCCCCTGCGGGTAAACTGGATCGACGAACGGGTCGGCCTGGCGGGCAAGAAAGTCCTCGACGTCGGTTGCGGCGGCGGCATCCTCAGCGAAGCCATGGCCCAGCGCGGCGCTACCGTGACCGGCATCGACATGGGCGAGGCCCCGCTGGCCGTGGCGCAATTGCACCAGCTGGAATCCGGCGTCAACGTCGAGTACCGGCAGATCACTGCCGAGGCCCTGGCCGAGGAAATGCCCGAGCAATTCGACGTGGTCACCTGCCTGGAAATGCTCGAGCACGTGCCGGACCCTTCGTCGGTGATTCGCGCCTGCTTCCGCATGGTCAAGCCCGGTGGCCAGGTGTTCTTCTCCACCATCAACCGCAACCCCAAGGCCTACCTGTTCGCCATCATCGGCGCTGAATACATCATGAAGCTGCTGCCGCGCGGCACCCACGACTTCAAGAAGTTCATCCGCCCATCCGAGCTCGGTGCCTGGAGCCGCTCTGCCGGCCTGACCGTCAAGGACATCATCGGCCTGACCTACAACCCGCTGACCAAGCACTACAAGCTGGCCCCGGACGTGGACGTCAACTACATGATCCAGACCCTGCGAGAGGAGTAAGACATGGCTATCAGAGCCGTTCTCTTCGACATGGATGGCACCCTGCTCGATACCGCTCCGGACTTCATCGCGGTGTGCCAGGGCATGCGCCGTGATCGCGGCCTGCCGCCCATCGCCGACCAGCACGTTCGCGACGAGATCTCCGGCGGCGCCCGCGCCATGGTGGCGGTGACCTTCTCCATGGACCCCGAATCCCCGGGCTTCGAGGAACTGCGCCTGGAGTTTCTCGAGCGCTACCTCAAGCATTGCGCCGTGCACAGCAAGCTCTTCGACGGCATGGCCGAGCTGCTGGCAGATATCGAAAAGGCCCACCTGGTCTGGGGCGTGGTCACCAACAAGCCGCTGCGCTTCGCCGAGCCGATCATGCAGCAACTGGGGCTGGCCGAGCGCTCGGCACTGCTGATCTGCCCTGACCACGTGAAGAACAGCAAGCCCGACCCCGAACCGCTGATCCTGGCGTGCAAGATGCTCGACCTGGCCCCGTCCAGCGTGCTGTTTGTCGGCGATGACCTGCGCGATATCGAATCCGGCCGCGATGCGGGCACCAGGACCGCTGCGGTGACCTATGGCTATATCCATCCGGACGACAACCCACGGCACTGGGGCGCCGACGTGGTGGTCAGTCACCCGCTGGAACTGCGCCAGGTTCTGGACAACGCGCTGTGCAGCTGCTGAGCAGCGGCATGCCCGGCTAAGCGCCGGGGACGATCCAATTTCTGTTGAGGCCTTTTATGTTTGATTATTCCGCTCGCCCAGAACTGCTCAAGGACCGGGTCATTCTGGTCACCGGCGCCGGTCGTGGCATCGGCGCCGCCGCCGCCAAGACCTTTGCCGCTCATGGCGCCACCGTGCTGCTGCTGGGCAAGACCGAAGCCAACCTGACCAAGGTCTACGACGCCATCGAGGCGGCCGGCCATCCGCAGCCGGCGGTAATCCCGTTCAACCTGGAAACCGCCCTGCCGCACCAGTACGACGAACTGGCGGCCATGATCGAAACCGAGTTCGGCCACCTCGACGGCCTGTTGCACAACGCCTCGATCATCGGCCCGCGCACGCCTCTGGAGCAGCTCTCCGGGGAGAACTTCATGCGTGTGATGCAGGTCAACGTCAACGCCATGTTCATGCTTACCAGCACCCTGCTGCCCCTGCTCAAGCTGTCCCAGGATGCTTCGGTGGTCTTCACCTCCAGCAGCGTTGGCCGCAAAGGCCGGGCTTACTGGGGCGCCTACGGCGTATCGAAGTTCGCCACCGAAGGCTTGATGCAGACCCTGGCCGACGAGCTGGACACCGTGGCCCCGGTGCGTGCCAACAGCATCAACCCAGGCGCCACTCGCACCAGCATGCGGGCCCAGGCCTACCCGGGAGAAAACCCCAGCAACAATCCGACCCCGGAAGAAATCATGCCGGTCTATCTGTACCTGATGGGGCCGGACAGCACCGGGATCAACGGTCAAGCCTTCGACGCGCAGTAATACCCCCTCCCGTTCGTCGCGACGGAATACCGTCGCGACGCCTCGGCAATGCCTACCCCGCGTAGGTTTCAAGCCAAACAAATGTCATTTTTGACGACAGCCTTTTTACGCCGAAACCCAAGCTGCTGAATCCAAACAAGTTTTCCCAATATGAACCGAATGGCACGAGTTTCGCTCTAACGACACTCAATACACAGTGCATTGACGCTGTGGAAAACGGCTTGCGCTGAGGGCTTTATAGCCACAGGCGAGACGGCCTAAAATATGCGCGTTGTCCTACGGGACTGATGGAACAGTATGACGCGCAGCTCTGAGCCGCTCTCACCCAGGCAGTTAGACCGTACACAGTGCTCAGGGGGCTCAAGCTCAGATGAAAACACCGACCCAGACCAACGCAATTGACTTCGATAGCGCCAAATTGCAACGCCTGGGCTTTGGCCAGCAGTCGCCACTGATCAAGCAGCCCATCAGCCTCGCCCAGTTGCGCCAGCAACTGTGCCTGCAGCTGCAGACCAGCCTTGAACCGCAACGCATCCTGGGCCTGTTCTTTCGTGAGGTTCAGCGCCTGGTCCCCCTGGATGCCCTGCAGTACCAGCACACTCCGAGCGACCTGCGCCTGGAGTTCGGCCAGCGCGGCCATCACTCCATCAGCTACAGCCTGAGCCACGAAGGCGAACCGATGGGCGAGCTGGTCTTTCGCCGCAACCAGCGCTTCAGCGAATCAGAACAGGGCTCCCTGGAATCGCTGCTCTCGACCCTGCTGTACCCGATGCGCAATGCCCTGCTGTATCGCGCCGCCACTCGCAGTGCCCTGCGGGATCCGCTGACTGATACCGGCAATCGCATCGCCATGGACCAGACCCTGCAACGGGAAATCGAAATGGCCCGTCGTCACCTGCTTCCACTGTCGCTGCTGATGCTGGACATCGATCACTTCAAGCGCATCAACGACAACCACGGCCACAGCGCCGGCGATCAAGTTCTCAAGGCCGTTGCCGCGGCAATCAAGGGGCAATTGCGCAATGTCGACATGGTGTTTCGCTTTGGCGGGGAAGAGTTCTTGATCCTGCTGTCCAACACCGGGCGCGAAGCCGCGGCGATGGTGGGCGAGCGTCTGCGCCATGCCGCCCAGGCCCAGGACTACCGGGCCGATGGTCAGCCGATCGAACTTACCGTAAGCCTGGGGTGTTCGACTCTGCTACCGGGAGAATCCGCAGAAAGCCTGTTGCGACGCGCCGACAGCGCGCTGTACGTGGCCAAGCGCGAAGGGCGCAACCGCCTGGCAATGGCGGGCTGAGCACAAGGTAGCGCCCTGCCCCGTTGATGCACGGGCAACTTCATCACCCCATACGCCCAGCGTGCGCGGCAATCGAAGCGCCCGACATTCCCTGACTCAGCCTTCGGCCAGTGCCAGGCGCTCGCGGGTCACCGCAGTCTTTTCCTGCTGCATGCAGCGTTCCAGGAACAGGTACATATAGTCATAGCTCTTGCAGATGGCCTGACGCAGCTCGGCCTGCAGGGCCTTGGTCGGGTTCAGCCCTGCCAGGGTGACGATGATTTCCAGCGCTTCCCAGGGATGGGCGTCGTCGTACTGGGCATGCATCTTCAGCCACTTCATGGCACGTTTGCGATCCTCTTCCGGGAACGCCGCGGCATAGATGCCGTTGGAACACACCAGCGCCGACCACTCGCCCGTGGCCCCTTCAATGGCGTAGTTGGTGGCGGCAATGGCCACGATCAGGGAATCGGCAGAACTGGTATGCCAGCACCAATGGCTCAAGGCATGCAGCTCTGGCGGTACTTGCTGGGCCTGCAGGTCTTCCAGGGTCACGCCATGGGCCCGGCTCCAGTGCACCCAGTAATCGGCATGATTGAGCTCGACCCGGATATTGCGCATTAGCCAGCGACGCGCCATGTCTTCGCCGGGATGGCGGGCAAAACGGGTCTTGGTCAGGTTTTGCGCCATGTACAGGGCGAACTGTTCAACCACCGGCCAGCCGCCAATCAGATACTGACGCATGACTTTGGCACTGAGTTTGTTATCGCGCATACGCTGGTACAGCTCATGCTCCACGACGCGGCGCTTGCTCTCGCTGCAGTCCTGGATCAATTGCTGGGTCCAGGCGGGGTAACTGGCAGCTTCCATGAGCGGGCCGGTTCGGCTGAATGTGTCGATCACTGTCGGGCTCCTTTTGATTGTGATGTACGGATCCAAAAGAGGTTTCAACGGAACGTACCGGGCGCCTTGAACAACAGTGGCTGTGGTCTCACGGGTCGACACTGCAGGCTGTCACAGGTGAACAATTGCGGGCGTTCAATAATGTAGCCTTGAGCATAATCCACGCCGATCTCAAGCAATGCCTGCTCGATCTGCGGTGTTTCAACAAACTCGGCAATCGTGCGCTTACCCATGACATGCCCGATGTGGTTGATCACTTCGACCATGGCGCGGTTAATCGGGTCGTCCAGCATATCCTTTACGAAACTTCCATCGATCTTGAGGAAGTCTACAGGCAAATGTTTGAGATAAGCGAACGACGACATTCCCGCACAAAAGTCATCCAGGGAAAAATGACAGCCTAAGCCCTTGAGTTCATTTATGAAACGAATGGCACTGCCCAAATTGGCAATCGCACTGGTTTCAGTAATTTCAAAACAGATCAACTTTGGCGGTACGCCATAGACGACAAACTGCTCGCGCAAGAAGTCGAGAAACGCATCATCACCGATGGTGATACCCGACAGGTTGATGGCGCACATTGCCATTGGCCCTTCACGACCTTCGGCAATGCATTGGGCAATGATCTTGAATACGTTCTGTACCACCCAACGGTCCAGAGAGGTCATCAGGCCGTAGCGCTCCGCCGCCGGAATGAAGCTGTCCGGCAGAATCATCCGACCCGCCTCGTCATGCAGGCGCAACAGAATCTCCACATGCCCGCCGCCACGCTCGACATGCCCCAGGGCGGTGATCTCCTGCGAATAGAGGCAGAAGCGGTTTTCCTCCAGCGCCATGTGCAGACGCTGGACCCAGGCCATCTCGCCAAAGCGCAGCGACAGCTCGGAATCGTCGGCATGGTAGACCTGCACACGGTTACGCCCCTTTTCCTTGGCCATGTAGCAGGCCATGTCCGCCGCTCTCAGCGAGGCTTCGAGGGTAGTCGGGGTCTGGGCGATGTGCACCAGGCCGATACTCACGGTGGTCACGAAGGGCCGGCCTTTCCAGACGAAATGCAGATTCTGCACGGTCTGGCGCAGCCCCTCGGCAATCTTCTCCGCGGCCTCGGGCGAACAATTCTCCAGGAGGATGCCGAACTCGTCCCCACCCAGCCGTGCCAGGGTGTCGCCTTCGCGCAGGCCCGACTGCAGCAGCGCGCAGATATGCCGCAGCAGCTCGTCCCCGGCAGCGTGGCCACAGGTGTCATTGACCAGCTTGAACTGATCCAGATCGAGGAACATCAGCGCATGCCGTGCCGGCTGGCGAATCAGGCTGTGCAGGGCCTGCTCCAGGCGGAACTCGAACTCCCGGCGATTGGCCAGGCCGGTCAGGGCGTCATGGGTCGCCTGCCAGGAGAGGTTGGCGATGTATTGCCGCTCCTGGGTCATGTCGTGCAGCACCAGCACCGTGCCGCTGACCTTGCCGGCATTGCGGATCGGCGCCCCCACCAGGGTCACCGAGACTGTGCTGCCGTCCAGACGCTGGATCAGTTTGGAATGCTCGCTGCCGCCGCTGAGCTGACCGCTGAGGATGTGTTCGATGAGGGTAAAACCGTCAGCCTGGGCATTTTCATCCAGCAGGTTGAACAAGGCTGCCAGGGGCAACCCCACTGCCTGCTCGGCCTTCCAGCGAGTCAGGTCCTCTGCCGCCGGGTTCATGTAGGCGATGGCACCTTCGACGTCGGTGGTGATCACCCCGTCGCCGATGGACTGCAGGGTGATCTGCGCCCGCTCCTTTTCCAGTTGCAGGGCGTCGGCAAAAGCATGGCGCTGGGCCAGCAGCTTGTGCGTGCGCAGCAGGGCCAGGGCAATCAGCACCAGCGCGGTTGCCAGATTGGTCACCAGCAACAGCCGCAAGATCACCCGCGAACCCTCGCCCAAGGCATCGCTGAAGGCCTTGGCAGCGGGAGTGACGCCATCATTGATGGCGAAAATCTGACTCTTCCAGCGCTGCACGTCGCCTTCGCTGGCGCTGTTGCTGCCGATCCTCTGGTGCATCTCCCGGGCCACGGTGTCCAGTTGCAACAGGTATCCGTCCCCCACGGTCCACAGATCGATGGCCTTTTCCAGGTAGCTGAAATGACGGAAGTTGAGGTACAGCCAGATCAGGCTGGAGACATCGTCCGGGTGATTGCCGCCCTTGAGGATGCCCAGGCGTGCGGCCTCCAGATCCGGTGGCTGGTGATCCAGGGCAACCCGCAACTCATGCCCGCCCTGGGGCACGGCAATTGCGTTCTGGTACTTGAGGAAAGTGCCTTCGTCGCGGCTGTCGGCATACAGATTGAGGTAGTAGATAGCGTCTTTCTGGCCCTTGGACCACAGGCTTTCACCAGCCACATAGCCCCGTACCGCCGACAGTACGTACAGGCTGAGGCCGCCCAACAGCGCTTGAAATAACACCACGGCGATGAAGGGCCAGACGATGCCCAACAAGCGCGGCGTTGCGAAAGTCCGCTTTTGCTTCATGAGGGTCCTTGCTTGCGCACAGCCAAATGAACACCCAGTAGTTGCGCCTCAGACAGCACAGGTTAGGCCAATTTCCACAGAACCGGCGCAGGGCAGACCGCCGTTGACGCAGGCTGGCTGGAGAAACGGGCCGCCGCACTAAAGTCGAAACGGTTGTTCCACCAGGAAATTCAAGCACTAAGCACAGAAAGACGGATAAAACTCAAGGCTATCGAACCTGCTGCAAATGCCCGTACAGCTTGGCGTAAAGGCCGCCATCGGCAATCAGCTGCTGATGGTCGCCATCTTCGGCAATCTGCCCGCCATCGAACACCAAAACCCGGTCCGCCTGTTTTACCGCTGACAAGCGATGGGCAATGATCAGCGTAGTCCGCCCACGCAGAAAACGCGTCAAGGCCTGATGCAGGTTGTACTCGGTGGCAGCATCCAGGGCGGAAGTGGCCTCATCGAGGATCACCACCTTGGGCTCGGCCAGAACCATCCGCGCAATCGCCAGGCGCTGACGCTGACCCCCGGACAAACGCACGCCGGAACGCCCCACCACGCTGTCCAGCCCCTGCGGCAAGGCCCTGACGGTAGCGTCCAACTGGGCAATTTCCAGGGCCTGCCAGCAGGCTTCGTCACTGCGCTCGCGCCCCATGGCCAGGTTGGCGCGGATGGTGTCGTTGAACAGCGCGGGATGCTGCAACACCACCGCCACGTTCTCCCGCACCGTCTCCAGGCCGATTTCCTGCTGGGTCGAACCACCAAAGCGGATCACCCCGGTCTGCGGTGTGTACAGCCCCAGCAGCAACTGCACCAGGGTGCTCTTGCCGCCACCGCTGGCACCGACAATGGCTACCTTTTCACCGGGAGCGATGGACAGGTCCATATTGTCCAGCACCCGCTCGTCACCGTAGCCGAAGCTCAAGCCGCGGACCTCGATGCCGACGGTCTCGCGCCCCACGAACGGGTCCGCACCCGGGCCGTACTGCGGTTCGTCGGCCCGCGCCAGCAGCTCGTTGATCCGGGTCAGTGCGCCGCCCGCGGCGTAGTAGGCGTATTGCAGGTTCAGCAACTGTTCCACCGGCCCGATCATGAACCACAGGTAACTGAATACCGCCAGCATCTGGCCGATGGACAGGTCGGAGAACAACACGGTCAGCATCGCCGCCGCACGGAAGATATCGATGCCGAACTGGAACAGCAGCCCGCTGGCGCGGCCCGAGGCATCGCTTTTCCATTGCGAGGCCACAGCGTAGTCCCGCACTTCCTCGGCACGCCGCCCCAGGCGCCCGAGAAAGTAGCCCTGGCGATTGCTCGCGCGAATTTCCTGGATAGCCTCCAGGGTCTCGGTCAGGGCCTGGGTAAAGCGCGAAGTGCTGTCGTTTTCCAGCTTCTTCAGGTGCTTGACCCGCTTGCCCAACTGCACCGTGGCGAAGATCACCAGCGGGTTGAACAGCAGGATCAGCAAGGCCAGTTTCCAGTGCATCCACATCAGGATGCCCGCCGTGCCCACCAGGGTCAGCATGGCCACCAGGAAGCGGCTGAGGGTCTCACCGACGAACTTGTCCACAGTGTCCAGGTCGGTGACCAGGTGAGTGGTGACCGTACCGCCCCCCAGGCTTTCGTATTCCCCCAGGGAAATGCGCTTGAGTCGCTCGATCAGCCGCACGCGGATGCGGTAGACGATGTCCTTGGCCAGCCCGGCAAACAGCCGCGCCTGAATCACGTTGAACACCAGCGCCGAGCAGCGCAGGATCAGCGTCACCATGAGCATCAGGCCGATATAGCCAGCGGCACTCTGCCATCCCTGGGGCAGGAAGCGGTTCATCACCTGCAGAGCGGCATCGCCGTGCCCCAACAGCACCTCATCCACGAGCAGGGGCAGCAGCAGCGGGATCGGCACACTGCACAGGGTCGCCAGCACGGCGACGCCGTTGGCGATCCACAGAGATTTCTTGTGCTCAAGAGCCAGGCGACGGATATGCGCCCAGCTCAGGCGATCGATCGGCTTACCGCTGACGCTTGAATCCACCGGTTCAGGCACAGGCGGCGCGCTCCAGCCAGCGCCCCAACAGAGGAGACAGCTCGCTCAGCGGCTGATAGCCGTTGGTCAGCAACGCCAACTGGCCATTACGCTCGGCCAGTAAGGTAGGAAAGCCGGCGATTCCCAGGTCCTGGACCCAGGTGAAGTCCGCCGCGGTAGCCACATGCTGCTCGGCCCGGTCGAAGGCCTCGGCGAATTCGATGCGCGGCACCCCTGCCCGCTCCGCCAGCTCCACCAGCACACTGGCCAGGGTGACATCCCGGCCTTCGACATAGAACGCCTGCTGGATCAGCCCCAGCAGGGTCCAGGCGCAGTCCGCCGCCAGGCCACGTGCGGTGACGATGGCGCGACAGGCCGGTTCGGTGTCATAGACAAAGCCATCGGGCAAGGCGCCCTCGAAGCCGAACGGTTGGCCGGTGGCCTGGTGCACCGCCTGCCAGTGCTCGAGGATGTAGCGCCGGGTATTGGGTTCCAGGGCCGCACCGCTACCGGTACGCAAGCCCCCCACCACCAGGTGCACCTCGACCCCGGCGGCCCGGGCCTGCTCCGCCAGGGCCTGGGCCACGGGCGCAAAGCCCCAGCACCATGAACACATCGGGTCCATCACATAGAGCAGGCGGGCAGACATGGCTCAAGCCTCGGAAGAAGATTGCTTGTAGTTGTAACCAATCGGGTGCGGCATGTTGCGAGCCTTGGCCAATTCGATCTGCTTCTGCCGGTCGATGGCACTGCGGCGGGTCTTCTCGCTCAGCTTGTCCCAGCAGTGCGGGCAGCTGATACCAGGCACATAGTGCTCGGATGCACGATCCTCGACGCTCACTGGAGTACGGCAGGCATGACATTGATCGTAGTCGCCTTCGCTCAGGTCGTGGCGCACGGTGACCCGGTTATCGAACACGAAGCAGTCGCCCTGCCATTTGCTCTCTTGCTGCGGTACCTCTTCGAGGTACTTGAGGATCCCGCCCTTGAGGTGGAACACCTCGTCGAAGCCTTCACTGAGCATGTAGCTCGAGGCCTTCTCGCAACGGATGCCGCCGGTGCAGAACATCGCCACCTTCTTGTGCTTGCTCGGGTCGAAGTGGGCTTTGATGTAGTCCGGGAATTCGCGGAAGCTGGTGGTCTTGGGGTCGATGGCGCCTTCGAAGGTGCCAATGGACACTTCATAGTCGTTGCGGGTATCGATCAGCAGCACTTCCGGATCGCTGATCAGGGCGTTCCAGTCCTGTGGCTCGACGTAGGTCCCGACCTTCTTGTTGGGATCGACGCCGGGCACGCCCAGGGTAACGATCTCTTTCTTGAGCTTGACCTTGGTGCGGTAGAACGGCTGCTCGTCGCAGTAGGATTCCTTGTGATCGATATCCACCATGCGCGGGTCGTTCTTCAGCCAGGCCAACAGCCCGTCGATGCCTTCGCGGCTGCCGGAAACCGTGCCGTTGATGCCTTCTTCGGCAATCAGCAAGGTGCCCTTGATGCCGTTGTCGAGCATTGCCTGCAACAGGGGCTCACGCAGGTTGACGTAATCTTCGAGGGTGACGAACTTGTACAGTGCCGCCACGACAATAGGTTGTGCCATGGGTAATCTCCAGGTGGCTACCCTCGTAAAGGGTGAACCGGATGCAAAAAAAAACGCGCCGGCATAAGCGGCGCGTTGCGGATTCTAACAAAAAAACCGCGGTTAATGCTGACTGCCACCGGCACAGGTCGGCGAAGCCGGAGCCACACCGATCTTCGACCATTCCTCAGGCGTATAAGTGTGCAGCGCCAACGCATGGAACTGGCCCATCAGCTCACCCAGGGTGGCGTAGACCTTCTGATGGCGCTTGACGCTGTTGAGGCCGGCGAACTGCTCGCTGACCAGTACCGCCTTGAAGTGGGTTTCCAGGCCACGGCTGTGCATGTGGCTTTCATCCAGCACTTGCAGGTGCTCGGGCTGCAATGCCCCGAGCGCCGCTTCGATACGTTGTTGCATGGTCATTGCGGGCTCCGCTTACTTCTTCTTCGCCGGGGCAGCCTTGGGCTCGAGCTCGGCGGTCATGTCGGCCAGCAGCTTGTTCACCACCGGTACCGCGCTTTCCAGCTTGGCCTGGGTCATCTGCGCCGATTGCTGGGTCAGCTGGGGCATTTTTTCCAGGACTTTCTTGCCCAGTGGCGACTGATAGAAAGCCACCAGTTCCTTGAGCTCCGATTCGCTGAAATTGCTGGTGTAGAGCTTGACCATGTCCGGCTTCAGCTTGTTCCAGCCAATGGCCTGGTCCAGGGCGGCATTGGCCTTGGCCTGGTAGGTTTCCAGCAGGGCACGCTTGGATTCCGGGGCTTTGGTCTGCTCGAAGCGCTGGGCGAACATTTGCTGAACTTGCATGTACACCGGGGTACCGAGCTTGTCCGCATGGGCCAGGGTCAGGAAGGCCTCGGCACTGGCGTTGTGGCTGGCGGTATCGGCAAGAACCTGGCCGCTGGCACACACCAGAACAACCGCGGTACAGATGGCACGAAAACGGGTCATCGAGTTTCCTTTATCTAGCAGGCGAGGTAGAACCCCAAGGGCGCCCATTCTGCGCCTATTAATCCGCGTCCCTCAACCCCACGCCGACCGGCCCCCGGTTTTGCTCGGCCATGGCGGGGAAAAACCCCCGGCATGGAACCCGAGCCGCGGATCACGGCCTAAACTGGCCTGTCAGACTAGGAGGATTGCCACGATGAACCGAATCGAAACCGACAGCCTGGGCCAGGTTGAAGTCCCGCAAGAAGCCTACTGGGGCGCGCAGACCCAACGTTCGCTGGTCAACTTCGCCATCGGCAACGAACGCATGCCCTTGGCGGTGCTGCATGCCCTGGCCCTGATCAAGAAAGCCGCGGCGCGGGTCAACGACCGCAACGGCGACATCCCTGCCGATATCGCCCGCCTGATCGAACAGGCCGCCGACGAAGTGCTCGCGGGCGAGCATGACGACCAGTTCCCTCTGGTGGTGTGGCAGACCGGCAGCGGTACCCAAAGCAACATGAACGTCAACGAAGTGCTGGCTGGACGGGCCAACGAGCTGGCGGGCAACCCTCGGGGCGGCAAGACGCCGGTGCACCCCAATGACCACGTCAATCGCTCGCAGAGCTCCAACGACTGCTTCCCCACTGCCATGCACATTGCGGCGGCCCAGGCGGTGCAGTTCCAGTTGCTGCCAGCGATCACCGAGCTCTCCGGCGGCCTGGCCGAGCTGTCGGCGCGGCACATGAAGCTGGTGAAGACCGGTCGCACCCACATGATGGACGCCACCCCCATTACCTTCGGCCAGGAAATCTCGGCCTTCATCGCCCAACTGGGGTACGCCGAGCGCGCCATCCGCAGCGCTTTGCCGGCCGTCTGCGAACTGGCCCAGGGCGGCACCGCGGTAGGCACCGGGCTCAACTCACCCCACGGTTTCGGCGAGGCCATCGCCGCCGAGTTGGCGGCGCTCTCGGGCCTGCCCTTCGTCACGGCGTCGAACAAGTTCGCCGCCCTGGCCGGCCATGAACCGCTGACCAGCCTTTCCGGCGCCCTGAAGACCCTCGCCGTGTGCCTGATGAAAATCGCCAACGACCTGCGCCTGCTGGGCTCCGGGCCACGGGCGGGCCTGGCCGAGGTCAAGCTCCCCGCCAACGAGCCCGGCAGCTCGATCATGCCCGGCAAGGTCAACCCGACCCAGTGCGAAGCCCTGTCGATGCTGGCCTGCCAGGTCATGGGCAACGATGTGACCATCGGCTTTGCCGCCAGCCAGGGCCACTTGCAACTGAACGTGTTCAAGCCGGTGATCATCCACAACCTGCTGCAATCGATCCGCCTGCTGGCCGATGGCTGCAGCAACTTCCAGCACCATTGCATCGCCGGGCTGGAACCTGACCCGCAACAGATGGCCGCGCACCTGGAGCGCGGGCTGATGCTGGTGACCGCGCTCAATACCCATATCGGCTACGACAAGGCCGCCGAGATCGCCAAGAAGGCCTATGCCGAGAACCTGACCCTGCGCGAGGCGGCGCTGGAACTCGGGTACCTGACCGATGAACAGTTCGATGCCTGGGTCCGCCCGGAAAACATGCTGGAGGCCGGGAAGCAGGGGTAAGACCGCAGTCGCCTTCGCTGGCGAGCCAGCTCCTGCCACAACCCGACTGCAGGAGCTGGCTCGCCAGCGAAGCTCAGCCCGCCGCGATCCGCTGCCGCCGCGCTCGCAACCCCGCCATCAACGACGGACCCAGTGCCGTCAGCGCCGACCCCAGCACCACCAGCAGCGCCCCGCCATAGCCCAGGCCATTGATCTGCTCGGCCTGCACATACTCGGGCCAGAGCCAGGCTGCCCAAGCCACCGCGACAAAGGTCACCAGCGGCGTAATGGCCAGGGTCGCGCTGACCCGCGACGCTTCCCAATGGGCCAGAGCCTCGGCAAAGGCGCCATAGGCAATCAGGGTATTGAGGCAGCACGCCAGCAACAGCCAACCCTGCAACGGGTTCAATTCCAGCGCCTCCAGCGGATGAGCCCAAGGGGTTAGCAACAAGGCGCAGAACAGGTAGATCACCATCATTACCTGCAGGGAATTCCACACGCTCAGCAGTTGCTTCTGGCCCAGGGCGTAGAAGGTCCAGACCGCGGAAGCGGCAAGAATGGTCAGGACCCCCGCGGTGTAGTCGCTCAGGGAAGTCAGCAGTTCGCTCAGGCGCTGATTGAAGAACAGCCCAAAGCCGATCAGCAGCACCAGAAGCCCCAGGCCCTGGCCGAGGCTGAACCGCTCCTTGAATACGAACAGGCTGGCGATCAATAGCAGGATAGGCCCCATCTGCACCACCAGTTGCGCGGTGCCCGGGCTCAACAGATTGAGGCCCATGAGGTACAGCACGTAATTGCCTACCAGGCCACAGACCGAGATCGGCACCAGCCAGATACCCTTGGGCCCCAGCACTCGCCAGCGCGGCAGGCGCCCCACCGCCGCCAGGTAGGCCAGCAGGCAGCCACCGGACACCGTCAGGCGAAACCAGGTCACGGTGACCGGGTCCATCACTTGCAGTACCTGCTTGAGCTTGATGGGCAGGATGCCCCACAACAGCGCGGTCAGTAAGGCCAGGAACAGACCATAGACCCAGCGACCGGACGAGACGTGCATGCGAACCCCACAAGGCCTTACGAGCAAGGCTCACATACTAGGCCCGCGCCGGCAGCCGACACAGAGACAGTTGGCGACAAAGCGCAAACAGGATTGTGCAAGTCGCAAACCGGCCCCACGGGAGCCGGCTTGCCGACGAAGCGAAACCTAGCGTACCGCCTCGAACAACCCCGTGGCCCCCATGCCGCCACCCACGCACATGGTGACGATGCCATAGCGCAGGTTGCGCCGCTGCAGCTCGCGCACCAGATGCCCGACCTGACGCGAACCGGTCATGCCGAACGGGTGGCCGATGGAGATCGAGCCGCCATTGACGTTGTAACGGGCGTTGTCGATCTCCAGGCGGTCGCGGGCATACAGGCACTGGGAAGCGAACGCTTCATTGAGCTCCCAAAGATCGATGTCAGCCACGCTCAGGCCCTTGGCCTTGAGCAACTTGGGCACCGAGAACACCGGGCCGATACCCATCTCGTCCGGCTCGCAGCCGGCCACGGTAAAGCCGCGGAAGAACGCCTTGGGCTTGAGCCCCAGGGCCAGGGCCCGCTCCAGGCTCATCACCAGGGTCATCGAAGCACCGTCGGACAGCTGCGAGGAATTGCCCGCCGTCACCGAACCGTCGTCGGCAAACACCGGCTTCAACGCCGCTAGGTTTTCCAGGGTGGTGTCGGGGCGGTTGCAATCGTCGCGGTCCACCACGCCATCAAGGATCTGCACCTCGCCGGTGTTCTTGTCCTCGACCTTGTACTTGACCGTCATCGGCACGATCTCGTCGCTGAAAAGGCCGGCGGCCTGGGCCTGGGCGGTACGCTGCTGGCTTTGCAGGGAGTAGCGGTCCTGGGCTTCGCGGCTGACACCGTAGCGCCGGGCCACCACTTCGGCGGTCTGGCCCATGGGGAAGTAGATGCCCGGTACCTGCTCCTTGAGCAGCGGGTTGACCAGGTTTTCGGTGTTGACGCTCTTCATGGTCAGGCTGATGGATTCGACGCCACCGGCCACGATGATGTCGCTGCAGCCGGAGGCGATCTGGTTGGCGGCGATGGCGATCGCCTGCAGGCCCGAGGAACAGAAGCGGTTGAGGGTCATCCCCGCGGTACCGGTGCCCAGGGCCGAGAGCACCGCGACGTTGCGCCCTATGTTGAAACCCTGGGCGCCTTCATTGGAGCCGGCGCCGACGATGCAGTCCTCGACACTGGCCGGGTCGATGCCGTTGCGGGCGAGCAGCGCATTGACGCAGTGGGCGGCCATGTCATCCGGACGGGTCTGGTTGAACTTGCCCCGAAAGGACTTGGCCAGGCCAGTCCGTACGCTGTCGACGATCACCACTTCACGCATGACGCACCTCATTGTTGTTGGCGGCAGGAAGAGCATCGAGCATAGATCCCCCTCCTGTCCCGCCGCGACAATCATTCACTGGGCGTATGCGCGACCATCGACCTACTTCTTGTCTTTCTTGTCGTGCTTGTCCGAGCGCTCGAACGCGGCTTCCAGGGCGCGGTTGATGGTGCGCAGAACCTTGACCCGGGCCCAGCGCTTATCATTGGCCTCCACCAGAGTCCAGGGCGACACCTCGGTGCTGGTGCGGTCGACCATGTCGCCGACGGCAGCGCGGTAATCGTCCCACTTGTCGCGGTTGCGCCAGTCGTCCTCGGTGATCTTGAAACGCTTGAAGGGAATCTCCTCCCGGGCCTGGAAGCGCTCCAGCTGGGTGTCCTTGTCGATGGCCAGCCAGAACTTGACGACGATTACCCGGGCATCGGCCAACTGCTCCTCGAAGTCGTTGATCTCGCTGTAGGCCCGCAACCAGTCGGCGGGGCTGCAGAAGCCCTCGATGCGCTCCACCAGCACCCGGCCGTACCAGGAACGATCGAAGATGGTGAACTTGCCCCGGGCCGGGATATGCCGCCAGAAACGCCAGAGATAGGGCTGGGCGCGCTCCTCTTCCGTGGGCGCGGCAATCGGCACGATGCTGTACTGGCGCGGGTCCAGGGCCGCCGCGACCCGGCGGATGGCCCCGCCCTTGCCCGCCGCGTCGTTGCCTTCGAACACCGCCACCAGGGCGTGCTTGCGCATGCGCTTGTCCCGCAGCAGGCCGGCCAGGCGCGCCTGTTCGGTAATCAGTTGTTCTTCGTAGTCGTCCTTGTCCAGGTGCTGGGTCATGTCCAGGCTGTCCAGCAGGCTGAGCTGATCCACCGCCGGAGGCAGCGGCGCCGCGTTGACCTGGGTGGCTCGCAGGGGCTGGCGGTTCAGCGCGCTTTGCAGCCCTTCCAGGAGAATCCGCCCCACGGTAAGGCTGCGGTAATGCGGATCGACGCCCTCGATCACGTGCCAGGGCGCATAGTCGCGGCTGGTGCGGCGCAGCACGCGCTCGCCGTACTTGACGAACTTGTCGTAGGTTTCTGACTGCTGCCAGTCCAGCGGGCTGATGCGCCAGCTGTGCAGCGGGTCGTCCTGCAACGCCTTGAGGCGGGCCTTCATCTGTTTCTTGGACAGGTGGAACCAGAACTTGAAGATCAGTGCGCCCTCATCGCAGAGCATCTTCTCCAGGCGCTCGGCGCCGTTGATCGCCTGGTCCAGGCGTGGGTCCTTGATCTCGCCATGGACCCGGCTCTGCAGCATCTGGCTGTACCAGTTGCCGAAGAACACCCCCATGCGCCCCTTGGCCGGAAGCATCCGCCAGTAGCGCCAGGCCGGTGGCCGCGACAGTTCCTCGTCGGTCTGCTGGTCGAAGGTGCGCACCTCGATCAGCCGCGGGTCCATCCATTCGTTGAGCAGCTTGACCGTCTCGCCCTTGCCCGCGCCCTCGATCCCGTTGATCAGCACGATCACCGGAAAGTTCGCCTTCTGGCGCAGTTCGAACTGGGCTTCGAGCAAGGCCTCGCGCAACGCCGGCACCTCGGCATCGTAGGTTTCTTTGTCGATGGCGTGACCGATTTCAGCGGATTCGAACATAGGTGGCTCCCTTCCAAGAATTTTCCAAGACTAGCGGATCGACCTCGGCCAGGGAAAACAAATCCCCGAACCTGCAGCGCCTTGCCATGGATCAAGCGCCGCCGGCGCGATGGGCTAGAATGGCCGCCTTGCGCAACATGAGCCGAACATGATCCCTGAACTGCCCCACGCCCAGCTCGACTGGGACGACCAAGGACGCCCGCGCTCGCGGGTCTTCGACGATGTGTACTTCTCCAGCGAATCGGGCCTGGATGAAACCCGCCACGTGTTCATCGAACAGAACCGCCTGGGCCAGCGCTTTGCCGCCCTGGCCGATGGCGAACGCTTCGTTATCGGTGAAACAGGCTTCGGCACCGGGCTGAACTTTCTCTGCGCCTGGCAGTTGTTCCAGCAACAGGCCCCGACCGGTGCCCGGCTGCATTTCGTCAGTGTGGAAAAGTACCCCTTGAGCCCTGCCGACCTGCAACGGGCCCTGGCCCTGTGGCCGGAACTGGCGAGCCTCTGTGCACCGCTGCTTGAGCAGTACGTGGCAGTGCATGGCGGCTTCCAGCGCATCGTGCTGGAGGGCGGGCGGGTGATCCTGACCCTGCTGATCGGCGATGCCCTGGAGCAACTGCCGCAACTGGACGCCCAGGTCGATGCCTGGTTTCTCGACGGTTTCGCACCGGCCAAGAACCCCGACATGTGGACCGCCGAGCTCTTCGCCGAACTGGCGCGCCTGGCCGCCCCGGGTTCCACTATCAGTACCTTCACCAGCACCGGCTGGGTGCGCCGGCTGCTGAACAGTGCCGGCTTCAAGATGAAACGTACCCCGGGCATCGGCCACAAATGGGAGGTACTGCGAGGCGAGTTCCTCGGCTGGCCGGAGGATGCGCCGGCGCCGGCCAGGGCCAGGCCCTGGTTCGCCCGCCCCGCACTGGGAGAGAAGACCGCCCTGGTGATCGGCGGCGGGCTGGCCGGTTGTGCCAGCGCCGCCAGCCTGGCCGCCCGCGGCTGGCAGGTGCAATTGCTGGAGCGTCATGCAGAGCTGGCCCGGGAGGCCTCGGGCAATCCTCAGGGCGTGCTCTACCTCAAGCTCTCGGCCCACGGCACCGCTCTGTCGCAGATGATCCTCAGCGGCTTCGGCTATACCCGGCGCCAACTGGAGCACCTGCAGCGCGGCCAGGACTGGGATGGCTGCGGCGTGTTGCAACTGGCCTTCAACGCCAAGGAAGCCGAGCGCCAGGCCCAACTGGCCGCGGCTTTTCCCGCCGACCTGCTGCACTTGCTGGACCAACCCCAAGCCCAGGCCCGGGCCGGTATCGGCCTTGAGCACGGAGGCCTGTTCTACCCCGAAGGTGGCTGGGTGCATCCGCCGGCCCTGTGCCAATGGCAGGCCAGCCACCCGCGGATCCAGGTCCTGGCACACCGGGAAGTCCTGGAACTGCGCCGGGTCGATGAGCAATGGCAAGCCTGGGACGGCGACCGGATGCTGGCCAGCGCCGCGGTGGTGATCCTCGCCGGTGCGGCCGAGATCAAGCGCTTCCCGGCCAGCGCCGACCTGCCCCTCAAGCGCATTCGCGGGCAGATCACCCGCCTGCCCCAGACCGCACAAAGCCAGAGCCTGGCCACGGTGGTCTGCGCCGAAGGCTACGTCGCCCCCGCGCGCCTGGGGGAACACACCCTGGGCGCCAGTTTCGACTTCAAGAGCCAGGACCTGACCCCCACCAGTGCCGAGCATGCCGGCAACCTGGAGATGCTGCGGGAAATCTCCAGCGACCTGCTGCAGCGCCTGGGTGCCGAGCAACTGCCCCTGGACAGCCTGCAAGGCCGCGCGGCCTTTCGCTGCACCAGCCCGGACTACCTGCCCATCGTCGGCCCCCTGGCGGACCCGCTTGCCTTTGCCGAAACCTACGCCGCCCTGGGCAAGGATGCGCGCCAGGTGCCGGACCTGCCCTGCCCCTGGCTCGACGGCCTGTACATCAACAGTGGCCACGGTTCCCGTGGGCTGATCACCGCGCCGCTGTCCGGCGAGCTGCTGGCCGCCTGGCTGGAAAACGAGCCCCTGCCCCTGCCCAGAAGCGTGGCCGAAGCCTGCCATCCGAACCGTTTTGCCCTGCGTCGCCTGATTCGCGGCAAGGCCTGAAGCAGAGCGGCGGCGCTGACTTTCCAGCGCCGCCAATGGCCGCTGGCCAGCACCAAGCGCTACATCCAACCGTCCGGCCCCACTCAACTGCTTATAACCGATCGATCTAAAACTCCCGAGTTACGCACAGGTCAGTTTCCAGGTAGCCGCCCTTTTGACGGCGGCAGATTGACTCTCCCCAACGGAAAAACCGGTAAGGACTTATGTGCGGACTAGCTGGCGAATTACGCTTTGATCATCAACCTGCCGACCTGGCAGCGGTTGAACGAATCACCCACCACCTGGCCCCTCGCGGGCCGGACGCCTGGGGCTTTCACAGCCAGGGCCCGATTGCCCTCGGCCATCGACGGTTGAAAATCATGGACCTTTCGGACGGCTCGGCGCAGCCCATGGTCGACAACCAACTGGGCCTGTCCCTGGCCTTCAATGGCGCGATCTACAACTTCCCCGAACTGCGCGCCGAACTGGAAGCCAAGGGTTATGCCTTCTATTCCGGCGGCGACACTGAGGTGTTGCTCAAGGGCTACCACGCCTGGGGCGCGGACCTGCTGCCCAAGCTCAACGGCATGTTCGCCTTCGCCATCTGGGAGCGCGATGCCCAGCGCCTGTTCATCGCCCGCGACCGCCTCGGGGTCAAGCCGCTGTACCTGTCGCGCACCGGCCAGCGCCTGCGCTTCGCCTCGGCCCTGCCGGCGTTGCTCAAAGGTGGCGACATCAACCCGTTGCTCGACCCCGTGGCGCTCAACCACTACCTGAACTTCCATGCCGTGGTGCCAGCACCGCGAACCCTGCTGGCAGGCATCGAAAAACTGCCGCCGGCCACCTGGATGCGTATCGAGGCCGACGGCCGCACCGAGCAGCAGACCTGGTGGACCCTGCCCTACGGCCCCCGTGCCGACGAAACCAACCTGACGCTGGAAGACTGGCGTGACCGGGTGCTGGACAGCACCCGCGAAGCGGTGGCCATCCGCCAACGGGCAGCAGTGGATGTGGGCGTGCTGCTGTCCGGCGGTGTCGACTCCAGCTTGCTGGTGGGCCTGCTGCGAGAGGTCGGGGTGGACAACCTGTCGACCTTCTCCATCGGCTTCGAGGACGCCGGTGGCGAGCGGGGCGACGAGTTCCAGTACTCCGACCTGATTGCCCGGCACTACGGCACCCGGCATCACCAGTTGCGCATCGATGAACGTGAAATCATCGAACAGTTGCCCGCGGCCTTTCGGGCCATGAGCGAGCCGATGGTCAGCCACGACTGCATCGCTTTCTACCTGCTGTCCCGGGAAGTGGCCAAGCACTGCAAGGTAGTGCAAAGCGGCCAGGGCGCCGACGAACTCTTTGCCGGCTACCACTGGTACCCGCAGGTGGACGGCGCCAGCGACCCCTACGCGGCCTACCGTGCGGCCTTCTTCGACCGCAGCTACGACGACTACGCGGCCACCGTACAACCGCAGTGGCTGACCGCCAACGATGCCGCTGGGGATTTTGTCCGCGAGCATTTCGCCCAGCCCGGCGCCGACGCAGCTGTGGATAAGGCCCTGCGCCTGGACAGCACGGTGATGCTGGTGGATGACCCGGTCAAGCGTGTGGATAACATGACCATGGCCTGGGGCCTGGAGGCGCGCACGCCGTTCCTCGACTACCGCCTGGTGGAGCTTTCGGCCCGGGTGCCTGCGCGCTTCAAGTTGCCGGACGGCGGCAAGCAGGTGCTCAAGGAAGCTGCGCGGCTGGTGATCCCCAGCGAGGTGATCGACCGCAAGAAAGGCTACTTCCCGGTGCCGGGCCTCAAGCACTTGCAGGGCGCGACCCTGGACTGGGTACGCGAACTGCTGCTGGACCCGAGCCAGGATCGCGGCCTGTTCAAGCCGGCCATGCTCGACCGCCTGCTGACCGATCCCCAGGGCCAGTTGACGCCCTTGCGCGGCTCCAAGCTGTGGCAACTGGCGGCATTGAACCTGTGGCTCAGCGAACAAGGAATCTGACCGATGAAAGCTCACGCCACGGCTTACAGCCAACGCCTGCTGCGCGGCCAGGCGCCGTCCTATGAACGCCTGCAGGCGCGCTTCGCCGAAGACGGCAGCGAACCCGGGTGCGAACCGATCGCGGTACATTGCGGTTGGGGCCGCCTGCTGATCGGCCATACCTTTCCCGACCCCACCAGCCTGGCCGGGGAGTTGCTCAACGAGCGACCTGGCGAACGCGACATCGCTCTGTATGTGGCGGCGCCACAACAAGTGCTGGGGCTGGAACCGGCGCAACTGTTCCTCGACCCTTCCGATACCCTGCGCCTGTGGTTCAGCGATTACCGCCAGGCCACTCGGGTATTTCGCGGTTTCCGCATCCGTCGCGCCCAGAGCGAAGCCGACTGGCAAGCCATCAACCAGCTGTACCAGGCCCGCGGCATGCTGCCCATCGACCCGCAACTGCTGACCCCGCGCCATCAGGGCGGGCCGGTGTACTGGCTGGCCGAGGACGAAGACAGCGGCGCGGTGATCGGCAGCGTCATGGGCCTCAATCACCACAAGGCCTACCAGGACCCGGAACACGGCAGCAGCCTCTGGTGCCTGGCAGTGGACCCCGACTGCAGTCGCCCGGGCGTCGGCGAAGTGCTGGTGCGCCACCTGATCGAACACTTCATGAGCCGCGGCCTGAGCTACCTCGACCTGTCGGTGCTGCACGACAACCGCCAGGCCAAGAACCTCTACGCCAAACTCGGGTTTCGCACCCTGTCGACCTTCGCCATCAAGCGCAAGAACGGCATCAACCAGCCGCTGTTCCTCGGCCCCGGGCCCCAGGCGGAGTTCAACCCCTATGCGCGGATCATCGTCGAGGAAGCACATCGCCGGGGCATCGATGTTCAGGTGGATGACGCCGACGCCGGGCTGTTCACCCTCAGCCACGGCGGTCGCCGGGTACGCTGCCGGGAATCGCTGAGCGATCTCACCAGCGCCATCAGCATGAGCCTGTGCCAGGACAAGAGCCTGACCCACAAGGTGCTCAAGGGTGCGGGCTTGAACCTGCCGGCGCAGCAACTGGCGGGCAACGCCGATGACAACCTGGGCTTTCTCGACGAGCACCAGCGGGTGGTGGTCAAGCCCCTGGATGGCGAGCAGGGACAAGGCGTGGCGGTGGACCTGCGGACCATCGAAGAGGTGCAAAAGGCCATCGACCACGCCCGCCGCTTTGACAGCCGGGTATTGCTGGAAAGCTTCCACGAAGGCCTGGACCTGCGCATCCTGGTGATCGGCTTTGAAGTGGTGGCAGCGGCTATCCGCCGTCCCGCGGAAATCATCGGTGATGGTCAGCACTCCATCGGCGCGCTGATCGAAGCCCGCAGCCGTCGCCGCCAGGCGGCCACCGGCGGCGAGAGCAAAATCCCCCTGGACCAGGAGACCCAGCGCACCCTGCACGCCTCCGGCTACGACTACAACAGCGTACTGGCCGCCGGGGAGCGGCTGTTTGTACGGCGCACCGCCAACCTGCACACCGGCGGCACTCTGGAAGACGTCACCGGCATCCTTCATCCGACCCTGGCCGACGCCGCCATCCGCGCAGCCCGTGCCCTGGACATTCCCGTGGTGGGCCTGGACCTGATGGTGCCGGCGGCGGATCAGCCCGAGTACGTGTTCATCGAAGCCAACGAACGCGCCGGGTTGGCCAATCACGAACCGCAACCCACCGCCGAACGTTTTGTCGACCTGCTGTTTCCCCACAGCCAACCGGCGCCGTAATCCTTCGCCGGCAAGCCGGCTCCTACCCTCACTGGTAGGAGCTGGCTTGGCAGCGAAGGCGCCCCCTGGCCCTGCATCCATGCCCTCATCGAAACCATCGATGGCCGTTTCTCATCAGGAGTTTCCATGACCCGCAAGATTCCCGAACCCGACCTCGCCTACCTGCAGAAAGTCCTCCTGGAAATGCTCGCCATTCCCAGCCCCACCGGCTTTACCGACACCATCGTGCGCTATGTCGCCGAACGCCTTGAAGAACTGGGCATCCCCTTCGAGCTGACCCGTCGTGGCACCATTCGCGCCACCCTCAAGGGCCAGAAGAACAGCCCGGACCGGGCCGTCTCGGCGCACCTGGACACCATTGGCGCCAGCGTGCGCGCGGTGAAGGACAACGGCCGCCTGACCCTGGCCCCGGTGGGCTGCTGGTCCAGCCGCTTTGCCGAGGGCAGCCGGGTCAGCCTGTTCACCGACAACGGCGTGTTGCGCGGCAGCGTCCTGCCGCTGATGGCCTCCGGGCACGCCTTCAACACCGCGGTGGACGAACTGCCCATCAGTTGGGACCACATCGAGCTGCGCCTGGATGCCTACTGCACCACCCGCGCCGACTGCGAATCCCTGGGGATAGGCGTGGGTGACTTTGTTGCCTTCGACCCCTTGCCCGAGTTCACCGAAAGCGGCCATATCAGCGCCCGGCACCTGGACGACAAGGCTGGTGTCGCCGCGCTGCTGGCCGCGCTCAAGGCCATAGTCGACAGCGGCGAGCCGCTGATGATCGACTGCCATCCGCTATTCACCATCACCGAAGAAACCGGCAGTGGTGCGGCAGCGGCCCTGCCCTGGGACGTCAGCGAGTTCGTCGGCATCGACATTGCCCCGGTCGCCCCGGGCCAGCACTCCAGCGAACATGCGGTGAGCGTGGCCATGCAGGACTCCGGTGGCCCCTACGACTATCACTTGTCCCGCCACCTGCTGCGCCTGGCCGGCGAACACGAGTTGCCGGTACGTCGCGACCTGTTCCGCTACTACTTCAGCGACGCCCATTCGGCGGTCACCGCCGGCCACGACATCCGCACTGCGCTGCTGGCATTCGGTTGCGACGCCACCCACGGCTATGAGCGCACTCATATCGACAGCCTGGCGGCACTCAGCCGCCTGCTGGGGGCCTACATCCTCAGCCCGCCGGTATTTGCCAGCGACGCGCAACCGGCCCAGGGCTCACTGGACAGCTTCAGCCATCAACTGGAGCACGATGCACAAATGGAAAGCGATACCCGGGTGCCCTCGGTGGACAGCCTGGTGGGGCAGAAATCCTGAACCCGCCCCGGAGTTTGTGCACGCCGTGGCTGGCGGCACGGCCCCGGGCGCAGTAGGATCCCGGATTGTTTGCCGGAGGCCCCCATGCTGATTCCCCACGACCAACTTGAAGTCGACACCCTGACCCGCCTGATCGAGGACTTCGTGACCCGCGAGGGCACCGACAACGGTGATGAAACGCCCCTGGAGACCCGTGTGCTGCGGGTGCGCCAGGCCTTGACCAAGGGCCAGGCGGTAATCGTCTTCGATCCGGACAGCGAACAGTGCCAACTGATGCTCAAGCACGATGTGCCCAAGGAGCTGTTCGACTGACCCTGCCCCCGGCCCAGCTTCTCTGGGCCGGGTTATTCAGCCATTGGAAAAGCGCGGGCCGAACAGAATCACACTGGCCCCGATCACGCACAGCGCCAGCCCCAGCCAATCCGAACCCAGGGGCCGTACCCGCTCCACCACTGCCAGCCAGCCAATCGAAGCGACGATATAGATGCCTCCGTAGGCGGCATAGGCGCGCCCGGCGTAGGTGGCCTCGACCTTGGTCAGCAACAGGGCGAACAGGGTCAGGCTGACCAGCGCGGGAATCACCCACAAGGCACTCTTGCCCTGACGCAGCCACATCCAGAACGCATAGCAGCCGGCGATTTCAAACAGCGCGGCGAGGAAGAACCACAGGTAATTGAGCATGCAGGAACTCGTCAGGATTGTCGGATGCCGGCAACCCTAACGACGCCCAGGGGGATTGGGCAAGCTCAACTGGCGCTTTGCTTGGCCTTGGCGCGCATCTTGTCGGCCATCAGGGTCATTTCGTCGTACAGCGCCTGGGGATTTTTCTGCTTCAGGGCCCAGGCCATACGGCCCTGCTCATGGGGCAGGATCATGAACTGGCCGGCATCGACCTGGGCATGGATGTAGTCGGCGATCTCGGCGGCGGTGATCGGCGAGTTTTCCAGCAACTTGCCCACCTGGGCCTTCATGGCCGGGGTCGGCCCCCGGAAGGAGTCCAGCAGGTTGGTCTGGAAGAACGACGGGCAGACCACATGCACGCCGATTTCCTGCTGCGCGAGCTCGATCAACAGGCTCTCGGAAAGCGCCACCACTCCGGCCTTGGCCACGTTGTAGTTGCTCATGGCCGGGCCCTGCATCAAGGCCGCCATGGAAGCGATATTGATGATCTTGCCCTTGCTCTGCTCCAGCAGCGGCAGGAAGGCCTTGCAGCCCTTGACCACCCCCATCAGGTTGATCGCGATCTGCCAGTCCCAATCCTCCAGCGACAGTTCGCTGAAGAACCCGCCAGAGGCCACGCCGGCGTTGTTGACGATGATGTCGATGCCGCCGAACTTCACCTCGCAGGCCTGAGCGAAGGCGGTCAACTGGCTGTAGTCACGCACATCGCAACGCTGCACAAAACCGTCACCACCGGCTGCACGCACCAGTTTCAGGGTTTCCTGCAGGCCCGCCTCGCTGACATCGGACAAGGCCAGCCGCCAGCCCTCGCGGGCCCAGCGCAAAGCGATTTCGCGACCCAGGCCGGAGCCGGCGCCAGTGATCATCATGCGATTTTGCATAAGAGTTGCCTTGTTGTTCCGGGGAAGATGAGCCGCAGTGTAGCGAAGGCCCCTGCGCCACCCACGCACCATCAGGGTGCTGAATGCCCCGGGCAAACCGCCGGCCCGGTGCCCCCGACCTGTCATCCGCCCCCCCTGCTCCGGGCAGGCGCAAAGGAAATAAGACCGAAAGCGGAAAGCTTTAAAAATACTTGGAATTTTCTGGATGGGCGCAGAGTCGGATTTATTAAGCGGTTCGCTTTATCCCTAAAACGAACTTGTCCTTGAATAACTGCGTTGTTCAACTCTATTCCAATAAGGAAACAGCCATGGGCACCATTCTGATCGTTATTCTGATTCTGCTGCTGATTGGCGGCCTGCCAGTATTCCCGCACTCCAGAAGCTGGGGTTATGGGCCTTCAGGAATCATTGGCGTCGTGCTGGTGGTGCTGTTGGTACTCTTGCTGCTGGGCAGGATATAACGCCCTTATTGCTCGCCCCAGAGTATGTTTGCACGTAAAAAGGCGCCGGTCTTCACCGGCGCCTTTTTATAAGCCCGAATAAAAAACACCCCACTTGTGGGGTGTTTTATTCACGCGGGCAACTTGCGCCAACCCCGCATGACAGGGCCGGCGCTACAGCGTTTAGTCCGGTTTCCCGTTGACCACGCCTGCGGTGTTGTCGAGCAAGCTCTTGGTCGCCGTCTGCAGGAAGGATTCCAGCTTCTGCTTGAGCTGCGCCTCATCGGCAGAATCCGGGATCAGTTCGCCCCCCGGTGCCGAACCCAGTTCGTACTTGTACAGCCGTGGCGGCATTTCCTTGGGCAGTACCAGCACCCGGTCCGCCGTCAGCAGCGCTACGGTCTGGTCACTGCCCGAAGGCTTGATCACGCCGAAGCCCTTGTCGCCTTCCGGCAGGTTGAGCAGGTCGCGCCCCCAGCACTGGTGCAGTACGTCGCCACCCAGGCGGCCCATGATGGTGGGCACGATGTCGATCTGGGTGCCCACGGTGTGGTCACGCTGGCCGAACTTTTCCTGGATGCCCGGAGCGATCATCAGCATGGGCACGTTGAAGCGCCCCAGGTCCATTTCGGTGATCTGCTGCTCGTTGCCGAAGCCATGGTCGCCCACTACCACGAACAGGGTTTCCTTGAAGTAAGGCTCCTTGCGCGCTTTCTCGAAGAACTGGCCCAGGGCCCAGTCGGAGTAGCGCATGGCCGTCAGGTGTTCGTTGAGGCTGCCGCGGTCGGTCACCTTGTCCACCGGCAAAGGCGTGGGCAGGGCATACGGCGTGTGGTTGGACAGGGTCTGCAGCAGGGCATAGAACGGCCCCTTGCCTTCCCGGGCCTTCAACTCTTCCAGGCCGCGGTTGAACATGTCCTGGTCGGACACGCCCCAGGTCGGGTCGGAGAACACCGGATTGACGAAGTCGTTACGGCCGATGAAGTTGGTCATGCCCTGGTTGCTGAAGAACCCCGACTGGTTGTCCCAGGCGAAATCGCCGTTGTAGACATACACGTCATCGTAGTTGCGAGCACTGAGCAATTGCGGCAGGCCGGACAGCTTGTGGCTGCCTTCCGGGGTCTGCATCAGGTATTCGAAGCCAGGCAGGTTGGGGAAGCACGCCATGGTGGCGAACATGCCCTGGTGGGTGTGGGTGCCGTTGGAGAAGAAGCGGTCGAACAGCAGGCCTTCCTTGGACAGTTTGTCGAAGTACGGAGTGATCTCCCCCGGACGTCCCAGGGCGCCCACCGAATGCCCGGCGAAGCTTTCCATCAGGATCACCACGACGTTCTTGATCGGCAGGGTCTTTTCCCCATCCGGCGTGTAGGTGCGGCGTACGGCGGCGATATCGGCATCCACCAGCTTGTCACTCGGCACCAGCAGCATGTCGCGCACGGTCTGCTGCGCCAGAGGCTGAGGCAAGGTGGCCTTCCAGATATTGGTGCGGTCCTCGGACAGACGATCCTTGGCCGCCGCCATCAGTTGCAGCGTGCCATTGAGGCCCAACTGGTTGGCGAAGTTGGATTCGGTGGTGTAGACGTCCCCCCAACGCATCGGCGGGCCCTGGCGCAGGGTGCCACGGGCTGCAACCACGCAGATCAGCAGACACACCACGAACACCGCAATGCGCGCATACCAGGGGGCAATCTGCCGGGTGCCGACATTGCCGCCGCTGAACGGGCCGCGGGGCCGGGTGGCGCGGTCGGCCCCCTTGAATGCCAGGCTCAGGATCCAGGTGCCCACGGCCCAGGCCAGCAGGTAGCGGACCACCGGGAAGCCGTACCAGAGCATGCTCATCACGGTTTTCGGGTCTTCCTTCACATACTGGAAGACCAGGCCGTTGAGGCGCTGGTGGAACTCTCGGTAGAAGTCCATCTCCATCAGGCCGAGGAACAGCGCGATGCTGGAGGTGACTGTCAGCCAGAAGCGCAACACCCCGCGAGCCGCCATGGCCCGGGCGCTGAACAGCGCCAGCAGCAGCGGTACGCTGAGGTAGACCACCAGCCGCAGGTCAAAACGCAGCCCGTTGGCAAACGCTTCGAGGAAGGTCGAGGCCGGAGTGTCGAGAATCATCTCGCGGTTGTAGATCAGCAGCGCGACGCGCAACAGGGAAAGCATCACCATCATGACCAGGGCGCACAACAGCGTGTAGGCCAGATGGGATTTAACGGTCGGTTGCAGCAGGCGATTCGAGGATCGCTGCTGACTCAGGGCATCCGAGTTTGCCATGTGGTTTTAGGACCCATTGGAAGTTTAAGTTGCAAAGATAAAGCTGCGTTCTGCCCTCTTGTTGCCGCCAGGGCGACGGGGGAATTCGCGGTGCGCAAATGTTGCACGATCACTCAAGGCATTGCCATTGATTAGTGGGCAGCACCGAAAAACCCACTGCCAACGGCTCTGGGACAAGAGATTGCAGAGAGTTATACCGGGGAAAAAGCGCCGGCGAATTGTCTTAGAGCGTTTGTGAAAATTTCGTTCAACGCATGTTTAGTCACACAAAAAAGGGCCTGACGGCCCTTTTCCCTGTGCAACCTGCGTCTCCAGCTTCAGAGCCGCACATTGCCTCGCGGCCCGGCGATCGCCCAGATGATCAGCCCCAGCACCGGCAGGAGAATGATCAAGAGCACCCAGAGGATCTTCATCCCGGTTTCGGCGCCGCTTTTGAGTACGTTGATGATGGCCCAGATATCCAGGGCCAGAATGATCAGGCCAACCAGGCCATTGAAGGTGGAACCCATGGTGTCGCTCCCTAAATGATGGCGTGCCTCTTTAGGATAGCCGTGCTGGATCAGGGTTCCGTTTTATTCCACAGCCGCTCGGGCTTCAGACATGAACGGCGACCTTCAAGGCCTCCAGGGCCGGCGCTGCGGCGATCCCGACCTCAGCGCACAGCTCCAGCACCCGCGGCACGTCGTTGCCGTAGACCAGTACCATCTGCAACTCGTCATCCAGCAACTGGCTGAAGTTCATCAACACATAGCCGCCGTTTTCCGGGTTCATGCTGCCCATCTGGATCTGGATGCGGTTCAAGGCCGTCAGGGCTTCGATCTTGGCCAACTGCTTGGGCTTGATGTTGAAAGCCACGTCCTTGCCGAACGAGGCGACGATCTGGGCGAACAGGTCGACATAGGTATCGGCCTGAAACAACACGGTTTCCGGCAGGCTGCCGACCACCACCCATTCCCCCAGGGGAATGGGGAAGCTGTCGTCGTAGTTGATATCCGGGTTGGCTGCCAGGAATCCCTGAGGGTCGGCGTAGGCCTGGCTCGCCTCCTCGGCGATCTGCTGGATCTCGGCATCGCCCATGCACCCGGAGCTGATCTTGCTAATGAGTTCGATAAGGGCGGTTTTCATGGGCACATCCTGGAAGCGAGGAAATCAAGGGGCGCGAAGGATAGCCTAAAGTGCCCGAGCTATCACGCCAGGCAGCACCTGACGCCTGCACGCCCCGATCATCGCCGGCTCAGGCCAGGAGTTTTTCGAGCTGCGCCGTGGTATCCATGGCGCCCATGGTCTTGGCCGCTTCCAGGGCACTCACGCCATTGCTGTCGCGGGCCTTGGGGTCGGCGCCCTGGCTGATCAGGTAGGTGACGATTTCCGTGCGGTTGAACATCGCCGCCATCATCAGCGCGGTACGTCCGTCGAAGGACGAGCCTTCCACCTGGGCGCCCCCCTCCACCAGCGCCTTGACCACCGCCAGGTCGCCCTTGAAGGCAGCCCCGGCAATCGGGCTCTGGCCGTTGTCGTTGCGGATCTCGGGGTCGGCCTGGTGCTTGAGCAGCACCTGCACCGCGTCCACATGGCCGTGATAGGCGGCGAGCATCAGCAGCGTGTCGCCCTTGTGATTGCGCAGGTTGACCGGCAGGCCACTGGCAGCCAGTTTGTCGAGCATCTGTGCGTCGCCCTGGCGGGCCACGTTGAACACCTGTTCGACAAACTGGGCGGCCTCTTCTTCAGTCATCTGGCGGCTTTTGTCGGTCATCGGAAACTCCAGGTTCGGCAATTCGGAAAGGCGCTAGTTTCCCCAAGCCGGCGCCAGCCTGTCATCCCTTTTTTCCCGAGAGCCACCATAGGCAGAATCAATAACGCAGGCGCCCACCCTGAATGTCCGCGAGAATCTGCGGGGTCAGCCGCACGTAGGTATCCGAGCCCGGCAACCAGGCATACACCGGCTCGTCACCGATTTGCTGCAGATCGAATGCCTGCTCCTTGAGGCGACTCTTCTGGTACTTGAAGGTGCCGGTGGTGTCCATCTTCACTTTGATCCGCAGGAACAGCGGCACTGCGTAGGCCGGCAACTGCTGCCGGGCGAACTGCAGCAACTCGCTGAAATCCAGGGTCGCCAGGGATTCTGCCGGAGTGATCGCCACCATCCCGGCCCGACCGTTGGTGTTGTGGATCTCGACCCCATAGGCCACCACCTCGGCAACCTGCGGGTGCCCCAGGAGGACGTTCTCCACCTCGGTGGTGGAAACGTTCTCGCCCTTCCAGCGATAGGTATCTCCCAGCCGGTCGACGAACTGCACATGGCCAAAGCCGATATCGCGCAGCAGATCGCCGGTGTTGAAGTAGCAGTCGCCCTTCTCGAATACGTCCTTGAGAATCACCTTGAGGTTCTTTTCCGGGTCGGTGTAGCCATCCAGGGGCGCCTTGTCGTCGATCTTCGCCAGCAGCAGCCCCTGGCCGCCCTTGGCTACCTTCTGCATGAAGCCCTGGCTGTTGCGTAGTGGCGCACCAGTATCGTGGGCGTATTCCACCAGCGCCCAGGGGATCAGGGAAAAGCCCACGGTATTGTCGAAGTTGAGGATGTTGCTGAAACCGATATTGCCGTCACTGGCGGCATACAACTCACAGATATGACCGACGCCGAAACGTTGCTTGAACTCGCTCCAGACGCCCGGGCGCAGCCCGTTGCCGATCATCTTCGAGACCCCGTGCTCGGTATCCCGTGCGCAAGCCGGCTGGTCGATCAGGTAGCGGCACAACTCCCCGACATAACCCACGGTCGTGGCCTTGTAACGGCGCACGTCATCCCAGAACTGGCTGGCGCTGAATTTGCGGCGGATGGCAAAGCCCGAGGCGCCGGTAATCGCCGAGCCCCAGCACACGCACAGACCGGTGGCGTGGTACAGCGGCAAGGTGCAATACACCACGTCGCCGAGCTGCATATCCAGGGCGATGGTGCCGAAGCCGGCAGAGGTGCGCATCCAGCGACCATGCTTGAAGATCCCGGCCTTGGGCAACCCCGTGGTGCCGGAGGTGTAGATGTAGAAGCAAGGGTCGTTGAGGAAGATGCGCTGGGTCTGCGCCAGGTTGTCCGATGGGTAACCGACGCTCTCGGCCATCAGGTTGCGCATTCCCTCGGGGGTCGGCCCGGGGTCGGCAAAGGTGTCCTGATCGGCCACGAACCAGGTGCGCTGCGGATCGATGCCCACCTGCTCGCGTACCGCCGAGTAAGCGGCCTGCAGCTCGCCGCCGAGGATGATCGCCGCCGGTTTCACCAACGCCAGGCTGTGCGCCAGCACGCCCTGGGTCTGCGCGGTGTTGAGCATCGCGCAAATGCCGCCGAGCTTGGCCACCGCCAGCACCGTGACCAGCAATTCCGGGCGGTTCTCGATGAAGATCGCCAGCACATCACCCTTGCCGATGCCCTGCTCCTGCAGGTAGGCAGCAATGCGGTTGGCCCATTGATTGACCTGTGCATAACTGAGCACCCGGTCACCGTACAGCAAGGCCGGCCCCTCGGGGTTGCGCAGGGTCGCCTGCTCAAAGCTCCAGCCCAGGCCGCAGGGCTGGTCCGGGTTGTCGATATTGCCCGCCTTCATGCCCCGCACCACCCGCGGCAGTGCCCTGGCAATGGAGGGCACCTTACGCAGCATCATGCCCCAGGTGATCATGTCGCTCTTGTGCTTGTTCATGGTTGCTCCGGTTGCACAGCAAGGATCTGGGCCCGGGCCTGGCCGGCCGGGCGTTGGCAACAGCGGCGCAAGGCTCAACCGGGGGTAGCGATCCAAGGTGCGGCGAGCGGCACGCGGGAGCTGTGGATATCTCTCGCCAAGGGATGAAGGCAGGACAAGCGCAGGGCTGCAAAGAGCACCGGCGATGAGGCGCAGGAAAGGTTCATGGAGAGCGTCCTGTGTTCTTATTATTGGTCGGGCGGGATCGCAAGATCGCGCCACAACACATTCCATGTCGCAGAAACGCCGTTCAAGCCACTTTCGCGGGGCCGTCGAGGCCAGGTTGAACCAACGTGACTGGCTGGAAAATACGTCAGCTCTCGCGACGCTGTACACGGGGTTTTTGCAAACTTTTGTATCTACCCTCGGTCTCCCCACGCAGCGTACTTGTCCCCGCTTCAACGATTGAATTTTCCACCCTGGCCCGCGGTCACAACACTGCCACGGCACCCGCCAACAACCCCTGCGGACCTGCAAAATGCAGGATGCACGATGGCCATTCATGCAATTTGCACGAACAGGCGCTTTTTTGATTTTTATAAGTTGTTGTTTTTAAAGGATATTTTAAAAAAACGATACTGGCACAATCGCTGCACCTATCACTCCACGCTTGCCCTTCAAGAGCTAACGGAGCTGATAGACATGAGCCTGATCCAAGAAAAATTTTCTTCCCTGTTCTCCAACTTCGAAGTGACCACCCAGCCACGCCCTGACGGTGGCATCCTGTTGACCCTGCGCAACAGCGAAGGCAAACAGTTCAAGCGTTCGATCTCCTACGCACAGTTGCACGCCGCCGACCAACTGTCGTGGGTCATCAGCGCAATTCGTCGGGACTTGGCCGAACAGGCCAGTGAGTTGCCACAGATCTCCATGCTGCAAAGCCAGAACCGCTTTGCCCTGCCGACTTACCACTCCGCGTAAGCCGCTTGAGCTGCACCTGTCCGGGCCGGCCCCACCTTGCGTGGGTCCGGCCCGTTGACGTTGTGCTCCCCGCTCAATCGTCCAGGCGCGGGAACTGGCTGGCGATCGCGTCGCCGGTCAGGCTGGCGTTCCAGCCCTGGGGGTTGTTGAACATGCGGATGGCCACCAGGTTCGGCCGCTCGCCCATGTCGAACCAATGGGCGGTGCCCGCCGGCACCGAGATCAGGTCATTCCTTTCGCACAGTACGGCGTACACATAGTCATCGATGTGCAGGTTGAACAGGCCCCGGCCCGCAACGAAGAAACGTACTTCATCCTCGCTGTGGCGGTGCTCATCGAGAAAGCTGGCGCGCAGCTCGGCCTTCCGCGGATGGTCTTCATCGAGGCTGATGACATCCACGCTGGCGTAGCCACCCTCGGTCATCAGGCGATCGACCTGCTCCTGATAGGCGCATATCACTTCTTGCTGGCTGGTGCCCGGTGCAACACGCGTGGTGGCAGGCCAGCGGTCGAAACGAATCCCCTGCTCGGCCAGGGTTGCAGCGATATCGTCGAAGTGGGTCAGGACCTTGTTCGGCAGGTCCGGACTGGATACGTGGTAGACGGACAGGCTGCTCATTACGGCAACTCCTCTTGCATGCGGGTGGCAATGATAACGGCTGCGGCCAAGGCTGCGACGCTGGCAATACTAAAGGTCAATGTAGGGCCCAGGGCATTCCAGCTATAACCCGAATACAGGGCCCCCAGGGCGCCCCCGGTTCCCGCCAGGGCCGCGTACAACGCCTGGCCCTGGCCTTGCTGGCGGGCACCGAAACTGCGCTGCACAAAATGAATGGCGGCGGCGTGGAAACTGCCGAAGGTCGCCGCGTGCAGCACCTGAGCCAACAACAGCACCCCGAGGTGTTCCGCCAGGCTGCCCAGCAGCAACCAGCGCAGAGCTGCCAGCAGGAAGCTCGCCAGCAGCACCCGCCGCACGGAAAAGCGCGCCAGGAGCCAGCTCATCGCCAGAAACATCAACACTTCGGCCACCACACCCAGGGCCCAGAGCATGCCGATCACCCCGCGGGTATAGCCCAGGCGCTCCAGGTGCAGAGTCAGGAAGGTGTAATAGGGGCCGTGGCTCATCTGCATCAGTGCCACGCACAGGTAGAAGGCCAGCACACCGGGGCTGCGCAGTTGCCTGACAAAACCCTCCCCGGCGTGCCGCGGCCCCTGCACCCGCGGCTGGGCGTTAGGCACCCACAGGCTGCTGAGGACGATGCCCGCCATGATCACCACCAGCGCTACCGGGTAGATGTCCAGGCTCAACCACTCGAACAAACGCCCCAGGGCCACCACGGTAAGAATGAAGCCGATGGAGCCCCAGAGGCGGATCTGGCTGTAGCGCGAGGCCTGGCCTTGCAGGTGCGCCAGGGTGATCACTTCGAACTGCGGCAGCACCGCGTGCCAGAAAAAAGCATGCAGGGCCATGACCATGGCCAGCCAGGCATAGCTCTTGTCGACGAAGATCAGGGAGAAACAGACCAGGGTGCAGAACGCACCAAAACGCACGATCGCCAGGCGCCGCCCGGTGTAGTCCCCCAGCCAGCCCCAAAGGTTGGGCGCCACGCAGCGCATGAGCATGGGAATGGCCACCAGTTCGCCGATGCGCGCACTGGAGAACCCCAGGTGATCGAAATACAGCGCCAGGAATGGCGCGGTCGAGCCCAGCAGCGCGAAATAGAACAGGTAGAAACTGGAAAGCCGCCAGTAGGGAAGTGCCGCCACGGCCTTCAGACCGTGGCGACTGGCAGGACCGGCATTACAGCTGGCCCAGCACCGGCGTGCTGACGCGCACGTCGGCATTCTGGCCGCGGTGGCGCAGCAGGTGATCCATCAGCACGATGGCCATCATCGCCTCGGCGATCGGCGTGGCGCGAATGCCCACGCACGGGTCGTGGCGCCCCTTGGTGATCACGTCCACCGGGTTGCCGTCGATATCGATGGAGCGCCCGGGGGTGGTAATGCTGGAGGTCGGCTTGAGCGCCAGGTGAGCGACGATCGGCTGCCCCGAGGAGATGCCGCCCAGAATGCCGCCGGCGTTATTGCTGAGGAAACCTTGCGGGGTCAGTTCGTCACGGTGCTCGGTGCCGCGCTGGGCAACGCAGGCGAAACCGGCGCCGATCTCCACGCCCTTGACCGCGTTGATGCTCATCAGCGCATGGGCCAGCTCGGCGTCCAGGCGATCGAAAATCGGCTCGCCCAGGCCCGGCATCACCCCTTCGGCCACCACGGTGATCTTCGCTCCGACCGAATCCTGGTCTCGACGCAACTGGTCCATATAGGCTTCCAGTTCCGCAACCTTGTCCGGATCAGGGCTGAAGAAGGCGTTGTTCTCTACCGAATCCCAGGTCTTGAAGGGAATCTCGATCGGGCCCAGCTGGCTCATGTAGCCGCGAATCACGATGCCCTGGCTGGCCAGGTACTTCTTGGCAATGGCCCCGGCCGCCACGCGCATGGCGGTTTCCCGGGCCGAGCTGCGGCCGCCACCACGGTAGTCGCGGATGCCGTACTTGTGGTGATAGCTGTAGTCGGCGTGAGCCGGGCGGAACAGGTCCTTGATCGCCGAATAGTCCTTGGACTTCTGATCGGTGTTGCGGATCAACAAGCCGATGGAACAGCCGGTGGTCTTGCCTTCGAACACCCCGGAGAGGATCTCGACCTCGTCGGGTTCCTGGCGCTGGGTGGTGTGGCGGCTGGTGCCAGGCTTGCGCCGGTCCAGGTCACGCTGCAGGTCCTCCAGCGTCAGTTCCAGGCCCGGCGGGCAGCCGTCGACAATGGCGACCAACGCCGGACCATGGCTTTCGCCCGCGGTGGTGACAGTGAACAGCTTGCCGTAGGTATTGCCGGACATGCAGGGAGCTCCGTGAAATCAGCCGAAATAACTCAATCTGGATTAGCGCGTGCGCCAGTATACGCAGGCTACCCAACTAGTTCATCCTCGAACCTTCTGCCTGTTACCGAGTCAAACCGGCACCTTATCCATGATGGCGCGATGATGCTGCGAGTTCTTCTCTTGAGCCTTTCCCTGTTCACCGGCCTGGTTCATGCGGCCGTCCTGCAACGCCCCGTGAGCCTGGACACCGGGCACGGTGAGCTGTACGGCTCGCTGCTGCTACCCAAGTCCGAGCAGCCGGTGCCGGTGGTGCTGATCATTTCCGGCTCCGGCCCCACTGACCGCGACGGCAACAACCCCGATGGCGGGCGCAACGACAGCCTCAAGCGCCTGGCCTGGGTACTGGCCAAGCACAACATCGCCAGCGTGCGTTATGACAAGCGCGGCGTGGCCGCCAGCCTCGCCGCGACCCCGGACGAACGCAACCTGACCCTGGACGCCTATGTCGCGGATGCCGTGGCCTGGGGCAACAAGCTCAAGGCCGATCCACGCCTGGGCCAACTGATAGTCCTGGGGCATAGCGAAGGCGCACTGATCGCCACGCTGGCGGCACCGCAGCTGAATGCCGCAGGCGTTATCTCGATCTCCGGAACCGCCCGCCCGGTGGACCAGATCCTGCGCCAGCAGTTGAGCTACCGCCTGCCACCGGCGCTGATGCTGCGCAGCAATGAGCTGCTGGACAGCCTCAAGGCCGGCAAGGTCGACCCGGATGTGCCCCCTGCCCTGCAAGTCATCTTTCGCCCCAGCGTGCAGCCTTACCTGATCACCCTGTTTCGCGAAGACCCGGCGGCGGCCTTCGCCCGCCTGAAGATGCCGGCGCTGATCATCCAGGGCAGCAACGACATCCAGGTCAGCGTCGATGACGCCAGGGTCCTCAAGGCCGCCAAACCGGATGCGCAACTGGCACTGATCGAAGGCATGAACCATGTGATGCGCATCGTGCCCAATGACCTCAAGCGCCAGCTGGCCTCCTACAAGGACCCGCAATTGCCGCTGGCAGCGGAACTGGGCAGCGCGATCATCGATTTTATTGACGGACTTCACACCCGTTAGGCTGTTTTTGCCCTCCAGTCCTGAAAAAAACGGCCGATAAGCCTTTGCCGGCCGTTCAATTGCTGTCGGCGCGCAGCGATTGGACAGGATCTCGCCGTTATGACTGATACCCCGAACTCACCCGCCACCGAGCAGGAAGCCGCCGCCCCGGAAGCGCCGCCGCTGCCGTGGGCCGATGTGCAGGCCGAGCACCATAAGATGCTGCGCCTGGCCCCCTTGCAGACCGATCGCGCCACGGGCGGACGGCCTCTGCGCTTTGTCGAGTTCGGTTATGCCGAACGCAACAACAAAGAGCACAGCCTGCTGCGCATGACCATCAGCCTCCCCGGCCAACGGGTGCGCAAGGAACAGAATCACCTGGATGTGTGGGTCGAGCACGACACTCGCCGGGTGCACTTCGAGCCCGAAGGCGGCCTGCAGGTCGAACCGCTGAACCGCGGAATCGGCCGTTTCCTGCTGGCCCAGGCAGCGCAGTGGGCCCAGAAGAAGTGGCCGCACTACCGGGTCGACGGCTTCGATCTGGCGAACAAGGATGCCCTCAACGAAGACACGCGCCTGCGTCGTGACCACGTGCTGCGCACCCAGGGTTTCGATGTGGTGTATGCCGATGCCCAGCACCTCAAGGGCAGCGTCAAGGATGTCCAGGTGGGTGAACTGCTGGGCCAGTGGAATAGCGAAAAGCTGCAGTTCGTGGAGATTCTGGAAGCGGCGCAGATGCTCCAGCAGGCCGAACAGAATCTTGAAGAACTGGAAGTGAAGCTGCGCAAGCAGGAAGAGAAAGTCACCAAGTACAAGCGCGAGGACACCGGTCTGCGCTTCACCATCACCTGCCTGGTGGCCTTTGCGGTGTTCCAGGCCGGGCTGCTGATCTGGATTGCGACTCATCGCTGAGCCGCAACGCCTGACCGCCAGAGGCCCGCGTTGCGCGGGCCGGCAATCGGCTCAGACCCGGGACGCGAACAACGCCTGATGTTCGCGGCACTGCTCCGCGGTCAGCATGAACACACCGTGGCCACCGCGCTCGAAGTCCAGCCAGGCGAAGTCGACCTCCGGGTACAGCGCCTCGACATGCACCTGGCTGTTGCCCACCTCGACAATCAGCAAACCCTTCTCGGTCAGGTGGTCCGCCGCCTCGGCCAGCATCCGCCGTACCAGGTTCAGGCCATCCTCGCCACAGGCCAGGCCCAGCTCGGGCTCGTGCTGGTATTCATCCGGCATGTCGGCGAAGTCTTCGGCATCGACATAGGGCGGGTTGGACACGATCAGGTCGAAGCGCTGCCCGGGCAGGCCATCGAAGCCGTCGCCCTGGACCGTGAACACCCGCTCATCGACGCCATGGCGCTCGATGTTCTGGTTGGCCACTTCGAGGGCTTCGAAGGACAGGTCCGCCAACACCACCTCGGCATCACGGAATTCATAGGCACAAGCGATACCGATGCAGCCGGAACCGGTACACAGGTCGAGAATCCGTGCCGGCTCGCTGCCCAGCCAGGGTTCGAAACGTTTTTCGATCAGCTCGCCAATCGGCGAACGGGGAATCAGCACGCGCTCATCGACAATGAACGACATGCCGCAGAACCAGGCCTCGCCCAGCAGGTAGGCGGTAGGCACGCGCTCCTGGATACGGCGCTTGAGCAGGTGCTGCACATGGACCAGCTCGTCGTCTTCCAACGCGCAATCAAGGTAGCTATCGGCAATTTCCCAAGGCAGGTGCAAGGCGCCGAGCACCAGTTGACGGGCCTCGTCCCAGGCATTGTCGGTACCATGGCCGAAGAACAGATCCTCCCCATGAAAGCGGCTGACAGCCCAGCGGATATGGTCGCGCAAGGTGCGCAGGCGGGAAGTGATCACGGCACAGACTCCTGACAAAACGACCGGCGATTCTAACAGCCAAAACGCTTGCCGACGACGAATGAAAAACCAGCGACGGGCAATGGTGTTCAAGCGTTTTTTTCTCGGGAAGGCTGCATACCTTGCCCCACTTGACAAGGCTACAGGCCAGCAACGGCGCACCTTACGTTAGTAGCGATTCACAGAAGCGCTCAGCCAGAGGACAATGGCGCAAAAGCCCCACTCACAGGAGCCCCAGAATGTCCGTTCCAAAGACGATGTTTCAACTCAGCGGTCGTGGTTATGCAGCGGCCAATTTGAGCCACGCGACCCTTGTGATCATCGACGCCCAGAAAGAATACCTCAGCGGCCCGCTGGCCCTGTCCGGCATGGACGCGGCAGTGGCCAACATCCGCCAACTGCTGGCCGCGGCCCGGGCTGCCGGTCGCCCAGTGGTGCACGTACGCCACCTCGGTACCGTCGGCGGCCTGTTCGACCCACAAGGCGAGCGCGGCGAGTTCATTCCCGGCCTTGAACCCCAAGGCGACGAAACCATCATCGGCAAACTGCTGCCCAGCGCGTTCCACGGCACCGAACTGGAAAAGCGCCTGCAGGACCTCGGTTCCCTGGACCTGATCGTCGCCGGTTTCATGAGCCACTCCAGCGTCAGCACCACCGTGCGCGCGGCCAAGAACCTGGGCTTTCGCTGCACCCTGGTAGAAGACGCCTGCGCCACCCGCGACCTGCCCTACAAGGGTGGCATCCTCAGCGCCGAGCACGTTCAGCAAACCGAAATGGCAATCATGGCCGACAACTTCGCCACCCTCGCCCAGACCGCAAGCCTGATCTGATCAGCCCTGGTGAGCGGCTGGCGGGCCGCTCATCCATAAACCCCTCGCCTTTGCAGCAATTGCCTTAGCCTCAGGAACCACCCGGTCAACTTCCGGTCGAAGGGCCGATACCCATTGAGGAAGGTCGGAATGAAGATATCCGATGGTTTTGACGCACGCCGATTGCGGCCCAAAAGCCCGCGAAACTGGCGGTTGCGCCTGGGTGCGGGATTCTCCGCGCTACTGGCGACATTTGGCGTGCTGCTGGCGATGGCCGGTACTGCGAGCCTGCTGGGCCGTGCCCCGGCGCTGGGGGAAATGAATGCCAGCCCGGCGGGCTCGGCGGTGATCCTGGTGGTCGGCCTGTTGCTGCTGTATGTCGGCGTACGCTTGTGGCGGCGCTGCCGGCGGCGCATGCGCCAGCCCCTGGCGCTGAACATGGCGCCGCACCTGATGAAAAAACACGACTGACATTCCCGAGGCGCGATTTGCGCGCCTTAAGGTGTTCCGAGTTGGGTAAACTAGCCGCCCTTCGCGGAGGCTGACATGCAAGACGACGATTTTTCCCTGTTCAAAAACGAGATCCGCGGCGTCAAGCCGATCAAGCACGATCGTGCCGATACAGGCAAACCCAAGAGCGACCGGGCGCAGATCGCCAAGTTGCGCCAGGCGGCCACCGTACGCAGCGAGACCACCACGGTGGACGGGCTGTCCGACCAGTTCGTCATCGACGTGGGGCCGGAAGATGAGCTGATGTGGGCCCGCGACGGGGTCCAGGAAAGCCAGATGCGCAAGCTGAAGATCGGCCAGATCCCCTTTGAAGGCAGCCTCGACCTGCATGGCATGACCGTGGAAAAGGCCCGGGAAACCCTCTGGGCCTTTCTCGCTGAAGCCACCCAGTTCGAAATCCGCTGCGTGCGCGTCACCCACGGCAAGGCTGTGCGTCTGGACGGCAAGCGACCGATGATCAAGAGCCACGTCAACACCTGGCTGCGCCAGCATCCGCAGGTGCTGGGCTTCACTTCCTGCCAGGCCAGGCATGGCGGTACCGGGGCGCTGTACGTCATGCTCAAGCGCACCATGATGGAAGGCCGTGACGAATAAAGCCGCTGCATCACGCTTGCAGCGTCGTGTCCGCCACCGTACCCTTGCCCTTTGCGTAAAATCCCACAGGTAGTTTCATGTCCCTGGAACAGAATTACACCGCGATCCTCGGCCAACTGGGCGAGGACGTCTCCCGCGAGGGCCTGCTCGACACGCCCAAGCGTGCCGCCAAAGCCATGCAGTACCTCTGCCGCGGTTATGCCCAAACCCTGGAAGAGGTCACCAACGGTGCCTTGTTCAGCTCCGACAACAGCGAAATGGTCCTGGTCAAGGACATCGAGCTCTACTCGTTGTGCGAACACCACCTGCTGCCGTTCATCGGCAAGGCCCATGTCGCCTACATTCCCAGCGGCAAGGTCCTGGGGCTGTCGAAAGTCGCGCGCATCGTCGATATGTATGCCCGCCGCCTGCAGATCCAGGAAAACCTCAGCCGGCAGATCGCCGACGCCGTCCAACAAGTGACCGGCGCCCTCGGGGTGGCCGTGGTGATCGAGGCCAAGCACATGTGCATGATGATGCGCGGTGTGGAGAAACAGAATTCGTCGATGATCACCTCGGTGATGCTGGGCGAGTTCCGCGAGAATGCCGCGACCCGCAGCGAATTCCTCAGCCTGATCAAGTAACAGGCTGCAGGCGAAAAAACCGGCGTTGATCGCCGGTTTTTTTTCGCCCGGGAAAAATCAGGTAAGCTGCCGCCCCTTCATTCATGGGCAAGAGGCAATAACCGTGATCGTCAAAGCGCTGCGAGTCGGCCTGGGCCAACTCATCATTTTCATCGACTTCATCACCCGCCCACGCAAGCAGCAGCGGGACGCCGCCGCTCAGGCGCAAGTCGTGGAAGCCGCCAAGGGCCTGACCCTGTACCAGTTTCACGCCTGCCCGTTCTGCGTGAAGACCCGCCGTACCCTGCATCGCCTGAATGTGCCGGTGGCCCTGCGCGACGCAAAAAACAACGAGCAGGACCGCCAGGCCCTGTTGGAGCAGGGCGGCAAGATCAAGGTGCCGTGCCTGCGCATCGAAGACAACGGCCAGACCACCTGGATGTATGAATCCAAGGTGATCATCGATTACCTGAACCAGCGCTTCGCGACCGTCTGACGCCCTCCCCGGGGCTCTTCAGCCCCGAGCCAACTGCAAGTCAAGCAAGGCCGCGCCCAGGCACTTGCCGTGGGCATCCAGCGCCAGGGAGCGGGTCACTCCGCCGCGCAGGATGCCCGGCAAGACAAAGTTCAAGGCCCGCACATTCTCCAGGACATAGCGCTGTACCGGCGCCGCATCGCTCCCCAGCAAGCCGGCGAAATATTGCGCCACGCGCTCGGCGGTAAGCTGCTCGCAAAGAAAGGCAAAGTCCTCGGCGCGGTAGGCAATCACCGAAATATTCGAAGTGTCGCCCTTGTCCCCCGTACGCGAGTGCGCCAAGTCACGCAATTTGACCTCATTCATGCCCGTACCTCCTGATGCAAGGTGACCCTGACGGCCTCCCGGGGCAGTAACAGCGAAGCCACCGCCACCACCTGCCGCAGGCTTTTACTGGCTCCGCCGCCACCAGCGGGCCCATTGGTATAGAGGGTTTCCACCTCATTGCCGACGCGCACCGCTTCGGCCTTGTCCGTGCAGCGAGCCGCCACCCGCAGGCGCACTTCCCAGGGCTCGGCAGGCGCTCGCTGGCCCAGTTCAACACCGTGCAAGGCATCGATGCCGATCAGCTCCGCGCGCACTTCCTGCATCTGTACCCCGGTCAGGGCCAGGCGCTCGAGCACGATATCCCGGGCCAGCCGCGCCCTGGCCACAGCCCCAGGGCCGCCATAGGAAATCTGCCCTTCGCCGATCCAGCCATCCAGGTAGCCGACGCTGACCTTGAGCCGCTCAGGCCGTGGGCTGCCTGCCGCCCCTTGCAGCCGCACCCGGTCCGGTGCCTCCTCGACAAAGCCCACTGCGGAAAAGTCGGCACAGACATCCGGCGTCAGGTAGGCCGCCGGGTCATGCACTTCGTAGATCAACTGCTCGGTACAGGTAGCGCTGCTGACCTGCCCCCCGGAGCCCTTGACCTTGGTGATCAGCGCCGCGCCCTGTGCATCCACTTCGGCCAGGGGGAACCCCAGGCGCGCCAGACCGGCCACATTCTTGACCCCCGGATCGGCAAAGTAGCCGCCGCTGACCTGCCCTGCGCACTCCAGCAGATGCCCCACCAGGGTCCCGCGCCCCAGGCGCAGCCAGTCATCCTCGGCCCAGCCGAACTCGAAGATCTGCGGCGCCAGGAACAACGAGGGGTCGGCCACCCGCCCAGTGATCACTACGTCGGCATCAACCCGCAGCGCCTCGACGATGCCCTGGGCGCCCAGGTAGGCATTGGCGGAAATCAGCCGCTGCCCCAGCGAGCCCAAGGTCTGCCCGTTGTCCAGCACCCACTCCGGCCGGGCCCGCAGAGTCTCGAGCACATCGTCCCCCAGCACCGCGATCACCTTGAGCCCAGGCAAGCCCAGCTCGGCGGCGATCCGTTGCACCTCGGCCACTGCCGCCAACGGATTGGCCGCCCCCATGTTGCTGATGATGCGCAAACGCCGCCCCGAGGCCGTGGCGCCGACAAAGGGCAGCACCCCGCGCATCCGTGCCCCCAGCAACGGGTCGTAGCCGCTGTGCGGGTCGGCCAGGCGCGCCTGCTGCGCCAGGGCGATGGTGCGTTCGGCCAGGCATTCGAACACCAGGTAATCCAGGTCGCCCTGTTGCGCCAACTCGATGGCGGGCTCGATACGGTCACCGGAGTAACCGGCGCCGGAGCCGATACGTAGGCTTTTCATCTTAAAAAACTCCCAGCAGCAGCGCGGTCAGGGTCATCAACACTGACGCAGCGAATAGAAAGGGGATGGTGAAACGCTGGTGGTCGGCCAGTTCGATCTTGCACAGGCCCACCAGCAGGAAGGTCGCCGGGGTCAGCGGGCTTACCGGGAAACCGGTGGTATGCACGCCGAGCAACGAAGCCTGGGCCACTTGCAGCGGGTCGACACCCAGGGCCTTGCCCACTTCGGCAATCACCGGCATCACCCCGAAGTAGTAGGAGTCAGGGTCGAACAGCATGCTCAGGGGCATGGACAGGAACCCCACCACAGTCGGAATCAGCTTGCCGTGACCGGCAGGAATCTGCGCCACCGCCACTTCGGCAATCGCCTTGAGCATGCCGCTGCCCTGCATGATGCCGGTGAACACACCGGCCGCCAGGAGAATGCTGGCCATGGTCAGGGCCGTCTTGGCATGAGCATCGATGCGTGCCCGCTGGGCCTCGACATCCGGATAGTTGATGCACAGCGCCAGCACCGTGCCGACCATGAACATCACCACCGGATCGACCCAGCCGGCAATCATCACCAGCATCACCAGCACCGTGAGCAGCAGGTTGATCCAGAAGCGCCCGGGACGGCGTAGCGCCTCTTCGGCGGGGCTCAATACCCGGGTCGGGATGCCTGCACCGGCCGTGGCATCGGCACCGAGCCCCAGGCGGCGCTCCTCCCGGCGGCCGAGCCACCAGGCGTTGGCGAAGACGAACAGCAGGCCGACGATCTGCACCGGGATCAGCGGCTGGAACAGATCCGCCACCGGCACATGCAGGGCCGCTGATGAGCGCAGTACCGGGCCGGTCCAGGGCAGGAAATTGACCCCCGCGGCCATCGCCGCGACACAGGCCAGAATCCGTCGATCGATGCCCAGCCGGGTATACAGCGGCAGCATTGCCGGCACCGTCACCAGGAAGGTCACCGCGCCGGAACCGTCCAGGTGCACCAGCAGCGCCAGAAGCGCCGTGCCGACCACGATCCGCGTCGGCCGGGTGCCGACGGTGCGCAGGATGCGGTCGATGATCGGGTCGAGCATGCCGGCGTCGGTCATGATGCCGAAGAACAGGATAGCGAACACGAACATGCCTACCACGGGGGCGACGTTCTTGATGCCGGTGACGATGAAGGCGCTGGTCTGCAGACCGAAGCCGCCGATCAGCGCGGCGATGATCGGCAGCGCAATCAGCGCGACCAGAGGCGACAGGCGCTTGCTCATGACGGCCGCGAGCAGGCAGAGAATGGTGATGACACCCAGGGTGGCGAGCATGGAGCAACTCCAGTGTGCCGCCTCTTCAAGCCGGGGCCGGAAGGCGGACGGTTATTGTTTTTCTGGAGTATTGAAATCGCGCTAGTCTTTGTAAATTGGAATATTCGGCGCCTTGAATTCGGAAAAACAAAATGAAGAACTCGATCCAGCATATCCAGGCCTTCCTCGCCGTGGCCCGCAGCGGCAACTTCAGCAAAGCCGCCGCCGAGCTGCACCTGTCGCCATCAGCCCTTACCGTGCAGGTCCAGCAACTGGAGGAATGGCTGGGGGTCGCCCTGCTCGATCGCAGCCCGCGCCATGTCAGCCTGACCGCTGCTGGGCTGCAGGCTCGGGGACCGATGGAGAAACTGCTGCTGGACCTGGACAACATCGTCAGTGGCTCCCGGGACCTGGCCGCCCTGCGTCGGGGCGTGGTCACCCTCGCCGCGCTGCCGTCGGTCTGCGCCGGGGTGCTGCCGCCGGCCTTGCGCCAGTTTCGCGAGCAATTTGCCGGAATCGAGGTACGCCTGCAGGACCTGGTGGCTCACCGCATTCATGCCCAGGTCCGTGCCGGCGAGGTGGATTTCGGTATCGGCGGGCGCGCCCGGCTCAGCCACGGGCTGGATTTCCAACCTCTGCTGGAGGATCGCCTGTGCCTGTTCGTGGCCACCGATCATCCCCTGGCCCAGCGCCAGTCAGTGACGCTGAAGGACCTGGCCCACCAGCCGATCATTCTCACCGGCCGCGACAGCAGCGTGCGCGAACAGGTCGAAGCGCTGTTCGACGACAGCCGACTGTCCCTGCTTCCAGCCATGGAAGCCAACTACATGAGCACGGTGCTGGCGCTGGTACGCCAGGGGCTGGGCATTACCCTGCTGCCGGAATCCGCCGATGACGGCCGTGAGGGCCTGCGCCGGATTGCCATCAAACACCCGGGGGTCAGCCGCGAGATCGGCCTGATCCGCCGCAGTGGCCAGCAACTGAGCCCAGCGGCGCAGCGCTGTTATGAGTTGCTACGCCAGAACCTGGCCGGCAAACATCGTTAGCGGGCCCCACAACGCACTGAACCGGCACAAGGCCGGTCCAGTGGGGATAAAAGCACCCGCTCAGTCGAGCATCGGCACGTGTCGAGGATGGCTTTGCACTCGCTGCATCCAGGCCTGGATGCCCGGGTAGCGGCTCAGGTCGAAACCGCCCTCATCGGCCACGTGGGTGTAGGCATAGAGCGCAATATCGGCGATCGAATAGTGCTCGCCCACCAGGTACGGTGTGCGGCTCAATTGTTTCTCCATCACGTCCAGCGCCTTGTAGCCACGCTTGTGCAACTTCAGGTATTCCTCGCGGCGCTCCTCGGGCAGCCCCTCGTAAAGCTGGATGAAACGCGCCACCGCGATGTAGGGCTCATGGCTGTACTGCTCGAAGAACTGCCATTGCAGAACCTGGGTGCGCAAGCGCGGTTCGCTGGGCAGGAACTGACTGCCGTCGGCGAGGAAGTTGAGAATCGCGTTGGACTCCCACAGGCAGGTGCCGTCTTCCAGTTCCAGAACCGGAATCTTGCCGTTGGGGTTCTTTGCCAGGAAGGCCTCGGTCTGGGTATCGCCCCCGAGAATATCCACTGCCTGCCATTCATAAGGCAGCCCCAGCAGATTGAGCATCAACTTGATCTTGTAGCAGTTGCCCGAACGGTAATCGCCATAAACCTTGTACATGGCCCTCCCCTTAGGCTGCCTGTGCAGCCTGTGCTTGACGTATCACGGTGGCCAGCCGCTTGAGGCCTTCGTCCAGCCGCGCCGGATCGATATGGCTGAAATTCAACCGCAGATGCCCAGGGTTGCGTTCCGGATCGGCAAAGAACGGCTCACCGGGCATGAATGTGACGTCGTGCTCCAACGCCGACTTGAGCAAAGTGCGGGTATCCAGGGGCTGTTTCAAGCTCAGCCAGAAAAACAATCCGCCCTGGGGCACCTGCCAATCCGCCAGATCGGCGAAATGGGTGAGCAAGGCGCCCTGGAATTCATCCCGGCGCTGGCGATAGAAACTGCGCAACTGATCCAGGTGCGCCTGATACTGCTCGCTGCCGATCCACTGCATGGCCTGCCACTGGCCAACCCGATTGGTGTGCAGGTCCGCCGACTGCTTCAGCCGCAGCAGGTGCGGAAACAGGTCCGGGCTGGCAATCAGGTAACCCACCCGCAGGCCCGGCAACAGGGTTTTAGACACGGTGCCGGTGTAGATCCAACTGGCTTTTTCCAGGCGGCCGACAATAGGCGTGGCACTGCCACCATCGAACGTCAGCTCACGGTAGGGCTCGTCCTCGATCAGGGTCACGCCGAACTCGTCCAGCAAAGCCGCCACGGCATCACGCTTGGCTTCGCTGTAGCGCACCGCCGAGGGGTTCTGGAACGTCGGGATCAGGTAGATGAACGCCGGCCGGTGCTGCTCCAGGCGCGCACGCATCTGCACCAGGTCCGGGCCATCGGCCTGCAGCGGTACGGTCAGGCAGTCGGCGCCGAACAGCTGGAAAATCTGCAAGGCGGCCAGGTAGGTCGGCGCTTCCAGCATGATCTGGGTGCCCTTGTCGATGTACAGCTTGGCTGCCAGATCGAGGGTCTGCTGGGAACCACTGACCACCAGCACCTGGCTCGCCTCGCAAGGCACCCCGAGCTGGCGCGCCTGGGCCGCGAGGGCTTCACGCAATTGCGGCTCGCCTTCGCTCATGCCGTATTGGCCCATGGCCAACGGCATGTCCTGCCATTGCACCTTGGGCAGCATCACTTCGGCCGGCAGGCCCCCGGCGAACGACATCACTTCCGGGCGCTGGGCCGCGGCAAGGATTTCACGGATCAGAGAGCTTTTGAGACGCGATACACGTTCGGAGAAGGCCATGGAGATCACCGCTAGCGAAGGCTGAGGAAAATACGTCAAACTGCTTGACCGAAATTACGCCGACCTTTGCAGATACGTCAATATGCTTGACCTTAAAAACCAGGCTTCGCAACAAGCGGCCATGGAAGCTTTCTTCTTCGGCTATCAGGCGTTTACCGCCAAGGCCGACGAAATGCTCGAACGCCGGGGCCTGAGCCGGGTGCACCAGCGCATCGTGTTTTTCATCGCCCGCTATCCCGGGCTCAGCGTCAAGGAACTGCTCAATCTGCTGGGGGTGAGCAAGCAGGCATTGAACACACCGTTGCGCCAATTGATGGAAATGCATCTGGTGGACAGCGTCGCCCCGGACAGCGACAAGCGTAAGCGCCTGTTGCAGTTGACCGCCGATGGCACAGGCTTCGAGCAATCCCTGCGCCGCGAGCAGGTCAAACTCCTGCAACGGGCCTTCAGCGAAGCTGGCGAGAGTGCGGTCAATGGCTGGCTGGCGGTGAACCAGGCGCTGGCCGGCAAACCCGTCGAAGACTGAGCCCCTGCGGGCGCCATTCATTGGTGCGCCGGCCCCGGCCTTGCCCCAACCCCTTGCACACCCCGGCGCAACGTCGGGGCCGCGATATAGCCATGTTCGCGGATTTTTCGCACACAACCCCAAAAACATTATTTGCTTTCTTTGTATACAAACGCATAATTCGCCCGACGAGTTCTTGACCCACAGGTCAACAAAACCCGCACGCCTTACCTGCCTCAAAGAGCCGCTGCCCACCCTTGCGTGTCCGGCTCTGGAAAAAACAATAAAACTCTTGAGGAGTACTCGCTGTGGAAAGCCGCAAATCCGAAGCCTCTACGCTCGATCTCTCGCCGTCGCTGAACAGCGGCTGGCTGGAGCGCATCTTCAAACTCAGGTTGCATGGCACCACGGTGAAGACCGAGTTGATTGCCGGTCTGACAACCTTCATCACCATGGCCTACATCATCTTCGTCAACCCCAACATCATGGCCGACGCCGGCATCGATCACGGCGCAGCCTTCGTCGCCACCTGCATCGCCGCCGCCCTGGGCTGCCTGTTGATGGGCCTGTACGCCAACTGGCCGGTGGGCCTCGCACCGGGCATGGGGCTCAACGCCTTCTTCACCTACACCGTGGTCGGCACCATGGGCTACCACTGGGAAACTGCCCTTGGCGCGGTGTTCATCTCCGGTGTGCTGTTCATGATCCTGACCCTGTCGCGGGTACGTGAATGGCTGCTCAACAGCATTCCGGTGAGCCTGCGATTCGCCATGGGTGCCGGGGTCGGGCTGTTTCTCGGCCTGATCGGCCTGAAGACGGCCAACATCATCGTCGACAGCCCGGCCACCCTGATCAAGCTCGGCAACCTGCGAGACCCCGGCCCACTGCTGGCGGCCGTCTGCTTCTTGATGATCGCAGTGCTCAGCTATCACCGGGTCTTCGGCGCGATTCTCATCAGTATCATCGCCGTGACCCTGGCCGGCTGGGGCCTGGACCTGGTGCATTACAACGGGATCATGTCCACTCCGCCGAGCCTGGCGCCGACCTGGATGGCCATGGACATCGCCGGGGTGTTCAACGTCAGCATGATCAGCGTGGTCCTGGCGTTCCTCTTCGTGCACATGTTCGACACCGCCGGCACCCTGATGGGCGTGGCCCAGCGCGCCGGCCTGGTGAACGCCGATGGCAAGATCGAGAACCTTTCCCGCGCACTCAAGGCGGACAGTGCCTCCAGCGTGTTCGGTGCCGTGGTCGGTGTACCACCAGTCACCAGCTATGTGGAAAGTGCCGCCGGGGTCGCCGCTGGTGGCCGCACCGGGCTGACCGCGGTCACCGTGGGCGTGCTGTTCATTGCCGCAATGTTCTTCGCTCCCCTGGCAGGCATGATCCCCGCCTATGCCACCGCCGGCGCGCTGATCTATGTGGCGATGCTGATGATGGGCGGCATGGCCCATATCAACTGGGACGAGGCCACCGACAGCATTCCGGCCATCGTCACCGCGATCATGATGCCCCTGACCTTTTCCGTCGCCGATGGCATTGCCCTGGGCTTCATCACCTATGTGGTGCTGAAGGCCGGCACCGGCAAGTACAAGGAAATCTCCATCAGCCTGTATGTGCTGTGCGCGATTTTCATCGCCAAGTTCATTTTCCTCTAGGACGCCCTGCTCCACACAGGCCCCATCCCGCTGGATGGGGCTTTTTCATTGCCGATGATCGGCTGTGGCCAGCAGGTCCGGGGCGGTCACAGGGCCCTTTCGGCGGCGAGCCTGCTCCTGCGGGATCTAGTGGAGCCGACGACCAGTGAAGGCTTTATGCCAGACGAAAAAAAGCCCGCAGTGTGGGCGGGCAAGGACCAAAGAAGCTATTTGCGCAGGATTCTTGGGGGGAAAGTCCTAGCTTCCTCTGTAGGTCGAATAGCTGTAAGGCGAGATCAGTAGCGGTACGTGATAGTGGTCCTGCTCGGCGCTGATGCCGAACCGCAGTACCACCACATCCAGGAACGCCGGCTGCGGCAGTTGCACACCACGGGCACGGTAGTAGTCACCGGCATGGAAGTGCAGCTGGTACACCCCGGAACGGTAGTCATCACCCTGCAGCAGCGGCGCATCGCAACGGCCATCGCTGTTGGTCAGGGTGCTGGCGACCAATTCCAGCTGGGCCCCTTCCACTCGATACAGCTCGACCTTGATAGCGCTGCCAGGGCAGCCATGTGCGGCATCCAAAACGTGTGTAGTCAAACGTCCCATTGATTCTGCGTGCCTGGCGCCTTCAAGCGTTCAGGCCTCGCGCCTCCCGGAGTCAGTAATTGAAGGAGACCGCAGCGTTTCGACCGGTGAAAAGCTGCGGCGAGAGCAAGATTAAGACATTTTTCAAAAAAATTGTACACAATAATAATCGCAAATATTCCCGGCCCCGCGACCCTTCGAATGCATCAGCGGATTTGCCTGAACGCCATAGCGACAGACGACTTGTCATCCATTAGCTGACCATCCAGGCAAGTTTCTTGCAGGTGACAGCCATAGCGATAAAAGCGGAAAAATGCAAAAAATCAGGCTTACAAAGTGAAGACAAACTTGTATACAATCATTCCATCGCAGTGACGCCCACCTGGCTTTCCGGCTTCAGGTTCCGCCACGCCACCGTTATCACGAATAAGAAGGAAGACTGCAGTGAGCGCTGACTACCCTCGCGACCTGATCGGTTACGGCTCCAACCCTCCTCACCCTCACTGGCCGGGCAATGCCCGCGTCGCCCTGTCCTTCGTGCTCAATTACGAAGAGGGTGGCGAGCGCAACATCCTTCATGGCGACAAGGAATCGGAAGCCTTCCTCTCGGAAATGGTCTCGGCGCAACCGCTGCAGGGCGAGCGCAACATGAGCATGGAATCGCTATACGAGTATGGCAGCCGTGCCGGCGTCTGGCGGATTCTCAAGCTGTTCAAGGAATTCGACATTCCACTGACCATCTTCGCCGTGGCCATGGCCGCCCAGCGTCACCCGGACGTGATCCGCGCCATGGTCGAAGCCGGCCACGAGATCTGCAGCCACGGCTACCGCTGGATCGACTACCAGTACATGGACGAGGCCCAGGAACGCGAGCACATGCTCGAAGCGATCCGCATCCTCACCGAAATCACCGGCGAACGCCCACTGGGCTGGTACACCGGCCGCACCGGCCCGAACACCCGGCGCCTGGTGATGGAGGAAGGCGGCTTCCTCTATGACTGCGACACCTACGACGACGACCTGCCCTACTGGGAACCCAACAACCCCACCGGCAAGCCGCACCTGGTGATCCCCTACACCCTGGACACCAACGACATGCGCTTTACCCAGGTGCAGGGCTTCAACAAGGGCGACGACTTCTTCCAGTACCTGAAGGACGCCTTCGACGTGCTCTACGCCGAAGGTGCCGAAGCGCCGAAGATGCTTTCCATCGGCCTGCACTGCCGCCTGATCGGCCGCCCGGCGCGCCTGGCCTCACTCAAGCGCTTCCTCGAATACGTCAAGGGTCACGAGCAGGTGTGGTTCAGCCGCCGGGTGGACATCGCCCGTCACTGGCAACAGACCCACCCTTACCAGGGAGCGGCGAAATGACTGCCTTCCAGAGCCTCAAGCCCTCGACCCTGAGCCGCGAAGATTTCGTCAAGGCCTTCGCCGACATCTACGAACACTCGCCGTGGGTTGCCGAAAAGGCCTACGAACTGGGGCTCGACGCCTCCGTCGACCAGATCGAGACCCTGCACCAGCGCATGAGCGACATCCTGTTGAGCGCCGATCACGCCAGCCAGCTGGCACTGATCAACGCTCACCCGGACCTGGCCGGCAAAGCCGCCGTCCAGGGCCAGTTGACCGAAGCCAGTACCAATGAGCAGGCCGGCGCAGGTATTCACCAATGCACCGCCGAAGAGTTCCAGCGCTTCACCGAGCTCAACGACGCCTACAAGGCCAAGTTCAAGTTTCCCTTCATCATGGCGGTGAAGGGCAGCAATCGGCACCAGATCCTCGCCGCATTCGAAACCCGCATCCACAACTCGGTGGACACCGAGTTCAAATGCGCACTGGCTGAAATCAACAAGATCGCCCTGTTCCGCTTGCTGACCCTGTAGCGATTGCCCGCCTGGCCCGAGAAAGCATCTGCATCGATGCATTTCCCAGGGCCTCGCGAGCACCCCGGCCACTGAATTCAAGGCAGACAAGAAGAATGAAAACCAACGCCGTAGCTTTCGAGAAGTTCGTCAACCTGGCCGATGCCCGGCTGGGGACCAAGATCATCTCGGTCACCGATGACTGGTTCGCCGACGCCAACCGCCTGTTCCAACCGACTCCGGCGGTGTGGAAGGAAGGCATATTCGATGACAACGGCAAGTGGATGGATGGCTGGGAATCACGCCGCAAGCGCTTCGAAGGCTACGACAGTGCGGTCATCCGCCTCGGCGTGGCCGGCTCGATCAAGGGCGTGGACATCGACACTTCATTCTTCACCGGCAACTTCCCGCCCTCGGCCTCCCTGGAAGCCTGCTTCCTGGCCGCAGGCGAACCGGATGAAAACACCCAGTGGACCGAAGTGCTGCCGGCGGTGGAGTTGCAGGGCAACAGCCACCACTACCACGAGATCCACAACCACCAGCCGTTCAGCCACCTGCGCTTCAACATCTACCCCGATGGCGGCGTAGCACGGCTGCGGGTCTACGGCATTCCCTACCGCGACTGGTCGGCCATCGGCGACGACGAACAGGTCGACCTGGCTGCCGCCCTCAACGGCGGCCGCGCCCTGGCCTGCTCCGACGAGCACTTCGGGCGCATGGGCAACCTCCTCAACCCCGGCCGCGGCATCAACATGGGTGACGGTTGGGAAACCGCCCGGCGCCGTACTCCCGGCAACGACTGGGTGATCATCGCCCTGGGCCATGCCGGTGAAATCGAAAAGATCATCGTCGACACCCTGCACTTCAAGGGCAACTACCCCGACAGCTGTTCGATCCAGGGCGCCTTCGTCAAGGGTGGCACCGACAGCCAGATCGAAACCCAGAGCCTGTTCTGGCGTGAACTGCTACCCAGCCAGAAATTGGAAATGCACGCCGAACACAGCTTCGTCGAACAGATCAGGGCACTGGGGGCTATTACCCACGTGCGCCTGAATGTATTCCCGGACGGTGGCGTCAGCCGCCTGCGGCTGCTGGGAAAGGTCAAAAAATAAAGGGTCGCGCAGCGCGCGGGCGACCGGTTTGCCCGCAGTAGCCACGGACCAGACAACAACGAACTCGAGATAAGAAGAACAGCATGCGCACATTAGTGATTGAGCCCCTGAGCAAAGAAGCCTTCGCCCCTTTCGGTGACGTAATCGAGACCGACGGCAGCGATCACTTCATGATCAACAACGGTTCGACCATGCGCTTCCACCGCCTGGCAACGGTCGAGACCGCTCAGCCGGAAGACCAGGCCATCATCAGCATCTTCCGCGCCGACGCGCTGGACATGCCGCTGACCATCCGCATGCTGGAACGCCATCCGCTGGGCAGCCAGGCTTTCATCCCGCTGCTCGGCAATCCCTTTCTGATCGTGGTCGCGCCACTTGGCGATGAACCTGTATCGGGCTTGGTCCGTGCCTTTGTCAGTAATGGCAGGCAGGGCATTAATTACCATCGCGGCGTCTGGCACCACCCGGTGCTGACGATCGAAAAGCGGGATGACTTCCTGGTGGTTGATCGCAGTGGCACTGGCAATAACTGCGATGAGCATTTCTTCAAAGAGGATGAGCGTTTGATCCTCGCCCCCCACCAATAAGAGAAGGTCTGATCACCCGACAACAAGGGTGGCAGGCAAGAGGTAAAGACTGTGGAAGCACATCTGTTGGAATGGCTCAACCTGAGCGTGCGTTGGGTACATATGATCACTGGTGTGGCCTGGATCGGCGCATCGTTCTATTTCGTCTGGCTGGAGAACAACCTCAACCGCGTCAACCCCAAGGACGGCCTGTCCGGCGACCTCTGGGCGATTCACGGCGGTGGTATCTATCACCTGGAAAAATACAAGCTGGCACCGCCCTCGATGCCGGAGAACCTGCACTGGTTCAAATGGGAAGCCTACTTCACCTGGATGTCCGGGATTGCCCTGCTATGCCTGGTGTTCTACTTCAACCCGATGCTCTACCTGGTTGCCCCCGGCAGCGGCCTGACCGGCCCTGAAGGCGTGGCCATCGGTATCGGTGCGTTGATCGCCGGCTGGTTCGTCTATGACTTCCTCTGCGATTCGCCACTGGGCAAGAAACCCGCCCTGCTCGGCTTCATCCTGTTCCTCCTGCTGATCGGCGCTGCCTATGGCTTCAGCAAGGTGTTCAGTGGCCGTGGCGCGTACCTGCATGTGGGCGCCATCATCGGCACCATCATGGTGGGCAACGTGTTCCGCATCATCATGCCGGCCCAGCGCGCGCTGGTGGCAGCGATCGCGGAAAACCGCACCCCCGATCCGACCCTGCCGGCCAAGGGCCTGCTGCGCTCGCGTCACAACAACTACTTCACCCTGCCCGTGCTGTTCATCATGATCAGCAACCACTTCCCGAGCACCTACGGCAGCCAGTACAACTGGTTGATCCTGGCCGGGATCGCGGTCCTGGCGGTATTGGTGCGTCATTATTTCAACACCCGTCATGACAGCCACAAGTTCGCCTGGACCCTGCCCGTCGCGGCACTGGGCATGATCTGCCTGGCCTACGTGACCGGCCCGACCCCAGCGCCAAGCGCTCCGGAAGTGGCCAAGGCCCAGACCCAGTACCAGCCATTGCCGGAAACCGCCCTGGGCGGCAAGCCGGCAACCTCGGCTGCGACAGAGGCACCGGCCGCTCCAGCCGCTGCGGCAACGGCTCCGGCCAGTGCCCCGGCGCAGGCGGCCAATGCCGGCCCGTCCTTCGACAAGGTGCATAGCGTGATCCAGGAGCGTTGCGCGGTCTGCCATTCGGCCAAGCCCACCAGCCCTCTGTTCAGCGCAGCACCGGCAGGGGTGATGTTCGACACTCCTGAGCAGATCCGCCTGCAAGCCGCGCGGATCCAGGCCCAGGCCGTCGCCAGCCAGATCATGCCGCTGGGCAACATCACCCAGATGACCCAGCAGGAACGCGAGCTGGTCGGTGCCTGGATTAACCAGGGAGCCCAGACCAACTGATCAGCCTGGTACCCGGCTGATTCGCGAGCAAGCTCGCTCCTACAGAACCGCAATTGTCTGTAGGAGCGGGCTTTCTTGCCATCAGTCAGAAGATTCGCCTGTTTCAAACACGTTGCGCGTAAAGACGCAGCGGTTAAATCACAAGAATAAAAAGATCCGAGGTGTTGCATGTCCGATTCATCCGAACAGTGCGTCCCCGATGCGCCCGCCATTCAGCGCTTGCCCTTCCTGCAACTGATCCTGGTCGGTCTGCAGCACGTCCTGCTGATGTATGGCGGTGCAATCGCGGTACCGCTGATCATCGGACAGGCCGCTGGCCTGAGTCGTGAAGAAATCGCCTTCCTGATCAATGCCGACCTGCTGGTTGCCGGCATCGCCACCATCGTCCAGTCAATGGGCATCGGCCCCATGGGCATTCGCATGCCGGTGATGATGGGGGCCAGCTTCGCCGCGGTGGGCAGCATGGTGGCCATGGCCGGCATGCCCGGCATCGGCATGCAGGGAATTTTCGGCGCAACCATCGCCGCCGGTTTCTTCGGCATGCTGATCGCGCCGTTCATGTCCAAGGTGGTGCGCTTCTTCCCGCCGCTGGTCACTGGCACGGTCATCACCTCGATCGGTCTCTCGCTGTTTCCCGTGGCGGTGAACTGGGCAGGCGGAGGCAGCAGCGCAGCCCAGTTCGGCTCGCCCATCTACCTGACCATCGCCGCCCTGGTGCTGGGTACCATCCTGCTGATCCACCGCTTCATGCGCGGCTTCTGGGTGAACATCTCGGTACTGATCGGCATGGGCCTGGGCTACATCCTCTGCGGCCTGATCGGTATGGTCGACCTCAGCGGCATGGCCCAGGCGCCCTGGCTGCAGGTGGTCACACCGCTGCACTTCGGCATGCCGCAGTTCCACCTGGCCCCGATCCTCTCCATGTGCCTGGTGGTGGTGATCATCTTCGTCGAGTCCACCGGGATGTTCCTGGCCCTGGGCAAGATCACCGGCCAGGAGGTCACCCCACGCATGCTGCGTCGCGGCTTGCTGTGTGATGCCGGGGCATCGTTCTTCGCTGGCTTCCTCAACACCTTCACCCACTCCTCCTTTGCCCAGAACATCGGCCTGGTGCAGATGACCGGCGTGCGCTGCCGTTCCGTGACCATGGTCGCCGGCGGCCTGCTGATCGTCCTCAGCCTGCTGCCCAAGGCGGCGTTCCTGGTGGCGTCGATTCCACCGGCGGTGCTGGGGGGCGCGGCCATCGCCATGTTCGGCATGGTGGCTGCGACCGGGATCAAGATCCTCCAGGAAGCCGACATCGCCGACCGGCGCAATCAGTTGCTGGTGGCCGTGAGCATCGGCATGGGCCTGATTCCCGTGGTGCGCCCCGAGTTCTTCGCCCACCTGCCCCTGTGGATGAGCCCCATCACCCACAGTGGCATCGCCATGGCGACCTTGAGTGCGCTGGTGCTGAACCTGCTGTTCAACATTCTCGGGGGCAGCGAGCGCGCGGCCAGCAATGCGCAACACGCCCATCAGCACTGAGTCACCAGCAGGGTGCCGGTTCGGCGCCCTGACCTTGCTTCACCGTTCATGCTTGACCGCAGCGCTCGCCCACTCAGGATCGAGCGCTGCCCATTAGACGCTGCGCCTTGAAAATAAGAACAAACAGGGAGCAACACCTATGCAGCCTGCCCAGGCTTTCCTGGCGGTGGCCGCTGGACGGCCATTAGCGCCATGCAATCCCCCTGACGGCCGCCAGTCATTGGCACTCTATTGCCCTTCAATGCGGATGCTTGCCTGAGATGGCCCGCATACCCGCCCCAAAGTGGTTGCAAGTGCGCCGTTGCGGAGCACTTGAGCCCTGCCGTGAGAGCCAGTATTCTCCGCGGCCGCGCAAGTCTGGTCTAAAAAAAAGCCCGGATGAAAAACCTGACCCAAGAGCCAACTTATCCCGGCCTGGACAGGTAACAAGGCGCAAGAAAACATCGCGAAAAACACTCTCGCCCGGCGGTATCGCTACAGCCGGACGGGAGTTTTTTGCTTTTTTTCGGCCTTGGCTCAGCTCTTGCTAACAGCAACAAAGCTGACCGATCGGATGGTTTTTTGCAGCAACGAAAAAAGGCGCCAAACCAGAGCGCCAAGCCAAAAAAACGTGGAACTACCTACTTGGGAGCAACCGAATGAAACCGATGTGCAAGAGCCTGATGTTGGCCGCCAGCTTGCTGGCCGGGGGGCAGGCCGTGGCTGGCGACCTGTTGCAATGGCAGAACAACAGCCTGACTTACTTGTATGGCAAGAACTTCGAAGTTAACCCGCAGATTCAACAGACGGTCACTTTCGAACATGCCGATGCCTGGAAGTACGGGGATAACTTTTTCTTCCTCGACCGCATCTTCTATAACGGCAAGGAAGACGGCAACGTCGGCCCGGACACTTACTACGGCGAGTTCACGCCACGCCTGTCGTTCGGCAAGATCTTCGACCAGAAACTTGAATTCGGCCCGATCAAGGACGTGCTCCTGGCGTTCACCTACGAGTTTGGCGAAGGTGACAACGAGTCCTACCTGATCGGCCCGGGCTTCGACCTGGCAGTCCCTGGCTTCGACTATTTCCAGCTGAACTTCTACCAGCGCCACACCGAGGGCAGCCGCCCGGGCGACAACGTCTGGCAGATCACGCCAGTGTGGTCCTACACCATTCCCGTGGGCCGTTCGGACATCCTGATCGACGGCTACATGGACTGGGTGGTGGACAACGACCAGAACGCCAAGGGTACCTACCACGCCAACCTGCACTTCAACCCGCAGATCAAGTACGACCTGGGCAAGGCGCTGAATTGGGGCGCCAAGCAGCTGTACGTCGGCTTCGAGTACGACTACTGGAAGAACAAGTACGGTATCGAGGACTCGCGCAACTTCGAAACCAACCAGGACACCGCCAGCCTGCTGGTCAAGTACCACTTCTGATGCTTGGCTGATGCCGCCTGCGCCCCTCCATGGAGGGGCGCAGGCGGTATTTGCCATCAGGCAATGCGTGAACCGGAATCCCGCCAGAATGCCGGATCGGCACTCTTGAGCCGCTCCACCGCGTTGTGGATGTGGCTCAGCGCCGCTTGCCTCGCCCCTTCGACATCCCGCGCCGCAATCGCCCGATAGACCGCCAGATGCTCGGCACGCACCGTGCGCGCCAGATCCTTGCGCCGTTCCTCATTGGAGCGGGTGATACGAATCGCTTCCTTGATGAATTGCGCAATGAATTCATGCAGGGAGGGGTACAGCGGGTTACCGGTGGCCTGGGAAATCGACAGATGGAACGCCAGGTCCTGCTCCACCCCATCCTGGCCCGCCTGCTCGGCGCTATCGATAGCCAGCAGCGCCTGATGAATCGCCTCTAACTGCGAAGGGGTATGGCGCTGGGCCGCCAGGGCCGCCGCCTCGCCTTCGATACCACGACGCAGTTCGGTGACCCTGAGCACCGCCTCGATCGAGCCACGTACGTCCAGGTCGATAGTGAACGCCTTGATATGGGCGCCCTCGCACACCACGGTGCCGCTGCCTTGGCGCACCTCCACCAGGCCCGCCGACTTCAAGCGCGATATGGCCTCGCGGATGACGGTGCGGCTGACGCCGAAACGCTCGCACAGAACCGGTTCGGTGGGCAGGCGCGCTCCCGGCAGGACTTCGCCATTGGCGATGTGTGCCTTGAGCGCCGCAGTCACCTGGTCCGCCAGCGTGCCCTTGGCCGAATCCTTGAGCGTCGCCAGGGAATCGGCGGCGGGGAAAGCGTTATCAGGCTTGGACATGGGCATCTCGGTAGTCAAATTGGCTAACGGTACTGCATTTCAGGCACGCCGTCCTGCCCGAAGCCCGCCATTGAATTCGTATGATGTATTATGTTATCTAAGCCATGTCAGCAAGTCCGATAAAAACAAAATCACCCAAATACAAGAAACAAGGATGGGTAAAGACATGCCTGAATCACTGTCGCAAACCGCCTCGGCCCCGGTCACCGCCTCCTTCGAGGACCTGGCCTACCGTAAAGTCGCCTGGCGCATCCTGCCGCTACTGTTGCTGTGCTACCTGGTGGCCTATCTGGACCGGGTCAACGTCGGCTTCGCCAAGCTGCAGATGTCCGAAGACCTGCAGTTTTCCGAAGCGGTCTATGGCCTGGGCGCCGGGATCTTCTTCATTGCCTACTTTCTGGTGGAGATCCCCAGCAACCTGATCCTGCATCGAGTCGGCGCGCGGCTGTGGATCGCGCGCATCATGATCAGCTGGGGCCTCATTTCCTCGTGCATGGCCTTCGTCAGCACCCCCACTTCCTTCTATGTCATGCGCTTTCTGCTGGGCATCGCCGAGGCCGGGTTCTACCCGGGGGTGATCCTCTACCTGTCGTACTGGTTCCCCTCCAACCGCCGCGGCAAGATGTACGCATTGTTCGCTACCGCCGTGCCGCTTTCGGGGCTGATCGGCGCACCGCTATCCGGCTGGATCATGAGCGCCCTCAATGGCCATCACGGATTCGCCGGCTGGCAGTGGATGTTCTTTCTCGAAGGCTTGCCCTCGATTCTGGTGGGCGGCCTGGTGATCTACTGCCTCAGCGACCGGATCGCCGACGCCGGCTGGCTGACCCGGGAACAGAAGACCCTGCTGCAGAGCAGGATCGAGGCCGAAACCGACGGCCACCAGGTACACAGCGTGCGCCAAGTGTTCGGGCAGCCGCGAATCTGGCTGCTGACCGCCATCTACTTCTGCATGATCGCCGGCTTCTACACCGTCGGTTTCTGGCTGCCCTCCTTGATTCGCCAGGCAGGCGTCAGCGACGTCTTCCAGGTCGGCATGCTCACCGCGATTCCCTATGCCGCAGCGGCGCTGACCATGGTGCTGATATCCCGCAGTGCCGACCGCCTGCGCGAACGTCGCTGGCACCTGGCGCTGACCGCGGTTCTGGGTGGGGTGGGGCTGATGATTTCCGCCACCTGGAGCGACAACTTCACAGTGTCGATGATCGGCCTGACCCTGGGGGCCATGGGCGCCTTCAGCACCCTGCCACTGTTCTGGAGCCTGCCCACTGCCTTTCTCGGCGGCACCGCAGCGGCAGCCGGGATTGCCCTGATCAACTCCTGGGGCAACCTCGCCGGGTTCGTTTCACCCTACCTGATGGGCTTTCTCAAGGACCTGACCCAGAGCACCACCATCGGCATGTACGTGATGGCCAGTGCGCTGTTCGTCGGAGCCCTGCTGGTCTTCAAGATCCCCGGAAAACTGGTCAATCGCTGATAGTTGGAGTCACTCATGAATATTCTTGTCACCGGCGCCGCCGGGTTTCTCGGACGCCGCCTGATCCAGGCCCTGCTCGAGCGCGGCTCACTCACCGACCGTCACGGCCAGTTGCACCCCATTCAGCGGATTACCGCGTTCGACCGCGACCCCGTGCAAGGCCTCGACGACCCTCGGGTCCAGGTCAAGGGTGGGGATATCACCGATCCCCAGGTCCTGGCGAACCTGATCGACGCCAACACCCAGGGCATCTTTCACCTGGCCGCAGTGGTCTCCAGCCAGGCAGAAAGCGATTTCGATCTGGGCATGCGCGTCAACTTCAGCGCCACCCAGGGACTGCTGGAACGCGCGCGACAGTTGGGTACTTGCCCGAAGTGGGTGATGACCAGCTCGGTGGCCGTCTTCGGTGGGCAACTGCCGGACACCGTCGGCGATGATCAAGTCTGGTCACCCCAGAGTTCCTATGGCACCCAGAAAGCCATGAACGACCTGCTGCTGGCCGACTATAGCCGTCGCGGCTTCGTCGATGGCCGCAGCCTGCGCATGCCCACCATCGTCGTGCGCCCCGGCAAGCCCAATCTGGCGGCATCAAGCTTTGCCAGCGGCATCATCCGTGAGCCCCTCAACGGTCAGGCCAGTGTCTGCCCGGTGCCCTTGAACACCCGGCTATGGTTGATGTCACCGGCACAGGCCATTGCCAACCTGGTTCACGGTCATGAGTTGGCCGCCGAGCGCTTGAACCAGGGCCGAGTGATCAACATGCCCGGTTTGTCACAGACAGTGGAGCAGATGATCGATGCGCTGCGCGAGGTGGCCGGTGACGCAGTGGCCCGGCAGGTTCAATTGCGGCCGGATGCAGCCATCGAGCGCATCGTCGGCTCTTGGCCGGGAGCGTTCAGCACACCTTATGCAAACCAACTGGGCTTCACCGCAGACCCGGACTTTGCCAGCGTGATCCGACAGTTCATCAGGGATTATCTGCATCGTTGAACAACGGACCGCCCCCAGGATGGCCTCCTTGAGCTGGAGGCCGTCCTCGCTGGGTTTGCCACAAGACCTGCAAGCACTACCAGCTGTAGCTCAGGTTCAACTGCCCGCCGTAACCGTGCTCGCTGGCGCTTCCCGAATGGCCGAATAGATGACTGGATAGCTCCACATCCCGAGCGACCCGCACCTGGGCTCCTACCTTCAATTCCAGAGCATCCCGCGATGGCCTGGCATCGAAGCTGTTACTCCCCATCCGTACCGACGGCACCGCCTCGCTATGCAGCCAGTTGGTTTCGACAAAGGGTCGCAGCACCGATTCATCGGCCGCCTGACCAGGCTGCTGGTAGAGCCGCACGCCAATACTGGAACGCCAGGCATCGGCAGTGCCATTGCGCAACCGCGTATCCCGCAAGTCTGCGGCGCTGGCGGTATAACGGCTATAGATCAGCTGCCCGCGAGGCTCCACCACCCAGGCCCGGAAGGGAGAATCAGCGGCAAATGGCGCCAATGCATACCCGGACTCCAGGGAGGCCGACCATAGGTTCGAATCATAATCGGCGGACCCCAGTTCACTGCTCAGCCGGTTGGTATAGCGACCATACTGCAACCAGGTGTCGACATAGGCGCCCAGCCGGTTCACGTCATCCGCATAGAAAGTGCCATACACGCCCGCCGAATAACCCGAGACCTTGCCATGGGCCTTCGCGCGAACAGCAGTATTGGTGTCGCGGCGCATCAATGTGGAGGTCGAGTCGATGCGCGCGTCGCCATAGCCCGCCATGAGCCCGGCATAGAGCGCACCTTGCGCGCCCACAGGCCGGCGCAGCACCGCCCCGCCCATCTGCACCACATCGCTGCTGGAATCGATATCGACCTTGCCTTCGGCCATGCGCATGCCCTTGTCATGCCGCCCCTGGGCCCGCATCCAGAGTCCCGAATCCTGGCGGTCGGCCCCCAGGCTGCGCTTGCTTGCACGGTCCTGCAGGCCATGGTCGAACATTGTCCTGGTGGCCTGCTGGGTGCCGATATATGCCCCGCCTTCCGGTGCCACCTGGCTGGCTTCTGAGGTCAGGTACCAGTCATTCGTGTTGCCCGAGATGCCACCTTGCACCAGGCTGTACTCATAGCCATTGATCGAAAGGCTGCCGACGCTCCAACGATAACCGCTGGAGCCCGTGTCCAGGTAGAAGGCGTCGGCTGCGATGGTTCCGCCATTGATCGCCTGCACCAGGGGGATCCCTTCCTGCGTCAGCCCCCCCTTACCGCCAGCGTTGAGCACTCGCACTGCGGTTCGGCCACTGGCCGTTCCACCATCGATGACCAGCCGGTCGCTGGGGGACGTGTCGTCGCCCAGGTGGGTGTTGAATACCATCGTGCCATTACCGATGTAGTCGTTAACGGTCAGGGTCTGGAAACCGGCTGCGCCGAACACCAGCGTACCGTTGTTGGTCAAGGTGCCCAGTGTCGAGTCACCGCGTATGTTCCAGCGGCTGCTGTCATCGAGCAGCAGGCTGTTGATCCGCCCTCCGCTCTCGGCCCGCAGAGCCCCCGTCAATTCCGAGCCGGCGCTGAGGCTCAGGTCCACACTGCCGTTCTGGGCAAAGACATCGCCCACCAGCGTCGAGCCGCTGGCCTCGACACTGACCTGGCCGGTATCGACGGGAACATTGTTCAACATTGCCTGGCGGGTCTGCAGAAAGATGCCCCGGGCCTCCTGCCCATCGGCACGCGCAACAATGCTCGAGTTCATCAGAGTGAACTGATGATCGCCGCCACTGGCCAGCAAGCCTGCGCCATCCTGGGTACTGATCTGACTGCCGGTCAGCGAAAGGCTATTGCTCGCCGTCCCGCTGTTGACATAACTCCAGACGCCAGACGCCAGGTCCCCGTGAGTGGCCAGCCGGGAGTTCTCCAAAGTTGCCACCGCACCATTGCCCAGTGCCAGGGCGGACGCACCGTTGCCGTTGGTGATGACCTCGGTGCTACTGACGGCCAGACGCGCATCGTCCGCCCGCACGAACAGACCATGGGCCGCTTGCCCATGGGTGACGACCTCAGACTGTGCCAGGCGCAGGTCGGCTCCCGTAGTTTGTGCCAGGGCGCCGAAGGATCCGGCGCCAAAGGTTTCAATCCTGATATTGCTCGCCTCAATGCTGGCATCGCTGTCGAACTGGTTGTACAGGTACAAACCCAGCGAATTCGCACCATGAGTGGTGATGCTGCCGTTGCTCAGCGTCGCCTGGCCGGCCCGGTTATCCAGCCCGTGGGCAAACTGGGCGCCGTAGGTGTCGATGCTGAAGCGATCGGCCACCAGCTTCGTCTCGGGCATGAACATCCATATTCCGCCTGCTTGAGCTCCAGAGGAGCTGATGCGGACGTTATTCAACGTGGCGCTGGCGGCGTCGCCATTGAGGTTGAGCCCATAGCCATTGCTGGAGCTCAGCGTTGCATCGCGAATATCGGCTGACGAGCCAACGCCGTCGAAGTCGTACCCCAGAAATACTGCGTCCTCGTGGGCGGTGAGGCTGCCGCCAAGCATCGAGAATTTGCCACCATAAAGTCGGGCGCCGGAGTAGCTGGCAGAAGTGCCATGGCTGTCGATGAAGGCCAGGCTTGACCCGGCCCCCCTGACATACAGAACCGAAGCGTCCTCGCCCGCCGTATTGATGGTGACCGCCTCCAGCGTCATTGAGGCGCGCTGGGACACCTCGGCGCCATATCCGCTGGCATTACTGGTAGAGATGCTCAGGTTACGAGCGTCCAGAGCCGTTCCCGCACCCGAGGCGACCACGCCATAGCCATAGATGCCGAGGGTGGTAATGCTGCCACCGTCAAGCGTGATACGGCCACCACCGTACGCGTAGGCACCAAATGACTGCCGGGAAGTGAGCGAGGTGCCGGTGGCGACGATTTCACTGCCAGGACCACGGGCCTCGAGCGCGTAAGTGCGGTGGCTCAGTACCTGGCTATCCACCAGAGTCACGTGTCCACCATCGCTGGCGCTGACCCCGACCGTGAAGTTGCCGCCCGGGGAACCGGCCTGGATATCAACCCCTTCGGCATTCAGGTTATTGCCCTTGGCCGAAATGTTGATCGCCGCCCCCGGGCCGTCATAGATCACGGAGTCGCCCGGATGCAGGTTCATCGAATCACCGCCAGCCGGATTGGAGAGATCAATCTGGCCGTACTCAGCAGCTCGCGCCTGGATCGACACAGCCACGAGGGACATCGTAAAAAGGCCCGACAGCGTCGAGCGGACCAATCGTTGCATGAGACTACCTACCACATTTGCGTCGCAGGCTCCTCAAGACAATGTCCACAATTGACAGCAAATGGCCGTAGAAAGCAGGAGGAACCGCGATGATGATCGACATTGATCTCCACCATCATCCAAGCGATCCCGAACCTTTGTAATCAGATTGATCTTAAAAGACTGCACCGGCACTCGGTAGCGCCGGCAATAGAGAGCAGGAAGGGCTACGCGCATTGTTCCGCACGCAGGCGCATGCATGCTCCCAAGCGGATTCAGGCCCGTGGCGCGCGCGCCAGCCCAAGGAAGCGCGCCAGCTCCTCGCGCTTGGCCAGGGCGTCACTGCGTCCCAGCTCGATCAGCTCGTTGCAGTAGGCCGCTTCAAACAGCAGATAGCTCAAGACCCCTGCGCCGCTGGTGCGGGTCGCCCCGGGCCCACGCAGGAATACACGCAACGCTGCCGGCAGCTCATGCCGATGACGAGCGGCAATCTCATCGATGGGCTGGCTGGGGGCAATCACCAGCACTTCCACTGGAGCAATGCCCAGGGCGCGGTCGGCAGCACTGCCGGGCAGCAACCGGCTGAAGTGATTGAGCCGCTCCAGCAATTCGATATCGCTTTCCAGGCTGTCAATGAAGGTGCTGTTGAGCATGTGCCCGCCAATCTGCGCCAGGGTCGGCTCCTGACCGGTATAGGTCCGCTGCCCGGCACTCTCCGGATCGTTGCCCCGCGGGTTGCCGCTGACGCCCACCACCAGCACACGGCTGGCCCCCAGGTGCAGGGCCGGGCTGATGGGCGCCGACTGGCGCACCGCCCCATCGCCGAAATACTCCTGGTCGAGCTTCACCGGCGCGAACAGCAAGGGGATCGCCGAACTGGCCAGCAAGTGATCCACCGTCAGATGGGTGGGAATGCCGATCCGTCGATGCCGCAGCCAGGGATCGATCACCCCGCCCCCTTGATAGAAGGTCACCGCCTGGCCGGATTCGTAGCCGAACGCGGTTACCGCCACAGCGTGCAATTGGCCCTGGGCAATCGCGTCGTTGATGCCCGACAGGTGCATGTGTTCGTTGAGCAGCTCGCGCAGCGGCGAGTTGTTGATCAGCGCCACCGGCACCTGGGCACCCAGCCCCAGCAGGCTGTGGCCGACAAAGCGGCTGGCCTGGCGAATGACCCCGGGCCAGTCGCTGCGCATTACCTGATCACTGCGAAAATTGCGCCAGAACGCCGTGAGGCGCTGGATCGCCGCAGAAAAGTCCGCGGCGCCACTGGCCAGGCTGACGGCATTGATGGCCCCCGCTGAAGTGCCGACGATCACCGGGAACGGGTTGCGCGCCCCCGGGCCCAGCAACTCGGCAATCGCCGCCAGCACGCCGACTTGATAAGCGGCCCGGGCGCCACCGCCGGAAAGAATCAAACCTGTTACCGGTCCAGCACTCATTGCTTCACTCCATCCATGGCGTACCAGGGCCGCTCATCAAGGCCAGAGGATCAGCCGCGCTTCTTATAGAGCTTGGGCTCGCCTGGCGGCCGGCTCTTGAAGCGACGGTGAGCCCAGAGGTACTGCTCGGGGCAGGCGCGCAAAGCGGTTTCCACCCACTGATTGATCCGCAGGCAATCCTCTTCTTCGGTGGCGCCGGGAAAATCCGTCAGGGGAGCATGGATCACCAGACGGTACCCACTGCCATCGGCCAGGCGTTCCTGGGTGAAAGGCACCACCAGCGCCTTGCCCAGGCGGGCAAACTTGCTAGTAGCGGTGACCGTCGCGGCCTGGATACCGAACAGCGGCACGAAAACGCTCTGCTTGGCGCCATAGTCCTGGTCCGGCGCATACCAGATCGCCCGCCCGGACCGCAGCAGCTTGAGCATGCCGCGCACGTCGTCGCGCTCCACCGCCAGGGAATCGAGGTTGTGGCGCTCGCGCCCGCGGCGCTGGATGAAGTCGAACAGTGGGTTCTTGTGTTCGCGGTACATGCCATCGATGGTGTGTTGCTGGCCCAGCAGCGCCGCGCCGATCTCCAGGGTGGTGAAGTGCAGGGCCATGAGAATCACCCCATGACCGTCGCGCTGGGCCTGCTTGAGGTAGTCCAGCCCTTCGACATGGGCCAGCCGAGCCAGCCGCGGCTTGGACCACCACCAGCTCATGGCCATCTCGAAGAAGGCGATCCCGGTGGAGGCGAAGTTCTCCTTGAGCAGGCGTTTGCGTTCCTCGGCGGACTTTTCCGGGAAACACAGTTCCAGGTTGCGCTTGGCAATTCGCCGGCGCTCACCGGCCACCCGGTACATCAGCGCCCCGAGGGCTCGACCGATGTGCAGCAGTGCGGCATAGGGCAACTGGACAATCAGCCATAACACACCAAGCCCCAGCCACAGCGGCCAGAAACGTGGAGACAAGAATGCAGCTCGAAAACGCGGGCGATCCATTACAGATTCCGGGACAGACAACAAGGTCGCGCATTCTACATCGGTTCGACCTGGCTTGCGGGGCGCGGGCGATCTCGTTATAAGTCTCGGCACTTTTAGTGACAAGCCGCCTTCTGCAGACCATGAGCCAAACCGAATCGCTAGACCAAGATCCTGTGTTCCAGTTAAAGGGCAGCATGCTCGCCATCACCGTGCTGGAACTGGCCCGCAACGACCTAGAAGGCCTCGATCGCCAACTGGCCGCGAAAGTCGCCCAGGCGCCGAACTTCTTCAGCAACGCCCCGCTGGTACTGGCCCTGGACAAGCTGCCTGCTGGCGAAGGCTCGGTGGATCTGCCCGGGCTGATGCGCGTCTGCCGCCAGCACGGCCTGCGGACCCTGGCGATCCGCGCCAGCCGCATCGAAGACATTGCCGCGGCGATTGCCGTCGACCTGCCGGTGCTGCCGCCTTCCGGCGCCCGGGAGCGGCCGTTGGAACCACCGGAAAGTGAAATCAAGAAGCCGGAAAAACCGCCGGAACCCACCATCAAACCGACTCGCATCATCACCTCGCCCGTACGCGGCGGGCAGCAGATCTATGCCCAGGGTGGCGATCTGGTAGTGGTGTCCTCGGTCAGCCCCGGTGCGGAACTTCTCGCCGATGGCAATATCCATGTATACGGCCCCATGCGCGGTCGCGCCCTGGCCGGAGTCAAGGGTGACACCAAGGCGCGGATTTTCTGTCAGCAATTGAGCGCTGAACTGATCTCCATCGCAGGCCAGTACAAGGTTTCCGAGGACCTGCGACGCGACCCTCTGTGGGGCTCCGGAGTCCAGGTCAGCCTGTCAGGTGACGTGTTGAACATCACACGTCTTTAACGGATACTGCCGCATTTTCCAAGCATCTCTAAAACGTAGCGAAAACGGCTCAAACGAAGTAGGAAATTGGCAATCAGCAGTGTTTATCGACGATAAACCCTGTCGCTGACCGAGCTCCAGCCAAGGCTGTCCGACTGCAGTAGTTTTCAAGAGATGTTTTTCAGGGGCTAAAAGTCCTTTTTCCTTAGGGGTGAAACACCTTGGCCAAGATTCTCGTGGTTACATCCGGCAAGGGTGGTGTGGGTAAAACCACCACCAGCGCCGCTATCGGTACCGGCCTCGCTCTGCGCGGCCACAAAACAGTGATCGTCGACTTCGACGTCGGCCTGCGTAACCTCGACCTGATCATGGGCTGCGAGCGTCGCGTGGTGTATGACTTCGTCAACGTGGTCAACGGCGAAGCCAACCTGCAGCAAGCCCTGATCAAAGACAAGCGCCTGGAAAACCTCTACGTACTGGCCGCCAGCCAGACCCGCGACAAAGACGCGCTGACCCTGGAAGGCGTGGAAAAGGTCCTGATGGAACTCAAGGAAACCTTCGAGTTCGTGGTCTGCGACTCCCCGGCCGGTATCGAGAAAGGCGCGCACCTGGCCATGTACTTCGCCGACGAAGCGATTGTCGTGACCAACCCTGAAGTGTCTTCGGTGCGTGACTCCGACCGTATGCTCGGCCTGCTGGCCAGCAAATCCCGTCGCGCCGAAAAGGGCGAAGACGCGATCAAGGAACACCTGCTGTTGACCCGCTACAACCCGGAGCGTGTCAGCAATGGCGAAATGCTCGGTGTTGAAGACGTCAAAGAAATTCTGGCAGTGACCCTGCTCGGCGTCATTCCGGAATCCCAGGCAGTGCTCAAGGCTTCCAACCAGGGCGTGCCGGTGATTCTCGACGACCAGAGTGATGCTGGCCAGGCCTACAGCGATGCGGTTGACCGCCTGCTGGGCAAAACCGTGGAGCACCGGTTCCTTGATGTCGAGAAGAAGGGATTCTTCGAGCGCCTGTTTGGAGGTAGATAATGAATCTTTTTGACTTCTTTCGTGCCAGCAAAAAGGTCAGCACCGCGTCGGTAGCGAAAGAGCGTCTACAGATCATCGTGGCGCATGAACGCGGCCAGCGCAGCACCCCTGATTACTTGCCCGCCTTGCAGAAGGAACTGGTGGAAGTGATCCGCAAGTACGTCAATATCGGGTCCGACGACGTGCACGTCGCTCTGGAAAACCAGGGCAGCTGCTCGATCCTGGAACTCAATATCACCCTGCCTGATCGCTGATTGATCCGACGGGAGCCACGGCGGCTCGCGGGCCTCATGCATTGCATCGAGGTCGGCGAGCCGCCGTTGGCGTTTGTTACGAGGCTGTTTCAATGCCGTTGTCGAATATCCACATCCTGCATCAGGACGCCGCCGTCCTGGTGGTGAACAAACCCACCCTGCTGCTCTCCGTCCCCGGCCGTGCCGACGACAACAAGGATTGCCTGATTACCCGCCTGCAGGAAAACGGCTACCCGGAAGCCCGTATCGTCCACCGGCTGGATTGGGAAACCTCGGGCATCATTCTCCTGGCCCGGGACGCTGATACCCATCGCGAACTGTCGCGACAGTTTCATGACCGCGAAACCGAAAAGGCCTACACCGCCCTGTGCTGGGGCCAGCCGGAACTGGACAGCGGCAGCATCGATCTGCCCTTGCGTTATGATCCGCCAACCAAACCCCGGCATGTGGTGGACCACGAATTCGGCAAGCACGCCCTGACCTTCTGGCGAGTGCTGGAACGCTGCGGCGATTGGTGCCGGGTCGAATTGACCCCCATCACCGGCCGCTCCCATCAGTTGCGGGTACACATGCTGTCCATCGGACACCCGCTGCTGGGCGATGGCCTGTACGCCCACCCCCAGGCGCTGGCGGCCTGGCCACGCCTGTGCCTGCACGCCAGCATGCTCAGCTTCACCCACCCCCAGACCGGCGAGCGCCTGCGCTTCGACTGCCCCGCGCCGTTCTGAGCGCACGCCGCCCAAGCCGGCTTGCGGGCAAAGGCCGCCCCAGCGGCCCTTGCCCGCAAGCCGGCTCCTACAAGGCACTCCTATACGTTAAACTCGCGCCACTGCTGTCTGGAGCTACTTATGCGCGAAGAGTTGAACCAAGGCCTGATCGACTTTCTCAAGGCCTCCCCTACCCCTTTCCATGCCACTGCCAGCCTCGTTCAGCGCCTGGAAGCGGCGGGTTACCAGCGCCTCGACGAGCGCGAGCCATGGACCACCGAAGCCAACGGCCGCTACTACGTCACCCGTAACGACTCCTCCATCGTCGCCTTCAAACTGGGCCGGCATTCGCCCCTGCAAGGCGGTATCCGCCTGGTAGGCGCCCACACCGACAGCCCCTGCCTGCGGGTCAAGCCCCAGCCGGAACTGCAACGCCAGGGCTTCTGGCAACTGGGCGTCGAAGTCTACGGCGGCGCATTGCTGGCTCCGTGGTTCGACCGCGACCTGTCCCTGGCCGGCCGCGTGACCTTCCGCCGCGACGGCAAGGTGGAAAGCCAGCTGATCGACTTCAAGGCACCGATCGCGATCATTCCCAACCTGGCCATTCACCTCAACCGTGAAGCCAACCAGGGCTGGGCGATCAACGCGCAGAACGAACTACCACCGATCCTGGCCCAGTTCGCCGGTGACGAGCGGGTGGATTTCCGCGCGGTGCTGACCGACCAACTGGCCCGCGAGCATGGTTTGAACGCCGACGTGGTGCTGGACTACGAACTGAGCTTCTACGACACCCAGAGCGCCGCGGTGATAGGCCTGCACGGTGACTTCATAGCCGGTGCACGCCTGGACAACCTGCTGTCCTGCTACGCCGGGCTGCAGGCCCTGCTGACGGCCGACAGCGATGAAACCTGCGTACTGGTGTGCAACGACCACGAAGAAGTCGGCTCCTGCTCGGCCTGCGGCGCCGACGGCCCGATGCTCGAACAGACCCTGCGCCGCCTGTTGCCCGAAGGTGACGAATTCGTCCGTACCATTCAGAAGTCGCTGTTGATCTCCGCAGACAACGCCCACGGCGTGCACCCCAACTATGCCGACAAGCACGACGCCAACCACGGGCCGAAGCTCAATGCCGGCCCGGTGATCAAGGTCAACAGCAACCAGCGCTACGCCACCAACAGCGAAACCGCCGGCTTCTTCCGCCACCTGTGCATGGCCGAAGAAGTGCCGGTACAGAGCTTCGTGGTGCGCAGCGACATGGGTTGCGGCTCGACCATCGGCCCGATCACCGCCAGCCATCTGGGGGTACGCACTGTGGACATCGGCCTGCCGACCTTCGCCATGCACTCGATCCGCGAGCTCTGTGGCAGCCATGACCTGGCTCATCTGGTGAAAGTGCTGAGCGCCTTCTACGCTAGCCACGAACTGCCATGAGGCAGAGGGCGGGCGCGTGGACACACGCCCGCCTGTTTCTGATGCACATCAACCCGGGCCGCGACAAAGCGACCTAGACTTACAGTTACTCCTCCTGACAAGGCTGTCGCCATGATCTCGATGTCTTCGTTCCACTCCATGCTCATCCCCATTCTCACGGGCATGATCCTGCTGGCCATCGGCTTCAACTTCCGGGACAAGAACCTCGGTGTGTTCAGCATGTGGATCGGCATGCTGCTGATTCTCGGCACCGTGGTCTACAAGATCCTGGCCAAGCTCGCGGAATAAATGCAGCACTCACCCTCGCATTGAATTTGGCGGCCTCGTACACTCGGTCGATCCATTTTCCCCGAGGTTGACCGCCCAGTGTTCGCTCGTCTTTTTGCCCTGCCCTGCTATGTGCTCGCCTGCCTGCTGACCCTGCTGCCCCTGGGGAGCGCCCAGGCGGTGGGCTTGCCTGGTTTGCTGGGCAACCAGACCAAGGCGCAGCCCCAGGCTGAGGAACCCCTGGGGCAATCCCTGGACGAGGTGATCAAGTCCCTGGAGAACGACCAGCAACGGGCCAAGCTGCTGGCGGACCTGAAGAAACTGCGGGATGCCACGAAAAAAGCCCAGCCCACGCCAGAAGAAGGCGTACTGGGCCTGATCGGCGGCACTCTGTCGAACCTGGAAAAGCAATTCTCCGGGGTCGACAGCCCGGTTACCCGCTGGTCCGACGAGTTCGACCTGGCCAAGGAAGAACTCTCGGCACTGATGCTGCCAGCCAGCCAGTGGCTGCCGATCATCTTTGCCTTTGCCCTGATCCTCATGGTCTGGAGCCTGCTGGCAGCAGCGCTGATCTGGCTCAGCCACCGGGTGCGCCTGCGCTTCGGCCTGACCGAAGACCTGCCCCAGCACCCCAAGACCTGGGACCTGCTGCGCTTTGCCCTGCGCAAGCTCGGCCCCTGGCTGATCGCCCTGTTGATCACGGTCTACATGACCTACTCCCTGCCCTCTTCCCTGGGCAAGGACCTAGCCATGGTCCTGGCCTACGCCCTGGTGGTCGGCACCTGTTTCTCGGCGATCTGCGTGGTGGCGTTCTCCGTACTCGATGGCCCGCACCGCCATCGCGCCCTGTACATCCTGCGGCGCCAGGCCTTCCGCCCGCTGTGGTGGATCGGCAGCTTCGCCGCCTTTGGCGAGGCCCTGAGCGACCCACGCATGGTGGCCAGCCTGGGCCAGCACCTGGCCCATACCGCGGCGACCTTCGCCAATGTCATGGCAGCGCTGTCCACCGGCGTGTTCATCCTGCGTTTCCGCCGCCCCATCGCCCACCTGATCCGCAACCAGCCGCTGTCACGGCGCCTGACCCGCCGGGCCCTGAGCGACACCATCGAGATCATTGGCACCTTCTGGTACCTGCCGGCCCTGGTGCTGGTAGGTATCTCGCTGTTCGCCACCTTCGTTTCCGCCGGCGACACCAGCACCGCCCTGCGCCAGTCGTTGCTGTGCACGGTACTGCTGGTGCTGTGCATGGTGATCAACGGCCTGGTACGCCGCCATGCCCTCAAGCCCCAGCGCGGGCACAAACGCCATGCGCTGTACTCCGAGCGGCTGAAAAGCTTCTTCTACACCCTGGCTCACCTGGCGGTCTGGCTGGCATTCATCGAGCTCGGCCTGCGGGTCTGGGGCATGTCGCTGATCCGCTTCACCGAAGGCGATGGCCATGAAGTCAGCGTCAAGCTGTTCAGCCTCGGCGGCACCCTGATCTTTGCCTGGCTGATCTGGATTCTCAGCGACACCGCGGTGCATCACGCCCTGACCCGTTCGCGCAAGGGCCTGGCCAACGCGCGCGCGCAAACCATGATGCCGCTGATCCGCAACGTGCTGTTCGTGGCGATCTTCATCATTGCCACCATCGTTGCCCTGGCGAACATGGGCATGAACGTCACGCCGCTGCTGGCCGGTGCCGGTGTCATCGGCCTGGCCATCGGTTTCGGCGCCCAGTCCCTGGTGGCGGACTTGATCACCGGCCTGTTCATCATCATCGAGGACTCCCTGGCCATCGACGACTACGTCGATGTCGGCGGCCACCTGGGCACCGTCGAGGGCCTAACTATCCGTACCGTGCGCCTGCGGGACATCGACGGCATCGTGCACACCATCCCGTTCAGCGAAATCAAGAGCATCAAGAACTACTCCCGGGAGTTCGGCTACGCGATCTTCCGCGTGGCGATCCCGTACAACATGGAAATCGACGACGCAATCAAGCTGATGCGCGATGTCGGCCAGAAGATGCGCACCGACCCCCTGCAGCGCCGCAATATCTGGTCGCCGCTGGAAATCCAGGGGGTGGAGAGTTTCGAGTCCGGCAGCGCCATCCTCCGGGCCCGTTTCAAGACCGCACCAATCAAGCAGTGGGAAGTGTCCCGGGCGTTCAACCTGTCCCTCAAGCGTCACCTCGACGAAGCCGGGCTGGACCTGGCTACGCCGCGCATGAGCATCCAGGTGATCACCGCAGGCGGCGGCGCGGAAAAGGAGTGATCCTGTAGGAGCCGGCTTGCCGGCTAACGACACTGGCGCCTAAAGAACGTCAACACCGACATGAATCGCGTCATGGCGCCAGAACTCCAGGTCGCAATCGATCAGCCGCTCGTGCTGGTCATAGTTCACCCGGGCAATCCGCAGCCCCGGGCTGCCCACCGAGACCTTCAAGGCCGCCGCCGCTTCCGGCTGCAGTGAGGTGGGCACGATTTCAAAGCGCACCCGTCCGTAGTGCAGGTCGTAATGCCGGGCATAGAGTTCGGTGATCGACTGGTTCAGGTCCAGATCGAGAATCTTCGGAAAATACTTGGGGTTCAGGTAGTGCTCGACATACAGCACCAGCCGCTCATCGATGCGTCGTGCGCGGCAGATCTGGATCACGCTGGACAGTGCTGGCAATTGCAGCCAGGCGCAGACCGCCGCCGATGCCGGTTGCAGGCGCGCGGAAATCACCTCGGTGGAGGGCACCCGCCCCTGGGCGCTGACCATGGCGTGGAAGTGGCTGCGCTGCATCAGGTTGTAGGCCAAGCGCGGCGGCGAGACAAACCAGCCACGACGCTCTTCACGGTAGATCTGGCCCTGGGCCTCCAGTTGCAGCAGGGCCTCACGCACAGTGATGCGGGTGGTGGCGAATAGCTCGCTGAGCTTGCGTTCGGCCGGCAGCTTGCTACCGGGCGCCAACAGCCCGTGGGCGATCTGCTCCTGCAGGACCTGGCCGATGGCTGTCACCGCTTTGGTTGCATCAATACGCATCAACGTTACCTATCTGGACTAGACCAGCACTGTTTCAGGGCAGCGCAATGGCCGGGGCAGTGCTCTGCATCCGTGCCCAAAGCCTAGGCAATGCATATGACTGACAGATGACAAAGGCGCTCAGCGGGCCTGCCACCAACTTGCAAATTACCAGCCAGATCCTTGTTCTGCGCGTGTTTGGCCATGGTCTACGCTTATTTCGCAGCCCCGGACCTGCGCCCTAATCCACGCGCCGATCGTTGGCACCGACATCAAAGTGTCATCCAACCCGCCTAAATTGGCTCAGGTATTGCTGACCTAGACCAACCCACCGCAAGACTGTCGATAAAACGCAGCGTTGAACACGCCCAAAGGAGCTTCGGATGAAACAGCTTTTCCTGGCATCACTGTTAGGCTCGACCATTGCCCTGTGCACTGCCGCCATGGCTGCTGATAACGATTTGAAAACCCTGGAAGCCGCTGCGAAAGCAGAAGGCGCGATCAATAGCGTCGGCATGCCCGATGACTGGGCCAACTGGAAAGGCACCTGGGAAGACCTGGCCAAGACCTATGGCCTCAAGCACATCGACACCGACATGAGCTCGGCCCAGGAGATCGCCAAGTTCGCCGCCGAGAAAGACAATGCCAGCGCCGATATCGGCGACGTTGGCGCGGCCTTCGGCCCGATCGCGGTCAAGCAGGGCGTGGCCCAGCCTTACAAGCCGAGCACCTGGGCCCAGGTCCCGGATTGGGCCAAGGACAAGGACGGCAACTGGGCGCTGGCCTACACCGGCACCATCGCCTTCATCATCAACAAGAAGCTGCTGCACGGCTCCGAAGCGCCTAAGAGCTGGGCCGACCTGGAAAAGGGCAAGTACAAGGTTTCCATCGGTGACGTGAGCACCGCCGCCCAGGCCGCCAACGGCGTACTGGCCGCCGCCATTGCCAAGGGTGGTGACGAGAAGAACATCCAGCCGGCGCTGCTGATGTTCGCCGAGATCGCCAAGCAGGGGCGCCTGTCCCTGGCCAACCCGACCATCGCCACCATGGAAAAGGGTGAAGTGGAAGTGGGCGTGGTCTGGGACTTCAACGGCCTGAGCTACCGCAACAAGATGGTCAACAAGGACGACTACATCGTGCTGATCCCGTCGGACGGCTCGGTGATCTCCGGCTACACCACCATCATCAACAAGTACGCCAAGCATCCCAACGCCGCCAAGCTGACCCGCGAGTACATCTTCAGCGACGCCGGCCAGACCAACCTGGCCCGCGGCAATGCGCGGCCGATCCGTGCCGAGCACCTGACCCTGCCAGCGGACGTACAGGCCAACCTGCTGCCCAACGAGCAGTACAAGCACGTAACACCGATCAAGGACGCCGATGCCTGGGAGAAAACCTCCAAGGGCCTGCCGCAGAAGTGGCAGGAAGAAGTGATCATCAACATGCAGTAAGGCTGCATCCCTGTAGGAGCCGGCTTGCCGGCGAATGGCTCAAAGGCGCTGCACAGACAAGCGCACACAGGCCACTCGCCGACAAGCTGGCGCCTGCACACCCGATCCCGGAGTCCTCCACCTCATGAAGCACAACGTCATCCTTGTGGTGCTCGACGGCCTCAACCACGAAGTTGCCCGACACGCCATGGGGCACCTGCAAGCCTACGTCGGTGCTGGCCGCGCCGCCCTGTACAAACTGCAATGCGAACTACCTGCCCTCTCCCGCCCGCTGTACGAATGCATCCTCACCGGCGTGCGGCCGATCGACAGCGGTATCGTGCACAACCAGGTCTCGCGCCTGTCCAACCAGCGCAGCCTGTTCCACTACGCCCGCGAGGCCGGCCTGAGCACTGCCGCCGCGGCCTATCACTGGGTCAGCGAGCTGTACAACCGTTCGCCCTTCAACGCCCCGCAAGACCGGCACACCGCAAACCCTGAACTGCCGATCCAGTACGGCCACTTCTACTGGAGCGATCATTACCCCGATTCCCATCTGTTCGCCGACGCCGAGGACCTGCGCCTGCGCCATCAGCCCAACCTGCTGCTGGTGCATCCGATGAACATCGACGACGCCGGACACAAGCACGGCCTGGACAGTTCGCAGTACCGCAACAGCGCGCGCTCGGCGGACATCATTCTCGCCGACTACCTGCAAGGCTGGCTCGACGCCGGCTACCAGGTGCTGGTGACGGCCGACCACGGCATGAACAACGACCGCTCGCACAATGGCCTGCTGGCCGAGGAGCGAGAGATCCCGCTGTTCGTTCTCGGCGACGCTTTCAGCCTCGACCCCGCTGCCGCGCCGAAACAGACCGAACTGTGCGGCACCGTCTGCCAATTGCTGGGCGCGCCCCATGACAAACCTTTCTGCCGGGAGCTGTTGAAGTGAATTCAGTCACCCGTGGCAAATGGCTGGCGGCCCTGTGCCTGGTGCCCTTCGCCCTGTTCTTCATCGTGTTCCAGATTGCCCCCCTGGTGTGGGTGCTGATCAACAGCCTGCAATCGGAAGAGTTCGGCTGGGGCCTGGCCAACTTCACCAGGATCTTCAGCTCGAAGTTCTACCTGCAGGCCATCCAGTACAGCCTGGAGATCAGTTTCTGGTCCAGCGTGTTCGGCATCATCATCGCGGTGCTGGGCAGCTACTCGCTGCGCCGGGTGGATTCGCGCCTGCGCAACTTCGTCAATGCCTTCGCCAACATGACCAGCAACTTCGCCGGGGTGCCCCTGGCTTTCGCCTTCATCATCCTGCTGGGCTTCAACGGCACCATCACCATCATGCTCAAGCAGTCGGGGATCATTCAGGACTTCAACCTGTACTCCAAGACCGGGTTGATCATTCTCTACACCTACTTCCAGATCCCCCTTGGCGTGCTGCTGCTCTACCCGGCCTTCGACGCCCTGCGCGAGGACTGGCGTGAATCCGCCGCCTTGCTGGGGGCCAACGGCTGGCAGTTCTGGCGGCATATAGGCCTGCCGGTGCTGACCCCGGCGCTGCTGGGCACCTTCGTCATCCTGCTGGCCAACGCCCTGGGCGCCTACGCCACGGTCTACGCGCTGACCACCGGCAACTTCAACGTCCTGCCGATCCGCATCGCCGCCATGGTCTCCGGGGACATCTCCCTGGATCCGAACATGGCCAGCGCCCTGGCCGTGGTGCTGGTGGCGCTGATGACCCTGGTGACCATCGTCCATCAACTGCTGTTGAAGAGGAGCTACCATGTCTCGCGCTGAACCCGGCTCCGCCGCGCTCTACCACCGAGTGATGGTCTACCTGCTGTTTGCCATCCTTCTGCTGCCGCTGCTGGGGACCTTCGTCTACTCGATTGCCAGCAGCTGGTCGGCGACCATCCTGCCCAGCGGCTTCACCTTCAAGTGGTACCTGCAGCTGTGGAGCGACCCACGTTTTCTCAATGCCTTCGGCCAGTCATTGCTGGTCTGCGTGGGTGCGCTGGTGCTTTCAGTGGTGCTGATCCTGCCGCTGCTGTTCGTGGTGCACTATCACTTCCCCAAGCTCGATGCGCTGATGAACATCCTGATCCTGCTGCCCTTCGCGGTGCCGCCGGTGGTGTCCTCGGTGGGCCTGCTGCAACTCTATGGTTCGGGGCCCTTCGCCATGGTCGGCACGCCCTGGATCCTCATCGGCTGCTACTTCACCGTGGCACTGCCGTTCATGTACCGGGCCATCACCAACAACTTGCAGGCGATCAACCTGCGGGACCTGATGGACGCGGCCCAACTGCTGGGCGCCAGTACCTGGCAGGCGGCCTTCCTGGTGGTCCTGCCGAACCTGCGCAAGGGCCTGATGGTGGCGCTGCTGCTGTCCTTCTCGTTCCTGTTCGGCGAGTTCGTGTTCGCCAACATCCTGGTGGGCACCCGCTATGAAACCCTGCAGGTCTACCTGAACAACATGCGCAACAGCAGCGGCCACTTCACCAGCGCCCTGGTGATTTCCTACTTCTTCTTCGTGCTGCTTCTGACCTGGGCCGCCAACATCTTGAACAAGGACAAAAGCCAATGAGCTTCGTCAGCGTCCAACACCTGCAAAAGAACTATGCGGGCACCACGGTATTCAGCGACATCAATTGCGAAATCCGCAAGGGCGAGTTCGTTACCCTGCTCGGCCCTTCCGGCTGCGGCAAGTCGACCCTGCTGCGCTGCATCGCCGGCCTGACCCCGGTGGACGGCGGCAAGATCCTCCTCGACGGCCAGGACATCGTGCCCCTGAGCCCGCAGAAACGCGGGATCGGCATGGTGTTCCAGAGCTACGCGCTGTTTCCTAACATGACCGTGGAACAGAACGTCGCCTTTGGCCTGCGCATGCAGAAGGTCGGCGCCGAAGACAGCCGCAAGCGGGTCCAGGAAGCCTTGCAACTGGTGGAGCTCAACGACTTCGCCAGCCGCTACCCGCACCAGCTGTCCGGTGGCCAGTGCCAGCGCGTCGCCCTGGCCCGCTCCCTGGTGACCCGCCCGCGCCTGCTGTTGCTGGACGAACCGCTGTCGGCCCTGGATGCACGGATCCGCAAGCACTTGCGCGAACAGATCCGCAACATCCAGCGGGAACTGGGCCTGACGACGATCTTCGTCACCCACGACCAGGAAGAAGCCCTGACCATGTCCGACCGGATCTTCCTGATGAACCAGGGCCGGATCGTCCAGAGCGGCGATGCCGAAACCCTCTACACCGCCCCGGTGGACGCCTTCGCCGCGGGCTTTATCGGCAACTACAACCTGCTGGATGCCGACAGCGCCAGCAAGCTGCTGCAGCGGCCGGTCAGCGGCCGCATCGCCATCCGCCCGGAAGCCATCGAACTGCGCAAGGAAGGCCCACTGGATGCGCTGGTACGCAGCCACAGCCTGCTGGGCAACGTGATCCGCTATCGGGTCGAGGCCCGAGGCGTGGAGCTGGTGGTGGATGTACTCAACCGCTCGGCCGATGATCTGCACGCCGACGGCCAGCGTCTGGCATTGAGCATCGATCCGACAGCCCTGTGTGAGGTAGCCTGATGGCATTCACGCAATTGATCCTGAAGAGAGAGCGGCACTGATGGCCTTGGCAATTTTTGATCTGGACGAAACCCTGATTCACGGCGACTGCGCCACCCTCTGGAGCGAACAGATGGGCCGCCTGGGCTGGGTCGACAGCGAGTCGTTCATGCGCCGCAACCATGAGCTGATGGACGCCTACAGCCATGGCAAGCTGGCCATGGAGGAGTTCATGGACTTCAGCCTGGAACCCATGAGCGGACGCACCCCGGAAGAGGTCGCGCACCTGGTCGAACCCTGGGTCGAAGAGGTGATCGAGCCGATCATCTTCAGCGACGCCTGCAAGGCCATTGCCGCCCACCGCCAGGCCGGCGACCGGATCCTGGTGATCTCGGCCTCGGGCACCCACCTGGTGAAACCGATTGCCGCGCGCCTGGGTATCGACGAAGTCCTGGGAATCGAGCTGGAGGTGCAGCATGGGGTCTACAGCGGCCGCACCGTTGGCACCCTGACCTACCGCGAGGGCAAGATCACCCGCCTGCTGCAATGGCTGGATGCCGAGGAAGAAAACCTGGAAGGCGCGACCTTCTACTCCGACTCGCGCAATGACCTGCCGTTGCTGCTGCGCGTGGACCACCCGCAGGTGGTGAACCCGGATCCGGTGCTGCGTGAACATGCGCAGAAAGCCGGCTGGCCGATCCACCACTGGAAGTGACCCGCCCCAGAGATCCTCGGAGCTGGCTTGTGTAGGAGCTGGCTTGCCAGCGAACAGACCGCCAGGCCTGGCGCCCCCTTCGCCGGCAAGCCGGCTCCTGCAGGGCTCAGGTCAGGCTGGGGTCGATCACCAGCACCAGCTTGCCCGAGACCTGATTGGTCGCCAGCTCCGCAAAAGCGGCTTCTGCATCCTGGATCGCAAAGGTCCTGGCCAATTGCGGGCTCAGACGCCCTTCGCTGAACAACGGCCAGACATTCTGTCCAAGGTCGCTCAACAGGTCGGCCTTGAACTGGTCATTGCGGCTGCGCAGGGTCGACCCCAGAAACTGGATCCGCTTGGCCAGCACCTGGGCCAGGTCCAGCTGCGCTTCGCGCCCGCCCATCAAGCCGATCAGTACCCAACGTCCATCCAGGGCCAGCAGCTTGAGGTTGTTGGCCACATAATTGGCGCCCACCGGGTCGAGAATCACATCAAAAGGCCCAAAGTCCCGCAGCGCCTCAATGCCATCGGTACGCACCACACCGCCCTGGGCACCGAGGCTCTCGCAGTAGGCCAGGCGATCGGCTGAACCAACGCTCACCCAGCACGGGTTGCCGAACGCCTTGCACAGCTGGATAGCCGCCGAGCCGACGCCACTGGCGCCAGCGTGCAGCAGGACCTTCTCGCCCGGCTTGAGCGCTGCCAGCTGGAACAGATTCAGCCAGGCTGTGCTGTAGACCTCGGGCAGCGCCGCGGCCTCGGCCAGGGACAACCCTTCGGGTACTGGCAGTACATGGCGGGCATCTACCACCACCTCTTCAGCCATGCCTCCGCCCGCCAGCAGGGCACAGACCCGATCACCCACTTGCCAGGACGAACCCGGGCCCACTTCACTGACTACCCCGGAGCATTCCAGGCCAAGGGCCTTGCTGGCTCCGGGAGGTGGGGGATAGAGCCCCGCACGCTGCAACAGGTCGGCCCGATTGAGGCCAGCAGCCGCCACCCGAATGCGAACTTGCCCCACATCACAGGCCGGACTTGGCTCTTCCACCCACTCCACATGACCTTCAACGCCTTGCAATGCTTTCACAGTGCCTCCATAGTGAGTCTGGACTGAGCCCGGAGCGGTAGCACCGGGCTTTTTGCATTATGCGACCGGTCCTTATGGAACCGGCGACTTCAAAGACGGCCTAATATGCGTTATCAATTGCCCCCGCGTCGAATCAGCATGAAGCATTTGTTCCCCAGCACCGCCCTCGCTCTTTTCATTGGTTTCGGCCTGCTGCCGATGTCGACCAATACGTTCGCAGCCAATAGCTGGGACAATCTTCAGCCCGATCGCGATGAGGTAATTGCCAGCCTCAATGTCGTTGAACTGCTCAAACGTCACCACTACAGCAAACCGCCGCTGGATGATGCGCGCTCGGTGATCATCTACGACAGCTACCTGAAGCTGCTGGATCCGTCGCGCAGCTACTTCATGGCCAGCGACATCGCGGAGTTCGACAAATGGAAAACCCAGTTTGACGACTTCCTCAAGAGCGGCGACCTGAACGCCGGGTTCACCATCTACAAGCGCTATCTGGACCGGGTCAAATCCCGCCTGGACTTCGCCCTGGCCGAGCTTAACAAGGGCGTCGACAAGATCGACTTCAACACCAAGGAAACCTTGCTGATCGATCGCAAGGATGCTCCTTGGCTCAAGACCACCGCCGAACTCGACGACCTGTGGCGCAAGCGCGTCAAGGACGAAGTGCTGCGGATGAAGATCGCCGGCAAGGATCCCAAGCAGATCCAGGAAACCCTGACCAAGCGCTACAAGAACCAGCTGGCGCGCCTGGACCAGACCCGTGCCGAAGATATCTTCCAGGCCTACATCAACACCTTCGCCATGTCCTACGACCCGCACACCAACTATCTGTCGCCGGATAACGCGGAAAACTTCGACATCAACATGAGCCTGTCGCTGGAAGGCATCGGCGCCGTGTTGCAGAGCGACAACGACCAGGTCAAGGTCGTGCGCCTGGTGCCGGCAGGCCCGGCGGACAAGACCAAGCAGGTAGCCCCTGCGGACAAGATCATCGGTGTGGCCCAGGGCGACAAGGAAATGGTCGACGTGGTGGGCTGGCGCCTGGACGAAGTGGTCAAGCTGATCCGTGGTCCGAAAGGCACCCTGGTACGCCTGGAAGTGATTCCGGCCAGCAATGCGCCAAACGACCAGACCAGCAAGATCGTGCCGATCACCCGCGAAGCGGTGAAGCTCGAAGACCAGGCGGTGAAGAAGTCGATCCTCAACCTCAAGCAGGACGGCAAGGACTACAAGCTCGGGGTGATCGAGATCCCGGCCTTCTACCTGGACTTCAAGGCCTTCCGCGCTGGTGATCCGGATTACAAGAGCACTACCCGCGACGTGAAGAAACTGCTGACCGAGTTGCAGAAAGACAAGGTCGACGGTGTGGTCATCGACCTGCGCAACAACGGCGGCGGCTCCCTCCAGGAAGCAACCGAGCTGACCAGCCTGTTCATCGACAAGGGTCCTACCGTGCTGGTGCGCAACGCCGACGGCCGGGTGGATGTACTGGAAGATGAAAACCCCGGTGCCTTCTACAAAGGCCCGATGGCACTGCTGGTCAACCGTCTCTCGGCTTCGGCTTCGGAGATCTTCGCCGGCGCCATGCAGGACTACCACCGCGCCTTGATCATCGGCGGCCAGACCTTCGGCAAAGGCACCGTGCAGACCATCCAGCCGCTGAACCACGGCGAGCTGAAGCTGACCCTGGCCAAGTTCTACCGGGTTTCCGGGCAGAGCACCCAGCACCAGGGCGTGCTGCCAGATATCGGCTATCCGTCGATCATCGACACCAAGGAAATCGGCGAAAGTGCCCTGCCTGAAGCCATGCCATGGGACACCATCCGCCCGGCCATCAAGCCTGCGGTAGACCCGTTCAAACCGTTCCTGGCTCAGCTCAAGGCCGAACACGAAAGCCGTTCGGCGAAAGATCCGGAGTTCGTGTTCATCCGCGACAAGCTGGCCCTGGCACAGAAACTGATGGCGGAAAAAACCGTCAGCCTCAATGAAGCCGATCGTCGGGCGCAACATGCCGATATCGAAGCCAAGCAACTGGCCCTGGAAAACGCCCGTCGCAAAGCCAAGGGCGAGGAGCCGCTCAAAGAGCTGAAGAAAGAAGACGAAGATGCACTGGCTGCTGCCGAGCCGGACAAGACCAAGCCGGAAGACGACGCCTACCTGAGTGAAACCGGGCGCATCCTGCTGGACTATCTGAAGCTCAACACCTCGGTGGCCAAGCACTGAGGATGATGGCAATTTAATTCGATCGCGCCTCGGATCGTCATTAAACAGTCATCATTCTGTCGTGAAATAAAGGACCGGGCGCCGCTCTCTAGCCAGAGCCGCGCCCGGTCCTTTTTTTATCGACAGAGATCGCCATGACCACGACCGAACAGCTCAGTGCATTGAGTTCAATCCTGGCTCAAAGCGGTTTGCACAGTCTGTTCCAACCGATCATTTCCCTGTCCGAGCGGCGCATCCTGGGTTATGAGGCCCTGAGTCGCGGCCCCTCAAACAGCCCTCTGCACTCCCCTGTCGCGCTGTTCGCCGTCGCGCGCCAGGCCGGGCGCCTGAGCGAGCTGGAGATTGCCTGTCGGCAAAGCGCCTGCAAACGCTTCAGCGAACAACAACTGCCCGGCAAGCTGTTCCTCAACGTCTCGCCGGAATCCCTGCTGGAGGCCGCCCACCAACCAGGGCGTACCTTGCAGCTGCTTGAGGACTTCGGCATCCCCCCCAGCCAGGTGGTGATCGAGCTTACCGAACAGACCCCGATCGACGATTTCCAGTTGCTGCAGAACGCCCTGCACCATTACCGCGACATGGGTTTCTCCATCGCCCTGGACGACCTGGGCGCCGGTTATTCGAGCCTGCGCCTGTGGTCGGAGCTGCGCCCGGACTACGTGAAAATCGACCGGCACTTTATCGACGGCATTCACCAGGATGCCCTCAAGCGCGAGTTCGTCGGCTCGATTCTGCAAATCGCAAAAGCCTCCCGCGCCCAGGTGATCGCCGAAGGGATCGAACTGACCGAAGAACTGGCAGTGCTGACCGAGATGGGCGTCGACCTGGTCCAGGGCTACCTGTTGTGTCGCCCCCAGGAACAGCCGCCGAGGGACGCTCGGGCAATGATGCCCAAGCATGATCACACCAGCGTGGCCCTCAACGATGATGGCAGCGACCTCAGTGCGCTGCTCAACGAGCAACCGGCCGTTGCCCGCAATACGCCCACCGCCAACGTCCTGGAAGCCTTTCGCCGGCAAGCCAACCTCAACTCCCTCGCCGTGCTGGACGAACAGGGGCAGCCTTGCGGCATCGTCCATCGGCACTCGCTCTCCGACGCCCTGCTCAAGCCCTTTGCCACCGACCTGTTCGCCCGCAAGCCCATCAGCCGCCTGATGAACGATGACTTTCTCGCGGTCGAACTCAGCCAGTCCCTGCAGCAGGTCAGCCGCCTGATCACCAGCCGCGCCCGCCAACGCATCGAGGAAGATTTCATCATCACCTTGAATGGCCATTATCTGGGGCTGGGGCGGGTCATCGATGTGCTCAAGCTGATTACGGAGCTGAAGATCCAGCAAGCCCGCTACGCCAACCCGCTGACTCTGCTGCCCGGCAATGTGCCGATCCAGCAGTGCCTGAGCCGCCTGCTGCAGCAAGCACGGGAATCGGTGATCTGCTACGTCGACATCGACAGTTTCAAACCCTTCAACGATATCTATGGCTATGGCCGCGGCGATGAGGTGCTGCTGTGCCTGGCCCAATGCCTGAACGACCGGGTAGACCCGAGCCGCGACTTCGTCGGACATATCGGTGGGGATGACTTTCTGCTGGTGCTGGGGCCGGAAGACTGGCGCCGACGGCTCAACCAGTTGCTGGATGACTTCCACAGCCAGTGCCGGCGCTTCTATCGCAGCGAACACCTGGAAGCCGGCTGTTTTGTCGCCCCCAATCGGCAAGGTATCCGTCAGGAATTTCCCTTGCTGTCACTGTCCATCGGCGTAGTGCACCTGTATCCACAGGCCTGTGGCCAACTGGACTCCAGCCAACTGGCGGAGCTGGCCTCCCAGGCCAAGCATCACGCCAAGAATATCCAGGGCTACAGCATCCATGTGATCGACAGCCTGGAAGCGGCAGCCAGCCTGGGAGCGCAAAACCTCAGTGAGCCGCTGCGGGATCAGTCGGCTGATCGAGCTGCGTCAGTTTGAGCGCCGCAAGAGGATGCCCGGCCTGGGCCGAAAGCGTCCACCAGCGCGCCGCTTCGACAGCGTCGGGAGCCTTGCTGGGCGAGCCGGCCAGGCTGATCACGCCCAACTGATAGGCTGCCTTGCCATCCCCTGCCAGTGCAGCCAGCCGCAGCAGGCGTTGACCTTCTTGACGGGCGCCAAGCCCCTGCCCACGAAAAGTCAGGATGTGCCCATAAAAGCTCAGCGCACCGACATTGCCCAGATTGGCCATGCGCGCGAACTGACCTTCCATCCAACGCCAGACACGGGGTTGGCGGACAAACCACGGCCAATGAAACAAACGGCGCGCCAGCCAATAGCCGAGTCGCGCCTTGAGTGCCAGGAACATTCAAGCCTCCGCTGATTCAGGATACTCGTACTCGAAGACCCGCACCACTTCCGAGGCATGCCATGAAGCCGCGGCAACACCGTCGGAAGGGCCGGAAAAACGCCCCAGACGCTCCACGCACTCGAAGAATCCGGTACGCGGCAAGCGGCTGGCCCCCTGACTGATCACCAGGGAACTGCGCAAAGGCTGTTCGGCCCGTGCATCCAGCGCTGCCAGATGCTCCAGCGCGGCTGTCAGGGTCTGCATGGCCGGGCTGGGCAGTTGCAAGCGCTCCAACAAGGCTCGATAGGTTAAAAGATGCCGCTGACGACGGGCCTGATCCAGCTCACCCAACAGCCCATCCCAGTGCTGACGACTGATCCTTACACTCACGATTGCTCCCTCCACCCCGGCACCGTCAACTCCCAGGCCAGGCTGCGGCGAATCGCAGCGTCGGGTTGACGCTCGCCACTTTCAATCAGGGCCAGGTAAGACGGACTGATACCAACTTTGCGGGCCAGCGCCTCGATGGCGATGCCCTTCCCTTCGCGCAGACTGCGTAATTGATCCAGGCCCGGAAGATTCTGGGCTGGTGGCGCTGCCTGAGAAGTTGCGGCAGCGTGCGGTGGTTGTTCGGTAAGACCTGCGGCTGACAATAAAGCTTGATACTGAGCCCACGGCAGAACCACATATTCGGGCTCGCCATCGCGTTCAATAATCTGAATATCCATTACTACCCCGTAGGACAACGACACTTAGCGAGTCGGACTTTTCCCTTGAAGTGTAATCCTAACAGCGGCAATGGTCGCGGGGAGCATGATTGTTGTGGGAGGCGGTGAATACCCTTAGTTTTTCTGCGGTCCTTCCAGCAACAATTGCTCCGCAGTGTCCGGCAAGCGCTCGACAACCGCGAGTTTTTCCGGCATTTGCCGATTACGCCAGGTTCGGAAGGCGTTGAGTTCGTCATCCAGGGTTTTCATCAGCCAAGCCAGAACGGCGATATCGTCAAGCATGCCGAACACCGGAATAAAGTCGGGAATGGCATCCACAGGGCTGAGGAAATACATCAAGCCTGCCACCACCGACAGCAGCGCCTTGGGGCTGATGGCCCGGTACTCGCCACGCCAGTACGCCAGGCACAGTGCCTGCAACAAGCGCAGGTCCTGTTTGACCTTGCCCAGGCGTCCGCCCTGGCTGGCGCCTTTGCTCGCCACGGCGAACAGCAGCGTGGGCAAACGACCGCGGCTCAGCAAGCGCCCCGCCAACGGCAGGAAACGAGCAAAATTCCAGGGTGCTTTCATCATCACTCCCACTGAAATGTTATCCACACAAATTGTGGATAACCTTGTGAACAGAGCTATTTTTCACGGCTGAAAGCCCCGTTTCATAAGGGCTGAGCTCAGATCGGGCGTTTTTTACTCACATAAAAAAACCCATAATTTCATTGACTTGGCAGCCTCCAGCGACTACCTGCCGCTCATACCCTGTTCAGACCACCCGCACTGCCGTCGGTTCGGATAATTTGCCAGCAGCAACCTGCAGAAACGACAACGCCCCGTAAGAACGGGGCGTTGCTTCAGGCGCTGACGCAGGTTACTTGGCGGCGTCCTGCTTGGCTGGATCCTTGATACCCAGCAGCTCCAGTTCGAAGACCAGCACCGAGTTGGCTGGAATGGCCGGGCTCGGGCTCTGGGCGCCGTAGGCCAGGTCGCTCGGGATGTACAGCTTATACTTCTCGCCCACGTGCATCAGTTGCAGGCCTTCGACCCAACCCGGGATCACGCCGCTGACCGGCAGATCGATCGGGCTGCCACGCTCTACCGAGCTGTCGAACACAGTGCCGTTGGTCAGGGTGCCGGTGTAGTGAACAGTCACGACATCAGTCGGCTTGGGCTGAGGACCGTCAGCCTTTTTCAGTACTTCGTACTGCAGACCGGAAGCGGTGGTGGTCACACCGGTTTTCTTGCCGTTCTCTTCGAGGAATTTCTTGCCGGCAGCCGCCGACTCTTCGCTCATCTTGGCCATGCGCTCTTCGGCACGCTTTTGCAGCGCGGCGAAGGCTTCGACCAACTCTTCATCCTTCAGCTTCTGTTCTTTCTTGCCGACGGCATCTTCGATGCCCTGGGCGACCGCTTTGGAGTCCAGGTCATCCATGCCTTCCTGAGCCAGACTCTTGCCCATGTTCAGGCCGATACCGTAGGAAGCTTTTTGCGCCGGGGTTTTCAGCTCTACGCTGGTCTGCGAATCACAACCCGCAAGTACCAGGCTAACCAGGGCCACCGCCGCCGCCAACCGATGCTGTTTCATGCTATTTCCTTGTTCATGCGCCTAAAGGGCAATCGAATAAAGCCGCGAGCTTATCAGGCGACCACGACCAATGGCTACCGGCGTAAGAGTAGTAAATGGCCGATAAGTTCACGTCTTTAAACGCGTTTTCATGCTCTGGGGTACACCCTGCCCAGGCCGCTTACCGAGGCGCTTGAACGGGCGCGAATAACCATAGCTCAAGTAATGGCTACTTGCCGCGTCAGATGAGCTCAGGCATAAGGAAACGAAATTCGACAAGGAAGTACATCTTGCGCCTCATCTATCGTGTGTTGCTGTTGATTGCCGTGCTGATCGGCATTGTCCTGGCTGTGGTCCTGTACTACGTGGCCAATCCGAAACTCCCCGACTATGTACCCGTTGAACAGGTGCACTACCTGGACCAATGGGATGCCAAGGATCGCCAGACCTACTATTTCACTCCCCAGGGCACCCAGGTCAAAGGCCTGCGCTATGAATGGTTCAGCGCTCTGGAACTGCCGTTCTCCGAGCAGCCCTTTGCCGCTCCCGAGTACCTGGCCCGCTTCGGCTTCCTGGTGGAGCCGGGACAGAAAGCCACAGCGCAGAATCCCGGCAACCTGCCCGTAGGCTTCGCCCGCCATCAGAATCCGGGCAGCGCGGAACAATACCTGGACATCACCTGTGCTGCCTGCCACACCGGCGAGCTGCGTTTCAACCATCAAGCCCTGCGCATTGATGGCGGCTCGGCGCAGCACGTACTGCCGTCCAGCGTACCGACCCTGCGTGGTGGCAGCTTCGGCCAGGCCCTCGTGGCCAGCCTCACCAGCACCTACTACAACCCCTGGAAATTCGAGCGCTTCGCCCGCAAGGTGCTGGGTGCCGACTACGAAGCCAGGCACGAACAGCTGCGCAAGGACTTCAAGGTCTCACTGGATAACTTCCTGCGGGTGGCCTGGAACGATACCCATCGCGGCCTCTATCCAACCGAAGAGGGTCCGGGCCGTACCGACGCCTTTGGCCGCATCGCCAATGCCAGCTTCGGCGACGCCATTTCCCCTGAGAACTATCGGATTGCCAATGCCCCGGTGGACTACCCGCAACTCTGGGATATCTGGACCTTCGACTGGGTCCAGTGGAACGGCTCGGCGCAGCAACCCATGGCGCGCAATATCGGCGAAGCCCTGGGGGTTGGCGCCACCCTGAACCTGTTCGACGCCAACGGCCAACCCCTCACCGGCGAGGCCCGCTACCCTTCCAGCGTACGTGTCCGCGATCTCAACCTGATCGAGGAAACCTTGCAGCGCCTCAAGCCACCGGCCTGGCCGGAAGCCTTGCTGGGCACGATCGACAAGCCGCTGGCCGCCAAGGGCCGCGAGCTGTTCGCCAGCAACTGTGCCGGCTGCCATGTACCCTCGGTCAGCGACAACAACGGCCGCCCCGTACAGCAGTTGAAAATGCTTCCGGTAGCGGTGATTGGCACCGACCCGAATTCGGCGAGCAATATCGCCGACCTGCGCTATGACCTGAGCTCCTTGCAGTGGGATACCGCCGAACTGGCCAGGTCCAACGTCGAGCTGCACCCGACACCCAGCGAACCGCTGGACCTGCGTCAACTCTCGGCTGCCAAGGGCCTGGCCTACATCACGGCCTTTGTCGAAGAGCGCGCCTATCGCGACGCCAAGGTCACCCCCGAGGAGCGCCCGCGGCTGGACGGCTACGGGCTGCCGATCGGCGTACGCGAGTTGCGCGCCTACAAGGCCCGCCCGCTGGCCGGGGTCTGGGCCACACCGCCGTACCTGCACAACGGCTCGGTACCCAACCTCTATCAACTGCTGTCTCCGCAATCGGAGCGCTCGACAACCTTCTCCCGCGGCACCTTCGAGTACGATCCCAAGCACCTGGGCTATCGCCCGGAAGCCTTCAAGAACGGTTTTGAATTCGATACCCGCATCAGCGGCAACCACAACAGCGGCCACGAATTCCGCGCCGGCCAGCGTGGCAATGGCGTTATCGGCCCACTGCTGCAGCCAGAAGAACGCTGGGCCTTGCTGGAATACCTGAAAGTGCTGGGCGGACCATTGGAGTCGCAATTGCCATGAAACTCGATCTCGCCAGAAAACGACCGTCCCTGCTGGCCCGACTGTGGCTGCGCCTCGGCGCCTTGCTGGGCAGGACCCTGTTATTGCTATTGGTCATCGGCCTGCTGGGCTGGGCACTGTCCAGTGCCTGGTTCGCCTGGCACCACCGAGGCCCGGTAGCGGTGCAGGAGCAGGTTCCTGCCGATGAGGCAGCCCGCACCCAGGACATCATCCAGACCGCGGTGCGCATCGTTGACCAGCACCGCGAAGGCACCCGCTACCTGCGCGATGCCCATGCCAAGGCCCACGGTTGCGTGAAGGCGCAGGTCCAGGTCCTCAACGACTTGAGCCTGCCACTGCGCCAGGGAGTATTTGCCACCCCTGGCCAGACCTGGCAGGCCGTTGTACGCCTGTCCAACGGCAACGCCTACCCGCAGTTCGACAGTATTCGCGACGCCCGCGGCATGGCGATCAAGCTACTGGATGTTCCCGGGCAACAACTGATGGCGTCGGAATCACAACGCCGTGAACAGGACTTCGTGATGTTCAATCATCCGAATTTCTTCGTCAGCGACGTAGCCGAATATCAGCAGAACATCGCCGCCCAGGCGGACGGCAAGAAAGTCGGCGCATTCTTCCCCGGGTGGGATCCGCGCACCTGGCAGGTACGGCATCTGTTCATCGCCCTGGCGACCCTGTCACCGGCCCCGGCCAGCCCGACCCAGACCACCTACTACTCGGTCTCGCCCTACAAGTTCGGCAATGCCAACGCCAAATTCCGGGTCATGCCGGACCCCGAGAGTTGCCCGGCCTACAGCCTGCCAGCACAGAACCAGGATCTGCCCAACTTCCTGCGCAGCGCCCTGACCCAGCAACTCTCCACCGACCGGGTTGGCGCCTGTTTCGTACTGCAAGTCCAGCGCCAGGACCCGAACCGTTTCATGCCGATCGAAGACACCAGCATTGAATGGAAAGAAAGTGACGCCCCCTTTGAAACGGTGGCGCGGGTGACCCTTCCCGCCCAGGACTTCGATACCCCGGCGCAGAACCTGGCTTGCGACAACCAGTCCTTCAACCCCTGGTTCGGTCTGGAAGCCCATCGCCCCATCGGCGGCATCAACCGTCTGCGCAAGGCGGTGTATGAAGCCGTCAACGACTACCGGCATAGCCGTAACGCCGAGCAGTAGGCAAAAACGCAAAAAGCGGCCCGAGGGCCGCTTTTTTCATGCGCAGGATTCGAACCGATACAAATCCCAGACAGCAAAAAGCCCGCATTGAGCGGGCTTTGTGTGGCGACCTGGCGTTCAGTGTTCCAGGTTGCCGAATATGGCGCAGCGGACGGGACTCGAACCCGCGACCCCCGGCGTGACAGGCCGGTATTCTAACCGACTGAACTACCGCTGCGCGTAGCGTTGAAAGTAAGTGGTGGGTGATGACGGGATCGAACCGCCGACATTCTGCTTGTAAGGCAGACGCTCTCCCAGCTGAGCTAATCACCCTTTACCTTCGTTGCGGGACGCATTATGCCACAGAAATTCTTAAAGTGTTGATTTAATTAATAATTTTATTAAAAAAACCAAATTTCCATGTACAGCAACACAACCCACGTAACTCTTTACAACAACTGTTACAGCAAAAAGCCCGCGTTAGCGGGCTTTCTGTGGTGACCTGGCGTTCAGTGTTCCAGGTTACCGAATATGGCGCAGCGGACGGGACTCGAACCCGCGACCCCCGGCGTGACAGGCCGGTATTCTAACCGACTGAACTACCGCTGCGCGTAACACTGAATGCGAATGGTGGGTGATGACGGGATCGAACCGCCGACATTCTGCTTGTAAGGCAGACGCTCTCCCAGCTGAGCTAATCACCCTTCACGTTCGGTGTGGCGCGCATTCTACGGAGCAGCCCCCACTCTGGCAAGCACTTTTTATAATAATTTTTTCAGGCCTTCCAAAGGCTTAGCGAAGGGTTGGCCTGAGCAGCAGCGAAGAGAATAATGCCCTCCTTTGTATAAAGGAGAGATTCACCCCATGTGGTTCAAAAACCTGCTGATCTATCGCCTGACCCAAGATCTGCCTTTTGATGCTGAGGCGCTGGAAACTGCACTGGCGACCAAACTGGCGCGCCCCTGTGCAAGCCAGGAGTTGACCACTTACGGTTTCGTCGCCCCTTTCGGCAAAGGTGAAGACGCCCCCCTGGTTCACGTCAGCCAGGACTTCATGCTGGTAGCCGCGCGCAAGGAGGAACGCATCCTGCCTGGCAGCGTGGTGCGCGATGCAGTGAAGGAAAAGGTCGAAGAGATCGAAGCCGAACAGATGCGCAAGGTCTACAAGAAGGAACGCGACCAGATCAAGGATGAAATCATCCAGGCCTTCCTGCCCCGTGCGTTTATCCGTCGCTCCTCGACCTTCGCCGCCATTGCCCCGAAACAGGGCCTGATCCTGGTCAACTCGGCCAGCCCGAAGCGCGCCGAAGACCTGCTCTCCACCCTGCGCGAAGTCCTCGGCACCCTGCCGGTTCGCCCGCTGACCGTGAAGATCGCCCCCACTGCGATCATGACCGACTGGGTCAAGACCCAGAAAGCCGCCGACGACTTCTTCGTACTCGACGAGTGCGAACTACGCGACACCCACGAGGACGGCGGCATCGTGCGTTGCAAGCGCCAGGACCTGACCGGCGAGGAAATCCAGCTGCACCTGAGCACCGGCAAGGTGGTCACCCAACTGTCCCTGGCCTGGCAGGACAAACTGTCCTTCATGCTCGACGACAAAATGGTGGTCAAGCGCCTGAAGTTCGAAGACCTGCTGCAGGATCAGGCGGAACAGGACGGCGGTGATGAAGCCCTCGGCCAGCAGGATGCCAGCTTCACCCTGATGATGCTGACCTTCGGCGACTTCCTGCCGGCGCTGTTCGAAGCCCTGGGCGGCGAGGAGATTCCGCAGGGCATCTGACGCCTTGCCCGGATAACCGCTACGCACTAGACGCCACCGCCTTCGGTGGCGTTTTCACATAATAAGGAACAGGTCATGCGCGCACTGGCTGCACTGAGCCGCTTTGTCGGCAACACCTTCGCTTACTGGGTACTGATCTTCGCCATCCTGGCATTCTTCCAGCCTGGCTGGTTCGTCGGTCTCAAGGGCGCCATCGTGCCGCTGCTGGGCCTGGTGATGTTCGGCATGGGCCTGACCCTGAAACTCGAAGATTTCGCCGAAGTGGCCCGCCACCCATGGCGCGTGGCCCTGGGAGTGGTGGCCCATTTCGTGATCATGCCCGGGGTGGCCTGGGTGCTCTGCCAGGCATTTCACCTGCCGCCGGAAATCGCCGTCGGGGTGATCCTGGTCGGCTGCTGCCCAAGCGGCACCTCTTCCAACGTGATGACCTGGCTGGCCCGCGGCGACCTGGCGCTGTCGGTGGCCATTGCAGCGGTTACCACTCTACTGGCCCCACTGCTGACCCCGGCGCTGATCTGGTTGCTGGCCTCGGCCTGGCTACCGGTCTCGTTCATGGAACTGTTCTGGTCGATCCTGCAAGTGGTGCTGCTACCGATCGTGCTGGGAGTGCTGGCCCAGCGCCTGCTGGGCCAGCGGGTGCAGCACGCGGTGGAAGTACTGCCGCTGGTTTCCGTGGTGAGCATCGTCATCATCGTCACCGCGGTGGTGGCCGCCAGCCAGGCGAAAATCGCCGAGTCGGGCCTGCTGATCATGGCCGTGGTGATGCTGCACAACAGCTTTGGCTACCTGCTGGGCTACTTCACGGGGCGTCTGTTCAAGCTGCCACTGGCGCAGCGAAAATCCCTGGCCCTGGAAGTCGGCATGCAGAACTCCGGCCTGGGCGCGGCCCTGGCCAGCGCTCATTTCTCGCCACTGGCGGCGGTACCCAGCGCCTTGTTCAGCGTCTGGCACAACATTTCCGGGGCCCTGCTCTCGACCTATTTCCGGCGAATGGAAGATCCAGCCGAACAAAAGCTGGAAATACAGCGAGGCCATGACTGAGGAAAAAAATACTCGCCCACGTGAGAGTGGGCAGTATACTGCGCATCGCGAGGACGACCTCGCGACTCATTCGAGCGATCAATTCCGGGGACGACCCCATCAACCGATGAGGTAGGCATGTCCTGGATCATTCTGTTTTTTGCCGGTTTGTTTGAAGTGGGCTGGGCCGTCGGCCTGAAATACACCGATGGCTTCAGCCGCCCGCTGCCCACCGCCCTGACCATCATTGCCATGGCCATCAGCCTCGGCCTGCTGGGCCTGGCGATGAAGGAACTGCCCCTGGGCACGGCCTATGCCATCTGGACCGGAGTCGGCGCCGTCGGCACGGTGATCGCCGGTATCATCCTGTTTGGCGAATCCATGGCTCTGGTGCGCCTGGTCAGCGTGGCGCTGATCATCGCCGGCCTGGTGGGCCTGAAAGTCAGCGCCAGCTGAAAAGCCCAGGCAGAAATGAAAACGCCCGCAAATGTGCGGGCGTTTTCGTATCCGGCAGCTAGCGCCGTGGGCCCCGCAACTGCGCCACCATGGCCTGCAACTGCGCCGGTTCGGCCGCGTCCACCGCCACCGATGGCCCGGCCACCAGGGTCACTCGCGACCAGAAGCGGTGGAAGAAACCCTTGCTCGGATCGCGACTGAAGAAGCTGCCCCACAAGCCTTGCAGAGCCATGGGAATCACCGGCACCGGGGTTTCCTCGAGAATCCGTGTCAGCCCACCCTTGAACTCGTTGATCTGGCCATCGGCAGTCAGCTTGCCCTCGGGAAAAATGCACACCAGTTCGCCATCGCGCAGGTACTGGGCAATGCGCTGGAAGGCTTTTTCATAGATCTGCAGGTCTTCATGCCGACCGGCGATGGGAATGGTTCCGGCGGTACGGAAGATGAAGTTCAACACCGGCAGGTTGTAGATCTTGTAGTACATGACGAAGCGAATCGGCCGACGCACCGCACCGCCAATCAGCAAGGCATCGACGAAAGACACGTGGTTGCACACCAGCAGGGCAGCGCCTTCATCAGGGATCAACTCCAGGTTGCGATGCTCGACGCGGTACATGGAATGGCTGAGCAGCCAGATCATGAAACGCATGCTGAACTCGGGCACCACCTTGAAGATGTAGACGTTGACCGCAATGTTGAGCAGCGACACCACCAGGAACAGGTGGGGAATGGTCAGCTGGACCATGCTCAGCATCACGATAGAGACAATCGCCGACACCACCATGAACAGCGCATTGAGAATGTTGTTGGCGGCTATCACCCGGGCCCGCTCGTTTTCCGGGGTACGGGACTGGATCAGGGCATACAGTGGCACTATATAGAAGCCGCCGAAGATCCCCAGGCCAAGGACATCGAACAGCACCCACCAGGCATGGGCAAAACCCAGCACTTCAATCCAGCCATGGCCCGTGGCGCTTTCCGGGATACCACCGGAATGCCACCACAGCAGCAGGCCGAACACCGTCAGGCCAAAGGAGCCGAACGGTACCAGGCCGATCTCAACTTTGCGCCCCGACAGCTTCTCGCACAGCATCGAGCCTACGGCAATCCCCACCGAGAACACCGTCAGGATCAGGGTTACCACGGTCTCGTCGCCGTGCATCCATTCCTTGGCATAGGCCGGAATCTGGGTCAGGTAGATGGCGCCGACGAACCAGAACCAGGAGTTGCCGACAATCGAGCGCGACACCGCCGGGGTCTGCCCCAGCCCCAGGCGCAAGGTGGCCCAGGACTGGCTGAAGATATTCCAGTTCAGGCGCATCTCCGGGGTCGCCGCGGCAGCCCGGGGAATGGCGCGGCTGGCCAGGTAGCCCAGTACCGCCACACCGATCATGGCGCTGGAGACTATCGGCGCGTAATGCTCCGAGGACATCATGACTCCAGCGCCGATAGTGCCGGCCAGGATCGCCAGGAACGTACCCATTTCCACCAGGCCGTTGCCTCCCACCAATTCCTCTTCACGCAAGGCCTGGGGCAGGATCGAATACTTCACCGGGCCGAACAGCGCCGAGTGGGTGCCCATGGCGAACAGTGCCACCAGCATCAGCGACAGGTGATCGAAGGCGAAGCCCACCGCCCCCACCACCATGATCGCGATCTCCCCCAGTTTGATCAGGCGGATCAGCGAGTCCTTGGCGAACTTCTCGCCAAACTGCCCGGCCAGGGCGGAAAACAGGAAGAACGGCAGGATGAACAGCAAGGCACAGAGGTTGACCCAGATCGACCGGTCACCCTCGATGCTCAGCTTGTAGAGAATGGCCAGGATCAGCGACTGCTTGAAGATGTTGTCGTTGAAGGCACCGAGGGATTGCGTGATGAAAAACGGCAGGAACCGCCGCTTGCGAAGCAAGGTGAACTGCGAAGGGTGACTCATCTTCCATGTCCCTGAGTGGCGTGGATACTGTTATTGGAATGTCGAATATCGATCCAGGCCACAACCTTACCTATCTTTGCCGATTATTTCCGTAACCCCGCAATGCACGGCGAGACAAACAGCTCTCCTCTATAGGCCCCCTGCACCGTGCGCTTGGCCACGATCAGCCACATCACCGCCAGCGCCGCCACCAGTACCGCGCCAAACACACTGAAAAACCCCAGGTGCAAGGTGCTACCCAGTTTAAGGGTGGCCAGCGAATACACGCCCAGAGGAAAGGTAAAGCCCCACCAGCCAAGATTGAAGGGTATGCCTTCGCGCAGGTAACGGCGGGTGATGAGCACGGCCATCAACATCCACCACAGACCGAACCCCCACAGTGTGAGCCCCGCCACCAGGCCCAGGCCGGCGGCAATCTCACCGACGCCGGGCAAGCCATTGGCGGCGAAGATCGCCGGTGCATCGGCGCCCAGCACCAGCATCCCCAAGGCACCGGTGCCGATTGGCCCCAGGGCCAACCAGCTCGACGCCGCCATGCTTTCATGGGGAAGTTTGTGCAGCGCCATGCGCAACAGCAGGATGGTCAGGATGCTGAACGCCACCGGCAGCGAAAAGGCCCACAGCACGTAGCTGGTGCTGAGCATTACCAACTGCCCGTGGGCATCCAGCAGATGAGGCGCAAGCAGGCCGCCACTGGCCGCCGCCACTTCGGCCGCCACCACCGGCAGCAGCCAGACCGCGGTCATCTGGTCGATGCTGTGTTCCTGGCGGGTGAACATCATGTAGGGAATCAGGATCCCGCAGGCCAGGGACATGGCCACATCCAGCCACCACAGCAGTTGCGCCACCTCCACCACACCATCGCCCCAGCGAGGCATGCCGAACACCAGCAAGCCATTGATGATGGTCGCCAGGCCCATGGGGATGGTGCCGAAGAACATCGAGACCGTGGAGTGCCCGAAAATCCGCCGCGCCTCGTCGAAGAACAGCACCCAGCGCGCGGTATACATCGCGGTAAACAACAGGAACAGGGCGATGGTCAGCCACCAGAAACCCTCTGCTACCTGGTGCAAGCCGGGAACCTCGGCCGGCCACTGGGCCAGCGCCAAGGCCAGAACCCCGGTGCCCATGGTGGCGGCGAACCAGTTGGGGGTGAATTGGCGAATGGCTTCGAGGGGATGCGGCAGATGGCTCAATGGCCGGTGGCCGGTTTTAACGCTATTGGGGCATGTCATGGTCGTGTCTCCTGTCCTCCGATGAGGTAGGAAACATGGTAGAACCTAATCGAATATCTATATAACGGGTAATTTCTCTATCTGTTATCTATTTTTCAGATAAACATCTATGCACGGCCCCAGGAGCGATCACCGCAATCGGACCGCGCCCGGCGACACGCCCGTATCTGATTGGCGTACAGCACCTCTCCCCTGCGGCTTCCCAGGCACAATCCCGCAGCCCTTGAAGCCTCGGGCTCAAAGCCCCGACGCCCCACACGCCGTCACCGGGCGCTGGCGCATCAGGGCCAGCAGTGCCCCGAGGGACAAGAGAACCAGTACCGCACCATAGCCGTCGGTAGTAGCGATCAGGCCGAAGCTGCGGGTCAGGTTGCCAGCCAACAACGCCGGCAGACAGAAGGCCAGATAGCTCAGCACATAAAACGCCGACATCAGGCCCGCACGCTCATGAGGCAGGGCCAGTGGCACCACACTGCGCAGCGCACCGAGAAAACCGGCACCAAAGCCGCTGCCCAGTACCAAGGTGCCAAAGAAGAACAACGGCAGGCTGGCGCTATGCACCGCAGCGAGGATCAGCATCACTCCCGTCGCCAGCATCCCGGCGCCCAGGCGCAGCACCCTGTCTGCAGGACGCTGACGCAGGGAAAAGATCATCAGCGCGCCGCTGAGTGTCAGCACCGCCACCAGGCCACCGCCGATCAGGTTCGAGGTGGAGCCGGTCGCCGCACGGACCAGCGAAGGCGCCAGCGACAGATAGAAGCCGCCCACCGCCCACACCGCCACGTCCACCGGCAAGGCCAGCCATAACGCGCGCCGCGCTTGCACCGGCACATGCAGCGTGGGTTTCAGCGACGCCCAGGCACCGGGTTGCGGGCTGACACTTTCCGGCAAGCGCCAGACATACCCGGCCTGGAGCACGAACACTCCGAGCAGCAGCCAGTAGCTCAATTGCAGCGGCCAGGGCGCAAACTCCACCAACAGGCTGGCCCCCATGGCACCACAGGCCATGCCCAATAGAGGCGCAACGCTATTGACCAACGGCCCCTGCTGGCGATCGGTATCCAGCAGGGCCGCCCCCAGCACACTGGTGGCCATGCCGGTGGCAAAGCCTTGCATCACCCGCGCGGCAATCAGCCACTGCACTCCGCTTTCATTGATGAACAGCAACATCGCCAGGATATTGAGCAGCAAGGCGACAAAAATCACCGGTCGCCGCCCCAGGTGATCCGACAGCGACCCTACGGTCAGCAGAGCCGCCAGCAGGCTTATCGCGTAGACCCCGAATATCAGGGTCAGCACCGCCGGGGAAAAGTGCAGGTTTTCCTGATACAGGTGGTACAAGGGGGTCGGTACGCTGGAGGCAGCCAGAAAACTCAACAGGGTAATGGCCAGAAACACCAGACTGCGACGGTTGGACACGCAAGTGTCGATAGCACCGGACATAAGCACGCTCCACTAAAGCTAATATTTTGCTTTTGCGCAGTGTGCTACCCGCCAATGCTTAAAGCAAATTCTTTGTGTTAAGGTGCCGCCCCATGGCTATCAAAGAAGGTCTGCGCCCCGGCGGCCGTAGCGCCCGGGTCCAGGAATCCATTCACACCGCGGTCCGCGAGCTCCTTGAAGAGCAGGATCGCTCGTCCCTCACCGTGCCGCAGATCGCCGCCCGAGCAGGCGTCACTCCGTCGACCATCTACCGGCGCTGGGGCGACCTGTCGGCCCTGCTGGCCGATGTCGCCCTGGAACGAATGCGCCCGGACAGCGAACCGGCCAATACCGGCAACCTGCGCGGCGACCTGCGGGCCTGGGCCGAACAGTATCTGGACGAAATGAGCTCGGAGCCCGGGCGCAACATGATGCGCGATGTGCAATGCAGCGCGACCCCGGGCTATTGCGTGACCATCCTCAGCGGGCAGTTGCAGTGCATCCTCGAGCGCTATCAGGGCCACACGGAACACCTGCCGGACATCGACCGCCTGCTGAACCTGCTGGTAGCACCGACAGTGTTTCGCATCCTGTTCTCCGCCACGCCACTGCCGGTTCAGGAACTCCATGAACTGATCGAGATCGCTCTGCAGCCGTAGCCCTTCCCCGCCTCGGCTCAGCCCTGCGACATCAGGCCGCGCTGATACCTTGGTCGACACTGACGCCAATCCAACATCGTGCCAGACTGTCTGGCCGGGCTGAGGTGCCCGGTGTCTTTGTTCCGGAGTTTCCATGTCGTTGTCCAGCGGGCTGATCGCCGCCGTTGCCCTGGCCTATATGGCCATCATGTTCGCCATCGCCTTCTACGGTGACCGCCGCAGCGCGCCACTTCCGCCGCGGGTGCGGGCCTGGGTATACAGCCTGTCGCTGGCGGTCTACTGCACCAGCTGGACCTTCTTTGGCGCGGTGGGCCAGGCGGCCGAGCAGCTCTGGGCCTTCCTGCCGATCTACCTCGGCCCCATCCTGCTGCTGGTGTTCGCCCCCTGGGTGCTGCAGAAGATGGTGATGATCAGCAAGCAGGAGAACATCACCTCGATCGCCGACTTCATTGCTGCCCGCTATGGCAAATCCCAGTCGCTGGCGGTGGTGGTGGCACTGATCTGCCTGGTGGGGGTACTGCCCTACATCGCCCTGCAGCTCAAGGGCATCGTGCTTGGGGTCAACCTGCTGATCGGTGCCGGTGCAGACGCCATGGGCACCCGCGCCCAGGACACGGCGCTGATCGTGTCGCTGATCCTGGCCCTGTTCACCATCGTCTTCGGGACCCGCAACCTCGATGCCACCGAGCACCACCGCGGCATGGTGCTGGCGATTGCCTTCGAATCCCTGGTCAAGCTGTTTGCCTTTCTCGCCGTCGGCGCCTTCGTCACCTTCGGCCTCTATGACGGCTTCGACGACCTGTTCAACCAGGCCATGCTGGCTCCGCGCCTGGAGCAGTACTGGAAGGAAACCATCAACTGGCCGTCGATGGTGGTGCAGACCGGGGTGGCGATGATGGCGATCATCTGCCTGCCGCGGCAGTTCCACGTCACCGTGGTGGAAAACATCGAACCCCAGGACCTGCGCCTGGCCAAATGGGTGTTCCCGGCGTACCTGGCCCTCGCCGCGCTGTTCGTGGTGCCCATCGCCCTCGCCGGACAGATGCTCCTGCCCAGCAGCGTATTGCCGGACTCCTTCGTCATCAGCCTGCCCCTGGCCCAGGCCCACCCCGCCCTGGCTCTGCTGGCATTCATCGGCGGTGCCTCGGCGGCCACCGGCATGGTGATCGTCGCCAGCGTGGCGCTGTCCACCATGGTCTCCAACGACATGCTGCTGCCCTGGCTGTTGCGCCACAAGAATGCCGAGCGGCCGTTCGAAGTATTCCGCCACTGGATGCTCTCGGTGCGCCGGGTGAGCATCGTGGTCATCCTGTTGCTGGCCTACGTCAGCTATCGCCTGCTGGGCTCCACCGCCAGCCTGGCCACCATCGGCCAGATCGCCTTCGCCGCCGTGACCCAACTGGCACCGGCCATGCTCGGCGCGCTGTACTGGAAACAGGCCAACCGCCGCGGTGTATTCGCCGGCCTGGCTGCCGGCACCTTCATCTGGTTCTACACCCTGATCCTGCCCATCGCCGCCCACAGCCTGGGCTGGTCCCTGAGCAGTTTCCCCGGCCTGGCCTGGCTGCACGGCAATCCGCTGAACCTGCCGATCACCCCGCTGACCCAAGGCGTAGTGCTGTCCCTGGCGGGCAACTTCACCCTGTTCGCCTGGGTTTCGGTGCTCTCGCGCACCCGAGTCTCCGAGCACTGGCAGGCCGGACGCTTCATCGGCCAGGAAATCAGCGGCCGCCTCAGCTCCCGCTCGATGCTGGCGGTACAGATCGACGACCTGCTGAAACTGGCCGCGCGTTTTGTCGGTGAGGAACGTGCGCGCCAGAGCTTCATCCGCTTCGCCTATCGTCAGGGCAAAGGCTTCAACCCGAACCAGAATGCCGACGGCGAGTGGATCGCCCATACCGAGCGTCTGCTGGCCGGTGTGCTCGGCGCCTCTTCCACCCGCGCCGTGGTCAAGGCCGCCATTGAAGGCCGGGAGATGCAGCTCGAAGACGTGGTGCGCATCGCCGACGAAGCCTCCGAGGTGCTGCAGTTCAACCGGGCCCTGCTGCAAGGGGCGATTGAAAACATTACCCAGGGCATCAGCGTGGTCGATCAGTCGCTGAAGCTGGTGGCCTGGAACCGCCGCTATCTGGAGCTGTTCAACTACCCCGATGGGCTGATCAGCGTGGGCCGGCCAATTGCCGACATCATTCGTCACAATGCCGAGCGCGGCCTGTGCGGACCTGGCGAGGCGGAAGTCCATGTGGCCCGGCGCCTGCACTGGATGCGCCAGGGTCGAGCTCATACTTCCGAGCGACTGTTCCCCAATGGCCGGGTCATCGAACTGATCGGCAACCCCATGCCCGGCGGCGGCTTTGTCATGAGCTTCACCGACATCACCCCGTTCCGCGAAGCCGAGCAGGCCCTCACCGAGGCCAATGAAGGGCTGGAACAAAGAGTGGCTGAGCGTACCCACGAACTGTCGCAACTCAACGCAGCACTGACTGAGGCCAAGGGCACGGCGGAAGCGGCCAACCAGTCGAAGACGCGTTTTCTGGCCGCGGTCAGCCACGATCTGATGCAACCGCTGAACGCCGCGCGCCTGTTCTCCGCGGCCCTGTCCCACCAGGACGACGGCCTGTCCGCCGAAGCCCAGCAACTGGTGCAGCATCTGGACAGTTCGTTGCGCTCCGCCGAGGACCTGATCAGCGACCTGCTGGACATCTCGCGCCTGGAAAACGGCAAGATCACCCCTGATCGCAAGCCCTTTGCCCTCAACGAACTGTTCGACACCCTGGGAGCCGAATTCAAGGCCCTGGCCCAGGAACAGGGCTTGCAGTTCCGGGTGCGCGGCAGCGATCTGCGCATCGACAGCGACAGCAAGCTGCTACGTCGGGTGCTGCAGAACTTTCTGACCAATGCCTTCCGTTACGCCAAGGGCCCCGTTTTGCTGGGAGTGCGCCGCCGTGGTGAAACGTTGAGCCTGGAAGTCTGGGACCGGGGGCCGGGTATTCCCCAGGACAAACAGCAGGTGATCTTCGAGGAATTCAAGCGCCTGGACAGCCACCAGACCCGCGCCGAGAAAGGCCTGGGCCTGGGCCTGGCGATTGCCGATGGCCTGTGCCGGGTGCTCGGCCATCCGTTGCAGGTACGTTCCTGGCCCGGCAAAGGCAGCGTATTCAGCGTCAGCGTGCCCCTGGCCCGCAGCAGCGTGGTGGCTCCAGGCAAGGCAGCCGAGCTCAACGGCCAGTCCCTCAATGGCGGGCAAGTGCTCTGCGTCGACAATGAAGACAGCATTCTGATCGGCATGAACAGCCTGCTCACCCGCTGGGGCTGCCAGGTCTGGACCGCCCGCAACCGCGAGGAATGCGCGGCGCTGCTCAAAGAAGGCATCCGCCCGCAACTGGCCCTGGTGGACTACCATCTGGATAACGGTGAGACCGGAACCGAGGTCATGGCCTGGCTGCGCACGCAACTGGGCGAGCCGGTACCGGGGGTCGTGATCAGTGCCGATGGGCGCCCTGAAATGGTCGCCCAGGTCCATGCAGCGGGCCTGGACTATCTGGCCAAGCCGGTGAAACCGGCGGCCTTGCGCGCCCTGCTGAGCCGGCACCTGCCCCTGGGCTGACGGGCCTTTGGCGGATTACTCCGGCAATTCCAGCTCGCGTCCTTCGGCGTCGGTCATGGCCCGCTCCAGCAAGTCCGCCGGCAAGCTCTTGCTGGCCCGGGCGCCAAGCAGCTTGAGCTGCTCGCTACGGCTGACCAGGTTGCCACGCCCTTCAGTCAGCTTGTTACGCGCAGCGGCGTAGGCCTTGTCCAGTTGTTGCAGGCGATTGCCCACTTCATCCAGGTCCTGGATAAACAGCACGAACTTGTCGTACAGCCAGCCGGCGCGCTCAGCGATCTCCCGGGCATTCTGGCTCTGGCGTTCCTGCTTCCACAGGCTGTCGATCACCCGCAAGGTGGCGAGCAACGTGGTTGGGCTGACGATCACGATATGCCGGTCAAAGGCTTCCTGGAACAGATTCGGCTCGGCCTGCAGAGCCGCGGAAAACGCTGCCTCGATGGGCACGAACAACAGCACGAAATCGAGGCTGTGCAAGCCTTCAAGGCGCTTGTAATCCTTGCCGGCCAGACCTTTGACGTGATTACGCAAGGACAGCACGTGCTGTTTCAGGGCCGCCTGGGCGACCTGCGGATCGTCGCTACCGACGTATTGCTGGTAAGCCGTGAGGCTGACCTTGGAATCCACTACCACCTGCTTGTCACCCGGCAACATGATCAGCACGTCAGGCTGGAAGCGCTCGCCATCCGGGCCCTTGAGGCTGACCTGAGTCTGATACTCGCGGCCCTTTTCCAGGCCGGCGTGCTCCAGCACTCGCTCCAGAATCAGCTCGCCCCAGTTGCCCTGAGTCTTCTGGCCCTTGAGGGCACGGGTCAGGTTGGTGGCCTCATCGCTCAGGCGCAGGTTCAGCTGTTGCAGGCGCTCCAGCTCCTTGGCCAGGGAGAAGCGCTCCCGGGCTTCGGCCTGATAGCTTTCCTCGACCCGCTTCTCGAAGGACTGGATGCGCTCCTTGAGCGGGTCCAGCAACTGCCCAAGGCGCTGCTGGCTGGTCTCGGCGAAACGCTGTTCGCGCTCATCGAAGATCTTCCCCGCCAGTTCGGCGAACTGGGCGCGCAACTCATCCCGCGAGCCTTGCAGATCGGTCAGGCGCTGCTGGTGGCTGTCCTGCTGCTCACGAAGCTCGGCATTCAAGGACGCCGCCAGGGCATCCAGCCGGCGCAATTCGTTTTCTTTGGCGGCCCGTTCCAGGTTCCAGGCGTGGGCGGCATCACGGGCGTTATCGCGCTCGATCTGCAGCAATTCGACCTCGCGGCGCAGGGCTGCCAGGTCCGCCTGCTTCAGAGCATTGGCCTGGCTCAGGTCGCTGACTTCATCGCGGCTGGCATCCAACTGTGCTGCCAACCCCTCCTGGGCCAATTGGGCCGTGGCCAGGCGCTCTTCCAGCAGGCTCAGCTCAGTCTGGCTGGAACTGGCCCGACGTTGCAGTTGCCAGGCCAGAACCAGTAGCGGCAGCGCCGCTCCCGCCAGGCCAAGCAGCAAGCTGGTCACGTCCATAGCCATAGCGATTCCTGCCGTAGAAAGAAGAAATGAAGGTTAACCAAGCGTCCGAGTGTTGGACAGCTCAGTCTTCGATCCGGCCCAGCTCCAGTTGCGCACGGCGGTCGCCGGCACGGGCAGCCTGGCGCAACAGGTCATGGCCGATGCGACGATCACGGGCGTTGCCGCATTCGCGGCACATCAACTGGCCCAGGCGACTCTGCGCCGCGACCACGCCTTCCCGGGCCGGCTGCTTGAGCAGGCGTCCAGCAAAATGCTTGACGTTGGGGTTGTGACCAAGGCGCGGGCTGTCCAACAGCCAGAGAGCAACGCGCAGGGAAAACCGCTTGGGTTCGGTAACACTGGCAGGGGTCGCGGTAACAGAAGGTGATACGGAGCGAAACTTCATAAAGCACTGTGGGGCAGATCGGAAGGCGCGCCACTCTACTCCTTTTTTCGCCCGGGTAAAGCCTAAAAGAGCCAGCACGCCCGTCCTAGAGCAAGCGCTTGGGACAATCCACAGAAGCTGTGGATAACTCAGTGGACAACCCCTCCACAACCCTCCCAAAGCCCCATGAGACGGGCCTTGCAGTCAAACTGACGATTTTTTCACCAGTAAAAAAAAGCGATGTTTATCATTGACTTAAATTCTCGAGACAGGCTAAGGGGCGGGCGTTGGGGAAGGTGACAACGGGGTGACACGCTGCGCAACAAGTGTGCACAACCTTGCGCAGATTAACGCCGGTAACGCACTGTTTTCGTACACGCCACAACAGCAACGGTTACACAGCTGATGCTTGAGCCTCTGGCCTCTTCTGAAAGTTTTTTCCTAGCACACTTGCATTATGTCGTTCAACCCAATAGAATCCTCGCCGTTAGTACCAAGCTGAAAGTCAATTCTGGTCGAACAAGTCCCATCGACAGCGTCTCCAACCGAGCACAACGTCGAACACCAAGGACCGACCACCTCGATGGTTTCCAGGTAAAGCTCACCCTATCGCCCTTGATACGAATTCAACGGCAGTGCTCGAGCCATTTACTCTGACCGAACCAACCTGCAAATTGATCAGGATCTCCACCCTGGGCCCCGAACCTTTGCCCTTGCTGTGTTGCCTGCCCTCCTAAGTACCTACCTGCCAGCCCTAGCGCAACCAATCAACGCGCTGCAACTGGCTGCTTTGTTCCAGTCAGGTTCTTCGTTTGACCAATGCTGGTCGACGTTTACTGGAACGTTTTAACGTTGCACGGCTCTTAACCGTGTCATTTGTAGGAACACCTAATAATTATGTCTACTCAAATCCAGACTCAGGATGCCATTCGCACCCTAACCCACGCCTTTGCACCGTTGAACTGCCTGATCATGGCCGCTCGCAAAGGTTGCTTCAGCTTCACCCTGGTCAACGAACATGGGATCGCCCGTCACAGCGAACGCCTGTATCCCGACCAGTATTCCAGCGCCGAACCGCTGCAGGCAGTGATCGAACGTGCGCGCCAAGCCCTGGTTGCCTGATACGCCGAACTGCTGAAAACCCTGAAAAGCCTCGCCTGATCGCGGGGCTTTTTATTGCCTGCAATTCGCCCATTTACCCTACAGAGAAAAGTACCAATCGATATAAGGCTTATAACAAGAGGACGGAAATATTTTAAAAACAGTCCTTTACAGCACAGATATGACACTACACTTCAACTCAAGCGGCCTGAACCGCTTCCGGCAAACCTGATCCTTTTTTGCTGCCAAGCGCCCTTCAGGTTTCGCCGGCCATTTCACGCTTCGAGGGCTTTATGGGTATCGCCGCCAGCGAGTTGTGCCGCTATGTGATCCGCCCGACGCTGATGTACCTGGGCAGCCATAGCAAAACCGCTGAAGTCCTGCTGCTGGGCATTGCCGCCAGCCAATCGGCGCTGGGCTCAGCCCTGCACGATCGTCGTGGCCACGGCCTCTACCGCATCACCGAATTGCGCCATCAAGCCCTCTGGGACCAGTACCTGGCACTGGATCCGGAACGGGCCAGCCTGGTTCGCGGGCTCGCCAGCCAGCATGCGTTCCTCAGCGGGCCGCACCTGGAACTGACCGTCAACCTGCGTTACGCCACCGCCATTGCCTGGTTGCTGGTGGAAGAACAACACACGCCGCTCCCCGCTGCCGACGACCTGCTCGGCATGGCCCGCATCTGGAGGAAGACCTTTCAACCACAAGGACGTTTAAGAGATTTCGCCTGCGCCTGGCAGACCTGCATTGCACCGTTAAACCAGGTCGCCTGCTGACAACGACTTTTGCAAAATCGGAGAAAGAAGCCGATTTTGGTCGGATTGTCCTACAAAACCGCTCTAAATCAACTGTTGCAGCCTATAGCGCCGAGATCGAAATGTTGGTAATTTTCGCCTCGGTGATCACCAGGAGTTCTAATAATGAAAAAAGTAATGCTCAAATCCACCATAAGTCTCGCGGTTGCACTTGCCTCTACCCAACTTTTCGCCAGCGGTTTTGCTCTTAACGAACAAAGCATCAGCGGCATGGGTACCGGCTTCGCGGGTCGTTCCTCTTCTGCCGAAGATGCCAGCACCGTTTACGGTAACCCTGCCGGCATGTCCCTGCTGCAACGTGACCAGGTAACTGTCGGCGTTGCGGCAATTGATGCCAAGACCAACCTGAAAAACGTCAAGGGCGGCCCACCCGGCGGCACCAGCGACGGCGACATGGTTCCGTTCACCAGCGTTCCTATGGGGTTCTTCGTCAAACAACTGGGCAACGGCTGGGCATTGGGTCTGGGCGCCTATGCACCCTTCGGCCTGGTTACCAACTATGAGTCCACTTCTGCCAGCCGCTATTACGGCGACAAGAGCGTAGTCAAGGTCGTCACCCTGCAACCGACCGTCAGCTATGCCTTCAATGACATGGTGTCGATCGGCTTCGGCCCGACCATCAACCGCCTGAGCGGTGAACTGACTTCCGCGACTCCGTTTCCAAACCCTGCGCTCTTCGGCCGCAATGATGGCAGCGTGAAGATCAAGGGTGACGATACCGCCATCGGCTACAACGTCGGCATCATCGTCCAGCCTACCGACACTACTCGCCTGGGCCTGACCTACCACTCGAAGGTCAAGTACAAGCTGGAAGGCCACACCAACATCGCCGGCCCGGGCTTCGGTCCGTTCAATGGCGGCCGTTATGACGCCTCGCTGGACATCACCACTCCGGAAGTCGTCGACTTCTCTGTCACCCAGAAACTGGATGACCAGTGGACCGTCTACGCAGGTAGCACCTGGACTCGCTGGAGCCGCCTGAAAGACATCACCGTGAACAACGAAGGTGTTCCTGCCCTGCTTGGCGGTTCCAGGGGCCCGATCGGCACCATCACCGAGCCACAGAACTGGCACGACACCTGGGCCTCGGCTGTTGGTGTTTCCTACAAGGTCAACAAAGAGTGGGTTCTGCGCAGCGGCCTCTCGGTTGACCAGGCGCCAACCAACAACACCGACCGTTCTGTACGTATTCCTACCGGTGACCGTAAGGCCATCAGCTTCGGTGCCGGCTACAGCCCGACTGAAGACCTGACTCTGGACCTGGCGGTTTCCTACCTGAAGGAAGAGGACGTCAACGTCAACAGAACCGGCAAAGGCAATGCCTACAGCGCTACTTACCAAAACAGCGCATGGGGCTACGGCCTGGGCGCCACCTACAAGTTCTAACGAGCTCTAGGCCGCGCAGTTTCAAACCAATAAAAAACCCGCAGATGCGGGTTTTTTATTGGCTAATGAATAGGCTTTCTCAGGATTTCGACGCCAATGCCTTCTCCACCGCTTCGATGAATTCCGGATTGTCCGGCTTGGTCAGGCTGGAAAAGTTGGCAATCACATTGCCCTGGCGATCCACCACGTATTTATAGAAATTCCACTTCGGCGCGCTACTCTGCTGCGCCAGCACCTTGAACAGGTGCACCGCATCCGCCCCCCGAACCTTCTGTGGCTCGGTCATGGTGAAGGTCACGCCGTAATTGACGTAGCAGACCTTGGCAGTCTTCGCGCCATCCTTGGCCTCTTGCTTGAAGTCATTGGAGGGCACGCCCACCACTTCCAGCCCTTGATCCTTGTAACGCTGGTACAGCGCCTCAAGGCCTTTGAATTGCGGAGCAAACCCGCAGAAGCTCGCCGTATTGACCACCACCAGCGGCTTGCCGGCAAAGCGCTGGCACAAGTCGATGGATTCCTTGGCGTGCAATTTGGGCAAGGAACCCTGCAACAGGGGCGGACAGTCCGCCGCCCATGCCGAGCCGGCCAAGGTCGCGAGTAAAGCTGGAACCGCAAACCAGCGCATAGCCATGTCCAGAATCCTTGTCAAAGTGTCGGGCTACGACGTTACTCGCCCCCTCGCTCCCCTAGCAAGCGCCCATGCCCAGCTGCATCAGCGCCAGGCCGCCCCGGTGCCAGCCCCACCAGGCCAGCAGCAACAATAGAATGCCGAGGCCCAGGCCGGCACCGCGCAGCAGCCAGCGGTTCATGCCGCGCTGGCCTGCAAACGCGCCACCGGCCGCTCGCGCACCGGCCAGTTCAGTGCCGCAGCCAACAGACTAAGGAGAATCGCCACCTGCCAGATCAAGTCGTAGCTCCCGGTACGGTCATACACCACGCCCCCCAGCCAACCACCAAGGAAAGACCCCAATTGGTGGAACAGGAACACAATGCCGCCGAGCATGGACAGGTTGCGCACGCCAAACAAGGTGGCCACGGTGCCGTTGGTCAAAGGCACGGTGGACAGCCAGAGAAAGCCCATGGCCATGCCGAACAGATAGGCGCTGGTCTGAGTCACCGGCAACCACAGGAACAGCCCGATCACCACCGCCCGTAGCAGATACAGGCCCGTCAGCAGGCGCGGCTTGGACATCCGCCCACCCAGCCAGCCGGCGGTATAGGTACCAAATATATTGAACAGGCCAATCAGGGCCAGCACCGTGGTGCCCACGGTCGCCGGTAAGTGCTGGTCCACCAGATACGCCGGCAGGTGCACGCCGATGAACACCACCTGGAAGCCACAGACGAAAAAGCCGAATGCCAACAGCCAGAACCCTGAATGGGAACAGGCTTCACGCAAGGCCTCCATGAGGCTCTGCTCATGCCCCAGCGCCGGCAGCGGTTTGTCCTTGAGCATGCTCACCAATGGCACGATCAAGGCCACCAGCAAGCCCAGCACCAGCAGCGCCGTAGACCAGCCCAGCCAGCCGATCAGCCCCAGGGTTCCGGGGAGCATGGCAAATTGGCCGAAGGAACCTGCCGCACTGGCAATCCCCATGCCCATGCTGCGTTTTTCCGGCGGCAAGGCGCGGCCGACAACACCGAGAATTACCGAGAAGGACGTACCCGACAGACCTATGCCGATCAGCAGCCCGGCACTCAGGGACAGGGTCAGGGCCGAATCCGACAGCCCCATGAACACCAGCCCGACCGCGTACAGCACGCCACCCACCAGCACCACTTTCGCCGCACCAAAACGATCGGCCAAGGCTCCGGTAAAAGGCTGGGCCAGCCCCCAGATCAGGTTCTGCAGGGCAATGGCGAAGGCGAAGACTTCGCGCCCCCAGCCAAACTGCGCGCTCATGGGCGGCAGGAACAGGCCGAAGCCATGCCTGATCCCCAGCGACAAGGCCAGGATCAATGCGCTGCCGAGAAGCACCCAGCCGCTGGTACGCCACATCGATGACATTTTTATTCTCCAGTTACGGGTATATACCCGCTTATAGTCGAACGAAAGGCGCTCAAGACAGTTCGTTCAGCAAGGCCAACAAGGTTTCACGCTTTTCCACACCCAGGCGATCGATCAACCGCTGCTGAGCCGCTTCCCACGCAGGCAAGGCCGCCACCAGCCGCTCATGCCCGGCCTCGGTCAACAGCACCAGCCGGTTTCGCTGATCGTCGCCTTCCTGCAGGCACACCAGCCCTGCAGCTTCCAAGACCCGCACATTGCGCCCGAGCGTGCTGCGATCCAGCCCCATGGCTTCCGCCAGGCTGGAAATGCTTGGCTGATCAAGGCGCAACAGGTTGTTCAGCAGAGAATACTGGGCAACGTTGATCCCGAAGCCATCAAGGGCGCCGTCGTAGTACCTGCTGACGCCACGGGCGGCGCGACGCAGGTTGGTGCACAAACACTGAGAGGGAAGCATGATGCGTGTATATACCCGTGATTATTCCAAGGCAAGATTTTTCATGAAAATCGTCAATCCCGTGCTCCACTCAAAACAGCGCCACCCCGAGCAATACGGCAGTTTCCAACAGTTCAAGCACAGCCCCGGCAGTGTCTCCAGTGGTACCACCCAGGCGCCGCATCATCACTTGCCGCAGCCAGAAGAACAGCACAGTGGCCAGCAGCACTGCCCATAACCCGCTGTAGCCCCCCAGCAGCAAACAGGCCAGTACGCTCAAGCCCAGCACTTGCCGCCCGGCCACACGTGGCAGGTGGTCAGCCAGCGCCTGCCCCAGCCCACCGGCACGCACATAAGGCGTGCAGAGAAACAGGCCCAGCAATGCCCCGCGGCCGATCAGCGGCGCCAGCAACAATGCAAAGCCCTGCTGCTGTTCGATCAGCGCCACCAGGGCGGTGAACTTGAGCAGCAGCACCAGCACCAGGGTCACCACGGCGATCGGACCACTACGGGGGTCCTTCATGATGCTCAGGGTCCGCTCTCGATCGCCAAAGCCTCCCAGCCAGGCATCGGCACTGTCCGCCAGGCCATCCAGGTGCAGACCACCGCTGAGCAGAACCCAGGCGGTCAACAGCAAGGCCGCATGCAGCAACAGGGGAACACCGCCCAGCATGGCATTCAGCACCCACAACAGCACGCCGAACAGCAGCCCCACCAACGGATAGAACAACAGCGAGCGGCCCAGCTCTTCAGGCCGAGGCATGCCCGGCAGGCGGACCGGCAGACTGCTGAGAAACTGCAAGGCAATCCAGAACGGCAACATCTCAGCCCTCCTCGCTCATCCGGCCTTCGCTGGCGACCTGCAGACGAAACAGCGCGCCATGACCCACTTCAACGTTCAACAACTGCTGGCGCGGCAGCCCTCGAGCCCGGGCCAGCAGCAGGCGCATGACCCCGCCATGGCTGACCAGCAGCACACGCTGCCCGGCGCAGGCCTGGTACAAGCGCTCTATCGCCCCCAGCACCCGCAGGGAGAACAGCTCTACCGGCTCGCCCCCAGGCGGGGTGAATGCATAGGGATCGGCCCAGAAACGCCCCAGGTCATCGGCGTCGGTTTCCATCAGCGCCGCCGCGCTCTGCCCTTCCCAGGCGCCAAAGTGCAGTTCCTGAAGGTCGGGCTCAAGGCTCAGCGGCAACTGCAACTGCCCCGCCAGCTCTTGGGCAAAACGCGCACAGCGCTGCAATGGCGAACTCAGTACCCGGTCCCAGGGGCCCCGCCCCTGGACGGCTTCGCGCATCTGTTGCCAGCCCGTTGCAGTCAACGCATCGTCCAGGCTGCCGCGCAGGCCACCACCCAGCTCGGTTTCACCGTGGCGCAACAGGTCCAGGTACAAGGTCATGCCGGACGATCCGCCACCGCTGCCTCGGCGAAAGTCGCCATCTGCCCATGCAGGTCACAGGCCAGCCGCAGCAACGGCACTGCCAGGGCGGCGCCGCTGCCTTCACCCAGGCGCAGGCCCAGGTCCAGCAAGGGTTCGGCTTGCAGGGTCTGCAGCACATGCCGGTGCCCGGGCTCGGCGCCCTGGTGGGCGAACAGCAACCAGGGCGCGCAGGCCGGATTCAGACGCACCGCCACCAACGCGGCGACGCTGCAGATGAAACCGTCCACCAGCACCGCAATGCCCTCCTGGGCACACGCCAGGTAAGCCCCCACCAGCGCCGCCACTTCAAAGCCACCCAGGTTGAACAGGGTCTGCAAGGCATCGCCGCGAGAGGCATCGTGCAGCGCCAGGGCACGCTCGATAACCTGCGCCTTGTGATTGACCCCCTCGGCATTCAGGCCGGTGCCCGGCCCGGCCAGTTGTGCCACTGGAATCCCCAGCAGGGCACAGGCAATGGCACTGGCTGCGGTGGTATTGCCGATGCCCATTTCACCGCCGATAAACAGCTGGGCGCCGTCGGCATGAGCCCGCAGCGCGCTGTCGCGGCCGGCTTGCAGGGCCTGCTCGCCCTGTGCACGGGTCATCGCCGGCCCCTGGACAAAATTCTGCGTGCCGGCCCCCAGGTTCAGGTGGCGCACCCCCGGCAGGTTCAAGCCTGGCGTCACTGTGCCCAGATCCACCACCTCCAGTTGCGCCTGCAGTTGCCGGGCCAGCACGCTGATGGCCGCTCCGCCGCTGACGAAGTTCAACAACATCTGCCCGGTGACTTCCTGCGGGTAGGCGGAAACGCCCTCGGCCACCACCCCATGGTCACCGGCGAAGATGGCGATCCATAGCCGCTCGATGCCGGGCTTGAGCCGTCCTTGCAGGCCCGCCAGGCGTACCGCCAGTGGCTCCAGGCGCCCGAGAGAGCCGGCCGGCTTGGTCAGTTGCTGCTGACGCGCCAGGGCCTGCTCGACCATCTGGGTGTCGATTGCCTTGCACGGTTCCAGCCACCAGGAGTTATTCATAACGCAGTTCCTTTCAAAGTCAGGGGCAGGCCGGCGACCGTCAGCACCACTCGCTGACAACGCTCGGCCAGGGCTTGATGCAGCCAACCGGCTTCATCCACATAGCGGCGAGTCAATTCGCCCAGCGGCACGACACCCATTCCGGTTTCGTTGCTGACAAAAATGATCTCCCCCGGCAAGCTCGCCACACACTGCAACAAGGCCTCGCGTTCGGCGGCCAGGCGCTCGGGGTCCTCGAGCATCAGCAGGTTGGTCAGCCACAGGGTCAGGCAATCCACCAGCAGGCAGCGCCCTTCGCCGGCAGATTCCTGCAGCACCCGGGCCAGCTCCAGCGGCTCCTCGATCAAGCCCCAATGGGCCGGACGCCGCTCGCGATGATGGGCAATGCGTTGATTCATTTCGCCATCGAGGGGCTGGCTGGTGGCGATGTAGGTCACCGCCAGGGCGCTGTCACCGGCGAGCTTTTCAGCGAGGCGGCTCTTGCCGGACCGGGCACCGCCGAGGATCAGTTGCAACATGCTTGGGCACCTCTGATAGGGAAGACGGCCTGGGTTGAGCGCTCAAAGGCCACAGAGCCGACGCAGTGCAGCGGTGTCCAGGTGATGCTCCACCAGGTCCGCCAGACGCTCGATATCGCGTTCACGCAAGGCGTGGTAATCCACCTCCTGCACCGCTTCGAGCCCGGCCCAGCGCAACAGCGCACTGCAGGCCGCAGGGGTTTCGAACAGACCGTGCAGGTAGGTGCCGAGGATCTGCCCGTCGGCGCTGCAGGCGCCATCGCTGCGACCGTCGTCCAGTTGCACGGCGGCCAGCTCCAGGGCCGGCCCGCGAGTGACCCCGGCGTGAATTTCATAACCACTGACCGCGGCATTCTCCAGGCTCAGGCGACCGCTGACGTTACGCAGCTGCTTCTCTTCTTCAAGCACGGTTTCAAATGCCAGCAGGCCCAGGCCGGGGCTGGAGCCCGCAGCGCCTTCGAGCCCGAGCGGATCATGCACCTGCTCGCCAAGCATTTGCAGGCCACCGCAGATGCCCAGCACTTTGCCGCCGTAGCGCAGGTGGCGGGCAACTGCCCGATCCCAGCCGTTGCTGCGCAGGTAGGCCAGATCGCCCCGTACGCTTTTCGAGCCGGGGAGGATGATCAGATCGGCAGCAGGAATCGCCTGGCCGGGGCCGATGAATTGCAAGTCGACCTGAGGATGCAGGCGCAACGGATCGAAATCCGTGTGATTGCTGATGCGCGGCAGCACCGGCACCACCACCTTGAGCAACTGTTCGACCTTGCCCACCTGGCGTTGGTCGATACCGTCCTCGGCTTCCAGGTGCAGGTCCAGGACATAGGGCAGCACGCCGATCACCGGCTTGCCGGTGCGGGCCTCCAGCCAGTCCAGGCCCGGTTGCAACAACGCCAGGTCGCCACGAAAGCGGTTGATGATGAAGCCCTTTACCCGGGCCTGCTCACTGGGAGACAGCAGTTCCAGGGTGCCCACCAAATGGGCGAAGACCCCACCGCGGTTGATGTCGGCGATCAGCAGCACCGGGCAGTCCACCGCCTCGGCAAAGCCCATGTTGGCAATATCGCCGGCCCGCAGGTTGATCTCCGCCGGCGAGCCGGCGCCCTCCACCATCACCACCTGATAAGCGCTTTTCAGGCGCTCATGGGAAGCCAGTACGGCCTGCATGGCGATGGCCTTGTAGTCGTGATAGGCCACGGCGTTCATGCTGGTCACGGCGCGGCCGTGAATGATTACCTGAGAGCCGGTATCGCTGTTGGGCTTGAGCAGCACCGGGTTCATGTCGGTGTGGGGCGCCAGATTGGCCGCCTGGGCCTGGACGGCCTGGGCCCTGCCGATCTCGCCGCCATCGGCAGTCACCGCACTGTTGAGGGCCATGTTCTGGGGCTTGAACGGCACCACGCTGACACCCTGGCGCCGCAGCCAACGGCACAGGGCCGTCACCAGGGTGCTCTTGCCGGCATCCGAGGTGGTGCCTTGAACCATCAGAGTGCTCATGGATATTCCTTGCGATAGGCCTGCAGCGCCTGTTCCAGGCGATCCCAATCGGCCTCCTCGGCGGGCAGGCCGAAGCGCAGGCTGCTGTTATGAGTGAACAGCCGCAGGAGAATGCCGCGGCGCGCCATGAAGTGATAAAGCGATTCGGCCTCGGCACTGATCAGCCACTGAAACAGCGCGCAACCGCCCTGGGGCTTGAGACCATGACGCTCGAGGACTTCAACCAGACGCTCGCTCGCCGCTTCGCTGCGCAACCTTTGCCGGGCGTGCCCCTGGGTATCGCGCAGGCAGGCCTGCCCCACCACCCGGGTCGGCCCGCTGACTGCCCAGGGTCCGACCTGCTCCGCCAGCAGTTTGAGCAGCCGGCGCTCGGCCAGGACAAAACCCAGGCGTACTCCGGCCAGGCCAAAGAACTTGCCGAACGAACGCAACACAATCAGCCCCACCTGATGGGCGTGGCGGGCTAGGCTCAGGTGCGGGGTGTTGTCCATGAAGGCTTCATCCACCACCAGCCAGCCGCCGCGCTGAGCCAGGCGCGCGTGCCAGTCCAGCAGGCGCTCCGGGGTCAGGCTCAGGCCGGTAGGGTTGTTCGGGTTGACCACCACCAGCACATCGAGGCTGTCGAGGAAGAAATCCACTTCCTGCTCCAGCACTTCGCGTACCCGGTAGCCGCTGCGGCGCCAGGCTTCGGCATGCTCGGCATAACAGGGCGACAGCACACCGACCTTGCCCGCTCGACGCAAGCGCGGCAGCAACTGGATTGCTGCCTGGGAGCCGGCCACCGGCAGCACTTCACTGGCGCCATAGTATTCGCGGGCCGCCTGTTCCAGTCCGTCATCGGTTTCCGGCAGGCGCGCCCAGGCACGCAGCGCAATGGGCGGCAGGGGAAACGGCCAGGGCGCCAACCCGCTGGACAAGTCCAGCCAGGCATCTTCGGCAATCCCGTATTGCTCGGCCGCCTTGCGCAGTCGTCCGCCGTGCTCAAGCATAGAATTCAGCCCCCAGGCAAAGAATCAGCAGCCACAGCCAGACACCCCGCTGCACCAGCTGCCAGCCACGATCGATGGAACCGGCGCTGGCCGGCTCGCCTTCACCCAGTGACGGACGCTGGTGCAATTGGCCGTGATAAATCGCCGCGCCGCCCAGCTCCACGCCCAGGGCGCCCGCCCCGGCCGCCATCACCGGGCCGGCATTCGGGCTGTCCCAGGTCGGCCCCTGGCGGTGCCAGCATTTCAACGCCAGCCGGGTCTTGCCGAGCAAGGCGTAAGTCAGGGCCACTAGACGCGCAGGAATGTAGTTGAGCAGGTCGTCGATCTTTGCGGCCGCCCAGCCGAAGCGCTCGAAGCGCTCGTTACGGTAGCCCCACATCGCATCCAGGGTGTTGCTCAGACGATAGAGCACCACCCCCGGCGCGCCGGCCACGGCAAACCAGAACAGCGCGGCAAACACGGCGTCGCTGCCGTTCTCCAGCACGGACTCAGTAGCCGCTCGGGCCACTTCGGTGGCATCCAGTTCGCTGGTCTGGCGGCTCACCAGAAAACCCACCCGGCGGCGCGCTTCTTCCAGATCGTCAGTGCGCAACGCCTGGGCCACCGGCTCCACATGCTCGCCGAGGCTGCGCAGGCCCAAGGCGCAGTACAACGCCAGGATTTCCACCAGCCAGCCGACGTAGGGCAACCAGGACAGCGCTGTGGCCACCAGGGTCAGGGGCACCACCGCCAGCACCCAGGCGGTGACGCCATGGCTGCGCCAGCCACGGCCGGCGGAGTTGAAACGTTGCTCGATACGATCGGCCACACGGCCGAACGCCACCAGCGGATGCCAGCGCCTGGGTTCGCCCAGCAGCGCATCCAGCGCGACCCCGGCGACACTCAGCAAGGCCACACTCATTGACTCACTCCCCAGTAATTCTCATACAACAACTCACTCAGCGGCCGCGGTTGCGCCCAGCCTTCCAGTGCCAGCATCGGCGCCGGGTAGAATTCGGTGACCGGGCCCAGGCACAGCACGGCCACGGGCTTGGCACCTGCCGGCAGCCCCAGCAGATCGGCCAGGGCCTGAGGATCGAACAAAGACACCCACCCCATTCCCAGGCCTTCGCTGCGGGCCGCCAGCCACAGGTTCTGGATGGCGCAGGACAGGGACGCCAGGTCCATCTCCGGCAGGGTCCGACGGCCGAAGATGTGTCGTTCGCGGTCATCCATCAAGGCGGCCACCAGCACCTCGGCACAATCGCTGATGCCTTCGACCTTGAGCTTCATGAACTCGTCGGAACGCTCACCCAGGGCTTGGGCGGTGCGCACCCGCTCCGCCTCCACCAACTGCTGGATGTGCTTGCGCAACAGGCGGTCGCTGATGCGAATAAAACGCCAGGGCTGCATCAACCCGACACTGGGCGCCTGATGCGCTGCTTCCAGCAAGCGCCGCAGCACTGCCGGCTCGACACTGCCACCCGCGAAATGACGCATGTCGCGGCGCTCAGCGATGGCCCGATAGACCCCCTCGCGCTGCGCCTCAGAGAACCCCTGCTCACTCACCCGCCACGCCCTCGGCTAAAACCGGCTCAACAGGCGCGCCCGGCGCAAACAACGCCGCCACCGCCGCCGGATTGGACGGGAAATAGAAGTGCACGTAAGAGGCCGTCATCCGCCCCTGGCGATACACCGCTTCCGCGCCGCGCCCGCCGTTGGGGCTGAGCCCACGAGCGATGGGCAGCAGCTCGGTGCTGGTCAGGGAATGGTGATAGGTGTGGCCGCGCAGACTGCCTTCGGGCAAATCCACCGCTTGCAAGGCCAGTGCCGCCAGGCGCTTCTGCATTACCGCATCTCCGGGCAGCAGGCCCAGGAGCTCGGCACGCTGGCCTTCGACATCGGTCAGGGAGTCCAGCAGGTAGAGCATGCCGCCGCACTCGGCGAGCAGCGGCTTGCCGGCCGCGTGATGGGCACGAATGGCCTGCAGCATGCTGCTGTTGCGGGCCAGGGCCTGATGGTGCAATTCGGGATAGCCGCCGGGCAGGTACAGGCTGTCCGCGTCGGGCAGCTGGGTATCGTGGATCGGCGAGAAGAAGCTCAACTGCGCCCCCATGGCTCGCAACAGATCGAGGCTGGCGCCATAGGTGAAGGCAAACGCCTCGTCCCGCGCCACGGCAATCCGCACGCCCTTGAGCAGCGGCGCGCAAGCCACCGGCGTGGGTGCGGCAAAACTCACCGCTGGCGGCAGTTCCACCTGGCAACTGCTGGCCAGGGCCTCGGCGGCGGCATCCAGGCGCAGGTCCAGATCATTCAGCTCGCTGGCCTGCACCAGCCCCAGATGGCGGCTGGGCAGCTCGATATCGGTTTCCCGGGACAAGGCGCCATACCAGCGCAAGCCTTCCGTCAGGCTGCCTTCCAGCAACTGCGCATGGCGCAGGGTACCAACCCGGTTGGCCAGCACCCCGGCAAACGGCAGGTCCGGCTGGTAGCGCGCCAGGCCCAGAGCCAGGGCGCCGAAGGTCTGGGCCATGGCGGTGCCATCGATCACCCCCAGCACCGGCACGCCGAAATGCCGTGCCAGATCGGCGCTGGAAGGGGTGCCATCGAACAGGCCCATGACCCCCTCGATCAGAATCAGGTCGGCCTCTCCCGCCGCCTCCCAGAGCAGACGGCGGCTTTCCTGCTCGCCCACCATCCACATGTCCAACTGGTACACCGCGGCACCACTGGCGCGCTCAAGAATCATCGGGTCGAGGAAATCCGGGCCGCACTTGAAGACCCGAACCTTGCGCCCCCGGTTGCGGTGCAAGCGGGCAAGGGCCGCGGTCACCGTGGTCTTGCCCTGGCCGGAAGCCGGTGCGGCGATCAACACTGCCGGGCAATGACGAACATCAGTCATGAATTCACGCTCACAGCTCGACACCTTTCTGCGCCTTGATCCCGGCCTGGAAGGCGTGCTTGACCATGCCCATCTCGGTCACGGTATCGGCCAGCTCGATCATCTCCGGCTTGGCGCCGCGACCGGTCACTACCACATGCTGCATGGGCGGACGTGCCTGCAGGTCACTGAGCACCTGATCCAGGTCCAGGTAGCCGTGCTTGAGGGCAATGTTCAGCTCGTCGAGCACCACCAGGCCAATATCCGGGTTGCTCAGCAACTCCCTGGAAACCGCCCAGGCGGCTTCAGCAGCAGCAATATCGCGCTGGCGATCCTGGGTTTCCCAGGTAAAGCCTTCGCCCATCACGTGAAAGCGCACCTGCTCGGGGAAACGCCGGAAGAATAGTTCTTCGCCGGTGCTGTTACGCCCCTTGATGAACTGCACCACGCCACACTGAATACCGTGGCCCATGGACCGCGCCAGCATGCCGAAGGCCGAGCTGCTCTTGCCCTTGCCGTTGCCGGTCAATACCAGCAGCAGGCCGCATTCGTTGGGCGAGTTGGCAATGCGTTCATCGATCACGGCTTTTTTGCGCAACATGCGCGCCAGATGGCGCTCGTCACGATCGGGGGATTCACTCATGGGGCAGCTCTCCGTTGGGGCTGGGGAACGGGGGGCAGGGAAAAGGAACAGACGGCGCTAGCCTGGCATCGCCCACCGTGATGCCGTTGGATGGATCAGGCCGGTCTCCGGGCTCATGAGCGGCATGGCTGCCGGACTGCGCGCCTTCCCGTGTCATTGACACAGTGGCGTCAGGCGCAGTCTTGACTCATCTACCGTTGCGGGGGCAGCGCCGGAATCGTCGTCGGCTCCATCACTGGAACAGACCCTGACCGGCTTCCCTGTTTCACTCTGTCGGCCACGGGCCACAGAGCACCTGAAACAAGTCGCGAAGGTTAGAGGGTTGGGGGTGGAGCGTCAATTAAAGCCGGCCGTCGCCCCCGGCACAAAACTGCACTGCATCAATAAACTGACGCCAATCTTGTGCCACACTCAGAGCAATGATATCAAATAGCCACTTTTCAGCGCCCCCGGCGCCAACCACACAACAATAAGGGGTAAGTTCGATGCAAGGCATGATCATCAGCAATCCGAAGCTGGAATTCCTGCGCCCGATGCTGGAACGCTGGTTCGATTGCATCGATCGCTACAACGTGGTTCGCGGCGATAACGAAACGCCTTACTGGTTCGACGAGCAGGCCAATCTCGGGCTGCTCAGCGCGTCGGCCTGGATGGCCGAGATGGTCAGCCTGGAACACAGCCCCAGCAGGAAACAGCAGGAAGAAGGTGCGCGCAACGCCCGCACCGACCTGTACCTGGCCACCAAGGAAGAGCGCGCCTACATACACGCCACCCAGCGCTGGCCAAGGGTCAACAGCCTGAACCTGACCCAGGCACTGCTGGACGTTGCCCAGGATGCAAGAAAGATCAGCTACGCCAGCGACCTGAGACTGGGGTGCCTGTTCGTTGCCCCACAAAAATCCCAGCACAGCGCTACACCGGAAGAGCTCCAGGACATGCTCGACGAACTGCAGAAAGAGCACTGCTGCGCCGTGGCCTGGTACTTCCCCTACGCCTATCGCAAGCTGCACAACGAGGCCGGCCACTACCACCCGGGCGTCGCCGTGCTCTTCAAGGAGGCCCGCTGATCGGGCGGAACCATCGACTGGCTATGCTTCTCTATGACTACGACGTCCGTGCACTCATAGGGAAATTCGCATGCTCAAGCTTCAGCACAGCCTACTGATCGCCATCGCCGCCAGCCTCGCCGCCTGCGGCGAAACTTCCAGCCTGCAGGTGTCCGACGGCACCGGCCCCAACCCCAAGCTGCCGGAACCCAACCCGACGCTGATCCCCACGGTCAACATCGCCCCCGCCATCGGCTGGCCGCAAGGTGCAAAACCCCAGGCCGCGGCCGGCACCCAGGTCAAGGCTTTCGCCGAGAACCTCGACCATCCACGCTGGCTCTACGTCCTGCCCAATGGCGATGTGCTGGTGGCGGAAACCAACGCCCCGCCCAAACCGGATGACAGCCAGGGCATTCGCGGCTGGATCGCCGGCAAGGTCATGGGCCGTGCCGGGGCGGCCGTGCCCAGCGCCAACCGCATCACCCTGCTAAGGGACCAGGATCACGATGGCGTGGCGGAGACCCGGACAATGTTTCTGGAGAACCTCAATTCGCCCTTTGGCATGACCCTGGTGGGCAATGACCTGTATGTGGCCGATACCGACAAGTTACTGCGCTTTCCCTACCAGAGCGGCGAGACCCAGATCAGCGCAGCCGCCACCAAGGTGGTCGACCTGCCCGGCGGCACCCTCAACCATCACTGGACCAAGAACGTCATCGCCAGCAAGGACGGCAGCAAGCTCTACGTCACCGTGGGCTCCAACAGCAACGTCGGCGAAAACGGCCTGGACAAGGAGCAAGGCCGAGCGGCGATCTGGGAGGTGGACCGTGAAAGCGGCCAGCACCGCCTGTTCGCCACCGGCCTGCGCAACCCCAATGGCCTGGCCTGGGAGCCGGCCAGCGGCGCACTCTGGACCGCAGTCAATGAGCGGGACGAAATCGGCAGCGACCTGGTGCCGGACTACATCACCTCGGTCAAGGATGGCGCGTTCTATGGCTGGCCCTTCAGCTACTACGGGCAACATGTGGATGTACGGGTCAAGCCGCAGAACCTCGACCTGGTGGCCAAGGCCATCGCCCCGGACTACGCGGTAGGCCCGCACACCGCGTCGCTGGGGCTGACCTTCGCCGACGGCAGCAAGCTCCCCGCCCCCTTCACCGAAGGCGCCTTCATCGGCCAGCACGGTTCCTGGAACCGCAAGCCCCATAGCGGCTACAAGGTAATTTTCGTGCCATTCAGCGCCGGCAAGCCCAATGGAGCGCCGATCGATGTGCTTAGCGGCTTTCTCAATGCCGACGAGAAAGCCATGGGACGCCCGGTCGGAGTGGTGATCGACCAGCAAGGCGGGTTATTGGTGGCCGACGATGTAGGCAACAAGATCTGGCGAGTGTCCGCCGCCAAAGCCCCCTAGGCTCAACGCTTGCGGCACAGCGTCAGACCATCTCCCAGCGGCAGCAGCGACAGATCGATACGCGAGTCATCCTTCAAGGCGCGATTGAGCGCCTGGATGGCTCGGGTATCCTCACTCAGGGAATCGGTCTCCAGCACGCGCCCGCTCCACAGGGTGTTGTCGAACACCAGCAGCCCGCCAACGCGCAACAGGCCCAGCGCAGCCTCCAGATAGGCCGGGTAGTTGGCCTTGTCGGCATCGATGAAGATCAGGTCGAAACAGCCAAGCTGCCCCGCTCGCTCCAGGCCGGCCAGGGTATCCAGGGCCGGGGCCAGGCGCAGTTCGATGCGCTGGCCCACCCCCGCCTCCTGCCAGTAGCGCAGGGCCGTAGCGTTGTAGTCGCCGGGAATGTCGCAGCAGATCAGTGAACCGTCTTCAGGCAGCGCCTGGGCCATGCACAGGGCGCTGTAGCCAGTGAAGGTACCGACCTCCAGCACGCGGCGGGCGCCGGTCAACTTCACCAGCAACGCGAGGAACTGGCCCTGCTCGGGCGCCACCTGCCAACGGGCGGTGGGCAATGCCTGGGTTTCATCCCGCAGACGACGCAGCAGGGGCGTTTCACGCAGGGAAACGTCCAGCAGGTAATGGTAGAGGGCATCGTCGAGGTTCAGCGTCTGAGCGGTCACAGGCACCTCGACCAGAGAAGATTAGGGATTGCGCGCCAGGTGTTCTGGCTGCAGGACGCGCTTCGCGCTCAGGTAGGCCTTCTGCCAATAGGCCTTGGACAGGCTGTCGAGCTTCACCGTGCCGCCAGTGGCCGGCGCATGCACGAAGCGCCCTTCCCCCACGTAGATGCCCGCATGGCTGACCTGGGAGCCGCCATTGGTGGCGAAGAAGATCAGATCGCCGGTCTGCAGCGCGTTCTTGCCCACATCCGGCGCCTGCATGCCGATCATTTCCCGGGTTGAACGCGGCAGGGAAATACCCGCCGCATCGCGGTAGACGTAACCGATCAGGCCACTGCAGTCGAAACCGGAATCCGGAGTGTTGCCGCCCCAGCGATAAGGCGTGCCCACCAACCCAAGGGCGCGGAACAGCACGTCTTCGGCAACCGGAGAGAAGGTTTGGGAGGAGTTGAACACCGGAGCACGCACCACAGGCGCAGGCGGCGGGGTACGGCTGGCACAGGCGCTGAGCAGCGCTGCGAGGGCAATGAGAGCGAAACGGGCTGAGGTCGACATAAGCTGGACAATCCTGATCGGGATGCGGCTTTCTCTGCCGTGGCACTGAAAACAAAACCGCGTAAGCAAGGCTTACGCGGTTAGTTTCAACAATAGATCAGGATTCTAGCGCCTACACGCCAAACTTCAAGTAAGACTTTAACTTCGCCCTACAAATAGTCCGCTTATTTGCGTGCAGTGACCACGGTTGGAGCCATGGCGAGTGCGCGCTTGGCTTCGATGAAGGTCTTGCTCCAGTAGCTATCGCCCAGGCTGTCGACCCGCACACCGCCACTGCGACGGCTGCTGGAGTGGATGAACTGGTCATCGCCCAGGTAGATACCTGCGTGGCTGACGCGCCCACGGCCGTTGGTGCTGAAGAACAGCAGATCACCCGGCTTGAGATTGTTGCGCGCTACCAGTGGCGCTTTCACGTTGATCATTTCGCGAGTGGAACGCGGCAGGTTCATGCCCGCCTCTTCACGAAACAGATAACCGATGAAACCGCTGCAATCGAAGCCGGCTTCCGAGGTACCGCCGAAACGGTAACGGGTACCGATCAGGGACATGCCGCGCTCGAGGATGCTGTCAGCCAGAACTGGCAACTGGTAAGGCTTGCTGTCAGAGAACTCTGCCAGTTCCTTTTCAGTTGCCAGCTCTTCCTGATAAACAGCGGAAGACTGGTTTTTGACGGAGACTTGAGCCTGCTGGACAGGTTGCTGCTGGGACACCGGAGTGTGGGAGGCGCAACCAAACAACAGGGTGACGAGTGCGAGAGGCACGAGGGGTGCGAAGCGATTTAGCATGGGCACGACCGTGGCTTGAAATAAAAGAAGACGCGACTATGCCTTCTATCGCCCTCATTTGCAAATTCAATCGATCAGAATGTGACTTATGAGTTTCTTCCGTACATCTAAGGCTTTAAGCCCATTTTAAGTCCGCCCACCTCTGGAAACCCTTCCAAAGGTGCGTTTTCTGGCGCCTGGAATATGCCGAAGGTCGCCCCCGAGAGCCCTGGAAGCCTTGTCTTTACCAGCCCAGGGTCTCTTTCAGAAAAGGGATGGTCAGCTTGCGCTGGGCCTGCAACGAAGCCTGGTCGAGGCGCTCGAGAAGCTCGAACAGGGCACTCATGCTGCGGGTACCGCGGGTCAGGATGAAATGCCCGACCTCGTCGGTCAGATGCAGCCCCCGGCGGGATGCCCTTAGCTGCAAGGCACGCAATTTGTCTTCGTCGGAGAGCGGGCGCATCTGAAAGATCAGCGCCAGGGTCAGGCGGGACTTCAAATCCGCCAGCTTCACCGGCAACTCGCGAGGCGAGGTCGAGGCCGCGATCAACAGGCGCCGACCACTGTCGCGCAAGCGGTTGAACAGATGAAACAGCGCTTCTTCCCAATCCGCCTTGCCAGCCACTGCCTGCAGGTCATCCAGGCAGACCAGCTCATACTGTTCCAGGTTGTCGAGAATCTCGATACCGCGATCCAGAAGCTCCGCCAGCGGCAGATACACCGCCGGCTCCCCCAACTGCTCGAAACGCAGGCACGCGGCCTGCAGCAAGTGCGTGCGGCCCACGCCATCCTTGCCCCAGAGGTAGATCAGGCTTTCGGTCCAACCGGCGTCGGCTTCGCAGAGGCGCTCGACGTAGCCGAGTGCTGCGGCATTGGCGCCTGGGTAGTAGTTGATGAAGGTGGCGTCATCACGCAGACGCACACCTAGGGGCAGCTGAATCGGTTTCATGCTGACTGAACAGTTCCAAACGAACCGTTAGTGGCCTCTGTGTAAAGTTTGCAAAGTTTATACCCGTGACGCCGAGCGCACAATGCAGCAGACCACAAGCAAAATCAAAGGTTTGCGACAGCCAAACGCAATCGAAGGGCGTTCCTTGACAGCTACCGTGACGGCCAGCCAAGCGCCGCCAACCGTCACGCAGGCCCGCGCGCCCCTTTACAACTCGGGGTCTTCAGCACCGCTGTAGAGATCCGAATCCTTGTACAGATCATGCACATGGCGCACCAGCACCATGATCACCGCTGCCACCGGCAGCGCCAGCAGCACCCCGGTAAAACCGAACAGTTCGCCGCCGGCAAGAATGGCAAAGATCACCGCCACCGGGTGCAAGCCGATGCGATCGCCCACCAGCAACGGCGTCAGCACCATGCCCTCAAGGGCTTGCCCCACCATGAATACCGCGACAATGCCGATCATCGGATACAGGTCGCCACCGAACTGGAACAGCCCGGCAATCAGCGCCGCGCCAATGCCGATGACAAAGCCCATATACGGCACGATTGCCGCCAGACCGGCAATCAGACCGATCAACAGCCCCAGCTCCAGCCCCACCAGCATCAGGCCCGCGGCGTAGATCACCCCGAGAGCCAGCATCACCAGCAATTGCCCGCGAACAAAAGCCCCCAGCACTTCATGGCACTCCCCGGCCAGAGACACCACCTGCTCTTCGCGACTGCGTGGCAACAGGCTGCGGATCTTGGCCATCATCAAGTCCCAGTCCCGCAGCAGATAGAAGCTGACCACCGGGATCAGTACCAGATTGGCCAGCCAGCCGATCAGCGCCAGGCCCGAAGCCGTTGCCTGGCTCAGCACCACGCCGACGATATCGGTGGTCTGGCCCATGTGCTCGCTGATGGCCGCCTTGACCTTGTCGAACTTCCAGAAGCCGTCCGCCAGACCGAGCTTGGACTGCACCCAGGGCATGGCGCTGTGCTGGACCCAATCGAGCATCTGCGGCGCCAGTTCATAGAGCCGCACCAACTGCTTGGCCAGCATGGGCACCAGCACCAGCAGCAGGGTCATGACGATCAGGGTGAACAAGGCGAATACCGCCACCACGCCCCAGGTCCGCGACAACCCCCATTGCTCCAGCCGGTCCACCAGCGGATCGAACAGGTAGGCCAGCAACAGCGCCACCAGGAACGGACTGAGGATCGGGTGCAGCAGGTAGACGAACCCGCAGGCCAGGAGCACGACACCCAACCAGACCCAACGACGCGTATCAGCCATATACCTCTCCAGCTTCTATATAGAAGGAAACAACCTGCTACCAACGAAAACGCAGTTGGGCCTGCGGCGCCACCGGGGCGGCCCCTTCAGCGCCTTGCACAGGAGCTTGCGGCGCAGGCGCTTCACCCGCCGGAATCTCTTGCAGCTTGGCCAGCGACAGTTGCGCCCGCAGCTGCTCCGCACTGCCGTTGACGCGATAGACGATCCGATCACCGTCAACGCTCTGCAACTGCGCACCAAAAGGCTCCAGCAAGTGCCCAAGGGCCGCGTAATGCTCCAGAGTCATGCCCTGCACTTCCAGCAACTGCTCGCTGGAAGCACCAGGACGAGTGACAAAACGGGGCGCCAGACGCTGGCTCACCGCCAGCAACACCCCATCGGCCAGGGCCGCGGTATCGGCGCCCTGGACAGTGCCCTGCTCCTTCTGATCGCCCAGCCACAGCCGCCACTTGGCTTGCCATTGGCCACCTTCTTCCCGGGCATGTACCGCCAGCAACGCATCAGCACCGTAACGCTCGGAGGCTTCACGCAGCGGCGCCGGATCGGAACCTTCAAGATTCGGCGCCGTGGCGACGATCTGCTCGTTCAGATCCCCCAGCGGCAGGCGCAGGGGCAAGCCACGATGTTGAGCCGCACGCCGCAAGGGCGCCGCGCTGGCCTGGCCATCACCCACCAGGCTCGAGCCTTCGGTGGAATCACTCAACCACCAGCCGATGATCGACGGCCGGTTGTTGCCCCAGAGCGATAGCCCGGCCTGACGCAGGGCGCGATCGGTGGTGACCGGATCGAAATCCACCTGCAGGCTTTCCGGCGGGCCGGCGTCGTAGCCGTACTGACTGATGATCTGCTGCGGGTCCTTGCGTATCGCCGCCAGCCCTGGCCCCTGGGCGGCCTTGGCGTCGCCAGTGAGGCGCAACACCAGGGTTTCCAGGGCCCGTTGCGTGGCCTGGTCGCGCTCTTCGGGCGACTGGCTGCTCACAGGCTCACGCACTTGATACAGGCCATTGAGGGTTTCGGCATGACTCGCCAGGCTGACCAATGACAAACAGCCCACAAACAGAAATTTACCCAGACGCATGGAAGATTCCCGACGACAGAAAACGATTGAAACAGCGCACTTGAACCACGGCGAGCAAGGCTGTGACCACAAGCCTGGGCAAAACATTCACCCGGCGCCCGATAGTTTTCGCGCTGTCATAACGATAGCCACTTGAGCGCTATACCTTATACAGGCATGGGCAGGAGCACCAACACGACCAATCGCGGTTTTTTTAACAGGATATGCCTCTCCCCGTCGGCCCGAGGATGGCCGCTGCCCCTCAAGCCTGATAAAATCGCGCGCCTTCGCAGACCGGCATCAGCTGGGCACCCTGAAACACTTTTCCTGTGTTTCCGGCAGTCTCACTGGTTCGGTCGATACCCCTGAATCCCCCCTAAAGGCCTGGATCATGAGCAAGCAACCCTCCCTGAGCTACAAAGACGCCGGTGTAGACATCGACGCCGGTGAAGCATTGGTCGAACGCATCAAGAGCGTCGCCAAGCGCACTGCGCGCCCGGAAGTCATGGGCGGCCTGGGCGGTTTCGGCGCCCTCTGCGAAATCCCGGCCGGCTACAAGCAACCGGTGCTGGTCTCCGGCACTGACGGCGTCGGCACCAAGCTGCGCCTGGCCCTGAACCTGAACAAGCACGACAGCATCGGCATCGACCTGGTAGCCATGTGCGTCAACGACCTGGTGGTCTGCGGCGCCGAACCGCTGTTCTTCCTCGACTACTACGCCACCGGCAAGCTCAACGTCGATACCGCAGCCCAAGTGGTAACCGGCATCGGCGCTGGCTGCGAGCTGTCCGGCTGCTCCCTGGTGGGCGGTGAAACCGCTGAAATGCCCGGCATGTACGAAGGCGAAGACTACGACCTGGCCGGCTTCTGCGTAGGCGTGGTGGAAAAGGCCGAGATCATCGACGGCTCGAAAGTTGCCGCCGGCGATGCCCTGCTGGCCCTGCCCTCCTCCGGCCCGCACTCCAACGGCTACTCGCTGATCCGCAAGATCATCGAAGTCTCCGACGCCGACATCGAAAGCATCCAGCTGGACGGCAAACCACTGACCGACCTGCTGATGGCGCCGACCCGCATCTACGTCAAGCCACTGCTGAAGCTGATCAAGGACACCGGCGCGGTCAAGGCCATGGCCCACATCACCGGTGGCGGCCTGCTGGACAACATCCCGCGCGTGCTGCCAAAAGGCGCCCAGGCCGTAGTCGACGTGGCGAGCTGGCAGCGCCCGGCGGTCTTCGACTGGCTGCAGGAAAAAGGCAACGTCGACGAGCACGAAATGCATCGCGTGCTGAACTGCGGCGTGGGCATGGTCATCTGCGTGGCCCAGGATCAGGTCGAGAACGCCCTGAAGGTCCTGCGCGAGGCGGGCGAGCAGCCATGGGTCATCGGCCAGATCGCCACCGCAGCCGAAGGCGCGGCCCAGGTCGAGCTGAAGAACCTCAAGGCTCACTGATGCAAGAGCGGATGTCGCCGACCTGTGATGTTGTGGTGCTGTTGTCCGGCACCGGCAGTAACCTGCAAGCCTTGATCGACAGCGTGCACACCGGCGACAGCCCGGTGCGCATCGCCGCCGTGATCTCCAACCGCGCTGACGCCTATGGCCTGCAGCGCGCCAAGGACGCGGGTATCGCTACCCGCTTCCTCGATCACACCGCCTTCGAAGGCCGGGAGGCCTTCGATCAGGGGCTGATCGAGCTGATCGATACCTTCCAACCCAAACTGGTGGTCCTGGCCGGATTCATGCGCATTCTCAGCGCCGGGTTCGTCCGCCACTACGAGGGCCGGCTGCTGAATATCCACCCCTCGCTGCTCCCGAAATACAAAGGGTTACACACTCATCAGCGGGCGCTGGAGGCCGGAGATACGGAGCATGGCTGCAGCGTGCACTTCGTCACCGAGGAACTCGATGGCGGCCCTCTGGTCGTACAGGCTGTGATCCCGGTAGAGTTGCACGACTCGCCGCAGAGCCTGGCGCAGCGAGTGCACGTCCAGGAACACCAGATTTACCCCATGGCCGTACGCTGGTTTGCCGAAGGTCGGCTGACGCTCGGCGATCAGGGTGCTTTACTGGATGGTCAATTACTGGCCGCCAGCGGCTATTTGATTCGAACCTAGGAGATTTTATGCGTCGCGCCCTGCTCTTCGCTTGCGCTCTGTTCGCCCTGCCGGCTGTGCAGGCGGCAGACCTTCACCCGTTCTCCGCCAGCTACACCGCCGACTGGAAGCAACTGCCCATGAGCGGCACTGCTGAACGCAGCCTGGAAAAAACCGCCAATGGTGCGTGGAAACTCAGCTTCAAGGCATCGATGATGATCGCCAGCCTGAGCGAGGAAAGCACCCTGACCCTGGACAAGGACACCCTGGTGCCCCAGTCCTATCGCTTCGAGCGTGGCGGTCTGGGCAAAGCCAAGAAAGCCGACCTGGATTTCGACTGGAAAGCCAAGATGGTCACCGGCACCGACCGTGGTGATGCGGTCAAGCTGCCGCTGAACACCGGCATGGTGGATAAATCCACCTACCAGCTGGCCCTGCAGCACGATGTGGCAGCCGGCAAGAAGACCATGAGCTATCAAGTGGTCGACGGCGGTGAAGTCGACACCTATGACTTCCGTGTCCTGGGCTCGGAGAAGGTTGACACCAAGGCTGGCCAGATCGATGCGATCAAGGTCGAGCGCGTTCGCGACCCGACACAGAGCAAACGCATCACCGTGATGTGGTTCGCCAAGGACTGGGATTACCTGCTGGTGCGTCTGCAACAGGTGGAAACCGACGGCAAGGAGTACAACATCATGCTCCTCAACGGCACCGTTGACGGCAAGACGGTCAAAGGCAGTTGAGCCGCAGCAGTCACGAAGCCTCGCGAAAGCGGGGCTTTTTTTTGCCCGGGATTTGGTTCCTCGCCCGCACAGCAAGCCCCGGCACAAGCCCTCGAAGATGAAACTTTTGTCATGAAGCGGTACGCCCTGCGGCGAAATGTCACGGTTTACGCGGGCTGCAGGATTTTCTTCGATTCTGCAAAGGTTTGTTGCAGCGCCAGGCAATTTACTTAGCAAGCTAACAAAATATATAACAGAGTCCTGCACACGCCTTGCTGCAGATCAACAGAGATTGGAGCTAGCAGATGACTGTAAAAGTAACTGAACGCGACGATTCACATATGTCCCATGAAGGCGTAGCCGCGGGTGTACGGATCTGGGATGTACATCAACAAGACATGCTGGTGGGCATGTTCCACTCCGAGAGCGACGCCCACAGCTACAAGGCTGAATTGGAAAAACTCGAGCAGAACCGCGCGCCCCAGAGCTCCTGACTCGACCTCAGTGCCGGAGTGCCGGGATCTCCACGCGGATCAACGGCCTCCCCCACAAACGACAAACCCCGCCATGAGCGGGGTTTGTCGTTATTCAAGGCTTACCACATCAGATCGTCGGGGATCTGGTAGGCCGCGTACGGATCATCTTCATCCGGCGCCTCGGTGGGCGTATTGAGCTGCACGATACGGCGCGGGTCGCGCTCCTGGATCTTCAGCGCGGCTTCCCGCGGAATCACCTCGTAGCCGCCGCCATGGTGGACGATGGCCAGGGAGCCGCTGCTCAGCTTGTTGCGCATGAGGGTATTCACCGACAGGCGCTTGACCTTCTTGTCGTCGACGAAGTTGTAGTAGTCCTCGGTGTTCAGCTTGGGCAGCCGCGACACTTCGATCAGTTGCTTGACCTGCGCCGCGCGGGCTTTCTGCTCGGCCTTTTCCTGTTGCTGACGGTTGAGCTCCTGGTCGCGCTTGACCTTCTCGGCCATGGCTTCCTGGGCCGCACGCTGCTGGGAGTCATCGAGTTCGATCTGGCCTTTGTGGGCCAGGCGCTGCTGCTTCTGCTTGTCTTTGCTGACCTGCTTGGCCTGCTTTTGGTTGACCAGCCCTGCTTTGAGCAACTGGTCGCGAAGGGAAAGGCTCATGGTGCTTACTCACTTAGGCAACGGCCTCAGCCGCAGCTGGGCAAATTCTTTTCCTGACGTTTGGCTTCGCCCCACAGGGCATCCAACTCTTCGAGGGTGCAATCTTCCATGGGACGGGCAGTGTCGCGCAATGCCTGCTCGATAAATCGGAAGCGTCGGTCGAACTTGGCGTTGGCACCGCGCAGGGCAGTTTCCGGGTCGACCTTGAGGTGCCGGGCCAGGTTGACCACGACAAACAGCAAGTCGCCGATTTCATCGGTGATCGCCGCCGCATCGTTGTCGGCCATGGCTTCCAGCACTTCATCCAGTTCTTCACGAACCTTGTCCACCACCGGCAGGGCTTCGGGCCAGTCGAAACCGACCTGGGCCGCACGCTTTTGCAACTTGGCGGCGCGGGACAAGGCCGGCAAGGCCACCGGCACATCATCGAGCAGGGACAACTGCTGGGGAGCCTCGGACTTCTCCGCGCGCTCCTCGGCCTTGATCTGCTCCCAACGCTCCTTGACCTGGTCTTCATCGAGCCGCGGAATGTCCAGCGGCGCGTACAGGTCCCCGGTGGGAAATACATGGGGATGCCGACGGATCAGCTTGCGCGTGATGCCGTCCACCACCGCGTCGAACTCGAAACGCCCCTCCTCCCGGGCCAGCTGGCTGTAGTACACCACCTGGAACAGCAGGTCCCCCAGCTCGCCCTGCAAGTGGTCGAAGTCGCCGCGCTCGATGGCGTCGGCCACTTCATAGGCCTCTTCCAGGGTATGGGGGACGATGCTGGCGTAGTTCTGCTTGATGTCCCACGGGCAGCCGTACTGCGGGTCGCGCAGGCGCGCCATGAGGTGGAGCAGGTCTTCAAGGCTGTACATCAGTTCATCCATTTCATACAGGCATCAGGGGGTCCGGTTGCGCCGGGTCTCGATGATGTTTGGCAACTGGGAAATCCGCCCCAACAGGCGACCCAACGCGTCCAGCCCCGGGATCTCGATAGTCAGGGACATCAACGCGGTGTTGTCCTCCTTGTTCGAGCGGGTGTTGACCGCCAGCACGTTGATCCGCTCGTTGAGCAGCACCTGGGACACATCACGCAGCAGGCCGGAACGGTCGTAGGCGCGGATGATGATATCCACCGGATAGGTCAGCACCGGCACCGGCCCCCAGCTGACCTGGATGATCCGCTCCGGCTCGCGCCCGGCCAGTTGCAGCACCGAGGCGCAGTCCTGGCGGTGAATGCTCACGCCGCGGCCCTGGGTGATGTAGCCGACGATCGCATCCCCCGGCAATGGCTGGCAGCAGCCGGCCATCTGGGTCATCAGGTTGCCCACGCCCTGGATCTGGATGTCGCCACGCTTGCCCGGCTTGTAGCCGGCAGCCTTGCGCGGAATCAACTCCAGTTGCTCGTTGCCCCGCTCCGGCTCCACCAGTTGCTGGGCCAGGTTGACCAGTTGCGCCAGGCGCAGGTCCCCCGCGCCCAGGGCGGCGAACATGTCCTCGGCGATCTTCATGTTGGCCTTCTCGGCCAGCTTGTCGAAATCCACCTGTGGCAGGCCGAGTCGGCTCAGTTCGCGTTCCAGCAGGGTCTTGCCGGCGGCGACGTTCTGATCGCGGGCCTGGAGCTTGAACCAGTGGACGATCTTCGCCCGCGCCCGGGATGTGGTGACATAGCCCAGGTTCGGGTTCAGCCAGTCGCGGCTCGGCGTGCCGTGCTTGCTGGTGATGATCTCCACCTGCTCGCCGGTCTGCAGGCTGTAGTTGAGCGGCACGATGCGCCCGTTGATCTTCGCGCCCCGGCAGTTGTGGCCGATCTCGGTGTGCACCCGGTAGGCGAAATCCAGCGGCGTGGCGCCCTTGGGCAGGTCGATGGCGTGACCGTCGGGGGTGAAGATGTACACCCGGTCCGGTTCGATATCCACCCGCAGCTGTTCGGCCAGACCGCCGATATCCCCCAGTTCCTCGTGCCATTCGAGCACCTGGCGCAACCAGGAGATTTTCTCTTCGTAATGGTTGGAGCCGGACTTGACGTCGGTGCCCTTGTACTTCCAGTGCGCGCAAACCCCCAGCTCCGCCTCTTCGTGCATGGCGTGGGTACGGATCTGCACTTCCAGCACCTTGCCCTCAGGGCCGATCACCGCCGTGTGCAACGAGCGGTAGCCGTTCTCCTTGGGGTTGGCGATGTAGTCGTCGAACTCTTTGGGGATGTGCCGCCACAGGGTATGCACGATGCCCAGCGCGGTGTAGCAATCGCGCATTTCCGGCACCAGCACCCGCACCGCGCGCACGTCGTAGATCTGGCTGAATTCCAGGCCCTTGCGCTGCATTTTGCGCCAGATGGAATAGATGTGCTTGGCCCGCCCACTGATGTCGGCGTTGACCCCGGTGGCCTTCAGTTCGTTCTGCAGCTGGTTCATCACGTCGCTGATGAAACGCTCGCGATCCAGGCGCCGCTCATGCAGCAGCTTGGCGATCTGCTTGTACTGCTCGGGCTCCAGGTAACGGAAGGACAGGTCTTCCAGCTCCCACTTGATATGCCCGATACCCAGGCGGTGAGCCAGGGGTGCGTAGATGTCGAAGACTTCCCGGGCAACCCGGTTGCGCTTCTCTTCGTCGGCGCTTTTTACCGCTCGAATCGCACAGGTACGCTCAGCCAGCTTGATCAGTGCAACCCGCACGTCATCCACCATGGCCACCAGCATCTTGCGCAGGTTTTCCACCTGGGCCTGGGTGCCCAGCACCAGGGACTGGCGGGGGCTGAGGCTGGCGGTAATGGCCGCCATGCGCAACACGCCATCGATCAGCTTGGTGACCACCGGACCAAACCGCTGGCTGACCGCCGGCAACTGGATCTGGCCCTCGCGGACACCCCGGTAGAGTACCGCGGCAACCAGGGAGTCCTGATCCAGCTTGAGATCGGCGAGGATCTCGGCGATCTCCAGGCCAGTGCTGAAACTCGACACGTCCTCGGGGCTGAGATTCTTCGTTGCTATGTGCTGCAGTTCCGCCTCGCGAGCGAACTCGCAGGCTTCTTTCAAGGCTTCACGGTCCAGTGCCATGTCGACGCTGACCGTATGATCGAGCCATGCCTCGAGATTGATACTGCCGTCGGTGTTGATCGGCTGGTGCGCTCTCACCTGTACCATCTTGCTTTACCTTCCCTACGACGCACATTCAATGCGTCAAATCGCTGACCTTCAACGCTCGGGTGCGGCTCGCAGGGCCAGCGCGCCACTCCCGAAAGACCAGTCGGATTAGACAAGCCATCCTAGCTCGCTTCAAATAACGCCATGGCCTCGACATGCGCCGTCTGAGGAAACATATCGAGAATCCCGGCACGTTTTAATCTATAGCCCTGCTTGATCAGTTCGACCGTGTCACGAGCCAAAGTTGCCGGATTGCATGACACGTACACCAACCGCTTGGCACCGAGGGTCGCCAACTGGCGGACCACCTCGAAAGCACCGTCGCGGGGTGGGTCCAAGAGTACCGCAGAAAAGCCTTCATCAGCCCACTCGGCAGCGCTCAGAGGTTGGGATAAATCGGCTTGAAAAAAGCGCGTGTTATGCAAATTGTTGCTGGCGGCATTCTCCGCGGCGCGCGCCACCATGGTCGCCACGCCTTCCACTGCCACCACTTCCCGCACTTGCCGGGCCAGCGGCAACGCGAAGTTGCCCAGGCCGCAAAACAGGTCCAGCACCCGCTCATCAGCTTGCGGCGCGAGCCACTCCAGGGCCTGGGCGACCATCGCTTCATTGACTCCCGCATTGACCTGGACGAAGTCACCCGGCCGATACGCCAGGTGCAGGTCCCAGGTCTCCAGGCGGTAGCCCAGAGCCTGCGATGGATCAAAGGGTTGCGGCTCGCCTTCACCGTGCAGCCACAATTGCGCCTGATGGAAATCGCAGAAGTCCTTGAGGATCGTCAGGTCGCTGTCGGACAACGGCGCCATGTGGCGCAACAGCACCGCCAGGGCCGAACCGCTGAACAACTCCACATGCCCCAATGCCTGAGGCTTGCTCAAGCGTCGCAGCATGGCGGGCAAACGGTTCATGACAGGTTGCAAGGCCTGTACCAGCACCGGGCAATCGTCGATGGCGACAATGTCCTGGCTACCGGCAGCGCGAAAACCCACCTCAAGTTGCTTGCCCTTGGCGTCCCAGCGCACCGCCACCCGGGCGCGGCGCCGATAGCCGAACTCGGGACCGCTCAAGGGGGCGGCCCAGGCCTCGGGCTCGACACCCGCGACCTTGGACAACTGCTCGGCGAGCATGCGCTGTTTCAGGGCAAGCTGTTCGTCATGGGGCAAATGCTGGACACTGCAACCGCCGCAACGCCCGGCATGGGCACAGGCCGCCGGGCGACGCAGATCACTGGCGTTGAAGATGCGCTCGGCACGGGCCTCCACCACTTTGCCGTGGCTGCCCAACACCCGAGCTTCGACTTCTTCACCGGCCAGGGCACCGCTGACAAACCAGGTACGCCCTTCGACAAAGGCAATGCCACGGCCGTCGTTGGCCAGACGCTGAATCGTCAAACGCTGTTTCTTGCCCACTGGAATCTGCGGCGCCCGGCTACCGCCCGCCGGCTGGAAGCGCAGGCCTCTATCGTGCTTAGCCATCAATTGGGCGCATCGAAAATACCGGTCGACAGGTAACGATCGCCACGGTCGCAGATGATCGCGACCATGACCGCGTTTTCCACTTCCCGGGACAGGCGCAGCATCGCTGCCACCGCACCGCCGGAAGAGACGCCACAGAAGATCCCTTCTTCACGGGCCAGGCGCCGAGTCACGTCTTCGGCCTCGCTCTGGGCCATGTCGACGATCCGGTCGACCCGACTGGCCTGGTAGATCTTCGGCAGGTATTGCTCGGGCCAGCGGCGAATGCCGGGAATGGCCGAGCCTTCCATCGGCTGCAGACCGACGATCTGCACCGCCGGGTTCTGCTCCTTCAGGTAACGCGAGGTGCCCATGATGGTGCCGGTGGTGCCCATCGAGCTGATGAAGTGAGTAATGCTGCCCTGGGTCTGGCGCCAGATTTCCGGGCCGGTGCCGCTGTAGTGGGCCTCAGGGTTGTCGCCGTTGGCGAACTGGTCGAGCACCTTGCCGCGGCCTTCGGCCTGCATCCGCTCGGCCAGATCGCGAGCGCCTTCCATGCCTTCTTCCTGGCTGACCAGAATCAGCTCGGCGCCGTAGGCGGTCATGGCCGCCTTGCGCTCGGCGCTGGAGTTGTCGGGCATGATCAGGATCATCTTGTAGCCCTTGATCGCCGCAGCCATGGCCAGGGCGATGCCGGTATTGCCCGAGGTCGCTTCGATCAGGGTATCGCCGGCCTGGATCTGCCCGCGCAACTCGGCGCGGGTAATCATCGACAGTGCCGGACGGTCCTTGACCGAACCCGCCGGGTTGTTGCCCTCGAGCTTTAGCAGCAGGGTATTGCTGGTGGCGCCGGGCAGGCGCTGCAGGCGGACCAGGGGGGTGTTGCCGACGCAATCGGCGATGGTTGGGTACTGCAAGGTCATGGCGTATTCGCAATCCAGACTGCGGGGGCGCCTATCATACCGGCAAACGACCGAGCGCCATATCACGCAAAGTGCGAGCCTTATGGCTTATTGGAATAAGGTAGCCCAGGGCAAGCCTCAGGCCGCCAGCAGGCGCACGTGGATGCGCAAGCCCTGGGCCAGGTTCTGCGCCCACAACTGCCCACCCTGACGCCCTACGGCATTGCGGGCGATGCTCAGGCCCAGGCCGAAACCGCCATCCCCCGGTCGCGACCCATCCAGACGAGTGAAGGGGGCGAAGATCCTTTCCAGATCCTCTTCAGCCACCCCCGGCCCTTCGTCATCCAGCCACAGGTGCCAGTACTTGCCGTCGCGCTGGCCTCCGAGGCTGACCCGTGCTCCGGCCGGCGAATGCCGAATAGCGTTGCGCAGGATGTTTTCCAGGGCCTGGACCAGGGTATTGAGGTGCCCGCGAACCCAGCAATCGGCCTCCAGCTCGCAACGCAGCTGCTGCGCGGACCAGCCACTCTCGAAGCAGGCATTTTCGCTGAGCATCTCCCACAACGCCTGGACCTGGATCTGCTCTTGCGGCAGTGGCGCACGCTCGGTGTCCAGCCAGGCCAGTTGCAGGCTGTCCTCCACCAGGCGCTGCATGCCGTCGACCTCCCGCGCCAAGCGCTCGCGCAGCGCGGCAAGATCACGCTCGCCATCGCAGGCCACGCGCAGGCGGCTCAGGGGGGTGCGCAACTCGTGGGACAGGTCCCGCAACAACTGCTGCTGCACCGCCACGGTACTCTGCAGACGTTCGGACATCTGATCGAACGCCCGTCCCAGTTCGCCCAGCTCGTCCCGACGCTGGGTGGTTTCACTGGACAGCCGCACGTTCAACTGCTCCGCCCGCCAGGCGTTGGCCTGCTCGCGCAACTGGTTCAGCGGCACCACCAGCAAACGATACAGGCCGACACACAGCAACAAGGTGAACAGCCCGGGAATCACTCCATTGGTAATCACCTGCCAGAACACCCGGTAGCGCCCCGGCATGAAACGTTGCGGCAACTCGATCACCAGGCTGCCCAGGGACGGATCCTCGGGAAAGGGTACTTTCAGCCACGGCAGGCCCCGGGCGTGCCTGCTCACCGGCCAGTCGGCACCGCGCAGGAAGGTCAGGCGCTGGGCCTCCGCCGGCGTCAACGGGTAGCTGCTCAGGGATTGCAGGTCACTGCCAATCACGCCGATCCAGGTTTTCTCGCGGCTGGCGATCTGCTGGATCCAGGCATCGACACCGGCACTCTGGCCGCCCTTCCAGGCCTGCTCGGCCTCGCGGGCATAGCTGCCCAAGGTGGCTCTGGCCTCATCGGAGAGGTAGAGGTTCTTCTGCTCCACATAACGCCCCCAAGACCAGCTCAGCCAGATCATCAACAGGCAGAAAGCTACCAACAGGCACGCCAGCTTCCAGAACAGCGAATGCCGCCCCGGCAGATCAGACCAGTTCATCTAAGGCGCTCAGCACATAACCCTTGCCCCACACGGTTCGCAGCTCACGCTCGCTGTAGCCCAGCGCCTTGAGCTTGCGGCGGATCTGGCTGACATGCATGTCCAGGCTGCGGTCGTGGGCCGCATAACCGCGTTGCAGTACATGCTGATAAAGGAAGGCCTTGCTCAACACCTCGTCGCCATTGCGGTGCAAGGTATCCAGCAGGCGGTATTCACTGCGGGTCAGGCCGGCCCATTGCTCGGCAAAGAACACGTCGCTGCGCTCATCGTCGAAGCGCAGGCTCTGGGCCAGGCTGACGGGTACCGGCGGCATCGGTCGCCGGTCCAGGGCGACCCGGCGCAGGATGGCCTCGATGCGCACACGCAGCTCGGCCATGCTGAATGGCTTGGGCAGGTAATCGTCGGCCCCCAGGCGGAAACCGCTGATTCGGTCGGCTTCCGCCCCCAGGGCGGACATCAGCAGCACCGGCGTGGAATGGCTCTGGCGAAAGTGCGTGAGCACTTCCAGGCCATCCATTCCGGGCAACAGGATATCCAGCAGCACCACATCGAAAGGTCGGCGCCGGGCAATGCCCAGCCCTTCCGGGCCGTTCTGGCACCAGGTCACGGCAAAGCCACAATGCTCCAGTTGCTCGCGCACATAGGCACCCAGCACCGGGTCATCTTCAATGGTCAGAATACGTGGTGGCTCAACAGATACGGGAGTCATTGACTTCTGCAAGTGATTCTCAGTTGGGCGATTATTCAAGATTGCCCGGATCGCGGCAACCAGTGCCTTGGTCGCAGCCCGGCTTCAGGCATTTCAGGCGACGGCCGCCCTGGCGCAATTTGCCAAGATCAGCCCCCGGCAAATCGTTACACTGCGCAGGTGGCGCATCACGGACGTGCCCGTAGACCTTTCAAAACAGCGTGGAAGCAGGAGAGTTGCGTGCTCAAGAAACTGGGAATCAAAGGCCGCGTACTGTTGCTGACCTTGTTGCCAACCAGCCTGATGGCTTTGGTGCTGGGCGGCTACTTCACCTGGATGCAGCTCTCGGACCTGCAGACCCAGCTCCTGCAGCGTGGCGAGATGATCGCGGAACAACTGGCCTCCCTGGTGGCCCCGGCCATGGGCAACCACAACACCCAGATGCTCGAGCGCATTGCCACCCAGGCGCTGGAACAGCAAGACGTGCGCGCCGTATCGCTCCTTGCCCCGGATCGCAGCCTGCTGGCCCATGCCGGCCCCAGCATGCTCAACCCGCCTCCCGCCGGTAATAGCAGCCACATGATGCAACGCTCCGGCAGCGACGCGACCCGCTATCAACTGCCGGTCTTCGGCCGGCACCGCAACCTGGCCGGCGACCTGATTCCCGATGAGTCCGACCGCCTGCTGGGCTGGGTGGAACTGGAGCTGTCCCACAGTGGCATGCTGCTGCGCGGCTACCGCAGCCTGTTCGCCAGCCTGCTGTTGATTGCCGCCGGGCTGGCCGGCACCGCCCTACTGGCAGTGCGCATGGGCCGCACAATCAACAACCCGCTGACCCAGATCAAGCAGGCCGTGGCGCAACTCAAGGACGGCAACCTGGAAACCCGCCTGCCACCCCTGGGCAGCCAGGAGCTGGATGAGCTGGCCTCGGGCATCAACCGCATGGCCAGCACCCTGCAGAATGCCCAGGAAGAATTGCAGCACAGCATCGACCAGGCCACCGAAGACGTGCGCCAGAACCTGGAAACCATCGAGATCCAGAACATCGAGCTGGACCTGGCGCGCAAGGAGGCCCTGGAGGCCAGCCGGATCAAGTCGGAATTCCTGGCCAACATGAGCCATGAAATCCGTACACCGCTCAACGGCATTCTCGGCTTCACCCACCTGTTGCAGAAAAGCGAGCTGACACCACGCCAGCTGGACTACCTGGGCACCATCGAGAAATCCGCCGACAGCCTGTTGGGCATCATCAACGAGATCCTCGACTTCTCGAAAATCGAAGCCGGCAAACTGGTGCTCGACAGCATCCCGTTCAACCTGCGGGACTTGCTGCAAGACACCCTGACCATCCTCGCCCCGGCCGCCCACGCCAAGCAGCTGGAACTGGTGAGCCTGGTCTATCGCGATACGCCGCTGTCGCTGGTGGGCGACCCGCTGCGGCTCAAGCAGATTCTTACCAACCTGGTGAGCAACGCCATCAAGTTCACTCGCGAAGGCACTATCGTCGCCCGGGCCATGCTGGAAGAAGAACACGAAGACAGCGTGCAACTGCGCATCAGCATCCAGGACACCGGTATCGGCCTGTCGAACCAGGATGTGCGCGCCCTGTTCCAGGCCTTCAGCCAGGCTGACAACTCGCTGTCGCGGCAACCCGGCGGCACGGGGCTTGGGCTGGTGATTTCCAAGCGCCTGATCGAACAGATGGGCGGCGAGATCGGTGTCGACAGCACCCCGGGCGAAGGTTCGGAGTTCTGGATCAGCCTCAACCTGCCGAAAACCCGCGACGACGCCGAGGACCTGCCCGGCCCGCCGCTGCTGGGGCGGCGCGTGGCGGTACTGGAAAACCACGAGCTGGCGCGCCAGGCCTTGCAACACCAGTTGGAGGACTGCGGCCTGGAGGTGACCCCGTTCAATACCCTGGAGGCCCTGACCAACGGCATTACCGGCGTGCACCAGAGCGAACAGGCCATCGACCTGGCGGTATTGGGCATCACCACCAACGACATGTCGCCGGAACGCCTGAGCCAGCATATCTGGGACCTCGAACACCTGGGCTGCAAGGTCCTGGTACTGTGCCCGACCACCGAACAGACACTGTTCCATCTGTCGGTACCCAACCCTCACAGCCAGTTGCAGGCCAAGCCCGCGTGCACCCGCAAGCTGCGCCGGGCCCTGTCCGACCTGGTGACCCCGCGCCGGGCTCGCAGCGAACCGGAGGAAACCCTTTCCAGCCGCGCGCCGCGAGTGCTGTGTGTCGATGACAACCCGGCCAACCTGCTGCTGATCCAGACCCTGCTGGAGGACATGGGCGCCAAGGTGCTGGCGGTGGACAACGGTTACGCCGCGCTGAACGCGATCCAGACCGAACCCTTCGACCTGGTAATGATGGACGTGCAGATGCCCGGCATGGACGGCCGGCAGAGTACCGAGGCGATCCGCCAGTGGGAAAGCGAGCGACACGGTACGCCGCTGCCCATCGTCGCCCTTACCGCCCACGCCATGGCCAACGAGAAGCGCGCCCTGCTGCAAAGCGGCATGGACGACTACCTGACCAAGCCCATCAGTGAGCGCCAACTGGCCCAGGTGGTGCTGAAATGGACCGGCCTGGCCCTGCGCAACCAGGGCCCGGAGCGGGCCAGCGAGCGCCCGGAACTGGGGCTGGAGCTGCAGGTACTGGATCAGGATGAAGGCCTGCGCCTGGCCGCCGGCAAGGCCGATCTGGCGGCGGACATGCTGGCCATGTTGCTGGCGTCCCTGGACGCCGACCGCGAAGCCATCAAGGCAGCGCGGGCCGCCAATGACCAGAACGCCCTGATCGAACGGGTCCATCGCCTGCACGGTGCCACCCGCTACTGCGGTGTGCCGCAATTGCGCGCCGCCTGCCAGCGCAGCGAGACCCTGCTCAAGCAGGAAGATGCCAAAGCCTTTGCCGCCCTGGATGAACTGGACCACGCCATCGGCCGCCTGGCTGCCGAAGCGCGGACCAACGCCTGACCCAGGGCAAGACCTGCCCGGCGCCCAGCCGCCATGCTGGGCGCCCCGAACAAGGATGCAGCCATGCGTACGATTCTTTTCAGCAGCCAGAACTACGACCGCGAGAGTTTCCTCGGCGCTCAACTGCCAGCAGGCATCGAACTGCAATTCCAGGCCGCACGCCTGAGCCTGGATACCGCCGCCCTGGCTGAACGCCATGAAGTGGTCTGTGCCTTTATCAACGACGACCTCAGTGCCCCGGTACTGGAACAGCTGGCTGCCGGTGGCACCCGCCTGATCGCTCTGCGCTCGGCCGGCTACAACCACGTCGACCTGAGCGCGGCCCAGCGCCTGGGGCTGGATGTGGTGCGGGTCCCGGCCTATTCCCCCCATGCGGTCGCCGAACATGCCGTGGCCCTGATCCTGGCGCTCAACCGCCGCCTGCACCGGGCCTACAACCGCACCCGCGAAGGCGACTTCACCCTGCACGGCCTGACCGGCTTCGACCTGGTGGGCAAGACCGTGGGCATTGTCGGCACCGGCCAGATCGGCGCCACCTTCGCCCGGATCATGGCCGGCTTCGGCTGCCAGCTGCTGGCGTACGACCCCTTCCCCAATCCCGCCGTAGAAGCCCTCGGTGCCCGTTACCTGGACCTGCCCGAGCTGCTGGCCCAGTCGCAGATCATCAGCCTGCACTGCCCGTTGACCGAGGACAGTCGTTACCTGATCAACCAGCAGAGCCTGGCCCACATGCAACCGGGAGCAATGCTGATCAACACCGGGCGTGGCGGCCTGGTGGACACCCCGGCGCTGATCGAGGCGCTCAAGAGCGGCCAACTGGGCTACCTGGGGCTGGATGTCTATGAAGAAGAGGCGCAATTGTTCTTCGAGGACCGCTCCGATCTACCCCTGCAGGATGACGTGCTGGCGCGGCTGCTGACCTTTCCCAACGTGATAGTCACTGCGCACCAGGCGTTCCTGACCCGAGAAGCCCTGGCGGCCATCGCCGAGACCACCTTGCACAACATCGCCAGCTGGGCAGCTGGCCAGCCGCAGAACCGGGTCCACGGCTGAAATCCGCGCCACGGGCTGATCGAAGGTCACCTGCCCGCAACCTGCGCCGCAGGGGCCCGTGCTAGCATACGCGGCAGATTTGGAGGACCCATGGTCGAACACGATTTCCGCTACAACCTGATGAACCCGCAACACACCCTGATCGAATGCCGTGCCCTGGTGCCCGGCCGCTATCAAGTCACCGGCAACGGTGGCTCGATCCGTACCGACGACGTGCTTCTGGTCACCCTCAAGGGCAGCAAGGACCTCTCCATGCGCCTGACCGTGGACACCGTGCGCCACTTGATCAACCCCGTCGGCCAGTGGGTCGCCGTGGCGCGTGGCCCGGTATTCGGCGAACTGGCGATCCACCAGTGGCAGGTCAATTGCGACAGCTGCGACGCCACCCTGGACTTCGAGTTCGCAGTGGATGCCAAGCTGGGCAGCAAGGCCCAGAAGCCTGCCGCCAGCGCGCGCATTGCCGAGCTCGGCTGGCGTAGCGAGGGTGAGCATCACCGCTGCCCGAAATGCCAGCAGGCCGGCCAATGAAACGCCTGATGCTGGCTGCGGCGCTGGGGACCGGCCTGCTGGGCTGCGCCGCCGAGCCGCTGAAGTTGCAGCAGGACCGCAGTTACGTCCTGGAATGGATTGGCGAGCGTCCGCTGATCGATTACAGCCACCTGACCATCACCCTCGGCGAGGACGGTCGGGCCTATGGCAATGGCGGCTGCAACCACTGGTTCGCGCCCTACACCCTGGACGGCGAAAAACTCAGCTTCGGCAAGGTCGGCAGCACCCGCAAACTCTGTGCACCGGCGTTGATGGAGCAGGAGCGGCGCTTCCTTCAGGCGCTGGAAACCGTTGAGCGCTGGGACATCTCGCCGATCGAACAGGTGCGGTTCTGGCCTGCCGAGGGCAAGCCGTTGCGCTGGTGGCTGGAAGAAGGCTGATAGTGCGCTAGCCGCTGCCGAGCCCGCGAGGCTGCGAACGGGACTCCAGGATGTTCCTGGATGAATCTCTGGCGAGTTTCAGGCCCCCTGCGTCACTTGAGGGCGCTCGCACTGCGCGGCAGCGGCTCCAGATCCTCGCGCCCTCAATGCCCGCGCAAGGCCTGCAGTTTCGCCAGCACGCCGGCTGCAGTCTGCTCGCCCATCATCTGCTCACGTACCTTGCCCTTGTCGTCAATGATGTAGGTCACCGGCAGCGCCTCGCTGCGTGGCAGATCGAAGAGCTCCGCGGGGTTCCGTGCCAGCACGGTGAACTTGATCCCCAGCTTCTCGCTGGCGCTCTTTAGCTCTTCACCCTGCACATTGTCGAAGTTGACCCCCATCACCGATGCCGACTGCCCCTTGAGCTGCTCGTTCAGGGCATTGAGTTCCGGGATCTCGGTACGGCAAGGCCCGCACCACTCGGCCCAGTAGTTGAGCACCAGCCACTGCTTGTCGATACGCTCGGCGGCGACTTTCTGGCCATACTGGTCGACCCCGTAGTCATTGCCACAACCGCCCAGCAGCAGGGTTGTGATGATCGCCAATACCGCCGCCAATTGCCTTGCCATGCGCTGTTTCCTGTCTTGAAAGATGTCTTGAAAAATAGCCGTCGACCCAGGGTCGCTGCGACCTAACGACTCCCAAGGTTCAGGAGTGCCCATCGCGCGGGTAGAATAGCCGCCACCTTACGCAAGATGCGACCCGCACATGACCGATCTGACGCTTTATCACAACCCGCGCTGCTCGAAATCCCGCGGTGCTCTGGAACTTCTGGAACAACGCGGCCTGGCCCCGACCGTGGTCCGCTACCTGGAAACCCCACTGGATGCCGCCCAGTTGCGCAGCCTTCTGGCCAAGCTCGGCCTCAACGCGCGCCAGCTATTGCGCACCGGCGAGGACGAGTACAAGACCCTCAACCTGGCCGACCCGAGCCTCAGCGAAGAGCAACTGGTCGCCGCCATTGCCCAGCACCCGAAACTCATGGAGCGGCCGATTCTCGAAGCCGGCGACAAGGCCATCATTGGCCGGCCGCCGGAAAACGTGCTGGAGATCCTGCCTTGAGCGCGCCCTATGTCCTGGTCCTGTACTACAGCCGCAACGGTTCGACCAACGAGATGGCCCGGCAGATCGCCCGCGGCGTCGAGCAGGCCGGCCTGGAGGCTCGTCTGCGCACTGTCCCGGCGATCTCCGCGGAATGCGAGGCGGTCACCCCGGACATCCCCGACAGCGGCGCCCTGTACGCCAGCCTCGACGATCTGAAGCACTGCTCAGGCCTGGCCCTGGGCAGCCCGACCCGCTTCGGCAACATGGCAGCGCCGCTGAAGTATTTTCTCGACGGTACCAGCAACCTCTGGCTGACCGGTGCCCTGGTGGGCAAGCCTGCCGGCGTGTTCACCTCGACCGCCAGCCTGCATGGCGGCCAGGAAGCCACCCTGCTATCGATGATGCTGCCATTGCTGCATCACGGCATGCTGATCACCGGCCTGCCCTACAGCGAGTCGGCCCTGCTGGAAACCCGCGGTGGCGGCACGCCGTATGGCGCCAGCCACCATGCCGGAGCAGATGGCAAGAGCCCACTGGACGAACACGAGATTGCGCTGTGCCGGGCCCTGGGCCTGCGTCTGGCGAAAACCGCCCTGCGACTGGAGAACGGCCGTGGCTAAGAAGCCGAAGATCCTGCCCCCGGTGGAATGGCTGGAGCCCCGGGTCCGCCTGATGCGAATCCTCAGCCTGGTCTGCTTCTTCGGCCTGGTGGGGCTGCTTTGCGGGTATTACCTGCTGGTGGCCGATCTGCACGGTGCCCGCCCCTGGGTCATCCTGCTGATCGAGCTGGTGCCGCTGCTGCTGATGGCCCCCGGTATGCTCAGCGGCAGTGCCCGTGGCCATTCGTGGATGTGCTTCGTGGTCAACCTGTACTTCATCAAGGGCGCCCTGGCGGCCTACGATCCGAACCGCCAAATGTTCGGCCTGCTGGAGATGTTTGCCAGCCTGGCCGTGTTCACTTCGGCGCTGCTCTACGTGCGCTGGCGCTTCCAACTTAATCGCCGGCTCGCGGGCGAAGGCACCAGCCCGGCCTGAATCCGCCCCAGGTTCCCCGGCTCCCGGGGAACTTGTAATGCCGCCAAAGGCCCCAACCTTGGTCAACAGACTTTCCGACCCTCCCGACCGTCCCGGAGCAGGCATGCACGATTACAAATGGCTGAATGAATACTGTCTCAACCGCTTCGGTTCCGCTGCGGCCCTGGAAGCCCAGTTGCCCACCCCGGCCAGCGACGACTACCTGCGCGCATTGAGCGCCGACCGCTACCTCTCGACCCTGGCCCTGCGGGTTTTCCGCGCCGGCCTCAAACACAGCCTGGTGGACGCCAAATGGCCGGCGTTCGAGCAGGTGTTTTTCGGCTTCGATCCGGACAAGGTGGTGCTGATGGGCGCCGAGCACCTGGAGCGGCTGATGCAGGACACGCGGATCATCCGCCACTTGGGCAAGCTCAAGAGCGTGCCGCGCAACGCGCAGATGATCCTTGATGTGCAAAAGCAGCACGGCAGCTTTGGCGCCTTCATCGCCGACTGGCCGGTGCAGGACATCACCGGGCTCTGGCAGTACCTGGCCAAACATGGCAACCAGATGGGCGGGCTGTCTGCCCCGCGCTTCCTGCGCATGGTGGGCAAGGACACCTTTATCCCCACCTGGGACGTGGTCGCGGCCCTCAATGCCCAGAACATCATCGACAAGGTACCCAGCAGCAAACGCGACCAGGCCCTGGTGCAGGAAGTATTCAACCAATGGCAGCAGGAAAGCGGCCGGCCACTGTGCCAGCTGTCGGCAATGCTGGCCTACACCGTCAATCACTGAGCCGCCCGCTCCCCGGCATCACTTCCTGCCCGAAACAACGGGCAGGAAAACCTCCCTTCTCATGCCCGCCCTCCAGCCCAAGCTGACAATAAGCTGAACTAAACGCGAGGATTTTTCATCCGCTGTTTTTTATCGGATAAAGTTCGCCTCGCACTTGCCTCAACGATAAAAACGAAACTCCGGGAATAACCTCCCGAAGCCATCTGACGTGCATAACCGGATAACAAAGCAGCGTTCGGGCCAACAACCTGAACAAAGGCTGTCCGGCTTTAAAAGAACTGCCGTCGCCCATTCGTTTTTTTCACATTGCTTTCACTCTTCGCCCACCTGGTCCGACCTAAATTGGCCCCAGTTGCAGTGCGGGCTCCAGTGGCTGCATGTCGTTCGTCTTCAGCGCACCAGTTCCAACCCGAACAACCAACACTCGGCAAAAACCTACTCAGGTACACCACGTGCTCAACACCGCTGAATCCGGCACTGGCAACAAGCCCCCCCGAACCTGGCGAATCGTCGGTGGCGTCTGTGCGGCGGCCCTGGCAATCCTGGTCAGCGGCTTTGTCCTGTGGCCCATCACGCCTCGCGACCTGGGGGTCGGCAACCAGATGCAGCAGGCCAACATCTACCGTCACTGGCAAGGGGGCGAAGTGATAGTCCTGGTCCGCCATGCCGAGCGTTGTGACCGCTCCGCCAACCCCTGCCTGGGGCCCGCCGATGGCATTACCCAGCTCGGAAGCCACAGCGCCAGCGACCTGGGACGAGCCTTTCGCACCCTGGGCATGGCCGCCACTGATGTCATCAGCAGCCCCGCAACCCGCACCCGGCAAACGACGGAATTCATGTTCAACGGTGCGGCGCAGACCCAGGACTGGCTGGCCACCTGTGACGAGCATTTCCAGCAGACGATCAAGGCGCACAAGTCACTCAAGCGCAATCTGATCCTGATAACCCACAGCGACTGCATCAGCAGCCTGGAACGCCAGCTGGGCTACCCGCACGCCCTGGCCAGCGAATACACCAGCTCGCTGTTTATCACCCTGGACCCGCAAGGCCACATGCAAGTACTGGGAACCCTGGATGCAGGCAGCTGGCAGCACGTACTTGATCAACCCCTTGAGTAACTTGTAACTATTTTTAACAACATGCCAACAGACTTTATTAGGGGAAGCGACACACTTGCCGGCTAATTATTGACTTAACAAGTTTCTGTACTAATAAGAAACGGACAGCCGCATTTATAAAAAAATTCTCAAACAAATGAATGCTACCCGCTGAAACTTCGCGAACTTGGGAAAGCCAGCAGTTCCACAAAATTGACGCTTTGTCAGCAACCCCCAGCAAATAACGAAATCGCTATCGGCCAATGACTTCGAGGATACAAATGCACCGCACTTCGCCGCCCCCCGCTTATGGAACAAGCGCCCCGCCATCCGGCTTTAGCCTCGGCGCAAGTACAACCAGCACTCTCCAGCGCTGGGCACTTCCTCTGTTGCTCGTGGCCTTCGGCCTGTTCTACCTGCTACCTCTGACCAGCCACGGCCTGTGGATTCCCGACGAGACCCGCTACGCCCAGATCAGCCAGGAAATGCTGCTCAGTGGCGACTGGGTGGCGCCACACTTCATGGGCATCCGCTACTTCGAGAAGCCCATCGCCGGCTATTGGTTGATCGCCATCGGCCAGGCGGTCTTTGGCGACAACCTGTTCGGCGTGCGCATTGCCTCGGCCCTGAGCACCGGCCTGAGCGTACTGCTGGCCTACCTGATCACCCGCCGGATGTGGAACGACCCGCGCAAGAGCTTCGCCGCCGCCCTGCTTTATATGAGCTTCGGCCTGATTGCCGGCCAAGCCGGATACTCCAACCTTGATCCGCAGTTCACCTTGTGGGTCAACCTGAGTCTGGTAGCCCTGTGGTTCGCCCTGGACGGCCGAACCACCCGCGAACGCCTGCTGGCATGGGCCGGGCTGGGCGTCGCCTGTGGCATGGGCTTCATGACCAAGGGTTTCCTGGCCTGGCTGTTGCCGGTACTCATCGCCCTGCCCTACATGATCTGGCAACGCCGTCTGGGCGAACTGCTGCGCTACGGGCTGGTGGCCGTGCTGGTAGCGATCGGCATCAGCCTGCCCTGGGTACTGAGCATTCACGCCCACGAGCCCGACTTCTGGCGCTTCTTCTTCTGGCACGAGCACATTCGCCGCTTCGCCGCCGACAACGCCCAACATACCCGCCCCTGGTGGTTCTACCTGCCGCTGCTGCTGGCCTCCAGCCTGCCCTGGGCAGCCCTGTTGCCGGGCACATTCATGCAAGCCTGGAAAGACAAGCGCCAGGCTCCGACCGGATTCCTGCTGCTGTGGTTCCTGCTGCCCCTGGCGTTCTTCAGCCTGAGCCGCGGCAAGCTGCCAACCTACATCATGCCGTGCCTGCTGCCGCTGGCCGTGCTCATGGGCAGCGCCCTGATCGACCGTATCAACGCCAGCCAGGGCCGGAGCATCCGCATCAACAGCCTGCTCAACCTGCTGATCGGCGTGGCGGCCATGGTGGCCCTGCTGTACATCCAGCTCACCCGGCCGGTCTACGGCCACAACGAGATGCTCGGCCTGTCCTTGGTGTTCATCATGCTGATGGGCTGGATCATCGCCAACCTGCTGCCGGCCGCCCGGCCGCTGCAGTACTGGGCGGCCCCGGCCCTGGGCATCTGGTTGCTGGTGGCCCTGCTGCCGGCGGGCATGCCGGGGTTCATCGTGCATAACCAGATGCCGGACCAGTTCATCAAGGAACATATCGAGGAGCTCAGGCAGACCAAGACGCTGCTGAGCAATGACCTGGGCGCCGCCTCGGCCCTGGCCTGGCGCCTGCAACGCCCGGAGGTGACGCTGTACAACACCGAGGGCGAATTGAAATATGGCCTGGCTTATGCTGATTCGGCGCAGCGCAAGGTAAGCATGGCCGAGGTCGGGCAGTGGGTCAGCGAGGCCCGCAAACAGGGTTCGGTGGGTGTGGTGATGCGGGTCAAGGACGTGGTGGAAAGCGAGGAAGTGGCGCTGCTGCCGCCCGGAGGCAAGCGCTATGAGGAAGGCAATATGCTGGTCCTGATCCTGCCACAAATCCAACCCTGACCCTGGGTACCCTTGTAACGACAGCGCCGACCACGGTTGGCGCTGGCTTTTCTTCACGCTTCGATGCCCTGGATGGCTGCGACTTTTCCCACCGCCGCTCTGGAAATCCATCTATGAATCTGTTTCGCAGCGAACGCGGGGCCCTGGCCCTGCTGCTCGGCGTGTCTGCCTTGATCCTGCTGCTGGGCCTGGGCTCCCGTGAACTCTGGGGGCCGGAGACCCGCTGGGCCAACATCGCCTTGCAGATGTTGCAGAGTGGCGACTATTTCGACCCTTACCTCAAGGGCGCTCCCTACTACGACAAGCCCCTGCCCTCCTACTGGCTGATTACCGCCAGCGCCTGGCTGATGGGGGGCCTGGGGCACTGGTCGCTGCGCCTGTCCTCGGTGATCGCCGCATGGCTGAGCATCTGGCTGGTTTACCTGATCGGCGAACGGCTGTTCCACAAAGGCACTGGGCTGATCGCCGGCTGGATGCTGGCCACCACCTTCTATTTCGCCTTCTGGGCGCGGGTGGCCACGGCCGACATCCTGACCGTCTGTGGCGTATTGGCTGCAGTGTGGTGGTACTGGCGCGGCCCGGAAGATACCCGCCTGGGCCGCTATACGGTGTTCTTCCTGATATTGGCGGCGACCTCGCTGCTCAAGGGGCTGATCGGCTTCGTCCTGCCGGGGCTGATCCTGTTGCCACACCTGCTGAGCCAGGGGCGCTGGAAACGCCACCTGAACCTGCGCCTGGTGCTGGCCTTGAGCATCGCCGCGCTGTTCTACATGGTGCCCTTCGTTCTCTCGCACCTGTACGGCGCTCCCAGCTACGGGGAAAGCGGCCTGAGCCTGGTGTTTCGCGAGAATGTGGTGCGTTTCTTCAACCCCTTCGACCATGTCGGGCCGATCTACACCTACCTGATCTACCTGCCGGCCTATACCTTGCCCTGGGCGCCCTGCTGGATCCTCGGCCTATGGCTGGCGGCCCGGCACTGGCGCCAGTTGCAACCCAATGAACGCTGGCTGGTGTGGGCCCTGGGGCTGCTGTTCCTGTTCTTCACCGCCAGTGGCAGCCGGCGCAGCTATTACGTTCTGCCCCTGGTGCCCTTCGCTCAGTTGCTCGGTGCCTGGTGGCTCAACCGTCGGCTGCAGCTACGCCAGGCCGCCGGCAAACCCGTTTCCCGTGGCTGGCCCCTCGGCTTCTCCTGTGCGGCCCTGGTCATGCTGCTGGTGCTGGGGGTTGCCTACCCCTGGAGCAACAGCGGCGGGGGGGTGATGCAGTTCAGCGCCGATACCCGGGCTGCCGCGAGCCGGATCGCTCCCTGGAATCAATGGCGGATGGTCATGGTGGAAATCGATAACAAACTGCCGATGTACCTGCAGAACCAGGGCGCACCCTTCTACTACGTGGCAGAAACCGCAGATTTCCCGCGTAACGGCAGCAGCGCGGACTTCATGGCCTGGCTGGACAAGACCAGTGGCCAGCACTGGGACCCGCAGCGCACCCTGATCTTCGTCCAGCAGAAGCACGATGAGCCGCTGATACTGGGGTATCTGGTCGAGGATCATCAACTGGTCCGCACCACCCCGACCAACGGTGAGCGCCTGGCCAAGAAACCGGCGCAAGGCAGCGTGGCCTTCATTCCCCGCATGCCTGGGAGCTGAATGACCGGGCTGCGCAAGCGCAGCACGGATTCACCAGGATCGGATCAGAGGTTCACCACATTGACGAAACGCGGCGTGGCGCTGTCGTCGATGCGCAGGCTGGTGAAGTCGAACAGATTGCGGTCCGCCAGTTGCGAGGGGATCACGTTCTGCAGGCCGCGGAAGATGCTTTCGGTACGCCCTGGAGTCTTGCGCTCCCATTCCTGAAGCATCTCCTTGACCACCTGGCGTTGCAGGTTCTCCTGGGAACCGCAGAGGTTGCACGGGATGATCGGGAACTGCTTGAGGTCGGAATAGGCCTGGATGTCCTTCTCGCTGCAGTAGGCCAGCGGGCGGATTACCACGTTGCGCCCGTCATCGGCCAGCAGCTTGGGCGGCATGGCCTTGAGCGAACCGTTGTAGAACATGTTGAGGAAGAAGGTCTCGACGATATCGTCGCGGTGGTGACCCAAGGCCATCTTGGTGGCGCCTATTTCGTCGGCGAAGGTGTACAGGGTGCCGCGACGCAGGCGCGAGCACAGCGAGCAGGTGGTCTTGCCTTCCGGGATCAGCTCCTTGACCACCGAATAGGTGTCCTTCTCGACAATGTGGTACTCGATCCCCAGTTCATTGAGGTAGGCCGGCAGCACGTGCTCGGGAAAGCCTGGCTGTTTCTGGTCCATGTTCACCGCGACGATCTCGAACTTGATCGGCGCCACCTTCTGCAGGTGCAGCAGCACGTCGAGCATGGTGTAGCTGTCCTTGCCGCCGGACAGGCAGACCATGACCTTGTCGCCCTCTTCGATCATGTTGAAATCGGCGACCGCTTCGCCCGCCTGGCGGCGAAGACGTTTCTGCAGTTTGTTCTGGTTGACCGTAAGAGTGCCCATGGCTCTTGAAATCCGCGAGGTATGTGACGAAAAGCCGGACATTTTACGCAAAAACCCCAGCCCCGTGAAAGCGCCGCAGAGCAGCGGTGCCGGGGCCGCAATGACAGATGCAGCAGCGATTAGCCCGGGGGTTTACAGCGCAATTTGCTCTAAAGGTGCGTACATCTGCGGAAAACTCCTCCCTATACTGCGACATAAGGTCGCATGCACATATAGACCTATACTGACTGTGCCACTTGGCTGTAAGCGCTCCGTTGGGGGGCGATGGCAACAATAAAGGAGTGACTGACCATGATTCATCATGTCGTAGGACTCTTCACCCACCCCGATCAGGAATGGCGAGACATCCGTGGCGATGCCGAGGAAAGCATCAGCCACATGTACCTCACCCATACGCTGATCCTCGCGGCAATCCCCGCCATTTCGGCTTTTATCGGCACCACCCAGGTCGGCTGGGTCATCGGCAATCGCGCGCCGGTGATGTTGACCATGGAAAGCGCCCTGTGGATGACCATCATGTCGTACCTGGCCATGCTTGGCGGCGTGGCGGTGATGGGCGCGTTCATCCACTGGATGGCCCGGACCTATGACGCCAGCCCGAGCCTGGCACGTTGCGTGGCCTTTGCCACCTACACCGCCACACCGCTGTTCGTCGGTGGCCTGGCGGCGCTGTACCCGCACATGTGGCTGGGCATGATCGTCGGCACTGCCGCCATCTGCTACACGGTCTACCTGCTGTATGTCGGGCTGCCGACCTTCATGAATATCCCGTCGGACGAGGGGTTCCTGTTTTCCAGCTCAGTGCTGGCAGTCGGCCTGGTGGTACTGGTCGCGATCATGGCCTTCACCGTGATTGTCTGGGGCCTGGGCGTCGGCCCCGTGTACACCAACTGACGCCGCACCAATAATAATCCTCTGTCTGCCAGCACAGGCCGCCGCAAGGCGGCCTTCTTATGGGCGCGGGATGGATGACCATTCGGCGCCTGGGCGATTCGGAACCCCCCCTGTTTGCGGCATACTCACTCCCTCTGGAGAGCCGTTAAGCATGCCCGAGCAACTCAATACCCGCGTCGAAGATTGTTTCCAACTCGCTGAATCCTTTTTCAAACGTCCTTTCAAACGCCCGGTGGTCAGCCTCAAGTTGCGTGGCCAGAAAGCCGGTGTCGCCCATTTGCACGAGAACCTGCTGCGCTTCAACCCGCAGCTGTACCGGGAAAACACCGAGGACTTCCTCAAGCAGACCGTGGCCCACGAAGTGGCACACCTGATCGCCCACCAACTGTTTGGCGAACGTATCCAGCCCCACGGTGAAGAGTGGCAACTGATCATGCGCGGGGTGTACGAACTGCCGCCCAATCGTTGTCATACCTACGACGTCAAGCGTCGCAGCGTGACCCGCTATATCTACCGCTGCCCCTGCGCCGAGAGCGATTTCCCGTTCTCCGCCCAACGCCACAAACTGGTGGCCCAGGGGCGTCGCTATCTGTGCCGGCGTTGTCGGCAAACCCTGGTCTACAGCGGGGAAACCAGGGTCGAGTGACAGTTTTAAAGCACTGCCTCGGCAAACCCGCAGCTACGCGATGACCCGCTCGCGCCGCAGTGCCTCGATGCGCTCGGCGCTGTAGCCCAGTTCCTCCAGCACCTGATCGGAATGCGCCCCCAACCTGGCGCCAATATGCCGCGGCTCTGGCAGCCCCTCGGAAAACTTCAACGGGCAGGCCATCTGCGCCTGCCGGCTGCCGTCTTCACGGGGCACCTGGCTGACCAGTTGCCTGGCCTGCAACTGCGGATGTTCCAGGGCCTCGCCCAGGCTCAGCACCGGCTCGACGCAGGCATCGAAGCCAGCGAACAGCTGGCACAACTCGGCGAAATCGTGTTTCTCGAATTCGACCTGCAAGGCCTGCTTCAGTGCCTGTTGCTGTTCGGGCAAGGGAGACAGGCCCTGGGCCGCCAGTTCCGGGCGGCCCAGGGCCTGACACAACTGCTGCATGAACACCGGCTCCAGACTGCCCACCGACAGCCAGCGCCCGTCCCGGCTGCGGTAGTAATCATAAAAGCTGCCACCATTGAGCACCTGCTGCTCCATTCCGGGCTCGACCCCACAGGCCAGGTAGCCGGCACCGGCCATGGCGTTCAGGCTGAACACGCAGTCGGTCATGCTCACGTCCAGGTACTGTCCCTGGCCGCTGTGCTGGCGCGCGATCACCGCTGCCAACAGGCCGATCACCCCATGCAGCGAGCCCCCCGCGATATCCGCGGCCTGGATGCCCAGGGGTAATGGTCCCTGATCGCGGCGGCCGGTCTGGCTGGCCAGCCCGGCCAGGGCCAGGTAGTTGATGTCATGCCCGGCGCGGTCCCGGTAGGGGCCGGTCTGGCCATAGCCGGTAATAGAGACGTAGATCAGTCGCGGGTTGATCGCCTTCAAGGCCTGGTAACCCAGCCCCAGGCGCTCCATCACGCCCGGGCGGAACTGTTCGAGAACAATGTCGTAGTCCTGCACCAGTTGCCGCACCACCTCCAGCGCTTCGGGACGCTTGAGGTCCAGGGCCAGGCTGCGTTTGTTGCGGTTGAGATAGGCATGGCTGGCGGAAACCCCGGCATCGTGAGGCGGCAACACCCGCAACAGATCCATGCGGGTCGGCGACTCGATGCGCAGGACCTCGGCGCCCATGTCCGCCAGCAGCAACGAGGCGAAGGGCCCCGGCAGCAGGGTGGAGAAATCCAGTACCTTGAGTGACGCCAACGGCCCTTGCATAGCCCTCTCCTCTTGATCGGCAGCCCACAGAGTAGGCAGCCGCGACGCCCGCAACAATCACCGCAACAGTCAGCCGGGCTGACCGTTGCGCTCAATCGCCAGGCAATAAAAAACCCGCCGAAGCGGGTTCCTTATATAGCTCAAGGCTTACTTGATGCTCGGTGCCGGGCCTTCGGCCACACCCAGGTCATCGGTTTCACGGGTGTCGGTAATCGGCCGGCCACCGGAAGCCAGCTCGGATTGCAGCTTGTCTTCGTCCAGCTCCTTGACCCACTTGGCAACCACTACGGTAGCCACGGCGTTGCCCACCAGGTTGGTCAGGGCGCGAGCTTCGGACATGAAGCGGTCGATACCCAGGATCAGCGCCAGGCCGGCCACCGGCAGGTGACCCACGGCCGACAGGGTCGCGGCCAGGACGATGAAGCCACTGCCCGTCACACCGGCAGCGCCTTTGGAAGACAGCAGCAGCACCAGCAGCAGGGTGATCTGGTGAGTGATGTCCATGTGGGTATCAGTGGCCTGGGCGATGAACACCGCAGCCATGGTCAGGTAGATCGAAGTACCGTCGAGGTTGAACGAATAACCGGTAGGGATCACCAGGCCGACCACCGACTTCTTGGCGCCCAGGCGTTCCATCTTGATCAGCATGCGCGGCAGGGCCGATTCCGAGGAGGAAGTCCCCAGCACGATCAGCAGTTCTTCACGGATGTAGCGGATCAGCTTGATCACGCTGAAGCCGTGGGCGCGGCAGATTGCCCCCAGGACCACCAGCACGAACACCACGCAGGTGATGTAGAAGCAGATCATCAGTTGGCCCAGTTGCACCAGGGAACCCACACCGTAGGCACCAATGGTGAACGCCATGGCGCCCAGCGCACCCAGGGGCGCGAGCTTCATGATCATGTTGATGATGTTGAACATCACATGGGCGAAACGGTCGATGAAATCCAGCACCGGCTTGCCGTAGGCGCCCAGGCGATGCAGGGCGAAACCGAACACCACGGAGAACATCAGCACCTGCAGGATATCGCCATTGGCGAAGGCGCCGACGATGGTGGCCGGGATGATGTTGAGGATGAAGCCGACGATGCTCTGGTCATTACCGGCAGTCACGTAGGCTGCAACTTTCGAGGCGTCCAGGGTCGAAGCGTCGATGTGCATGCCGGCCCCCGGCTGCACCACGTTGACCACGATCAGGCCGATCAGCAGGGCGATGGTGGAGACGATTTCGAAGTACAGCAGCGCATAGCCGCCGGTCTTGCCCACCGACTTCATGTTCTGCATGCCGGCGATACCACTCACCACGGTACAGAAAATGATCGGAGCGATGACCATCTTGATCAGTTTGATGAAGCCGTCACCCAGGGGCTTGAGAGCCACGCCGGTCTGAGGGTAGAAGTGGCCGAGCAGGATGCCGATGGCGATGGCAACGATCACCTGGAAATACAGGGATTTGTACAGTGGCTGACGAGTCGTCATTGCAAGTTTCCTCAAGAGCCCCGGCATGCACTTTCCGTCGATGCATGCGGTGCCTAAAGTGCGAACCCTCCTGCGCTGGAGGGATTTGTTGTGTCGAGCTGCGTGCTGGCAGATCTTCCGGCTCTATCGCAAAGCCCGTGCCACCTTGTGAAAAAGCCTTGCAGGCCTTTAGACATCAGGGGTGCGGGCTGATCCTTGCATCCGTTGCGCAGGCTGAAGCTGGCGGATTTCCGCCCACTCACCCTCTCTCGTCCTACAATTTGGCGGATATCCGCCTTGTTCCCTTCCTGAGGGCTGGCTAAGATCCGCCACTCAATGGACGGACCTGCCTGCATGCGCGAACGCACCATCGCCAGCCACTTTGCCCGTGCCGCCTTGGGCGGAGCACGCCGGCACGGCTATGACTACGCGCCCCTGCTGCATCAGTTGGGCATCAGCCCCGAACTGCTGAACCAACCCAAGGCCCGTATCGCCCCCGAGCAATTCACCCGTCTATTGCAGCAACTGTGGCTGGAGCTGGATGACGAGTACCTCGGGTTCGGCCATGGCCCCAGCAAGCGCGGGACCTTCGCCATGATGTGCCACGCGCTGATCCACTGCCGTACCTTGGAAAAAGCACTCAATCGCGGCTTATTATTTTATAGCCTGTTTCCGGAAGCCCCGCGTCTGAGTCTGACGCGTGAAGGAGAAATGGCCCGGCTGAGCCTGGATGATTCCGAGCTATGGGATCCCGAGCACTTTCTCAGCGAGAGCCTGCTGGTGATCTGGCATCGCCTCGGCAGTTGGTTGATCGGCCAGCGCATCCGCCTGGAGCAGGCCTGCTTCAGCTACCCCAAACCCGATCACGGCGCGGAATACGACCTGCTTTTCCCTTGCCCGCTGCAGTTCACCCGGGAGCGCAGCAGCCTGCTGTTCCACAGTCGCTACCTGGGCATGCCCCTGCTGCAGGACGAACGCACCCTCAAGCACTTTCTCGAACGCTCTCCCGCCGACCTGTTGTCGCGCCCGGATGAAGGCGACAGCCTCAGCAGCCAGCTGCGCCGCCTGCTCAGTCGCGACCGCGAGCACTGGCCCGACCTGGAAAGCGTCGCCCAGCACCTGCACGTCAGCCCGCAGACCCTGCGCCGGCATCTACGCGAAGAGGGTTCGAGCTTTCAGGAGCTGAAGGATGAGCTGCGCCGCGACATTGCCATCTACCACCTCGGCCGGGCCGACCTGTCATTGCAACAGATCGCCGAACAACTGGGTTTTTCCGAGCCCTCGGCCTTTCACCGGGCGTTCAAGAAATGGACCGGCCTGACCCCGGGCGCCTACCGCGCCCGGGAACAGTAGCCCCCTACAGGGCCGGAAAGTGAATCCGGAAGGCCGCCCCCCCCAGGGCCGAATCCCCCAGGGTCAGTTGCGCGCCGTAGCTCTCGATGATGTCCTTGACCACCGCCAGGCCGATGCCCTGCCCCGGGTGCTGGCGATCCAGGCGCTCACCGCGCCGCAGAATCCGCGCCCGCTGATCGGGTGGCACGCCGGGGCCGTCGTCTTCCACACACAACTCGGAGCCTTCCAGGGTCTCGCGCACGCTGATGCGCACTGAGCTCAGGCACAGGCGATAAGCGTTCTCCAACAGGTTGCCGAGCAACTCCAGCAAAGCGCCGTGCTCGATCGGCAGGTAGCAGCGTTCCGGCAAGTCGAAGGACACCCGTACCTGCTTGTCGCGATAGACCTTGTCCAGGGTGTCGCAGAGGCTTTGCAGCACCGGCCGCAGCCGCACCTGGTGGCGCACCAGGCCGCTCTTGCGCAGGCTGGCGCGCTGCAACTGGTAACTGATCTGCTGGCTCATGCGCTCGATCTGCGCCTGCAGCACCCAGGCCTGCTCACGATCCTGGGGCCGTTGCGCCATGTCCTCGCTCACGCCCTGCAACACCGTCAACGGGGTTTTCAGGCTGTGGGCCAGGTCATCCAGGGAGTCACGATAGCGGCTGCGCTGCTCACGCTCGCTTTGCAGCAGGCGGTTCAACGAGCCCGTCAGGCGCAACAGCTCGCGCGGGTGCTCCTCACTAAGGCTCTGGCGGGTGCCGCTTTCGATCTGGTCCAGCTCCTGGCTCAAGCGTCGCAAGGCTTGCAAACCCCAGGTCAGGCCGAGCCAGAGCAGTGCCAGGAGCACCAGCAAGGCCGCGCCGAACCCCAGGTAGAGGTTTTCCCGAACGCCTTCCAGGGTTTGCTGGTACTCACGCACCGGCTGCAGCGCGACGATACTGAAGGCCGCGCTCTTGCCCCCCAGCAGCTTGATCTCGACGTCGTAGACAAAGAACTCCTGGCCGTTGGCTTCGCGGATCCTGGCGAACTCATTGCCACGCCCGTCGTACCGCGGCCGGTAGTTGATGTTCTCTTCCTGGGTCGCCCGCGAGCGCCAGACCAGGTGCCCTTCGCGATCGTAGATGTAGCCCAGCAGGCGGCTGTCGGCGAGGTTGAAGCGCTCGTCGGGCAATTGCGCCGGCATCTGCAGGCGGTTGTTCTCGATCCGCGCCGCACTGATCAGGGTGGTGACATCAGAAGCCAGGCGCTGCTCGATAGAGTCCTGCAACGCCAGGCTGAACGCCCCCTGCATGGCTGGCAGCAGGGCCAGCATGAACAGCACCGCCAGGGTCGTGGCGGCCAGCATCAGGCGCAGGCGCAGCGATCGAATCATCGGCAACGCTCGTTGAACAGGTAGCCCAGGCCACGCACCGTATCGATCGGCTTGAAGCCCGACGGCCCCTCAAGCTTGCGCCGCAAGCGGCCCACCAGCACTTCGATGACATTCGGATCGCGCTCGTCGTCGTCCGGGTACAACTGCTCCATGAGCCGGTCCTTGGCCACCACTTGCTGATGGTGACGCATCAGGTATTCGAGAATCCGGTACTCATAGGCCGTCAGGGCCAGGGGCTGCTCATCCAGGGAGGCCTGCTTGCGATTCAGGTCCAGCAGCAGCGGGCCGGCAATGATGGTGGACTGGGTGAAGCCACTGGAGCGCCGCAGCAACGCATTCAGGCGCGCATCCAGCTCTTCGAACTGGAATGGCTTGACCACATAGTCGTCCGCACCGGCCGCCAGGCCCTCGACCTTGTCCTGCCAGTTGCCACGGGCCGTGAGGATGAGGATCGGGAACGTCTTGCCACGGTTGCGCAACTGGCGGATCAGGTCCAGCCCGCCCATGCCGGGCAGGCCCAGGTCGATCACCGCCAGATCGTGGTTGAACTGCTCGGTCTGATACAGCGCCTCCTCGGCGTTGGCCACGGACTCGACGACATGACCGCTGTCGGTGAGGCGGGTTTGCAAATGATGACGCAACAGCGCCTCATCTTCGACGACCAGCAACTTCATAACGCTCTCCCAGGCAAAATTCGACATCTCCAGGGGCGCCCCTGCGCCCTGATGATTAATGCGCCAACGCCGGACCGTGCCCAAGGCACGATCCGGCGCGGTCCAGGCCAGGCCGCTTATCAGAAAGCGTAGTTGGCCGACAGGTAGGTCTGGGCGCTGCTGGTAAGGCTCAGCGAACCCTGCTTGCTGCCACCGCGCTCGCTCATCTCGGTCCCGGCATTGCTGCGCAGGTAACGGTAGCCGAGCTCCACCGAGGTGTTCTGTGAAACCTGTTGCAGGACGCCTGCCTGTACGCCCACCGCGTAACCAATGTCGCTGTCACGGCTGAAGCCCGGAGACTCCTGAGTCAGCTTGGTCAGGCCAGCCGTGCCGCCGCCAAAGAGTTTGGTGCTGCTGGTCACCGGCAGGAACATATCGTAGCTGCCCAGCAGGTTCTGCTGGCGCAGTTTAATGCCGTTGTGGGAGCCAGACACATAATCGTAGGTAGCGTAGTAACGACCCTGGTCATTCTGTTGACCGGCGCGTATGCCCCAGGTGTTGTCCTTGCCGATCACGCCATCGGCGTTCGGATGGCCCAGGTTGCTGTTGAGCTGGCTGGACTTGTTGATCTTGTCGCTGGTCTGGCCGAAGGACAACCCAACGAAGTTGCTGTCAGCGGCTTGAGCGGCGGCGCTGGCGCCGAAGACGGTAAAGGCCAGGAACAGTTTTTTCAATGAAGTCATAGGAAGTTTCCTTTGCGCTATTGGCTTTTTGGGTACGGGGCTAGAGTAAACAGCCCGCCCTGAACTCCCCCTGAACACACCCTTAACCTCGCCTGAACCAGATCGACTAGGCTGTGCTGACACCTTTTCAACCGGAGTTCCCCTCATGCGCATGCTCGTCGCATTGGTCCTGTTAACCCTCGGCAGCCTCAGCCAGGCCGCCATCAAGACTCAGGAAATTCCCTATCGCAGCACCGACGGCACTCAGTTGATCGGCTACTACGCCTACGACGACGCCCTACAGGGCCCGCGCCCGGGCATCGTGGTGGTGCATGAATGGTGGGGCCTCAACGACTACGCCAAGCGCCGGGCCCGGGACCTTGCCGCCCTTGGCTACAGTGCCCTGGCCATCGACATGTACGGCCAGGGCAAGCACACCGAACACCCGGCGGACGCCATGGCCTTCATGCAGGCCGCGCTGAAGGACAGTGCCGCTGCCAGTGCACGTTTCAACGCCGGCCTTGAGCTGTTGAGACAGCAACCGCAGACCGATCCGCAGAAACTCGCCGCCATCGGCTACTGCTTTGGCGGCAAGATTGTCCTGGACGCCGCGCGCCAGGGCCTGCCCCTGGCCGGCGTGGTGAGTTTCCACGGTGCCCTGGCCACCGCCACACCGGCTACCCCCGGCAGCGTCAAGGCCAAGATTCTGGTGGAACATGGGGCCCAGGACAGCATGGTGACGGCGGACAACGTCACCACCTTCAAGGCGGAAATGGACAAGGCCGGCGCCGACTACCGCTTCGTCAGCCTGGAGGGAGCCAAGCATGGCTTCAGCAACCCCGATGCCGACCGCCTGAGCCATGGTGAACACGGCGGGCCGGACATCGGCTACAACAAGGCCGCCGATGAGCGTTCCTGGGCCGACATGCAGGCATTCTTCAAAAAACTGTTTGGCTAGCCGCCGTACCTGGGTTGCCGTCAGTGCGCTGCGGCAGCCCTTTGCGCTTCACCCGACTACCCTCAAACGCAGCAACCCGGCACACTAGCGGCCATGAATGCTCTCCCCCCCCTCCCCGCTTGCTGCACCCCTCTGGACGCTGCCTGGCCGCTGCCGAACGTCCTGCCCCAAGCCCTCTGGCTAAGTACCCGGTTCGATCCCGGGCAACTTGCCGCGGATGATTTTCAGCGCAGCGGCATTGAGGCACCGCCGAGCATCCAGCGTTCGGTGGCCAAGCGTCAGGCCGAATTTCTCGCTGGACGCCTGTGTGCCCGAGCCGCCTTGCAGCAACTGCAACGACTGGACTGGATACCGCCCATTGGCGATGACCGAGCGCCGATCTGGCCCGAACACATCTGCGGTTCGATCACCCACAGCAGCGGACGCGCCGCGGCCATCGTCGCCGACAAGCAACACTGGCGTGGCCTAGGAATGGACCTGGAGCACCTGCTCAGTGCAGAACGTGCGGCCAAACTGGCTGAGCAGATCCTGACCCCGGCCGAACTGCAGCGCCGCGACCAGTTGCCGGCCGAGCTGCATGCACTGGCGGTAACCCTGACCTTCTCGATCAAGGAAAGCCTGTTCAAGGCCCTGTACCCGCTGGTGCACAAACGCTTCTATTTCGAACACGCCGAAGTCCTGGAATGGTCTGCCGAAGGGCCGGTGCGGATGCGCCTGCTGACCGATCTGTCCGAGGAATGGCAGCACGGCCGCGAACTGCAAGGGCAGTTCGCCGTGCAAGACGATCATCTGCTGAGCCTGGTGGCCATCAAGGCCTGAACCGGGGCCGCCCTCAGCGGGGTTCCTGATGCCGTGGCCAGCTCAGGCTGAAGCAGGCACCGCCCAGGTTCTTGCTCTTGCTGATCAGGGCGCGGCCCTCGTGCCAATGGATGATCCGCCGCACAATCGACAGCCCCAGCCCATGCCCGCCGGAAGCCCGGGTGCGACTGTCATCCAGGCGCAGGAATGGGGTGAAGATCTTTTCCCAGGCATGTTCCGGTACGCCGGGACCGTCATCTTCCACATCCACCCGGCAGCGCAACTGCCCTACCTGATAGCTGACCGTCACCTGGGACTCGGCATGACGCATGGCGTTGCCCACCAGGTTCTGCAAGGCCCGGTGCAGGTAGCGCGGCTCGGCCTCGACCCACGCACCGTCACACTCGGCGGCAGACAGGCACAGGCCACGCCGGACCTTGAGATTGGCCCGCAACGGCGCCAGTTCGCTGATCACCTGGTTGATCAGCGCATCCAGGTCGATACGCTGGAAATTCAGGGCCGGCGAGCCCTGCTCCAGACGGGCGTAGGTCAGCATTTCGTCCACCAGCCGGTCGAGGTCCTGAATGTCGTTGTCCATGCCGTCCAGGTACTTCTGCCGGGCCTGATCGGTGCTCGCCGAAGCAATCATCTCCAGGCCGAAACGCAGCCGCGCCACGGGTGTGCGCAACTCATGGGACACCGCACGTACCAGCTCGCGCTGAATCGCCAGCAGGCGCTGCAAGTGCTCGGCCATGCCATTGAAGGCCGCCGCCAGGCGCCCCACCGAGTCCGCGCCACGGGCCGGCACGCGGGTCTCCAGGCTGCCCTTGGCGATGCGCGTGGCCGCCGACTCCAGGCCGCTGAGGCGCCGCTCCAGCTGGCGCACCAATAGATAGACGATCAGGCCGATCAGGCTCAGGCCCAGCACGGCAATCAGCACCAGCCATTGCGGCGGATAGGGATTCATCTGATACAGCGGGCCGATCTCCAGCACCCAGGGCGTGCCCACCAGGCCGGCGAAGACCCGGATCGAATCGCCACCCTTGCCCAGGGCCATCACCGTGTCGCCCTCCGCCACCCGGCGCCGCTGATCCTCGTCCATGTCGGCGGCGTCCAGAGTCGACAACTGCATATCGAAGCCGAACCCCTTGGCTTCCTTGAGTGCAGCCAGGCGCTGGGGTTGCTCTGCCACCGGATAACGCACCAGCTCATCCGCCAGCAGGTAGATAGTGGCCCGGGCCAACTGCTCGCTGATCTGCTGGACCTCGGCACTGAGCAGCAGCTGTTCCTTCTCGCTGACCAGGCGATAGACCCGGGCGGCGAAGGGGCCGGTCTGCTCCACCAGCGCCTGGCCGCGCAGCACCCGACCGCGCTGGCTACTGTCCAGGTCGGTCTGGCTGAAGGTCTTGAGACTCAGGGGAATGCCCAGCAAGCGCTCCCACACCGCCAGCGCCCGGCGACGCTCGATCTCGCTCATCGGCTGCAGGTTGTCCGCCATCAGCGAAAAAGTGCCGTGGGCCAGCCGCTCGCGGTACTGCTCGCTGCGCACCTGGTTCAACAGATGCAGGGCCAGGACCCCAAGCAACGCCACGAGGATCAGCGCGGCGCACATACCGCCGTAGATCCGCAGGAAGATCGAGTTCACGAGCGCATGTCGGCGGCGGCTTCGGGGACGAACAGGTAACCCTTGCTGCGAATGGTCTTGATCAGCCGCGGGTGCTCCGGGTCGTCACCGATCTTCGGGCGGATGCGCGAGATCCGTACATCGATGGAGCGGTCCTGGCCGTCATAGCCGATGCCGCGCAGGGCGGTGAAGATTTCTTCCCGGGACAGGATCCGCCCGGCATTGGCCACCAGCAGCCACAGCAGGTCGAACTCGGCACTGGTCAATTCGATCCCGGCATCGCTCAGCCAGGCCTCGCGCAGGGCATTGTCCACCACCAGCGGGCCGAACTGCAGGCGGCGGGTTTTCTCCACCGCCGGCTCCGGCGCTTCGCTACGGCGCAGCAGGGCCTGGATGCGCGCCAGCAGCAACCGCGGGCGCACCGGCTTGCAGACATAGTCGTCGGCACCCAGGTCCAGGCCCATGATCTGGTCCATGTCATCGGTACGGGCGGTGAGCATGAGGATCACTCCGTCATAACGATCCCGAACCTTGCGGCAGATGCTCAGGCCGTCTTCACCGGGCAGCATCAGGTCGAGGATCACCAGATCCGGCTGCTCGGCAATGATCCTGGCCGCGGCCCGGGCACCGTTGCCCTCGATCGCCACCTGCAGGCCATTGCTTTCGAGATATTCACGGGTCAACTCAGCCAGACGCTGGTCATCCTCGACAATCAGTACCTGCCAGGCTTCCTGTTCCACGCACGACCTCTTCTTGTTCTATTGCCAGTCCACCTTGAGCAGTAAAGCCCCCCGTCTTTCTGTCATGAAAAAGGCGGATAACACGCTCTGGGAAAGGTGGCTGGTTTGCCATGGGAAAGGCCGGGAAACCCCAGCCGATCGCTGCCGATTGTAGCAACCGGCACAGGCGCCGACACAAGCGGCTAAAACGACTCGGTCAGGGCGTTTTTTTGTGATAGGGTTCGCGCCCGCAAAAATCCGCCCAAGGCAATTTTCGACGGTAAAAAACAGTGACAAACGGTTCCATCCACTGGGACTGCGGGCTGCGTGAGTTTTACCCAGTCCATACACAATTTACGCACAACCTTATCCACAGGCAGTACGTTGCAATCAGTCCCCCAAACGCATTATCTTGTAGCCCGGCGGCTAAAAATCCCTATATCTAGGGTTTTGCGCAAAAAACCAAACACAATTCAGCCAAGAAACTCAAGCCCTTTTCTTGCCCCGTTTGGTGGAACCAATCGCTGTTTCAGAAGACCAAGACCGCGCGTGCGGATGGCATCGTTTTCCACCCTGTCCAGGAGAAAGCGGTACGGGTGTTGCAGCAACAAGACTGTCACCCACCAGGAATAAGGTGCCGAGCCCCGGCTCGGCACCCATGACTTCGGCATGGAAGCGGCGCCTATAGCCCCCTTCCTGAACTGTCCCGAAGTCGTTATGCCCGGCCTCTGCCGGCTGTAGTGCTTCAGGACGGAACGGTGGGCACCCAAACGGTGCCCAAACAAACATAGAGAACGTGGAGACACCCATGCAAACCGACACAACTCGCGAGAACTCGCAGGCCAATGCGCCGCAGGCCGCCGATTCCACTCAGGATCTGTCTGCTACCGCACCTGGCCAATTGCGCGTGATCAAGCGTAACGGCACTGTCGTTCCTTATACCGATGACAAGATCACCGTCGCGATCACCAAAGCGTTCCTCGCAGTTGAAGGCGGCACCGCCGCTGCCTCGTCGCGAATCCACGACACCGTGGCGCGCCTGACCGAACAGGTCACCGCAACCTTCAAGCGTCGCATGCCTTCGGGCGGCACCATCCACATCGAAGAGATCCAGGACCAGGTCGAACTGGCCCTGATGCGCGCCGGCGAGCAGAAAGTCGCCCGCGACTACGTGATCTACCGTGACTCCCGCGCCAAGGAACGGGCTACCCGCTCCACCAGCGAAGAGCCGGTACAAGCCCACCCTTCGATCCGCATCACCCGCACCGATGGCAGCTTCGCGCCCCTGGACATGGGCCGCCTGAACACCATCGTCAGCGAAGCCTGCGAAGGCCTGGAAGAAGTCGACGGCGACCTGATCCAGCGCGAAACCCTGAAGAACCTCTACGACGGCGTGGCACTCAAAGACGTCAACACCGCCCTGGTGATGACCGCCCGCACCCTGGTCGAGCGCGAGCCGAACTACTCGTTCGTGACTGCCCGCCTGCTGATGGACACCCTGCGTGCCGAAGGCCTGGGCTTCCTCGAAGTAGCCGAAAGCGCCACCCACCACGAAATGGCCGAGCTGTACGCCAAGGCGCTGCCGGCCTACGTCGCCAAGGGTATCGAGTTCGAATTGCTGAACCCGGTACTGGCTGAGTTCGATCTGGAAAAACTCGGCAAGGCGATCAACCACGAGCGCGACCAGCAGTTCACCTACCTGGGCCTGCAGACCCTGTACGACCGCTACTTCATCCACAAGGATGGCGTGCGTTTCGAACTGCCACAGATCTTCTTCATGCGCGTGGCCATGGGCCTGGCAATCGAAGAGAAACAGCGTGAAGACCGCGCCATCGAGTTCTACAACCTGTTGTCGTCCTTCGACTACATGGCTTCGACCCCGACCCTGTTCAACGCCGGCACCCTGCGTCCACAGCTGTCGAGCTGCTACCTGACCACCGTTCCGGACGACCTGTCGGGCATCTACGGCGCCATCCACGACAACGCCATGCTGTCGAAATTCGCCGGCGGCCTGGGCAACGACTGGACTCCGGTACGCGCACTGGGCTCCTATATCAAGGGCACCAATGGCAAATCCCAGGGCGTCGTGCCTTTCCTGAAAGTGGTCAATGACACCGCGGTGGCCGTGAACCAGGGTGGCAAGCGCAAGGGCGCTGTCTGTGCCTACCTGGAAACCTGGCACATGGACATCGAAGAGTTCATCGAGCTGCGCAAGAACACCGGTGATGACCGCCGTCGTACCCACGACATGAACACCGCCAACTGGATCCCCGACCTGTTCATGAAGCGCGTCTTCGACGACGGCAAGTGGACCCTGTTCTCGCCATCGGAAGTGCCTGATCTGCACGACCTGACCGGCAAGGCCTTCGAAGAGCGCTACGAGTACTACGAAGCCCTGACCGAGTACAACAAGATCAAGCTGTTCAAGACCGTCCAGGCCAAAGACCTGTGGCGCAAGATGCTGTCCATGCTCTTCGAGACCGGCCACCCATGGCTGACCTTCAAGGACCCGTGCAACCTGCGCAGCCCGCAGCAGCACGTGGGCGTGGTCCACAGCTCGAACCTGTGCACCGAGATCACCCTGAACACCAACAAGGACGAGATCGCAGTCTGCAACCTGGGCTCGATCAACCTGCCGAACCACATCGTCGACGGCAAGCTGGATACCGCCAAGCTGCAACGCACCGTGAACACTGCCGTGCGCATGCTCGACAACGTGATCGACATCAACTACTACTCGGTGCCGCAAGCGAAGAACTCCAACTTCAAGCACCGTCCGGTCGGCCTGGGCATCATGGGCTTCCAGGATGCGCTGTACCTGCAGCACATCGCCTACGGTTCCGACGCAGCCGTCGAGTTCGCCGACAAGTCCATGGAAGCGGTCAGCTACTACGCAATCCAAGCTTCCTGCGACCTGGCCGACGAGCGCGGCGCCTACGAGACCTTCCAGGGTTCGCTGTGGTCCAAGGGCATCCTGCCGCTGGATTCGCAACAGATCCTGATCGAAGCCCGTGGCCAGAAGTACATCGATGTGGACCTCAACGAATCCCTGGACTGGGCACCGGTTCGCGCCCGTGTACAGAAAGGCATTCGTAACTCCAACATCATGGCCATCGCACCGACCGCCACCATCGCCAACATCACCGGCGTGTCGCAGTCGATCGAACCGACCTATCAGAACCTCTATGTGAAATCCAACCTGTCGGGCGAATTCACCGTGATCAACCCGTACCTGGTTCGCGACCTGAAGGCTCGCGGTCTGTGGGACTCGGTCATGATCAACGACCTGAAGTACTACGACGGTTCGGTACAGCAGATCGAGCGCATCCCGCAGGAGCTCAAGGAGCTCTACGCGACTGCCTTCGAAGTGGAAACCAAGTGGATCGTCGACGCCGCCAGCCGTCGCCAGAAGTGGATCGACCAGGCTCAGTCGCTGAACCTGTACATCGCCGGCGCTTCGGGCAAGAAGCTGGACGTGACCTACCGCATGGCTTGGTACCGTGGCCTGAAAACCACCTACTACCTCCGCGCCCTGGCCGCCACCAGCACCGAGAAGTCCACCATCAACACCGGCAAGCTGAACGCTGTTTCCAGCGGCGGCAACCACGGTGACGACTCGGTCCTCGCGGCTCCAGCCGGCCCAGCTCCTGTACCTAAGGCTTGCGCCATCGACGAGCCGGATTGCGAAGCTTGCCAATAAGCTGAGCCGACAGGTGCCTGCGGGCACCTGCCCCAACCCCCGATAGACCTCCGGTTTATCGGGGGTTTTCTTTTGCCCGCAACAAAGCTGCAGGAGCCTGCTTGCCAGCGAAGAGGCCCGAAGCCTTGCACTGCACCGAGAGCGCCTTCGCTGGCAAGCCAGCCCCTGCGGCAGCGGTTCTTGCAGAGCGAACAGCACTATCGAACAGGCACAAAAAAGCCCCTCGAGGAGGGGCTTTTCGTAAAGCGTTTCAGCCAACCAGCATCAGGTCATCTGGATGATGGTCTGCATGATGGTGCTCTGGGTGGAGATGGTCTTGGCGTTCGCCTGATAGTTGCTCTGGGCCTTGATCAGGTTTACCAGTTCGTTGGTCAGGTTGACGTTGGACTCTTCCAGGGAGTTGGACTGAATCGCCCCCAGGGTGCCAGTCTTCGGCGCGTCATAACCTGGAATACCGGACGAGTAGGTCTCTTTCCACTGAGTGCCGCCTACCGGCTGCAGGCCCTGCTCGTTGGTGAAGCTGGCCAGGGAGATCTGACCGATCGGCTTGGTCTGCTCGTTGCTGAAGTTGGCCAGCATCACACCGGTGCCATCGATGGTCAGGCTGCTGATCTGGCCAGTGGAGTAGCCGTTCTGCGCGATCACCGAGCGGGTGCTTTCGCCAAACACCGAACCGGTTTTGGTCATGTCGATGCTGACACCGTTAGGTGCAGGCTTGGCGCCATTGGGAGTGAACACGCCGTTAGTGACGGTACCCGGGGTCCAGGCCGCAGCCGACATGACAATGCTGTTACCGGTAATGGTATACGGCGTGGTCCCAGGCGCAGCTGGCGGGGTCATGCTGCTGAGCTTGCCCGACGAGTCGAACTTCATGGTGATCGGCGACTGGTTGGCCATGGTGAATGCAGTACCGTCCGGGTTGCGACCATCAATCAGCGTGTAGGTTTGCCACTCATTGGCGTTCGGCGTCTTGATCATGTACTGATCCATGACGTGCTTGTTGCCCTGGGTGTCATACACAGGCGTGCTGAACTGCTTGGTGTAGGTGGTGTTGTCGGTCGGATTGAACACATACGCCGGAGTGGTCGCACCCACATCGATCGGCGTCGAATCGGAGTTCAGGTTGATCGTCGAGGAGATCGAGTCGGTTGGCTTTGGCGCCAGGTTCGAAGTATCGATCCGCAGGTCGGTCAGCACACCGTTGATGATCTTGCCGTTGGCATCGACCGCATAACCTTGCAGGCGGGCAGTGCCGTCACTGTTGGTGATGTAGCCTTCCTTGTCGGTCTTGAAGGTACCGGCACGGGTGTAGGTCAGGGAGCCGTTGGTACTCAGCACGAAGAAGCCCTGGCCCTGGATGCCCATGTCCAGCACATTACCGGTGTTGTTGATATCACCGTTGGTGAACTGCTGGGAAACGTTGGCCAGGCGCACACCGTTACCAATCACCTGGGTACCGCTGCCCAGCTTGGTGGCCGAATAGACGTCGGCGAATTCCGCACGGGAGGATTTGAAGCCGGTGGTAGCGACGTTGGCGATGTTGTTGCCGGTAACGTCCAGCTGTTTGTTGGCAGCGTAGAGACCGCTAAGGCCGATATTGAAAGACATATTCCACTCCTTGTGCCGGTTAGTCGGCTCTAGATACCAATGGTTTGTACTTTGGACAGGGCAATCGGGCTGCTCATGCCGGCGAGGTTCAACATCAACTCGCCGCCGGTCTGGCTGATGGTCACGCTATTGACCGTGGCCGGCAGGTAGGTGATCAGATCAGTGCCCTTGCCATCGATGGTGGTGCTGGCCTTGAAGGTGTAGTTGCCCGGATCCGCCTTGGTGCCGTCAGTCTTGGTGCCATCCCAGACAAAGCTGGCGTTGCCGGCCTTCTGGCTGCCCATGTCGATGGTCTTGACGGTATTGCCGTCCTTGTCGGTGACGGTCACGGTGACCGAGTTCACGCTGGATGGCACGGTGACCGAGCCGGTCATGCTCTTGCTGGTGTCGACCTGGGTGGTACCGGTCTGCACGATGACCGAGCGCCCCACCAGGGACGAAGCCTGCAAGGCCTGGGAAGACTTGTAGTTACCCGTGATCGCATTCACCGAGGAGTTGAGGGTGGTGATGCCTTCCAGGGTGGAGAACTGCGCCAACTGGGCAACGAACGCACTGTTGTCCTGCGGATCCAGCGGGTTCTGGTTGTTCAGCTGGGTTACCAGCAGCTTGAGGAATGCGTCCTTGCCCAGGCTCTGTTTGCCGGTGGCGCTGTTGGTCGCCGCGGCCAGGCCGTCGGCACTGGTATTGCTCGTCGTTTTCGACGAATTCGCCAGGATATCCTTGAGGGATGGGGCGTTGGTGGTATCAGTAACGCTCATGGTCTTCGCCCCTTATCACTGACCCAGGGTCAGGACCTTCTGCATCATGGTTTTAGCGGTGTTCATCATTTCAGCGTTGGTCTGGAACGAACGGCTGGCAGAAATCATGTCGGCCATTTCTTCCACCACGTTGACGTTGGGGTAGTAGACATAACCCTTGGCATCAGCGGCGGGATGGTTCGGCTCGTAACGAGCTTCGAGGTTGCTCTGGTCTTCGACCACACCCAGTACCTGCACGCCCTGGCCGGCAGCGTCCTGGTTCTGGAACAGCGAGTCGCTGCCGCCGCTTTGCGCCCCCTGGAACATGGTGGCAAACACCGGGTGACGAGCGCGGTAGGTCTGGTCGATGCTCGACGAGACGCTCTCGGCGTTGGCGATGTTACTGGCGACGGTGTTCAGACGGGTGGTCTGGGCGCTCATGCCACTACCGGCAATATTGAAAACACTGGCGAGGGACATGGATTACTCTCCGCGCAGGGCTGCTACCAGCCCTTTGAATTTGCTGTTGAGCAGCGTGAAGCTGGCCTGGAAATCCACCGAGTTCTGCGCGTAGCTCGATTGCTCCAGCTGGGCGTCCACGGTGTTCTGGTCGATCGAAGGTTGCATCGGGGTGCGATACAGCAGCGATTCATCACCACTGCTCAAGCCCTGGGCTTCGATATGCCGGTTGTTGGTCATGTTCAACGCGAAGGTACCGTTCTGGGCCTTCTGATTCTGCTCGGCAAGCACGGCAGAGAAGTCCAGGTCCCGAGCCTTGTAGTTCGGGGTATCGGCGTTGGCGATGTTGTTGGCCAGAACTTCGGCACGCTTGGCGCGAAAGCCAAGGGCCTGTTCATGGATACCGAGCGCTTTATCGAAGCTGATGCTCATGGCGGAAACCTTTGGGTGACCTGATTTTTCGTAACTCGGATATAGCAAGCTGCGTGCCAAGTCTTCAAACCCCGTATTTCAGGGGTTTGCCGGCGACGGCAAGGCGGCAATGCCAGAAAAGCGGCAATGGATTTCCGCGAAACACCGGCAAAGCGGCAACCACCCTGCCGCTTTCAGCCGGCGCGCCAGATAATTGCAGGCACAAAAAAGGAGGCCCAATGGCCTCCTTTTTCGGTACGACGATCTGCTGGCTACTTGGCCTGGTAGATGATGCCCGGACTGCATTGCACCATCTGATAATGATCCGGCAGCCCATTGAGGGCTTCGGAAGCCCCCAGGAACAGGTAGCCGCCAGGCTTCAGGGTGCTGTGAATGCGCATCAGGATGTCCTTCTTGACCTCCGCCGAGAAGTAGATCAACACATTGCGACAGAACACGATGTCGAACTTGCCCAGACTGGCGTAGCTGTCCAGCAGGTTGAACGAGCGAAACTCCACCCGGCTCTTGATCGGCGCCTTGACCACCCAGCGCCCCGGCCCCTTGGGGTCGAAGTAACGCTGCAGGCGCTCGGCCGACAGGCCACGACCAATTGCCAGGCTGTCATATTCACCGGTCTTGCAGTTGTTGAGCATGGTCCCGGATAGATCAGTGGCAACGATCTGCACCCCCATCTTCAACTGCCCCATGTTGCTACGCTCGAACTCATCGATGGACATCGACAGCGAGTAGGGCTCCTGCCCCGACGAACAGGCCGCCGACCAGATGCGCAAGCGCTGGTTGGGACTGGCCTTGATGGCTTCGGGAAGCACCTTGTTCTTCAACACCTCGAATGGGTAGGTGTCGCGAAACCACAAGGTTTCGTTGGTCGTCATGGCATCCACGACCATCTCGCGCAAACCACTGCGGGGCTGGGTCTGAATCCGCTGGACCAGCTCACCCAAGGTTTTTATCCCTTGCTGCTCCATCAGTTTGTTGAGACGGCTCGAGACTAGATATTGCTTATTTTCCCCGAGCAAAATACCACAGGCTTTTTCCAGGAAGACCCGGAACTGTTCAAAATCCAAATTACCCGTAGACAATGCTGCCGCCTCTTAAATCTTATGTCCGCCAGGGCGAGTGCCCTTAGCTGTGATCTGCTGCTTTGATCCGGTCGACTACCCGGGATGCCAGGTCATCAGGGCGGAACTTGGCAAGGAAGTCATCGGCACCGACCTTCTTCACCATCGCCTGATTGAACACCCCTGACAACGAAGTATGCAGGATGATATGCAGCTTTTGCATGCGTGGATCATTACGTATCTCGGCCGTGAGGGTGTAACCGTCCATTTCGGGCATCTCGATGTCGGAAATCATCATGAGGAATTCCTCTTCCGGCTTCTTGCCCTCGTCCACCAGTTTGCGCAAGTAATCCAGCGCTTGCCGGCCATCATTCAATGCCACTACCTCGACACCTACGGTTTGCAGGCAACGGGTGACCTGCTTGCGTGCCACCGACGAGTCATCGACGGTCAGCACCCGCAGGGAAACAGCCTTGTGCTGGGTTTCGACATCCACCACTCCTGCCGAGATCGCCTCCGAGGTCGGCGCGACTTCCGCCAGGATCTTCTCCACGTCGATGATTTCCACCAACTGGTTGTCCACCCGAGTGACCGCCGTCAGGTAGTGATCGCGTCCGGTCCCCTTGGGCGGCGGATGGATCTCTTCCCAGTTCATGTTGACGATGCGCTCCACCGAGCGCACCAGGAAACCCTGGGTCTTGGTGTTGTACTCAGTGATGATGACGAACGGATTGCTCTGGTCCTGCAGGCCACCAGAACCCGTAGCCATTGCCAGATCCAGGATCGGAATGGTTGCCCCTCGTATATTCGCGACACCGCACACCACAGGACTGGATTTGGGCATCAGGGTCAGCTTAGGGCATTGCAGCACCTCGCGAACCTTGAATACGTTGATCCCGTAGAGCTGCCCACCGTCCAGACGGAACAGCAACAACTCTAGTCGATTCTGCCCAACCAATTGCGTGCGCTGGTTCACCGAATCCATTACACCAGCCATGCCCAGACTCCCCAAAGCTTTAAGATCCGACGCACGCTCATTGCTAAACGGCACGGCGCTTGCTTTTTAACTGTTATGAACGCCAAAACGACATTTTTCCGACGCCTGACATCCCGCTACCGCACTTTGCTGTGCGGGCTGTCGGCTTTGTGCATTTTAAACCCCGGCAACCCTGCCGTTGCTGATTCGGTCACCCTGCCTGATCTTCTTATCGGCGTCACTCAAGGGTTTCTTGAATTCACGGTAGAAGACTACCTGGCCACCAGTCAAACGGAAGGTCGCTATGAAATCCAGGTCAACCAGCTGGACCCGCGCATGCGCATGCCCAATTGCGACAAGGAATTGACAGCCAACCTGGAAAGCCCGGCCCAACCGCTGGGGCGGGTCACCGTCAAAGTGCGCTGCGAAGGCGCCTCGCCATGGACGGTATTCGTGCCGGCGCAGGTCAAGCTGTTTCGCGAGGTGGTCACCACTGCACGCCCGCTCAAGCGCGCCGGCATCATCGAACCGGAAGACGTGGTGCTGCGCGAACGGGACATCAGCCAGAACAATCAGGGCTACCTCACCTCAGTGGACCAAGCCATTGGTCAGAAACTTGTCCGACCAATGGTCGCCGACCAGCTCGTTACCCTGGCCCATCTGGAGCAGGCGGAAGTCGTGCGCAAGGGCGATCAAGTGGTGATATCGGCACGCAGCGGCACGTTGAATGTACGGATGCCGGGCGAGGCGCTGTCCAACGGCGGCATGAGCGAACAGATCCGGGTCAAGAATCTCAATTCGCAACGAGTGATCAAGGCCCGCATCACGGCGCCAGGGCAAGTGGAAGTGGCCATGTAGATAGCTGGCGCTCAAGCCGTGCGTTCCCTAAACTGTGGCCGATAAAGGGTCGCAGATACCTGACCTGGTTTGTCGACAATCGAGCCTAAAGTTTTTCAGGGTATGGCCGAAAACATGGCAAGCGTCCAAATACCCAGAGGTTTACTTCATCATGGTCATCGACTTCAGCCGTTTAAACAGCTCCCCTTCACTGACAGGCAGTACGCGTACCAGCACCAGCAAGGAAACCGGTGATGCCGGCAAATCCACGCCGCTGACAACCGCCGCCGAGACCAGCAAAAGCGGGGAATCGGTACACCTGAGCAATGAGGCTCAACAGTTGCAGAAAGTCACTGACAAGCTGCGTGATCAGCCTGCCGTCGACAAAGCCCGGGTGGCCGAGTTGAAGCAAGCGATTGCCGATGGCAGCTATAAGGTCGACAGCAACCGCGTAGCCAGCAAACTGCTTAACTTCGAAGCCCAGCGCTAGCCCCAGGCTTGCGCCAGGCTTTTGGACGCTTAATCCCCAAGGCCAGCCATGCACGACACCAACCTACTGCAATTGATCAACGATGACCTTGCTCCAGCGCAACACTTGCTGGAGCTGCTACGCGCCGAGTCTATCGCCCTCCACGGCCGCGACATGCCGCTGCTGGAAGATATCCTGGCGCAGAAGCAAGCCTTGGTCATCTTGCTGGAACAGCATGGCCGTAAGCGCACGCAAATTCTTGCCAGCCTGAACCTGCCGACCAACCGCGAGGGGCTCGAGCAACTGGCCAGCCACTCCAGCCTGGGCGCGCAATTGCTCGAACAGAGCAATGTCCTGACCCAATTGCTTGCCGAGTGCCAAGCTGCCAACGAGCTCAATGGTCGCTCGATCCAGATCCAACAGGCCACCACCGCCAACCAGCTGAAAATCCTCAATGGTGGCGAACCTCCTGCCCTATACGACGCCCGCGGCTCTACCTCAATGCTTGCGAAGCCACGCCCACTCAGTCAGGCTTAAACCCAAAAAATGAGCGCGCGCTACCAAGCCGTGAAACATGCTGGCAAAATGCTGGCTCCTGCGTGTAGTTGTATTTTGTCTGGAGATTGATGAACCGTGTTCAACGCCTCAAATGCGGAAGATACTCCGCAGCCACCCAAGGTGCTCACCACTGCGTTGGAGATCTCTTCCAACCTGCGGTTGCTGCAAGAGAGCCATGACCCGCTGATCATCACTTTCCACGAGCGTAGCCAGCGCTTCCAAAGCTATCTGGTGGAAGTGGACCGCGATAGCAACATGATCGCCCTCGACGAAATGATCCCCCGCGACGGTGAACGCTTCCTGCTCGCAGGCGAACCGTTTCGCGTTGAAGGCTTTCATGAAGGCGTACGCATCGCCTGGGAAAGCAACGGCTTGCCCACCCTCGACGAATCCAACGGCGGCCGCTGCTACCGCACCACCCTGCCGGACGAAGTGGTCTACCACCAGCGCCGCAACGCCTTTCGTGCCGCCCTGAAGCTGGCACAACTGGTAGACATCGAACTGAGCGGCGAAAAACTCAAGTCGCCCCTCAGCGGCAAGCTGCTGGACATTTCCGCCACCGGCTGCAAATTGCGTTTCGACGGCGATATTTCCTCACGCCTGCAACTGGGCCAGGTTTACGAGCGCTTTATCGCCGCCCTGCCCTTCGGCAGCATGACGGCCCCGGTGGAACTGCGTTACCTGCACCACGAAGAACGCATCGACACCACCTTTGCCGGCGTACGCTTCCACAACATGAGCGGCCTGGTACAGCGCCAGGTCGAACGCTTCGTCTATCAACTGCAGCGTGAAGCGCGGCGCTTCGATAAAGACGACCTCTGACTCAAAGGCATCAATGAAAACGGGCACTGCCTTGCGGCAACTGCCCGTTTTTTTTGCGCCTAAGGCCTGGCCCCGCTGAGGTGTTCCCGGGCGCATTCCTCGGCAGGCGGTTCATCCGCAGCCTGCGGGGTATCCGCTGCAGGTTCATCAGGCGCAGCTTCCGGCGCGGGCGCGCTCTGCATCTGGTCCTGAACCACCTGTTCGTCAACCCGCGGATCCAGAGCCGCCACCAACGGTGAACTGGACATGCTGTCCGGCATCGCCACGTGATGCAGTGGCGCATCGTCGACCTGATGCAGATTGGTCACGGCCTTCGGCCGAATCCGCCAGACCAGCACCAGGGCAAAGAAACTGAAGAAGGCGTAGAGCATTTGGCTACCGAACAACTTCATCAGCACCCCTGCCGCCAAAGGACCAATACTCGCACCCACGCCATAGGTCACCAGCAGCATCGCCGTCAGCGAGACCCGTCGATCCCCTTCCACATGGTCATTGGAGAACGCCACCGCCAGTGGATAGAGACAGAACTGCACCAGGGAACACAGGAAGCCCAGAACAAACAGGACCTCCAGCGGCACCGAAGGCAGGATCGCCAGGGGCAGGGCCACCACCGCCAGGAACAAGGCGAAACAGCGGATCAGCAGCGCCCGGTCATAGCGGTCGGACAGCCAGCCCAGCGGCCACTGCACCACCAGCCCGGCGAAAATGCAGCTACCCATGAACAGACCCACCTGCTCGGTGCTCAAGCCCTGTTGCGAGGCATAGAGCGGCGCCAGACCGTAGAACGAACCGACGATCAGCCCCGAACCCAGTACCGTGCTCAGCGATTGCGGTACACGCTTGATAAAGAAGCGCGGCTCCATGGGTGCAGGGCGCAAGGGTGCCGGGTGAATGCGCCGGGTCATGGCCACCGGCACCAGGCACAGGGCAAAGCACAGCGCCACCAGCATCAGCAGCTCCAGGCCCAGGGCCGGGTGCATGACCAGTATCAACTGCCCCAGCACCAGGCCCAGGTAAGAGGCAATCATGTAGCCGCTGAACACCAGCCCGCGCTGCTTGGCGTCGGCCTGCTCATTGAGCCAGCTTTCGATGACCATGTACTGGCACATCATCCCCAGGCCCACGATCATCCGCAGCACCAGCCAGGCCGGCAACCAGTCCACCAGGCCGTGGCCCAGCACTGCCGCGCCGACAATCCCGGCACAGGTGGCGTAGGCACGGATATGCCCGACCCGGGCAATCAGTCGGTGCCCCAGCTTGCCCCCCAAAACCAGGCCGAAATAGTTGGCCGCCATCAAGGCCCCCACCCATAGCCCGTCGACATGATCGGCGGCCAGGCGCAGGGCCAGATAAGTGCTGAGCAGGCCAGAGCCGATCAGCATCATCAGCGACGCGAAATAAAGCGCTCGAAAGGATTTCCAGATTTGGCGCATCGGCGTTCCGAGCGGCTCCTTGAATGAGGTATCGAGCCCCGGCAAACCGGGGCCCGACCAGCGACGGTTCGGTTATGCCTGGGCCGCTAACACACGCCGCTCCCAGGGAGTAATTTCATCAAAGAAACTGGTCAACTCCATGGTCTTCGAAGCGATGTAGCCTTCGATGAACTCGTTGCCGAACAGTTCCCTGGCCAACTGGCTACGTTTCAGACGCTCCAGGGCCGCATGCAAGGTACAGGGCAACGAAAGATTGTCCGGCACTTCGAACTCACCCTGGATGGCAGCGGTTGGCTCCAACTCGTTCTCGATGCCATGCAAACCTGCTGCCAGGCTCGCGGCGATCGCCAGATAAGGATTGGCGTCCGCCCCCGGCAGACGATTTTCCACCCGTCGCGCCACCGGTGAACTGGCCGGAATCCGCAGGCCAGCGGCCCGATTGTCGTGGGACCAGCACGCATTGTTCGGCGAAGCGTAAGGATGACACAAGCGCTGATAGGAGTTCACATTGGGGGCGAACAAGGCGGTGAAGTCGGCGAGGCCGGCCTGCAGGCCGCCAATGAAATGCCGGAACATCGCCGTAGGTTGCCCGGCGTCGTCACTGAAAACGTTACGGCCGTTACCCATCTCCACCAGGCTCTGGTGTATATGCATCGAGCTGCCCGGCGTGTGAGCCAAGGGCTTGGCCATGCAGACCACGATCAGGCCGTGCTTGAGCGCCACCTCCTTGAGCAGGTGCTTGAACAGGAAGGTCTGGTCCGCCAACAACAGCGGGTCACCGTGCAACAGGTTGATTTCGAACTGGCTGACGCCCATCTCGTGCATGAAGGTATCGCGGGGCAGGCCCAGGGCGGCCATGCCTTCGTAGACCTCCTTGAAGAATGGCCGCAGACCATTGTTGGAACTCACGCTGAACGCCGAATAGCCTTCCTCCCGGCGCCCATCCAGGCCGACCGGCGGCCGGAAGGGCTGCGCTGGATCGTCATTGGCCGCGAACACGAAGAACTCGAGCTCGGTGGCCACCACCGGCGCCAGGCCCAGGGCGGCATAACGGGCGATTACCTGCTTGAGCTGCCCACGAGTGGAGAGCCGCGAACTCTCGCCGCTGAGCTCATCGGCGTCACAGATAGCCAGCGCTCTGGGCGTTTCGCTCCAGGGCAGGCGGTGGATCTGCCGGGGGTCGGCATTGAGCGCCAGGTCGCCGTCGTCGCTGCCGTAGAAACGTGCTGGCGGATAACCGCCCATGATGCATTGCAGCAGCACCCCCCGCGCCATCTGCAAGCGCCGCCCTTCGAGGAACCCCTCGGCGGTCATTACCTTGCCCCGCGGCACGCCATTCAGATCCGCGGTGACACATTCGATCTCATCAATGCCCGTCAATCGCTCGGCGAGTGAACTGTGGCCATCGGTTGTCATGACTCAATCCTTGTTGTTATACGAGCCGCGAACGGCGACCCGTACAAAATACGCACCACCCGTTCAGGATTTCAAGCAGGCGTGAGTAAAATCCCCGGCCCTGCCCCCACTGGCGGGGCAAGCAGGCCGCCAGCCTTGTTACAGGTCCATGGTGTCCATCAATCAGGACAAGGGAGTAGGCTCGACACGTCGCCTACGCCAACTTGAGGGAGCGCCCATGCTGGGAAGCCTTGCCGATATTGATTTGCGGATGCTGCGGGTGTTCTGCGCCATCGTTGATGCCGGCGGGTTCACCGCAGCCCAGGCACGGCTCAACACCAGCCTGTCGCGACTGAGCGTGGTGGTCCGGGACCTTGAGGAGCGCCTGGGCTACTCCCTGTGCAGGCGCGGTAGCAGCGGATTTCAGCTGACCGATCAGGGCCAGGAGCTGTTCGAGGCAGCACAGTTGCTGTTCGCCGACATCGAGCGCTTTCGCCAGCACGCCAACCGCCTCGGCCCCATCACCCGCGAGCAGTTGCAGATCGGCAGTGTCGACAGCCTGATCAGCCTGCCCTATGCCCCCCTGTCTCTGGCCCTGGGCCATCTGCGCCGGCGCCTGCCCCAGGTACGGCCGAACCTGCACCTGATGCGCCCCGACGAACTGGAACAGGCCGTGCTCGACGAACGCCTGCACCTGGCCATCGGCGCTTTCCACCATCAACTGTCGGGGTTGCACTATCAGCACCTGTTCGAGGAGGAACAGAACCTCTACTGCGCCAACGGCCATCCGCTGTTCCCGCGCACCGACGAAACACTGACCCTGGAAGAGATCTGCGCCGCCGACTATGTGAGCCGGGGCTACATGGCGGAGCACCAGCGCCCCCATGACCTGCACTTCAACCAGAGCGTCAGCGCCTACGCCATGGAGGCCATCGCCACGCTGATTTTCTCCGGCACCTACCTGGGTTACCTGCCCAGCCACTATGCAACGGCCTGGGTGGCCAAGGGCCAACTGCGCGCCTTGCTACCCGAGCGCCTGGCCTACCGCTCGCACTTTCACTGCATCACCCGCCAGGGCCAGGAACCCAAGGTCGCACTGGCAACCTTTCTGGAATGCCTGGCCCTGGCCGGGCGGCAACTGGGCGAGGCACACCTTCAACCACTCGCGGCTCAGGGCAAGTAGAGCTTGAACAACCCGCCGCCCAATGGGCCGCCGTTGCTGATCCGAGTGTGGCCGCACACGCCATTGCGCTGATGCAATTCGGCAATGCGCCCGGCAAAGTACAGGCCCAGCCCGGTGCTGCCGCTGCTTTGATTGATGCCCTGCACATAGTCGGCCTGACGCTCGATCATCCCTTGGGGATAGCCTTCGCCATCGTCGTTGATGGACAGCACCACCTGCCCTTCCTCATCACTGACGCTGATCAGCAGGGCATGACGTGCATGGCGAATGGAATTGTTGATGCAATTGGCCAATACCGAGGCGATCAGCTCACGATCGAAGAACCCCAGGGGGCTCAGCGGATCGACTTCATAGGCGGCGGAAATGCCACGGCTCTTGAACACGTCCTGATGGCTCACCAGTTGCGCTTCGATGAAGTCATCCAGTTCGTGGTAGGCCGGCTGCAACGGCAGCTGGTTGATCCCCAGCTTGTACAGCCCCAGCAGTTGCACCAGCATGCCGTTGAGGTGGGCGAACTGATAGTCGATCACCCCCTGCTCTGGCGCATTCTGCTGCTCGGGCAAGCGCGCCAGCCACTGGGCGTGAGCCTGCATCAGCATGGCCAGGGAGTTCTTCATGTCATGTACGGTGGAGGCGATCACCGTGGAAAAGTCGAGCGCCTGTTGCTTTTCGATCATTGGCCAAACGCCTTGCTTCGCAGCTTCTGATAGCGCGGATAACGCGCGTCGGTATCGGGCATCATGCCCACCAATTTAAGGCACGCCCGGCATTCTTCCAGGAGTGCCGCGTCCGGATTGGCGTCGGCGCCGTGCAGCAGCGACTGGGCCATGTTCAGGGCAATACTGATGTTCTTCGGTTGCATGGCCAGGGCCTTGCGGAACAACTCCCGCGCTTCCACGAGGTTGCCGCCCTTGTAGCTGCGCACGCCCTGACGGTTGATATCGGCGGCGGCATTGGAAGAACTGAGGATAGTCGGGTCGTCGGTCAGCTTGGCGATGTTCTGCATGACCTTCGGATCGTCACCATAGATCTCCGCACAGTTCTTGAGCATCGAAGCACCGGCACTGGCCTGCCCCAGCATCTGCAGTTGCTTGGCCACCAGCAGCGCCGCTTCGGGGCTCATGAACTGCTCCATGCCGTCCAGGCGCAGCAGCGCCTGCTCGGTGAGTTTTTCCGCGGTCTCGGCATCATTGAGCAACAGGCTCGTGGCCTTCATCAGCCGCGCGCGAATCTGCAGGCCCGGGTCAGTGGGATTCTCCTTGGCCACGGCACTCAGGGTCTGGTTGATTTCCAGCCGGGTGCGCGTGTCCAGGCCCCTCTCGCTGCCCTTGCTGATCAGGGCATGGGCCAGCCCGAGGTTGCTTTCCGGGTCCTTGAAACGCGACTGCGCGCCCTGGGACACCGCCTGGCGATAGGCCCGGGAAGCGCTGTCAAAGTCTTCGTTGGCCATGGCCAGCTTGCCCAGCAATGCCTGGCGCCGCACGGCCAGGGGAGAAAGGCGCACCGCCTCTTCCAGCACGTTCTGGGCCCGCTGGGTATCGCCTTCGGCTACCAGCACCTCTGCCAGCCCGTCGTAGAGGCCCGGCATCATCGGAAAGGCCTTCAAGGCCTTTTCATAAACCGCCTTGGCCTCGCCAACCTGCCCGCGCTTGAACAGCAGGCGCCCCAGCCCGACGTAGGCCCAGGGCAGCGGCCGGTCCGCCAGGATGCTGTTGTACAGGCGCTCCAGGGCCTCGTTCTGATGCATGTCGCGCAGGGCATCGGCGCGGTAGCGCAGGCACAACGGCGCATAACGCGGGTCCTGCTTGCACAGGGCGATGCAGGCGTTGAGCACCTCCACCGGCTTGCCCCGGTCAAGGGCCTGGAGAATGGGTTTGAGCAACGTCTTGCGCTGCTGCAGGCGCTCCAGGCGCTGGGCCAGACCGGAGCGGTTGAAAGGCTTGGTCAGGTAGGCATCGGGCTCATGCTCCAGGGCACTGAGCACCATGGCCTGGCTGCTCTCGGCGGTGACCATGAGGAACACGCTCTCATGGCTGATGAGCTTTTCCAGCATCAGGTCTTCGAGCACCTGCTGGCCGTTTTTCTTGCCGTCGCCCAGGTGATAGTCCTGGAGGATGAAGTCGTAGCGCTTCTGCGCGCACATGCGCAGGGCCTGCTCGCCAGTGTCGGCGGTGTCTACATCCTTGACGCCCAGCTCACGCAGCATCGAACGCACCGAACTGCGGAAGTCCGAGAAATCATCGACGATCAAAAAGCTCTTTTGGTGGTACGCCAGCATCGAAGATTCCAGGCAAGTAAGAAGATCAATCCAAAGACAGCAGGACCCACCCGGCTTCGCAGCCTGTTTTTGGCGCGCAGATAATAGCTGCTGGCCACGGGCTATCAAGCACTTTCCGGTCGGCCTGTGATCCAGGCCGCCACTTGGGAACACAATTGTCCACTGAGGTTATCGGCCGGATTACGCATTCCCTTATAGCCGACGGGCGGCATTTCACCGCGGATTGCACAAGTCTCGACCAGCCCGTGTACTCGGCCGTAAAAGAGGCCCGTTTGCACGCTCAAACCTTGGATTCTGAAACATCACCTGATAGCGTGCTGCGCCTCACAGCCTCGATCGTTTCTTGCCGGAAATGCCCCTGCATCGCAGAGGGTCTGCCGCGCAATAAAGGGTCCATCAGTCGCAAGCGTCTCAGGCTTGCGACCCGGGTGTCGAAGGATCGGCATGACACCCCACGGAGGTACCAACGACGAGGAAGTGCCGGTCTGCCAGGCAGTGCATCACGTGATGCGCAGGTCATTATCAAATGGAGTTAACGATGGCGCATAACAGCAGTGCGATAACCGGCATTGAACTGGAACAGTTCATGGACCGCCTGGAGGCGCAACAGCAAGAACAGGAAACCGATGCCCTGCTGGCTCAGTTGCAGGCACAACCGCTGCAGGCCGACTCCCTGGCGTCCATCGACCGCCTGCACACCCTGTGGATGCAGGCCGGTGATTCAGCGGCAGCCCGGGCCGTCATCGATCGGGATGGCGACGCTCTTGTACAAGCCGCCCCAGAGTCGGCCCGCGCCGAGCTGATGATGAACCTGGCTATCCTGCGCCTGCGGGTCGCCAACTACCTCGATGACGAGCCAACCCTGATCGAAGTGCTCGGACAGCTCGAACAGATGGCCACGCAAACCCTGGATTTCAATGTCGAGCATTACCGCCGCTATCGGATCTTCGACGATCTGGAACGCGCTAGTTGTGAAATAGCACTGAAAACCATCGAAGTGCGCTACGCCCTGACCTTGGGCAACCCTGCCCGCGCGGCCCTGCGTGCCTGGGATGCCGCCGATCAGTATCAGCGCCGCGCCCGAGTCCTGGCCTACCACGACCGCAATGAAGAGGCCCGTAGTGCAGCCCTGGAGGCGGTCAACGCCGTACGTACCGCCGGCCCGGACCAGGATATCGATGAAGGCGACTGGCTGTGGTTGGGCAACTCGCTGATCGAGATCATTCCGCTGCGCCTGGCACTGTTCGAGCAACCCATCGCGCAACTGACCGCTGGCCGCTCCCTGCCCCAGCGCCGCGAATGGGAAGTGCGCACTGCACGCTTGGCGGCCCGCGCCCTGCACGCCCAGGGCGACCTGGCCGGCGCCCTGAAGATCTGCAATGCCGCAGCCCTGAGCCTGGATTCCGACGGGGGCAACAACTTTATCGAATACGAATTGCCCTGGCTGATGGAAGCTGGCCGCATCGACGAAGCCGGATTTCGCGCATTCATCGATGTCTATGACCGGCAAACCGAGCTATGGCCAGCCACCGCCCGCCTGGTACTCGATCGCCTGCAGGACCCTGATGAGCGCAGTGCCTGGTGGCCGATTTGCGTGATGCGTGCCTGTATCACCGAGGAAGTGCTGCAGAGCTTCCTGCAAGCACTGCCAAGTATCGAAACCAGCGAGTCTGCCACCACGCCACTGCTGGCCGCCCTCTCCCTGGCCATGGAGGACCTGCAAGCTGGCGACGCGCTGTATACCGAAGCTCGTGCAGAAGCGGTGCGTCGTGCGCCCGATCACCCCTGGATCACCCGCCTGGCAGCCGTGCATGACGCTGAGCACGGCCTGATCGATGCGGCCACTGAAGTCAGCCTGCTGCAAACCGCCATCCAGGCGGGCCGCATGCAAGACAACCGCAGTGCGTTTTCGCTGTTTGCCGCTCGGATCAACAGCCTGGGGATTATCGAGGCACTCAAAGCGCCCAAGCCCGTCCTGTCCTGCGGCAAGCACGCCTACAACTACGCACTGGGCATTGAAGACCTGGCCGAAGCAGAAGCCGACAAATTGCCCTCGGACGCCCGGAACCAGGCCTATTCGTTGCTGAGCGAAGCCCAGAGAGATGCCTACGAGCAGGGCCAGGCCCATATGGAGCGCTATTTCGCCAGCGGCAGCGGCCACCCGTACGATGCCTGCGCGCACCTGTATTCCATGCTCTGCAACAACCTGGCGATCAACTACCGCTACTACAACCCGATTCGCTACGAAGACGCCATCGAACTGCATACTCGGGGCATCGCCGCCAGCCCGTTCGCCGAACACTACAACGGGCTGCTCAGTGCGCGTATCAGCCTGGAGGATCTGCCCGGCATTATCGATGCCGCGGAACAGCTTTGGCATTATTCGGCCGAGTTCGGCTACAGCCGCCACAACCCGGATGAATACGTAGCCTCGGTGGCGTACGCCCTGTACAAGCTCGATCGCGACAATGAGATCCTCATCTGGCTCGAACGCCTGCTCAAGTGGCAGGAAGAGCAAGGCATCAGCGATCAGCAACTCGACAGCTCGGCGCTGTTTGCCCGGATCCAGGTCGCACGCTACCTGGCCCATGCCCATCCGGACAACGCCGACAGCCTCTGGCAGCGTTACCAGCCGGCGGTACTGTCCCTGAACGAGGTCTCGGTCATGTCCGCCTCGGTGGACTTCCTCAAGGCCCGGGGGCGGGCCGCCGAAGCCATTGACTACTGCGCACGCACCCTGGCCCTGTGTGCCCCGGACGATGACTACGACATCCGGTGCCGTGCCCGGATCGAGCAAATCCTGAGCGAGCTGCAAGCCCCGGCTCAACCGGCCGGCAAGAAAAACTGGTGGCAGATATGGAAGTAAGCGCCGACAAGCGCAGCCCCAGCTACGCCCCGCGCAACCTGCTCAATGCCGATGAACTGAAACGCGGCATCACCCAGCGCAGCCAGCAGCGCAGGGACGAGCAAGCAGTGCAGGGCTGGCTGTTGAACCACTTCTATCGCCACCTGGCGGGCAACTTCGAACCGGCACGGCGCATCCAGTCCCTGGATGACGCCTGTACGGCTCTGGGTAGCGACTCGGTGCCGGCCTGGGTGAGCGGCTATTTCGAGCGCGCTGCCAAGGCGCAATCCGAAGATTGCGCCAAAGCCCTGGCGCCTCTGGTCTGGGTCAACCCGCAGGACCCGCATCTGCTGCACCAGGAGGCCCAACTGGTGGAGTTCCTGACCTCACGCAAAGGCACGGCCCTGGAGGGCAAGCTGGATCGCATCACTTGCCCGCAAGCGCTGGCATTGTGGGAAAGGGAGCATGCACAAATGGCGGCCCGGGTCGATCAGGGATGGCGCCAGAGCTCTGCCCAAGCCCTGACCGTGACCCTTACCTGTGCCGAGCACACCTGGGTCGAACTGCGCCCGCAAAGCCCGCAGTTGCGGGCCGAGATGGCTTTTGAAAGCTACGTGATGCGCCATTGCCTCGGGCAGTTCGCCGACCGTCGGGCCCTGACCGGCGGCTACGGAGAGCGTTACGCCGAAGCGGTGGAACAGCAGAGCATGCGCGTGTTCAGCCTGCGCGATGCTCAAGGCCACCCCCACATCACCCTCAGCCTGATCATCCAGGACGACGGTGCACTGACGGTGGAGCAGGTCAAAGGCAAGCAGAACCGCCCGCCCGTCGAACGTTATTTCCACGACCTGCTGCGCTTTCTCAACACCCTGGGTACCGACCAACAGACCCCGGCCGACTGCATTGCCATCGGCATAGTACGTACCGAGGCGGGTTGGCTGCGTATCGAAGAAGTCAGCGACCCTCAAACCCAGACCCGTCTGGTAGCCCGTTACCCACAGTTGTTCCGACGGCTGGAAGCCCCTTCGGCCATGGTCGAGTGGCTGGTCGCGGCACGCCAGTCCGACCTGCTGCTGGAGGTCGCGCCCCAGGCGCCGACCGTCAAGTACGCCACCCGCCACATCTTCAAGAAAACCCCCTTGCCACCACGTCAGGCCGAGGACCCGCAGTATCGGACCGAAGGCGTGCCCTGGTCAGATATGTCCCCATCCCTGGCCGAAGAAATCAGCACATGGCAAAACAGAAGCAGGTAATACGCAGATGATGACGGTAATTGTCGTGCTATTCGGCGCCTGGCTGGGCTGGCGTCACTTTCGCCGCCCGTCGGGAACATCCCTGGTGGTATTCACACCACGTAAGCGTTGGGCACTGACACTGGCACAACCCATGGTCGATGCCACCGGAATGACCGGTTTCTACGACCCCGATACCACCCACTTCATGGATCAGGCGAAAAGCACCCTGCGGGCCTCGTTGCTGCACCAGATCGGTTTTCGCAGCAACGCCACCGACGACGAAGTCTGCGCCCACCTCAATGGCACCCTGGAGCGCCAGTGGTTTCGTATTGACCTGCATGGCCTGAATCCCAGTGACGACCCGCGAGCAGCCATGGCCTTCGCCTGCGTGCGCAGCGCATTTTTTGTCCGTTGCGCCATGTTGATGAGCTGGCTCGAACCTGAAACAGGGTGGCGCATCATGCTGCTCAACGCCCAGCGGGCCCAGGACTGCTTCAACGATTGGGAAGACTTCGGCAAGGCCTTCATGCTGGGCCGCCAGCAATGGATAGCCGCATTCAGGGCCGATTCGCTGGGAACTTCATTCAATGAAGCGAAGCTGAGCCAGTTGCTTGCACCCGGCAGCGGAGTGTGGGCAAGCGTTGACTGGAAGGGATTGCCGGCGCTCTGTCCGGTAGCGGATTGACATTTCTGGCCCTGGCGACAAGCAGCCAGATCAGTAAAACAACGTGAATCCTTGCAGGCCATCAAAAACACTCACTGTGGCCCTATTCACAAGCACGTAGCCCCACGCTGGTCAGGCTGTCACCAATACAAGAAAAAGAGCCCGTTATTTAACGTGCCCCTCGGATAGACGAAAACAAAAAAGCCCCGCCCGAGGATCGCCCGGTGGGGCTTTTCTTTATTCTTTCGCTCCAGGGTCCAAGAACAGATCAACCGCGCAGGGATCAGCCCAGAAAGATACGAATTATATGGTGTCCCAGGGCAGGTTCGAACTGCCAACCTTCCCCTTAGGAGGGGGATGCTCTATCCAATTGAGCTACTGAGACAAAACAGCGAGCGCCATTGCGGCACGGCGCGGAGGACGGCGTGCATGTTAACGGCCAAGGCTGCATTTGTCATGTGATCCATAGGGCTTTTTGCAGGAAGCATCAGGCTCGCCCCGCGGCTTCGATGCCGCGTCGTGCAAATTGCATCACTGCAAAAAGCCATCATTGCAAAATGCAATTAAAGAGACTTTAAAAATCAGCTCAACATATTGTTTTTAAAGACTTTATCGCCAGGTAAACTCTTGGCACGCAGGCTGCTTAATCAGTGGATAAACACTGAGGAGATGCCGCCCATGAATAGCGCTCTGTTGCTCTTGAATGCGATTGCCATCGCCGTATTGGCGGCCTTTCACTTTCAACCTGCAGATGACGCTGCCCCTGGCGGGACATCCTTCGCCCATTACCAGCAACGCCTGGCACCCCAGCTGGCAGTCATGAACACCCAGATTGAGCCTGGCTCAGTGACCCGGGTTACCCAGGGAAAAGCCTCACAACAGCCAGCCGCCGCACCCACTGAACGCTGGGTATTTTGAGACCGAGACTACAGGAGCCATTTATGTCCACCGCCGCCAAAAGCCTGCTTGTTCTGACGCTACTCAGCGCCATTGCCGCTGTGTTCCTGCCTGAAGAACCTCTGGGCAGCGCGCCACTAATCATCAGCGGCTCACTGTTCGGCCTGTTCCTGCTGGCACTGCTGGCTGGCCGCAGGATCAAGTTCGACCCTGTATTGCGCTGATACCGTGCTCTTGCAATATGCCTAAGAGGCGCCTCAAGGTAACCTGCAATTCGGCAGAATTATCCAGGCGAACCACTCCCTCCTCATCCAGCCAGCCGGCATGGGCAAACTGTTCATTACGCTGCAGGCGCTCTTCTATCTCCGGCAGGCTTTCCCTGGCCCGACGTAGCAAGCGACGGCGTAATACTTCGTTATCAACCGTCAGAACTATCGGAATCAGATCGGGATACCGAGCTCGCGCCCTGGACAGATAGCCTCTGGACCCGTTGACCAGGACATTGCGCCCCTGCGCCAACCAGCTATCGATCACCACGGGAATCCCATAACCCAGGCCATTGGCCTGCCAGAACAAAGCGAAATCCCCCCGGCCTACTCGTCCCGCGAACTCCTCGGCGGTGACCTCAATCGCCTCCTCTCCCACCGACTCGGCAGAGCGCGTGATCACCCTTCTTGCCACTTCACAGCCCAACGCACTTAAAGGCTGCCGGGCCGCATCAATCAGGCTATCCTTGCCGGCCCCTGAAGGCCCCATCAAGTAGATCAACCTACCCGGCATGGGTGGCTGCTCCGCAGAGCACAACTAGTAAATCGGCCATTTGCCACTATCCTCTGAAAGGTAGGGATTACACTTTCACCCGCATAGCATGCACCTTCGTCGGTGCACTGACACTCCCGCAGGATGGGAGAATGCGGCCAGCAACGCGGACCCGACGAACTTTTCAAACCAGTCCGCATTTCTGATAATTGGTGCTGGCATAACGCCTTTATCCAGTTCAATATTTGTCACAGAATTGACGCCAAGGATCTGGCAATTTTGAGGCATGATGCGGGCCTCTTAACAATTCAGGTTGAACATTTGGCATTCAGGCTTGTCCTAAAAGACAGCCCGCGGCCAATTCCGAGAACCGCTCCCCCTGAACTAACCGGTTAAATATATGCGCCCATTGAAACAGGCAATTTATTCCAGCCGTACGGCTGACAAGTTCGTCGTACGTCTACCCGACGGGATGCGTGAACGCATTGCCGAGGTGGCTCGCAATCATCACCGCAGCATGAACTCCGAAATCATCGCGCGCCTGGAACAGAGTCTTATTCAGGAAGGCGCCTTGGGTGAAGAGCTGAGCATGCGCCTGGACAGCCCCGAACTGTCCTTGCATGAGCGCGAACTGCTTCAACGTTTCCGCCAACTCTCACATCGCCAGCAAAACGCTTTGGTTTCGCTGATCGCCCATGACGCTGAAATGGCCGCAGACGCCACCTGATTGCATCTCGCAAGCTCAAGCCAGCCTAGTCGCTGGCTTTTTTTTGCCCCGCCAAAAGCAGCGAAGCGCCATTTAGGCGCTTCGTCGGTAACCAGCAGGGAAGAACGGCTCAAAGCAGGAAAATGGTCGCCAGGCCGAGAAAGATGAAAAAGCCGCCACTGTCAGTCATGGCGGTGATCATCACGCTAGCGCCCATCGCCGGATCACGCCCCAGGCGCGCCAGGGTCATGGGGATCAGAACCCCCATCAGCGCCGCCAGCAGCAGGTTCAAGGTCATGGCAGCGGTCATGACCACCCCCAGCGACCAGCTCCCGTAGAGCATGTACGCCACGACACCGATCACCCCACCCCAGACCAGGCCATTGATCAGGGCTACGGCCAGCTCTTTACGCATCAAGCGCGAGGTGTTGCCAGTGCTCACCTGGTCCAGGGCCATTGCCCGGACAATCATGGTGATAGTCTGATTACCCGAGTTGCCACCGATACCCGCAACGATGGGCATCAGGGCCGCCAACGCCACCAGCTTTTCAATCGAGCCCTCGAACAGCCCAATCACCCGGGACGCGACAAACGCGGTAATCAGATTGATTGCCAGCCAGGCCCAACGGTTGCGCAAGGATTTCCAGACCGAGGCGAAGATGTCTTCCTCTTCCCGCAGACCGGCCATGTTGAGGACTTCGGTCTCACTTTCCTCACGAATCAGGTCGACCATTTCGTCGATGGTCAAACGGCCGATCAACTTGTCGTTCTTGTCGACCACAGGGGCCGAAATCAGGTCATAACGCTCAAATGCCTGAGCCGCGTCGTAGGCATCTTCATCCGGGTGAAAACTCACCGGATCACTGGCCATGACCTCGGCGACCTGCTTGTCCGGGTCATTGACCAGCAGACGCTTGATCGGCAGCACCCCTTTGAGCACGCCGTCGTAGTCCACCACGAACAGTTTGTCGGTGTGGCTTGGCAATTCTTTCAGGCGACGCAGATAACGCAGGACCACTTCCAGGCTGACATCCTCGCGGATGGTCACCATCTCGAAGTCCATCAGCGCACCGACCTGCTCCTCGTCATAGGACAGCGCGGAGCGAACACGCTCACGCTGCTGGCCGTCGAGAGCCTCCATCAGCTCATGGACGACGTCTCGCGGCAGCTCGGGGGCCAGGTCAGCAAGTTCGTCAGCGTCCATCTCCTTGGCGGCAGCCAGGAGCTCGTGATCGTCCATGTCGGCGATCAGGGTTTCACGTACGGAATCGGATACTTCGAGGAGGATGTCGCCGTCACGCTCGGCCTTGACCAACTGCCAGACGGTCAGACGCTCTTCCAGAGGCAAGGCTTCAAGGATGTAGGCAACGTCAGCAGAGTGCAGATCATCGAGCTTGCGTTGCAACTCGACGAGGTTCTGCCGATGGACCAGGTTCTCGACCCGGTCATGATGATGGCCTTCCTGACGGTGCGTCAGGTCTTCAACTACCCGCTGGCGCTGCAGCAGCTCGACGACTTGAGCCAGGCGGTCTTGCAGGCTTTCCTGCGTTTTCTTTACTTCTACTTCGGTCATAGGCGAACTCCACTCCCAGCAGAGGAGCACGCCGGAAGGATCAATCAGTCAGTTCATGATTGTTAAAACGGGATACTGAGTAACTACTGGGTAAGTCCATGGAGGTATTCCACAAGCCCCGGCGGGGCTGACGGGCGCAATCATACACCGCTTGACGGTTTTAAACGTTAAAAAATCGCGGCAAGAACAAGCGCTTGCGGCATAAAGCTGAGCAACGTCCGAATCTATGAGACTGCGACGCCTCGACAGAAAAAGAAAACACACAGCACAGGAAAAAAGTCGGAGAGATAGGCTCACAGGCATTGCATTCGACTTCCGCCGGGCAAAGCCGTTCCAGCCCAGGAGGGCAAAAGAGATAAAGGAGGATAAAAAAGGCAGAAAGCAAAAAGCCCGCATCTTTCGATGCGGGCTTCCTGATGTATGGT
>NZ_JBXAJU010000003.1:0-685159 GCF_058797595.1 Pseudomonas sp. GW823-FHT02C05 | reverse complement strand
GCACTCGACAGGATTCGAACCTGTGACCGCTCGGTTCGTAGCCGAGTACTCTATCCAGCTGAGCTACGAGTGCATTTTGTGTTTTTAGACCAGACCACAACTGGTTGAAGCCAAGTTAACTACATAACTGTAACTAACTCTTAAATGGTGCACTCGACAGGATTCGAACCTGTGACCGCTCGGTTCGTAGCCGAGTACTCTATCCAGCTGAGCTACGAGTGCATTTGTTGCCGCGCATTATAGGCCGTTAAATCTTTTTGTAAAGCACTTTTTCTAGTAATTTCAACAACTTACAGAAGAAGCCAGATTACAACGTACTAAGCAAATAATGGCGGAGAACGGGGGATTCGAACCCCCGACACCCTTTTGAGGTGTACTCCCTTAGCAGGGGAGCGCCTTCGGCCACTCGGCCAGCTCTCCGCAACACGGGGCGTATATTAACCAGCTTTCTCCCCGTTTGCAAACAAAAAAAACGATAAAAATTAATGGCTTGGTTCTTCGTCCTTCTCTTTCTTAATCCGCAGGTAAATTTCCTCACGGTGAACCGCCACTTCTTTGGGGGCGTTGACACCAATACGCACTTGATTACCTTTGACGCCGAGCACGGTCACAGTGATCTCGCCATCACCAATGATCAGGCTTTCTGCGCACCGACGAGTCAGAATCAGCATACCTTTCTCCTCACGCATTACATTTTCAGGGACTACAGTCTGCAAAAAAAAGGGTGTTGGCCTACAACCGGGTCGGCTGCAGTCCTACACGCCTAAGTATTGACTAGCACGGGCAAAAGAACAGTTTTCTCCCGTGCCGATCAAAAACACAAAGGGCGCGGTCAGACCGCGCCTTTTCAAACACGCATCACTCGCCCTGTCGGGCCGGAGCGTCGAGCTCGAAAGCGGTGTGCAGCGCACGTACCGCCAACTCCAGGTACTTCTCCTCGATCACCACCGAAACCTTGATTTCAGAAGTGGAGATCATCTGGATGTTGATGCTCTCTTTAGCCAGGGCCTCGAACATGCGGCTGGCAACGCCCGCGTGGGAGCGCATGCCGACACCAACGATCGATACCTTGGCAATGTCTGTGTCGCCTACCACTTCGCGGGCACCGATTTCACGTGCGGTGTTTTCCAGCACGGTCTGGGCCGCCAGGTAGTCATTGCGGTGCACGGTGAAGGTGAAGTCGGTGGTGTTATCGTGCGAAACGTTCTGCACGATCATGTCGACTTCAATGTTCGCCGCGCTGATCGGGCCAAGGATCTTGAAGGCCACGCCAGGGTTGTCTGGCACGCCACGGATAGTCAGCTTGGCTTCATCGCGGTTGAAAGCGATGCCGGAAATGATCGGCTGTTCCATGGATTCCTCTTCATCAATAGTAATGAGGGTGCCCGGACCCTCCTGAAAGCTGTGCAGAACGCGCAGCGGAACGTTGTACTTGCCAGCAAACTCGACCGCACGGATCTGCAGCACCTTGGAACCGAGACTGGCCATTTCCAGCATCTCTTCGAAGGTGATCTTGTCCAGGCGCTGAGCCTTGGGCACAACTCGCGGATCGGTGGTGTAGACGCCGTCGACATCGGTATAGATCTGGCACTCATCGGCCTTCAGAGCTGCCGCCAGCGCCACACCGGTGGTGTCGGAACCACCACGACCCAGGGTGGTGATGTTGCCGTGCTCGTCAACGCCCTGGAAACCAGCAACCACTACCACACGACCGGCTTTCAGATCGCCACGAATCTTCTGATCATCAATCTGCAGGATTCGCGCTTTATTGTGAGCGCTGTCGGTGAGGATGCGCACCTGGTTACCGGTATAGGACACAGCCGGAACACCGCGCTTGATCAACGCCATGGCCAGCAACGCGATAGTCACTTGCTCGCCGGTGGAGACGATCACATCCAGCTCACGGGGAACCGGTTTGGCTTCGCCACTGATCTGCTTGGCCAGATCGATCAGGCGGTTGGTTTCGCCACTCATCGCCGACAGCACGATCACCAGGTCATCGCCGGCTTCGCGGAACTTCTTCACCTTGTCGGCGACCTGCTCGATCCGCTCGACAGAGCCGACCGAGGTGCCTCCAAATTTCTGTACGATCAAAGCCATTTTCTAAGCCGCCTCAGCCCGTAAAGGGGCGCCCGTTAAACAATCAAACTGCACAGCGCAAGGACCCGCCACTAGACGAAGGGCCCGGCTCGGCGCCTTAAATACCCTGCTCGACAAATGGCACGGTCAGGGCCAGCGCGGCATCCAGTGCAGCGGCATCAACACCGCCGCCCTGCGCCATGTCTGGACGACCACCGCCCTTCCCGCCCACTGCCGCAGCGGCTTGCTTCATCAAATCACCGGCTTTGAGTTGGCCAGTCAGGTCCTTGGTTACACCGGCAACCAGTACGACCTTTTCCTCATGGACACTGCCGAGCAGGATCACTGCGCGGCCGAGTTTGTTTTTCAACTGATCCACCAGCGCCAGCAGCGCCTTGCCGTCCTGGCCGTCAAGACGCGCAGCCAGCACTTTCACGCCCTTGACGTCTGCCGCCTGAGCGGACAGATCATCGCCCGCGGCGCTTGCAGCCTTGGCCTGCAACTGCTCGAGTTGCTTCTCCAGCAAGCGGTTGCGTTCCAGCACTGCCGACAGCTTGTCGATCAGGTTGTCGCGGCTGCCCTTGACCAGGGTCGCCGCTTCCTTGAGTTGTTCTTCCGCCGCATTCAGGTACGCCAGGGCCGCAGCACCAGTCACTGCCTCGATACGACGCACGCCGGAAGCCACACCGCCTTCGCTGGTGATTTTCAGCAAGCCAATATCGCCGGTACGATTGGCGTGGATACCGCCACACAGCTCTACCGAGAAGTCGCCGCCCATGCTCAGTACGCGCACGCTGTCGCCGTACTTCTCGCCGAACAGCGCCATGGCGCCCTTCTTCTTGGCGGTATCGATATCAGTTTCTTCGGTTTCCACCGGGGTGTTCTTGCGAATCTCGGCGTTGACGATGTCTTCCAGCGCCTTGATCTGCTCGGGCTTGATCGCCTCGAAGTGGCTGAAGTCGAAACGCAGGCGCTGGCTGTCCACCAGCGAACCCTTCTGCTGTACGTGTTCACCCAATACCTGGCGCAGCGCAGCGTGCAGCAAGTGGGTGGCCGAGTGGTTCAGCGAGGTCGCGTGGCGCACTTGCGCGTCGACCTGGGTTTCAACCGGCGCACCAACAGTCAGGCTACCCTTGGCCAGCACGCCATGGTGCAGGAAGGCACCGCCGGTCTTGGTGGTGTCGCGCACGTCGAAACGCGCGTTGCCAGCCTGAAGATAACCGCAGTCACCGATCTGGCCGCCGGATTCGGCATAGAACGGGGTCTGGTCAAGAACCACCACACCCTCTTCGCCTTCGCTCAGCACGTCGACCGATTGCCCTTCCTTATAAAGAGCAACCACTTTCGCCGAACCGCTGGTGGCGTGGTAACCGGTGAACTCGGTGGCCACGTCGACCTTGACCAGGCTGTTGTAGTCCATGCCGAAAGAACTGGCGGAGCGGGCACGCACACGCTGGGCTTCCATTTCGCGCTCGAAGCCTTCCTCGTCGAGAGTCAGGTTGCGCTCGCGGGCGATATCGCCAGTCAGGTCCATAGGGAAACCGTAGGTGTCGTACAGCTTGAACACCACGTCGCCCGGCACCACCGAGCCCTTGAGCTCGGCCAGGTCCTGCTCGAGGATCTTCAAGCCCTGCTCCAGGGTCTTGGCGAACTGCTCTTCTTCGGCTTTGAGCACACGCTCGATGTGCGCCTGCTGGGACTTCAGCTCCGGGAAGGCTTCGCCCATCTCGGCAACCAGGGCGGCAACGATCTGATAGAAGAAACTGCCCTTGGCGCCCAGTTTGTTGCCGTGACGGCAAGCGCGGCGAATGATACGGCGCAGCACATAGCCACGGCCTTCGTTGGACGGCAGTACGCCGTCGGCAATCAGGAAGCCGCAGGAACGAATATGGTCCGCCACCACTTTCAGCGAAGCCTGGGCATCGTTGGTGCAGCCGATGGCCTTGGCTGCCGCATCCAGCAAGCTCTGGAACAGGTCGATTTCATAGTTCGAGTGCACGTGCTGCAGCACCGCGCTGATCCGCTCCAGGCCCATGCCGGTGTCCACCGACGGCGCCGGCAGCGGGTGCAACACGCCATCGGCGGTGCGGTTGAACTGCATGAACACGTTGTTCCAGATTTCGATGTAACGGTCACCGTCCTCTTCAGGCGAGCCGGGTGGGCCGCCCCAGATATCGGCGCCGTGATCGTAGAAAATCTCGGTGCAAGGGCCGCACGGGCCAGTATCGCCCATGGTCCAGAAGTTGTCGGACGCGTAAGGCGCGCCCTTGTTGTCGCCGATACGCACCATGCGCTCGGCGGGTACACCGACTTCCTTGGTCCAGATGTCGTAGGCCTCGTCGTCGGTGGCATACACCGTGACCCAGAGCTTTTCCTTGGGCAGGTTGAGCCACTTGTCGGAGGTCAGGAAGGTCCAGGCGAAGGTGATCGCATCACGCTTGAAGTAGTCACCGAAGCTGAAGTTGCCCAGCATTTCGAAGAAGGTGTGGTGACGAGCGGTATAACCGACGTTTTCCAGGTCGTTGTGCTTGCCGCCGGCGCGGACGCACTTCTGGCTGCTGACAGCGCGGGTATAGGCGCGCTTTTCCTGCCCCAGGAAGCAATCCTTGAACTGGTTCATCCCCGCGTTGGTGAACAGCAGGGTGGGGTCGTTGCCTGGGATCAAGGAGCTGGAGGCTACACGGGTGTGGCCTTGCTCTTCGAAGAAGCGGAGGAAGGCTTCACGGATTTCTGCGCTTTTCATTAGGTTCTTCCACGGAGACTGCGGCCAAAGGCCTGTGCGCAACGTCAACAGACGAAACGACGGCAAAGGGCCGCATTATATCGGCGTTAATCACTAGGTACAGCGTGTTTGTACGATACAAACAGTCAATTGGACGGAGAACACTGTCAGTTACGGGAAAACTCGGCAAAAGTGCTCAGCACGTGCTCGATTTGCCCGGCGCTGACGTCCAGATGAGTGACCAGACGCAACCGTGATGCGGCGCTGAGCTTGATCCCGCGCTCGGCGGCGAACGCCTTGAGCGCCTCAGCCCGATCCCCCATCTCTACATACACCATGTTGGTCTGCACCGGCTCGACACTGTAGCCCACCCGCCGCAAGCCATCGGCCAGCAATTGTGCATGGGCGTGGTCGTCGGCCAGACGCTGTACCTGATGGTCCAGGGCATACAGCCCCGCTGCCGCCAAACCGCCTGCCTGGCGCATGCCGCCACCGACCATCTTGCGCAGGCGCCGGGCCTTGGCGATCAGTTCCACCGAGCCACACAGCACCGAGCCCACCGGCGCACCTAGACCTTTGGACAGGCACACCGACACCGAATCGAAATGCTCGGCAATCACCCGTGCATCCACCCCCAGCTTGACCGCTGCGTTGTACAGCCGCGCGCCATCCAGATGCAGGGCCAGCCCGTGTTCCCGGGTAAAGGCCCGCGCCTGGGCCAGGTAGGCCAAGGGCAGCACCTTGCCCTGCATGGTGTTTTCCAGGGCCAGCAGGCGGGTGCGGGCAAAATGAAAGTCATCGGGCTTGATGGCCGCAGCCACCTGGACAAGGTCCAGCGAACCGTCAGCCTGCAATTCCAGTGGCTGGGGCTGGATAGAGCCGAGTACCGCCGCGCCCCCGCCTTCATATTTATAGGTATGGGCCTGTTGCCCGACGATGTACTCGTCGCCCCGCTCACAGTGAGCCATCAAAGCCAGCAGGTTGCTCATGGTGCCCGAGGGCACGAACAGCGCCGCAGCAAAACCCAGGCGCCGCGCCAATTCACCTTCCAACCGATTGACTGTCGGATCTTCGCCGTACACATCATCCCCGGTGGGCGCACTGGCCATGGCATCGAGCATGCCAGGGGTCGGCTGGGTCACGGTGTCACTACGAAGATCGATCACGCTCATCACATCTGGCCTCGGCTGTGGGACCTGCAAGGTCCGCTCTTGAACAGGGGGAACTCCCTTTCGAAACGAAACTGCGGCCATGGCCGGCAATAATCAAGCAACAACTGTAGAAAAGCCTGAGTCTGGCGTTGAAAAATCCGATGAGAATTATCCAAAAGGTGCGATGCGTCTCGCGAGGATCTGTGTTAAAAACTCACCGCCCGTGAAAAATTGCGGGCAAACGTTCTCAGGGCGGGGTGCAATTCCCCACCGGCGGTAATTGCGTGCAATGCGCATAGCCCGCGAGCGCTTGGCGAGACCGGTGGCTTGGCCACAGGTGACGACAAGGTCAGCAGACCCGGTGTGATTCCGGGGCCGACGGTCATAGTCCGGATGAAGAGAGAACGGGATTGGCGCCAAAGGGCCGTTGCCGGGCAGTTCGTGGGAAATCCACGACCGTTCTGCGCGCACCCTTAAATCCCATTCGATTCATATATGCCCTGTTTTTCACACAAACAGGAGTCAGAACAGATGCAACCCACTGCAATCGATAGCAAAAGCAAACACCACCCCAACGAGCGCGTCGCCTTTATCCAGGCCTGCTGGCACAAGGAAATCGTCGATCAGAGCCGTCAGGGCTTCGTCACTGAAATGCTCGCCCAGGGCTATCAGGAATCCGATATCGACTTCTTCGAAGTCGGCGGCGCCTTCGAAATCCCGCTGCACGCCAAACTGCTGGCCAAATCCGGTCGTTATACCGGGATCGTTGCTGCCGGCCTGGTGGTGGACGGTGGCATCTACCGTCACGAGTTCGTCGCCCAGTCGGTCATCAGCGGCCTGATGCAAGTGCAACTGGAAACCGAAGTGCCTGTCTTTTCGGTGGTGCTGACCCCGCATCATTTCCATGCGGGTGAAGAGCATCAGAAGTTCTTCTTCGAGCACTTCGTGCACAAAGGCCAGGAAGCGGCGAGAACCTGTGCCGACACCCTGCAGAAGGTCCGCGCCCTGCGCCGTAACGAGCAGCGTGCGGTAGCGGTTTAAGCGGTAGCGGTATCGCCGGCAAGCCGGCTCCTGCGGGGGCCCGGCTTGCCGGCGAACCTCAGGCCAGGCCGTCGGCCGTGGCCGGCACAATCAGAATCCCTGCGCGCAAGCCGTTCTTCACCTTGGGATTGGGAAAAATGATCCGTGCCCCCGTCTCCTCGATGACCCAGCGGGTCTGGGCGATATCCTCGGCCAGCAGGTAACCCACTTCCAGTTCGGAAAAGTTCTCGATGTCTGCCGGCAGATGCAGGTGGAAGCTGTCGCTGTGCTTGATGACTTCCCGAGCCACGCTGAACAACTGCAACCCGTCGAGGCTGTCCTGCTCCGCAGGTGGTTCGCTACCGTCGATGATCTGCTTGAGCCGGGTTTCCAGGCGTTCGACATTAACCCCCTGGTTCTGCCCGAATGGCCGTGCCTTGCCCAACTCCAGGGTGAAGGACTCGGCCCCCAGCTGATCGTAGGTGTAGGCACTGAAGACGATGGAAGGCTTATTCTGCAACAGCACCGCTTCCATACCGGCAGCCCGCAGGCGTGCCAGCTCACGGCGTGAATGCTGACGCCCGTCCTTCCATGGGTACAGGGCAAACTGCTCGATCTTCGAGCCGCGGATTGCCGTGTGCAGGTCGTAGTGCAGGCGCTGGCGATCGGGCTGGCTGAAGAAGCTCGCCGCCAGTCGCTCCAGTTCACAAGCGCGCAGGGCTTCGAAACCACTGCTCGATTCATGCCGGCCATTGAACAGCCGGTTGACGTCCTGTTCGACAAAACGCTCGCCGCGGCGCATGGCCTCGGGGTTGCCGAACAGGAACAGGATACGTGCGCGGGGCTTCAGATCGCCCCGGGCGATGTCATGCAACAAGCGGTCGAGCAGCTCGATGGGAGCCGTCTCGTTGCCATGGATTCCCGCTGACAGCAGCAGGTCCAGGCCGTTATCGCGAGCCTCGGGCGGCCGCACTTCCAGAGCCCCCTCGCTCAGCCAGCGCATGCGCACGCCGTCGACAGTCAGTTGAGTCTTCTCCGCCGGTTCACGGCCGGCGAGGGTCAGTTCAAGCAGTTTGCCGAGGGCGAGCATAGAGCGGACTTCCTTAGTGAGCGTGGCCGCAGTCAGGGCCGTGCACGTGATCATCGTCACCGGCGTCGGCCGGCTCCATTTCCAGTTGCAGGCTGACCAGGTTGGTCGCCAGTGGGCGCAGCAGCAGGCTGGCGTATTCCGCATCGCCTTCTTCCACATCCACGCCGATCAGCAGCTGGCCGCGGCCGTCCTGCTGGATCCACACTTCCTTGCCCTGCCACAGCACGGCGAAACGGGTGCAGGACGTTTCCAGCTGAGTGCCGTCGGTGTCTTCAAGGATCAGCTGCAGGGTATCGCTCATGGGTCGGTTCTCATCTGGGGTAAAGCTGCGCGCCCGGGATCGCCGGGCGCTGGCTTTCAATTGATCTGGAAGGGATAAACCGCGCCCAGTTTAAGGATTTGCGTCAGTTCATCCAGTGCCGTCCGGCACTCAAGCAGCAGTTGCGGGTCCGCCAGGTCGCTTTCGCTCAGGCGGTCGCGATAGTGCTTGCCGACCCATTGGGTCAGGGTGTCGTACAACGGCGCGGTCATGATAACCCCAGGATTGACCGCCGCCAGCTCGGTCTCCTTGAGCGCTACGCGCAAGCGCAGGCACGCCGGGCCACCGCCGTTCTGCATGCTCTGCTTGAGGTCGAAGACCTTCACTTCACGAATCAGCCCGCCAGAGCTGGTGAGGCTTTGCAGGTACTGCCAGACCCGCTCGTTGCCGCGGCATTCCTCGGGCACGATCAGCAGCATCGAGCCGTCGGCGCGTGACAGCAACTGGCTGTTGAACAGGTAGGAGCGCACGGCATCTTCCACCGTCACCTGCGAACGCGGCACGCAGATCGACTGGAAGTTGCCGCCGCGCTTGCCCAGCTTGCCCTGCAACTCGGCGAGCATCTTATCGGTCTCGAGGAAGGCGTCCTCGTGATAGAACAACACCTCGCCATTGCCCACCGCGATCACGTCGTTGTGGAACACGCCCTGGTCGATCACCGAAGGGTTCTGCTGGGCATAGACCACCCCTTCCTCGCTCAGGCCATGCAACCTGGCGACGGCCTGGGAAGCTTCCAGGGTCTGGCGCGCCGGGTACTTCTGCGGTGCCGGGTAGCGAGTATCGAAAGCACTGCGACCGAAGACGAAGAACTCCACGCCGGCCTGGCCATAGTCACGGCAGAAGCGCGTGTGGTTGGCGGCGCCTTCGTCGCCGAACTGCGCTACCGCCGGCAGGGCCGCGTGATGGGCGAAGTGCTTCTGGTCAGCGAACATGGCCCCCAGCACGCGACTGGTGGTGGGGTGCTCGATGCTGCGGTGGTATTTGCAGTTGAGGTTGGCGGCAGTGAAGTGCACACGGCCATCGGCGGTGTCGGCACTGGGGCTGACCGTGGCGGCGTTGGCCACCCACATGCTCGATGCCGAGCAACTGGCGACCAGCAATGGCATCGCCTGCTTGGCGGCCTGCTGGATGACTTGGGCGTCTGTTCCGGCAAAACCCAGGTTGCGCAGGGCGGCCACGTCCGGGCGCTCTTGCGGGGCGAGCACGCCTTGCTGAAAGCCCATTTCCATCAGCGCTTTCATTTTCGCCAGGCCTTGCAGCGCCGCTTCCCTGGGATTGGAGCCCTGCTGGCTGTTGCTCTGGGAGGCAACGTTGCCGTAGGACAGGCCGCCGTAGTTATGGGTCGGCCCCACTAGCCCGTCAAAATTGACTTCATAGGATTTCATCAGCGAGGCTCCACGAATCTGTTTGTTATAGGCAATCGATATCTACACATGGCGAACGCGGTGCGCTCGTTCGCCGGCAAGTCGGCTCCTGCACAGATCTGCAGGAGCCGGGTTGCCGGCGAAAAGGCCACACCAATCAGGACAGGCGCACACCCGGCGTCAACGCGCTCGGCAGCACCAGGCTCGGGGTTTCCAGGGAAGCCACCGGGTACGCGCAGTAGTCCGCCGCGTAATAGGCACTGGCCCGATGGTTGCCCGAGGCCCCCACGCCACCGAATGGCGCGCTGCTGGCGGCGCCGGTCAACTGCTTGTTCCAGTTGACGATACCTGCTCGACTTTCCAGCCAGAACTGCTGGTAGCGCTCGGCGGAGTCCGACAACAGACCGGCCGCCAGGCCGTACTGAGTGTTGTTGGCCTCGGCGATCGCGTCATCGAAATCAGCGTAGCGGATCACTTGCAGCAACGGCCCGAACAGCTCCTCATCAGGGCGCTCGGCCACGGTGCTAACGTCCAGGATGCCCGGGGTCAGCAAGGCGGCCTGGGCCTGGGGCTGGGTCATTTCCAGCAAGGCTACGGCGCCGTTGGCCAACAGCTGCTGCTGCGCATCCATCAGTGCGCGGGCGGCGCCCAGGGAGATCACCGAGCCCATGAACGGCGCAGGCTGCTGGTCAAACGCGCCGACCTCGATGGTTGCGCTGACCGCCACCAGGCGCGCCAGCAACGTGTCACCCCAGGCGCCTTGCGGCACCAGCAGGCGACGGGCGCAAGTACAACGCTGACCGGCAGAAATGAAGGCGGACTGGATGATGGTGTACACCGCGGCGTCCAGGTCGGCGACCTGCTCCACCACCAGGGGGTTGTTGCCGCCCATTTCCAGGGCCAGGATCTTGTCCGGGCGCCCGGCGAACTGCTGGTGCAGATGATTGCCGGTGCGGCTGGAACCGGTGAAGAACAACCCATCGATCCCCGGATTGGCCGCCAGGGCGATACCGGTTTCCCGAGCGCCTTGCAGCAGGTTCAGCACACCTGCCGGCAGGCCGGCTTCGATCCAGCACTGTACCGTCAGCTCGGCGACTTTCGGCGTCAGCTCGCTGGGTTTGAACAGCACGCTGTTACCGGCCAGCAAAGCGGGAACGATGTGCCCGTTTGGCAGGTGGCCGGGGAAGTTGTAGGGGCCGAACACCGCCACCACACCGTGGGGCTTGTGCCGCAGCACGGCGGTGGCGTCGCCCAGCGGGCCGCTCTTCTCGCCGGTACGTTCGCGGTAGCTCTGCACCGAGATGGCGATCTTGTTGACCATGCTGGTGACTTCGGTGGCAGCTTCCCACAGCGGCTTGCCGGTTTCCTCGCCAATGCAGCGGGCCAGTTCGTCGGCACGGCTCTTCAGGCTGGCGGCAAAGGCTTCGAGCACGCTGACGCGCTCTTCCAGGGAACGCTTGGCCCAGGCCGGAAACGCCTGGCGGGCGGCCTGCACGGCGCTCTCCACTTGTGCGGCAGTGGCACCGTTACCCGACCAGATGACCGCCTGGGTCACCGGATTGACCGAGGTGAAGGCCTCGCCCTGACCGGCCAGCCATTGGCCGGCAATGTACAGCGTGCTCATTATTTCGACTCCCGAGAAGCAGACAGCGGAACCGCGCGGACCTGGTCGCCGGCGTTGAGTTGCAGGCGCTTGGCGGTCAGGGGATCGACCACCAGGGTGCCGGCGGCAAAGCGCGCCGGTGCCGCGGTGATGCGGCAGTCCTCGCGCTTGCGGTTGTGGATCAGGAACGGCGTGGCGTCGTCGCCCGGGGTGCCGATGGCCAGCACCAGCGCCTGGCTGTCACGCACTGCGCGGATCTTGCTGGTCTCGCACTCCACCGCCGGGCCGGCGTCGAAGATGTCGACATAGCCCTGGTAGCTGAAGCCTTCGCTCTTGAGCATGGCCAGCGCCGGCTCGGTGTCGGTGTGGACCTTGGCGATGACGTTGCGCGCATCTTCGGACAGGAAACAGGTATAGAGCGGGAACTTGGGCATCAGCTCGGCGATGAAGGCCTTGTTGCCGACACCGGTCAGGTAGTCGGCCTGGCTGAACTCCATCTTGAAGAAGTGCCGGCCCAGGCTTTCCCAGAACGGCGAGCGGCCATTCTCGTCGGACATGCCCCTCATCTCGGCAATGATCTTGTTGCCGAACAGCTGCGGGAACTCGGCGATGAACAGCATCCGCGCCTTGGCCAGCATGCGGCCGTTGAGGCCGGTGCGGTAATCGGCATGGAGGAACAGCGAGCACAGCTCGGAGTTGCCGGTCAGGTCATTGGCCAGGAACAGCGTGGGGATCTCGCGGTAGATGTTCAGCTCCTGGGAGGCGCTGACCGTCAGGCCCACCCGGAAGTTGTACCAGGGCTCGCGCAGGCCGACGGCGCCGGCGATGGCGGAAATGCCCACCACCCGGCCGTTGTCGTCTTCCAGCACGAACAGGTAGTCCGCATCGCCGCGCTCGGCTTCACCGCGAAAGGTCTTTTCCGCCCAGCCGACCCGGTGGGTCAGGCGCTCTTCGTTGGCCGGCAAGGTGGTGAGGCCAGTGCCGGTGCTGCGGGCCAGGTCGATCAGCGCGGGTAAATCGCTGCTGCGTACGGGACGAACGATCATGCTATCTCCTCAGACGCAGGCCGCTGGCGGCCTGCGCGAAACTCGCTGCTTCTAGGCTTGCTTTCCAGGTAGTGAAAGCAGGCGTTAAACCGCCACCAGGCGCACGCTGGCGCCTTCGCCGACGCCCAGGGCTTCGGCGGCTTGCAGGTCCAGGGTCACCGGTTTGCCCGGGGCGTAATCCAGCTCCAGCAACACGGCGCGGTAATCCTGCAACTGGCCGTTGGAGACCAGGTACTGACGGCCGCCGCCCTTGGCTGCTTCACCGATCTTCACCGGCACCACGCGGCTCTGGGCAATCGAGCGGATACCCGAGACCCGCGCATGCAAGGTCGGGCCACCGTCGAAGATGTCGATGTAGTGATCGGTTTCAAAACCTTCGCGCATCAGGATGTCGAAGGTGATCTGTGCCCGCGGGTGCACCTGGCCCATGGCTTCCTGGGCCGCATCCGGCAGCAGCGGCACGTAGATCGGGTAATGGGGCATCAGCTCGGCGAGGAAGGTCCGGCTTTTCAGGCCGCACAGGCGCTCGGCCTCGGCGTAGTTGAGGTCGAAGAAGTTGCGCCCGATGGCATCCCAGAACGGCGAGTCGCCATGCTCATCGCTGTAGCCGACGATCTCGGTCACCACCGAATCGGCGAAGCGCTCCGGGTGGCTGGCGACGAACAACAGGCGGCCGCGGGAGTTGAGCTCCGACCAGGCCGAGCCCACCAGCTCCGGTACCACGTAGAAACTGGTCAGCAGGCTGTTGCCGGTGAGGTCGTGGCACTGGGACAGGACGTGGATCTTGTTGTGGATCTTCAGCTCGCGGGAAGCGTGGACGAAGGTTTCGTTGCGAAAGCTGTAGAACGGCTCGGAGTAGCCGGCCGAGGCGACAATCGCCGAGCAGCCCACCAGCTTGCCGCTGTCGGTGTCTTCCAGGACGAAAAAGTAGCTCTCTTCACCGTTGAAGCTCACTTCAGCGGCGAACGAAGCCTCGCTTGCGGCGATCTTGTCGCTCAGGCGATCCACATCATCCGGCAAGGAGGTGACACCAATCGGGCTGTCTGCAGCCAGACGCTGTACCTCGCCCAGATCAGCCATTTGCGCGGGGCGCATCACCAGCATGGTGTCACTCCTTACTCTAAAACAGGTCGGAAACCGTCCGACTCAGGGAAAAAAATGCCGGGATAGCCCGGCACAGGAATTAGGCTCGACGCCGGCCGCAAAGGCCGGCGCCGAGAAGCACCGCCGCCCTGGATCAGGCTTGAGTCAATTTCGCCACGGCGCGCTCGAAGCGGTCCAGGCCCTGGTCGATATCGGCATCCTCGACCACCAGGCTCGGCGCGAAGCGCACCACGTCAGGGCCGGCTTGCAGGATCATCAGGCCTTCTTTCTCGGCCGCGTTGAACACGTCCTTGGCCTTGCCCTTCCAGGCCTCGCTGAGCACGCAGCCGAGCAACAGGCCCAGGCCGCGGACTTGCGTGAACAGGCCGTACTTCTCACCGATCTGCAACAGACGGGTCTTGAAGCGGTCGTGCTTGGCTTTCACACCATTGAGCACCTGTGGGGTGTTGATCACGTCGATCACCGCCTCGGCCACCGCACACGCCAGCGGATTGCCGCCGTAGGTGGTGCCGTGGGTGCCGACTACCAGGTGCTTGGCCAGCGCTTCGGTGGTCAGCATCGCCGCGATCGGGAAACCGCCGCCCAGGCTCTTGGCGCTGGTGAGGATATCCGGGATCACGCCGTAATGCTGATAGGCGAACAGCTCGCCGCTGCGGCCCATGCCGGTCTGCACTTCGTCGAACACCAGCAGCGCGTTGTGCTGGTCGCACAGCTCGCGGGCGCCTTGCAGGTAGGCCAGCTCGGCCGGCAGCACGCCGCCCTCGCCCTGGATCGGCTCCAGCACCACGGCGCAGGTCTTGTCGGAAACCGCGGCTTTCAGGGCGGCCAGATCGTTGTACGGCACATGGGTGATGCCGGTGATCTTCGGACCGAAGCCATCGGAGTACTTGGACTGGCCACCCACGTTCACGGTGAACAGGGTACGGCCGTGGAAGCTGTTCAGGGCGGCGATGATTTCGTACTTCTCGGCGCCGAAACGATCGTGAGCCACGCGACGGGCCAGCTTGAAGGCGGCCTCGTTGGCTTCTGCGCCGGAGTTGCAGAAGAACACGCGCTCGGCGAAGGTGGCGTCGATCAGCTTGTGGGCCAGGCGCAGGGCCGGCTCGTTGGTGAAGACGTTGGACACATGCCACAGCTTGCCCGCTTGCTCGGTCAGTGCGCCTACCAGGGCCGGATGGGCGTGACCCAGTACGTTGACCGCGATGCCGCCGGCGAAGTCGATCAGTTCCCGACCCGACTGATCCCATACTCGGGACCCCGCGCCACGCACAGGAATGAAGGCCGCAGGTGCGTAGTTGGGAACCATCACCTGGTCGAAATCGGCGCGTTGCACCGGAGCTTGCTCAACGGACATCGGAGTCTCCTGAAGAGGAACACCCGCCTGAAACTGGCGAGCGATGGAGGGATTGTAAGGACAGTTTTGTGCCCGGCCTTGTCGCCAAGCGACAACTTCTTATAGCGCCAACCCAGGTTTTAAGCGGGTTTATGGCAATGCGACAAATTGCGTCGCAAAGGCGCAGTTTAAACTGCGCACAGCCTCAGCGGCAGATTTGCCGGGCAATTTGCCCAAGGTAATTACCCAGGTAGTTACGAGGCGGGCAGCCCCAAATCTCGAAAAGGTTATCGACGTTACGACAAGAGGACGTCGAACGGGATTTTGCGGGCGAGCGGGTGGCCTGTGGGATTCGCCGGCAATCCGGCTCCTACAATACGGGGTCAACCGCGCTCCGAAGGCACGGAGGAGAGTTCGAACGGGCTGCTGCTGCGCCGCTGATTGCGATCTTCGCGCGGGGTGGCGCCAAAGAAGTTGCGGTAAGCGCTGGAGAAGTGCGGGCCGGAAGAGAAACCACAGGACAGGCCAATCTGAATGATCGACTTGCTGGTCTGCATCAGCATCTGCCGGGCCTTGTTCAGGCGCAGCTCCAGGTAATACTGGCTGGGCACGCGGTTCAGGTACTGCTTGAAGATCCGCTCCAACTGACGACGGGAAACACAGACGTGCTGGGCAATCTCGTCGGTGGTCAGCGGCTCCTCGATATTGGCCTCCATCAGCAGCACTGCCTGGGTCAGCTTCGGATGGCTGGAGCCCAGGCGATTTTGCAGCGGGATACGCTGGCGCTCGCCGCCTTCACGAATGCGCTCCACCACCAGTTCCTCGGACACCGCACCGGCCAGCTCGGCGCCATGATCCCGGGCCAGCACCGCCAGCAGCAAGTCCAGCACCGACATGCCACCGCACGCGGTCAGGCGATCACGGTCCCAGTCGAACAGATGGCTGGTGGCGATGACCTTGGGAAAACGCTCGGCGAAATCATCCTGCCAGCGCCAGTGCACCGCTGCCCGATAACCATCGAGCAACCCCAGTTGTGCCAAGGGGTAAACCCCGGCTGACAACCCACCAATCACACAGCCGGCACGCACCAGCTGCTTGAGGGCACTGCTCAAGCCGGAACTCATCGGCGCCGGCGGCTCGTCCGCCAGCAGGAACAGTTTCTGACAACCTTCCAGCTTGCCCGCCCAAGGCTCGCCCGGCAGTTGCCAGGCGCCTTCGGCCGGGGCCTCAGCCTGCAGGAAAGCCAGCTCATAGACCACTTCCGGGTGCACCCGCTGGGCAACACGCAAGGCCTCCTCAGCCAGCGCCAGCGTCAAGGCTTTAGTGCTGGGCCAAATCAGGAAACCAATTCGATGGGCAGTCATGGCGGGCAATCCGAAACGAAAACAAGGTGAGAAGCCAAGGGCGGCAGCACCAAGTTAGACCATCTGGCGCGCGGTGCGCAGCATGACCTAATTTGGTGCACAACGGCAGCTATTACTTGAGGCTGCCCGAGAGGAATTGTTGCAAACGTTCTGATTGCGGGTTCACCAGCACTTCACGCGGGTTGCCGCTCTCTTCCACCACACCCTTGTGCAGGAACACCAGCTGGTTGGACACCTCACGGGCAAAGCCCATTTCGTGGGTCACCACCACCATGGTCCGGCCTTCCTGGGCCAGGGCCTGCATGACCTTCAGGACGTCGCCCACCAGTTCCGGGTCCAGGGCCGAGGTCGGCTCGTCGAACAGCATGACTTCCGGTTCCATCGCCAGGGCCCGGGCAATCGCCACCCGTTGCTGCTCGCCACCGGACATGTGCCCCGGATAGGCATCCTTGCGGTGCGCCACACCGACCTTGGCCAGGTAGTGCTCGGCCTTCTCGCGAGCCTCGGCCTTGGACACACCCAGCACATGCACCGGCGCTTCCATGATGTTTTCAATCGCGGTCATGTGCGACCACAGGTTGAAATGCTGGAACACCATCGACAGGCGCGAGCGCATGCGCTGCAGCTGCTTGGGATCGGCGGCCTTCAAGGCGCCGTCCTTGTTGGCTACCAGCTTCAGCTCTTCGTTGTTCAGCAGGATCTTGCCCGCATGGGGCTGCTCCAGCAGGTTGATGCAGCGCAGGAATGTACTCTTGCCCGAGCCACTGGAGCCGATGATGCTGATTACATCGCCAGCTGCGGCCTTCAGGGACACGCCCTTGAGCACTTCGTGACTGCCATAGCGCTTATGCAGGTCTTGGACTTCAAGTTTGTACATGCGGTCGGTTCTCACAAAAACAGTCAGTCGTTGAGCAAGCGCCCGTGACGCAGCGCTTCGCGCCCCGCCACCTTGGCCAGCCAGAAACCGGGTTGGGCATAACGCAGCCGCTCAACGGCGAACAGCACGCCGCTGGTGCCAGCACACACCGTGCTGACCCGATCGGATAGGGGATCAATCACTTCAAAAACCGGCTCGCCCACCTCCACCCAGCTACCGGCCGGACGCAGAAAGCTCACCACGCCGGGGTGCGGCGCATACAGCAGTTGGGTGCCTTCGAAAGGCATGGCCTCGCAGGCTTCGCGCCCGGGGGCCGGCCAGTCACCGGCAATCAACCCCTGCTCGGCAAGAAACGCCAGGATGCCTTCGGCGTGCGCTTGGGCCTGAGGCCGCCCGGTGTCGGCCTGGCCGCCCAGCTCGAGGGTGGTTGCCAGGCAAGCCAAGGGGATCTGCGCTTCAGGGAACTGCCGCGACAGGCGCAACCAGGGCAACGAACAGGCTTCGTCGAACGAACTGCCACCGGAATCTTCCGCCAGCAGGCCGACCTTCACATCCAGGTGCGCGGCCAGGGAGCGCCACTGCGGCCAATGCTGCGGCAATGCATACATGTGCAGCGCCGCCTCGGCATCGCAATGCAGGTCCAGCACCACATCAGCGCTGCAGGCATGGCTCAGGAGCACCCGCTGCATGCCCTGCAACTGGCTGGACGCCGGCGGTAGCTCAGCCAGCACCTCGGCCATGGCCTGGCGAATCAGGCGCACATTGGCGTGCGGATCATCCCCCAGGCGCCCTTGCAGGCGCTGGCCGACCGGCTCGCTCAACTCGACGAAATCACGGTTGAAGTTCTTGCCGCTGCCAGCCTCGAAACGCCCCTGGTGATTGCCTTGCAGCAACTGGCCCAGGCCCAGCGGGTTGGCCACCGGCACCAGCTCGATGACGCCGTTGAGAGTCCCCTGGGCTTCCAGTTCGCCGAGGCGCTTCTTCAGCTCCCAGGCAGTACGCATGCCCGGCAACTCGTCAGCATGCAGGCTGGCCTGGATATAGGCCTTGCGCTCGCCGCTGCCGAAACGGAACACCGAGATATGCCGCTCGCTACCCAGGTGATTCCAGGGCAATGGATGATCGATGCGTTCCATATCAGTGCTTCCGCGGCGCCAGGTAGCGCAGCCAGCGGCCTTCGGCCAGCTTGAACAGGCGCACCAGGATAAAGGTCAGGCACAGGTAGAACACGCCGGCGGTGATGTAGGCCTCGAACGGCAGGTAGTACTGCGCGTTGACCGTCCGCGCCGCGCCGGTGATGTCGATCAGGGTCACGATGGACGCCAGACTGGTGGTCTGCAGCATCATGATCACTTCGTTGCTGTACTGCGGCAGTGCGCGGCGCAGAGCCGATGGCAAGAGAATGCGGCGATACATCTTGTAGCGCGACATGCCCATGGCCTTGGCCGCCTCGATCTCGCCATTGGGCGTGGCCTTGAGACTGCCGGCGATGATTTCCGCGGTGTAGGCGCTGGTGTTGATGGCAAAGGCGAGGCAGGCGCAGAAGGTCGCGCTGGACAGCCAGGGCCAGAGGAAACTCTCGCGCACCGCTTCGAACTGAGCCAGGCCGTAGTAGATCAGGAACAGCTGCACCAGCATTGGCGTGCCGCGGATCACATAGGTGTAGAGCCAGGCTGTCATGTTCACCAGCGGCTGCTTGGACACCCGCATCAGCCCCAGGGGCAGCGCCACCAGCAAACCGAAGAACAGCGACAGCGCCAGCAGTTTCAGGGTGGTCAGCAGGCCGCCGAAGTACAGCGGCAGGGCCTCATAGATGACGTTGTAGTCGAAGATCATAGATCAGCCGCCCTTACGCCTACCGAGTAGCGCTTCTCAAGGTAACGCAGTGCCAGCAACGAGACACTGGTGATCACCAGGTACATCGCCGCCACTGCAAGGAAGAAGGTGAATGGCTCGCGAGTGGCATCCGCCGCCTGCTTGGCCTTGAACATCATGTCTTGCAGGCCCACCACGGAAATCAGCGCGGTCGCCTTGGTCAGTACCAGCCAGTTGTTGGTGAAGCCGGGAATCGCCAGGCGAATCATCTGCGGCACCATCACCCGGAAGAACACCTGGAAGCTGCTCATGCCGTAGGCCATGCCGGCTTCCGCCTGCCCCTTGGGGATCGCCATGAAGGCGCCACGGAAGGTTTCGGAGAGGTAGGCACCGAAGATGAAGCCCAGGGTGCCGATACCGGCCGCCAGCGGATTGAGGTCGATGTAATCGTCATAACCCAGCAGCGGCGCCACCCGGTTGAGCAGATCCTGGCCACCGTAGAAGATCAGCAGGATCAGCACCAGGTCGGGAATACCGCGGATTACCGTGGAGTACAGGTCGCCCAGCCAGGCCAGCCAGCGCACCGGCGAGAGGCGCAGCGCAACCCCGATCAGACCCAGAACAATGGCCAGGGCCATGGACGACAAGGCGAGCTGAAGCGTCAGCCAAGCGCCATCGAGGATGACAGCCCCGTAGCCTTTCAACATGATTCAGGTCCTCGAAAATTGGGATGAAAAAATGGCGCAAACTTCAGAGACTCTGCTGCTTGCGCCATCTCGGACTGACTGATTCGACGGTCTTACTTGCCGTAGATGTCGAAGTCGAAGTACTTGTCCTGGATTTGCTTGTACTTGCCGTTCTCACGAATGGCAGCGATGGCGGCGTTGATCTTGTCCAGATCGGCCTTGTCGCCCTTGCGCACGGCGATCCCTACGCCGTCGCCGAAGTATTTGACGTCGGTGAAGGCCGGACCGACGAAGGCGAAGCCCTTGCCAGCGTCGGTCTTCAGGAAGCCGTCATTCAACAGGGTAGCGTCCGCCACGGTACCGTCGAGGCGACCGGCGGCCACATCCAGGTAGATTTCGTTCTGCGAGCCGTAAGGCTTGATCTGCGCACCCAGGGGAGCCAGCACTTCACGGGCGAAACGCTCGTGGATCGAACCGCGCTGCACGCCGATGTTCTTGCCCTTGAGCTCGGCCAGGCCGTCGCTGATCTGGGTACCGGCCTTCATCACCAGACGCGCCGGGGTGTTGTAGTACTTGTTGGTGAAGTCCACGGATTTCTTGCGATCGTCAGTGATCGACATGGACGAGAGGATGGCGTCGATCTTGCGAACCTTCAGTGCCGGGATCAGGCCGTCGAACTCTTGCTCGACCCAGACACACTTGACCTTCATCTCTTCGCACAGGGCGTTGCCGATGTCGTAGTCGAAACCGACGATGCTGCCGTCCGGCGCCTTGGAGGCAAACGGAGGGTAAGCCGCTTCGATACCAATTTTCAGCGGCTTTTCATCGGCGAAAGTCGGCAGGGACAGCACGGACAGTGCCAGGGCGCCAAGAAGCACGAGTTTCTTCATCTTAGAACTCCATCGGTAAAGGGCGAAAACGGCAGAGTGAGCGACAGCCCAATATGCGAATGGGTGAAACAGCAAGTAGCGGCGCTGCGGCCCGGGCAGCCCGCAGGGGGCTCACACACAGGCAACGACGAGCGAGTGACCGGCATTCTAACGACAGGCTGGAAGCCGATATTTCCTCAATGCGACAACAAATTACAGAAGCATCGAGAATGCCTGGCTAGCGCATTGACAGCTCTTCAATTCTATGCAAGAGCGAAAGACGGGGAACCGATCTATGCTGCAAATTGCGGGCCTATTATTGGCAAAGCCTTCTATTCCGGCAAGCGCAGCGTGATGACTTATTTTTTATAAGGATATAAAAGGCCCTGAAATGGGGCCCGGCGTTTCCCATTGCCCCGAAATTAGGCGCAAGGTTACATCTTCGGCCGTACCGGTAACATTCGGATACACCGAACGGATAAATCCGATATTTATTCGCCCCTTCTTCGCGGGCAAGCCGGCACCTGCAACAGCCACGCAGAGGGCTTTGCGGCCCATCGCCACCGCACAAAAAAGCCCCGCCCGGCACAGGGCCGGGCGGGGCTGGGTGACTCGAAAACCGCCTCAGGCGACGTTCATGGTCTTGTGGGTATCGATCAGGTGCTGCACCACACTCGGGTCAGCCAGGGTCGAGATATCGCCCAGACCGTCGTACTCCGCCGTGGCGATCTTGCGCAGAATCCGCCGCATGATCTTCCCGGAACGAGTTTTCGGCAGGCCCGGCGCCCATTGGATGACGTCCGGCGAGGCGATCGGCCCGATTTCCTTGCGCACCCAGTTCTTCAATTCCAGGCGCAGGGCTTCGTTCGGCTCTTCGCCACCATTGAGGGTCACATAGACGTAGATGCCCTGCCCCTTGATGTCGTGAGGCACGCCCACCACCGCCGCTTCGGCGACCTTCGGGTGCGCAACCATGGCGCTTTCGATTTCGGCGGTACCCATGCGGTGCCCGGAGACGTTGAGCACATCATCCACCCGACCGGTGATCCAGTAGTAGCCATCTTCGTCGCGACGGGCGCCGTCACCGGTGAAATACATGCCACGGAAAGTCTTGAAGTAGGTATCGACGAAACGATCGTGGTCGCGGTACAGGGTCCGTGCCTGGCCTGGCCACGAGTCGAGAATCACCAGGTTGCCCTCGGCCGCGCCCTCGATGATGTTGCCCAGGTTATCCACCAGGGCCGGCACCACGCCGAAGAACGGACGCGCTGCGGAACCCGGCTTCAAGGCATGCGCCCCCGGCAGCGGGCTCATGAGGGTGGCGCCGGTCTCGGTCTGCCACCAGGTGTCGACGATCGGGCAGCGGGACTGACCGACGTTCTTGTAGTACCAGTCCCAGGCTTCCGGGTTGATCGGCTCGCCCACCGAACCCAGCAGGCGCAGGCTGCTGCCATCGGCGCCTTCGCAGGCAGCGGTGCCCGAAGCCATCATGGCGCGGATTGCGGTCGGTGCGGTGTAGAGGATGTTGACCTTGTGCTTGTCGACGATCTTCGCCACCCGAGTGACATCCGGGTAGTTCGGCACACCCTCGAACAGCACGGTGGTGGCGCCGTTGGCCAGCGGGCCGTAGACAATATAGGTGTGGCCGGTGACCCAGCCGACGTCGGCGGTGCACCAGTAGACTTCGCCCGGGCGGTAGTCGAACACCCGCTCATGGGTCAGCGACGCATACAGCAGGTAGCCGCCGGTGGTGTGCTGCACGCCCTTGGGCTTGCCGGTGGAACCGGAGGTATAGAGGATGAACAGCGCTTCTTCGGCGCCCATCTCTTTCGGCGCGCAGACGCTGCCGGCGACTTTCATCAAGTCTTCGTACCAGATGTCGCGGTGCTGGTTCCACTTGATGTTGCCACCGGTGCGCTTGCACACGATGACCTTCTGAATGCTGCTGGTTTCCGGGTTGGTCAGGGCATCGTCGACATTGGCCTTGAGCGGCACTTTCTTGCCGGCACGGATACCTTCGTCGGCAGTGATCACCACCTTGGAGCGGCAGTCGATGATGCGCCCGGCCAAGGCTTCAGGGGAGAAGCCGCCGAACACCACCGAGTGGATCGCGCCAATGCGGGTACAGGCCAGCATGGCCACCACCGCCTCGGGAATCATCGGCATATAGATAGTCACCACGTCGCCACGGTGCACGTCCTGGCCACGCAGGGCGTTGGCGAACTTGCAGACTTCCTCATGCAGTTCGCGGTAGGTGATGTTGCGGCTTTCGGAAGGATCGTCGCCTTCCCAGATGATCGCGATCTGATCACCGCGCTCGGCGAGATGGCGATCCAGGCAGTTGTAGGAGACGTTCAGGGTGCCGTCGGCGAACCACTTGATATCGACATGGTGATCGTCGAAGGAGGTCTGCTTCACCGTGGTAAAAGGCTTGATCCAGTCGAGACGCTTGGCCTGTTCGCGCCAGAAACCGTCCGGGTTCACGACCGACTGCTGGTACATGGCCTTGTAGGTCGCCTCGTCAGTCAGCGTATTGGCCAAAACCTCGGGACGAACGGGATACAGAGAAGCCGCACTCATCTTTCTTACCTCGGTGACATAGTTGTTTTTGTATGACCCCGTTGTAGCCGGGGGGCGTCTATAGAACCATTCGACGATGGTAGTAACAACCCCCTGCGAAATACCCCTTCATTTGCCAAAGCCCTTCAAGAATGCGCCTTACAGCGATATCCACCCTACCCAAAAAAGTTCCAGCCAGCTGCCAAACAGCCCTTTTTCGGCGATTGTTACAAAAACTGTCAAAGGTGTTTATCAAAAGTACGCCTATATGACTGCGGCCCCCGCGCCTAAAATCTGCCTCGCCCAACAGGCAATCTGATTAACCAAGTTGCAGCCCCCACGAAGGCAGTTAATCAAACTTCTACTCAAGTTCCACACGCAGCCCCATAAAGGCTGCGTGACCTCACACGACCTTAGAAAGGTAAAACGCAAATGAAAGCTTTATTAGTTCTGGCCCTCAGCAGTCTGTGCGTAACCGCGATGGCTGATGAGATCCCGACTGATGTCGCCAACCAGCAAGTACCGGTAGAGGAATACACTTACTCGACTGATCTGGATATCGCCAAAGTTATCTCCATGAGCGAAGTTCCAGAAGTATGCGAAGTTGTACCAGCGCGCATGGAATATGAAGACTCCCACGGCCAGCGGCATATTCTTCAATATCGCGTAATGGGCAACGGTTGCTCTAACGGCTAATAGCAAAGTTCATTGCACATACCTTGATGACTGCCGGCCGCAAGAAATCCCTCTTGCGGCACAGAAGCCTGGTGACTACCCACCCATGGGCAGCAAAAGGCCTCAGCCTGACGACGTGCGAGCCCGGCAATCGCACGCACCTTTCCTCCTGAGGTTGATGGCCTCCTCATGGCACCGCCCACGACCTTGCGAGCAACTCCAGCGACGGCTTCGACGGAGGAAATCCGACCACCCCCTGAAGACCTGCTCCAAGAGATTTCCCAAGGCAAGACCGAGCGATTCGAGTTGTGTTCAAAACCTCAAAAAGGCTTGCAAAAACACAACATCTAGTAAAATTGGCTATTTTTTGGCCATTTCCGGCTGTTTTTTTCAAGCGTGAAAAAAAATCTTCAACCGCCAAAGCCTTGTAAACCCGCGCTCTGCTCCAAGTCCCCCCCCCTTCTCGGGCTCGCCTGCGCCCATCGGTCGCCCCACGCCCCCGAAAATATCCTTATAATGCGTCCTCAAAACGGGCCTGCAACATTCCCTTACCGGATGAAAACGACCTGCTGAATCCTGCGCAGGAGCTGGCACGCCAAGCTCCGCCCGACAGCGGTCACCAGGCACCCGGACACGTATTTCTGTTTATTGCCTGCGTTCACTGCTGCAACAAACGATTTCCAATGATTTAACGCGGCCAGCGTGCCGTGTGAAAAACCACCCCTTTTGTTTTCACACGGGCATCTGGCCCTCGAGCAGGAGACGACACGTCATGCTGAGCTGGGACGAATTCGACAAAGAAGAAGGTGAAGTTGCGGTCAAAGGCGCCAACGCCGGCCACGCTACTGAAGCCAACATGGACCGCCTCGACAGCGCCGGTGGCGCCGCCGCTCTTGAAGCCCGCGCCGTGACCGCCAGCGACTCCGCGGCCGTTGCCCGCGCCAAGGCGTCTCTGGATCAGCTCGACATCGCCGAAGGCCTGGCTGAACTGGAAGGTTCTTCCGCCCGTGTCGCGGTTGACGAGAAGCGCATGATCAACTGCCGCGCCGACCTCAACCAGCTGGTGCCGTTCAAGTATGACTGGGCCTGGCAGAAGTACCTCGACGGCTGCGCCAACCACTGGATGCCGCAAGAGGTCAACATGACCGCCGACATCGCCCTGTGGAAAAACCCGGAAGGCCTGACCGACGACGAGCGTCGCATCGTCATGCGCAACCTGGGCTTCTTCTCCACCGCCGACTCCCTGGTTGCCAACAACCTGGTACTGGCCGTGTACCGCCTGATCACCAACCCGGAATGCCGCCAGTACATCCTGCGCCAGGCGTTCGAAGAGGCGATCCACACCCACGCCTACCAGTATTGCATCGAATCGCTGGCCATGGATGAAGGCGAGATCTTCAACATGTACCACGAGATTCCATCGGTCGCGAAGAAAGCCGCCTGGGGCCTGAAGTACACCCGTTCGATCTCCGATCCGAAGTTCGAAACCGGCACCGTCGACACCGACAAGGAACTGCTGCGCAACCTGATCGCCTACTACTGCGTTCTGGAAGGCATCTTCTTCTACTGCGGCTTCACCCAGATCCTGTCCATGGGCCGTCGCAACAAAATGACCGGTGTCGCCGAGCAGTTCCAGTACATCCTGCGCGACGAATCCATGCACCTGAACTTCGGCATCGACGTGATCAACCAGATCAAGATCGAAAACCCGCACCTGTGGGATGCCGAGATGAAGGAAGAAGCGACCCAGATGATCCTCCAGGGCACCCAACTGGAAATCGAATACGCTCGCGACACCATGCCGCGCGGCGTACTGGGCATGAACGCCGCGATGATGGAGGACTACCTCAAGTTCATCGCCAACCGTCGCCTGTCGCAGATCGGCCTGAAGGAAGAGTACCCGGGTACCACCAACCCGTTCCCATGGATGAGCGAGATCATGGACTTGAAGAAAGAGAAGAACTTCTTCGAGACCCGCGTGATCGAGTATCAGACTGGCGGCGCCTTGAGCTGGGATTGATTCCCGGATCAATGACACAAACAAGAAGCCCTGACTTGGTCAGGGCTTTTTTATTGGCCGCACCAATGTACACAGGGACTGGCTCATCAAAGTACGTGCAGGCTGCATGACCTGCCGCTATAAAGAACCCTCTTCCGCTTAAGGATCAAAGCGCCCATGAAATTCGATACCGCGTACTGCATCAGCCTCGACGACAAGTTGTCGATCTATGACGTGCGTGATCTGAATTTCGATGAAACCCTGGTCTTCGATTCGGCCAGGGAAAGTTTCCAGTGCCCCAACGATGAATGCCGCGCAGCGTTCGATAGCACTAATCAACTGGGCACTTTCAACGCCAAGAACGTCAACTACATCCGCACGCCGCATTTCAAGAACCTGCCCGCCACGCTTCATATGGAAGGATGCCCTTATGGGGTCAGCAAAAGCGCCGGTAGCGTGGAAGGCACCGCGACCGAAGAGGAACGCGAGGAGCATTTCCCCTCGGAGCTGCTCTTAAGCCGCCGTGAATACGTGCGCAAGCCGGCCAGCCCCCAAGCGGCAGTGGATGCCCCACAGGACACTCCGCCAGCCGCTACGGCCAGTTCGCACAAACCCCATGCCGGGCGCGACACTACCCCGGACAAGACCAGCGTCTTCGCCCACCCGGTGGAGTGCTTTGTGTCGAACATCGACGACAAGGAACTGCTCAAGCGCATGCCGCTGAAGGTCGGCGAACACACGGCCAGCTACGCCTCGTTCTTCAAGAAGATCGAGTACCTGCTGGACAACAAGGGGCTTATCTACTGGGGCAAGATCAAGGAGATCAAGGACTACACCCAAAGCTTTCGCATCGATTTCGAGCAGAAAGTCTGGTTCAAGGCAGAGGGCGAAACCAAGAAGAAGCCCTACTCGGTCAATGTCTACCTGAGCAAGAAGCTGATCGACAGCTACCGCAAGCGCAAAGCCTTCCTCGAGGAGATCAAGGGCGCCGCCGACAGCCAGCGGGAGCTGTACTGTTTCTTCTATGGCGTGACGCCGGCGCTCAAGCAAGTGCCGAGCAAGAAAGACCCCGAGTCGACCTTCGGGGTCTTCAGCGCCAATATCGAGAACCTGGATCACTTCGTGATCCGTGAGGCGCCGGGGCTGGAAGCAAAATAACCTCCTTCGGTTTCAATGCTTGGGCAGCTCCAGAGCGACGGCCCCGGGGTGCTTCCTGACCAACGCATACGGCAGCACCGACCACTCAGGCCCGTCACAGGCCCGCGCTACCCGAGGAAAGTAGGCCTTGAGGAACAGCCCCTTGGGAGTGAAGTACCAACTGTTATCGCCCCAGACGCTCTCGTCGCTGTAGTTGCAGCCCTCGTCGGGGTCGGTCGGCTCGCGCATCTTGCCGGGGTACAAGGCGCGAAACTGCTGGACCAGCCAGGGTGCCAGTTTTTCCTGGGTGTATTCGTAGAGGCCTGTGCGCTCCGCTTCGGTGAGACGAGTGTCCCCTTTGCCATTGCGGTCGCTGTGCAATAGCGGTTTGCCTTGCCCCACCCAGAGCACATCGGACAGTGACAACGGGTGGCCACTGTTCACGTCGATATTCATGGGGGAGTCGCCAAAGTCCGGGTGAGCACCGCCGCAGGAATAGCTGGTGGAGATATTCACGCTCAGTACCGCCGGTGAGAAGAACTGTGGTTTTACCGTCTGCATGAATTCGCCCTCCTGGGAGCCGGCTCCCAGCAGGCACTCGTGGTAGGCGCTCACCTCGCGCCACAGACGCTCCATCAACAACTGATTGAGACGCTGTTGCTGAGCTTCCGGGTAACCGCCGACCACCTTGAACATCGACAGCTTCGACCCTGGCTCGCTCCACCATTGCAGGGTGTAACCCATGAAGCTCTGCTGCTTGCCCTGCTTGAGGGCCAGGCCTTGCAGGCGCAGGTATTCGTACAGATCATTCGGATAAAGCTGCGCCAGATAGGGCAACGCATCCGGCTTGGGCGCCTCAGCCTTGGCCGTGGACAACTGCACATCGAGAGTCTTGCCCTTGGAGTCCTGCCACTGCCCCTGCCAGCCATCGGCAGTTTGCTGCAACTTGAAGGTGGGCAGGGCCGCCTGCTCATCGTCAGGGCGGCCTCCTCCCTCCCGCAGCTCCAGCGCCTGCCCGACAAGCGTGCCGTTGAGTGCCAGATCATGGTGATACTTCTGATAGAAATATCGCCCTGTGACGTCCTTGGGATCGCCGGTATTGATTTCCAGCACAATCGGCATCTTGCCCAGAGTGCCGCTGAGAACCTGTCGAGAGGGCGAGGCCTGCAGGCCCTGAAGGTAGATACATAGCAACAGGGCACCGAGGATCTGGCGCATCAATCCGTTGAACATGGAAACTCCCTTGCATGAAAAGGCCGCCAGCGTCGTCAGCAGCGCCTGGGCCTGTGGTAAGCGACGAGCAATTATGGACCGGCGCCCCAGGACAATCGAGCGGCCAAGCGTGACGCTTCTATCACTTCAGGCACATGCTCAGCAGCACCAGAAACAACAGACCGATGTAAACCCTCGCATGTACCCGATCAGGGATCCTGCCGATCCAGGGCGCGGCCAGACGAATACCCAGCAACGAACCCAGGGTGAGGACAAAAAACGCCAGCAGGTCGACATAACCGACAAACCAGGGGCCCAGATCGAAGCGGCTATAGCCTGCCAGCGCCATATAGGTCGCAGTACCCGCCAGCGCCACGGGGACACTCAGCGGATTGGCCATGGAGGTGGCCTGGGTCATGCTCAGGCCGCAGCGACGTAGCAGGGGAACAGTCATGACACTGCCGCCCACTCCGAGGAAGGTAGCGATGACGCCTATTCCTACACCGCCAAAGAGCGTTTCGCCTGATCCCAGGTCACGGGTTTTCTGCCCTACCGACTGTTCAAGAAACCCCCGGCGCAGCAGGCAGTCGGCAATGGTCAGGCCCAGGTAGGCAATAAAGGCATAGCGGATCACCTCGCCACTCACCCACATGGCCCCAGCCGCGCCAACTATCGCCCCCAGCCCGATATAACCACCTAGGGGCCACAGATAGCGGCGGACAAGATTGCCTGCGCGCTGGTGCCTGCCGGTGGCAACCAGGGCGTTGACGATCATCACGCAGGTCGAAGTGGCTACCGCGACATGCATCGCCGCCTGCCCCACAGCCGAATCGGCGCCCTGGCTGCCGAGCAACATCCAGTACAGCAGCGGCACCACCACAAACCCGCCACCAAAGCCGAACAGCACGGCGCTGATGCCCGTCATGCAACCAAAAAGTGCCAACAGTAGATAGAACATCAAGGCGTTTCCATTCAGGTAGACGCCCTGGAAGATAGAACCCCAGCGCTTGGCCGGCTTCAGCAAATTGGCCAATAATGTTTGCGTTTACGCCAAATACGGGACTGTGTCGGCATGCGCAATATCTCCATCGACCAACTGGATCAGACCCCGCGCCCCGTGCTCGCCATTGGCACCGACTACCCAGACGGGCAACGCCTGCCGCGCCATCGGCATCGGCGGGCGCAACTGCTCTATGGCGCCACCGGAGTGATGCAGGTCAGTACCGATCAGGGCAACTGGGTGGTGCCACCGCAGCGGGCGGTGTGGATTCCACCGGGGGTGGAACATGAGGTGCTGATGCTTGGGGTCAGCACTCGCAGCCTGTATATCGAACCGGCCACGGCGCCACTGGACAGCAGCGGCTGCCGGGTCATCGGCATCTCGCCACTGCTGCGCCAGCTACTGCTGGAAGCAGTGGACATGCCCCTGGAATACGACCTGGACGGGCGCGACGGGCTGCTGATCAACCTGCTGCTGCACGAAATCCAGCGTTGCCCTGGCCTGCCGCTGCACATTCCCTTGCCGGCCGGCGGCCCACTGCTGGAGCTGTGCCGGGCTTTTCTCGCCCGGCCCGATGTCCATCAATCCCCCCTTCATTGGGCAGACCGACTGCATGTCAGCCTGCGTACCTTCAATCGCTGGTTTCGCCAGGAGACCGATATGAGCTTCGTGCAGTGGCGGCAACGGGCCTGCGTGATCCAGGCCCTGGCCCGGCTGGCGGCCGCGGAGCCGGTAACCCGAATCGCCCTGGACCTGGGTTATGACAGCCCTGGCGCGTTCTCCACCATGTTCCGTCGGGTGCTGGGGCAATCCCCCAGCACCTACCTGAATCAAGAGCATCCAGCCCCTGGAAAAGCCTTGTGACCAAAGGCTGGCGCAGTGGCAGAAATTGAGTTTGATCCGGACGCAAAACAACTGTACAAATATCCAGTACAAAGCCAACGCACTGCCTAACCTCCCGGAGAAAACCATGGCCTCTCTCGCGATGAAAATCACCCTGGAACGTATCGCTCTCTATCAATTCACCCCACAACACTGTGCCCAGGCCCGGGACATGCTGGGCTGGGACATGGATCAGCTGTCCCGCGAGTCCGCGGTCTCGGTGCAAGCCATCCAGCGCTTCGAAGCGGGCTACGAGGTCCGTGACGTAACCCGCCTGGCCCTGGCGTTCTGCCTTGAGGCCCAGGGCCTGGTGTTCTTCCCGGGCTTCACCCCGGGCCGCGGCATGAACATCAAGGGAGCCACTCCCAACCCGATGGAGCGGCCCGACTACGCCCTGATCGAATGATCCAGCCGCCTGAGCAGGTGCTCGCACAAGGCCGGTACTGGCAGAGGGGTCGAGCCCGGACGAACCGGCGGGCAGCCCAGGGTTTTGATCCGAGCCTCATGGCGCCGCAAACGGCGGATGCCATGGTCACCATCCTCATAACCCGCCGCCCGGGCGAAGAAGGCCTGGGTCAGGCGGATTCGACGCCCGCCTGCTCCAGTGCACCTTCCACCTCCAGCCACCAGGCGGCTCCCCGCTGCGGCTGCGCCAGGTTGAAGGCTTCGCCCATTTGCGGCGTGGTGATGTTGGTACTGCGCTCCCAGGCCAGGGCCAGGATGCGGTCGAAGGGTTCGTGCCAGGCGTGCATCGCCAGGTCGAAGGTGCCGTTGTGGATCGGTAGCAGCCAACGACCTTGCAGGTCGATGTGGGCCTGCAGAGTCTGCTCGGGCTGCATGTGCACATGGGGCCATTCGACGTTGTAGGCCCCGGTTTCCATCAGTGTCAGGTCGAATGGGCCGTACTGCTGGCCGATACGCTTGAAACCGTCGAAATAACCGGTATCGCCGCTGAAGAAGATCCGCGTGGGGCCATCGATCATCACCCAGGAGGCCCACAAGGTCCGGTTGCCATCGAACAGACCACGCCCGGAAAAGTGCTGCGATGGGGTGGCAACGAAACGGACGCCAGCGACCTCACAGCCCTGCCACCAGTCCAGTTGCCGGACCTTGGCCGCCGACACGCCCCACTTGATCAGGGTATCGCCCACCCCCAGCGGGGTGAGGAAATGCCGAGTCTTGTCCGCCAGGACCAGCACGGTCTTGTGATCAAGGTGATCGTAATGATCATGAGACAGGATCACCGCCTCGATATCGGGCAATTGCTCCAGGCTGATCGGCGGCTGGTGAAAGCGCTTCGGCCCGGCCCATTGCACGGGTGACGCGCGCTCGGCAAACACCGGATCGGTGATCCAGAACTTGCCGCGCATTTTCAGCAGCACGGTGGAATGCCCCAGGCGGTAGACGCTGTGATCGGGCGCCGCCAGCAACTGCTCGCGGGTCAGCGGCTGCACCGGAATGGCTCCGGCCGGGCGGGTATTGCGCGGCTTGTGGAACAACATGTTCCAGAAGATCTGCAGGGTCTTGCCAAAGCCGGCACGACGCACCGGCGCATGGTTGCGAAAAGCCCCCTGCTCCTGGCGCGAGGTTTCCTCGCGGGGAGCACGGGTGATGCTTGACGAGACAGTGGCCATGATTGAAATGACTCCATGGAACGCAGCAAGGTTGCGACGTGGTATTGCGGGACGATCTACTGGCCAAGGCACGCAGGCATCAGCCGCCAATCATCGTTTCAAAGATGAACTACACTACACAGTGTAGTTTCTACATTGCAACAGGAAACAGACGAAGTAGACTGCCGAGTGTTTTTACCGACCACCCTGACCGAACCCAACTTATGACAGCCCCGAAGCGCCTCACCGACCTCAAACGCAGTGCCATCGTCCAGGCGGCGATCAGTGAATTTCGCACCAGCGGTTTCGAGATCACCAGCATGGACAAGATTGCCGCTACGGCTGGGGTGTCCAAGCGCACGGTGTACAACCACTTCCCCAGCAAGGAGGAACTGTTCGCCGAGATCCTGCACCAGCTCTGGGCCAGCATCAGCGCGCAATCGGAAATCATCTACCGCAGCGACCTGCCCCTGCGCGAGCAGTTGGAAAAGGTCGTGCGGGCCAAGCTGCAACTGCTGGCGGACGACAACTTTCTCGATCTGGCCCGGGTGGCCATCGCCGCAGCCATTCACTCGCCGGAACGGGCGCAGAACATGGTGGCGCGGCTTGGCGAACGGGAAGAAGGCCTGACCCTGTGGATTCGCGGCGCCCTGGCCGACGGTCGCCTCAAGCCGGTAGACCCGGAATTCGCCGCGACCCAGATGCACGGCCTGCTCAAGAGCTTCGCCTTCTGGCCGCAGATCACCATGGGCCAGGCGCCACTGGCAACAGGCATGCAAAATCAGGTCGTCGAGTCGGCGCTGGACATGTTCCTGGGCCACTACCAGGCCTGAATTCCCGGGGCACCTGTGCGCGCCGAACCGCAGCCGGCGGTCGCCACCACTGTGAAATGGCTTGGAAGGACACTGATTATTCTCACTGGAATAAATGACAATATTCACCAGACTGATCCGATAAACGGCTAAGCCGAAAAAACACCACAAGGTGTTTCAGTACAGAACCTGGTGCAGGAATTTATGGAAAACCAACGCGGCAAGGGGCTGTCATTTGCCCGGCGCATCTATCGGCCAAGGATCATCGGCCTGGGTATCGGCGGTATCAGTGTATTCGCCACCCTCTACCCCCTTGCACTGCCCGGTTGGATCTGGGCCCTGCTCCTGTTCCACGGCCTGCTCTGGCCTCACCTGGCCTATCAACTCTCCACCCGTTCTGCCTTTCCCTACCAGGCAGAACGTCGCAACCTGCTGTACGACTCGATGCTGGGCGGTTTCTGGGCTGCCACCATGCAGTTCAATCCCCTGCCCGCCGTCACCATCCTGTCGATGATGGCCATGAACAATGTGGCCGCCGGGGGGGTGCGTCTGTTCATCCGTGGCGCTCTGGCCCAGGGCATCGGGGTCCTGTTGTCCTGGTCGCTGTTCGGCGCCAGCTTCAATACCCGGATCAGCCCGCTGCAGATCTATGCCTGCCTGCCGATGCTCACGCTCTATCCGCTGGCCGTGGGCATGGTCTGCTACCGGCTGGCGATCAAGCTGTCCGAGCACAAGCGCGCCCTGAGCGCCCTGAGCCGCACCGACAGCCTCACCGGTCTGCTCAACCACGGCTCCTGGAAAGACCTGCTGCATATCAAGTTCCACAAATGCCAGCAGCAACAGATCGATGCCAGCATCGCCCTGATCGACATCGACCACTTCAAGGCGATCAACGACACCTACGGACACATCATCGGCGATACGGTGCTGCGCCATCTGAGCAACGAACTGCGGCGCAACCTGCGTCACGACGACCTCGCCGGCCGCTACGGCGGTGACGAGTTCTGCGTGATCCTGCCGCGCATGGACCGCCAGCAGGCACTGGAGGTCATGGAACGCCTGCGCCAGGTCTTCAGCCAGTACCGGCATCCGCAAGTGGCTGAACTGAAAGTCAGCCTGAGCATCGGCCTGGCCGCCTTCGACCGCGATTTCCAGGACCCTTCAAGTTGGCTCAACGCCGCCGACAAGGCCCTGTACCTGGCGAAAAACAGTGGTCGCAATCTAATTGCCAGCAATGACGACGAGGCTCATTCCCGGCAAACACAAATGGCATAAAAACCCAAAAAACTTATACAAAAAAGAAGTAAAAAACATTTTTGTACAACTTTATTTGGATTTATCCCGGCAATTGCCATCATAATGCCGCCACTTCGCTACCGCACAGGACCTCCATTCGGGGACAAATGCCGTAGCCCATCAATCCAACTAAATCGATTCGCAGCCACTACGTCTCCTCTTGATGCGGCCAACGATGCACGCCAGCAACGTCGCCCGCGTCATCGCTGCGAATTTATCTGTCAGTCATGGAACGCTGGCATTGAGCAGATAATGCCGAACGCTGGGGAGCATTCGGCATACCGGCGAACTCAATAGGGATCGACGCGACGTTTCTCCCACAGAGCACCAGCTACCATGCTATTCAACCGCCACAACAAGACCATCGATTCCCTGCAGCAAACCATTGCCGAACAATCCCGACTGCTGGAAGCCATCGATCGCTCCATGGCGGTGATCGAATTCGACCTGCAGGGCAACGTCCTGCGAGCCAACGCCAACTTTCTCCAGATCCTGGGCTATCGCGAAGACCAGGTGACAGGCCAGCCGCACCGCCTGTTCTGCACCCCGGAGTACGTTCGCAGCAGCGACTACCAGCAATTGTGGAACCGCCTCAGAAGCGGCCAGTTCGAATCCGGAACCTTCGAACGGGTGGCCAGCAACGGCCAGAGCCTGTGGCTGGAAGCCAGCTACAACCCCATCCGCGACGCATCCGGCGCAGTGTACAAAGTGGTCAAGTACGCTCTGGATGTCACCGCCCGAGTGCAGGAAGAGGTGGAGGCACGAAACAAGCTGGACGCCATCGACCGGGCCATGGCGGTGATCGAGTTCAACCTCGACGGCAGCATCATCGGTGCCAACAGCAATTTCCTCAGCCGCATGGGCTACAGCCTGGCCGAGATCAAGGGCAAGCATCACCGCATGTTCTGCAAACCCGAGCTGATCAACAGCAGCGCCTACCAGGACTTCTGGAACCGCCTGAACCGGGGTGAGTTCTTCAACGGTCAGTTCGAGCGGATCGACAGGCACGGACGTACGCTGTGGCTGGAAGCCAACTACAACCCGGTCTACGACGCCAGCGGGCGCCTGTGCAAAGTGGTCAAGTACGCCGCCGACGTCACCCAGCAGGTGGAAAAACACGAACAGGATGCCCAGAGCGCGAGCCAGGCTTATCACATCTCGGTGCAGACCCGTAAAGTCGCCGAACAAGGCACCGGAGTGATCCAGCAAGCCGCCAGCGAAATGCGCCAGATCGCCGAGAACATCGAGGGATCTTCATCGCTGATCGCGCGCCTGGGCGAACGCTCCGAACAGATCACCGCCATCGTCAACACCATCCGCGCCATTGCCGACCAGACCAACCTGCTGGCTCTGAACGCCGCCATCGAAGCGGCCCGGGCCGGGGACCAGGGTCGTGGTTTTGCCGTGGTGGCCGATGAAGTCCGGCAATTGGCGGCGCGCACCAGCGGCTCGACGGCGGAAATCTCCAGCATGATCGACATGATCCAGAACGAAACGCAGCAAGCCATCAAGAGCATGGACGGTACCCGGGAGCGGGCGGCCAAGGGCGTGCAACTGGCGGATCAGGCGGGCACGGTGATCCTGCAGATTCGCGACGGTGCCAGCGAGGCGGTAGAGGCCGTGAGCATGTTCGCCAACGAACGCGGCGCCCCCTGAGGGCAGGCTTTCCCGGCGTCGAGAGCGACGTCGGGCCTGGCCCGGGAGGCTATAGTGGCCTGACGTCCCAGTGCCTGGCGGAGGCCATCATGAGTTCCAGCGACATCCCGAAGAAAACCACTCCGGTCATCGACCACCTGCGCTTTCATCGCGCCCATGCCCACCTGGCGCCGACCTTCGGCACCGATAATTTCGCCTTGAAGGCCGAAGCCTTCGCCCGGTTCTTCGGCACCCCGACCTTCCTCGGCGCACAAACCCTGGTGGTACTGGTCTGGGTGGCCCTGAACCTGACCGGCGTCACCCATTTCGACGTCTATCCCTTCATCCTGCTGAACCTGGCCTTCAGCCTGCAATCGGCCTATGCCGCCCCGCTGATTCTCCTCGCACAGACCCGCCAGGCCGCGCGGGACAAGGCCCAGGCGGATGCCGATGCGCAGCACCGCGAAGCCCTGGCCGTTGCCAACAGCGAACGCCAGGCCCAGGCCGCACAGACCACCACGCAACTGATGGAGCTGCTGGAACAGAACACCCGGCTGACCGAAATGACCAAGCAACTGACCGAGCGCATCGAGAATCTCACCAGCGAGATGCATGAGCATTTCATGCGCAAGGATCAACCCAAGGCCTGAAGGCCTCAGGGCCAGCGCAGGTGCCGCGCCAACTCGTCGAACAGTGTCACCACCGAACGCAAGGCCCGACAGTCCGGGCGGGTCAGCAGCCACAGGGCGGTTTCCTGGCCCAGGGGTTCACTCAACGCTTCCAGCCCGGCGCTGCCCACCAGGAAATCCGGCAGCGCGGCCACGCCCAGGCCAGCGCGCACCAGCTCGGTAACCGAAAGCATGCTGTTGCAGCGGTAACTGGGCTGTACGCCGGGCCATTGCTGGCGACGCCAGACCACCGTGGGGTGATCGGGCAGGAAATCGTCCGGGGCGATCCAGGCCAGCCGCGACAGATCAGTGCAGTCGACCCGTTGCCGATAGGCCGGGCTGGCGCATACCCGGTAGGACACCGCCCCCAGGCAGCGCCCCACCAGGTGCTCTGGAGGCCTGGCGGTCAGGCGCACGGCAATATCCGCATCACGCCGGTTGAGATTGGCGAAATCATTGGACGTGCACAGCTCGATGACCAGTGCCGGGTAGTTCGCCATGAACTGCGCCAGGGCCGGCAGCAACAGGCTTTGCAACACCGAATCGGTACAAGTCAGGCGTACCGTGCCGCTGACCACTTCGCCGCCCCGGGCCACGCCGATACGCGCCGCTTCCAGGGCCTGTTCAGCATGTTCTGCCTGCTGCGCCAGGGCCTGGGCCAGGCTGGTGGGCAAGTAGCCGGCGCGGCTCTTGTCGAACAACTGCTGGCCCAGCCCGGCCTCCAGCCGGCGCACGGCGCGAAACACCGTCGAGACATCGACCTTGAGCAGGGCCGCAGCACGCGCCAGGGAGCCGCCGCGAACCAGGGCCAGGATCAATGAGAGATCGGGATAGTCCAACTGATAGTGCGCTGGTGCAATGATCATTTGGGTAAACGCCAATATTGATTGCGTAGGCGCCAATTTATAGTGGGCCCAGGCCATCGACAAGTCAGGGTCACAACCGGAGAGTTCCATGCATCCACAGGTACCAGCACCGACCATTCGTATCGCCCTGGTGGGGGATTACGACCCACAGATCACCGCGCACCAGGCCATCCCCCTGGCCCTGGAGCGGGCAGCGCAGGAGGGTGCCGGCCCAATGGAATACCAGTGGCTGGCAACCGCCGATCTGCACCAGGAGAAAGACCTGGAGGGCTTCCACGGTATCTGGTGTGTCCCCGGCAGCCCCTACCGCAACATCGAGGGTGCCCTGCAGGCGATCCGCGTGGCGCGTGAACAGCAGCGGCCATTTCTCGGTACCTGTGGCGGCTTTCAGCACGCGGTCCTGGAATACGCCCGCAATGTGCTGGGCTGGGCCGATGCTGAACACGGCGAAACCGCGCCCGACGCCGAGCGCGTGCTGCTCACGCCCTTGAGTTGCGCCCTGGTGGAAGCCCGGGACTCGATTCAGTTGCGCGCCAACAGCCGCATCGCCAAGGCCTACGGCACAACCTGCATCGAGGAAGGTTATCGCTGCCGCTATGGCGTCAATCCGGACTTCGCTGACGCCCTGCTCAGCGGCACCTTGCTCCCCACTGGCCATGACAGCGCCGGCGACCTGCGCAGCCTGGAACTGGACGAGCATCCGTTCTTCGTCGCCACCCTGTTCCAACCCGAGCGCGCGGCCCTCCAGGACCGCACACCGCCTCTGGTCAGGGCCTTGCTCACGGCCTGCCGGGAGTGCCAAGCATGACTGACCGGACTCCCGCACCGCCCTACTACGCCGTGATTTTCAGTTCCCAGCGCGGTGAGGCCGACCCCGCCTATGAACAGGCAGCCGAACGCATGCTCGAACTGGCGCGCCAGCAGCCGGGGTTTCTCGGGGTCGAATCGGCACGAGGTGAGGACGGCTTCGGCATCACCGTGTCGTACTGGAGCAGCGAAGCGGCGATCCTGGCCTGGAAGCAGCACCCCGAACACAGCGCGATCCGCGAGCGCGGTCGGGCACAGTGGTATCGCCAGTTCAGCACCCGGGTGAGCAAGGTCCAACGGGCTTACGGCTTTCCAGGCTGAGCCCGCTTCAGGCACGGATTCCCGAGCCGCCCGGGTGACGGCTCGGGGGCACGCATCAGCCCTGCGTGGTCGACAGCAGGCTGCGCACCGCCTGGATTTCCGGCAAGTCGCTGCGGCGCATGTATACCCGCAGCGGCTCGCTGATATTGATCCGGTCGTCGATGTTCTGATCCAGCAGCAGCTGGATCTGCTCGCGCTTAAGGCTCATGGCCTGGTCCGACACCGGCGCCCAGACAAACTCGTGGGCCGGCACTATGGCGTCGTCGGCCACGTCCATGCCAAAGGAGTCTTCGCTGAAGCGCACGATATAGCGACCGGTCTTGCGATTGAAGCCGACAAAGCCCTTGAGCTGGTCGGCAGCCTGACAGATGAGTTCGGAGGTGATGCTCATGGTAAACCTCACTAGAGTCCCGCAGGACAGGTGATCAATGGTCTACACGCGAGGCAAGGGACAGCGGAGTTTTCAGGGCCTCCCTCTGATGGGGAAACTGCAGCGCCCAAGAGTACTGCAAAGCGCCGGAAAAAAGCGCTGAAAAATGCAAATGAGAGGGATTTATGTCGCTCTGGAGATAGCACAAGCGTCATCGAGTTGTTAAAAGATATCCCCTTGCACACGCCCCCACGAAAGGATTTCGAGCATGCCCGCGACCTTCACCCCTTGTGCCCTGATGCTGGGCCTGATGCTCGCTTGCGGACTGGCCCAGGCCTCTGAACAGCCTGACCCGGACGCCCTGGCCGCTCGCCAGGGGATTCCACAGCCAGCGGTGATCGCCCACCGCGGCGCCTCTTTCGATACCCCCGAATCCACCGCGGCTTCCTACACGCTGGCCCGGGACCTGGGCGCCGACTACCTGGAAATGGACCTGCAACGCAGCAAGGATGGCGTGCTCTTCGCCCTGCACGACAACAACCTGCAACGCACCACCGACGTGGCGCAGAAATTCCCCGAACGCAAGGACAGCCCGGCCAACGCCTTCACCATGGCGGAACTGAAAACCCTCGACGCCGGCAGCTGGTTCAACCAGGCCCACCCGGAGCGGGCGCGACCGGGCTTTGCCGGGCTGAAGATCCTCACCCTGGATGAAATCATCGACATCGCCCAGGGCAATGCGCAGCACAAGCCCGGGCTGTATATCGAGACCAAGGAACCCCAGCTGTTCCCCGGTATCGAGCACGACCTCAAGGAAAAACTCCAGGACCGTGGCTGGCTGAGCCCGGCCGGTTCCAAGCTGGCGAAAAGCGAACTGGCGGTGGGCCAGGGCAAGGGCAAGGTGGTGCTGCAGACCTTCGACAAGCACAGCCTGGAACTGCTGCACCAGGCAATGCCCAACGTGCCGAAAGTACTGTTGCTTTGGGTCGCGCCCGGCAGTATCGAACCCGCGTCCGGCCAGAGCTTCGCCAGCAGCGGCGAAACCGACAAGGCCGCGTTCTATGCCCGGCAGCAGCCCAAGGACCAGGCCGAGTTCAAGCGCTGGGTGGATTTCGCCAAGGCCCAGGGTGCCATCGGCACCGGCCCTTCCGCGGCCCTGACCGGCGGTGGCGAGCAGAGCTACTCGGACCTGGTGCAACCCTGGATGAACCAGTACACCCACGACCAGGGCCTGCTGGTGCACGTCTACACCATCGACGAGCCGGTGGACTTCAAGAAGGTCATGGATGCCGGGGTCGATGGCATCTTCACCAACCGCAGTGCCGAACTGCTCAAGTACTTCAAGCGGCCGGCCAGTGCCAGCGTGGCGCAATTGCTGGACGCCAGCGGTTACTGAATGACGGTTTCGCACTGGCACGGCGAGCTCTGGCTGAGCCGGGATTTCGGCCTGATCCACGGGGCGATGGGGCCAACCGAGCCCCATGCCCACTATGCCCATCAACTGATCATCGCCCCCGGGCAACCGGTCACGGTGGCGCTCGCGGGCGGGCTGCAGAGTGCTCATTACCTGTTGATCCCGGCCTTGCAGCGCCACGCCATCGTTCAGGCTCCCGAGCAGGCCTTCACGGTGTACGCCGAGCCGCTGCTAATCGCCGTCGAAGACCTGCAAGCATGCGTCAGTGGCGCCGCCCCCTCACTGCCCGGCCTGGAAGCGGCGCTGCGCCGTTGCCCGCGCCAGCCCGTTGCCGACCCACGTGTAGCGCGGGCACTGCACGCCGTGGATGCCGCCCTGGAGGGCAAGGTGGCCGCCGCGCAACTGGCGGCCCGGGCCCATGTATCCCTGAGCCAGCTGGAGCGTCTGTTCGCCCGTGACGTCGGCCTGCCGGTAAGGCGCCTGGTGCTCTGGCGCCGCCTGCGCCTGGCCATGGCCCTGGTGCTGGAGGGCCAGACTCACACTGGCGCGGCACACGGCGCCGGGTTCGCCGACAGCGCGCACTTCTCCCGCACCCTGAAGAGCCTGTTCGGCGTCACCGCCAGCCAGGCCCTCAAGCACCTCAAGCCTCGCTTGCTGGTCTGACGCGCCGGCGCAACTGCTCGGGCACCACGGGTTCTGCCCCATAGCGCTGTGCCTTGAACGGCTCCAGCAACTGCGGCCAGTAATCCACCGGGTAGTCGGCACGGCTGCCAATCCCCAGGTCGCCCTGGCGCATGCAATAGTCATCGCGATAAAACGCGGTGCCCAGCAGCCAGTCCCAAAGATTGAAGAACAGCCCAAAGTTCACATCCCCGGCGCGTCCGTACTTCATGTGGTGAAAGCGATGCACCGGTGCCCAGGCGAAGATCCAGCGCAAAGGCCCCAGGCGCATGTCGACATTGGAATGCTGCAACAGCAGCTGGACGGCAATGGCCAGGGCCAGCAACTGCGCCACCGGCAGCGGGATGCCCAGCAACACCAGCGGCAGCAGCCCGGCCGAAGCTTCGATCAACTGGTGCAGGGGATGCTTGAGCAAGCCATTGAAACCGTACATGCGCTGCACACTGTGATGCACCGCATGCAAACGCCAGAGCCAGGCCAGGCGGTGACTGGCGTAGTGGGCCAGGGTAATGCCGCAATCAGCGATCACGATGGCCAGCAGCAACTGCCCCCAGAGCGGCCAGCCCTGGGGCCAGAGCCCATCATGGGCCAGCAGCGCCACCAGCCCGGGCAACGCCAGCAGCCCCAGCGCATTGAGGCTTTCATTGACCAGGGCATGCAGGCTGTCGCGCAGCCGGTCGCCTTGGGAACGGTTCCAGCCAGGCTCATAGGGCAAGCACCATTCCGCCAGGAACGACACCCCCAGCGCAGCCCCGAACACCCCCAACAACCCGCTGGCAGACGCCGGCCCAGCACTCATCCACCACACCCCGGCGCCGATGAACCCGGCAAACACCAAGGGTGCGTACAACCATGCAAGCATTCGTTTCATTTGCTGCAGCTCCTGTAGGGAAAACCGCAGCTTGCGACCCGATGCCGGGGCGCGGCTTGAACAAACGACGCAAAGAGTGACCTGAATTAAGGGTGAATTAAGTTGCGTTGGCTAACCTGTGCCCATCGAAACCCATCACCCCAAGGAATCAACCCATGACCAAGTTCTCCGCCCTGTTCGCAGCCGCCGCCCTGACCCTGACCGCTGGCCTGGCCCAGGCCGATGTGCGCCCGGACCTGATCCCCGGCCTGCTCAAGTCCGGCGCCATCATGGACCTGGAAAAACTCAACCAGGCCGCCCTCGCCCAGCACCCGGGCACCACCGCCGCCAGCATTACCGACACCGAGCTCGAGCAGACCGCCACTGGCGCCTACGTCTACCAGGTGGAACTGCGCGACAGCAAAGGCATCGAGTGGGACGTGGACCTGGATGCCAAGACCGGCAAGGTCCTGAGCAACAAGCAAGACAAGTAACCCCCCCCCCCTACAAGGCCGCGCCCCGCTTCGGGAGCGCGGCCTTGTGCGTTGGGGCGTGCGGATCAGTCAGGCACTGGTGCTGACCAGGGAGCCCGCAGTACTGCTCTGGGATTGCTGCAGGGCCTGGAACAAGGCCGCGGTGGCGGTCTGCAACGAAGCGCTGGTGCTGGCCACCTGAGCCTGGGCTGCCGCTACTTGCGCGGCCTTGGCATCGGCACTTTCCTGCTGGCTCTGCGCGGCCTGCAACTGCTGCTGTTGCTCCTGCAATTGCTTTTGCAGTTCAGCGATCTGCTTGCGCAACTGCTTGACCGAGTCGCTGCTGGAATCATCGCTGCTGGAACTGCCGCCGGCCGCGCCAGCACCCGTGGCCGGCGCCTTGGTCGCGTCGCTGGCAGCAGTGATACTGGCGGTGGAGGTCGCTGAAGTGTCGCTGTCCGAACTGCCGGCGATGCTGGTCTTGCTCGGGCTGACCTGGGTCTGGTTGATCGCGATGGAAGTGATGCTGACCATGATGTGAGTCCTGTCGGGTGTGAAGATACCCGGTCATCGACACCCGCCCCGGCCACTTGAGAGTGATCGTGTATCGGCCTGGTAAGCAGGCCGATACACCCCGGCCGGCCTCAGGCGCTCAAGCGCGCCGTGACCTCGCTCAACTGCCCCGACAGGCCGTGCAGATTGCGGCTCGCCGCCTCGGTGCGCTGCACGTTGTCCAGATTGGTACTGGCGATGGACGTGATCTCGGTGAGGTTGCGGGAAATGTCCTCGGCCACCGACGTCTGCTCCTCGGCGGCGGTCGCGATCTGCCGGTTCATGTCGCGAATCGCTTCTACCGCTTCGGTGATGCGCTCGAGCATGGCCCCGGCCTCGGTCACCTGCTGCACGCTCTGCTCGCTGCGGGACTGGCCGCTCTCGATGGCCTGGGCCGCATCCACGGCCCCGGTCTGCACGCTCTGGATGATCTGGTTGATCTCGGTGATCGAGGCCGCGGTGCGCTGCGCCAGGCTGCGCACTTCATCGGCGACCACGGCAAAACCGCGCCCGGCCTCACCGGCCCGGGCCGCTTCGATGGCCGCGTTGAGGGCCAGCAGGTTGGTCTGTTCGGCAATGCCCTGGATCACTTCCAGGACCTTGCCGATGCGCCCGCTGTCGGCCTCCAGCCGGCGGATCACGGTGGCGGTGTTGGCAATCTCGCCACGCATCTGGGTGATGCTGTGGATGGTCTGCTGCATCACCTGTTCGCCCTGCTGCGCCGACTGGTCGGCATCGTCTGCGGCACGAGCGGCGTCGGCGGCGTGGCGCGCCACTTCCTGGGCGGTGGCGGACATCTCGTTCATCGCCGTGGCCACCTGGTCCGTGCGGTTGAACTGCTCGTTGGTGCCCTGGGACATCAGGGTGGCGATGGAGTTGAGCTCGCCGCTGGAACTGTCCAGGTCCGAGGCACTGCGCTGCAAGCTGGCGAAGGTCTGGGCCAGGAAATCCCGCAGGGTGTTGGCGGCCATCGCCAGCTTGCCCAGTTCATCCTGACGCTCGCTGGCCACCCGCTGGGCCAGTTGGCCGCGGCTGAGCTGGGCGACATAGTCGATCAACTGACGGATCGGCTGCACCAGGCTGCGATTGACCAGCCACAGGCTGAGCAGACCGATCAGCAAACCGGAAGCCAGCATCACCAGAATACCCAGCCACACCGTGCGGTCGGCCGCTGCACTGATCTCGGCGGACTGCCGGTCGCCGTGCTGGCGCAGCTCGGTCACCAGTTCGCCCATCTGCTCGCTGGTGGCCCGGTCCACGCCCTTGACCGCGGCATCGCCGGCACTCGGATCGGCACCGCCGGCCACATAGGCATCGCGGCCCTTCTGGTAGGCCGAACCCAACTGCCGGTGCTCATCCGCCAGGCGCTGCACCCGGCTCTTGAGGGAGGCGTCCAGCCCGGGGGTCTGCACCAGCTGGCCGAGGATGTTCTGCACATCGCGCTGGCGGTCTTCGAACTGCTGCCAGTACTTGTTCAACTCCTGGGGCTGCTTGCCCCGCAACAATACGTTCTTCCACTCCTGCACCTGGCTCTTGAACTGCAGGTTGGCCTCGTCGATCAACTGCGAACTGCGCAGCGGACCTTCTATCAGCTCGCGGTAGCTCTGCACGCCACCGGACAGCAAATGAAAACTCGCCAGGGCGATCAACAACATCGCCAGCAGGCTACCGCTCAGCAGGGCAAGGATTTGCGCTCTCAGGGATTTTTGCAAAAACATCGAGGAGATCTCATGGCAGGGATAGAGCAGGCCCGATGAAGGCATGCATAGTGCCGAACATCCCTGTAAGGCGCATTCGAGAGGGGTCGAATGAGTGCAGCGTAGGAGTGTGATCGGCCTGCGCAAGACAATCTTGAGTGCCGCCGACCATCGGTATGACGGGCTCCATCATGCACTTCAAAACGTCACAAAAATGTCAAAAAGCCTTGCCATGATGGGGCTCAAGTGAACCTGAGAAACCCGCGCCAGGCACTGTCCCTCCTGCGAGACTCCATGAACCACAGCATCGACCAGAGTCACCGTGATTCCGATCTGTTCGGCCTGCTCTACGGTTTCAGCTTTCGCCCCGGCGAACGGGGCCGCGAACTGGACTCGGCCCAGGCCCTGCAAGCCCTGCAACACCCCGAGGACAGCGAGGAGTTCCTCTGGCTGCACCTGAACCTGGCTCACGCCGCGTGCGAGCGCTGGATGAAGTCCCACCTGCAATTGCCCGACGAATTCTTCGAGGCCCTGCACGAAGGCTCGCGCTCGACCCGCATCGAACAGGTGGATTCGGCCCTGCTGGCGGTGGTCAACGACGTGGTGTTCAACTTCGGCAGCATGGTTTCCTCGGACATCTCCACCCTCTGGGTCTGCGCCCGCAGCCGCCTGATCGTCAGCGCCCGCCTGCAGCCGCTGCACTCGGTGGACAAGCTGCGCTCCTCGGTCAAGGCCGGAGAACGCTTTCGCTCGCCCCTGGAACTGCTGGTGCACCTGCTACGGGACCAGGGCGAAGTGCTGACCCAGATCGTGCGCCGGACCAGCCTCAGCGTGGATCAGATCGAGGACCAGTTGCTGGCAGCCCGGGTCTCCACCAACCGTGCCGAACTGGGGGCCATGCGCCGGGTGCTGGTGCGCCTGCAACGGCTGCTGGCCCTGGAGCCGGGCTCGCTGCTGCGCCTGCTCAACCGCCCGCCGCAATGGTTGCAAAAGGAAGACGTCAAGGAGCTGCGCAAGTCCACCGAAGAGTTCGCCCTGATCATCAACGACCTCACCGCCCTGGGGGAGCGGATCAAGCTGCTGCAGGAAGAGATCGCCGCCAACCTCAACGAACAGACCAACCGCACCCTGTTCACCCTGACGGTGGTCACGGTGCTGGCGTTGCCGATCAACATCATCGCCGGTTTCTTTGGCATGAACGTCGGTGGCATTCCGTTCTCCGGCGACCCGGAGGGCTTCTGGATCCTGGTAGCGCTGGTGGCCACTTTCACCGTGATCGCCGGGCGCTGGGCCTTTCGCAAACGCCAGGACTACTGACCCCACCTTGTAGGAGCCGGCTTGCCGGCGAAGGCGTCTGCCAAGGCAGGTGCTTGGCTTGAGGGCCTCTTCGCCGGCAAGCCGGCTCCTACGGGATGAGCGGGATGGAGGGATGGTCGTGCGTGATCGATCTGATCAACGCAAGGGCTCAATCGCGTAAACCATGACCTGAGGCAGTCTCTCTGTAACATTCAGCAACGATCATGGACGCCATTCCTTCCAGCAACAGGATTGTCCAGCAATGGCCACCCCGTCCCTGACTGCCGCTTCGTCCAACCTCGACAGCAAACCGCAACTGGATAAAAAGCCCGGCCCCTTCACCCTCGTCGCCTTCTTCGCGGTGCTGGCCATGGGCTTGTTGTTCACCGCCTACAGCCTGGTGCACGACATGCACGAGCTGGGCACCACGGTCACCACCTGGACCCCGTTCCTGCTCCTGGGCGTGGCGTTGCTGATCGCCCTGGGCTTCGAGTTCGTCAACGGTTTCCATGACACCGCCAACGCCGTGGCCACGGTGATCTACACCCACTCGCTGCCGCCGCAGTTCGCGGTGGTCTGGTCCGGCCTGTTCAACTTCCTCGGCGTACTGCTGTCCAGCGGCGCGGTGGCTTTCGGCATCATCGCCCTGCTGCCGGTGGAACTCATCCTGCAGGTGGGTTCCTCCGCCGGTTTCGCGATGATCTTCGCCCTGCTGATCGCCGCCATCCTATGGAACCTCGGCACCTGGTGGCTGGGCCTGCCGGCTTCGTCTTCCCACACCCTGATCGGCTCGATCATCGGTGTCGGCGTGGCCAATGCCCTGATGCATGGCCGCGACGGCACCAGCGGCGTGGACTGGGGCCAGGCCACCAAGGTCGGCTACGCCCTGCTGTTCTCGCCCCTGATCGGCTTCGTGTTCGCCGCCCTGCTGCTGTTGGCCCTGCGCCTGTTCGTCAAGAACCGTGCCCTGTACAAGGCACCCAAGGGCGACGCACCGCCGCCCTGGTGGATTCGCGGGCTGCTGATCCTGACCTGCACCGGCGTGTCCTTCGCCCACGGTTCCAACGACGGCCAGAAAGGCATGGGACTGATCATGCTGATCCTGGTGGGCACCCTGCCCATGGCCTACGCCTTGAACCGCACCATGCCCGCCGACCAGTCGCTGCAATTCGCCGCGGTGGCCGAAGTCACCCAGCAGGCCCTGGTGAAGAGTGCCCCGCAACCGGCGCCGGCCGATTCCCGCGCGGTGCTCTCCGAGTACATGCGCAGCAAGGAAGCGACACCGGAACTGATCCCCGCGCTGGCCGCCCTGACCGGCGCCATCGGCACTGAAGTGAAGGGCTACGGTTCGCTGGCCAAGGTGCCCGCCGAAGCCATGGGCAACGTGCGCAACGACATGTACCTGACCAGCGAGGCGATCCGCCTGATGGACAAGAATCAGGTAGGCCACTTCGACCAGGACACCCGGGACAAACTGCAACTGTTCAAGCAACAGATCGACAACGCCACGCGCTTCATTCCGCTGTGGGTGAAGATCGCCGTGGCCATCGCCCTTGGCCTGGGCACCATGGTGGGCTGGAAGCGCATCGTGGTCACCGTTGGCGAAAAGATCGGCAAGACCCACCTGACCTACGCCCAGGGCGCCTCGGCGGAAACCGTGGCGATGCTGACCATCGGCGCGGCGGACATGTTCGGCCTGCCGGTGTCCACCACCCATGTGCTGTCCTCGGGGGTGGCCGGGACCATGGTGGCCAATGGCGGCGGCTTACAGATGCGCACCATCCGCAACCTGGCCATGGCCTGGGTGCTGACCCTGCCGGCGGCGATCCTGCTGTCCGGCAGCCTGTACTGGTTGTTCACTCAGCTCTTCTGAGGGGCGTGCCTCCCCCTCTGTAGCCGCTGCCGAGCCTGCGAGGCTGCGAAAAGGCCCGCGGGGCCTTGCCTGGCGATCCCTCGCCAAACCTGCAGCAACCTCAGGCTCCCAGCGGCTACACGAGCAAGAAGGTCAGGAAGGAAACAACTTGCTCAGGCAACTGAGCTTTTTCTTGTAGGAACGCCGGGCCTCCAGCGCTTCTTCCAGGGTCACCGCGACAAAACGGGCCTTCTGGTTGGGCTGCATCTGGCCGATCAGGTCGAGGTCGGCGCTGATCACCGTGCCGATCATCGCGTAGCCACCACCGGACACCGCGTCCCGGTGCAGGACGATGGGTTCGAGCCCCGCCGGCACCTGGATCGAACCGATGGGATAGCAACTGTCGACGATGTTCGACGGATCGGAACCGGCACCGAACGGCTGCTCCCTGGGCTGGAAGCTCAAGGCGCTGCCGCCCTTGAAGCGATAGCCGATGCGGTCCGCCTCCGAACCCACGGTCCAGGGTTCGGCGAAGAAGCTGGCCTTGGCCGCCTCGCTCAAACGTTCGTAGTACAGGCCCGGCACCACCCGCAGGGTGATTTCGCCGCCCAGGGACTGGCGCAGCGCCATGGGCAGACTGGCGCCCGGGCGGCTCTTGCCGCTGTCCATGCCCACCGGCAGCTCATCACCCGCCACCAGGCGCCGGCCCTGGAAACCACCCAGGGTACCCAAGGAGTAAGTCGAGCGGCTGCCCAGCACCAGCGGCACATCGATGCCACCGGCCACCGCCAGATACGCCCGGGCCCCGGCCTTGGGAAAGTCGAAGCGCAGCACTTGCCCGGCCTTGACCGCAAAGGCGGTGTCCAGGTGCATGTCCACGCCATCGAGCTTGGGGGTCATGTGGGCACCGCAGACCGCCACCAGGGCATCGGTGCTGAATGCAAGCTCAGGGCCGAGCAAGGTGCACTCCAGCCCCGCTGCCCCCGCCGGGTTGCCCACCAGCTGGTTGGCGGCGCTCAGGGCGTACTGGTCCAGGGCCCCGGACGGCGGAATCCCCAGGTGATAGAAACCTTCGCGACCCAGGTCCTGTACCGATGTGGCCAGGCCCGGTTTGATGACCTTGATCATGCCAGCACCTCCTGCAACGACTTGGGATAGCCGACCGGGTCGGCGAGAAAGGCATCCAGGGAAAACTCCACCTCGCGGATGCGCAAGTCGAAACGCCCGGCCTCGACTTCGGCCACGGCAAGGTCATAGGCCTGGCGGTCAATGGGCTTGAACTGCACGATGTCCCCCGGACGGAAGAACACCATGTGCTGCTTGAGGTAGGTCAACTGTTGCTGCGGGTCGTAGATCGGCGCCGGGGTGACGCCGAACATCTGGTAGCCGCCGGCACCGCGCACCGAGTAGATGCAGCCGAAACAGCCGCCGTGGCCCAGGGTCAGTTTGGGCGTATCGGTGCGCGGCCGCAGGTACTTGGGCACCTGCAGTTGCCGTTCACGTTCGACCATCTGGAACATGAACGGCAGGCCCGCCACAAAGCCCACCATGGAGACGAACCAGGGCGCGCCGCTGTGGGCGGCGATAAAGGCTTCGACATCCGCCAGGCCGTTGATCCGCGCCGCGTACTCAAGATCGGTGGCGCTGGGGTCTTGGTGCCGGTCGCGAAAGCGCATCAGGGTTTCATGGGTCCAGGGGTCGTTGTAGAGCACCGGGATCTCGATGATCCGGGTATGCAGGCTGCGCTCGGCCACCGCGCAGGCCTCGGCCTGTTGCACCGCCTCCAGCAGATCCTGCGGGGCGATGCGGTCCGGGTCAAAGCGGATCTGGAACGAAGCATTGGCCAGGCACACATCCAGCACGCCATCCAATTCCAGGCGCTCCACCGCGCGGGTTACCGCCATGCCCTTGAAGAAGGCTTCCAGGGACATGCTGTCGCTGACTTCGGCGAACAGGTGCTCGTCGGCACCAAAGCTGTAGCGGATAGGCAGGCTCATGCGACACCTCCGGCGCGGCGCTCGGCCAGCCAGGTTTCCAGGGTTCCGGTGTGAAAGTCGGCCTGCTCCAGCCAGGGTTCGGCCAGCAGTTCACGGTGCAGCGACAAGGTGCTGGCCATGCCGGTCAGGGTGGTGTGCTCCACGGCAATCCGCGCTCGGGCCAGGGCTTCGCCACGGTCACGGCCGTGGACGATCAGCTTGGCCAGCAGCGAGTCGTAATAAGGCGGCACAGCATAGCCCGGGTACAGGTGGCTATCGACTCGCACCCCGGCGCCTTGCGGCCAGATCAACTGCTCGACCTTGCCCGGGCTGGGGAAGAAATCCCGCGCCGGGTCTTCGGCGTTCAGGCGCATCTGCAAGGCCGCGCCGTTAAGCCGGATATCACTCTGGCGCAAACCCAGGGGCTCGCCCCCGGCAATACGCAGCATGGCCTGGACCAGATCGATGCCGGTGATCAGCTCGCTGATGGGGTGCTCCACCTGGATCCGCGTGTTCATCTCGATAAAGAAGAACTCGCCGGTGCTGTCGTCGTAGAGGTATTCCAGAGTGCCCGCGCCCTGGTAGCCCAAGGCTTCGGTGAGGCGCACGGCGCTGCTGCACAACTGCTCACGCTGCTCGGCACTGAGTACCGGCGACGGCGCCTCCTCGAAGATCTTCTGCCGCCGTCGTTGCAGCGAACACTCGCGTTCGAACAGGTGCACCGCGTGTTTGCCATCGCCCAACACCTGAACTTCGATGTGCCGCGCACGGCCAATGAAACGCTCCAGGTACACCGCGCCATTGCCGAACGCGGTCTGGGCTTCGCGTTGCGCCCGAGGGAATTCCTCGGCCAATTGCGCCGCGTCCCGGGCCAGGCGGATCCCGCGCCCGCCACCGCCGGCACTGGCCTTGATCAACAACGGAAAGCCCACGACTTCAGCGGCCGCCAGCGCACTGTCCAGGTCGAAGAGTTCTCCTGGGGAGCCCGGTACCACCGGCACTCCCGCCGCCTGCGCAGTGCGCCGGGCTTCGGCCTTGTCACCCATGCGGCGGATGGTTTCGGCACTGGGACCGACGAAGATCGCCCCGGCCTCGACCACCGCCTCGGCGAAGTCGGCATTCTCGGAAAGAAAGCCATAGCCCGGATGTACCGCGTTGGCACCGCTGGCCTGCAAGGCACCGAGCAGGGCCTGGACATTCAGGTAGCTCTTGTCGGCCCGCGCCGGGCCGATGATCTGCACTTCATCGGCCATACGTGCGGCCATGGAATCGGCATCCGCCTCACTGCAGGCGGCAACGGTGGGAATCCCCAGGGCCTTGGCCGCGCGAATGATGCGCACGGCAATCTCGCCACGGTTGGCCACCAGCAATTTGTTGATTGATCCAGTCATGCCCCGGCCCTCACTGTTCGAGCGTCGCGACGACCTGACCCGGTTCCACCGGATCACCGTCTTCCACCAGAAAGGCGCTGACTTGACCCGCGCTCCCGGCGGTCAGTTCGGAAAACTGCTTCATGACTTCGATCAGGCCGATCACGGTATCGGCGCTGACGCTGTCGCCGACCTCGACGAAAGGCGCCGACTCCGGGGTGGCCTTGCGATAAAAGGTGCCCGGCAAGGGGGTGATAACACTGTATTCGGCCATGTCTGTTCCTTTTGGAATAGTTGTAGAAAGGCAGGCAAAAAAAACAAAACCAGATGAACCCCGCGTCTGTGCGCGGTGCTTCGTGTCGATGCGCCTCAACGCGGTGCGCGGACCTCGATACCGGCCTGATCCAGCGCCGTTCGGGTGGCCTGCACCAGGTCCAGGGCGCCGGGGGTGTCGCTGTGCAGGCAGATGGAATCGAATTCGAGAAACAGCTCCTCGCCTTCGACGGTGCGTACCAGGCCGGTCTGGCAGGCGCGCAGCACCTTGGCCGCCACGGCTGCCGGGTCCAGGGCGCGGACGTTGCGGGTAAACACGATGGAGCCGCTGAGGTCGTAGTCGCGGTCGGCGTAGAACTCGCGGATCACCGGCTGCCCCAGCTCCTGGGCCACACGCCAGATCACCGAATTGGGCATGCAATACAGCAGCAACTCGGGCTCCAGCCGGCGCAGGTTTTGCACCAGCAGCCGCGCCGCCTCCTCGTCCCGGGCCAGGTGCATGTAGAGCGCACCATGAGGCTTGATGTGCTGCAGCTTCACGCCTTGTACCCGGGCCATTTCCCGCAGGGCGCCAAGCTGATAGAGCATGTCGTCCACCAGCTCCTGGGCCGGGGCATTGATGTGCCGGCGGCCGAAACCCACCAGGTCGCGAAACCCCGGATGGGCGCCGATGGCTACCCCCAGGCGCTTGGCCTGTTCGATGGTGCGGCGCATGGTGCCGGGGTCGCCGGCGTGAAAGCCGGTGGCGATATTGGCCGAGCTGATAAAGCCCATCAGCTCGTTGTCGACGCCATCGCCGATGGTCCAGGGGCCGAAGCTCTCGCCCATGTCCGAATTGAAATCCACTGCCTGCATCACTGTTGCTCCAACTCTCGTGACTTCGTGCGACGAAAATTAGAGCGCCCTTGACCCCTTGGGAAGATCTATTATCAGATAGAGCTTGTTCTGAAAAACAGATAAAGCTAGCAGGCAGCGTAATGCGTGACGGCACAGGCGCTTGCACGATCGCTTTCGCCGGCAAGCCGGCTCCTGCAGCGTTAGAGGGGAATGGGCCGTGTCGTTGACCTTGCGCCAGGTGCGCTATTTCGTTGCTACCGCCGAGATCGGGCAGATTTCCCAGGCGGCGCTGCACTTGAATATTTCCCAGTCGGCGGTGACCACGGCGATCAAGGAGCTGGAGGCGATGCTCGCCGTGCAGCTGTTCGTGCGCTCGGCCCAGGGCATGAACCTGACCGATGCCGGGCGGCATTTTCTCAACCGCGCCTACGTGATCCTGCGCAGCGTCGAAGATGCCCTGAACAGCCCGTTGCCGGACTATCGGGCCAGCGGCGTATTGCACCTGGCGGCCAGCTACACGGTGATCGGCTACTTCCTGCCGCACCACCTGCAGCGCCTGCAGCACTGGCACCCGGACGTCACCATCGAGCTCCATGAACAGGAACGCCAGGCCATCGAGCAAGGCTTGCTGGAAGGCCGCTTCGACATGGCAGTGGTACTCACCGCCAACCTGACGCACCCGGACATCGTCTCGCAGACCCTGTTCAACTCCGAGCGCCGGCTGTGGCTGCCGGCCCACCATCCGCTGTGCGAGCGCAGCAGCATCAGCCTGGCGGACGTGGCCGAGGAGCCGTTCATCCTGCTCACCGTCGACGAAGCCGAGCAAAGCGCCATGCGTTATTGGGAACAGGCCGGCCAGCAGCCCCGGGTGCGCGTGCGCACCAGCTCGGTGGAAGCGGTGCGCAGCATGGTGGCCAACGGCAGCGGCGTGGCGATCCTCTCGGATCTGGTGCACCGGCCCTGGTCACTGGAAGGCAAGCGTATCGAGACCCTGAGCCTGAGCGATGCGGTCACGCCCATGAGCGTGGGGCTGGCCTGGCACCGCGAGCGTACCTTCACCCCGGCCATGCAGGCCCTGCGCGATTATTTCCACGACGCCTTCCTGGCGCCCCAGCAACTCAGCGCCCGGCGCTGAGCGTGTGGCCCCGTCACCTGCTGAGCCGTTCGCAACCTGCGCCAGCGGCTACAGGGTGATTCAGGGGCAGGTCCAGCGTTGCGCGGCGGCGGCGATCTGCCCGGCCAACTGGGCGATGGCCTGCTGGTGGGCCTGGACCAGGCTGTTCAGTTCCACACCCGCCGGCTGGCGGATCTGGCTGCTGCAGGTCAGGCTGCGGGCCGGGCCGCCCTCACCCCGCTGGCGCAGGCTCCAGACCACATCGATCAGTGCATAGCGCCCGGGCAGGGACTCGAAGCGCCGCACATCGGTCTGCAACGACAGCACCGGGCGCCCGGGCTGCTTGGGCAGGCCTTCAAGGTTGCGGGTACCCAGCTTCTGCTCCATCTGGCTGGCCAGGGCGTCGTGGAACTCATCCACCAGCGGCGCGCTCCAGCGCTGGGTTTCGAGGATCGCCAGGGTGCCGCTGTCCTGGCGCACCACCAATTGCGGCTGGTCCACCTGGACCGGAATCCGCACCGTGGACATTTCGAACTGCGGGCCCCCGGTGCGGGCCGCGCTGCTGCCTTCGGCCACCGGTGGCAGCAGGGTGTAGTAATGGGTGGGCGCGGAGCTGCAGGCGGCAAGTCCCAGGGTCAGGCAGAGCAACAGGGCACGGGTTTTCATGGCTGGGCTTCCGGTACGGATTCGCGAACAGAGGAGGATGGCGACTGGTAGGCATCCGGTTGATTGTCTTTGAGGCGCCCGCGGATCAGCGCTTCAGGATGACGCCCGAGGAAATCGCTGAGCACCCGCACCGAACGCGCGGTGCGCTGCACTTCCTCCATGGCCTGGCCGAGTTTCTGCCGCTGCGGCGAGTCTTCGGAGAAACTCTCGTTGGCGCTGGCCAGGGTCTTCTTGGATTGCTCCAGGGTGTCGCGCATCTGTGGCAGCACTTCGCCGTTGACCTGTTTGAGGGTCTTCTGCATCTCCGCCAGGCTGCCATTGAGGTTGGCGGCAATGGAATCGATCGGCAGCTTGCTGATCTTGTCCACCACGGCCTGCAACTGCTCCTGCAACTTGTCCATGCTGCCAGGCACAGTGGGAATCTCCAGGGGCCGTGCGGTAGCGTCATAGGCCACCGGCTTGGCGTTGGTGACAAAGTCCAGGGAGATGTACAGCTGGCCGGTCAACAGGTTGCCGCTGCGGGGCTGGGCGCGCAGGCCATTCTTGACGAAGGCGCCGATCAGTTTCGCCGAGCGGGCGTCGTCTTCGCCGCCAGTCTGCTTCACCAGCTTTTCGTGGGCCTTGCCCAGCCGCTCGGGGTAGATCACCGCGCCGACCAGGGTCGGGAAATACTTGCGCTGCTCGTCGTAGTCCAGGTCCATGGACACCACCTTGCCGATGTTCACCCCGAGGAACTCCACCGGGGCATTCACCGACAGGCCGCGCAAGGCCTGGTCGAAGCGCATGCGAATGTAATAGGGCGCGCCGTCGGGCGGCGCCAGGGCGGTGTCCTGGTCGCCGAACAGGGTGTACTCGGCGTTCTCGTCAGCCGGCTTGGCGTTGGGGCTGTACTTGGGTTCGACGAAGGCAATACCGCCGGCGAGGATCGACGACACCGACTCGGTGTTGACCTTCAAACCGTTGGCGCCGAGGGTCACGTCGACGCCGCTGGCGTTCCAGAAACGGGTGTCGGTGGTGACGTACTTATCGTTGGGCGAGTTGACGAAGATCTTCACGTCCACGCCCTTGCCGCTGTTGGCCAACTGGTAGGACACCACCTGCCCCACCTCGATGCGCCGGTAATAGACCGGCGAGCCGATGTCCAGCGAGCCCAGGTCGTCGGTGTGCAGGGTAAAGCGCTTGCCCTTCTGCCCATAGGTGATGGGCGGCGGGGTTTCCAGGCCCTTGAAGCTGTCCTTGCGTTTTTCCGACTTGCCGGCGTCGGCGCCGATAAAAGCCCCGGAAAGCAGGGTGTCGACCCCGGAAATGCCATTGGCGCCGATTCGCGGGCGCACCACCCAGAACAGCGAATCGTCGGCGGTGAAGGGTTCGGCGGACTGGTCCAGCTCGACCTTGGCCACCACCTTCTTGCGGTCGTCGCTCAGGGCGATGGAGGTCACCTTGCCGATCACCACGTTCTTGTACTTGACCTGGGTCTTGTTGGCTTCCAGGCCTTCGGCGGTCTGGAAGCTGATGCTGATTTCCGGCCCCGCCGAGAGTGAGTTGTGCACCACCATCGACAGCCCCACCAGGGCCGCGACAATCGGCACCAGCCACACCAGCGAGACATTGAAACGCCGCGTGCGCAGCGCCGGAGCGCCAGGAACGGGCGGGGGATTTGCTGCGTTGGAACCTGGATGATCAGACATCTTCAACCTCTGCGTCCCAGATAAGCCGGGGATCGAAACTCATGGCCGCCAACATCGTCAGCACCACCACCAAACCAAAAAACAGAATACCCATGCGCGGGTCGATCGAACTCAGGGCGCGAAACTGCACCAGGGCCGCCACCAGGGCCACCACCAGCACGTCGAGCATCGACCAGTAGCCGATCAGCTCGATGAAACGATAGAGCTTGGCCCGCTCGCGCTGGGCCCAGAGGCTGCGGCGCTGGCAGGTCACCAGCAGGGTGCCGAGGACAAAGAACTTGCTGCAGGGCACCACCACGCTGGCGATGAAGATCAGCAGGGCGATGTCCCAGGAACCGTGTTTCCAGAACTCCACCACGCCACTCATGATGGTGTTTTCACTGGCGCTGCCAAAGATGCTGGTGTGCATCACCGGCAGCAGGTTGGCCGGAATGTAGAAGATCAGGCTGGCCAGGAGAAAGGCCCAGGTGCGCGCCAGGCTGTTGGGCTTGCGCGCATGCACCGGCGAATCGCAGCGCGGGCATTGATGCTCGGACGCCTGGCAGACCTGGCCGCAGGTGTGGCACAGCATCAATTGGTGGTCCCGGGCGTAGGGTGGAGCGCTCATCAGTAGCGGCCCTCCAGGTCATCCCAGAGGTAGCGGATGTCCTTGCCGGAAATCAGGATGATCAGCACCGTGAGCATCGCCAGGGCCCACAGCCCCAGCCCCGGATGCACATCGAGCATCCCCGCCAGCTTGACGATGGCCACCAGGATCCCCAGCAGGCACACCTCCAGCATGCTCCAGGGCCGCAGGTGCTCCAGAGCGCGCATGCTGGCCTTGAAGCCGGGCGCGGCGCGCCCCACATTGGCAAACCCCAGCACCCAGCACAGCAGGATGATCTGCAGGCACGGCGCAAGAATGATGGTCAGGCCGGTGATCGCGGCAATCAGGCTGATGCGGCCCTGGGCCAGGGCCTCCACCGATTGCCAGAGGGTCGCCTCGTTGCTCAGGCCTTCGAGGCTGATCTTGATCACCGGAAACAGGTTGGCGAAGACGAACAACAACCCGGCGGTGATCGACAGGGCCAACAGCTGCTGCACACTCAGCCAACGGGCACGGGCCAGTACCGCGCCACAGCGCGAGCACTGGGCCGTCTGGCCTTTGCCGAGCGGCACGGACTCGTACAACGAATCGCAGTGTTCGCAGATGATCCAGTTGCGGGAAATAGTCATGGCCTTCAGATAGTCAGGAGGACAGCAGGTTCACTGAACGGAACCCGAAGCCGGGTATTTTCTGCAAAAGTAGAGGATGGTGTCTAGTTTTCTCTAGGACTGCCCCCCACGCTCTACGCCATAATAGGCGCCCCCGGACATTTCGCTGACCATGACCGAATCCATCCCCTCCCCCGCCGCTCCCCACCGAGCCCCCAAACAGTCCCGTGGCCACGAACGGGTGATGGCGATCCTCGACGCTTGTGCCCGGCTACTGCCCAGCCAGGGAGCGGCGAACCTGACCATGCACGGCATCGCCCGGCTGGCCGGTACCTCCATCGGTTCGCTCTATCATTTTTTCAGTGACAAGCAGCAAGTGCTCGAAGCCCTGGGCCAGCGCCACATCGAAGCCCTGAGCACCATCACCAGCGACCTGCTGGCGGTTGCTCCGCAGGTCTGGACGGGGTCCAGTGGCCGGCAAGTGATAGAGCGCATGGTGCTGCCGATACTCGAATACCTGGAGCAGCACCCCGACCTGCTGCTGATGATCAACCCGGGGTTTGCCATGGGCCAGTTGCAGGCCCCGGACCTGCGCCTGCAGATCAAGAGCGTCTATCGCCAGGTCCTGGCGCTGCGCCTTCCCCGGGCCAGTGCCGCCGAGCGCGAGGCCTACGCCATGGCCATGCTCGGCCTGCCCATCGGCCTGTTCCACCTGGCCCTGGAACACCCCGAGTTCAAGAGCCAGCTGCTGCTCGAAGAAGTGCCGCGGGCGCTGGAAGCCTATCTGGCTGCCATCGAAGGGCGGCACCCGGCGCCCTGAAACCGGCTCAGTGAGCCAGGCGCTGTTGCAGCCACTTGTCCCGCAGCACGTCGTAGACCCAGTGATAGACATAGGTGTACGGCAGGAAGAACAGCAGCACGCCGATGTCCAGGATGAACGCCTGCAGCAGGCTGATATTCAGCCACCAGGCAATCATCGGTACCCCCACTGCCACCAGCCCGCCTTCGAACATCAACGCATGCAGGACCCGGGTCCAGCCGTTGTGGACCCACTGCAAGCGCTTGAGCAACCGGTCGAACAGGCCGTTGAACACCACGTTCCAGGCCAGGGCCAACAGGCCGATGCCGATGGTCACCAGGCCCATGTCGGCCATGGGCTTGTCCATGATCCAGGACAGCAGCGGGGTGCAGATCAGCACCGCCAGCAGTTCAAAACCTACCGCCTGGAAGATGCGTTCGTTAAGGGATTTCTGAAGGCTCATGGTCGGCTCCTTGAATGAATGTGTTGCCGATCTTCCAGGACAAGGCCGATACTTCATAATCAATAACCATCGAGCAGAGCGATAGTTCATGGCCTCACATGAAGTGCTCCTGGCGTTTGTCCAGGCAGCCACCCAAGGTTCCTTTTCCGCTGCCGCGCGCAAGCTGGGCAAGAGCCAGTCCACCATCAGCGCGGCGGTGGCCAGCCTGGAGATCGACCTCGACGTGCAGCTTTTCGACCGTTCCAGCCGCAAGCCCGGCCTGACCCCGGCCGGGCATGTGCTGCTGCAGCGTGCCGAAGCAATCCTGGCTGCCACCAGCCGCCTGGAAATGGCCGCCAGCCAGCTGTCCCAGGGCATTGAGGCGAAACTCACGGTGGCGCTGTCGGACACCTACCAGTCGGATCGCTTCGAAAGCAGCCTGAGCGCCTTCGAGCAGCGTTACCCGGACCTCGAGCTGGAATGCCTGATTGCCGAGTGCGAAGACCTGATCGCCCTGGTGCAGAGCGGCCGGGCGCAGATCGCCTTTGCCGAGATGCAGGCCGACTACCCGGCGGACCTGGAGCACAAGACCATGCAAGAGCGCAGTGAGATTTCCCTCTACGTGGCCTGCAAGCATCCCTTGGCGCAGCAGGCCCGGGTCGATGAGGAAAGCCTGCGCCAGCACCGTGAATTGCGTCTGGCCACCGTGCTCAACCCCTACGACAGCCGCTGCCAGGGCCGGGTCTGGTCGGCCCCCAGCTACCTGATGCTGCTGGAGATGGCCCAGGGCGGCTTTGGCTGGGCGCCCCTGCCGCGCTGGCTGGTGGAAGGTTTTGGCGCGGGCAAGTTGCAGGAGCTGAACGTGCGTGGCTGGCCGCGCACCGTGGCGGTGGACGCGCTCTGGTCGCGCCTGCACCCGCCAGGGCCGGCGGGCAGCTGGTTGCTGGCGCAGATGCTGCAATGACCGCGCTCGTCAGCGCCGCCCGCTAGCCGATTGGCCGCAGGGTGCGCAAGTAGTCATGCAGCGTGCGCAAGGTCGCCGACTCCAGCGCCTGCACGGCGTAGCACAAGCCGATCCGCCGGCTGGGCGCCGGCAGGTGCAAGGCCCGGCTTTCTACCCCCTCGCGGCCCTGCACCAGCGACAGCGGCAGCATCGCCACCCCAAGGCCCGCCGCCACCATGTTCAGCGCCTGCTTCAAGCTCCCGGCATGCCCGGCCTGGGCTTGCACAGCACCGCCATAGAGCGCCATCAGGCGCTGGTGCGAGGCGTGCTCCGGGCAAGTGACCCAGTCCTCCACCCGGGGCTGGGGCTGCTCTTGCTCCAGCAGCCCGTGCCCCACCGGCACCGCCAGCACATAAGGCTCCTCCCATAACGGCAGGAACAATTCGTCCTCGCAGCACAGCTCTTCCACCGCCAGGCGCGCGTCGCCGACACAGCCTTCCTGCAAGGTCAGCAACAGGTTGGGCAACGCCTGCTGGGCCATTCGTACGAAAGCGGAGACCTGGCTGTCGGCAATATCACCTTCTACTCCCAGCTCCAGCGCCAAACGGCTTTCGTCCTGGCGAAACAGACGGCTCAAGCTCTCGGCCTCGGCCACCATGCGCCGGGCCTGGGGATACAGCACCCGCGCCTGCTCGCTGACTTCAACACCCCGTGGCTGGCGCAGGAACAACTGCGCCCCCAACTCGTCCTCAAGCTGTTTGATGGTCACCGACAAGGTCGGCTGGCTGATGCACAAGCGCTGGGCGGCAGCGGTGATGTTGCGCTCCTCGAACACCGCAAGGAAGGCTTTGAGATGGCGGACATCCATAGGAAATACCGATGACAGACAGAGAAATAAGGCATTTTTCAGCCTCAAGAGGGCTAAATATACTGCCCGCCCCGTAAAGCCATGCATTTTTCTTATTCCTGGAGTCCTCCCATGAGCAAGCCTCTCGTCATCATCACCGGCGCCAGTTCGGGCATCGGCGAGGCCACCGCCCGCCTGCTGTCGGCGGCCGGCCATCCCCTCCTGCTGCTGGCCCGACGCGTCGAGCGCCTGCACGCCCTGGAACTGCCCGACAGCCTGAGCCGCGCGGTGGACATCACCGACCGCGCCGCACTGCTGGCCGCCGTGGCGGAGGCCGAAGCGCGGTTCGGCCCGGCGGACGCCCTGATCAACAACGCCGGGGTCATGCTCCTGGGGGAAATCAGCCGGCAGGACCCGCAGCAGTGGGAGCGCATGCTCGACGTCAACGTCAAGGGGCTGCTCAATGGCGTGCACGCCGTGGTGTCCGGGATGATCGAGCGCCGCCAGGGCACCCTGATCAACGTCAGTTCGGTGGCCGGGCGCAAGACCTTTGCCAACCACGTGGCCTATGTCGGCACCAAGTTCGCGGTCCACGGGCTCTCGGAAAACCTGCGCGAAGAGCTGGCGCCGCACAATGTGCGGGTCATCACCATCGCCCCCGGTGCGGTAGAAACCGAACTGCTGAGCCACACCACCGACGAGGCCATCAAGGCCGGTTACCAGGCCTGGAAACAGGACATGGGCGGTACGGTGCTGAGTGCAGACGACGTGGCCGGGGCCATTGCCTTTGCCTACCAGCAGCCGCAGCAAGTGTGTATCCGCGAGATCGTCCTGGCGGCGACCCGTCAGCAGGCTTGAGCCGGGGCGCGGTTGGCGCCCCGGCGGGTTCGGTCGCAGCCTTCGGCAGCGGCTACTGGGGGAGCTGGGCCAGGCGCTGTTCGAGGAAGCGCCGCTCGGGGGCTTGCCGGACCAGGGCCAGGGCCCGCTGGTAGGACTGGCGCGCCGCGGCGATATGCCCCAGTTGCCGGCAGAAGTCGGCACGAGCGGCATGGGCCAGGTGGTAATCCTGCAAGTCGCCGCGCAGCAGGATCGCTTCCACTTGCGCCAGCCCGGCACCGGGCCCGTCGCGCTGGGCCAGGGCCACGGCACGGTTGAGCTCGATCACCGGCGAAGGCTGCAGGCGCAGCAGCACGTCATACAAACCGACGATCTGCGGCCAGTCGGTCTGTGCTGCACTCGGCGCTTCGGCATGCACCGCGGCAATCGCCGCCTGCAGGCAATAGGGCCCGGCCTGGCCGCTGCGCAGGCCGCGCTCTACCAGGGCACAGCCCTGCTCGATCAAGTCCTGCTGCCACAACCCGCGATCCTGCTCGTCCAGCAGGACCAGCTCGCCGTCGCTGGAAAGGCGCGCGCCACGCCGTGACTCGTGCAACAGCATCAGCGCCAGCAGGCCCATCACCTCCGCTTCCGGCAACAGTTCCAGCAGCAGGTAGCCCAGGCGAATGGCTTCGCGGGTCAGGTCCTCCCGGGTCAGCTCGGCGCCCATGGAAGCCGAATACCCTTCGTTGAACACCAGGTAGATCACCCGCAGCACGCTCTCCAGGCGCTCGGGCAGCTCGCTCAACGCCGGCACCTGGTAGGGAATCCGCGCATCGCGGATCTTCGCCTTGGCACGCACGATGCGCTGGGCGATGGTGGCCGGCGTGGCCAGAAAGGCCCGGGCGATTTCCTCGGTGCTCAGGTCGCAGATCTCCCGCAGGGTCAGGGGTACCTGGGCATCCGCCGCCAGCGCCGGGTGGCAGCAGGTGAAGATCAGGCGCAGGCGATCGTCTTGCACGTCCTCGGCGCTCCAGTCGTCCTGTTCCAGTTGCTCGAGCTGGCTGAGCAGCGCCGCCTGTGACGCCGCGAAGCGCGCCCGGCGACGCAGGGCGTCGATGGCCTTGAAGCGGCCGACGGACACCAGCCAGGCCCGCGGGTTGTCCGGCACGCCATCGCTGCGCCAGCGCTCCACCGCCACGAAGAAGGCTTCATGCAGCGCCTCCTCGGCCAGGTCGAAATCCCCCAGCAGGCGGATCAGGGTGGCGAGGATCCGCCGCGACTGCTCGCGGTAGACCTGCGCCACCGTTGCCGCGATGACTTCCCGAGGCTGGTCGCTCATCAGTCCGGCAGGTCCCGGGTGACCAGGGCCACCAGGCGCTCCAGGCTCTGCCCCCAGCCCTCGTGAAAGCCCATGGCCTCATGGGCCTTGCGATCGGCCTCGGTCCAGTGCATGGCGCGGGCAGTGTAGAGGGTCTGGTCGCCCTGCTCCTCGAAGGTCACTTCAGCGGTCATGAACGGCTTGCCCGAGGGGATCCAGCCCGGCAGGTAAGCGTCGGTAAACACCAGCCGCGACGGCGCGGCGATCTCCAGGAACACCCCCATGGTCGGGTACTCGCTGCCGTCCGGGGCGCGCATCAGGGTACGAAACTGGCCGCCGACCCACAGGTCCATTTCACACTCCGGAGTGGTCATGCCGTGGGGCCCCCACCATTGCGCCAGCAAGGCCGGCTCGGTCCAGGCGCGAAAGACCTTGTTGCGCGGCGCGTCGATCAGGCGGCTGATGGACAGTTCATGCTCGGCGGGCTTGCGGCCCGCGGTCTGGAAAGTCATCGCGAAACTCCTGTTTATCGTTGTTTTCAGGGATTCAATTCACGTACCGGACGCACTTCGACACTGCCGACCCGGGCCGCCGGTATCTGCCCGGCCACCTGGATCGCTTCGTTCAAGTCCTTGGCCTGGATCAGGTAGAAACCGGCCAACTGTTCCTTGGTTTCGGCGAACGGGCCATCGGTGATCGACAGCTTGCCACCGCGCATGCGCACCGTGGTGGCGGTGTGCACCGATTGCAGCGCCTCGGCGGCAAGCATCCGCCCGCTGCCCTGGACCGACTCGGCATAGGCCAGGCACTCGGCATCCTCGGGGCTGTCGGGCAGGCTGTGCAGCAACTGTTCGTCGCTGTAGACCAGGCATAGGTATTTCATGGGCACCTCCGGATTCGGGCTGAGCAACTATGGTCGCTGTTCGCCGCTTTGGCGAACCGCTGGTTGCTCAGGGTTGCAGGTCGAACTGGGTGGTCCCGGTGAGCATGTCGAACGGCGCCGACCAGTGCTCGTGCACCACCAGCCATTGGCCCGCACGGCGCTGGTAGGCGGCACTCACCCGCATCCAGCAGGCCTTGGTCACGCCCTCGGCATCGGTGCCACCGCAATGGGCCAGCCAGTGGGCGAAGGCCAGCTCTTCGTCGGCCAGCACCTGCAACTGATGGAACTCGAAAATGCCCGGGCCGGGGCAGACCTGCATGCACGCTTCCCAGTGTTCGCGATAGGCGGCCTTGCCCTTGAATTGCAAGGCACCGACCGCGTCGAAAGAAGTGATGTCGTCGGCGTAGTAGCTGACAATACGCTGGATATCCCGGGCCATCACAGCCTGTTGCCAGTTGTCGATCAGGCTGCGGACCTGCGCTTCGTTGGATGGATTGTGCATGGCGAAACTCCTCATGAATGGAATGAACCGCTGCTGAACACCCCCTGCACCCACGCCGTTGAATGTTCAGTTCACCCTTAGTCGTCTGGCCATTCGCGCAATCGACACTGCGCATAAAAAAATTTACCGGCGGGGCAAAATCGCTAGAATCCGCACCCTCCCCCCACCGGATCTACGTGCCCGTGACCACTCGCCTGGTGCCTTACGAACAGCTCGACAGCCACCAGCATGCCCGCTTGCTGGAGCTTGAGGTGCTGCCCGGACAGAAGGCGTTTAGCGGGGACATTCATGGCGCGCTGTACACCCTCGGCAACGCGCCGCGGGGAGCGATCAGGGGCTTTGCCCTGCTCAGCGAGGAGTGGCCGGTGGCCTTCCTGCTGCTCAAGCGCCCGCCCTGCCTACCGGCCTGGGCCGATGCCGACAGCGCCAGCCTGCACGCCCTGCAAGTGGACCGGCGGCACCAGGGCCGGGGCTTCGGCCAGGCCTGCCTGCAAGCGGTGCCTGAGGCCGCCCGCCAGGCCTGGCCCGAACTCAAGGGCCTGACCCTGGCGGTGGACAGCGACAACCAGCCGGCCCTCAGGCTGTACCGCAAGCTGGGCTGGGTGGAAAACGGCGAAGCCTGCAAGGGCCGGATCGGCTATGAACGGCGGATGGCGCTGGCGTTCTGACCCCGGGCCCGCTGCTGCAAACCCGATATCCGTTCTACAGCGACTGCACCATCTCGTGCCAGGCCATGCCGCCGTGGTCCGACTCCGACGCCTTGATGTAGACAAAACCAAAGCGCTGGTACAGCGGTACATGGCGTTCCTTGCACATCAGGTGGATGCGCGCCTTGCCCAGTTCGCGCATGCGCGCGATGAAGGCTTGCAGCAGGTGCCGGGACAGGCCCAGGCCCTGGAAGTCCGGGTGCACCACCACCGACATGATCACCACTTCCGGGCCCGCCGGGTCGTGGCCGATCAGTTCCTTGAAGGCCTCGTCGGCCATCTGCACGTCGAAGGTGGCGCCGGAGTTGATGAAGCCGGCCACCACACCCTGCACTTCGGCAACGATGAAACCTTCGGGCCAGGTGGCGATGCGGGTGGCGATCTTGTCCCGGGTCGCGGCCTCGTCGCCTTCGTAGGCCAGGGTCTCGATGGCAAAGCAGCGGTCCAGGTCGGTGGGCAGGACGGTGCGGATCAGCGGAGTCGAAGCGGTCATGGGCGGCAACCTGGGGTCGGAGAAGGGCCGCCGATTCTACCAACAGTGCAGCCTGCGTATGCATTGCATAGGGATCGAAGGGGCCGCCGTAAAGCTTTCATATAAGCCCTGGCAACGCCTGCGCCAAGGGCTTATCTATCAGCTCCCCGACGTCAGGGTGGCCGGCCCGAGCGGGCCGGAACCGCCCCGTCCTGCCCCCAGGAGCTTTCCCATGAGCAATATCCAGATCGGCCTGCTACTGCTGTTCGGCATTGCCGCCTTCGGCTGTATCACCCTGTACATCGACTTTGTCCACGAACGGCGCCGCGGCGAAAAATCCCTGGGCCGGGATCACAGCCCCACCAGGCGGTAACCCACCTGCAACTCGGTGATCAGATGCTGGGGCTGGGCCGGATCGGCCTCCAGCTTCTGCCGCAGATGGGCCATGTGTACCCGCAGGTAGTGGGCGCGGTCGACGTAGTCCAGGCCCCAGACTTCCAGCAGCAACTGGCGATGGGTCAGCACCCGGCTCTGGCCACGGATCAGCGCGCAGAGCAGGCGGTACTCGATCGGCGTGAGGTGCACAGGCAGCCCTTCGCGGCGCACCTCATGGGTGGCCAGGTCGACCTCGATGGCACCAAAGGCCACCTTGCTGGTAGCGGCCGCCGTACCGCTCTGGCCATGACGGCGCAGTTGCGCGCGAATCCGCGCCAGCAGTTCCGGCACGCCGAACGGCTTGACCAGGTAGTCGTCGGCGCCGGCATCCAGGGCGGCGACTTTCTCGTCCTCCCGATCCCGGGCCGACAGCACCAGGATCGGCACCGCCAGCCAGCCGCGCAGCTCGCTGATCAACTGCTTGCCGTCGCCGTCCGGCAGGCCCAGGTCGACGATCACCAGGTCCGGCTGGCGGCTGGCGGCATGGATCAGGGCGCGCTTGACGCTGTCGGCCTCGAACACCTGGAAACCTTCGTCCTCCAGGGCGATACCGACGAAACGGCGGATATTGGCTTCGTCCTCGACGATCAGGATGCGTGCGCTGCTCATAGGGTTTCCATGGAAGGCGGCTGACCCGCCGGCAAGGTGATGACAAAACTCAGCCCGGCATCGGCATGAGGCTGGGCCTCGATGCGCCCGCCATGGGCCTCGACGATACGTTTGGCCAGGGCCAGGCCCAGGCCGATGCCGGCCACGGCGGATTCCTGCTGACCGCGACTGAAGGCTTCGAACAGGCTGGCCGGGGAACTGCCCTTCGGGCAGCCCGGGCCGCTGTCGCTGACCTGCAGGATGATCTGCTGGTCGACCTGGCGGGCGCTGATCTGCACCAGGGTCCCGGCCGGGGTGTACTTGGCGGCGTTGTCCAGAAGGTTCACCAGCACCCGCTCCAGCAACAGCGCGTCCACTTCCACCAAGGGCAGCTGCGGCGCCATGGCCACTCGCAATTGATGCCCGGCCAGGGGCTCGCGCAGCTGGCGCAGGGCACTGCCGACAATCTCCTCCAGGGAGTTCCACTGGCGATTCAGGCGTACCCCGCGCTCCTGCATGCGCGCCATGTCCAGCAGGTTCTCGATCAGCCGCTGCATGGACGAAGCCTGATCGTGAATCCCTGCCAGCAGGTGCTTGAGCGGGCCCTGCGCAGCGTGGGGCAAGGCGGCGTCGGCGGCGCCGATGATGGTGGTCAAGGGCGTGCGCAGGTCATGGGAAATGGCCGCCAGCAGGGTGTTGCGCATGCGCTCGCCCTCCATCTGCAGCACAGTGCTCTGGGCCACCTCGACGTAATGCACGCGCTCCAGGGCAATCGCCAGCTGGCTCATGCAGGCCTCCAGCAGGCGCTGTTCTTCCGGCTCCTTGAGGCGCTCGGCATCCTCGGCTTCAAGCACCAGCACGCCACGCACCCGCATCGGCGCCTTGAGCGGCAGATAGCAGCCCTTGGCCGCCGCCAGGGTATCGGTGCCGCGCCCGGCCGGTTGGTCGTGGTCATAGGCCCACTGGGCGATGCTCTCGTCAATGGCCAGGGTATTGGCGCTCAGCGCCCGCACCCGGTTCTCGGCATCCGGCAACGCCAGCCCGACCCGGGCCTCGAACACCCCGCTGAAGGTACGCAGGGCCACGGCGCAGATCTGCTCCTCGGTCAACGCCGCCGACAGCTCACGGGCCAGCCCGGCCAGGGAGGTGGCACGGCGCTCGCCCGCGGCCGCGGTACGCGCTTCATGGCGCAGGCGCGCGGTGAGCTGGCCGGTGATCAGGGCAATCCCCAGCATCAGGGCGAAGGTGAAGAAGTACTGGGTGTCGTTGACCGTGAACGACCACACCGGCTGGACGAAGAAGAAATCGAAGCACAGCACCGCCAGCATCGCCGCCCAGACGCCGGGGCCCCGCCCGTAGCGCAGCGCCACCAGGACCACGGTCAGCAGGAACAGCATGACCACGTTGGCCGGGTCGAACACTTTGAGCAGCAGCGCCGCCACCGCGGTGGCGGCAAAGCACGCCAGGCTCGCCCACAGGTAGGCCGGCGCGCGGCTGGGCGGCAGGCCGGCCTCGGGCTTGTCCACTGGCGCAGGGCGCCGGCTCAAGGGCCCATTGGCGATCACGATCTGGTCGATTTCCGGGTGCTGGCGGCTGATGCGGTCGCTCACCGACTGGTGCCAGAACTGCCAGACCTTGCGGGGGTAATGGCCCAGCACCAGGCGATTGGCGTTGTGCTCGCGAGCGCAGGCCACCAGGGCTTCGGCGACATCCATGCCGGGCAAAGTGGCGGTCTCGGCGCCAAACTCGGCGGCCAGGGCCAGGGTCTTCATGGCCGCCGCATAACGGGCGGCGCCGGCGCCACGGCGCTGGGCCGAAGCCACGTGCACCACCATCCAGTCGGCTTCGAGCTTTTGCGCCAGGCGCGCGGCTTCGCGCACCAGGCGCTCGTCCGCCGGGTCGCCGGCGATCCCCACCAGCAAGCGCTCGCGAGCCGGCCACAAGGCATTGATCGAACGCTCGCGGCGATAGTCGCGCATCTGTGCATCGACCCGGTCGGCGGTGCGGCGCAGGGTCAGTTCACGCAGGGCCAGCAGGTTACCCTTGCGAAAGAAATGCCGTGAAGCGCGTTCGGCCTGGGGCCCGAGGTAGACCTTGCCGTCCTTGAGGCGGCGCAGCAGGTCATCCGGCGGCAGGTCGATCACCAGCACTTCGTGGGCTTCGTCGAACAGGTGGTCGGGCACCGTCTCGCGCACCCGGATGCCGATGATCCCGCTGACGATGTCGTTGAGGCTTTCCAGGTGCTGGACGTTGAGGGTGGTCCAAACATCGATGCCGGCCCGCAGCAATTCCTCCACGTCCTGCCAGCGCTTGGGATGGCGCGAGCCGGGCACGTTGCTGTGGGCCAGCTCGTCCACCAGCAGCACCGCCGGGTGCCGCGCCAGGGCGGCATCCAGGTCGAACTCCGGCAAGGCGTAGTCGCGGTGCATCAGGCGGTGGCGCTCCAGCACTTGCAGCCCTTGCAGCAGCTCGGCGGTTTCCCGCCGGCCATGGGTTTCCACCACCCCGGCCACCACGTCGCGGCCCTGGGCCACTTCGTTGCGCGCCGCGGTGAGCATGGCGCAGGTCTTGCCGACTCCGGCGTTGGAACCGAAATAGATCCGCAGTTTGCCCCGTTGGGCCGCTTGCTCGTCCTGCTGCAGTTTTTCCAGCAGCGCATCGGGATCGGGGCGACCGTCGCGGGGCGGCATGTCAGCATCGAGAACAGCCATGTGCATCCTTAAATGGACAAGGCGGCACTCGAAAGAGCGCCGCCTTGCAAGTCCCTGTCAGACCAGGCCGAGGCCGGCCAGCAGCATGTCGATCAGCTTGATCCCGGCGAAGGGTACCAGCACCCCGCCCAGGCCGTAGATCAGCAGGTTGCGGTTGAGCAGCGCCGCGGCGCCAATGGCCCGGTACTTCACCCCCTTGAGCGCCAGGGGGATGAGGAACACGATGATCAGCGCGTTGAAGATCACCGCACTGAGAATCGCCGAGTTCGGGCTGTTCAGGTGCATCACGTTCAGCGCCGCCAGTTGCGGGTAAGTGGCGACGAAGGCGGCCGGTACGATAGCAAAATACTTGGCCACGTCGTTGGCCACGCTGAAAGTGGTCAGGGCACCGCGGGTCATGAGCATCTGCTTGCCCACTTCCACCACTTCGATCAGCTTGGTCGGGTTGCTGTCCAGGTCCACCATGTTGCCGGCTTCCTTGGCCGCCTGGGTGCCGCTGTTCATGGCCACCGCCACGTCGGCCTGGGCCAGGGCCGGGGCGTCGTTGGTACCGTCGCCGGTCATGGCCACCAGCTTGCCCTTGGCCTGGTAGTCGCGGATCAGTTGCAGCTTGTCCTCGGGCCGCGCTTCGGCGAGGAAATCGTCGACCCCGGCTTCCACGGCGATGGCCGCCGCGGTCAGGCGGTTGTCGCCGGTGATCATCACGGTCTTGATGCCCATGCGCCGCAGCTCGGCGAAGCGCTCCTTGATCCCGCCCTTGACCACGTCCTTGAGCTCCACCACGCCCAGGGCCTGGGCGCCTTCACTGACCACCAGCGGCGTACTGCCACGGCGCGAGACTTCATCGACCTTGGCCTGCAAGGCCGGCGGGAAGCTGCCGCCCTGGGCCTCGATATGCCGGCGGATGGCATCGGCCGCGCCCTTGCGGATGCTCCGGCCCTCGGGCAGGTCGACCCCGCTCATGCGGGTCTGGGCGGTGAACTGCACGAAGCTGGCGCCCAGGGCGTGAAGGTCGCGCCCACGGATGTCGAACAGTTGCTTGGCCAGCACCACTATGCTCCGGCCTTCCGGGGTTTCGTCCGCCAGGGAAGCCAGTTGCGCGGCTTGCGCCAGTTCGCTGTCCTTGATCCCCGGCGCCGGCAGGAAGGCGCTGGCCTGGCGGTTGCCCAGGGTGATGGTGCCGGTCTTGTCCAGCAGCAGCACGTCCACGTCCCCCGCCGCTTCCACGGCGCGGCCGGAGGTGGCAATGACATTGGCCGACATCATCCGGCTCATGCCCGCCACACCGATGGCCGAGAGCAGGCCACCGATGGTGGTGGGGATCAGGCACACCAGCAGCGCCACCATCACCGTGGCGCTGATCACACTGCCGGTGCCGCTCATGGCCACGGCGAAGATCGAATACGGGCTCAGGGTCACGATCACCAGCAGGAACAGCAGGGTCAGGCCCACCAGGAGAATGGTCAGGGCCACCTCGTTGGGAGTCTTCTGGCGCTTGGCCGACTCCACCATGGAGATCATGCGGTCCAGGAACGACTCGCCGGGGTTGACGCTGATGCGCACCACCAGCCAGTCCGACAGCACCCGGGTGCCGCCGGTGACCGAGGAGAAATCGCCCCCGGCCTCACGGATCACCGGCGCCGATTCACCGGTGATGGCGCTTTCGTCCACCGTGGCCACGCCTTCGATGACCTCGCCGTCCAGGGGCACCAGGTCGCCGGCCTCGATCAGCACCACCATGTCCTTGCGCAGTTCGCTGGCGGCCATGGGCAACCAGGCGGCGCCATGCCGGGGCTGTTGCAGCAGCTTGGCCAGGGTCTGGCGCTTCATGCCCTTGAGGCTCGCCGCCTGGGCCCGGCTGCGGCCCTCGGCCAGGGCTTCGGCAAAGTTGGCAAACAGCACGGTGAACCACAGCCACAGGGTGATGCTGAGGATAAAGCCGCTGGGGGCCTCACCCTCGCCGCCCAGGGACTGGAACCACAGCAGGGTGGTGAGAAGGCTGCCCAGGTAGACCACGAACATCACCGGGTTCTTCCACTGCGCCTGGGGCAGCAGTTTCTTCACGGCATCCAGGCACGCGGTGAGCACTAGCCCACGGTCGAACAACGCTATACGAGGGTTGCTACTCATGATCGACGTCTCTTACTCACTGGCCGCAACGGGCGAGGAATGCAGGGGCGCTTGGGCATCCAGCGCCAGGTTGAGTTGCAGCACATTGACCCGGGGCTCGCCCAGCAGGCCGAAGGTGCGGCTTTCGCTGTGCGCCTGCAGCAGCATCAGCACGTCCACGGCGGCCATTTGCCGCTGGCGGGCCACCCGGTTCAGTTGCAGCCGGGCGTTGGCCAGGGAGATGTGCGGGTCCAGGCCGGAGGCCGAGGCGGTCACTGCGTCCACTGGCACCGGCATGTCTGCCGCCAGGCCATTGAGCTGGCGATAGGCGCTGACCCGCGCGGCCACGCTGTCCACCAGCTTCTGGCTGGTGGGGCCCAGGTTGCTGGCGCCACTGGCCCCGGCGTTGTAGGGCTGGGGCACACTCTTGCTCGGGTCCAGCGGATCGCTGCCTAGGGTCATGCTCGGGCGGCCCTGGAAATACTCCGGGCGGTCGAACGCCTGGCCGATCAGCGCCGAGCCCACGACCCGGCCATCACGCTGCACCAGACTGCCCTGGGCCTGGAACGGAAACAGCAGGTTGGCCAACCCCGTGGTAACCAGCGGATAGGCCAGCCCGGTGAGCAGCATGAAGAACACCGCCGATACCAGCACCGGGCGCAACAGGCCCTTGAACAGCAGCGCGGTGGCGCCCTGGGTTTGCATTTGCGTAGTCATCACAACCCCTTACTTGTAGGTCTGGCCGGCGAGCAACTGCAGTTGCTCCACCAGCGGGCCGAGCGCGAGGGCCGGCAGGAAAGTCAGGCCACCGACCACCAGCACCACGAACACCACCAGCAACATGAACAGCGGCGTGGCGGTGGGAATGGTGCCGGCACCGGCCGGGATGTTCTTTTTCGCCGCCAGGGAACCGGCCACGGCCAGCATCGGCAGCATGGTGAAGAAGCGCCCCATGAGCATCGCCAGGCCAATGGTGGTGTTGAAGAACGGTGTATTGGCGTTCAGGCCGGCAAACGCCGAACCGTTGTTGGCGGTGCCCGAGGCGTAGGCGTAGAGCACCTCGCTGAAGCCATGGGGGCCCAGATTGTTGAGACTATTGAGAGTGCCCGGCCACAGTGCCGCCAGGGCGGTGAAACCGAGGATGCAGATCGGGTGCGCGAGCACCGAGAGCATCACCAGCTTGATCTCCCGGGCCTCGATCTTCTTGCCGAGGAACTCAGGGCTGCGGCCGATCATCATGCCCACCAGGAACACCGTCAGCAGGGCGTACTGGATCAGGTTGATAAAGCCCACGCCGTCGCCGCCGAACACACAGTTGAGCATCATCTGCGCCAGGGGCACGAAGCCGCCCATGGGGGTCAGCGAGTCGTGCATGGCATTCACCGAACCGGTGGTGGCGCCGGTGGTGGTGGTGACGAACAGCGCGGTGTCGGCAATGCCGAAGCGCAGCTCCTTGCCTTCCATGTTGCCGCCGCTCTGGGTCTCCGACATCTGCTGGTCGGCACCGGCCTGGGTCAGCAGCGGGTTACCGCCCTGCTCCGCGGTGAAGACAATCGCCAGGAAGCCGACGAACATCACCAGGAAAGTGCCGAAGAACACCCAGCCCTGACGCCGACGCAGCAGCATGCTGCCGAAGGCATAGGTCAGGGCCGAAGGGATCAGCAACATGCTGAGGATGTGCAGGACGTTGGTCAGCGGCGTCGGGTTCTCGAACGGGTGGGCCGCGTTCATGCTGAAGAAGCCGCCACCGTTGGTGCCGATGTGCTTGATCGACTCGAAACTGGCCACGGCGCCGACGATCAGTTGCTGCTGGGCGCCTTCCAGGGTGGTGGCCAGGGCCTGGGAGTTGAGGGTCTGGGGCATGCCCTGCCAGACATAGACCAGGGCCATGACCAGGCACAACGGCAGCATCACCCGGTACAGGGTGCGGGTGAAGTCGACCCAGTAGTTGCCGATATCCGCCGAGCTGGAACGGCTCAGGCCGCGAATGAAGCCGGCTGCGGCGACAACACCGGCGGTAGCGCCGACGAACATCAGGAAGGTGATCACTGCCATCTGGCTGAAGTTCGACAGGCTGCTTTCACCTGAGTACGCCTGCCAGTTGGTGTTGGTGATAAAGGACGCGGCGGTGTTGAACGCCAGGTCCGGGGTCTGCGCCGCCAGCCCCAGGGGGTTGAGCGGCGTGCTGCCTTGCAGGCGCAGCAGCAGGTAGCCCAGCAGCATCATCGCCGCGTTGGACAGCAGCAGGGCCGAGCCATAGCGGGCCCAGCCCATGGTTTCAGCCGGGTCGATCCCCAGCAGGCGGTAGGTGGCACGCTCCGGCAAGGCGTGGCCACGGCCGCTGAAGACCCGGGCCAGCCATTGGCCCATCAGCGCGGCCAGCCCGGTCATCAGGCCGAGGATCACCGCGTATTCCAGCACAGTACTCAACATGTCGATGCTCCGTTCAAATCTTGCCCATGGCGACGATGACCAGGGCCGTCAATACAAAGAACCCCAGGGTCAGGCCCACGAAGATCAGGTCGAACATGGCTGGTTTCCTTTCTGGTAGATGCCCGGACGGGCGAATGAAAGTGGGTGGCAGTTGCTGCGTGCGGTCATCAGAATTTCTCGGCACGGATCAGCGCATAACCCAGGTAGGCAAACAGCAGCACGGCGCACAAACCACTGGCGCCGTAGATGAATGGCAGTGTCAGCAAGGCAGCTCTCCCCTTAATGCTCAAAGGCGGTGCCGGGAGCGCAAAGCGCAACCCGGGCACGGCCGGTCAGGACACCCGCGACGGGCGCCGGCAGGGAGTCGGGAACGCCTCGTCCACCGCTCTCCTCTGCGCCACGCAGGTTAGGTGAGGGCGCATCAAGGTCGGGCACTGATTGCCGGGGGCGGCATTAAGACGGCGTAAAGATTGCGGCGGTGCGGGGCGGGAGAATCGGGGACGGGACAGCGCCCCCGAGGGGGTCATTCACTTTTCAGGGGCAGCCAGATTTCCAGTACCCCGGTGCCGGCCTGGGGGTTGAAGTCGGCGCTGTAGCGCTCGAATTCCGGGGCATCGGCGGCCTCTCGACCCGACTGGGGCAGCCAGGTGTTCCAGATGTAGTCGAAGGTCCGGGGCAAGTCCTGCAAGGCGCCGCCATGCTCGAACACCGCATAGTGCTGCGGCTGCACCTCGATCCAGCGATAGCGCTCGGGCAGATCGTCGAGCTTGCTGATCTCGACCCCGGCGATGTACTCGAAGCCGCCCTGGCCGTCGGGGTTGCAGCAGATGCCATAGGTCTTGCGGTCGACCTGCCCCGGCACCTTGCCAATGTGCGGCACAAAGCGCTGCCACAGCAGGCCGATGTCCTGGCGAGTGGCAGGAGTGAATCGTTCGCCGAGGCCGGCGATCAGCAAAAAACGCTCCCTTTCGAAGCGCGGTTCTGGGCCTCTGCCCTGTTCTTGCTCATCCATGAATGCCACTCCTGCCGCAGAAAAGATGGGTTCGGCACGAAGTATAGAAGCCAATAGCCAAGGCCAGGATCAGAGCGCCGGAAGGTCTGCCGCGCCCGTACCAAGGATGAACTCCTGGTAGCCGGATAGAATCACGTACACCGCGAAATAGCAGAAGATCGCCGCAGATGCCAGGTAGGAATAGCGCAACAGCTTGTCCCCCAGCAGCTTGCCGCCCTGGGTCGCGGCCAGGCACAGGCCCAGGGTCCAGACCAGCCCGGCACAGAAAAAGCCGGCCAGGAACAATCCCGAATCGGCAATCCCACCGCCCCCGGATCGGGCAATCAGGGTGCCGCCCACGGCAGCGAACCAGAGGATCGCACTGGGGGACGACATGGCCAGGAAGATCCCGCGAAAAAACTCCCGGCGCGGCGAGCCCTGGTCCGCCTCCCCGGCGGTGGCCAGCACTGCGCTGTGATGGAGGGCGGCGTAGATCATCTTCGCCGCGAAGTACACCAGCAGGGCCGAACCGCCGATCCACAGCACCCAGCGCACGCTTTGGTATTGCAGCAGCACGGTCATCCCGGCCAGGGCCAGCAGCGCATAGATCAGGTCACCGACACAGGTCCCCAGGCCCAGGCAGAAGCCCTGGAAATAACCCCGTTGCATGGCCAGGGTAATCATCGCGATATTGGCCACGCCGATGTCCAGGCACAGCGAAAGGCTCAACAAGAAGCCGCTGGTAAACTCCATCATTCATCCCGTTTGCTGCTGTTGTTCGAAGAGGGGCGAGGTGCGAGGAGCCCGGAAAAGCCGGGCCGGCTGAGGCAGCTCACAGCCCTTGCAGGCAAGAAGCGTGCACGTTATAGCGGCAAATCCTGCCCCCTCGCAAATCCGCACGGGCGCACCAAAAATAATTTTCCGCGCCTCTGGACAAGCCGGCGGCGGCGCCCGTATCGTCTGCCCCGCAGGCCACCGCAGTGGCCAACGTCGCTCGGACGGTTCCGGGCGCTTACGTCTTTTCGAGGCAACAATGGCCGAACAAGGTTCGCCGCGCCGCTTTGCGCGCATCGATCGTCTTCCCCCCTATGTTTTCAATATCACTGCCGAGCTGAAGATGGCTGCGCGTCGGCGCGGCGAAGACATCATCGACTTGAGCATGGGTAACCCCGACGGCCCTACCCCGCCGCATATCGTCGAGAAGCTGGTCACCGTCGCCCAGCGCGAAGACACCCACGGCTACTCCACCTCCAAGGGCATTCCGCGGCTGCGCCGGGCGATTTCCCGCTGGTACAAGGACCGCTACGAGGTCGATATCGACCCGGAAAGCGAAGCCATCGTCACCATCGGATCCAAGGAAGGCCTGGCGCACCTGATGCTGGCCACCCTGGACCAGGGCGACACGGTGCTGGTGCCCAACCCCAGCTACCCGATCCACATCTACGGCGCGGTCATTGCCGGCGCCCAGGTGCGCTCGGTGCCGCTGGTGCCCGGGGTGGATTTCTTCGCCGAGCTGGAGCGGGCCATCCGCGGTTCGATCCCCAAGCCGAAGATGATGATCCTCGGCTTCCCGTCCAACCCCACCGCCCAGTGCGTGGAGCTGGACTTCTTCGAACGGGTGATCGCCCTGGCCAAGCAGTACGACGTGCTGGTGATCCATGACCTGGCCTACGCCGACATCGTCTACGACGGCTGGAAAGCCCCGTCGATCATGCAGGTGCCGGGCGCCAAGGACATCGCGGTGGAGTTCTTCACCCTGTCCAAGAGCTACAACATGGCCGGCTGGCGCATCGGCTTCATGGTGGGCAACCCGGAACTGGTCAGCGCCCTGGCGCGGATCAAGAGCTACCACGACTACGGCACCTTCACCCCGTTGCAGGTGGCGGCGATTGCCGCCCTGGAAGGCGACCAGCAATGCGTGCGCGACATTGCCGAACAGTACCGGCAGCGGCGCAACGTGCTGGTCAAGGGCCTGCACGAACTGGGCTGGATGGTGGAGAACCCCAAGGCCTCGATGTACGTCTGGGCCAAGATTCCCGAGGCCTACGCGCACCTGGGCTCCCTGGAGTTCGCCAAGAAGCTGCTGGCCGAGGCCAAGGTCTGTGTCTCGCCGGGGGTGGGTTTTGGTGAATACGGCGACGATCACGTGCGCTTCGCCCTGATCGAAAACCAGGACCGGATTCGCCAGGCAGTGCGCGGCATCCGCGGCATGTTCCGCGCTGACGGGCTGGCACCGAAAAGCTGAGATGGCTTGAGCCACAAAAAAACCGCAGCGATGCGGTTTTTTTGTGGCCGTGCTATCGGTGTTTCGCGGGCAAGCCCGCTCCTACGGGTGAAGCTCTTAAACCACCAACGACAGCAGCAGGATAAAGATCAGACCCACCACCGAAAGGATGGTTTCCATCGCCGTCCAGGTCTTGAACGTCTCGGCCACGGTCATGTTGAAGTACTGCTTGACCAGCCAGAACCCGGCGTCGTTGACGTGGGACAGGATCAGCGAGCCGGCGCCGGTGGCCAGCACCAGCAGCTCGCGGTTGACCCCGGGGATCATCCCCACCACCGGCACCACGATGCCGGCACCGGTGATGGTGGCCACGGTGGCCGAACCGGTGGCGATACGGATCACCGCCGCCACCAGCCACGCCAGGAGGATCGGCGAGATCTGCGCATTGACCGCCATATGGCCGATCACGTCACCCACGCCGCTGGTCACCAGCATCTGCTTGAAGCCGCCACCGGCACCGATGATCAGGATGATCGCCGCGGTCGGCGCCAGGCTGGCATCCAACAGTTTGAGAATCTGCTTGGAACCGATGCCCTGCTTGTAGCCGAAGGTGTACAGCGACAGCAGCAGCGCCAGCAGCAAGGCGGTGATCGGGTGGCCGATCATGTCCATCCAGATGCGGAAGAAGTGTCCGTCAGGCAGCGCCACGTCGGCGAAGGTCTTGAGCAGCATCAGGAACACCGGCAGCAGCACGGTCACCAGGGTCACGCTGAAGCTGGGCAACTGGGCGGCCTGGGGCTCGCGGGCCAGTTGGTCCACCAGTTCCTGGGACGGATTGCCGGGAATGTACTTGGCAATGAAAGTGCCGTAGATCGGCCCGGCGATGATCGCCGTAGGTAGCGCCACGATCAGCCCATACAGGATGGTCTTGCCGATGTCGGCGCCGAACACGCCGATGGCCAGCAGCGGCCCCGGGTGCGGCGGCACCAGGCCGTGCACCGCCGACAGGCCGGCCAGCAGCGGAATGCCGATCTTGATCAGCGATACCCCGGTACGCCGGGCAACGATGAACACCAGCGGAATCAGGAGCACGAAGCCGATCTCGAAGAACAGCGGGATGCCCACCAGGAAGGCGGCAAACATCATCGCCCACTGCACCCGCTCCTTGCCGAACGAGCGGATCAGGGTCTGGGCGATCTGATCGGCGCCACCGGACTCGGCCATCATCTTGCCGAGCATGGTACCCAGGGCCAGGATGATGCCGACAAAACCGAGCACGCCACCAAAGCCGTCCTGGAACGCCTTGATGATCTTGTCCACCGGCATGCCCGACGTCAGGCCGAGGAAACCCGCGGCGATGATCAGAGCGATGAAGGGGTGCAGCTTGAATCGGGTGATCAACACGATCAGCCCGATGATAGTGACCACTGCATCAACCAGCAGATAGGTCTCTTGGGACATGCCAAACATGGGATTGCCTCCGGTTTGTTGTTTTTATTAAAGCGTTAAAAACAAGGGCCGAGTGGGATAGCGCTACCTTTTTCGAGCCAGCACTTAATGTGAAGGTTCCAGGCCATGCTCCAGCCACCATTGGTTGGCCAGTTCGGCCAGGCGCTGGACGCTCAGGGTGCTGGCATCCAGGGCCAGGGTGAGCGGCTCCCCCACCGGGGATTCGAGAGTGGCGAACTGACTGTCGATCAGGGTCGAAGGCATGAAATGCCCTGGCCGGTGCGCCACACGGTCGGCGGCGACTGCCGGAGTCAGTTCGAGAAAGACAAAGCCCAGGCCGGGCGTGGCGGCGCGCAGGCGCTCGCGGTACTTGCGCTTGAGCGCCGAGCAGGTCAGTACCGGGTGCTGGCCGGCGGCCAGGGCACGACGCAGTTCATCGCACAGGCTGTCGAGCCAGCCGGCACGGTCTTCGTCGTCGAGGGGAATGCCGGCACTCATCTTGGCGATGTTCGCCGCCGGGTGGAAGGTATCGCCTTCAATGGCCATGGCGCCGCTGCGCTGGCACAGGGCCTGACTGACACTGGACTTGCCGCAGCCGGCAACACCCATGATGACCAGGGCGGTGATGGGTTGACTCATGAAACACCTCAGCGCGCAGACAGCGCTACCTTCGCAAATAAAAAATCTAGTACAAAAACAGTGTCTGCCGACGCCTTCTTGTCATTTTTGTGGGTTGCCGCGTATATAGTCCGCCAAACCAAAGAGCGAGGGTCAGGCACACCTCGCTCACGCATTGCAGCTGTTTCAGGACAGCGCTACCTTAGAGACTTGAATTTTGTTTGGCAAGCCGTCTGATGACCACTCATAAAAACGATAAAAACACCCGTACCACGGGCCGTCCCACCCTCAATGAAGTCGCCCGCCTGGCCGGAGTCAGCCCGATTACCGCCTCCCGGGCCCTGCGCGGCGTCAGCAGCGTGGCCACCGAACTGGTGGAAAAGGTGCAGAAGGCCGCGCAGGAACTGAACTACGTGGTCAACTCCGCCGCCCGCGCCCTGGCTTCGGCGCAGAGCCAGTCGGTGGTGGTGCTGGTGCCGTCGCTGTCCAACCTGCTGTTCATCGAAACCCTGGAAGCCATCCACCAGGTACTGCGCCCCAAAGGCTTCGAAGTGCTGATCGGCAACTGCCACTATTCTCGGGACGAAGAAGAAAACCTGCTGCGCAACTACATGACCTACCAGCCCCGGGGGCTGCTGCTGACCGGTTTCGACCGCACCGAAAGCGCCCGACGGATGATCGAGGCGAACAACATTCCCTGCGTCTACATGATGGACCTGGACTCCGGCGCCGGGCTCAACTGCGTGGGCTTCTCGCAATTGAACGCCGGCGAAACGGCGGCCCAGCACCTGATTTCCCGCGGGCGCAAGCACCTGGCCTACGTCGGTGCGCAACTGGACCAGCGCACCCTGCTGCGCGGCGAAGGTTTCCGCCGCGTCCTGCAGCAGGCCGGGCTGTACAACCCCGACCTGGAACTGTTGACCCCACGGCCCTCGTCCGTCGGCCTGGGGGCCGAGCTGTTCCTGCAGCTGATGCAGAGCCAGCCCCAGGTGGACGCGATCTTCTTCGGCAACGACGACCTGGCCCAGGGCGCGCTGCTGGAAGCCATGCGCTGCGGGATCAAGGTGCCCGAGCAGGTGGCGGTGCTGGGCTTCAACGACCTGCCCTCCTCCGAACACATGGTGCCGCGCCTGAGCAGCATCAGCACTCCGCGCGAAGCCATTGGCCGCCGCGCCGCCGAACAGATGCTGACCCTGCTGGCCGGCAACAGCGTGGCCGAGCCGGTGGTGGACATGGGCTTTGAACTGCGGGTTCGGGAAAGCACCTGAAACGCCTCAGGGCCTGACGCTCAGGACACTGAGCAACAGGCCGAAGCCCACCAGCACCGCGCCGAACAACTGATCGATCCGGCGTTTGTAGGCCAGTAGCCGGCCGGCAATCGCCGGTGCCGAGAAAAACAGCGCCACCAGCACGAACCACAGCACGTGGGCCAGGACGATGATCGCGCCGTAGCCGATCTGCACCGGCAAGGCCGTGCCCGGCTGAATCACCTGCATGAACAGACTGAGAACGAAAATCATCGTCTTGGGGTTCAGGGAATTGGTCAGAAAGCCACTGCGCAAGGCGCCCCAGGTCGACATCCGAGCCCCCTCTGCCGGTTCTTCCCCCGGACGTTGCTCAGGGCTGCGCAACAGCTTGATGCCCAGGTAGATCAGGTACAGCGCACCCGCGATCTTCAAGCCGGTAAACCACAGCAGCGACTGCTGCAACAGCACCCCCACCCCCAGCAAGCTGTAGCCGATATGCACCATGACCCCGAGCCCGATGCCCAGGGCCGTGAACACGCCGTGGCGGCGCGAAAGCAGCAGGCTGTTGCGGGTTACCAGGGCAAAGTCGGCCCCGGGGCTGAGTACAGCAAGAATGGTAATGGTGATTACGAGTAACAGTTCGGTCACGTTGAATACGCCTAGGCTATAGAATCAGGCGCTACTGTATTGGGACCATGACCCAGGCCGATAACGATGAAAACTGACATTCCTGGTGATAAAAACTCACAACTCTCGCGACGGCGCCTGCCCCCGCTGAGCGCCTTGCGCTGCTTCGAAGCCGCTGCACGCCTGGAAAGCTTCACCCAGGCCGGCGCCACCCTGCACCTGACCCACGGCGCCATCAGCCGTGCGGTGCGCGCCCTGGAAGAGGACCTCGGCACCCCTCTCTTTGAGCGCCGCAGCCAGCGGGTCTTTCTCACCGCCGCCGGAGCCGAACTGCTGCACAGCGTGACCCAGGCCCTGGACCTGATCGAGAGCACCGCCAGCCGCCTGCGAGCCCCGGCTCCCGCAGCACCGCTGGTGCTGTCCTGCGAGCCGACCCTGCTGATGCGCTGGCTGATTCCGCGCATGCCGGGGTTCTATGCCGAGTACCCGCAAGTGCCGATCCAACTGCTGGCCGGCGGCGGGCCCTTCTCGTTCGGTGCCGGTATCGACCTGGCAATCCGCCGCAACGACTTTGCCTGGAGCCGCGACACCCAGGCCCACTGGCTATTCGACGAAGCCATAGGCCCGGTATGCCGCCCTGAGCGCCAGGCCGACTGGACCCCGGCAACGGCCGGGCTGGCGCAACTGGCGGCGCAGGCCCCGCGCCTGCACAGCGCCACCCGGCCGCACGCCTGGCAACAGTGGCTGCAATTGCAGCAACAGCCGGTTGCCCCGACGCCACCGGAGCAGGTCTTCGAGCACTTCTACTTCAGCCTGCAAGCGGCCGTGGCCGGGCTGGGTCTGGCCATTGCCCCCTGGCAACTGGTGCGTGACGACCTGGAGGGCGGGCTGCTGTGTGCGCCCTTCGGTTTTGTCGCCGATGGCAGCGCTTATTACCTGCTTTCCCCCCAGGCCATAGACTCGGATTCGGCCAGCGGAAAACTGCTGCACTGGCTGCGCCGGCAAGCCCTGGCGTAGGCACTCAGGCAGGCGGGGCCACGGCCCCCAGCGCCGGGTCCTCGCCGCTGAGCAATTGCACCAGGGCCAGGGCCCCCTTCTGCAAAGGCTGGTTCTTCAACCACACCGCGTGCACCGGCAACACCAGGCCGTTGTCGATGTTCTTGAAATGCAACCGTTGCAAGCGCCCCGCCGCCAGCAACGGCTGGATCACCGACAGCGGGAAATTGCCCCAGCCGATCCCCGCCTCCACCATGTGCAGGGCCATGGCCAGGCTGTCGGTGCGCCACAGCGACTCGCCCACCAGGGGCCGGGTATCACTCAGGGGCAGGTCGCGGCTGGCCACCACCACCTGACGGACCTTGATCAGCTCTTCCAGGTACAGCGAACCGTCACTGGCCTGGAACACAGGGTGCCCGGCGCAAATGCAGGCAATCATCCGCTCGCAGCCCAGGTACTGGAAATACTCCAGGGCATTCACGCTCAACCCGGCAAAGGCCACGCCGACGCTGACCCGGCCACTGTGCAAAAGGTGCAGCACGTCATCCTGGGGAGCACTGAGCAGCTCGACTTCCAGCAGCGGATAACGCTCGGCAATCAGCTTGATGGCGGCCAGTACCCGTTGCTTGTCGATGTCATCCACCACCGCGATCGACAGCTTGCTCTCCAGGCCCAGGGACAGCTCGACGGCATGCACCTGCAATTGCTTGAGCTGGTCGGCAATCAGCCGCGCATGGGGCGCCAGGGACAAGGCCAGCGGCGTGGGCAGCGGCTCGCGGTGGCTGCGATCGAACAGCGCATACCCCAACTCCGCCTCGAGGTTGGCGATGCCCATGCTCACGGCCGAAGGCACCTTGCCCAAAGAACGCGCCGCCGCAGAAAAGGAGCCGCGATCGAGCACGGCGAGAAACAACTGGATGCTGTCGCTGGAGAAGTTCATGAGAAACAACCTATCAGGAAAACTGAAAGCTTCCGACTTTTTCTGTCACCTTGATTGAAGCTATCTTCCGCGCCCTGCGCCACCCTCAGGCTGGCCATTCCCATTCAAAATCGAGGAACCCGCATGCAAGGCGTGAAACGCAAACTGGTCTATGTCTCTTTATTCGAAGTGTTCGGCATGACCTTCTCGGCCCTGGGCCTGGCCCTGCTGTCCGGCACCTCGCCCAGCAGCACCGGACCGCTGGCGGTGGTCATCACCAGCATCGCGGTGACCTGGAACTTCATCTACACCACCCTGTTCGAGCGCTGGGAAAGCCGCCAGCCATCGCGCACCCGTACGGTCAAGCGGCGCATTGCCCATGCCGTGGGTTTCCAGTTGACCCTGATCGTGTTCCTGATCCCGCTGATCGCCTGGTGGATGGCGATCAGCCTGGTGCAGGCCTTTCTCCTGGACCTGGCGCTGATCCTGTTCATCCCCTGCTACACCTTTGCCTTCAACTGGCTGTTCGACCGGGTTTTCGGCTTGCCGGCCTCGGCCCTCCCCGATCCGGCCTGAGATACCCGTATCGGCAAATTGATCGTCGCCGAGACGACGCCACGCTGTTAGATTCCCATGGCCATCCAGTACCACGAACAAGGAAGCGTCATGGGAAACCGCTGCAGAATTCTCGGTAAAGCCTCGTCCATCAATGTCAGGAAAGTCTTGTGGACCTGTGAGGAGCTTGGGCTTTCCTACCAGCAGGAAGACTGGGGTAGTGGCTTTCAGTCCACCCATACCCCCGAGTTTCTCGCCCTCAACCCCAATGCCCAGGTACCGGTGCTGATCGACGACGCCGGGGTCCTGTGGGAATCCAACAGCATCTGCCGCTACCTGGCCAACCTGCACCCCGGCAGCGGCCTGCTGCCCACGGCCCCGCGCGCCCGTGCCCTGGTTGAACAGTGGATGGACTGGCAGGCCACCGAGCTGAACCCGTCCTGGAGCTATGCCTTCATGGGCCTGGTGCGCCAGCATGCGGATTACCAGGACAGCCAGCGCATCGGCGCCAGCCTGCTGGCCTGGAATGCCAAGATGCAAATCCTCGAACGCCAGCTCGAGCGCTCGGGCGCCTATGTTCTGGGCGAGGATTTCAGCCTTGCGGATATCGTTCTTGGCCTCTCGGTGAATCGCTGGAAGATGACCCCCATGGAGCACCCGGCCTACCCCGCCGTGGCCGCCTACTACGAACGCCTCAGCCTGCACCCGGGCTTCATGCTGCACGGGCGCAATGGCATCGCCTGAGCTGGCCATCCCTCCTCTGGCCCATCGGAGATTCGAAATGAACGGACTTAACGTACTACTGACCGGCGCTTGCGGCAGGATCGGCAAGGTGTTTTTTCAGGGCTCCCAAGAGCGCCACCGCTTCACCCTCACCGACCGGGTAGAGCCGGACTTCGAAATCCCCGCGCCACACCGCTTCGTGCGCCTGGACCTCGACGACCCGCAAGCCATCGGCCGCCTGCTCCCGGGGATCGACGTCATCGTGCACCTGGCCGGCATTCCCCATGCCAGCGCCAGCTTCGACGAGTTGCTGCCGAACAACATCCTCGCCACCACCTACCTGTTCGAGGCCGCGGTACAGGCCGGTTGCCGGCGCCTGGTATTTGCCAGCAGCGCCCAGACCATCGAGGGCTACCCGGTGGACCGGCAGATCACTCCGGGCATGCCGGTGATGCCAGCCAACCTGTATGGCGTGAGCAAGTGCTACGGCGAGGCGCTATGCGCCTTCTATGCCGCCAAGCGCGGGCTGTCCTGCATTGCCCTGCGCATTGGTGCGTTCGAAGACCCGAAACACCACGAACTGACCACCACCCGCGACCTGAGCGCCTGGCTCAGCCCACGGGATGCAGTGCAGTTGTTGCAACGGGCAGTGGAAACCCCGGGGGTACAACTGCTGATCGGCCACGGCATTTCCAACAATCGCTTCAAGCGCCTGGACCTCAGCGAAACCACCCGGGTGCTGGGCTACGAACCGGTGGACGATGCCTTCCAGGAAAATTTCGGCATTCCCATCACCTACTGAGCCACCACGGGGCACCCGCCGTCACGCGCGGGTGCCCGGCATTGCGCTATAAATCCGGCAGATGTAACGAAATACGACAATAAATCAGCGCATCCTCCGGTTTACGCACGTGGATTCACAATCCTTGGTTTCCGTTAGCAGGCTAAGATTTCCGCTCTGTGTCCTGTGGAATTCCCTGCATGCCCGCCTCTGCCCCGCTCACCAGCGACCTCGACCCTCAACGCGCCGCCGGCATCAGCGCGCGCATCGACCGCCTGCCTGCCGTGGCCACGATCTGGCGCCTGGTGGCGCTGCTGTCCATTGGCGGTTTTTTCGAGCTGTACGACCTGTTCCAGACCGCCTACATCAGCCCGGGGCTGATCCGCGACGGGATCTTCGCCAGCGGCAACCAGGGGGTGTTCGGTTTTTCCGACCAGGCGGCCTTCGCCTCGGCGACCTTTCTCGGCCTGTTCCTCGGCGCCAGCCTGCTGAGCCCGATAGCCGACCGCTTCGGACGCCGGGCGATCTTCACCTTCGCCCTGATCTGGTACACCCTGGCCACGGTGCTGATGGGGCTGCAGAGCACGGCGCTGGGGATCATCTGCATGCGATTCCTGGTGGGCATCGGCCTGGGCATCGAACTGGTGACCATCGACGCCTACCTCAGCGAACTGGTGCCCAAGCGCATGCGCAGCTCGGCCTTTGCCTTTGCCTTTTTCGTGCAGTTCCTGTCGGTGCCGGCAGTGGCGCTGATGTCCTGGTGGCTGGTGCCCCAGGCGCCCTGGGGGATCTCCGGCTGGCGCTGGGTGGTGCTGGCCAGCGCGGTGTTCGCCCTGTTCATCTGGTGGTTGCGCTCACGCTTGCCGGAGTCGCCACGCTGGCTCGCCCAGCACGGGCGCTTCGACGAAGCCGACCGGATCCTGCAAGGCCTCGAGACCCGCTGCGCCCGGGACTACGCCAAGCCGCTGGATGAGCCCGAACCCCAGGCCGTGGATATCCAGGGCCGTGGGCGCTTCGCCGATATCTGGCAACCGCCCTACCGCCGCCGGGCCCTGATGCTGATCGTGTTTCACGTGTTCCAGGCCATCGGCTTCTTCGGTTTCGGCAACTGGCTGCCGGCGCTGCTGTCGGGCCAGGGCGTGAGCGTCACCCACAGCCTGCTGTACGCCTTCATCATCACCCTGGCCTATCCCCTCGGGCCGCTGCTGTTCGTGCGTTTCGCCAACCGCTTCGAGAACAAGTGGCAGATCGTCGGCTCGGCCCTGGGCGCCATGACCTTCGGCACCTTGTTCGCCCTGCAGAGCAGCGCCCTGGGGCTGATTGTCTGCGGGGTGATGATCACCTTCTGCAATGCCTGGCTGAGCTTCAGCTACCACTCCTACCAGAGCGAATTGTTCCCCACCAACATTCGCGCCCGGGCGGTGGGCTTCTGTTACTCGTTCAGCCGTTTGTCGACGGTGTTCAGCAGTTTGCTGGTGGGCTTTTTCCTCGAGCATTTCGGCACGCCCGGGGTCCTGGCCTTTATCGTCAGCAGCATGCTGATCGTGATCCTGACCATCGGCCGCTTCGGGCCGCGCACCCGCAACCTGGCCCTGGAAGACATTGCCCACGCATGAAGACGGCGCCGGCAGCGGTTGCCTGAAAGCGGCAAGACTTGTCCGCTTGCTGGCAGCCACGACCGGCGTCTTGAGCCAAGCCCTTGATATACAAGGGCGTATCAATCGGCATGGAACTTGCTAAAACCTCAGCCTAGTTCTCTTACACAGGTTCCCGATCATGTTGGTCAACGCCCAGAAATCCGTTTCGGTGCAGCCCACCTCGCGCACCGATATGGACCCGACTACCGCAGCCGCCAGCGCGCTGTACAGCGGCATGCTGCAACAGGCCCAGAACTCCGTGACCTATCCGGCGTCCCAGTCCTCCAGCCAGCAGGCCAACAGCGTGGACGACAACGTCAACGCCGCCTTCGCCAAGACCCGCGTGCTGCTCCAGGCCACGCCACCGACCGCCAGCGCCGCGCAGGCTACCAGCGCGACGGAAACCGGCGCGCTGAGCGAGTTCAAGGACTACATGAGCAAGACCCCGGAACAGCGCCTGCGCGACAGCATCCTCAAGGACATGGGGCTGACCGAGGAAGACCTGAAGAACCTGCCGCCAGAGCGCCAGCTGGCGATCAACCAGGAAATTGCCCAGCGCCTGCAGGACAAGATGCAACTGGCCAAGGAAGAGAAAGACGCCAAGGACAGCGCCAAACCGGTGGACGAGAAGTTCCTCGCCACGCTGTAACCCCGCTGGACGCGCAAGGGTTCCCCATGGGAACCCTTTTTTGTGCCCGGCGAAAACCGGCTACTGCAACTGCAGGGTCGAGTTGAACTGGCTGATGGCATCCACCACGTACCGCGAGCCCTGCTGGATCTCCAGGATCACCTCCCCTGCCTCATTCGCCAGTTCGACCCCGAGCCCGGTGCGGCTCAGGCTCGACTGCATGCTGGTCACCGCGCTCGTCGACAGGTCGTGGTTCTTGCGCACCACCTCGACGATTTCCACCGTCGCCTGGCTGGTGCGCGCCGCCAGGCTGCGCACCTCGTCCGCGACCACGGCGAAACCGCGCCCGTGCTCACCGGCACGGGCGGCCTCGATGGCCGCGTTGAGGGCCAGCAGGTTGGTCTGGTCGGCGATACCGCGGATGGTCTGGACGATGCTGCCGATGATGTCCGACTGCTTGCTCACCGCATCGATGCTGTGGGCCGCTTCATTGAGGTCATGGGAAATCTGCTGAATGATTTCCACGGTTTGCTGCACCACCTCCGAGCCCTTCTGCGCACAGGCGTCGTTCTGCACCGAGGTGCTGTGGGCGGACTCGGCGGCGGAGCGCAAGGTGGTCATCTGATCGGTGATGTCGCTGGCGATCTTCACCACCTTGTACAGGCGGCCCTTGGTATCGAACAGCGGGTTGTAGGAGGCTTCGAGAAACACCGTCTGCCCATACTTGTTTTCCCGCTCGAAACGATGGGAGTGAAACTCGCCACGGTTCAACGAAGCCCAGAATTGCTTGTACTCCGGGGATTCAGCCTCGGAACGGTGGCAGAACATGCTGTGATGCTGGCCAACGATTTCATTCAGGGTGTACTGCATGGTCTTCAGGAAGTTGTCGTTGGCGGTGATGATCCTGCCGTCCGGGCTGAACTCGATGTTGGCCATGGAACGGCCGATAGCGTTCAGCAGGCTCTGGTTCTCATGTTCGACATGGATGCGTTCGGAGATGTCCGACGCCACCTTGATCACACTGCGCACCTGACGATCGGCATCGAACACCGGCATGTAGCTGGCTTCGAGCCAGATCTCCCGGCCACGCTTGTCCAGGCGCAGAAAAGTCCCGCTGACCGGTTCGCCACGCCCCAGGTCGCGCCACAGCTTGCTGTACTCCTCGCTGCGATAGAACTCTTCCTCACAGAAAATCCGGTGATGCTTGCCACGTATGTCTTCTGCGGAGTAGCCCATGACCTGGCAGAAGTTTTCATTGGCATCCAGCACGATGCCATCGGGCGAGAACTCGATCATCGCCATGGAACGACTGATCGCCGCCAACTTGGCGTTGGCCTCGCTCAGCGCACAGTTGAATCGTTCGATTTCCAGCAGGTCAGCCTTGTGATGTAGGTTAAACATGGTTGTATCACCTTCAACGCTGTCTTTTGATTGACGGAAGTTTCTAGTCTTTCAACTGATCCACCACAACGATCTATAAAACAGGGCAAGCGCCTCCCTCCATATGAGAGAGGAAGTGTCAGGTGATAAATGATGTTTAATCGGAGAGTCCATGTTGCAACGCTCTTATCAAGCCATCCTTTACTTGATGCCCCATTTCCGGGCCTGACCTAACAAAGTTAAGAAACTCCATCTAAATCGACACTCCTGATACTGCGGTGCCTCTAACTGCGCACTCTCGCCTTTATTCATGAATTCAATACTGCGCCCTGGATGAAGGTCGCACGCATACCGGTTACATCGGCGCAGGCCGCTCGGGACGGATACTCATAGGCCAACAGATACGAATTTTCACAATTGAGCATAGACAGCCGCAGTCTCTATGCAAGGCCACTAGTCAGTCTGTTTTCACAACTTTCGAGGTATTGAAGTGCATTCGCGACAAGTAACAAACAAGACATAAACAGAGCCTGTGGCAAAGCCCGGGAAGCTCCCGCACTAAAACTCTTCGAGGGTCGACAGAAACGCCTGGACCAGCACACTCGACTCCCGCCCCGGCGCCGCTACCAGGGCGAACTCCCGCTCCACTCCTGTGCTCAGCTCCAGCACCCGCAACCCTTCGCGCTGCACCGGTAACGTACTCTGTGGCACCAGAGTCACTCCCAGCCGCTCGCGCACCAGGCTGAAGGCACTGTTCCATTCCCGCACCTCCACCCGGACGTCGGCCAGGGGGATCCCGGCCTCGGCGGCCAGGCTGCGGGCATTCACCGAACAGCCCCCGGTGGCCAGGACAAAGGGCTGCGCCAGCAAGGTTTCAAGGTCGATGGTCGAGGCCTGCCAGGGGTGATCTTCAGGTAGCACCGCGACCCACGAATCACGCCCCAGCAACCAAGAGCGGCGCTCGGGGGCCGGGTTGAGCACGACCCCAAGGTCCACCAGTTGCGCCTCTAGCAGCGTTTCGACCTCATCATCACTGACCTCCAGCTGCACCACCTCGATGCCCGGATACAGCTGCTTGAAACGCCGCAGCAACGGCGGCAGGAAAGTCGCCAGGACCATGGGAAAGCCCGCCAGTCGCACACTGCCTTGAGGAATGCCCCGCGCCGCGTCCACCTGCCGGCGGACCTCGGCCAGGGCCTCGAGCATCACCCGCGCCTGGGCCAGCACCTGCAAACCGATCGCCGTGGGCAGCGCCTGGCGGCTCTCGCGGATAAACAGCTGCACCCCGAGCATGTCCTCCATCTGGGCCAGGGCCTGGCTGGCCCCGGACTGGGTCATGCCCACCTGCTCGGCGGCCCGGGTGATGGTGGCGCACTCGGCAATCGCCACCAGCAGGCGCCAGTGCATCAGGTTCATCATGGCAGTAGCTGTCCTTATGGCAGTGTTCTGAAAGATTAATTTTACCCATGTTGCCGCCTTGCACGACACTGGCTCGCACTTTCACCAGAGACCTGCCGATGAAACTCTACTACGCCCCACAAGCCTGCTCCCTGGCCTCCCATATCGTGCTGCGCGAGCTGCAATTGCCGTTCGAGGCCATCCGCGTCGACAACCGCAGCAAGCGCACCGCCGACGGCCGGGACTTCCTCGCCATCAACCCCAAGGGCTACGTAGCCGCGCTGCAACTGGACGATGGCCAGGTCCTGACTGAAGGCCCGGCCATCCTGCAATACCTCGCCGACCTCAAGCCCGAGTCCGGCCTGGCCGCGGCCAATGGCAGCTGGGAGCGGGTGCGCCTGCAGGAAACCCTGAACTTCATCACCAGCGAAGTGCACGGGATCATGGGCTGGCTGTTCAATCCGGGGTTCGATGATGGGGTGAAAGAGGTGTTCAAGCAGAAGTTGTTCAAGCGCCTGGCCTTGCTCGAGCAGACGCTGGAACACCAGGACTACCTGCAAGGCGCGCAGTTCGGGATCGCCGATGCCTACCTGTTCACCGTCCTGCGCTGGACGGCATTGTTCGCCATCGACCTGGCGAACTGGCCGGCGCTGTCGCGGTTCCAGGCTCGGGTCGAACAGCGACCGGCGGTACGCGATGCCCTGGCGCTGGAACTGGCCTGAGGGGAGAGAGCACGAAGCCCGCGGGGCGGGCTTCGTCAAAGTGATCAGTGGCCGAAGATATTCACTTCGGTCTTCTTGGCCTTTTTCTCGGCGCGTTTCTCGTCTGCGCTCTTTGCCGGCTTTTTCTTGGCATTTTTCTTGGCGTTCATACCTTTGGACATGACGTTCACTCCACTGATGCGGGAAAGGCTTCAGGTATAGCACCTATAGTCGGCCAGGGTTCTTTTATAATCCGCCGGCCCCTGTTGCCAAATCCGGAAACCTCATGCCCGACCTCCAGATCAACCTGCTTGCCGAGGTTGAACGGCCCTTGCTGAACAAGTTCTATCGCCAGCACCGGTCATCCATGCGCGCCGCTTCCGAGGGCCAGCTCTGGGTTGCCAGAAGCAGTGAAATCATCGCTGGCATGAGCCTGAGCCCGGCAGCTGAAGGCTATTGGCTGACGGGCCTGTTCGTCGCCCCGACCAGTCGCGGCCAGGGGCTGGCCACCCAGCTGGTGGGGCAGGCCGTGCAAAGCGTCGAAGGCCCGGTCTGGCTGTTCTGCCATCCGGACCTGCAGGCCCTGTACCGGTCGATGGGCTTCTGCAGCACGACCTGCCTGCCACACGCCTTGAACGAACGGCTGGCCCGCTACCAGCGCAGCAAACCGTTGCTGGCCATGGCCATCGACCGGCCTGGGTCGAGGCCCTGACACCGGGCGGGCCGGGGCTTATTCGTCGGCGTTGGGGTCGAGGTCGGGAAACAGCACTTCGGTGAAGCCGAACTTGCTGAAATCGCTGATCCGCGAGGGGTACAGCCGGCCGACCAGGTGATCGCACTCATGCTGCACCACCCGGGCGTGGAAACCCGAGGCCACGCGCACAATGGGCTCGCCCCTGGGGTCGAAGCCTTCGTAGCGGATGTGCTGGTAGCGCTGCACCGCGCCGCGCAGGCCGGGAACCGAGAGACAACCTTCCCAGCCCTCTTCCAGCACCGGGCTCAAGGGCGTGATCAGCGGATTGATGAGGATGGTTTGCGGCACAGCTTCGGCTTCCGGATAACGTTCGCTGTGCTCGAAGCCGAAGATCACCAGTTGCAGGTCGACACCGATCTGCGGCGCCGCCAGGCCGACGCCCCCCACGCTTTCCATGGTCTGGAACATATCGTCGATCAGTTCCCAGAGCTCGGGGCTGTCGAACATTTCCGGCGGTACCGGCGGGGCGATGCGCAGCAGGCGCTCATCGCCCATCTTGAGGATTTCACGGATCATGATCAGGCTTCGTCAGTGGTCGGCTTGAGCGAGTGGTCCCGGCCCAGTCCCGAAACGTGTTGTTTTTCGTCGTGCTGGTCAAAGTCCTTTTCGCCAGGGTCCTTGCCTTCGGCCGACATGTGTTCGATCACCGCGTTCATCTCCGCTCCCAGCAACAGCACCGCGGCGGAGATATAGAAGTACAGCAACAGCACGATGATCGCACCGATACTGCCATACATGGCGTTGTAGTTAGCGAACGTCTTCACGTAGTAGGCAAAACCCAGGGAAGCGACGATCCATACCACCACCGCCAGCACCGAGCCCGGGGTGATGAAGCGGAATTTCTGCTCCACATCGGGCATCACGTAGTACATCAGGGCCACGGCCACCATCATCAGCAGCACGATCACCGGCCAGCGCAGGATGGTCCACAGGGTGACGATGAAGTCCTCCAGGCCCACCTGCCCCGCCAGCCAGGCCATCACCTGCGGCCCCAGCACCATCAGCGCCGCGGCGGCCAGAAGCATGCCGGCAATGCCCACGGTGTAGAACACCGACAGCGGGAAGCGCTTCCAGATCGGCCGCCCCTCGACCACGTCGTAGGCGGCGTTCATCGCGCTCATCATCAGGCGTACACCCGCCGAAGCGGTCCACAGGGCGATGACGATACCGATGGACAGCAGGCCACCCTTGGACTGCTGCAATTGATCGATGACCGGGTTGACCTGCTCCAGGGCCTCGTGGGGCAGCACCAGCTCCGACTGCAGACGCAGCCAGGTGAAGAAGTCCGGCAGATGGAGGAAACCGATCAGGGCGATCAGGAACAGAATGAAGGGGAACAGCGAGAACAGCATCTGGTAGGCCAGTGCCGAGGCGTAGGTGGACATCTCGTCCGCGATGAACTCATTCACCGTGCGGATCAGTACCCGGTGCAGGGGCAAACCTTTGAGGTCCGGAAAAATCATAGCGTCTCCTTTCGCCGCAAAAAGGTTGAAGTCGATAGCGACTCAGGGGGCGTTTTCTACAACAAATTAGCCTAGTTGGCGAACCGCAACCATTTCCAGTGGCCGATTCCCCTCTCTCACCCACACCTCACATGAAAACGGCCATCCGTGGATGGCCGCTGCAGTGGGTCATCGAACAGGCCGTTTTCAGGCCTTGTCGATGGTCTTTTTCACTGCATCCTTGGCTTTGCCCACCGCTTGCTGGGCTTCGCCTTTCTTCTCCTGCAGCTTGCCTTCAGCCTGCAGCTTGGTGTTGTCGGTGGCTTTGCCGACACCTTGCTTGACGTTACCGATGGCTTCGTTAGCCAGACCTTTTGCCTTATCCGCTGTGCTGCCCATGGTATTTCTCCGTAGAACATTCATTGATCGAACAAAGGGGATTGCGTCGTTACCCAAGGTTGACCCGCGGCTTTCGCGCAGAGTTTCAATTATTTTTGCCGGGCATTTCATCGCGCCGCCCAGGTAGCGCTTTATGTTTGCCGGGCAACCCGGGAGAATGCTCCCCCTGTTCAGGCCAAGCACTGAAGATCCAATCCCCGTAGGAACGTTATGAAACTCGATAAAAAGCAGGCTATCGCCCGCAGGAACCAGGAACTGGGCGGTGCGGTGCTGGGCGTCAACAACTGCCACTTCGCGGAGCTGAACCGCAACCGCAATATCTGGTGGTTCGATATCCTGGTCACCCGCCTGGCCATCGGTCAGTACGAATGGGTGCACCTGCTGCTGCACACCCCGGACACCGATCAACTGCTGCACCTGAAAGTGCCTACGGTGTTCCTGCGGGAAAAACTCGAAGGCCTGGTGATCCGCAACGAAGGCAAGCGCAAGGCCGCCCTGAGCCTGGAGTTGAGCGCCGACAAGGACTCCTTCCTCAAGGACGTGCGCCCGGCCGGCACCGGCGTGAACTTCGCCCAGTTCCAGCAGTAAGGCGGGCGCCGCCCAATAAAAAAGCCCCGCACTGGCGGGGCTTTTTTGTGGGCGCTGCGGCTTACTTCTTCACGCCGAGCTTCTTCAGCTCTTCGTCACGCAGCTCGCGGCGCAGGATCTTGCCGACGTTGGTGGTTGGCAACGCATCGCGGAACTCAACAGCCTTGGGCACCTTGTAGCCGGTGACATTGGCACGCATGTGCGCCATCACCTGCTCCTTGGTCAGGGTCACGCCCGGCTTGACCACGATGAAGATCTTGATGGTCTCACCGGATTTCTCGTCCGGCACGCCGATCGCCGCGCACTGCAGCACGCCCGGCAGCGAGGCCAGTACGTCTTCCAGCTCATTGGGATAGACGTTGAAACCGGAGACCAGAATCATGTCCTTCTTGCGGTCGACGATGCGGATGTAGCCATTGGGCTGGATCAGCGCGATATCACCGGTCTTCAGCCAGCCTTCGCTGTTGAGGACTTCATCGGTGGCATCCTGGCGCTGCCAGTAGCCCTTCATCACCTGCGGGCCCTTCACGCACAGTTCGCCGACTTCGCCCAGGGGCAGCTCTTCCCCGGCGTCGTCCACCACCCGGCACAGGGTCGAAGGCACCGGAATGCCGATGGTGCCGATCTGGATGTTCTGGATCGGGTTGACCGTGGCCACCGGGCTGGTCTCGGTCATGCCGTAGCCTTCGCAGATCGGGCAGTTGGTCACTTCCTTCCAACGCTCGGCCGCCGCCAGTTGCAGGGCCATGCCACCGGACAAGGTGACTTTCAGCGCCGAGAAATCCAGCTTGCGGAACGCTTCACTGTTGCACAGGGCGACAAACAGGGTGTTGAGGCCGACAAAGCCGCTGAACTTCCACTTCGACAGCTCCTTGACCATCGCCGGCAAGTCCCGCGGGTTGCTGATCAGGATGTTGTGGTTGCCCATGAGCATGATGGCCATGCAATGGAAGGTGAACGCATAGATGTGGTACAGCGGCAGCGGGGTGATGAGGATCTCGCAGCCTTCATTGAGGTTTGAGCCCATCAGCGCCTTGCACTGCAGCATGTTGGCCACCAGGTTGCGGTGGGTCAGCATGGCGCCCTTGGCGACCCCGGTGGTGCCACCGGTGTATTGCAGCACTGCCACGTCGCTGCTGGCAGGGTTGGCTTCCTGCACTGGCTGGCCATGGCCCTTGCGCAGAACGTCATTGAACTTGACGGCCTGGGGCAGGTGATAGGCCGGCACCATCTTCTTCACGTACTTGACCACGCTGTTGATCAGCAGGCGCTTGAGCGGCGGCAGCAGGTCCGCCACTTCGGTGACGATCACGTGCCTGACCCCGGTCTTGGGTACCACGGCCTCTGCCAGGTGGGCCATGTTGGCCAGGCAGACCAGGGCCTTGGCGCCGGAATCGTTGAATTGGTGTTCCATTTCCCGCGCGGTGTACAGCGGGTTGGTATTGACCACGATCAGGCCGGCGCGGATCGCACCGAATACCGCGATCGGGTATTGCAGCAGGTTGGGCAGTTGCAAGGCGATTCGATCGCCGGGCTGCAAATCGGTATGCTGCTGCAGGTACGCGGCAAAGGCCCCGGACAGTTCGTACAGTTCACCGTAGGTGATTGTCTTGCCGAGGTTGCTAAAGGCCGGTTTGTTAGCGAAACGTTGGCAGGACTGCTTCAACACCGCCTGAATATTCGGATACTCGTCTGGATTGATATCGGCAGCAATCCCAGCTGGGTACTTATCCTTCCAAAAGTCTTCGATCATGGAAGCCCACTCCTCAGCAACGCGAATTCATCACCGCATTTGATGCGATTATTATTTGTCTGTGTTTTTTATTGGTGTCTATTGTTGGTGAGTCTGGCTTTTACTTAGGCCGAGAAGTCACAAAGCGCGCCGAGAGTAGCAGCTTTGGAAAAGGCCGACTAGAGCCAAAGAAGGCCTGAATAGTCACAAAAATGACTCAAGACACTTAAATAGTCACTTTTAGAGTAAAAATTCTACCCACCTGAATTCCGCTCTGGCCCGGGGCTTTGCGCCCCTCGGAATGCAGAGCGGGCAAGTCGGTTGCGCCAACCGGCTTGCCCGCCAGGTAAAAGCCCTGGGCTCAAGCGATATCGCGCAACTCGCGGCGCAGGATCTTGCCCACCGGGGTCATCGGCAAAGAGTCACGCAGCACAATGTGCTTGGGCACCTTGTAGCCGGTGAAATTCTCTTTGCAGTAGGCCTTGAGCTCTTCAAGGCTGACCCCCGCCTCACGCGGCACCACAAACAGCTTCACCGCCTCGCCGGAACGCTCGTCCGGTATGCCGATGACTGCACAGTTGGCGACTTTCGGGTGAGCCATGACCACATCCTCGATCTCGTTCGGGTACACGTTGAAACCCGAGACGATGATCATGTCCTTCTTGCGATCGACGATGCGCACGAAACCGTCCGGATCGATCACCGCGATATCACCGGACTTGAACCAGCCCTCGGCATCCAGCACTTCGGCGGTGGCCTCGGGTTTGTTCCAGTAGCCCTTCATGATCTGCGGGCCCTTGATGCACAGCTCGCCCCGCTCGCCCAGCGGCAGCTCGACGCCCTGGTCATCGATGATCTTTAAGGTGGTGCCCGGTACCGGCAGGCCGACGGTGCCCAACCGCGAACGCTCGCCATAGGGGTTGGTACAGGCCACCGGCGAGGTTTCGGTCAGCCCGTAGCCTTCGGTGATCCGGCAGCCGGTCAGCTTCTGCCAGCGCTCGGCGGTAGCCTTGACCAGGGCCGTGCCGCCAGAGTTGGTGAGCTTCAGATTGGAAAAATCCAGGTTCTTGAAATCCGGGTGATCCATCAGTGCCACAAACAGCGTGTTGAGCCCCAGTAGCGCAGAAAAACGCCACTTCTTCAGCTCCTTGATGAAGCCGCCGATGTCCCGCGGGTTGGTGATCAGCACGTTGTGGTTGCCGGTCACCATCATGCACATGCAGTTCGCGGTGAAGGCATAGATGTGGTACAGCGGCAGCGGCGCGATCATCACCTCCTGGCCTTCGCGCCACTGGGTGTGGCCGTCGGGCCCATGCTGGCCGAGGCAGGCCCGCGCCTGCTGCATGTTGGCCACCAGGTTGCCGTGGGTCAGCATCGCGCCCTTGGCCAGGCCGGTGGTGCCCCCGGTGTACTGCAGCACCGCAACATCGTCGTGGCCCACCTGCAGCGGCTTGATGCTCTGGCCACGCCCCAGGCGCAGGGCACTCTTGAAGGAAATGGCCTGGGGCAGGTGGTAGGCCGGCACCATCTTCTTGACCTTGTCCACCACGGTATTGATCAGCCAGCCCTTGGCGCTGGGCATCATGTCGCCCATCCGGGCCTCGATCAGGAACTGGATATCGGTATCCCCCAGCACTTCCTGGACCTTCTGGCCGAAGATGTTCAGGTAGACCAGGGCCCGGGCCCCGCAATCCTTGAACTGGTGGCGCATCTCCCGCGCGGTGTACAGCGGGTTGGTATTGACCACCACCAGCCCTGCGCGCAAGGCTCCGAATACCGCGATCGGGTACTGCAAAACGTTGGGCATCTGCACCGCAATACGGTCTCCCGGAACCAGATCGGTATGGCTTTGCAGATAACCGGCGAAGGCCGCGCTGTAGCGTTCCAGCTCGGCGTAGGTGAGGGTCACGCCCATGTTGCTGAAGGCCGGGCGATCAGCGAATTTCTTGCAGGAACGCTCAAACACCTCGATCACCGACTTGAAGGCCCCCAGGTCGATCTCGTTGGGGACGCCAGCGGGGCGCTTATCATTCCAGAAATCAGGTTGCATTATTCTTGTCCTCTCTTGTACCTGAGCTGTCCGGGCCGCCACTGCAACGCTCTCAGGGGCGGGGCTCCTCGGACGTTAGCAGCTATGGCGATTCAGGCAAATATGCGCAAGTGTGTCATTAATTTTGTGAATCTTGCTTCCAACGGGCGCGCGAATCAGACGCCCAGGCACCGATGCGCTATAAAGTGCAGCGTCTTCGAGCAAAGGAATCGCCATGACCCATGACACGTTCTGGTTGACCACGAGCGACCACCACCGCCTCTTCGTCAACCAGTGGCTGCCCGAACCGCCACTCAAGGCGGTGGTCCTGCTGTCCCACGGCATGGCCGAGCACAGCGGGCGCTACGCGCGCCTGGCCCAGGCCTTGTGCGCCGAAGGCTATGCCGTCTACGCCCCCGACCAGCGTGGCCACGGCAAGACGGCGGAACAGGGGGTGCTGGGCCACTACGCAGACCAGAACGGCTGGAGCAAGGTGGTCGGCGACCTGGCCAGCCTCAACCAGCACATCGGCCAGCAGCACCCCGGCACGCCCATCGTGCTGCTGGGCCACAGCATGGGCAGCTACATCGCCCAGGCCTATCTGCAACATCACAGCGCCAGCCTGCACGGGGCGATTCTCAGCGGCTCGAATTTCCAGCCGGTGGCGCTGTACCGCGCCGCCAGCCTGATCGCCCGCATCGAACGCTGGCGCCAGGGCGGCCAGGGGCGCAGCGCACTGATCGAGTGGCTGTCCTTCGGTTCGTTCAACAAGGCGTTCAAACCCAATCGCACCGCCTTCGACTGGCTCAGCCGCGACCCGGCGGAAGTCGACAAGTACGTGGCCGATCCATTGTGCGGCTTTCGCTGCACCAACCAGTTGTGGATCGATCTGCTGGGTGGGCTGCAGCAAATCAGCAAGATTGCCAACCTCAAGCAGATCGATCCGGGCCTGCCGCTGCTGGTAATGGGGGGTGAATGTGATCCGGTGAGCGCTGGCAAGCGTCTCAAGGATCTGGCCAACGCGTTGCGCGAGGCCGGCAGCCAGTGCCTGCAACTCAATATCTACCCCCAGGCACGTCATGAGCTGTTCAACGAAAGCAACCGTGACCAAGTGACCCACGACGTGCTGGCCTGGCTCGACCAGGCCCTGCAGCACCGCCGGCCACCACGGTCGGAATAGCCGGTGCGCAGCCAGTGCGCTTATTTATCTGTCAGAGGATTTCAGCAACATGACCCAGGTAACCAACACGCCTTACGAAGCCCTGGAAGTCGGCCAGACCGCCCAGTACAGCAAGACCGTCGAGGAGCGTGACATCCAGCTGTTCGCCGCCATGTCCGGCGACCACAACCCGGTGCACCTGGACCCCGAGTTCGCCGCCGCCACCACGTTCAAGGAGCGCATCGCCCACGGCATGTTCAGCGGCGCGCTGATCAGTGCCGCCGTGGCCTGCGAGCTGCCTGGCCCGGGCACCATCTACATCGGCCAGCAGATGACCTTCCAGAAGCCGGTGAAGATTGGCGACACCCTGACCGTGCGCCTGGAGATCCTCGAAAAACTGCCCAAGTTCCGCGTGCGCATCGCCACTCGCGTATTCAACCAGCACGATGAACTGGTTGTGGACGGCGAAGCCGAAATCGCCGCTCCGCGCAGAAAGCAGACCGTGACCCTGACCACCCTGCCAGCCATCACCATCGGCTGAGTCTCGCTCCTCAGGAGCCGGCTTGCCGGCGAAGGCTATGCCGGCGCTTTCGCCGGCAAGCCGGCTCCTACTGTTTGCCGCCCTCCTCCACCTGCACACTGGCTGTCATGCCGGCGCTCAGGTTGATGCCTTCGGGCACCTTGTCGAGCTTGATCCGCACCGGAATCCGTTGGGCCAGGCGTACCCAGTTGAAGGTCGGCTCCACTTCCGCCAGCAGTTGCCCGTCAGGCGTGGCATTACGGTCGGTGATCCCCCGGCTGATGCTTTCCACATGGCCTTGCAGGGCATCACCGGCGCTCATCAGCCAGACCTTCACCGGGTCGCCGACCTGGATCCGCGGCAACTTGGTTTCCTCGAAATAGGCCTGGACATAGAAGGTCGAGTCATCGATCAGCGCCATCACCGGCTGCCCGGCATTGACGTAGTTGCCCTCGGCCAGGCGCAAGTTGGTGATATGCCCGTCACGGGGCGCATGCACCTGGCTACGGGCCAGGTTCAATTCGGCGACCTTGGCCTCGGCCTGGGCCTGGCGCAGCTCGCCACGGGCGATGCCGGCGTTGATCTGGGCGTTCTCGCGCAGCTCGGCGCTGATGGCCTGGGGGCCAAGAGCAGCGCGGCGGCTGGCTTCATGTTCGCGCAGGCTCAACTGCTGCTGGCGGGTCTGCACCACCGCCTGGGCTTTTTCCAGGGCGGCCTCGAAACGGTCGCGGTCGATACTCAGCAACAGCTCGCCGGCCTTGACTGACTGGTTGTCCGCCACCTTGAGCTCGCGCACCCAGCCGGACACATCCGGGGCGACTATCACCACGTCGGCGCGGATCCGCGCATCGCGGGTCCAGGGCGTAAGCATGTAGTACTGCCACAGGTGATAACCGGCAAAGATCGCCACCGCCACCAGGCAGAGGGTAAACACGACACGTACGGGTGTACGCATGATCAACTCCTTATAAGGGCCCCAGGACCAGCGTAATGACCGTCAAGACACAGACGTACAGGGCACAATCGAACAGTGCTTCGTGCCAGATCCAGCGGCCCAGCCCGGTTACCCGCACCAGCATCCGCAGGGCACCGGTCAGCACCAGCGCCAGCACCACATAAATCAGGAACGGGCTGAGCAGCACCCCGCCCAGCGACCACTCACGCAGCCCCATGACTTTCCTCCTGCTGCCGGCACCAACTGCGCCAGCTGCTTTGCAATTGCACGACGGCGCCCTGCGCCAGTTTCAACGCATCACTGGGCGGCTGCTGCCCCAGCGCCTCCAGCAGGGCCACGCTGGGCTGCTCCAGGGCATCCTGACGACTGCCCGCCGGGCCTTGTTCCAGGGTGCGCTGCAGGTGCTCGAAATAAGCTCGCTGCGCGGCGCCGACCGGTACCTGGGCCACCGCCAGGCTCAGGCGCAGGTGCATCAGTTCGTCGCCGATATCCAGGCCCAGCAGGCCATCGTCCCAGCGGCTGCGGGCCGGCTCCGGCAGTTCCGGATAATGCCGCGCCAGTTGTAACAGGCGGTCGGCCATGCGCCCGCCAAACCAGCTTTCCGCACCCCGCAGGTTGCGCCGGGTCAGGCGCACCAGGTCGTGCAGGGTCGCAGCCAGCAGGCGCCGGCCGTGCCACGCCGGGTTGCGCAGGATCAGCAGATGGAAGGCCAGCACCGCAGCGCCCACCCCCAGCACCATGGCCTGGGCGTTATTGAAGAAACTGGCCACATCGAAACTCATGCGGTTCATCGGCGAGATCAGCACGATGAAGTGCAGGCAGAACGAAGTGGCCGTGGCGCCGATCTGCGGCTTGGCCATGCCCAGGGCGCCGAAGAACAGCGGCACGCCCATGGCCATCGCCAGCATCGGGAAACCGCTCCACTGAGGCAGCAGGATCTGCCCCACCACGAAGGCTGCCGGAACCGCCAGAAAGATCCCGCGCATGAAGCTCATGCCGATCTGCGCCCCGTTCTCGCGGCTGGCGAACAGGCTGCAGACCACACAGGTCAGGAGCATCGCCCCGGAGGCCGCGGGCCAGGCGGTGGCCAGCCAGAAGCTGGCCACCGTCAGAAAAGCCAGGGCGCTGCGGGCGCCGAATACCAGGGCCAGCGACAAGTCGCGGTGAGGTGTCAGCGTCGCCGGCTGCACCATTGCCCCGCGCCCCTCCTGCACCGCTTCCAATGCCTGGGTGGCAGCCAGGGCGGTGTCCAGCAACAAGCTGAAACGCGCCAGGCAGTAACTCTGCGCCGGGCTGATCGCCCCATCGCGGGAGGCCTCCAGCACCCGTGGCGACAAGGTTTGCAGGCTGGCCCCCTCAGCGCTGTCCAGGGCCGCCAGGACCTGATCCATCCACGGCTGCAACCGCGCGGCTTCGACGCTATCCAACTGCTTCCACTGGCGCCGCACCGAACGGGAGATGCGCAGCAGCATCAACAGTTTCTGGCTCAGGCCACCGATCGCCCGGGCCCGCTGGCGGCCCAGCGGGCCTTCGAACCAGGCATGTTCGCGCTGGGCATCGACGGCGACGATGCGCCCGAGGATCTCCAGCAGGCCCTTGCGGGCCTGGGCATCCCCGGCCAGGGTGGCACGGGCCGCCTGCATCCCGCTGTGCCAGGCGCTGCGGGCCTGATCGGCCAACTGTCGCTCGACGCGCAGCGGCCAGAGCAGCGCGCTGCTGGCGGTGGCGCAGATGATGCCCAGGGAAATCTCCGTACAGCGGGCTACCGCCTGGTCGAAGATCCCCAGGGGATGGCTGATGGCCGGCAAGGCAATGATGGCCACGGTGTAGCCGGCCAGCACGAAGGAGTAGGACCAGGCACTGCGCAACAGGGTCGAACTGGCCGTGCACAACCCCAGCCACAGCGCCAGGGCCAGGAGGAACAGCCAGGGGGTCTGGGCGAACAGCCCCATGAACAGCACCGACATAAGGGTCCCCACCAGGGTCCCCAACAGCCGCGCCAGACCTTTTTGCAGGACCATGCCGGACAGCGGCTGAGCCACGATGAATGCGGTCATCAGGGCCCAGGCCGGTTGCTCCAGCCCCCAGCGCAATGCCAGCCACAGCGCTACCCCACCACCGAGCAGGGTCTTGATCGCGAACTGCAATGCAGGAAGGTTGGGAGCAAGTAGGGCTTGCAGGGTAATGGGCACGGCTGGCAACTCTTGGCAGGACAAACACAACGATAGTCGCGATAGGCATCAGCGAAGCTGGGCTAATTATTAGCTAGCTAACTAAATACCGTCCAGCATTAAATTACCGGCATAAAAAAACGCCAGACTGGCTGGCGTTTTTGACAGGTTTTGCCCCTTACGAACGGGCGCGTGCCTGGTTGCGCAGGGCTTTGACCTGGTCGTGATTGCGTTGCACGCCGTGGTACTGGCGCTCTACCACGTCACGAATGCCCACCAGGTTGTGCTTGTTGATCTTCTCCAGAGCCTCCTTGTAGGCCTTCAGTGCATGGTCTTCACCACGCTCGGCCTCGTTGAGCACCGCCTCCTCGTCCTTGCCGGTCACCAGGGACTTGAGGTCGACCCAGCGACGGTGCAGGTCGCCGCTGACACTGGTGGAGGTTTCCGGATCCCCGCCCATGGAGCGCACTACCGACTGCAGTTCTGCCGCGGCCGTGGCGCAATCGGTGGAGCGCTTGATGAACAGCGCCTTGAGCTCGGGGTGCTTGATGTCTTCGGCACAGGTCTTGAACCCTTCCTGACCGTCCTTGCTGGTCTCGATCAGGCTGTTGAGTACCGAAATAGCTTCTTTATTCAAGTCAGTCATTTTCTGGTTCCTTGTGGGTTGCGAGAATTGGGTTAACTCGAGAGTTGAGTTAGTTGAGTTAACTGTTGCACCCGCCATGCCAGACTTGGATTATATTTTTATTCCTTACTATTCAATTACTTAGAAAATATACAAAAATCTGTATCCGAGTTATTTGCATGATCTGTCATTTGGCCTCCATGCAGAATGCCTGTATTTTCCAAGGCTCTTGAATGACACGACAGCCCCCGCCATGCCCCCTGAAACTCTTGAACTGCTGGTCACCCGGGAAATGCCCTTCGGCAAATACAAGGGCCGAATCCTGGCCGACCTGCCCGGCCCCTACCTGAACTGGTTCGCCCGGGAAGGTTTTCCCAAGGGCGAACTCGGCGGCCTGCTGGCCCTGATGCAGGAAATCGACCACAACGGCCTTAGCGACCTGCTCGATCCCCTGCGGGCCAAACACGGCAAACCCAAACCCCGTCACTGAAAAAGAGCCCTCCATGCCAAGGACTGCAGCCACACTTGCCCACGACGAAGATCATTGGCAGGGCATCGCTCGCCAGTTCGACATCGAGCCGGGGCCGATCAACCTGGAAAACGGCTACTTCGGGCGCATGACCCGCAGCGTGGCCCAGGAGTACCAGCACAACATCCAGTGGGTGAACCGCAGCAACTCGCTGCTGGTGCGCCAGCGCTTCGAGCAGATCGACGCGCTGGACATCCGCCGCCAACTGGCGGCGCTGCTGCAGGCGCCGGAAAACGCCGTGGCCCTGACCCGCTGTGCCTCCGACGCCCTGCAATCGCTGATCCGCAACTACAACCGCCTGCAACCGGGCGACCAGGTGCTGCTCAGCGACCTGGAGTACGACACGGTCAAGAGCGCCATGCGCTGGCTGGCCCGCCAGCGCGGCGTCGAAGTGATAGAGATCGTCCACCGGCATCCTGCCAGTTTTGACAGCCTTGTAAGCACCTACAAAGACGCTTTCGAGCGCTACCCACGGCTCAAGCTGATGCCCCTGACCTATGTCACCCATCGCAGCGGGCTGGTGATGCCGGTCCGGGCGATTGCCGCCGCCGCTCGGGAACACGGGGTCGACATCATCCTCGACGGCGCCCACGCCCTGGGCCAGATCGACTTCGACCTTCGCGACCTGGGCATCGCCTTCGCCGGTTTCAACCTGCACAAGTGGATCGGCGCACCGCTGAGCCTGGGCTTTGTGTATATCCACCCCGAACGCCTGGAAGACATCGACCCGGACATGGACGAGTTCCATTTTCCCCGTGACGACGTGCGCGCCCGTACGCCCTACAGCACGCCAAATATTCCGGCGCTGATGACCCTGCCCCGGGTGTTCGAGGAACACCGGGCGATGGGTGGTGCGGCGGCCAAGGGCGCGCGCCTGAACTACCTGCGCCATAGCTGGAGCGAAGCGGTGCGCGAAATGGACGGGCTGGAAGTCATGACCCCGCAGGACCCGCGCCTGTGCTGCGCCATCAGCGCTGTGCGCTTCACCCGCCACCAGAACCAGCAAGCCCTGGCGGATCGCCTGCTACGGGACTACAACCTGTTTACCGTGGCCCGCAATGGCGCAGGGTTCGGCACCTGCATCCGCATCACTCCGGGGCTGACCACTCCCCTTGCGCATATGCAGCAGTTGATCGAAGCCCTCACCGACCTGGCCGGCCGGTAAGCCCTGCCCACCTGTCGCGCGCCGGGCAGCGCTATTCTCCAGGCAAAAAAAAACGGTGCGCCGACCAAGCGCACCGTAAAGCCGTAGAACACACCAACGAATCGGGTAGAACCTTCAGTCCAGCAGGGCCAGGGCCTCGGCCGTGCACTCCTGGATCCGTGCCCAGTCGCCGTTCTTGATCCACTCGGGATCGAGCATCCAGCTACCGCCGACACACATCACATTCTTGAGCGCCATGTAGCTCTTGATATTGGCCGGGCCGACGCCGCCGGTAGGGCAGAACTTGACCTCGCCGAACGGCCCGCCCAGGGCCTTGATCGCCGCCACGCCACCACTGACTTCCGCCGGGAACAGCTTGAAGCGGCGGTAGCCCAGGGCATAACCCTCCATGATCCCGGAGGCATTGCTGATCCCCGGCAGCAGGGGAATCGGGCTGGCCACGCTGGCTTGCAGCAGGTCGCGGGTGATGCCCGGGGTGACGATGAACTGCGAACCTGCCGCTTCCGCCGCCACCAGCATCTGCGGGTCGAGCACGGTGCCGGCACCGGTCACCAGCTCCGGGCGCTGTTCGCGCAGGATCTGGATCGCCTTGAGGCCGAACTGCGAACGCAGGGTCACTTCCAGGGCGGTCAGGCCGCCGGCCGCCAGGGCATCGGCCAGCGGCAGGACATCCTGCTCGCGGGCAATGGTGATCACCGGCAGGATCCGCGCCTTGGCGCAGAGGCTGTCGATCAGGGCAACTTTGTCCGCCATGGAAACGGTCGGGGCGAGGTTTGTCATAGCGGCTGATCCTTGGCTCATGGGCACCAGTAAATCTCTAACGGGGTTTGCAGGAAGGCGCGAATCGGCATTTCGGCGACAGCGTCACCAGCCAGTGCGGCGCTCAGGGTGGTCAGCTTGGACTGACCGGAAATCGACAACAGGCTGTTGCGGGCCGAAGCCAGCAATGCCCGGCTCATGCTCAGGCGCTGATGGGGCACGCTGGGCGCCAGCATCGGCCAGCAGCGACGAGTGCCATCGGCCTTGAGCGCTTCAGCCAGGTTCGGGCTGTTGGGAAACAGCGACGCGGTGTGGCCGTCATCCCCCATGCCCAGCACCAGCACATCGATGCCTGGCAGTTCGGCCAGCAGACTGTCCGCTTGCAGGGCAGCCTCTTCAAGATTGGCCGCCGCACTGTAGAGGCCGAGGAAGCGAGCCTTGGCCACTGGCCCCTGGAGCAGGTAGCGCTTGAGCAGGCCCGCATTGCTGTCGGCATGCTCCACAGGCACCCAGCGCTCGTCCGCCAGGGTGATCAGCACCTTGGACCAATCCAGCTCCTGCTTCACCAGGGCCTGGAAAAACGCCACCGGGCTACGGCCACCGGACACCACCAGGGTGGCGTTGCCGCGCGCGGCAATGGCCTCGCGCAGCAGCTCGGCGACCTTCAGCGCCTGGCCTTCAGCCAGCAGCGTGGGGCTGCGGAATTCGTGGGCGCGCACGCCCGCCGGCAGTTGCAAATCAGATATCGCCATACCAAGACCTCCCATCCCGCGTGATCAGTGCAATGGAGCTCATCGGCCCCCAGGACCCGGCCGCGTACGGCTTGGGCGCATCGCCGGATTTCTTCCACCCGGCAATCAACTGGTCACACCACTTCCACGCGGCTTCGATTTCATCTTTGCGCACAAACAGGTTCTGATTGCCGCGCATCACTTCCAGCAACAACCGCTCGTAGGCATCGGGGATCCGTGCACTGCGATAGGTATCGGAAAAATTCAGCTGCAACGGACCGCTGCGCAGTTGCATGCCCTTGTCCAGGCCCTGCTCCTTGGTCATCACCCGCAACGAGATACCTTCGTCCGGCTGCAGGCGGATGATCAGCTTGTTGCTGATCTGCAGGCGCTGCTCGGGGGCGAAGATGTAGTGCGAGGGTTCCTTGAAGTGGATGACGATCTGCGACAGCTTCTGTGGCATGCGCTTGCCGGTGCGCAGGTAGAACGGCACACCGGCCCAGCGCCAGTTGCGGATATCGGCGCGCAGGGCGACGAAGGTCTCGGTGTCGCTCTGGGTGTTGGAGTTTTCTTCCTCCAGGTAGCCCGGCACCGACTGGCCTTCGCTGTGGCCGGCGATGTACTGGCCGCGCACCACCTGGGTGGTCAGGCCTTCCGGGCTGATGGGCGCCAGGGCCTTGAGCACCTTGACCTTCTCGTCGCGGATGCTGTCGGCCGAAAGGTCGGCCGGCGGGTCCATGGCGATCAGGCAGAGCAGTTGCAGCAAGTGGTTCTGGATCATGTCCCGCAGCTGGCCGGCCTTGTCGAAATAGCCCCAACGGCCTTCGATGCCGACCTTCTCGGCCACGGTGATTTCCACGTGGGAGATGTAGTTCTGGTTCCACTGGGTTTCGAACAGGCTGTTGGCGAAACGCAGGGCAATCAGGTTCTGCACCGTTTCCTTGCCCAGGTAGTGGTCGATCCGGTAGATGCGGGTTTCCGGGAAGAACTGCGCCACCGCGTCGTTGACCTTGCGTGATGAATCCAGGTCCGAGCCGATGGGTTTTTCCAGGACCACACGGGTGTGCTGGTTGAGCCCGACCCGGGAGAGGTTTTCGCAGATCGCGCCATACACCGCCGCCGGCGTGGCGAAGTAGGCAATCAGGCGCTGCTCGCTGCCTACACGTTCGGCCAGGGCGACGTAGTCCTCGGCCTTGAGGAAGTCCACATGCAGGTAGCTCAGGCGGGCGAGAAAACGCTGCAGGACCTGGCTATCGATATCCTTGCCGCCGACATACTTGTGCAGCTCGGTTTCGATATTCGCCAGGTGTTCCTGCTCGCTGCCAGGCTCGCGGGCCAGGGCCAGGATGCGCGTATCGTCATGCAGCAAACCGGCGGCATCGAGTTGGTACAGGGCAGGAAACAGCTTACGCAGCGCCAGATCGCCCAGCGCGCCAAACAAGGCAAAGGTGCAGGGTTCAACCGTTATCGAAGGCATGATGTTTGTTCTTTTATCAAGTTAAGCTACAAATACCTTTTTTCAAGGCATCACTCAAGGAAAAATGTAGTAATAAACACAACATTTTTACAAAATACAGATTCCAGGTGGTGGTCGATCCGGGCCATCAGTAGGATAGGCCACCTCTCAACTTCGCATTGCAGGCGCGCCAGCGACCCGGTGCGCAGCGCAATCGCAGCAAGCTCAAAAGGCCTGCACCGACAATCCGTCGGCGCGCCTTGCTCGATTGACCGCTTCCCGGCCCTGCCCGCAGCGCCTGTCTAGCCGATCTAGGAAACCTTAATGGACCGAGTGCGAAACCTTCTGGAGCAGATCCAGAACCGTCTTGAAGAACTGAACAAGGCGGAACGTAAAGTCGCCGAAGTCATCCTGCTCAACCCGCAGCAGGCGACTCGCTTCAGCATCGCCGCCCTGGCCCAGGCTGCCTCGGTCAGCGAACCGACGGTCAATCGCTTCTGCCGCTCCTTTGGCGTCAGCGGCTACCCGGAACTCAAGCTGCAACTGGCCCAGAGCCTGGCCAGCGGTGCGGCCTATGTCAGCCGTGCCGTGGAGGCCGACGACAACCCAGAAGCCTACACGCAAAAGATTTTCGGCAGCGCCATCGCCTCCCTGGACAGCGCCTGCCAGGCCCTGGACCCGAACCTGATCAGCAAGGCCGTGGACTTGTTGATCCAGGCCCGGCAGATCCACTTCTTCGGTCTCGGCGCCTCGGCCCCGGTGGCCCTGGACGCCCAGCACAAGTTCTTCCGCTTCAACCTCGCCGTCACCGCCCACGCCGATGTGCTGATGCAACGGATGATCGCGTCGGTGGCTCATACCGGCGAATTGTTCGTGATCATTTCCTACACCGGCCGCACCCGCGAACTGGTGGAAGTGGCGCGTATCGCACGGGAAAACGGCGCCTCGGTGCTGGGGCTGACCGCAGAAAACTCGCCACTGGCCAAGGCCAGCACCTTGAGCCTGAACATCCCGCTGCCGGAAGACACCGACATCTACATGCCGATGACCTCGCGGATCATCCAGCTCACCGTGCTCGACGTGCTGGCCACCGGCATGACCCTGCGCCGCGGCGTGGATTTCCAGCCACACCTGCGCAAGATCAAGGAAAGCCTCAACGCCAGCCGCTACCCGGTGGGCGACGAGTTCAACTGAAGCCGGGCCGGTTCGCCGGCCAGCCGGCTCCCTACCCCGCAGCGCGCGCCTGCAAGCTCAGGTGCGCTTGCTCCCCGGGCGCCAGGCGCAGGCTGTCGGTGCCACCCACAGCCGCTTCGACACAGACGAACCGCGACACCTCATTCCAGCTCACCCCCAGCAGCGGCCGGGTGCCGGGGTGCCAGACCACGGTGTCGGCATGGTCACCGGTATCGATGCACAACTCGCGCTGCCAGGCGTGATCCTTGAGCTGCAACTCACCCTCGTGCTGGAACACCCGCTGGCAACCGCCCTCGACCCGCAACTCGCCCTGCTGCTGGCAGACCTGACGGTTCAACTGGTCATAACCCTGGGCGCCATCGAGCCCAGACAGCGCTATCTCGCCGACATCACCAATACGCCAGTAGGCGTGCAGAGCCTGGCTCAACTGGCAGGGTTCGGTGTCCTGGTGCTCGGTGCTCAGGCGTAGGTCCATGCTCTGGCCCAGGTGCGCATGCAGGTCGACCTTCCAGTCGCACAACTGCAATTGCCAGTGCAGGCGCACGCCCTCTTCATCACTGCTGCTGTCCAGCAGCTTCCAGTCCAGCAGCCGCGCCCAGCCATGGGAAGGCCAGGCATTTTCGCTGGGATGGCGCCCATACCAGGGCCAGCACACCGGCACTCCGCCACGGATCGCCCCCACCTGCGGCCACTTCGCCGCACACCACAGCCAGGGTTTTTGTCCGGCCGGCTGGAAGTGCAGCAACTGGGCACCCTGACGACTGAACACGGCCTGGCACAGCGGGTGATCGATCACCAGCACGTCACGCAGTTGATAACGCTCCCAGGCAAACACCGGGCGCTCGCGCAAGGATCTGAAAAAGCGTTGTAGCGGATGCTCATGCATGGGCCGCAGTCCTGAAAATCAATGCTGTCTCGCTACTCATGAGGGGGGCGCCGGCCCGACAAAAAAAAGCGGACGGCCCAGGCCATCCGCAAAATGCGCACAGAGAGAAGGAGCTTATCGCAACGGCCTTAGAACACCGACTGAATTTTCAGGCCGGCCACCAGCGCGTTGTCGACTTCATCCACACCACCCGGGTGGGTGATGTATTGCAGGTTGGGGCGCACGGTCAGCCAGTTGGTGACGTGGAAGCCATAGTTGATCTCGTAGTTGTATTCGGTGTCGCGCAGCGGCATGTACAGCGGGTTGTCGTAGTTGCTGATGCCGTTGTCCTCGTTGATCAGCTGGGCGTTCTTGCGCACATCGTCGTTGACGTGGATCCGAGCAAAACCGATGCCGACGTCATCTTTGGGACGCGCATCGAACGGCCCCTTGTACACGAACATCAGCGACTGGTAGTTGTCGACGACGTTGGTGTCCTTGTCGTGGAAGGTGGCGTTGGCGGCGATGTTCAGGCCCCGGGAAGCATCACCGTTGTGCGTGGTGAGTTGCTGCTGCCCGACGAACCAGTAGCCGTGCTTGCTGTTGTGCACGCGATAGGCATCACCCGTGTTCGCGGCATCCTGACCATTGACGTCCTTGCGCACATCATTGGCATCGGCCGTGCTCTTGTAGTAACCGACGCGGTACTCGCCCGGCAGGCTGTTGAGCTTGGGCGACCAGACCAGTTCCACCGGCAACACGGTGCCCTTGGTGCCGCTGCCGCTGAGCTTGAAGCCGTTGCCGTGCTCCAGTTGCGACGGGTTCTGGTTGTAGGCGCCGATTTGCGCATACAGCTCGGGGGTGATGTTGTACTTGATGCGCAGCGCCGCCTGGCTGACCGGCCAGTTGTACCAGATGCCGGTGGCCCAGTTGCCCACCTGGGAGCCGCAGAACGCCAGGTTCTGGAAGTCGCAGGGGAAGGTGTTGAAGTCTTCGCCTTCGCCGAAGTAGCCGGCCTTGACGTCCAGCTTGCCGTCGAGGAACTGGTGCTGAACCCACAACTGGGTCAAGCGGACCATGCGCCCCCGGCCATAGACCTCCTGGGAGGAGCTCAAGGTGCCGGCACGCGGGTCGCCGATGCGGTCGTTGGAGATGTTCTGGCCGTTACGGTTGGTCAGCTGGATCTTGGCCTGGGTGTTGTCCCAGCCCAAAAGCTTCTGCAGGTCGAACGCCACGCCCAGGCCGAACTGGTCGCTGTAGCGCCCGGTCTTGTCGTCGTTGTAACCGCCATGCAGGTTGGCGCCCATTTCACCGACGTAGTCGGCCTTGATGTCGATCCCCTGCTCGATCAGCTTGGTGCGCTCGCCGCCCCAGTCGCCGGTCATCCATTTCGAATCGGCGCTGAACGCCTCATCGGCCATGGCATTGCCGGACAGGACCAGGGCCGCCACCGCCGACAACTGGCAGAGCAATCGGGTGTTGCTGTGTTGCTTTTTCATCCCTACATCCTCGTCTTTATTGTTATTAACGATTTATCCAACGCGGTTTACAGCAATGGCGACGGATGACAGGCCATCCGTCACGGATTCAGCGGCCCTTGAACTGCGCCACATTGCCGCCCCGGGCCTCTGTCACCGATGCCCCGGCGGCGCCCAGGCGTTCGCCGCTCTGGGCGTCGAACAACAGCACCCGGGCCGGATCGAACTGCAGTGTCAGGGTTTCCCCGGCCTCGGGGGCCTGGTCCGGTGCCAGGCGGCAGCAGACCTTGGTGCCATTGAGCGTGACGAATACCAGGGTGTCGGGGCCGGTGGGCTCGATCACCTGGACCTCGGCACGAATGGTCGGCAGGCCGTTGGCCTCGCCCGCGGCCAGGGCGATCTGTTCCGGGCGAATGCCGAGGATCACCTCACGGTCTTCCAGCCCGGCATCCTGGGGCCCCAGGGGCAGCTCGCAGCGAGCCTGGCCACTGTCCAGCAGGGCCAGCAGGCGGCCATCCTTGCGCTGCAGGCGCAGGGGGATGAAGTTCATCGGTGGCGAACCGATGAAGCTGGCCACGAACAGGTTGGCCGGGTCGTTGTAGATCTGCTTCGGGGTGCCGAACTGCTGGATGATCCCGTCCTTCATCACCGCCACCTTGTCACCCAGGGTCATGGCTTCGATCTGGTCGTGGGTGACATAGACCGTGGTGGTTTTCAGACGCTGGTGCATCAGCTTCATTTCTGTGCGCATCTCCACCCGCAGCTTGGCGTCGAGGTTGGACAGCGGCTCGTCAAACAGATAGATCTTCGGCCGCCGGGCCAGGGCCCGGCCCATGGCCACCCGTTGCTGCTGGCCACCGGAGAGCTGGCCCGGCTTGCGGGTGAGCAGGTGCTCGATCTGCAGCAGCTTGGCCACCCTTGCCACTTCCGCGTCGATCTCGGCGGCGGGCATCTTGCGGATCTTCAGGCCGAAGGCGATGTTGTCGCGCACGCTCATGGTCGGGTACAGCGCGTAGGACTGGAACACCATGGCGATGTCACGATCCTTGGGGCTCATGCCACTGATGTCGGCGTCGTCCACCAGGATCGCCCCGCCACTGATGTTCTCAAGGCCCGCGATGCAGTTCATCAGGGTGGATTTGCCGCAGCCGGATGGGCCGACGAGGATCAGGAATTCACCGTCATCGATCTTCAGCTCGATGTTCTTCAGGGTGTCCGGCAGGCCGGCACCGTAGGTCTTGTTGACGTTGCGTAATTCGAGAGTTGCCATGCCTTACCCCTTGACCGCGCCGGACGTCAGCCCGCGCAGGAAATACTTGCCGGCGAAGATGTAGACCAGCAGTGTCGGCAGCCCGGCGATCATCGCCGCTGCCATATCAACGTTGTATTCCTTGGCCCCGGTGCTGGTGTTGACCAGGTTGTTCAGGGCCACGGTGATCGGTTGCGCGTCGCCACTGGCGAACACCACGCCGAAGAGGAAATCGTTCCAGATCTGGGTGAACTGCCAGATCAGGCAGACCATGATGATCGGCACCGACATCGGCAGCAGGATCTTGCCGAAGATGGTGAAGAACCCGGCACCGTCCAGGCGCGCAGCCTTGACCAGCGCATCCGGCACGCTCACGTAGTAGTTGCGAAAGAACAAAGTGGTGAAGGCCAGCCCATAGACCACGTGCACCAGCACCAGGCCGGTGGTGGTGTTGGCCAGGCCGAACTTGCCCAGGGTGAACGAAGCCGGCAGCAGCACCGTCTGGAACGGCAGGAAGCAGCCGAACAGCAGCAGGCCGAAGAACAGCTGGGAGCCGCGAAAGCGCCACATCGACAGCACGTAGCCGTTCATTGCACCGATGAAGGTGGAGATCAGCACCGCCGGCACGGTGATCTTCACCGAGTTCCAGAAGTAGCCACCGACAGTGTCCCAGGCCTTGATCCAGCCGATGCCGTCCACCACCTGTGGCCAGCTCAAAAGGTTGCCGGTGCGGATATCCTCCGGGGTCTTGAAGCTGGTGAGCAGCATCACCACCAGCGGTATCAGGTACACCGCCGCCGCCAGCAGCAGGGTGGCGTAGATGGCGATCCGGCTGAAGTTCAGGGTCGGTTTGCCAAGGGAGTCAGTCATGGCGTTTGCCCCGCAGTTCGGAATACAGGTACGGCACAAGGATGGTCAGCACGGCGCCCAGCATCAGCATGGCGCTGGCCGAACCTATGCCCATCTGGCCGCGGCTGAAGGTGAAGGAATACATGAACATCGCCGGCAGGTCGGAGGAATAGCCCGGCCCGCCCGCGGTCATCGCCGCCACCAGGTCGAAGCTCTTGATGGCGATGTGGGCGAGGATCATGAAGGCACTGAAGAACACCGGCCGCAGGCTCGGCAGGACAATCTTCAGGTAGATGGTCGGCAGGCTCGCGCCGTCCACCTGGGCGGCGCGGATGATCGACTGGTCGACACCCCGCAGGCCGGCGAGGAACATCGCCATGACAAAGCCCGAGGCCTGCCACACCGCGGCGATCACCAGGCAGTACACCACCCGGTCCTGATCCACCAGCCAGTCCAGGCGAAAGCCTTCCCAGCCCCAGTCGCGAAGCATCTTGTCCAGGCCCAGGCCGGGGTTGAGCAACCACTTCCAGGCGGTACCGGTGACGATCATCGACAGCGCCATGGGGTACAGGTACACGGTGCGAATAAAGCCTTCCTTGCGGATGCGCTGGTCCAGCAGCACCGCGAGGAACACTCCCAGCACCAGGCTGATGGCGATGAACATGCCGCCGAAGACCGCGAGGTTCTTGCTCGCCACCCACCAGCGGTCGTTGTCCATCAAGCGCAGGTATTGCTGCAGGCCGACCCACTTGTAGCTCGGCATGAAGCTGGAATTGGTAAAGGACAGAATGAACGTCCAGATGATGTAGCCGTAGAAACCCACCAGCACGATCACCATGCTCGGTGCCAGCACCAGCTTGGGTAGCCAGCGCTGCAATGCATCTAACGGTGAGGCTTTGCTGAAAACCGCCACAGAGCTCATCGGAATAACCCAGTCAGGAGTGAATCCGGGCTGCACACCGTCGCTGCATGGGCCGGGGCACAGGCAGGGCGGCGACAGTCACGGGTGAGCCGCCGGCGTACCGGCGGCGGGGTTCAAGAATTACTGCGCGGCCTTGACCGCCGAAGCCAGCTGCGCACTGGCCTTGGCCGGGTCCGCATCCTTGTCGTTCATGAAGTTGGTCACCACGTCGAAGATCGCGCCCTGCACCGCCAGGGAAGTGGCCATGTTGTGCGCCATGCTCGGCTGCAGGCCGCCGGTCTTCTCGTCTGCCAGGAAGTCCTTGGCCGACGCCTGGGCGCAGGAGTCGAAGCCCTCGGCGCTCATGTCGTTGAGCATGTCGGTACGCACCGGGATCGAACCCTTGTTGATGCTGAAGACTTTCTGGAAGTCCTTGCCCAGGGCGACCTTGGCCAGGTCCTGCTGGGCAGCGATATCGCCCTTGCGGTCGGCCTTGAGCTTGAACACCGCCAGGGAGTCGATGTTGTAGGTGAAGGCCTTGTCGGTACCCGGGAACGGTACGCACTGGTAGTCCTTGCCGGCGACCTTCTTGGCCGCGGTCCACTCGCTCTTGGCCCAGTCGCCCATCATCTGCATGCCGGCCTTGCCGCCGATCACGTCGGCTGCGGCAATGTTCCAGTCACGCCCGGCACGGTTGGGGTCCATGTAGCCGGTGATTTTCTTCAGCTCGGTGAAGGCCTTGGCCATTTCCGGGCCGGAGAGGGTTTTCTGGTCCAGGTCCACCAGGGCTTTCTTGTAGCCCTCCGGGCCCATGACCGAGAGCACCACGTCTTCGAACACGGTGCTGTCCTGCCACGGCTGGCCGCCGTGGGCCAGGGCGATGAAGCCGGCGGCCTTGAGCTTGTCGCCGGCGGCATAGAATTCTTCGAGGGTGGTCGGGGCCTTGTCGATCCCGGCTTTCTTGAACACGGCAGGGTTGATCCACAGCCAGTTGACCCGGTGGATGTTCACCGGCACCGCCACGTAGTCACCTTCGTACTTGACGGTATTGGCCACCTTGGGCGACAGCAGGCCGTCCCAGTTCTCGGCCTTGGCCACGTCCTTGAGGGTTTCGGTACTGAGCAGGCCGGTGCTGCCCCATTCCTGGATGTCCGGGCCCTTGATCTGCGCCACACCCGGCGGGTTGCCGGCCACGGCGCGGCTTTTGAGCACGGTCATGGCAGTGGAACCGCCACCGCCGGCCACGGCGCCATCCTTCCAGGTGAAACCGTCTTTTTCCACTTGGGCCTTGAGCACATCGACGGCGGCTTTTTCACCACCCGAAGTCCACCAGTGGACGACTTCCACGGAACCTTTGGAGTCGGCGGCGAGGGCACTCAGGGGAAATAGAGAGGCAAGGGAAATGACAGTGGCGAGGCGAGAAATCGCATTCATTTGAAGTACCTTTCTTGTTGTTATGCATGCAAGTCTGGTGCTTGCGCTGCAAACGAGTCTAAACAGCCTAGTCGATCATTCGAGTAACGAAGCGATGGGGAAATGTCACCACATGGTTACACAAGGCCCGGAACAGACACCTGGGCCAATGCCGAAGCCATGCTCGGGGCCAACGGCAGGCGCGGGATTAGCACCGCCTGCCAGGCGTGATAGAGGTCCGGCTTGCCGCCCCAGATCCGGGCTGACGGCTGGTTGTCCGGGCCCAGTTCGTGGTGCCAGCTACCGTGCCTGCGGTCGATGAAATGGGCCTCGCAGAATTCCCAGAAACAGCGGTACCAGGCCTCGTACTGGGCCTGGCCGGTGCGTTTGAGCAAGGCGCTGGCGGCGGCGCTGGCCTCGGCGTGGGTCCAGTGCAGGCGCTCGCGCACCACTGGCTGGTGGTCCCAGTCCAGGGTGTAGACCATGCCCGGGTCGCCATCGACGCTCCAGCCATGGCGGCAGTTGCTTTCGAACAGCTTCTGCGCGTCCTGCACCAGCCAGCCGGGGGTCAGCATGCCAGCCTTCACCCGCGAAGCCTCCAGGTGCAGCAACAGCCGCGCCCATTCGAAGCCGTGTCCCGGGGTGGTGCCAAAGGGCCGGAAACCGTCGGCGGGAAAGGCCCGGTTGTAGTCACGAAGTGGTTGCCAGGCGAGGTCGAAATGCTCGATCACCATGAAGTCGTTGGCCGCCGCCTGAGTGTGGATCACCCGCTCGACGATCCGCAGGGCGCGGGTCAGCCAGCGTGAGTCCTGGGTGACATCGGCCAGGGCCAGGAACGCCTCGGTGGCGTGCATGTTGCTGTTGGCACCGCGATAGGCTTCCGGCTGACTCCAGTCGCAGTTGAAAGACTCGCGCAGCGCGCCCTCCTCCTCGCTCCAGAAATGCCGGTCGATGATGGCGATGGCCTCCTCCAGCAAACGCTCGGCGCCGGGACGTTGGGCCACCACCGCGGAGCTGGCCGCCAGAGCGACAAAGGCATGCAGGTAGGCGGCCTTGGTGCTGTTGCCGTCGGCCTGCCCGGCCACGGCGAACCAGCCGCCGTGCTCGGCATCACGCAAGGGCCCGCCGAGGGCGGCGATGCCGTGGTCCACCAGAGCGGCATAACCCGGCAGGCCCTGGATATGGGCCATGGCGAAGCTGTGGGTCATGCGCGCGGTGTTCATGGTTTCGGCCTGGGCGCCGCTGGGCAGGCGGCCCTGTTCATCGAGGTTGCCAAAGCCCGCAGGAAGCCGTGAGGCCTTGGCAAAATCCAGCAGGCGCAGGCCTTCGGCGGCGAGCCAGGCCTGATGTGCAGGGGCATTCAGCCAACTGCTGAATGGCAGGGAGAGAGCGTCCATGGGTGACCTGTTGTTGTTTTTATCGAAGGCTTGAGTCTAATCAAGCCGCCTGCGACCGCAGGTAACAAAGGACCAGCGCAATGTCACCAAACCGTGACATTGCACTCCCCCATAGGAGCCGGCTTGCCGGCGAAGAGGCCCTTGAGCCCTGTGGTGCCCTTGAGGACGCCTTCGCTGGCAAGCCAGCTCCGACACAAGCCAGCGCTTACAACGGCCGGCAGGTCAGTCGAAGGTCCGGGGCAGGTAAAGGGTTACGCGCAGGCCGCCTTCGCGCAGGTTCTGCAGGCTGACTTCGCCGCCATGGCTGTGGGCGATGTTGCGGGCAATCCCCAGGCCCAGGCCGTAGCCCTGCTGCTGGCCAGCAAGACGGAAGTGCGGCTCGAAGACTTGCTCCAGGCGCTGCTCCGGTACGCCGGGGCCTTCGTCGTCGACATGCAGGACAAAGCCGCTGTCGTCGTCTTCGATGTGCAGGTGAGCGTTCTGTCCGTACTTCAGGGCATTGTCGATCAGGTTGCCCATGCAGCGCTTGAGCGCCAGGGGCTTGCCCGGGTAGCTGGCCAGGGCCCGGCCCTGTTGGGTCACGCGGCCATTGCCGTTGGGTGCCAGATAAGGCTCTACCAGGCAGTCGAGTACCTGATTGAGGTCCACCGGCTCGATGTTCTCGTGGATGTCGGTGTCCTTGACGCACTGCAGCGCGCCCTTGACCAGCAACTCCAGTTCATCCAGGTCGCGCCCGAACTTGGCCTGCAGTTGCTCGTCCTCCAGCAATTCCACCCGCAGGCGCAAGCGGGTGATGGGGGTGCGCAGGTCATGGGAGATGGCGCTGAACAGCTGGCTGCGCTCGGTCAGGTAGCGGCTGATGCGCTCGCGCATGCTGTTGAAGGCCCGCCCCACTTCCACCACCTCGCTGCCACCGCCCTCCGCTACCGGCTCGACGTCGGCCCCCAGGGACATGTCCCGCGCCGCCCGGGCCAGGCGCTTGAGGGGCCGGCTCTGCCAATGCACCAACAGGCCGATGAACAACAGCAGAAAACCGCTGGTGAGCAGGATGAACCACACCTGCTGCGCCGGCAGGCCCTGTTCTTCCAGGCTGGTGTAGGGCTCGGGCAACAGCGAGGCGATGTACAGCCACTCTCCCGGCGCCATCTGGATCTGGGTCACCAGCACCGGCGGGTTCACCGGTTCCAGGGTCAGGGCGTAATGGGCCCAGGAGCGCGGCAATTCGTCGAGCTTGAGGCCGCCATTGAAGATCCGCAGGTCATCGGGGCTGACGAAGGTCACGGAGATATCCGCGTCATTGCCCAGGGACTGGCGCAACACCTGCTCCACGGCTTGCAACACCGCTTCTTTGCGCGGGGTGGCGGGCAGCACCTGCATGCCCAGGGGCTTGTCGTTCAGGGTCACGACAAACCGCGTACCGCCCATGCTGCGCAACTGGTCCAGCACCAGGGGCCGGTACGCCACCGGCAACGAACGCAGGTAACTGACGCTGGCGGTCATCGAGTGGGCCAGGCTGCGGGCGCTGGTCACCAGCCCTTCGAGTTGGGTGGCGCGCAGTTGGGAAACCCAGATCACGCTGGACAGCGCCTGGGCGAACAGCACCGCCAGCAGGGTCAAAAGCAGCATCCGCCCCAGCAGGGAACGGGGCACCGGCAGGCGCCGCAGCACTTTGCGCAATGCCTCAGTGGCCATTGCCGGCAACCACATTGGCTGCCAATTGATAGCCACTGCCGCGCACGGTACGAATCAGCCGCGGCGGCTTTTCGGTGTCACGCAGACGCTGGCGCAGGCGGCTCACCGCCATGTCGACGATGCGATCCAGGGGCATCAGGTCACGCCCGCGGGTGGCATTGCCGATGGTGTCGCGATCGAGGATTTCCTGGGGATGGTCGAGAAACAGCTTGAGCAGAGCGAAGTCGGCGCCGGAGAGAATCACCTCCTCGCCATCGTTGTGAAACAGCCGGTGGCTGATCACATCCAGGCGCCATTCGTCGAAGCACAGCACCTCGCCGACAACCCGCTCCTGGGTGAACTGCACGCGCCGCAGCAGGGCCTTGATCCGCGCCTGCAGCTCCCGGGGGCTGAAAGGCTTGCCCAGGTAGTCGTCGGCGCCCAGCTCCAGGCCGATGACCCGGTCGGCCTCGTCGGAGCTGGCGGTCAGCATGATGATCGGCACCTGGCTGCGCTTGGGATGCTGGCGGATCCAGCGGCACAGGCTGAAGCCGTCTTCGTCCGGCAGCATCACATCGAGGATCACCAGGTCGCTGGGCGCCTCGTTGAGGGCCAGGCGAAAGCCGGCCCCGTCGGCGGTGCTGCGCACCTGGAAGCCGCAGCGGCTGAGATAGGTTTCCAGCAGCTCGCGAATTTCCTGATCGTCGTCAACCAACAAAATCGACTTACTGACTGAACTCACCGGGGCCGTCCTTATTGTTAGGCAGGGTGCGCGATTATGCCTGATGCCGGGTCGCCTGCCAGGGCGACGTCAGCCCTGGGCCTGCTCCAGGGCCACGCCGGCACCGGTGAGCCCGGAATAGGGCGCGGTCACCAGCCACACCGGGATGCCCTTGAGGTAATCGCTCATGCAACCCTTGTCGGCAAAGCTCTTGGCAAAGCCGCTGTGGATGAAGAAATCGGCAAAGCGCGGAATCACCCCACCGACGATGTACACCCCGCCACGCCCCCCGGTGGTCAGCACGTTGTTGCCCGCCACCCGGCCCAGCCAGCAGCTGAACTGCTCCAGCACTTCCCGGGCGATCGGGTCGCCGGCCAGGCCGGCCGCGGTGATGGCCTCCGGAGTCTCGAGCCGCGGCTCATGGCCGTCCACCGCACAGATCGCCCGATACACCCGGGGCAGGCCGCCACCGCTGAGGGCGGTCTCGGCGCTGACATGGCCGATCTCGTCGTGAATGTGCTGCCAGAGCTGGGTTTCCCGCGCACTGCTCAAGGGCAGGTCGACATGCCCGCCCTCTCCCGGCAAGGCCATGTAACGACCGTCGCCGAAGTTCAGCAGGGTGCCCACCCCGAGGCCCGTGCCCGGGCCGATCACCACAGCCGGGCGCAAGGGCTCGGCAACGCCTTCGCAGACCACGCGAAATTCATTCGGCTGCAGGCGGGTCATGCCCAGGGCCATGGCCGAGAAGTCGTTGACCAACAGCAGTTGGTCCACCTGCAAAGCCTGGCAGAAAGCCTGGCGGCTCAGGCGCCAGTGGTTGTTGGTGAAACGAAACTCATCGCCGCTGACCGGGCCGGCCACCGACAGGCACACCGAACCTATGGCCCCCAGGGCCAGCCCCTGGTCCCGCAGGTAGGCCTTGATGGCGTCTTCCGGGCAGCTGTAGTCCGCGGTGGCGTGGACTTCGATCGCCTCCAGTTGTTGGTCTTTCCACAACGCGAAGCGCGCGTTGGTGCCACCGATATCACCGACCAGGGCCAGTTTCACTTGAGCGTCTCCAGGGCAGAGGTAAAGGCGCTGGCGCCCTGCTCTGCCGAGCTGAAGGCCATGCGCATGAAGGCGAAGAGTTCGCGGCCGGTGCCAACGTTGTTGCCCAGCAGGCCCTTGGCCGGCTCCCGGGCGGCGAATTCTGCGGCGTCTACCTTAAGCTCCAGGGTGCCCTTGACGCCATCCACGCGGATGATATCGCCGTCCAGCACCCGGGCCAGCGCGCCACCCACCTGGGCTTCGGGGCTGACATGGATCGCTGCCGGAATCTTGCCCGAAGCGCCGGACATGCGCCCGTCGGTGACCAGCGCCACCTTGAAGCCGCGGTCCTGCAGCACCCCGAGGAAGGGGGTCATCTTGTGCAGCTCGGGCATGCCGTTGGAGCGCGGGCCCTGGAAGCGCATCACCGCGACGAAGTCCTTCTCCAGCAGGCCGGCCTTGAAGGCATCGGCCAGGTCCTGCTGGTCCTGGAACACCACGGCCGGGGCCTCGACGATCTGGTGCTCCGGGGCCACGGCGGAAACCTTCATCACGCCGCGACCGAGATTGCCTTCCATGACCCGCAAGCCGCCCTCCGCAGAGAACGCCCGGGCCACCGGGCGCAGGATGTTTTCGTCCAGGCTTTCGATCGGGCCGTCGCGCCACACCAGCTTGCCGTTGTCCAGGAAGGGTTCCTGGGTATAGCGGCTCAGGCCGCGGCCGGCCACGGTATTGACGTCTTCGTGGAGCAGGCCGGCTTCCAGCAGCTCGCGGATCAGGAACGACATGCCGCCCGCCGCCTGGAAGTGGTTGATATCGGCCTTGCCGTTTGGATAGACGTGGGACAGGGTCGGCACCACCTCGGAGAGGTCGGCCATGTCCTGCCAGGTCAGCTGGATGCCCGCCGCCTGAGCGATGGCCGGCATGTGCAGGGTGTGGTTGGTGGAGCCGCCCGTGGCGTGCAGGGCAACGATGGAGTTGACCAGCACGCGCTCGTCGACGATCTCGCCAATCGGCATGAAGTTGCCGCTCTGCTTGGTCAGGCGCGTGACCTGCTGCGCCGCCTCATGGGTCAGGGCGTCGCGCAGCGGCGTATTGGGGTTGACGAAAGAGGCGCCCGGCAGGTGCAGGCCCATGACTTCCATCAGCAACTGGTTGGTGTTGGCGGTGCCGTAGAAGGTGCAGGTGCCGGGGCTGTGGTAGGACTTCATTTCCGACTCCAGCAGTTCCTCGCGGCTGGCCTTGCCTTCGGCGTAACGCTGGCGCACGTCGGCTTTCTGCTTGTTGGAAATGCCCGAGACCATGGGCCCGCCCGGAACGAAGATGGTCGGCAGGTGACCGAAGCGCAGGGCGCCCATCATCAACCCCGGGACAATCTTGTCGCAGATCCCCAGCATCAGCGCGGCATCGAACATGTTGTGAGAGAGGGCCACCGCCGTAGACAGGGCGATCACTTCACGGCTCGGCAGGCTCAGTTCCATGCCGGCCTCGCCCTGGGTCACACCATCGCACATGGCCGGGGTGCCGCCGGCGAACTGGCCCACCGAGCCGATCTCGCGCAGGGCGCGCTTGATCTGCTCGGGGAACACCTCGTAAGGCTGGTGCGCCGACAACATGTCGTTATATGACGAAACAATTGCCACGTTGGCCGCATTCATCATCCGCAGATTGTGCTTGTCGTCGGTGCCACAACCGGCCACGCCGTGGGCGAAGTTCGCACATTGCAGCTTGCCCCTCTGCGGGCCATCGCTGGCGGCATCGCGGATCAGCGCGAGATAGGCCTGGCGAGTGGCGCGACTACGGGCGATAAGCCGTTCGGTGACCTCAAGAACGCGGGGATGCATGTGTAGAACTCCAGGCTAACGGATGTGGCGACCTGTTTGTCTATGCTGATCAGACGCGCCACCGCTCAGGGACAGTGGAGGATGTTTCTGACCATTTGGACCAGTTGATTCAGGTCACTCGTTGTAGATAAGACAAAATATTGCCACTAAAAAGGCTTGTTTTCTATTTCTATGCGAATAATCTTGTAATTCCAACAACAAATTCAACGACAGGCGTTTGCACATGACTCTTCGAATCGCAATCAATGGTTTTGGCCGTATCGGCCGTAACGTCCTGCGCGCACTTTATACCCAAGGCTATCGCCAGGATCTGCAGATCGTCGCTATCAACGATCTCGGAGACAGCGCTATCAATGCCCACCTGCTGAAATACGACACCGTGCACGGTACTTTCGACGCCCAAGTCGAACACGATCAGGAAAGCCTCACCGTGAATGGCGACCGGATTGCCGTCAGCGCCATCCGCAACCCGGCCGAACTGCCCTGGGCCGCGGAGAAGATCGACGTGGTGTTCGAATGCACCGGCCTGTTCACCGACCGCGCCAAGGCTGCCGCCCATCTGACCGCCGGTGCCCGCAAGGTCATCATCTCGGCCCCGGCCAAGGGCGCCGACGCCACCGTGGTCTACGGGGTCAACCACGACATCCTGCGCCAGTCGCACCAGATCATCTCCAACGCCTCGTGCACCACCAACTGCCTGGCGCCGGTGGCCCAGGTACTGCACCGCGAGCTGGGCATCGACAACGGCCTGATGACCACCATCCACGCCTACACCAACGACCAGAACCTCACCGACGTCTACCACAGCGACCCCTATCGCGCCCGTTCGGCCACCCAGAACATGATCCCGAGCAAGACCGGCGCTGCCGAAGCGGTGGGCCTGGTGCTGCCGGAGCTGGCTGGCAAGCTGACCGGCATGGCCGTGCGAGTACCGGTGATCAACGTGTCCCTGGTGGACCTGACGGTGACCCTCAAGCGCGACACCACCGCCGAAGAGGTCAATGCCTTGCTCAAGAGCGCCAGCCAGCACTCGACGATCCTCGGCTACAACACCCTGCCGCTGGTCTCCAGCGACTTCAACCACAATCCGCTGTCGTCGATCTTCGACGCCAACCACACCAAGGTCAGCGGTGGCCGGTTGCTCAAGGTGCTGGCCTGGTACGACAACGAGTGGGGTTTCTCCAACCGCATGCTGGATAACTGCCTGGCCCTGTGCAACGCGGAATAAAACGGATATTCGTCGATGATCGGTATCAGTTTCACCCACAAGACCATGGCCGCGCGCAAGCGCATCGCCCTGGTCGCCCATGACCACTGCAAGGCGTTCCTGCTGGAGTGGGCCGGGCGGCAGAAGGCGCGCCTGGCCGAGCACGAGCTGGTTGCCACCGGTACCACCGGCCTGTTGCTGAGCAAGCACTTGGGGCTGCCGGTGGAAAGCATGATCAGCGGCCCCCTGGGCGGCGATCAGCAACTGGGGGCGCAGATTGCCGAGCAACGGGTCGACCTGCTGGTGTTCTTCTGGGACCCCTTCGAACCCCAGCCCCATGATCCGGACATCAAGGCCCTGTTGCGGGTAGCGGCGGTATGGAACATTCCGGTGGCCTGCAACGAGTGCAGCGCCGACTACCTGCTCAGCAGCCCGCTGATGAACCAGGCCCATGAGCACCGGATTCCCGACTATCAGGCCTACCTGGCCGGCCGAGGATAATTCACGCAAGGCTTGACCATTGACGTAGATGACAATCATTATCATCTGCTGAAAAAATGGATCAGGCCTTGCTGTGAGTCAATCGCACTTCAACCACGTCTTCCTCACCCAACGCATTTCTCTGCTGCGAACGCTGGAGCGGATGGTCAACAACCACAGCACCGCCGAAGACCTGCTGCAGGAAACCTACCTGCGCGTGACCCGGGCCCTGAGCGAGCGGCCGATCACGCACCTTGAACCCTTTGTCTTCCAGACCGCGCGCAACCTCGCCCTGGATCACCTGCGGGCCCGGCGCATCCAGGGCCGCACCCTGCTCGAAGACGTACCGCCGGAGGTGGTGGAGAATGTCGCCGCGCCCGTCAGCAGTGCCGAAGACGCGGCCCACGCCGAGCAGATGCTGGAACGCCTGAACCTCAGCCTCGGCCAGCTCAGCCCGCGCCAGCAGCAGATCTTCATCCTCAGCCGCCTGCACGGCCACAGTTACCAGGAGATCGCCGACAAGCTCGGGGTTTCACTGAGCACGGTGCAAAAGGAATTGAAACTGATCATGGCCATCTGCATCGGCGTCGCCGAACGTCTCGACGGCCAGTGAGTCTCAACCGCTGAACAGAATGACTGCGGCAGCCCCGAGCCTTTGTTAACCTTGGCCGGCTTTCGCTCTCTCTTGAAAAAACAGCCGCGCACAGACGCAGCCGAGGAACACCCGTGACGGATTTTCACAGCGCCGAGCCGCCCACCCCTGCCGGCCCGCACTCAAGCACCCTGGCCATGGATCAGGCACTGGATTGGCTGATCGAGCTGGAACATCCGAACGAGGAACAAGTGCGCCAGTTTCATCAGTGGCTGGCGGCTTCACCGCTCAACGCCCAGGCCTTCGAAAAGGCCCAGGCGATCTGGAATGGCCCGCAAGTGGCGCAATGCGCCCTGACCCTGGCAGCGCCACCGAAAGTCTCGCGCCTGGCGCGCCTGCGCCCCCACTGGAAACCCCTGGCCACCGCCGCGGTGCTGCTGCTCGGATTATTCAGCTTCAGCAACCTGCCGCTGCGCCTGCAGGCCGACCACCTGACCCAGGTCGGCGAGCGCCAGCGCCTGCAGCTCGAAGACGGTTCCAAGGTGCTGCTCAACACCAACTCGGCCTTTTCCAGCGACATCAACGACCACCAGCGCGTGGCCCGGCTGTACCAGGGCGAAGCCTTCTTCGAGATCCCCGGCAATCGCGGCCTGCCCCTGGAACTGGACGCCGGCCCGGTCAAGGCCAGCGTGCGCGACACCACCTTTGCCGTGCGCTACCTGGACGGCGTGGCACAAGTCCAGGTGCAGCGCGGTGACATCGACCTGCGCGCCACCCACGCCGACCAGCGCCTGCGCCTGCGCGCCGGGGAAAGCGTGCGGGTCGGGCCCCAGGGCTTCGACCAGCCGGCCAGGCTCGACGCCGACAAGGAGCTGGCCTGGGTCCAGGGCCGCCTGGTGTTCGAGAACTGCCCCCTGAGCCAGGTCCTGGCCGAACTGCGGCGCTATTACCCGGGCTGGATCGTCAACAACAACGAACACCTGGCAAAGGTCGCGGTAACCGGCAACTACCGCCTGGATCAGCCTCTGGACGTGGTGCGTTCCCTGGCCCACATCACTTCGGCACGGCTTTCCGAGTTCCCGGCACTAGTGATTCTCAACTGAGAACAATTATTTTTACGCGATCTCTACGGGTCGTACGTCTCGTTATAGCCAATGCAACTGATTCGCATTTTGAATGCGTATCTGCACCTATAAAAGTTTCGTGCGACCCGGAGCGCTCTCGATGTCCCCTCGCCTCAACAGCCGATCCCCTGTTCCCTGTGCCCGCCTGCAAAACTGCACCCTGTCGCTGCTGACCGCAGCCATCCTGCTGGCCGGCGCCCACGCTGCCCCCGTGATGGCCGCCGATGCCCCGGCATCCTCCAGCCAGCGCATGGGCAACTACAACTTCGCTATCGCCCAGCAGCCGCTGGTATCGGCGCTCAACGCCTTTACTGCGGTCACCGGCTGGCAAGTGGGCCTGCCGGCGGAGCTGGGCAGCGGGGTGTCCTCCCCGGGCGTGCGCGGTTCGCTGCCACCGGAAAAGGCCCTGGATCGGCTGCTCAGCGGCACCAACCTGAGCTACCGCAAGCTGGGCAACAACAACATCGTTCTGGAAAAGCGCAGCGCAGCCAATGTGGTGAACCTGCAGCAGGTGACCATCAGCGCCACCCGTCAGGAGCAGGACATCAACTCGGTACCCAGCACCGTGAGCGTGCACACCCGGGAAGAACTCGACCGCCAGAACGTCAACACGATCAAGGAACTGGTGCGTTATGAGCCTGGTGTTTCAGTCGGCGGTGCAGGCCAGCGTGCCGGTATCAGCGGCTACAACATCCGTGGTATCGACAACGACCGGATCCTCACCCAGGTGGACGGCGTGGAAGTGCCGGATCACTTCTTCAGCGGCCCTTATGCCAAGACCAACCGTAACTACGTCGACCCGGAAATCGTCAAGCGCGTGGAAATCCTGCGTGGCCCGGCCTCGGTGCTCTACGGCAGCAGCGCCATCGGTGGCGCCGTCAGTTACTACACTCTGGACGCCGACGACATCATCAAGCCCGGCGAGGATTTTGGCGCGCGCCTGAAGACCGGCTACAGCTCGGCGGACGAAAGCTGGCTGAAATCCGGCACCTTCGCCGGGCGGGTCGGCGAATTCGACGGTTTGTTGCACCTGAGCCAGCGTGACGGCCACGAGACCGAGTCCTATGGCAGCAACAACGGCACCGGCCTGAACCGCACTGCCGCCAACCCGGAAGACGCCCGGACCACCAACGTACTGGCCAAGCTCGGCTGGAACTATGCGGACGACGCACGCCTGGGCCTGACCTACGAAAAGTACAAGGACGACCGCGACACCAATCAGAAAAGTGCGGTGGGCGGCCTGTTCCTCAATGGCGTTGGCCAGAACTGGTATCGCTCGCGCGTCGGCAACGACACCATCACCCGCGAACGCTTCGGCCTGGAAAACAGCTTTGCCCTGAACTCGCCGATCGCCGACCAGATCAAGTGGAGCCTGAACTACCAGATCGCCAAGACCGACCAGACCACCTCCGAGCGCTACAACCCGGTGTCGATCTTCAGCCCGGTGGCGCGTGACGTGCAGCGTGAGCGGAAAACCCTGTACCAGGAAAAACAATGGGTGTTCGACGCTCAGCTGGACAAGGCCTTCGCCCTGGGTGAAACCGATCACCAGTTGACCTACGGCACCACTCTCAAGCAGCAGAAGGTCACGGGCTCGCGCTATGGCACCGCCAGTTGCCTGGCCGTCGGTGCCGGCTGTACCGCGATTGGCGCTCCGAGCCCTTCTGCCGGTGACAGCGTGAAGAAGTCCAGCGACTTCCCGGACCCGACCATCAACACCTACAGCCTGTTCGTCCAGGACCAGATCAGCTGGAACGCCTGGACCTTCACTCCGGGCCTGCGCTATGACTACACCCAACTCAAGCCCAAGCTGACCCAGGAGTTCCTCAATGTCGCCAACCCCACCGGCAACTTTCCGGTCAGCGACGACAAGAAGACCTGGCATCGGGTTTCGCCCAAGTTCGGCCTGACCTACAGCTTCGACGAGCACTACACGGCCTATGGCCAGTACTCCGAGGGCTTCCGCACGCCGTCGGCCAAGGCGCTCTACGGCCGCTTTGAAAACATCACCACCGGGTACATCGTCGAGCCCAACTCCAACCTCAAGCCGGAAACTAGCAAAGGTTACGAAACCGGCCTGCGAGGTAATTTCGACGCCGGCTCCTTCGATGTCTCGGTGTTCTACAACCAGTACCGCGACTTCATCAACGAAGACGCCATCACCGCCGGCGCGCTGCAATCGGTGATCCAGAGCAACAACATCAAACACGCCACCATCAAGGGCGCCGAAGCCAGGGGCCGTCTCAACCTCGATGCCTTCGGTGCACCACAGGGCCTGTACAGCATCGGCTCGCTGGCCTACGCCTACGGTCGCAACAATGACAACGGCGAACCGATCAACAGCGTCAACCCGCTCAAGGGCGTGTTTGGTCTCGGCTACGACCAGGACAACTATGGCGCGCTGCTGAGCTGGACCCTGGTCAAACGCAAGGACCGGGTCGACAACAGTACCTTCAAGGCCCCGGATGGCCGCACCACCAGCGGCCAGTTCAAGACACCGGGCTACGGCATCCTCGACCTCAGCGGCTTCTACAAGGTCACTGACGACCTGACCGTGAACGCCGGCCTGTACAACCTGACCGACAAGAAATACTGGAACTGGGACGACGTGCGCGGCTACGACAGCGTCGGCGAAGCCGGCCAGACCGCACCCGCCAACCTCGACCGCCTGACCCAGCCCGGCCGCAACTTCTCGGTCAACCTGGTGTGGGATATCTGACGCCAAACCGCCTCACTGCCCTTTTTCATCCAGGGCAGTGAGGATTTTTTACTGTGTCGCGTCTTCTTGTTCGTCTAGTCACTAAGTGCCTCTCATTCTCAAGGACATCTGCATGACCTCCCAGGATTCCTCCCAGCGTCACCACCTGCGCTCCCAACGCCTGAACCAGATCACCCACGAGCCGCATTCCAAGCTCGACGCCCTGGTCAAGGCCCATGCGCCCTTCGAAACCCAAGGTGCATTCGCCCGTTTCGTGGTGGCCCAGTACCTGTTCCAGTCGGAACTGGTGGACCTGTACAACGATGCCGAACTGAACAAGATCGTCCCGGACCTGGCCGAGCGCTGCCGCGCCGAAGCTGCCAAGGCTGACCTGGCCGACCTGGAAACCGAGGTTCCTGCACCAGTGGCCGGTGCCGTCAGTAACCCAAGCCAGGCCGAAGCCCTGGGCTGGATCTTCGTCTCCGAGGGTTCCAAGCTGGGTGCCGCGTTCCTGATCAAGCGCGCCGTGGGCCTGGGCCTGAGCGAAACCTTCGGTGCCCGTCACCTGGGCGAACCAGCCGGTGGCCGCGCCGAAGGCTGGAAAACCTTCACCCGCATCCTCGACGGCCTGGAGTTCACCGCCGAAGAAGAAGCCGCGGCGGAAAAAGGTGCCCTGGATGCCTTCAACCGCTTCACCGTGCTGCTGGAACAGGCTTACTCCGGCGCCGCACAACCGGCCTGACCCGCGTAGTTGCGGGCAGGTGGCGCGCCAAGGCGTGCCCCTGCCCGCAGCGGTATTTTGTCGGCCGGCGGCATTCGCGGATTGAGCCGTACGACGCGTTACCTCATCATCGAAACCATGACCCCCACTCGCCCCTCCTCGTCGAAGATTTCCCGCCTGCTGTTTGGCGCGCTGGCCTATGTCAGCCTGGCCATCGGCCTGATCGCCATCGTCGTACCCGGCCTGCCGACCACCGAGTTCATCCTGCTCGCTGCCTGGGCCGCCACCAAGAGCTCGCCACGGCTAAGCGCCTGGATGGAGAACCATCGCCTGTTCGGGCCTATCCTCTGCAACTGGCGCAACGGCCGGATCGTCAGCCGCAAGGCCAAGATCAGCGCCACGGTCAGCATGCTGCTGTGTGCCGGGCTGATGCTGACCCTGCTCAACCATCACTGGACGATGTATGCCGCCATTGCCGGCATGACCCTGGGCAACCTGTGGATCTGGTCACGCCCAGAAGCCCTGCCGCAGGCCTCCTGACCTGCGCCCGCTGGCAGCTATGCCCTTGCCCCCGAGGCCATATATGTCAAGAACATGACCGTTCGTCGGCCTCCCCTCACGCAAAGGCCGCCCGAGCCGATGTTCCGGGCATAGCGCTGAATGGACTTGGCGACCGGAGTCATCCGATTCCGTGCTTTCCATCCGTCCTTTCGCGAGATCGCCCCCCATGTTCGACTCTCTCTCCATTCGCCTGAAAATAGTGCTGTTGTCCGGACTGTGCCTGTTGGGCGTAGTGGCGCTGATCGTCGGCATGAACCTGTACCAGAGCCAGCAGAACAACCAACTGGTCAACACCTCCAGCACGCGGATGCTCACCGCCGGGGTCGAAGAGTTGCTGCAGGCCAAGGCCGCCGACCAGGCAGTACGGGTGCAGAAGACCTTCGGTGAAAGCAACCTGGTGATCACCGCACTGGCGGACCAGGTACGCGACCTGCGTGACATGGCGAGCAAGCGCGGCCTGGAAGCTGCGGCACTGCGCGAAGAGCTCAACCACAGCCTGAAGACCGCCTTCGAGCGCAATCCCAAAGTGCTCGGCATCTGGCTGGCCTACGAACCCAACGCCCTGGATGGCAAGGACAGCGAATTTCTCAATGACGCAGCCCGTGCTTCCAACGAACGCGGGCGCTTCGCCACCTACTGGAGCCGATCCGGGGGCCAGCAGTTGAACACCGTGATGGTGGAAGACGACCTGACCAAGACCACCCTCAACCTCAGCGGCACCCCCTACAACGTCTGGTACACCTGCCCCCGCGACAGCCGCCGTACCTGCCTGCTGGACCCCTACGCCGACACCATCGGCGAGGACAAGAAACAGGTGCTGATGACCACCATCTCCCAGCCCTTGCTGGTGGACGGCAAGGTCATCGGGGTGATTGGCGTCGACATCGCCCTGGATTCCCTGCAGGCCGCGGCCGGCGAATCCCAGCGCTTTCTGTTCAACGGTGCCGGGCACATGATGATCGTCGCCGGCAGCGGCTTGCTGGCGGCCGTGGGCGCCGACGCCAGCCAGGTCGGCAAGAACATCAACGAAACCCTAGGCGCCCAGGGCAAGGACATCCTCGCGCTGCTCGCCGGCAACCAGAACAAGGTCCTGCAACAGGGCGAACTGATCCGCGCGGTCTACCCCTTCAGCCCGATTGCCGATGCCAAGCCCTGGGGCGTCACCATCGACCTGCCGCAACAAGTGCTGCTGGCAGACTCGGTAAAACTGCAAGGCCTGCTGGATGAAGCCCAGACCAGCGGCACGGTGAAAACCGTACTGGTGGCCGTCGGCGCCGGCCTGCTGGGCCTGCTGCTGATCTGGCTCAGCGCCTCGGGCGTGACCCGCCCGATCAACAGCGTGGCGCAGATGCTCAAGGCCATCGCCAGCGGCGACGGCGACCTGACCCAGCGCCTGGACTACAGCAAGAAAGACGAACTCGGCGAACTGGTGGGCTGGTTCAACCGCTTCCTCGACAAGCTGCAACCGACCATCGCCCAGATCAAGCAGAGCATCACCGAAGCCCGGGGCACCGCCGACCAGTCTTCGGAGATCGCCCGCCAGACCAGTGAAGGCATGCAGGTGCAGTTCCGCGAAATCGACCAGGTGGCCACCGCCTCCAACGAAATGAGCGCCACTGCCCACGATGTTGCCAACAGTGCCTCCAATGCCGCCCAGGCCGCCCGTGGCGCAGACCAGTCGGCCAAGGAAGGCATGACCATCATCGAGCGCAGCACCCGGGACATCAGCCTGCTGGCCGACGAGGTGAGCAAGGCGGTGGGGGAAGTCGAAGCCCTGGCGGTGAGCAGCGAACAGATAGGGTCGGTGCTGGAAGTGATCCGCAGTATTGCCGAGCAGACCAACCTGCTGGCCCTCAACGCCGCCATCGAAGCGGCTCGCGCCGGGGAAAGCGGCCGCGGTTTCGCCGTGGTGGCCGATGAAGTGCGCAACCTGGCCAAGCGCACCCAGGACTCGGTGGAGGAAATCCGCGTGGTGATCGAACGCATCCAGAGCGGCACCCGGGATGTGGTGACCACCATGCACGCCAGCCAGAGCCAGGCGCAGAACAATGCCGGGCAGATCCAGCAGGCAGTCCAGGCCCTGGGCAAGATCAGCGACGCGGTCACCGTGATCAGCGACATGAACCTGCAGATCGCCAGCGCTGCCGAGCAGCAGAGCGCGGTGGCCGAAGAGGTCAACCGCAACGTCTCGGCGATTCGCACCGTGACCGAAACCCTCACCGAACAGGCCAGTGAGTCGGCCCAGGTCAGCAGCCAGCTCAATGCCCTGGCCACCCAGCAAATGAAACTCATGGATCAGTTCCGCGTGTAAGCGCTGCTCCGGCGCCAGCCGCGGCCGATGACCTGGGGTGATCGACAGCCGCGGCAGTTTCAGGGTGCAATGCCCTCCTCTGATCCACGGAGTGGGCCATGACCGAGTTACTCGCATCCATCCAGGCCGCGCTGGGCCTGGCGTCATCAAGCATCCGGCAAACCGGCCAGGGCTCCCTGCCCTCGGCCTTCGCCGTGACCGACCTGGCCAGCGCCAGCATTGCCGCTGCCGGGCAGGCAGTCGCTGAACTCCTGTACAGCCAGACCGGACGCCTGCCAGAGGTCAGCGTCGACCGGCGCCTGGCCTCGTTCTGGTTCGCCAGCTCGATCCGCCCGCAGGGCTGGAGCCTGCCATCCCCCTGGGACCCGATTGCCGGCGACTACGCCAGCCGCGACGGCTGGATTCGCCTGCACACCAACGCACCTCACCACCGGGCCGCCGCCGAACGGGTGCTGGGAGCGGTGACCGAACGTTCGGCCATGGCCGCCCAGGTGGCCACCTGGAACGCCCTGGAACTGGAGCAGGCGATAGTCGACCAGGGCGGTTGTGCCGCGCAGATGCGCAGCTGGGCGCAGTGGCAGGCCCACCCCCAGGGCCAGGCGGTAAACAGCGAACCCCTGGTGCACTGGCTGCCCCAGGCCGATCAGCGGCACAGGGCCTGGAGCGGTGGCGTCGACCGGCCCCTGGCCGGGCTCAAGGTACTGGACCTGACCCGGGTCCTGGCGGGCCCGGTGGCCAGCCGCCTGCTGGCGGGGCTGGGCGCCGAGGTGTTACGCATCGATCCGCCACATTGGAACGAGCCGGCCCTGGAGCCGGAGGTGACCCTGGGCAAACGCTGCGCGCGCCTCGATCTGCACGACCTTGAGCAGCGTGCCCTGTTCGAAGGCCTGCTGGCGCAGGCCGACCTGCTTCTGCATGGCTACCGCGCCGATGCCCTGGAACACCTGGGTTATGACGCCCGGGAACGCCAGAAAATCGCTCCGGGGCTGATCGAAGTCAGCCTCAATGCCTACGGCTGGAGCGGCCCCTGGCGCAACCGCCGGGGCTTCGACAGCCTGGTGCAGATGAGCTGCGGCATCGCCGAAGCCGGCATGGCCTGGAAAGCCGCGGACAGGCCTGTGCCACTGCCGGTCCAGGCCCTGGATCACGCCACCGGTTACCTGATGGCAGCCAGCGCCCTGCGGGCACTGACCCGGTCCCTGAGCGGCGAGCAGGGCGCATCGGCGCGCCTGTCCCTGGCCCGTACCGCCCAGTTGCTGGTTGATCATTCCCCGTCAGCAACCGCCGAAACTCCACTGCGCGCCGAAGACCACGAGGATCAGGGGCTGGTGCTGGAACAGACCCCTTGGGGGCCGGCGCGGCGCCTGCGGGTGCCGTTGCACATCAATGGAACGCCGGTGCAGTGGAGTTGCCCGGCCACCGCCCTGGGCGCCCATCGCCCCAGATGGTGGTGAAGGCCTTGGCTGGCAGTTGATCCCGTAGGAACCGGCGGACCGTTTCAGCCCATGGTCGCCCACAAATGCTGCGCCGCATAACCGCGCCACGGCCGCCAGGCCTCGGCCCGGGCCAGCAGTTGGCGGGCATTGGGCCGCAGCCCCTGCAGACGTGCCACAGCGTTGAACAGGCCTACGTCCGCCGCCGGAAAGGCATCGCTCTCGCGCAACTGGCGCAGGGCGATGTATTGCGCGGTCCAATCGCCGATTCCCGGCAATTGCAACAGGCGCTCCACCCCCTGTTGCAGGCTGGCCCTGGGTTCGAACAGGAGTGGATCGTCGAGCAAGGCCTGGGCCACGGCAGACAGCGTGCGTGCCCGGCTGCGGGGCATTCCCAGGTCGGCCAGGTTGGCAGTGGACAGCACCTGGGGAGTGGGAAACAGGTGGGTCAAGCCGGGCCACTGCGGGTCGGGACTGGCCAGCAACCGGCCATGCACGGCCACCAGCTTGCCCGCCAGGCGGATCGCGCCCTGCACGGTGATCTGCTGGCCCAGCACGGCGCGAATGGCCAGCTCGAAACCGTCCCAGGCCCCGGGTACTCGCAGGCCAGGGCGTGCCGCCAGCAACGGTGCGAGCAGCGGATCACGGGCCAGATGGCGGTTGATCAGGGACAGGTCCGCGTCCAGATCGAATTGCCGGCGCAAGCGCGCCAGCACCTGGGGCAGCAGGGCCTGCTCGGCCCCCTGCAACTGCACCTGCAAATGGCCTGCAGGCCCCGGGCAGACACTCAAGATGCCTTGCCCGCCCGCCAGCGCGAAGGTGCGGGCATAAGTATCGCCCTGCACCACCTCAAGGCCCTCGATGGCGCGGGCCCTGAGAAAGCCCAGCATCGCCGGCCAGTCGTAGGCGCCCTGGTAGGGCAGGTGATGAATCACAGCGCCAGCAGACCGCTGTACAAGCCATAGGCCGCCAATGAGGCGCCGATGACCACAGCCGCGAAGATCAGTTTTTCCAGCGGGGTGAACAACGGCTCGCCCTGCTCATGCTTGGCCTTGGCGAACAGGATCACCCCCGGCGCATACAACAAGGCCGATAGCAGCAGGTACTTCAAGCCGCCGGCGTACAGGAGCCAGATGGCGTAGCTCAGGGCCACGGTGGCGATGAACAGGTCCTTCTTGCGTTCCCGGGAGGCCTGCTCGTAGGTTTCCCCGCGACCGCTGAGCAGCACCGCATAGGCCGCCGACCACAGGTAGGGCACCAGGATCATCGACGACGCCAGGTAGATCAGGCTGGTGTAGGTGCCGGCGGAGAACAGGGTGATCAGCAGAAAGATCTGGATCATCACGTTGGTCAGCCACAAGGCATTGACCGGCACATGGTTGGCGTTTTCCTTCTTCAGGAAAGCCGGCATGGTCCGGTCCCGGGCGGTGGCGTAGAGGATCTCGGCGCACAGCAAGGCCCAGGACAGCAAGGCCCCCAGCAGGGAAATCGCCAGTCCGATGCTGATCAGCAAGGCGCCCCAGGGGCCGACGATATGCTCCAGCACTGCCGCCAGGGAAGGGTTCTGCAATTGCGCCAGCTCCGGCTGGCTCATGATCCCCAACGACAGCACGTTGACCAGTACCAGCAGCGCCAGCACCCCGAGAAAACCGATCACCGTGGCCCGCCCGACATCGGCACGCTTCTGCGCCCGGGCCGAATACACGCTGGCGCCCTCGATACCGATGAACACGAACACCGTCACCAGCATCATGTTGCGCACCTGGTCCATCACCCCGCCGAAGTTCGGGTTGCTGCGGCCCCAGATATCCCGGGTGAAGATATCCGCCTTGAATGCCACGGCAGCGATGACGATGAACATCACCAGCGGCACGATCTTCGCCACCGTGGTCAGCTGGTTGATGAACGCCGCCTCCTTGATCCCCCGCAACACCAGGAAATGCACGGCCCACAGCAGGACCGAGGCACAGCCGATGGCCACCGGGGTATTGCCCTGGCCGAACACCGGAAAGAAATAGCCCAGGGTGCTGAACAGCAGGACGAAGTAGCCGACGTTGCCCAGCCAGGCACTGATCCAGTAACCCCAGGCGGAAGAGAAGCCCATGTAGTCGCCGAACCCGGCCTTGGCATAGGCGTAGACCCCGGAATCGAGCTCCGGCTTGCGGTTGGCCAGGGTCTGGAAGACGAAGGCCAGGGTCAGCATCCCCACCGCGGTGATGGCCCAGCCGATCAGCACCGCTCCGGCATCGGCCCGGGCCGCCATATTCTGCGGCAGCGAGAAGATCCCGCCGCCAATCATGGAACCCACCACCAGGGCGATCAATGCACCGAGTTGCAGCTTCTGCGCCGGTTGTGACATCCCTACCTCTGCTTCAGTGAGTCGATCTGGCGATTAAAGCTACACGCTATTAAATAACTTCTACAAATTTGCGTCTAACAGTAACAGTCAATTATTTATCCTTTATGCAACGGGCCTCTGGACACCTCGTAGAAAGCCCTGAATAACCGACTGTTTTGTTATGTATATGCACTAAGTGCCATCACTACCAAGTGATTAATCAATGCCGCTGAAAGATTTGCACATTCCCCAAAAGGGTCTAGTTTCAAACGTCGTCGGCAATGAGAACCGCTACTGATAAGGAGATCGAAACCTGTCTGGAATGGCCCTCTCCGGACAGCATTCTACCCCCCGCAACAAATCTTAAGTCATTCATTCACAACGAAATGCAGTAATGAACTGATCTGAGTCAGCTGTTCGGATTGCAAGCAGATTTACTCTGACGTCTCTCTTCTCCTGCATTGGAGTCATGCAATGTCTGAATCCCCCGGTAAACTAAGACTGGGCGCCTTAGTCGCCCTGGTAGTGGGTTCCATGATTGGCGGCGGGATCTTCTCCTTACCGCAAAACATGGCCGCCAGCGCCGATGTTGGTGCTGTTCTTATTGGTTGGGCAATTACCGCTGTCGGCATGTTGACCCTGGCCTTCGTCTTCCAAACTCTAGCCAATCGCAAACCTGATCTGGATGGCGGCGTCTACGCCTACGCCAAGGCCGGGTTCGGTGACTACATGGGCTTTTCATCGGCCTGGGGTTACTGGATCAGCGCCTGGCTGGGCAACGTCGGCTACTTCGTCCTGCTGTTCAGCACCCTGGGCTATTTCTTCCCGATCTTCGGCGAGGGCAACACCCCCGCGGCCGTGATCGGCGCCTCTGTTTTGCTCTGGGCCGTGCACTTCCTGGTGCTGCGCGGCATCAAGGAAGCGGCCTTCATCAACTTGGTGACCACGGTTGCCAAGGTGGTGCCGCTGCTGCTGTTCGTGCTGATCGCCCTGTTCGCCTTCAAGCTGGATATCTTCACCGCCGACATCTGGGGCGTGAAGAATCCGGACCTGGGCAGCGTGATGAACCAGGTGCGCAACATGATGCTGGTCACCGTGTGGGTGTTCATCGGCATCGAGGGCGCGAGCATCTTCTCGTCCCGGGCGGAGAAACGCTCGGATGTGGGCAAGGCCACCGTCATCGGCTTCATCACCGTGCTGCTGTTCCTGGTGCTGGTGAACGTGCTGTCCCTGGGGATCATGACCCAGCCGGAACTGGCCAAGCTGCAGAACCCGTCCATGGCGGCAGTGCTGGAGCATGTGGTGGGCCACTGGGGCGCGGTACTGATCAGCGTCGGCCTGATCATCTCGCTGCTGGGGGCGCTGCTGTCCTGGGTGCTGCTGTGCGCGGAAATCATGTTCGCCGCCGCCAAGGACCACACCATGCCGGAGTTCCTGCGCCGCGAGAACGCCAACCACGTACCGGCCAACGCCCTGTGGCTGACCAATGCCATGGTGCAGATCTTCCTGGTCATCACCCTGTTCTCGGCCAGTACCTACCTGTCGCTGATCTACCTCGCCACCTCGATGATCCTGGTGCCCTACCTGTGGTCGGCGGCCTACGCAGTACTGCTGGCGGTGCGCGGCGAAAGCTATGAACAGGCCCTGGCCGAACGCAAGAAGGACCTGATCATCGGCAGCATCGCCCTGCTCTACGCGATCTGGCTGCTGTATGCCGGCGGGGTCAAGTACCTGCTGCTCTCGGCCCTGCTCTACGCCCCCGGCGTGGTGCTGTTCGCCAAGGCCAAGATGGAACTGCACAAACCAATTTTCACCAACGTCGAGAAGCTGATTTTTGCCGCAGTGGTCATAGGCGCCCTGGTGGCGGCCTACGGACTCTACGACGGCTTCCTGACCCTATAGCTCTAGCAACACCCCCGATTGTTTTGTCTCTGGAGGATCACAGTAATGACCACGGAAAAAGTTAAGTACGGCGTACATTCCGAAGCCGGCAAACTGCGCAAAGTCATGGTTTGTTCCCCAGGCCTGGCCCATCAGCGGCTGACCCCGAACAACTGCGATGAACTGCTGTTCGATGATGTGCTGTGGGTGGCCCAGGCCAAACGCGACCACTTCGACTTCGTCACCAAGATGCGTGAGCGGGATATCGATGTGCTGGAAATGCACAACCTGCTGACCGACATTGTCGCCATGCCCGAAGCCCTGGACTGGATTCTGGAGCGCAAGATCACCGCCAACCAGGTCGGCCTGGGCCTGGTCAACGAAGTCGGTTCGTGGCTGCGCAGCCTGGAGCCGCGCAAGGTCGCCGAGTACCTGATCGGCGGTGTATCGGCCGATGACCTGCCCACCAGCTTCGGTGGCAAGACCATCGAGATGTTCCGCGACTTCCTCGGCCACTCCAGCTTCATCCTGCCGCCGCTGCCCAACACCCAGTTCACCCGCGACACCACCTGCTGGATCTACGGCGGCGTGACCCTGAACCCGATGTACTGGCCGGCGCGACGTCAGGAAACCCTGCTGACCACCGCCATCTACAAGTTCCACCCCGAGTTCACCAACGCCGACTTCCAGATCTGGTACGGCGACCCGGACCAGGAACACGGCAACGCCACCCTGGAAGGCGGCGACGTGATGCCGATCGGCAACGGCGTGGTCCTGATCGGCATGGGCGAGCGCTCCTCGCGTCAGGCCATCGGCCAACTGGCGCTGAACCTGTTCAAGCACAAGGCCGTGGAGCGCGTGATCGTCGCCGGCCTGCCGAAATCCCGCGCGGCGATGCACCTGGACACCGTGTTCAGCTTCTGCGACCGCGACCTGGTCACGGTCTTCCCGGAAGTGGTGAGCCAGATCGTCGCCTTCAGCCTGCGCCCTGACGAAAGCAAGCCCGGCGGCATCGATGTGCGCCGCGAAGAGACCAGCTTCCTCGACACCGTGGCCAAGGCCCTCAACCTCAAGGCCCTGCGCGTGGTGGAAACCGGTGGCAACGCCTTCGCCGCCGAGCGCGAGCAATGGGACGACGGCAACAACGTGGTGGCCGTGGAGCCCGGCGTGGTCATCGGCTACGACCGCAACACCTACACCAACACCCTGCTGCGCAAGGCCGGGGTCGAGGTCATCACCATCAGCGCCGGCGAACTGGGCCGGGGCCGTGGCGGCGGCCACTGCATGACCTGCCCGATCATCCGCGACCCGATCGACTACTAAGCGCCCTATCCGACATAGCAGCTTGCCGTTGCCCCTACAAAGGGCCTCGGCAAGTGGACGACCGAAATCAAAGGAGATCCATCATGGCTTTCAACATCCACAACCGTAACCTGCTGAGCCTGGAACACCACACCCCACGTGAGCTGCGCTACCTGCTGGACCTGTCCCGCGACCTCAAGCGCGCCAAGTACACCGGCACCGAGCAGCAGCACCTCAAGGGCAACAACATCGCCCTGATCTTCGAAAAGACCTCGACCCGTACCCGTTGCGCCTTCGAAGTGGCGGCCTATGACCAGGGCGCCAACGTCACCTACATCGACCCCAACTCCTCGCAGATCGGCCACAAGGAAAGCATGAAGGACACCGCCCGAGTGCTGGGGCGCATGTACGACGCCATCGAGTACCGCGGCTTCAAGCAGGAAATCGTCGAAGAACTGGCGAAATTCGCCGGGGTTCCGGTGTTCAACGGCCTGACCGATGAATACCACCCGACCCAGATGATCGCCGACGTGCTGACCATGCGTGAGCACGCCGACAAGCCGATCCACGAGATCAGCTACGCCTACCTGGGCGATGCGCGCAACAACATGGGCAACTCTCTGCTGCTGGTGGGCGCCAAGCTCGGCATGGACGTGCGCATCTGCGCGCCCAAGGCCCTGTGGCCCCATGACGACCTGGTGCAGCGCTGCAAGCAATACGCAGAGGAAAGCGGTGCCCGCATCACCCTCACCGAGGATCCGAAAGCCGCGGTCAAGGGCGTGGACTTCATTCACACCGACGTCTGGGTCTCCATGGGCGAACCGGTGGAAGCCTGGGCCGAGCGTATCGAGCAACTGCTGCCCTACCAGGTCAACGCCCAGTTGATGAAAGCCACCGGCAACCCACGGACCAAGTTCATGCACTGCCTGCCGGCTTTCCACAACAGCGATACCAAGGTCGGCAAGCAGATCGCCGAGCAGTATCCGCACCTGGCCAACGGCATTGAAGTGACCGACGACGTGTTCGAGTCGCCCGCCTGCATCGCCTTCGAGCAAGCGGAAAACCGCATGCACACCATCAAGGCGATCCTGGTTTCGACCCTGGCCGACCTGTAATCCCCCTCCAGCACCGGGGCCGCCCAGGCGGCGCCGGCACCGGACTCTAGAAGGACTGCATTATGCGTATCGTCGTTGCACTGGGCGGTAACGCCCTGCTCCGCCGTGGTGAACCCATGACCGCGGACAACCAACGCGCCAACATCCGCATCGCCACCGAACAGATCGCCAAGATCCACCCCGGCAACCAACTGGTGATTGCCCACGGCAATGGCCCGCAGGTCGGCCTACTGTCGTTGCAAGCGGCGGCCTATACCCAGGTTTCGCCCTACCCGCTGGACGTGCTAGGCGCCGAGACCGAAGGCATGATCGGCTACATCATCGAACAGGAACTGGGCAACCTGCTGGACTTCGAGGTGCCGTTCGCCACCTTGCTGACCCAGGTGGAAGTGGACGCCAAGGACCCGGCATTCAAGAATCCGACCAAGCCCATCGGCCCGGTCTACAGCAAGGAAGAAGCCGAGAAGCTGGCCAAGGAAAAAGGCTGGGCCATCGCCCCGGATGGCGACAAGTACCGCCGGGTAGTGGCCAGCCCGAAACCCAAGCGCATCTTCGAGATCCGTCCGATCAAGTGGCTGCTGGAAAAAAGCAGCATCGTGATCTGCGCCGGCGGTGGCGGCATCCCCACCATGTACGGCGAGGATGGCAAGCTCAAGGGCATCGAGGCCGTGATCGACAAGGACCTGTGCTCGGCGCTGTTGGCCGAGCAACTGGAAGCCGACCTGCTGGTGATCGCCACCGACGTCAACGCGGCGTTCATCGACTTCGGCAAACCGACCCAGAAGGCCATCGGCCAGGCCCACCCGGACGAAATCGAGAAGCTGGGCTTTGCCGCCGGCTCCATGGGGCCGAAGGTCCAGGCCGCCTGCGAATTTGCCCGGCACACTGGCAAAACCGCAGTGATCGGTTCACTCTCGGACATCGAAGCGATCGTCCAGGGCAAGGCCGGCACCCGCATCAGCACCGCGCAACCTGGCATCAGTTACCTGTAAGACGCTTGCAGTGAAAACTCGGGGCAGGCCCGGCGCCTGCCCTCATTTCAAAGCCCTGGAGGAGAGAAGCCTATGGCCATGTTTGAGCCCGGTCACCTGCATATCGAGCGCCATGCGCTGAACAAGGACGACTTCAGCTACAACCTGTGCATTGACTACGAAGTGGCCCACGATCCCAAGGAGGGCAAGGGCATGCTGTTCACCCTGCACGGCACCATCGAAGACAAGTCCCTGAAGGAGCAGTTCTTCCTGGCCAAGGACCTGGCTTTCGACTTCGCCCGCCACGCCACCCGCCTCGCCCAGCAGCACGGCCTGCCCAAAAGCGCCAGCATTGCCTCGATGCACAAGTACTACGACGAAATGTTCGAGGACGTACGCAAGCAACTGGACGTCAAGCCCGGCGACCCGGTGAAACCCGAGCACCTTGCATAACCCCCGATCCCCTGCTGGGGCCGACGTGCCGGCGAACTGACCACGGCCCTGCATCGCTGCCCGGCCCGCCTTCGCCGGCTAGCCGGCTCTTGCGGCATGCGTGACGATTTCGACTAAGCCCCTGCCCCAAGGCATACTGGCCACCCTCCGCTTTGCAGAACCGTCAGTCACCCCATGCGTATCCACGTCAGCTTCATCGACCGCGTCGGCATCACCCAGGAAGTCCTGGCCCTGTTGGGCGGGCGCAACCTCAACCTGGATGCGGTGGAAATGGTGCCGCCCAACGTCTATATCGATGCCCCGACCTTGAGCCCCCAGGTGCTGGAAGAACTGCGCGATGCGCTGTTCAACGTACGTGGCGTGCAGGCGGTGACGGTGGTGGACATCCTTCCCGGGCAACGCCGGCACCTGCAACTGGACGCCCTGCTGGCGGCCATGACCGATCCGGTGCTGGCCCTGGACAGTGCCGGCAAAGTGCTGCTGGCCAACCCGGCGCTGATCGCCCTGTATGGTCGCGAACCGGCCGGGGAAAGCGTCGCCGAGCTGTTTGCCGACCCCGCACTGCTGGAGGCCCTGCTGGAAAACGGCTTTCGCCTGCCGCTGCGGGAAATCACCGTCAATGGCCAGACCCTGCTGCTGGACGCTACTCCCATTACCGACGCCGGTGCCCTGCTGACCCTGTACCCGCCCAACCGTATCGGTGAACGGCTCTCGGCCCTGCATCACGACCACGCCGAAGGCTTCGATGCCCTGCTCGGCGAATCACCGGCGATCCGCACCCTCAAGGCCCGGGCGCAGCGGGTTGCAGCGCTGGACGCACCACTATTGATCCAGGGTGAAACCGGCACCGGCAAGGAACTGGTGGCCCGCGCCTGCCACGCCATCAGCGCCCGCCACGGCGCGCCGTTCCTGGCCCTGAACTGCGCGGCACTGCCGGAAAACCTGGCCGAGAGCGAGCTGTTCGGCTATGCCCCCGGCGCCTTTACCGGCGCCCAGCGCGGCGGCAAGCCGGGGCTGATGGAGCTGGCCAACCAGGGCACGGTGTTCCTCGATGAAATCGGCGAGATGTCGCCCTACCTGCAGGCCAAGCTCCTGCGCTTTCTCAATGACGGCAGCTTTCGCCGGGTCGGTGGCGATCGCGAGATCAAGGTCAACGTGCGCATCCTCAGCGCCACCCATCGTGACCTGGAAAAAATGGTCAACGAAGGCACCTTCCGCGAAGACCTGTTCTATCGCCTCAACGTGCTGAACGTGGAAGTGCCACCGCTGCGCGAACGCGGCCAGGACATCCTGCTGCTGGCCCGCTACTTCATGCAGCAGGCCTGCGCGCAGATCCAGCGGCCGGTGTGCCGGCTGACACCGGGAACCTACCCGGCGCTGCTGGGCAACCGCTGGCCGGGCAACGTGCGGCAATTGCAGAACGTGATCTTCCGTGCGGCGGCGATCTGCGAGAGCAACCTGGTGGACATCGGTGACCTGGACATTGCCGGCACCTCGGTAGCCCGCCAGAACGATGCCGAAGTGGCCAGCCTGGAACAGGCCGTGGAAGCCTTCGAGAAGGAGCTGCTGGAAAACCTCTACGTCAGTTACCCCTCGACCCGGCAACTGGCCAACCGCTTGCAGACCTCCCATACCGCGATTGCCCATCGCCTGCGCAAATACGGCATTCCCAGCAAGGCCTGAGCTTGCGCCTGCCGCTCTGAAAGCGACCTCCATCTGTACTGAAAGCGCTACAGTGGAACGATTTCGCTACAAAGCCTTGCAATCGCAGCCGTGCAAGGCTTTGATCCTCAAAGCCTTTTTTCCGCACCCCGTGCTGTAGCGTTTTCGCTACGGCCGTGAAATTCCATTCTCTACAAAAAACACTCAACCCCTTGATTTACAAAGGCCAAATAAATATTGGCCGTGTTCTTGCTATGGACATTGCCATTCGGCTCGGCGCTGTCCGAGCATTCAATCGCGTCCACCAGACGAGTCTGGCCCTGAGGAGTTTCCATGAGCGAGTTGCGTTTTACTGAAGATCACGAATGGCTGCGTACCGAAACGGATGGCAGTGTCACCGTCGGCATTACGGCTTTCGCCCAGAACGCCCTGGGTGATGTGGTGTTTGTGCAACTGCCGGAGCTGCAGGGCTACGACAAGGGCGCCGAAGCCGCCACCGTGGAATCGGTGAAAGCCGCCAGCGGCGTGTACATGCCCCTGGACGGTGAAGTGGTCGCCACCAACCCGGCCCTGGAAGACAGCCCGGAACTGGTCAACGAAGACCCGCTGGGCGAAGGCTGGTTCTTCCGCTTCATCCCTGCCGATGCCGCTGCCGTTGGCCAATTGCTGGACCAGGACGCCTACGACCGCCTGATCAAAGCCAGCGCCGAAGCCTGAGGAGCCGCCATGACCGTCAACCTGAGCACCGCCAACGAATTCATCGCGCGCCACATCGGCCCGCGCCAGGGCGATGAGCAAGCCATGCTCAATAGCCTCGGCTTCGACTCCCTGGAAGCCCTGAGCGCCAGCGTGATTCCCGAGAGCATCAAGGGCACCAGCGTGCTGGAGCTGGGCCACGGCCTGAGCGAAGCCCAGGCCCTGGCCTCGATCAAGGCCATCGCCGCCAGGAACCAGCTGTTCAAGACCTATATCGGCCAGGGCTACTACAACTGCCATACGCCGTCGCCGATCCTGCGCAACCTCCTGGAAAACCCCGCCTGGTACACCGCCTACACCCCGTACCAGCCGGAAATCTCCCAGGGTCGCCTGGAAGCCCTGTTGAATTTCCAGACCCTGATCAGCGACCTGAGCGGCCTGCCGATCGCCAACGCCTCGCTGCTGGACGAAGGCACCGCCGCCGCCGAAGCCATGACCTTCTGCAAGCGCCTGAGCAAGAACAAGGGCAGCCACGCCTTCTTCGCCTCGCAGCATTGCCACCCACAGACCCTCGATGTGCTGCGCACCCGTGCCGAGCCCCTGGGGATCAACGTGGTGGTGGGCGATGAGCGCAAGCTGACCGACGTCAGCCCGTTCTTCGGCGCCCTGCTGCAATACCCGGCAAGCAACGGTGACCTGTTCGACTACCACGAGCTGACCGAGCGTTTCCACGCTGCCAACGCCCTGGTAGCCGTGGCCGCCGACCTGCTGGCCCTGACCCTGCTGACCCCGCCCGGGGAATTCGGCGCCGACGTGGCCATCGGCAGTGCCCAGCGCTTCGGCGTACCCCTGGGCTTTGGTGGCCCGCATGCGGCCTACTTCGCCACGCGCGATGCCTTCAAGCGCGACATGCCCGGCCGCCTGGTGGGCGTCTCGGTGGACCGTTTCGGCAAGCCGGCCCTGCGCCTGGCCATGCAGACCCGCGAGCAGCATATCCGCCGCGAGAAGGCCACCAGCAACATCTGCACCGCCCAGGTCCTGTTGGCCAACATCGCCAGCATGTATGCCGTGTACCACGGCCCCAAGGGCCTGACCCAGATCGCCCAGCGCATCCACCAGCTGACCGCGATCCTGGCCAAGGGCCTGGTCCAGCTGGGCTTGACCGTGGAGCAGGAAAGCTTCTTCGACACCCTGAGCCTGCGCACTGGTGCCGACACCGCCGCGCTGCACGACAAGGCACGCGCCCAGGGCATCAACCTGCGGGTGATAGACTCCGAGCGCCTGGGCCTGTCCCTGGACGAAACCACCACTCAAGCCGACGTTGAAACCCTGTGGAGCCTGCTGGCCGACGGCAAGCCCGCGCCGGACTTCGCGGCACTCGCGGCGGCGGTCACCAGCGCCATCCCCGCAGCCCTGGCACGCCAGTCGGCGATCCTCAGCCACCCGGTATTCAACCGCTATCACTCGGAAACCGAGCTGATGCGCTACCTGCGCAAGCTGGCGGACAAGGACCTGGCCCTGGATCGCACCATGATCCCGCTGGGCTCCTGCACCATGAAGCTCAACGCCGCCAGCGAAATGATCCCCATCACCTGGGCCGAGTTCGGCGCGCTGCACCCCTTCGCTCCCGCCGAGCAAAGCGCCGGCTACCAGCAACTGACCACCGAACTTGAAGCGATGCTCTGCGCTGCCACCGGCTACGACGCGGTGTCGCTGCAGCCCAACGCCGGCTCCCAGGGCGAGTACGCCGGCCTGCTGGCCATTCGTGCCTATCACCAGAGCCGTGGCGACGAGCGCCGCGATATCTGCCTGATTCCCTCCTCGGCCCACGGCACCAACCCGGCCACCGCCAACATGGCCGGCATGCGCGTGGTGGTCACCGCCTGCGACGCCCGCGGCAACGTCGACATCGAGGACCTGCGGGCCAAGGCCATCGAGCACCGCGAGCACCTCGCCGCGCTGATGATCACCTACCCGTCGACCCACGGCGTGTTCGAAGAAGGCATCCGCGAAATCTGCGGCATCATTCACGACAACGGCGGCCAGGTGTACATCGACGGCGCCAACATGAACGCCATGGTCGGTCTCTGCGCGCCGGGCAAGTTCGGTGGCGACGTGTCGCACCTGAACCTGCACAAGACCTTCTGCATTCCCCACGGCGGTGGCGGCCCGGGCGTCGGCCCGATCGGCGTCAAGTCGCACCTGGCGCCCTTCCTGCCCGGCCATGCCGCGCTGGAAAACAAGAAAGGCGCGGTCTGTGCCGCTCCGTTCGGCAGCGCCAGCATCCTGCCGATCACCTGGATGTACATCAGCATGATGGGCGGCGCCGGCCTCAAGCGCGCCTCGCAGTTGGCGATCCTCAATGCCAACTACATCTCGCGCCGCCTGGAAGAGCACTACCCGGTGCTCTACACCGGCAGCAACGGCCTGGTGGCCCACGAATGCATCCTCGACCTGCGTCCTTTGAAAGACAGCAGCGGCATCAGCGTCGATGACGTGGCCAAGCGCCTGATCGATTTTGGCTTCCACGCGCCGACCATGTCGTTCCCGGTGGCCGGTACCCTGATGATCGAACCGACCGAAAGCGAATCCAAGGAAGAGCTGGACCGCTTCTGCGACGCCATGATCCGCATCCGCGAAGAAATCCGCGCAGTGGAAAACGGCGCCCTGGACAAGGACGACAACCCGCTGAAGAACGCTCCGCACACCGCGGCCGAACTGGTGGGCGAGTGGTCCCATCCATACAGCCGTGAACAGGCGGTGTACCCAGTGGCATCCCTGGTGGAAGGCAAGTACTGGCCGCCGGTTGGCCGGGTCGACAACGTGTTCGGCGACCGCAATCTGGTGTGCGCCTGCCCTTCGATCGAGAGCTACCAGGACGCGTAAGCCGTCCATCACTGGAGAGCCGTGCCCCTGCAGATACCGCGTATACCTGTAGGAGCCGGCTCGCCGGCGATGAGCGATAACGCATCAATCGGGTAGAGCAGCGGCTGCCTGTATCGCGGGAAAGCTAGCTCCTGCAAGTGCTTGCTTGCCGATCAATACAATAAGAAACCGGAGAACCAACATGTCCCTGAGCGTGTTCGACCTGTTCAAGATTGGCATCGGCCCCTCCAGCTCCCATACCGTCGGCCCGATGCGCGCCGCCGCGCGTTTTGTCGAAGGCCTGCGTCGCGATCAACTGCTGGCCAGCACCACCTGCGTCAAGGTCGAGCTGTACGGCTCGCTGGGCGCCACCGGCAAAGGCCACGGCAGCGACAAGGCGGTGCTACTAGGCCTGGAAGGCGAGCACCCGGACACCGTGAATACCGAAAACATCGCCGCGCGCCTGCAGGAAATACGCAGCAGCGCGCGCCTCAACCTGCTCGGCGAACACAGCATTGCGTTCAACGAGAAAGAACACCTGGCCATGATCCGCAAGCCCCTGGCCTATCACCCCAATGGCATGATCTTTCGTGCCTTCGACAGCGCCGGTTTGCAGATCCGCAGCCGCGAGTACTACTCCGTTGGCGGTGGTTTCGTCGTGGATGAAGATGCCGCCGGAGCCGATCGCATCGTTGAAGACACCACCCGCCTGACCTTCCCTTTCCGCAATGCCAAGGAACTGCTGCAACATTGCGCTACCTATGGCCTGTCCATCAGCCAGGTGATGCTGACCAATGAAAGCGCCTGGCGCCCGGAAGCGGAAACCCGCGCTGGACTGCTGAAGATCTGGCAGGTGATGCAGGACTGCGTGGACGCTGGCTGCCGCAACGAAGGCATCCTGCCCGGCGGGCTCAAGGTCAAGCGCCGTGCCGCGGCCCTGCACCGCCAGTTGTGCAAGCACCCGGAAGCGGCGCTGCGCGATGCCCTGTCGGTGCTGGACTGGGTCAACCTCTATGCCCTGGCGGTGAATGAAGAAAACGCCAACGGCGGACGGGTGGTCACAGCCCCCACCAATGGCGCGGCCGGAATCATTCCGGCGGTGCTGCACTACTACATGCGCTTCATTCCCGGGGCCAACGAAGACGGGGTGGTGCGTTTTCTCCTCACCGCCGCAGCCATCGGCATCCTCTACAAGGAAAACGCCTCGATCTCCGGCGCCGAAGTCGGCTGCCAGGGTGAAGTGGGCGTGGCCTGCTCGATGGCGGCCGGGGCCTTGTGCGAGGTCCTCGGCGGCAGCGTGCAGCAAGTAGAGAACGCCGCGGAAATCGGCATGGAACACAACCTCGGGCTGACCTGTGACCCCATTGGCGGGTTGGTGCAGGTGCCCTGCATCGAGCGCAACGCCATGGGCTCGGTCAAGGCCATCAATGCGGTGCGCATGGCCCTGCGCGGCGACGGGCAGCACTTCGTCTCCCTCGACAAGGTCATCCGCACCATGCGCCAGACCGGCGCCGATATGAAAAGCAAATACAAGGAAACCGCCCGTGGCGGTCTGGCCGTGAACATTATCGAGTGCTGATACGCAGCCTGTATCCGCACGTTTTTTTCAGGAGTTGCCCATGTCCACCGAAACACTGTTGAAAACCCCGCTGCACAGCCTGCACCTGGAACTCGGCGCCCGCATGGTGCCGTTCGCCGGCTACGACATGCCGGTGCAGTACCCGCTGGGAGTGATGAAGGAGCACCAGCACACCCGTGAACAGGCCGGGCTGTTCGATGTGTCCCACATGGGGCAGATCCTGCTGCGCGGCGCCAATGCCGCCCAGGCCCTGGAGACCCTGGTGCCGGTGGATATCATCGACTTGCCGGTGGGCATGCAGCGCTACGCCATGTTCACCAACGAACAGGGCGGCATCCTTGATGACCTGATGGTGGCCAACCTGGGGGACGAACAGCTGTTCCTGGTAGTCAACGCCGCCTGCAAGGACCAGGACCTGGCCCACCTGCGCCGCCACCTGGGCGAGCAATGCGACATTCAACCGCTGTTCGAGGAACGGGCCCTGCTGGCCCTGCAAGGCCCGGCTGCGGTCACGGTGCTGGCGCGCCTGGCGCCGGAGGTGGCGCAGATGACCTTCATGCAGTTCAAGCCGGTGACCCTGCTGGGCGTAGACTGCTTTGTCAGCCGTTCGGGCTACACCGGCGAAGACGGTTTCGAAATCTCGGTGCCGGCGGCCCAGGCGGAAAAACTCGCCCGTGCCCTGCTGGCCGAGCCGGAAGTAGCGGCCATCGGCCTCGGCGCCCGCGACTCCCTGCGCCTGGAAGCCGGCCTGTGCCTCTATGGCCATGACATGAACAGCGACACCACGCCGATCCAGGCCAGCCTGCTGTGGGCCATCTCCAAGGCACGTCGTGCCGATGGCGCCCGCGCCGGCGGCTTCCCCGGTGCCGAGGTGATCTTTGCCCAACAGCAAGGCGGTGTCAGCCGCAAACGCGTCGGCCTGCTGCCCCAGGAACGCACACCGGTACGTGAAGGTGCAGAGATCGTCGACGCCCAAGGCAAGGTTATCGGCAGCGTGTGCAGCGGCGGTTTTGGTCCGACCCTGGGCGGCCCCTTGGCCATGGGCTACCTCGACATAGAGCACTGCGCACTCGATACGCCAGTTGCAGCAATAGTTCGTGGGAAAAAGGTGCCAATGCTTGTAAGCAAAATGCCATTCGTGCCACAACGCTACTACCGCGGCTGAGGGACTGTTTCTATAAGTAACGCGGTTGCGTTAAAAGTGCACTAATCTGTAACGCAACCGCCATAAAACAGTGCATATTTTCGATACTGAACTTCACTTATAACGCCCGAAAACAATTGAACAACTCTATCGAATAAGCCCCGTACGCTAGTTCCGCCAAACCTCGGCAAGCTGAGTAAAACCGGGGCTTCGCGGGGCTTGTTTTTTCTCCCATAGTTGGCGTAGAGTTTCCCCACTGTGTTTGCATGGGTCGCTTGGAATCGTGACCTGGGCAGTAGCTAACAAGTTTGCTACAACCCGTTCGACGTCTCTTACTTTCCTGCAACCCAGCCCAGTACTCTTTCATGAGAAAGAGACTGTCATTAATTTTTTAGCGTCAAAGGAAATAAGAAATGTCCCAACGTCAGAGCGGTACCGTCAAGTGGTTTAACGACGAGAAAGGTTTTGGTTTTATCACTCCAGAAAGCGGTCCGGATCTGTTCGTACACTTCCGCGCCATTCAGGGCAACGGCTTCAAGAGCCTGAAAGAAGGCCAAAAAGTGACCTTCATCGCTGTGCAAGGCCAGAAAGGCATGCAGGCTGACGAAGTACAAGCAGAAGCTTAATCGTCTGTAACGAAAAAGCCCCTGATGCTGACATCAGGGGCTTTTTTGTGCGCGCAATTCCGTAAAATGGCTTCTTTTTTCAGTCGAGAGCCTGTCATGTCGAAACATCTGCTAAGCCCCCAAGGCGAGTTCCCCGCCGCCGGCCTGGGTCGTCGCCTGGCAGCGATGTTCTATGATTTCCTGCTGTGCGTTGCCCTGCTGATTGTCACGGGCGGCGTCTACAAGCTGATCCAGATGCAGATCATCGGCGAGGCGCGGATGCGTACCCTGACCGAGTCCGGCGCCCTGGACGGTGACCCGTTGTACTCCACGGTGCTGCTGTTCGTACTGTTCGGTTTCTTCGCCAAGTTCTGGACCCACTCCGGCCAGACCCTGGGCATGCAGGTCTGGGGTATCCGGGTGCAGAACGCCGACGGCAGCCGTATCAGCCTGTGGCAGGCACTGTTGCGCTTCATGGTGTCGATCGCGTCCTGGCTGTGTGCCGGCCTGGGCTTCTTCTGGGTGCTGGTGGACAAGCAGAAACGCAGTTGGCACGACATCTACTCCAACAGCCAGCTGGTGCGCATTCCCAAGCAGAAGAAGTAAGCCCGCCGCCTACAAAAACGCCCCGACAGATCGGGGCGTTTTTTTTAAGCGAGCAGAAGAACCGATCAGGCGTTGCCCGCCAGTTTCATCCGCGCGGCCTGGGTGAAATCCAGCATGCGCTTCAGAGGGCGGAGCGCATTGGGGATCAGCGCCGGGTCGACGCTGATCTCGTTGCTGCCATCCTTCAGGCACTGCAGGGTACGCTCCAGGGTATTCATGGCCATCCACGGGCAATGGGCACAACTGCGGCACGCCGCACCATTGCCGGCCGTCGGCGCCTCGATGAACACCTTGTCCGGGCACAGCTGCTGCATCTTGTAGAAGATGCCGCGGTCGGTGGCGACGATGAAGGTATTGTTCGGCAGGCGCTGCGCGGCAGCAATCAGCTGACTGGTGGAGCCCACCGCATCGGCCAGTTCGATCACCGAGCTGGGGGACTCCGGGTGCACCAGAATGGCCGCATCCGGATACAGCGCCTTCATGTCTTCCAGCTGCTTGGACTTGAACTCCTCGTGAACGATGCAGGCACCGTCCCAGAGCAGCATGTCGGCACCGGTCTGGCGCTGGATGTAGGTGCCCAGGTGCTTGTCGGGGCCCCAGATGATCTTCTCGCCGTTATCCATCAGGCTTTCGACGATTTCCAGGGCGCAACTGGACGTCACCACCCAGTCGGCACGGGCTTTGACCGCCGCCGACGTGTTGGCATAGACCACCACGGTGCGCTCGGGATGCTGGTCGCAGAAGGCCGAGAACTCTTCCACCGGGCAGCCAAGGTCAAGGGAGCAGGTGGCTTCCAGGGTCGGCATCAACACCCGTTTTTCAGGGTTGAGAATCTTCGCCGTCTCACCCATGAAGCGGACCCCGGCAACCAGCACGGTCTTGGCCGGATGGGCATTGCCGAAGCGGGCCATTTCCAGGGAGTCGGACACGCAGCCACCGGTTTCTTCGGCCAGGGCCTGAATCACCGGATCACAGTAGAAGTGTGCAACCAGCACCGCATCCTGAGCCTTGAGCTCGGCAGCGATGGCGGCACGCAGATGGGCCTCTTGCGCAGCGCTAAAGGGTTTGGGCTGCTTGGCGTCGAGGTGGGCTTGAACCAGAAGGCGTTCAGAAATTTGCGTCATGTTCGCAAGACCTGCAGGCGCTTGAGGCGCGAAAGTCGAGTATACCACCGGCTCCGGACCGCTTAAGGCCCCGCCGGGAGAGTGAGTTCATCAGGTACGGACAACATTGGAGCCGCGCAAGGCTACAGAATATCCAGGGTATTCAAAAGCCTATTCTGCCCAACAGCCGCGCCCTACCCTGCCGGCGGCACCTGCACCCGGGCGAAAGCCACCGTCACACACAACCCGCGTTTGGTCCGTTGGTCGGAGTAATCCAGCCAGACCCGGCCGGCATGCCGATCGGCAATGGCCTTGACGATGGCGAGCCCCAGCCCGGAGCCCACTTCATCGCTGCCCAGCCCGCGATGGAAAGGGTCGAACACGCGCTCGCGCTCAGCCACGGCAATACCCGGCCCCGAGTCGCTGACCTGCAGCAGGATCTCGTCCTGCACCTGGGCCACCGACAGGTCTACCCGCCCACCTTGCGGGGTATAGCGGATGGCGTTGTCCACCAGGTTCTTCACCAGGGTCAACAGGTCCTCCTGGCTGATCAGCACCTGCCTGTCCGGCCCACCTTCCAGGCCGATGTCGATCGCCTTGGCCTCCGCCAGGGGCAGCAGGTCCTCCAGCACCCGGCGGTACACCCCGTGCACCGAGACCGGCTCAACCCGGCCATTGATGGCCGATTGTGCAGACGCCAGCCCGAGCAATTGATCGATCAGCTTCCTGCCGCGCTCGATCCCCCGGCGCAACAGTTGCAGGCGTTCCCGAGCCAGGCTGGGCATCTCCACCGATGCCAGGCGCTCGGCCTGCAGGGACAAGGCCGTCAGCGGCGAGCGCAATTCATGGGCGGCATCCGCCACGAAACGCCGCTGCGTCGTCATGGACTGAGTCACCCGCAGCAACAGGCGATTGATGGCCCGCACGAAAGGCCGCACCTCGGTCGGCAGATGGCGCTCGTCGATCGGGTGCAATTCCTGCTCGTCACGCAGATCGATCTCGGCCGCCAACTGCTCGATGGGACGAAACAGTTTGCGCACCAGATCGGCAATCACCAGCAACAGCACGGGGAACAGGATCAGGAAGGGCAACAGTCCACGCCAGGCGCTTTCCCGCGCATCCCTGTCACGAGCGCCGGTTTCCTGGGCCACGGCAATCCGCAGGCCAGCGCTGGTGGTCTTGACCAGCACCCGAAACGGCTCGCCGCCCACCGTCAGGGTCGACAGACCGTCCGCCAGGGTGGTGGGCAGCGGCAGGGGGATTTCGGCATCACTGTCCGCCGCCGCCCTGGCGCCATCGGCCAGGTATTGAACGACCACCCTGGATTCCTCGTTATCGTCGGCGACGACCTGCCCCGGCGGCGGGTAGGCCAGGGTCATGTGCTGGCGCTCGAACAGCGCGGCCACCTGGCGCAGGGTGTTGTCCTGCATCTCCAGGGCCTCGTCGAAGGCCGAGACATAAGCAAAGACTCCGGCCAGCAGCGCAACGATCAGCACCGCCACTGACAGGGCAATGGACAGCCTGAGCTGGACCGACTCGCTCAGACGTCTTTTGAAACCATCCATCCCATCCCCCTGACGTTCTTGATCACCTGGCTTCCCAACTTGCGGCGCAAGGCATGGATCAGGAACTCCACCGCATTGCTTTCCACCTCCTCGCCCCAGCCGTAGATGCGGTCTTCCAGCTCGCTACGGGAAAGAATCGCCCCCGGGCGGATCAACAGCGCCTGCAACAAGGCGAATTCGCGGTTCGACAGCTGCACCGCAGGCTGCTCGAACGAGCTTGCCTGTTTCGATACCGGGTCCAGCGAAACCACACCATTGCCCAGCAGCGGTGCCGCGCTACCGCCTTTGCGACGCATGACCGCACGCATTCGCGCCAGCAGCTCGGCCATGGCGAAGGGCTTGAGCAGGTAGTCGTCCGCGCCGCCGTCCAGGCCTCGCAGCCGGTCATCGAGGCTGTCACGAGCGGTAATGATCAACAGCGGCACCGGGTTGTTACGGCGGCGAATACTGTCGAGCACCTGCAACCCGTCCTTGCCGGGCAGGCCGAGGTCGAGCAGCACCTGGTCGTAATGCTGGCTGTCCAGGGCAGCCAGGGCGGTCACCCCATCGCTGACCCAGTCGGCGGCGTAGCCTGCATCCTTGAGGGCGCCCTGTATCGCCTCGGCGATCATCCCGTCGTCCTCCACCAGCAAGATCCGCATAGTGCCTCCGTAGTGAAACAGGCCCGGCCTGCGCTTGAGCAAGGCCGGGCCCGGGTCGAGTCCCCCCAAGGGTAATCACTCGCCTGCCGGTCTGCTGGAAAAGATGAGGGTCAGGCCTTGCCTTGCAAGCGACTGAACGTTGCCAGCAGATCGTCCATCGCCGACTTGCACTCGGCCTGTTGCGGGGTGCCGGCGCGCAGGGCGTCAAGTGCTCGGTCGATGCCCTTGTCCAATACATGCCAGTCACCGGCGGCACGGGGCTTCAAGCCGGCTTCGGCGGAGTCCCAGGCAACTTCCAGATCCTTGATCCGGCGCTTCGCCCCCGCCAGGTCCTGCTTGTCCACCAAGCCGGCCACATCACGGGCAATGGCCTGGAACTCGGCCAGGTCGCCCAGCCTGGAGGCCGTGGCCCCGGTAGCCTGGGCTGAAGCGGCAGTGCCGGGCTTGGGCGCATCGGCAGGCTTGGAACACCCCGCGGCCAGCCCCAGCAGGGCAATCATGGAAAGGGTCGTGGTGTAGCGAATGGCAGAGCGGATAAAGGCCATGATGAGTCCTTGAGTGAGGGTCGGATAATCAGTGGGAAAGGCGCTGACGGTTGTTGACGTTGAGCTGCGCGACGGTCACCAGCAAAAGAATCACGCAGAGGAAGATTGCGCTGGTCCAGGTGGCGCCCAGGCCCAGGCCACCGTAGGTCTTGGCTTGTGTCAGCAGGTCGCCGAGGGCGGCGCCTAACGGTCGGGTGAGGATGTAGGCGATCCAGAAGGTCAGCACCGCATTGCCCCCCAGGCGCCAGGCCACCAGGGTCACGGCAATCAGTGCGGCAAAGATCAGCGCTCCCAGGGTAAAGCCGAGCCCCAGCGCCTCGGTGGCCAGGTCCCCGGCGGCGGTTCCCAGGGCGAAGGTGCAGAGCACGGTGGCCCAGTAGAACAGCTCGCGTCGCGGGGTAACGATCTGGCGGATCGACAGATTGCGCTCAACGGCGTACCAGACAGCGAAATTGACCGCCAGCAAACCTGCAAACACTGCGGTGCTGAGGTACAGGCTGATGCCCAGCTGATCGGTGAGCACATCGGTGATCTGGGTCCCGACGATGCTCACCAGGACCACGCTCAGCCAGTAGATCCATGGCGTGTAGGTCCGGCTGCGGAACTGCGCGAACAGCGCCAGCCCCAGCAACAGGGCCATGCCGATGCTGGTCACGCCCTGCCCCAGGCCGGCGTCGACGGCCAGGTAGTCGGCGCAGGTTTCGCCCACGGTGGTGGACATGATCTTGATGATCCAGAAGGACAGCGTCACCTCCGGAACCTTGTTCAGCCAATCGGTCTTGCTCAGCGGCTTCATCGGGTGCCTCTCCATAACGGCGCGTGTATTGGCGCGAGGCAGAGGCTACGAGGGAAAACTTAGCTGGAACTGAGGGCACCCCGAACGGGCCGGCTTCGATCACCAAGCAATGCGCTGCAAGGCCCCAGGGTCCAGCAGCCAGGTGAGCACATCGGGGCTATTGATCACCGAGCCATGGTGGTGCTGCTCGTCCCGCCAGTAGCGATTGTCCTGGGCCGGATCGAGCCCCAGGCCCGGGGCCAGCCCCTCGGCACTGCGCCCGGCGGACAACAGCACATCCACCGCGCGCCCCTTCAGCGGCACCGCCTGCCATTGGGACAGCAGCAGGATATTGCCGTGCACGCACTCGCGATTGACCAACTGCGCGTCCACCAGGTCATCGACGTAGGCGTACTGCGGATCGGCCGCCAAACGCCGGGCAATGGCGTCAGGGGCCAACCCTCGAAGCTCGGCCAGCAGCGGCGGGTCCACCAACAGCAGCGGCCTGGCGGGTGCCGTGCTGCGGGCCACGCAACAGGCCGCCACATAAGCGCCGAAGGAGTAACCGAGCACCGCGTCCAGGGTCGTCAGCTCATGCTCTTGGGCAATCTGCCGGGCCAGGTCTTCGACACTGGAATAGGGCCAGTAGTCGCTGTAGTTGACCTGCACCAGCGACACCCGCCCCTTGAGTGCCCGGCCCAGGGCGGAAAAACAGATCGGATGGCCGACGAAGTCGGGAAAGCAGATCAGTTTCATTGACGTTGCCCCGCCGCGACAAAGGATTCGAGAAATGCCCTGGCCTGCGGCTCGGGCAGATAGCTGTTGAGCAGCACTTCGCAGCCCAGCGCCGACTTGACCACCGTCAGGTCGAGCAGGGTCTTGGGCCACTCGCTAACCGGGTTGGCAATCCGCGTTTGCAACCACCGGGCGTCACTGGCCGGCAGCTCGACGAAATTGCACAGGAACGCCGGAGCAAAGCCGTACAGGCCCAGGGCCGCGAGTATTTCCTCGTAACCCAAGGCCGCCCGGGCCAGCTTGGCATTCAGGTAATCCATGCAGGCCTGTGGCTCGCAGCCTTCGGCGAAGCGCCCGGGAGCCAGGGGCACGGGCACCGTGTAACTGGAGAATCCGCTGATCACCGAACGCTCAGCCCAGGCGAACAATAGATTGACGATCGGCGCCTCTATCCCCAAGCCCTCGGCGCAGCCCTGGCGAAACGCCTGCAACAGGTGAAACAGACGCTGCGGCGAGGCCAGCTTCATCGGGTCCATGGCCAGTGCCGCGCGCAACTGCAGCGCCTGGGCAGTGGCCGCCGGCGCCGGGACATCGGCCAGCGGCGCGTACTCCTCGGCCTCTTGCTCCCAGGCCTCGGTGCCGGCATCTGCCAGACGCTCATATTCCTCGGCCTGCATCAGGTTATTGCCGACAAAGGAAAAATCCGCCACCGGCGGCGACTGCACGCCCAGCGCCAACTGTTCCACGCTGCGCAGCAGGCTCAACTGGCCGACATGGTTGCCAAGGATGTGGTGCAGCCACAGCCCCAGGTGCAAGGTGCCGTCGATGCGCACCTTGAACAGGCTGCACAGGTCCTGCTCGAACAGTGACAGCGGCCGCTCAAGGAAATGCTCCACGCAGGCCTGCTGGCTGGGAAACTCCGCCACAGGCTCCAGCCACAGGCGCGCCGGCGGCTCGGGGGCCAGATCAAGACAGTACTCGCCCTCGACCCGCGCCACCCGACAGCCCGCCAGTGGATAGCGCCGCTTCAAGCCCTGGGCCAACGCCTGCAGGTCCAGCCCGGCGGCCGGCAACTGCTCGGGCCGGAACAGGTAGAGCACGTTGTTGGCCCGTAGATCCTTGTTGAACAGTTCGGCATACACCATCGACAACTGGCTCTTGTTCAAGCCGATCCAGCGGCTGTCGCCGGCAGCCGGCAACCGCCCGGAACCGCTGCGCAGCGCCTCCCGGGCGTGGCTGGCCGAGGTGGCGCGGACCACGGCAAAACGCCCCAGGTGAGTATTGATCGAAAACCCTGCATGGGCGGCGGGCAAGGACTCCTGCTCCGACTCGATCACGTAGTACTCCTGCGCACCGTTTTCCAGCAGGGACGCCAGGCCGGGTTGGGCCTGTAGCCAGTCCAGCAACTGGCCCAGGGTGGCCATGCGGTAGAACTGCTCCAGGCCCAGGCCTTCCCAGCCCAGGTGACGGTTCACCGTGCCCACCAGCTTGATCGCCGCCAGCGAGTTGCCACCGCTGTCGAAGAAGCTGCGCTGCAGGTCATGAGCCGACACGCCGAAACGCGCGAGAAAACGCCCTGCCGGCGAGTCGTCCGTTTCAGTGGCCGGCTGCCCGAGACACAGGCGCTGCTTGAGCTCAGCAATATCCAGCTTGCCGGAAGAGCGCAGGGCAAAGCGCTCAACCTCGACAAATCGCGACGGCACCATGAACGGCGGCAGGCTTTGCCGGCCATATTCGGCCAGCACCCGGGGCTCGACCCCAGGCGCCTTGAGGTACACCAGCAGCAACTGCGCTTCGGTTCCCTGGTCATCCAGCAACACCACACAATCGAACATTCCCGGGTAACGCTTGAAGGCGGCGGCGACCTCGGTCAGCGACAGGCGCTGGCCACGCAGCTTGATCTGGTCATCGCTGCGGCCATGGAAGTGATAGAGCCCCTGGCCATCCCGGGAAACCAGGTCGCCACTGCGGTAGCAACGCAGCGTCCGGCCCTGCCATGGCAGGTCGATGAAGCGCTCCCGGGTCAGCCCGGCATCCCCCAGATACCCCGGGGACAAGCCGCCCCCGGCGATCAGCAGCTCGCCGGGTTCATCCACCTCGCACGGCTGCCCGTCAGGGCGCAGCAGCAACAGGGTGGCATCGTCCACGGCCTGGCCGATGGGAATGTCCCGGGTGCTGTCGAAGCTGCGGGGAATGGCATAGACACAGGTACCCATGGTGTTTTCCGTGGGGCCATAACCGTTGTAGAGAACCAGCCCATCGGCGGCAGCATAGGCCTGGCGGACATGCCCTGCGGACAGGACCTCACCGCCGACCATCAGCCGCTTGACGCCCCGCAGCCAGCCGCGGTCGATATCGACGAAGGTGTTGAACAGGGTCGAGGTCAGCCACAGGCTGTCGACCCCGGCCTCGTGGATGTAACGATGCAGGTGTTCCAGGGTCAGGGCGCCGGGAACATGGATATGCAATTCGCCGCCATTGAGCAGCGCGGTCCAGATCTCGAACTGCGAGGCGTCGAAGGTCAGGTTCGAGGCGTACAGCATGCGAAAGCCCGGCTGCAGCGGAAAATGTCGCGGCCGGTCGCAGAACCCCAACACCCCGCGATGGGTACAGGGAATGATCTTCGGCGCGCCGGTGGTGCCGCTGGAAAAGTTCACGTACACCGGCTCGGCACCGCATAGCGGCGGCCAGCACGCAGCCTCGTCCGTGGGCGCGAGCAACTCATCCAGCGCCAGATACCCCGGGCCACCGGCAACCTCCGGCGTGACCCGCCAGCGCACGCCACTGCGTTCACACACCGACTGGTTCCACTGGGGCGGGTTGTTGCGGTCCAGATAGCAGTACGACAGGCCGGCCCGCACCATGCCCACCAGCAGCACCAGTTGTTCAATCGAGCGCTCCACCTCCAGGCCCAGGGTGCTGCCAGGCGTCAGGCCCAAGCCCAGCAAGCGGGCCGCCACCTGTGCCGAACGCTGTTCCAGCTCCCGGTAGCTGAGCCGTGCGCCGTTGCAGCTCAGCGCGGTATCCGTGGCATGCCGGGCGAAGACGTCGTCCAGGCACGAAGCAATAGATAGATGAGCCATGCCGTCACGCTTCCCTGTGTTTGATCAGGTTGATTCCAGGGGCGAAGAACGCCGCGCCGTTGTAGTGCGCCAACGCCTGCCCCAGGTCCATCTCGACCCGCTGCAAGTGCTTCAGCCAATCCTTGCCGGCCACCAGGTAGTCGAGGCAACGAGCGATGTTGCGCTCCACCGTGGCTTCCCCTGCCGGGCACTGCACGCTCTTGCGCCCGTGATGGTAGGCATCGTCGCGGTAACCGTTACCGCAGCGGGACACGTTGATGATGTCGATGTTGCCCATTTGCGGCGAGAGCTCCAGGGTCAGGCTGACCCGCCCGACATTCACCAGCCGCGAGCGGCCAGCCCCGTTGCCCTGCGGACTGAGCAGGGCCAGCAACCGCGGGAACAAGGCGCTGATATCAGCATCGATGCACAGGAAGATCCGGGTGAACTGCCCGGCCATCGCCCCCGGCTCGGCCAGCAGGTCGAGCACCTGCACCGGCAGGCCCGGGTCGATGGCGGCGGGGTTGAGGTCCGCGCCCCAGATCCGCGCACCATGACAGGCCGCCACCAGGCTCAGCATCTTGCCCACCAGGCCCATGCCCACCACCAGGATCTGCTCCCCCGCCTGCAATTGCGCACGGTCCACCGCATGCACCGCAGTGGCACCCAGGGTGGCAAGAATCGCCTGGTCCTGGGTCAGTGGCGGCGGTACCTTGCACACCAGCCGCTGGGGCACCTGGATCCAGTTGGAATGGGTGGCAATCTTCCAGCCCATGGCCACCACCCGGTCCCCCGGCTGCACGCCTTCCACCTCGGGCCCTACGGCGCTAACCACCCCGGCCGCGCAATAGCCCAGCGGCAGTTGCTCGCCACTCTCGCGTACCTGCTGCAGGTAATGACGCTCGGTGCCCGGGCTGACCATGGAGTAGTCCACCGCCACCTGCACTTCAGTGGCCGCCAGGGCGGCCAGAGGTTCATGCACGGCGATCACGCCATCGGCGCCACAGGCGGTGAGTGTGTATCGGCTGCTGCTCATCAGGCCTCCCGTCCGGTCAGGCGATCCAGGCACTGGGCAAACCCTGGAAATGAAGTCTGGTAGCAATGCCCTTCGAGGATGGTGGCCTGCAGCCCGTGAGCCAGCAGCAGGACGTGGGCGGTCATCGACAGGCGATGGTCACCGAAAGTCGGGATCGCTCCCTGCACACTGGGCACCTGCCCGCCTTCCACCCGCACGTCGTAGCCGTCGACCTGGTAGTCCAGGCCCAGGGCATTGAGCATGCTGCGGGTGGCGGCGATCCGGTCCGACTCCTTGAAGGTCAGCTCGTAGAGGTCACTGAAGGTCGCGCTGCCGGGCAGCACGCAGTTGATGGCCAGGGCCAGCGGCACTTCGTCGATCATTGCGTGGAACTGGTGCTTGTCGCGCAAGTCGTGAGCCCTGGGCTGGCCACCCCCGCGCAGCAGCAGGCGGCCCACCGGCTCGCCATGACGAATGCTGTCCACCTCCAGGGTCAGGTTGAAACCACAGGCCAGCAGCCAGTTGAAAAAGCCCAGGCGCGTAGGGTTCAGGCACACATTGTCGAAGCTCAGACGCTGCTGCTCCTGGTGGCGGTTGCACAGCAGGAACAACGCCGCCGGATAGGCAATGGCCGAGGGGTCGCGAGGGATGCTGATCTCCTCGGGAATCGCGCAGTCCCGTGGCTGGTAGTGGATCTGCAACTGCTCGTCCAGCAGCCGGTCGCCAAAACTGTTGATGATGCGCTGGGTGTGATCCCGGGCCACCACCGGGTACCGGATCGACATCGGCTTGCGTGCCGCCACCCCGGCAAACAGCAAGGTGCTGATGGCCTGGGCGCTGCCGATGTGGATCTGCGCCGCGCCGCCGCGGAATGCAGCCTGGTGGATACGGATCGGCAGCGCGCCCGGACGCCCCAGGTACTCCAGGTGGGCGCCCATCTGGTTCAGGGGCTCGACGATCCAGTCGAAGGGACGGTTGCGCAGGGTTTCGTCGCCATCGACGATGCACGGCACATTGAGCCCCACCAGCATCCCGATCAGTAACCGCGCGGCCGCGCTGGAGGGCCCCAGGTCGACCCGCCGCTCGTGGGTCGCCAGGGCGAACTCACCGCTGATCTCCAGGGTCTGGGGCGTCTGCCCTGGCGTCACCTCAAGGCCCAGTTGCTGCAGGGCATCGAGCAACAGGGTCACCGCCTTGCCGCGGTTCAGGTCCCGCAGGCGCACCGGATGCCGGGCCAGGGCGGCAAACAGGATCATCCGATGGCTGATGGACTTGTCCGATGGCAGGTAGCCGTCGATGTTGGCCCAGACTTGCTGTTGGCGGCCGAGGGTGAAATCGATGGGCCGGTCCGGGTAATCGATCATGGGCTACTCCTGTATTTGGCGGGGTTGATCAGTTCGGCGTCGTCCACCAGCGCTTCGTCCTCGAAGTGGTCGCCCACCCCGGGGCCGGCGGGCAACACCAGCGGCTGGGTTTCATAGAAGCGCCGACGGTTCTTCTTGCGTTCAAGGCCGAGGTTGAAGCCCCCAAGGTCGACTCCCCAGCTTTCCAGCCGGCCATGGGTGATGGCGCTGTCCACCAGGGCCTGGCCCATCTCGGTGCGGATCAGCGCGCGGCCGTGTTTCTGTTCTTCGGAACCGTTGAGGCTGGCTTCGAAAATGTTGGGGTCGCCGTCACACACGCTGACGTCGGCCAGCCCGCTCATCCAGTCACCGCAACTGAGGCAGCGAAAGGTCTTGTTATCCTTGAGCTTGCCGAGGATCTCCCAGAAATCGATGCCAAAGGTCTGGCTGTCCAGCAAGGTGACTTGCAGCCGGCCGGGGTAATCGCCTTCGCGGTACTTGATATCGCGCACCTGCTGCGGGTCTTGCCCCAGCACCTCGCTGATGATGCTATGGGTGCCGGCCGGCAGGGTGTTGGAGGAGCAGGCGGTCTCGATCACGCAGATGATTCGGCTGCGGGCCCAGTGGCCGATGGCCGTGTCCCGGCGCTGCAGCTTGCGGATCGCCTGGACGTGGCAGGCCAGCCCCACCACGGCGATGCGCGCGTCCGGCTGCTGTTCGTAGCATTCGCGCAGGGCATTGAGGTAAGGCGCCAGCTGGTAGGTGGACTGGGCATTGTTGATGATCGCCGCTGCAGCGCTGCCCAGTTGCGGCGCGCTGCGCCAGCCCTGCCCGGGGTGACGGCCCATGGTCAGGGTCAGGTCCACGTCAAAGTGCTCCCGGGCGGTCAGCAGCAAGGTGGTGGCGGTGCCGCCACTGGCCGAGCGCCGGACTATCTGCGGGTCGGTGGAACGCGCACCGATGGCCTGGCGGCTGATCCCCAGCCAGCGCTCTTCGGCGCGGCGGGTACGGCCGAACAGTTCCAGTTCGGAGCGATCGGTATCCGGCTGCAGCCCCGGGCACACCGCCAGGCACTCGGTGCAGCTTTCACAGCTGTCGCCGATGCCCTCCAGCAGCGGCACCACCCGGTCCGGGTCGAAAACGATCACCTGCTGTGGGCACACCAGGGCGCAGGCGCCGCACCCGGCGCACAGATTCTGATCGAGCACCGTCAATTTCAATAACATCCCTGTCATCTTGGATAAGCCTCGTGTGCCGTTTTCCGGGTGCAGCCGGCCGCGCCCCCGCGAACCGGGGACGGGCAAGACCTGCTGTGCTGAAGTGGCCGCTGACGGTCAGATCAAAGCGGGCGTTCCATCTTGATGATCTCGATGGACACCGGGCTGTTGCCGCGGCTGAAGGTGCCCTCGCCGATCTTCTGGAAGCCGTGGTAGGCATAGAAGCCTTCGGCCGTCAGGGTCGCCTCCAGGTAGGCCGAGCTGGCACCGCTGGCCCGCAGCCGAGCCAGCGCCACCTCCAGCAGACGGCTGCCCAGGCCACGCCTGGCCACATCGCCACGGATGAACAGCTTGCTGACCTCATTGCCGTCGAGTTCGACGAACCCTTCGATCTGCTCGCCCTCGGCCAGCCACAGCGATCCCTTTTCCACGGCTTCGCGGTAGGTTTCCGGGGAGCGCCCATCGAGCCACATGCGGATCTGCTGATCGCTGTATTCAGAGGTGCACAGGCGCTCTACCGAGTTGCGGTGGGCCTCGAAAATACCGATCAGATCGTCCGTGGTGGCCTGGCGTATCCGTACATTGCTCATTCAGCTGAACTCCACTTTCTTGGGGGCGGGGTGGTAGCGAAACTTGAAATTGATCAGGCTGCCCAGCATCACCAGGGCACTGCCGAGCATCAGGTGCAGGCTCAGGGGCGTTTCCCCCAGCCACACCGACAGGTAGCTGGCGCCGATGGGGTACAGCACGCCGACGTAGCCGGCGTTCTCGGCGCCCATCCGCTTGATCAGATCGATGAACAGCACGAACACCAGCGCCGAGCACACCACCCCCAGGTACAGCAGGATGCCGAGATCGGCCAGGGTGCCCGGCAGTTGCAAGCCATGGCCGCCCAGCAACAGGCTGACGGCGTATAGAGCGCAGGCCCAGCCGGCCGCCACCTTGTTGATGTGCAAGGTGCCGAGCTGGCAGGTCTTCTGGATGTGCTCCGAAAGCACCGATCCGATGGCCACCGCCAGGAAGGAAGTCAGGCCCAGGGCCACCCCCGCCAGCGACAGCGGCCGCCCCGGATCGCCAAGCATGAACAGCCCCAGCCCGGCGATGCTCACCAGTGCGCCGAGCAGGTTGTGCAGGGCGACCGGCACATGCAGGAACAGGCGCTTGATGCCGATGATGTAGAAAATCACAAAGGCGCTGAGGCAGGCCATCTGCGCACTGCCCAGGTAAGCGGTGGCCAGGTAGGCCAGGCCGATGCCGGCATAGAAGTACACCGCCCCCACCCCGGCCATCAGCAAGTAGGCCTTGCGGGTTACCGGCTGCTGCGGGCCGGCGAACAGCCGTTGCCACAGCCACAGCACCCCGTAGGCAATGAGGAAGCGCAGCATCAGCGAAGAGCCGACATCGCTGTGTTCCACCTGCAGCGAAATGGCGATCCAGTTGGTGGACCAGATCAGCAGGCAGCCGAGGAAAATCAGCACGGCGACCAGTGAACGGGGTTTCTTGTTGTTATCGGGTAAGGCGTTCATGGAGGTTTCTCTAGCTCAAGGCAGCGGTGATCCCGATCAGCAGCGACTCCAGGCGTTCTTCGCCGAAGACCTGCGGGTCATAGTCGATTTTCAGCAGCAATTCGCCCGCGGCCAGGTAGCCGGTGAACTCCAGGTGATGGCTGGGGCTGCCCTGCATCAGTTGCAGGCTCAAGGGATGCACGCCGACCCGGGCCCCGGGCGGGTTCTCCACGGCGCCCAGGAAGTTGTAGCTGTAGCCGCAATCGAACAGGCCCTTGAGGCGCTCGGCCTCGGGCGTGGCGAAATAACGGTTGCCGAAGCTGTGGGCAATGCCCTGGCTGGCTTGCTGGCCGGCCTTGATTTCCCTGGCGATCTGCTCCAGCTCCAGGCTGGCAACTTGCAGCACCAGGGGGTAGATCACCGTCAGCCAGCCGAACACGCTGTTGAGCTCGGCGCCGCTCTTGTCCAGGGCCCGCCCATGGTCGAGCAAATGGACTTTCTGGAACGGGTTGTCATCGCTCTGGCTCATGGCGCGCAGGATGGCCGCCAGCAGCAACTGGCTGGTCTCGGCCACACCCTGGGCCCACTGCGGCAGGTCGCGGACCAGCCCCAGGCACAGTTCGGCTCGCCGAAAGGCCTCGCGCCGGGGAAACTCGGGGCGCTGCCCGGTCAACTGCACGCAGCGGCCCCAGGGCAGGGCTTCCCAGAACGCTTCATGGGTCGCCGCGGCATGCTCGCGCTGGTAGCTCTGCTGCCACTCCTCGAAGGCCGTCGGCCGCGGCCAGCTTTGCATGCACTCCAGGCCCTGCCCCAGGCATTCGTCCAGCTCGGAAACCAGCAGCATCCAGGAGTAGCGATCGACCTGGAACTGGTGCCCGGCAATGATCAGGTGATGGCCAGCGGCATCCTGTTGCTGGCTGAAGCAGAAGAGTTGCCCCTGGCTCAGAGAGATGGCTGCGCAGGTCCGCTGCACCGCTTGCTGCAGATCCGTCCCGGCGGGCTGCAGCCCCTGATCCTGAACGCCCGCCTCGATAAAGTGATGACGGAAAATTGCCCGCAGCGCCTGGCTGACTCGCTGTGGCTCCTGGCCGGCGGCTATGTCCAGCACCAGGGCCTGATTCCAGTGATCCAGGTCGCTGATGCCGCGGCTCAGCAGGAAGCGGCGATTGGGCAGGCCCTCGACCTGCGGCCGGGAAACCCCGGGCCGGGCCTTGGCCGCCGCCGCGTGTACCGGCAATTGCCCCAGGGCCTGATCCGACAGCAACTCTTCCAGGTCCAGCACCAGGCCCTTTCTCTTCAGCGTGGCAACCACTTGCAAGGCCCGCAGCGAATCGCCGCCATTGTCGATAAAGCTCTTGGCCCGGTCCGGGCTCTGCCCGCCAAGTACCTGGCCGATGGCTTGCCAGAAAGGCTCCGGTGCGGCCTGTGCCGGCTCCGGCGCCGCCATGGCACGGGCAGCCAGTTGCGCCAACGCCTGCCGGTCGATCTTGTTGTTGCGGTTCAAGGCAAAACGCTCCACCAGCAGGAAGCGCGCCGGCACCCGGTGCGCCGGCAGTGCGGCCCTGGCGGCCTGACGCAGGAGGTCTTCGCCAAGGCTGGCGTCACGGGCAATGACAAAGGCCACCAGGGCCAGGTTGTCCCCGGCCTGATGGGCGATCACACAGGCTTCCCGTACCTGGGCCAGAGCCTTGAGCTCCGATTCCACCTGGACCAGGCTGACCTTCTGCCCGTTGATCTTGACGATGGAATCCTTGCGCCCCAGCAGGCGTAGGGCGCCATCGGGCTGGCGGCACGCCAGATCACCGGTGGCGTAGCACTGGCGCTGCGAGTCCAGGGGGCTGGGCTGGGTCAGCTCGACGATCAGCCCGCTGGCCGGGTCCAGGCGCCGGGCCACCAGGGAAGAATAGAGCAGCAGTTCACCCACCCCTTCGCCGTAGGGCTGCCCCGGTTCCTGGGCAATGTCCAGGGTGACGCCTTCCACCGGCCGGTCCAGGGCCCAGGTCGGGTCCTGCAGCGTCTGCCCCTGGTCGATGCGGGCGTAGAGCGCGGTGGTGCATTCGGTCGGCCCGTAGGCGTTGAACAGCTGCGAGCCTGGGGCAAAGGCGTGGTTGAAGCGCTGGATGTCCGAGGGGTGGATGATCTCGCCGCCGATCACCAGTTGCTTGGGCCGGGCATAGACGGCGCTCGCATCGGTGTAGAAGGCACGCAGATAGGGCACCGTCATATGCAACACATCGATGTCATGTTCGGCGATCAGCGCCTCGACTGCGGCGAAGTCATGCTCCCGGGGGTTGAGGCTGCACAGGGTGGCGCCAGTCTTCAGGCTGGCGAAGATGTCCATCAGGCCGGCGTCCCACCCCATGGAAGCCAGTTGCAGCACACGCTGCCCGGGGCCGATTCCGACATAGCCGATGTAGTTGTCGATGTGCCGGCCCAGGGCCTCGATGCGCTGCACTATGGCCTTGGGCTCGCCAGTGGAGCCGCTGGTGAAGATCACGTAGTCCTGGCAACGCAACGGGTATTCCCGGCCAGGGGGCACGGGCCGGGGTTGCAGGTGCTGCAGGTCGAGCACCGGCAAGGAACGGGTCAGTTGTGAACCAGGCCGTGTCGTGCCATTGAGGACCAGGTTAACGCCCAGGTGCTGGAGCACCGGCATCAACTCGTCGAGGTTGCTCGCCGGGTCGATGAACACCACTCGCCGGGCGGCGGACAAGGCCGCGATCAACGCCGCATACATGGCCCGGCCATGGCTGGCATACAGCGCCAGCACCGGCTCCGGCAGCCCTTGCAGCTCGGCGCTGACCCCCTCGCGCAACTGGTCGAGCGCGGCAAAGCCAAGGCTGCCCTGGACATCGATGACACCCGCAACATCGGTACCCGCCATGCGGGTAAAAGCCTGCAACATGATATCCCTGCCTTGTTGTTATTAGAGGGAGCGACAAACGCCCTGCAGCGTCTGCATGAATGCCTGGATTTCCTGCTGGGAGATGCTCAGTGGCGGGGTCAGCTTGACCGTTGCCGGATTGCGCCCGCCGGTGCGCACGATCACCCCGTGCTCCAGCAGACGGTTGCGCAGCGCCAGTACATCAGCGCCCTGGCCCTGGCCCTCGAAATCGAAGGCGAGCATCATGCCGCGGCCGCGCACATTGACCACTCGCGCGTCCTGGCCCCCCAGGCCTTCCAGGGCCTGGCGCAGGTACGCGCCGTTGCTCGCCGCCCACTGCCAGGGTTGTTCCTGGTGGTAGATATCCAGCACCTTGGAAGCCACGGCACAGGCCAGCGGCATCAGGGTGAAGGTGGAGGAATGCTCGGCATAGCCCAGGCAGTCCACCAGTTCCGGGCGGCCTACCACCGCGGAAATCGGCAAGCCATTGCCCAGGGCCTTGCCCAGCACCAACAGGTCCGGCAGCAGTTGCGGGTTGCTGAAAAACGGCGTCCCGGTGCGGCCAAAACCGGTGTAGATCTCATCGAATATGGTGATCACGCCGAAGGTCCTGCCCAGTTCGACAATCGCTTCGAGCAACGCCAGAGGCACCGGATACATGCCCTCCGCCGCCTGGATCGGCTCGATGATCAGCGCCGCGGGCAAGCAATTGGCCTGCTGCGCCTGGCGCAGATCCTCGGCCAGTTGCTCACGCCACAAGGCGGCCAGGGCCGGGTCCTGGTCGGCGTCATAGTCCAGGGCCAGGGCGGTCAGTTGCAGGCTGTCGCCACCGGCCAGGTGCTTGCGAAAACCGCGGTTGGAGGTCACCGACAGGGCGCCCTGGGTCTTGCCATGGAAGGAATTGTGGAAATACACCACGCCCTGGCGTCCGGTAGCGGCGCGGGCGATTTTCAGCGCCACCTCGATTGCCTCGGCACCGGTGACCGCGCCAAACACCGAAGCCTGCGCATAGGGCACCAGCCCCTCCAGCTTGGCGACCACTTCATGGCGCTGCGGGTTGTCGATGTTCCAACCGGTATGGATCAGCAGTTCGGATTGACGCTTGAGGACTTCGACCAGGTCATCGCGCTGATAACCCAGGTTGGCGGCACCGCTGCCACCGGACATGTCGAGGAAGGATTTGCCCTGCTCATCGTAGAGAAAGCACCCCTTGCCACGAATGACGGAAGGGCTGGAGGGGGCACTGCGCCTAACGGATATTGCAACTGCTTCTGTGAACATCCTGTCACCTTGAGTAAGCCGGGCTTGTGACTCACGCACAGACTCAGGGACAGATTCGTACAGGCAGGGCAAAGCCCTGCTGACTGCGAAGTTACCGACCCTGGTATGTGTTCTCCTTGCCAGGGACGCAACCCCTGTCGGCAATGGCGGCAAGATTTACGCGGGAGGCATTTGCGCTGTCAACGAGCCCCGCACTTATTCTGAATTTAAAGCGATAACCCCTGAAAAAAAGGGGGAATTCAGATAAAGCCCCTGAATTTATCAAGGTTTTTAGAGATGAGCCCGGCTACCGGCAAAAGGCCAGCCTCTGCAGAAGAGTTGATATTCAAGCAGTGAGAAGAAGGCAAGCTGAGCAGCTGAGTGGCGGGATCAAGGTTTTTTCAAGGCAAAAAAAAACCCGGAAATCCTCACTTTCGTGGGCCTTCCGGATTTTCTAAACCGCCAAATATGGTGGGTCGTGTGGGATTCGAACCTACGACCAATTGGTTAAAAGCCAACTGCTCTACCAACTGAGCTAACGACCCGCTGTGTGGTGGCGCGTATAATACTGATTTCTAACGGGAATTCAACACCCTATATGAAAAAAATCAAAAATAAGGTGTTGGATCACTGATTCCGGCCGCCTTGAAGCCTTCAGCACGCAAACGGCAGCTGTCACATTTGCCGCACGCGTGGCCGCTATCGTCTGCCTGATAGCAGGAAACCGTCAGCCCGTAATCAACCCCCAGGCGCACACCGGCCTGGATGATCTCGGCCTTGCTGAGGTTCTGCAGCGGCGCCTGGATACGAAAGCCCTGCCCTTCGACACCGGCCTTGGTCGCCAGGTTGGCCATGCGCTCGAAGGCTTCGACGAACTCGGGACGGCAATCCGGGTAACCGGAATAATCCACCGCATTGACACCGATGAAGATATCCCGCGCGTGCAGGACTTCCGCCCAGCCCAGGGCCAGGGACAGGAAGACGGTGTTGCGTGCCGGCACGTAGGTGACAGGAATGCCCTCCCCCGGCGCCTCTGGCACCTCGATGGTGCTATCAGTCAGTGCCGATCCGCCAATACCGTTGAGGTTCAGACCGATCACCTTGTGCTCCACCACACCGAGGTCCCGGGCCACGCGCTCGGCGGCGTGCAACTCGGCCCGATGGCGCTGGCCGTAATCGAAGCTCATGGTGTAGCAGCGGTAGCCTTCGGCGCGAGCCATGGCCACCACGGTGGCAGAGTCCAGGCCACCGGACAGCAGGATCACGGCACGCTTTTCACTCGAAGATGGGTTCTGTGCTTGTTCAGTCATGTCAGCGCCCCGGCTCGTCATTCCACAGGTATTTATGCAACTGCAGTTGCAGACGTACTGGCAGGTTGTCGGCGACGATCCAGTCCGCCAGGTCTCGTGCATTCAAGTCATGGTGGCTGGGCGAAAACAGCACTTCGCCGGCGCGTCGCTCAAGACCGTACTGGATCAGCTTGGACACCGCCCAGTCATAGTCCTCGCGGGAGCAGATGACAAACTTGACCTGGTCGTTGGCGGTCAGCAGCTCGATATTCTCGTAGCGGTTGCGGTGCGCTTCCTTGGAGCCGGGAGTCTTGAGATCAAGGATCCGGCTGACGCGCGGGTCCACCGCAGAGATATCCAGGGCACCGCTGGTTTCCAGCGAGACCTCGTAGCCGGCATCGCACAAGTGCTGGAGCAAGGGAATGGCATTGGGCTGGGCCAGAGGCTCGCCACCAGTGACGCAGACGTAGCGAGGGCGGAAACCGGCAACCTGCTCCAGCAGGCTGTCGAGGGTCCGCTGGCTACCGCCGCTGAACGCGTAGGCACTGTCGCAGTATTGGCAACGCAACGGGCAACCGGTCAGGCGCACAAAAACCGTGGGCAGCCCGGCAGTCCGAGTTTCCCCCTGCAACGAGTAGAAAACTTCGGTGATTCTCAATGTGTCTTGCATAGTCGCCACGGGCGTAACAGCTAAACAGGCTGTCCGCCTCCGTCAGGCACTTCAAGGAACCCCGCCATCGCGCAGATCCCAGGAAGCGTGTTTCAGAAAAAGGGCATGGATTCTAACGAAAAAACCCGCGACAAGCGCGGGTTTCTTGTAACGGAGACCAACGCACTTACATGCGCTGCAGGTCCCGTTGGGCCAACTGAGCGGCGGAAGTGCCCGGATACTGGGCCACCACCTGCTGCAGGATGCCCTTGACCCGGTCGGTGTGACCGAGACGACGCTCTACGTCAGCCAGCTTGTACAGCGAATCCGGCACCTTGGCGTGCTTGGGATACAGCTGGGAAACCTTGGCAAATGCCTGGCCCGCGCCTTGCAGGTCGCCTTTGGCCAGGTTCACTTCACCCAACCAGTACTGGGCATTGCCGGCGTACTGGCTGTTGGGGTACTTGCGCAGGAATGCCGAGAAGGCCTGGCTGGCCTTGTCGAAATCCTTGGCCTTGATCAGGTCGAAGGCAGCATCGTAGTAGAGCTTTTCCTTGGCCGGATCACCGGGTTCGCTACTGGCGGCTGGCGCCTGAGCAGCGGCACCGGCAGCGCTGTTATCGCCACCGGCAGAAGAATTCTCAGGAGTTGCGGCAGGTGCGACACCGCTTCCTATGCGTCGATCAAGATCCTGGTAACGCTCCAGGCTTTCTTGCTTCATCCGCGCTACATCATTTTGCAGAACTTCGATCACACCCTGTTGGCGTGCAATCTGTTCCTGCATTTGCTGTAGTTGCTGGAACAGCTCGCCCTGTGCCGAGACAGGGGTCGAAACCCCTCCCCCGGCATAGGCGCCGTTCGTGCCATAACCCGCTGGCGGATAACTGCTCCCGCTATTGTTATAGCCGGAGTTGTTATCGACCACAGGAACCGCAGACCACGCCGCAAGCGGCGTGAGACTGAGAGCCAAAATAGTTACAGCACGACGGCACGTTCGCATGACGAATTACTTACGCAGTTCGACGCGACGGTTTTGAGCCCAGGACTGCTCGTCGTGGCCAGTAGCAACTGGACGCTCTTTACCGTAGGAAACCAGCTCCAGCTGTGCAGGGGAAACGCCCTGCAGAACCAGGTAGCGCTGAACGGCTTTAGCACGACGCTCGCCCAGAGCCATGTTGTACTCACGAGTACCACGTTCGTCGGTGTTGCCTTCCAGAACAACGCGAGCGCCGTTTGCTTTCAGGTCTTTGGCGTGAACGTCCAGAGCGCGCATGGCTTCTGGCTTCAGGTCCGAGCTGTCGTATTCGAAGTAGAAGGTGGTGATTGCGCGCAGAGCAGCTTCTTCGCTCAGGGAGCCATCAACAGCACCGGTGTTAGCGCCGTAACCAGCGTTTGGATCAACAGCGCCTTCACCGGCATTGTCGCCGCCTTTGGAGGAGCAACCTACAGCCACAGCCATGGCCAGAGCCAGCGCAGCAAACTTACCAAACTTCAACATTTCCATCGTGAAACTCCTAATGAACCCCAGTGTGTTAAGTGAAACATTGTAGCGCCGCGTCAGTTCAGGTAAGGGGACCAGGACGGTTCTCTGACTTCGCCTTGAGCGGTAGGAAGCGGGAGCCTCACACGTCCATTAATGGACACGAGCATCAAGACTCCCCGGCCCTGCTGGCGGGTGGCGTAGATTACCATGGTGCCGTTGGGCGCAACAGTAGCTGACTCATCAAGGTTAGTGTCTGTAAGGATTTTTACGCTACCGCGCTGCAAATCCTGAGCCGCTACCCGGAAGTTGGTGAAACCATCCTGGCGGTGAATCATTACCAGGGTCTTTTCGTCAGCAGAAAGTTTCGGGTTGGCGTTGTAGTTACCAATAAAGGTCACACGCTCGGCGCCACCGCCATTGATATTGCTTTTATAGACTTGCGGCTTGCCGCCACGGTCGGAGGTGAAATAGATGGTGGAACCATCCTTGCCCCAGAACGGTTCGGTGTTGATGCCCGGGCCACTGGTGACGCGGCTGATCTGCCGGGACGCCATGTTCATCACATAGATATCCGGGTTGCCGTCCTTGGACAGCACGAAAGCCAGGCGGGTGCCATCTGGCGACCAGGCTGGAGCGCCGTTCAGGCCTTCGAAGTTGGTGATCTGCTCACGACGCCCGGTATCGATGTGCTGAACGAAGATGCGCGGGCGCTTCTGCTCGAACGACACGTACGCAATGCGCTTGCCATCCGGAGCAAAGCGCGGCGACAGGATCGGCTCGCGAGACTGCAACAGGGTTACCGCCCGAGCACCGTCGTAGTCCGAACGCTGCAGGGTGTAACGGGTGTTGTTCACCGAGAAACGCTCAGCCGTCACATACAGCAGGCGCGTAGAGAACGCCCCCTTGATGCCGGTGAGTTTTTCAAAGGACTGGTCGGAAATGTAGTGCGACATGTCCCGCAACTGATCAACGCTACCCGACACGCTGCCGGTCAGCACTTGCTGCTCGGTCGCGACGTTGAACAGCGCGTACTGCACCTGCAGGCGACCGCCGGCTGGAACAATGCTACCGACCATCACGTACTGGGCGCCCAGGGCTTTCCAGTCGCGGAAAATGACTTCGCTGGCCTGGGTCGGCAAGCTGATCATGTTCTGCTTTGGAATCGGTGCGTAGTAACCCGAGTTGCGCAGGTCATCACCGATGATCTGTGCCATGTCGTCCGGCAGCACGCTGCCGCCCTGCCAGCCAAACGGCACTACCGCAATCGGCGTCGCCCGATCACTGCCACTGGTGACCAGAATGTTTTTTTCGTCCGCTGCCGCTATCCCTGCCATACAGCAAATAACGACAAGCATTCCTCGAAGAAGGTTTCTCACAAGGCTAGATCCTCAGGTGTGAATGTCATCTTGAATGAACGATAGGGCGCGAAATCCTTCGGACTCAAACCCTGCATTTCTGTCAAACGCCCAATGTTCTTGACTGCCGCCACCGCCGAAGCGTCGAACGGACCATCACCACTGGACTTGATCACGCTGACCGTGGTCACCGTGCCATCAGGCAACATGCCGATCCGCAGTTCCACCGTCATTCCCTTGCGCGCCGAAGGAGGACGAGCCCAGCCTTCCGCCGCACGAATGCGAATCAGGTCATCGAAACTGCCTGCGACACTGTCACCCACCTCATCCGACTTGGTGGCTTCACGCTCCGGCTTATCGGACAGCAAGTCCGCCAGGGCCTGGGCCTTTTTCTCTTCGGCAGATTTGCGCGCTGCTTCCTGGGCCTTCTTCTTCGCAGCGTCGGCCGCAGCTTTCTTCTTGGCATCCTCGGCGATCTTTTTCTTCGCCTCGTCTGCTTCAGCTTTTTTCTTCGCGTCTTCCGCGGCTTTCTTCTTCGCGTCTTCGACGATTTTCTTCTTCGCTTCTTCAGCGGCCTTTTTCTTGGCCTCTTCTTCAGCAGCTTTCTTGGCTTCTTCTTCGGATTTCTTCTTGGCTATATCAGCCAATTGTTTCTCTTCAGCCTTTTTCGCTTCTGCGGCTTTCTTGGCGTCATCCGCCTTCTTCGCCTCATCGGCTTTCTTGGCCTCATCGGCCTTTTTCGCTTCCTCGGCTTTTTGAGCAGCCTCTTCTTTCTTTTGTTCCGCGGCCTTGATCTCTTCCTGCTCGACCTTCTTCTGCTCCAACTGTTCGGCTTCGGTCTGGCGCGCGGCGGATTTCTTCGCCTCACCCGCAATCTTGTGATTGGTCTGGGTGGTTGCCGGACTCTTGGATTTGAGCTGGTACAGGGTCGCTTGAACGATCGGCTTGGCCGGGGGCAGTTCCGGGGTCATGGCAAAGCTGACGAACAGCATGCCAAACACCAGCACGTGCAGGGCAATTGCCCAGACACTAGGCCAGAAGTAGCTTTCCGAGGCGGACGGCTCTCGCTGTTGGTGCATCAGGGCGCCTCGGTAATCAGGCCAACGTTACCGACTCCGGCTTTCTGCAGGCCGCCCATGGCACCCATCACGGCGCCGTAGTCGACGGATTTATCACCGCGAATGAACACCTGGGTGTGCTTGCCGCCTTCATTGCCGGCACGGATGATCTTGGTCACCGCGTCGGTCATTTGCGGCAAGGTCATCGCCTTGTCCTGTTGCTTTTCGGTGTCGACTTCGCTGCCAAGGTTCCAGTAGTAGGTCTTGTCAGCCTTGATCGAGATGGTCAGCACCTGGGTGTTGTTGTCCTGGGGCAAGGCTTCGCTGGAAACCTTGGGCAGGTCAACTTTCACGCCCTGGTTGAGCATCGGCGCGGTCACCATGAAGATAACCAGCAGTACCAACATCACGTCGATGTAAGGCACCACGTTCATCTCGGCAACCGGCTTGCGTTTGTGGCGAACTCGGGCCATGGGTTTTACCTGCTCACTCTTCGCTGGTGTGCACTTTACGGTGCAGGATCGCCTGGAACTCGTCGGCGAAGGTGTAGTAACGGCTGATCAGCGTCTCGCCACGAGCGGCGAAGCGGTTGTAGGCGATCACCGCCGGGATGGCCGCGAACAGGCCGATGGCCGTGGCGATCAGTGCTTCGGCGATACCCGGGGCTACGGTAGCCAGGGTCGCTTGCTGGGCCTGAGCCAGGCCACGGAAGGAGTTCATGATCCCCCAGACGGTACCGAACAGGCCGATGTACGGGCTGACGGAACCGACAGTGGCGAGGAACGGCAGGCTCTGCTCGAGCTTTTCTTCTTCGCGGGAAATCGCTACGCGCATGGCACGGGCCACGCCTTCCATGACCGCTTCAGGATCGACACCCGGTTGCTGGCGCAGGCGGGAGAACTCCTTGAAACCGGCACGGAAGATCTGCTCCACGCCGGAATCCGGATCAGGGTTGCTGCCCGCCTGGCGGTACAGCTTGGACAGGTCGATACCGGACCAGAAGCGCTCTTCGAAGCTCTCCAGGGCACGTCGACCGGCACGCAGCAGATTGCTGCGCTGAAAGATCATGATCCATGAAGTCACCGATGCGGCAACCAGGGTCAGCATTACCAACTGCACTACAACGCTGGCATTGCTGACCAGGCTCCACATGGAGGAATGGTCGACGACGTTAGCTTCCACGCTTTATCTCCTGCTCTGAGTGTGTACCCGCGCTGCTCTCGTCGGCAAAGGCCGTACGCAGAGCGTCTGGAATGGCGCGGGGTTTGAAATTGTCGGCGCGCACACAGGCCACCAGGAACTGCCCTTCACAGAGCAGTGCATTGTCTTTGGCTCGCCTGACCTGCTGAGTGAAGCGCAGGCTGACCCGGTTCAATTCGGTAACTTGGGCACTGACCAGAAGTTCGTCGTCCAGTCGCGCCGGCGCGTGATAACGCGCTTCGCTGGAGTGCACGACAAATAACAGGTTCTCCCCCACCAGCTGCGACTGGGCAAAGCCCAGGTGTCGTAGCCGCTCGGTTCGAGCCCGCTCCATAAACTTAAGGTAATTAACGTAATACACGATGCCGCCGGCATCGGTGTCCTCGTAATAAACGCGACAACGATGTGCGAACGGCTCAAGCCCGTTTTGCGCGCGCATACTCTAGTGCTTACTCCTCAGGTTGCCAATCCGGCCAGGCAACTGTTTTTTCATTCTTGTACGACTTTTCGTGATGTTTTAACCATGCCAGTCCCTAGGACAGCACAAACCCCGAATAAATCGACAAAGAGCGGGTTATTAATCGTCCACGGCATCGAGGAATTCGTCTACCACGGGCATGTCCCCCATTCGTGACGGAATGTTAAGACCGAAGTGCAGGTAGGCGTGCCGGGTCACCACACGACCACGGGGGGTGCGCATGATATAGCCCTGCTGGATCAGGTACGGCTCCAGCACATCCTCGATGGTATGGCGCTCTTCACTGATGGCCGCGGCCAGGCTGTCGACCCCCACCGGTCCGCCGTCGAACTTCTCGATCATGGTCAGCAATAGACGTCGGTCCTGGTGGTCGAAGCCACGCTCATCGACGTCCAGCAGGTTCAGCGCCAGGTCGGCGATCGGTTTGGTGATATGCCCCTTGGCCCGCACCTCGGCGAAATCCCGCACCCGACGCAGCAGACGGTTGGCGATCCGCGGAGTGCCCCGGGCACGGCGCGCGACCTCGAAGGCGCCTTCCGGATCCAGGGGCAAACCAAGAATGCCGGCGGAACGGCTGACAATGGTTGCCAGGTCCGCAGTGCTGTAGAACTCCAGGCGCTGGACGATGCCGAAGCGGTCCCGCAGCGGGTTGGTCAGCATCCCCGCACGCGTGGTTGCCCCTACCAGGGTGAACGGCGGCAGATCGAGCTTGATCGAGCGCGCCGCAGGGCCTTCGCCGATCATGATGTCGAGCTGAAAATCTTCCATGGCCGGGTACAGCACTTCTTCGACAATCGGCGAAAGCCGGTGAATCTCGTCGATGAACAGTACGTCGTGAGGCTCAAGATTGGTCAGCAAGGCCGCCAGATCGCCAGGGCGCTCCAGCACCGGGCCGGACGTACTCTTGATCGACACCCCCATTTCCTCGGCGATGATGTTGGCCAGGGTGGTCTTGCCCAGGCCCGGGGGACCGAAGATCAGGGTGTGGTCCAGGGACTCGTTGCGCCCACGGGCGGCCTGGATGAACAGCTCCATCTGCTCGCGCACGCTAGGCTGGCCGATGTAGTCGGCCAGGCTGACCGGACGAATCGCCCGGTCCTGGATTTCCTCGCGCTCACGGGGGCCCGTGGCGGCGATCAGACGGTCGGCTTCAATCACTTAAATCATTCCCTTCAGGGCTCGGCGGATCATGTCTTCACTGCTCAAACCTTTGTCTTTGATCGCGGATACGGCCTTGCTGGCTTCCTGCGGCTTATAGCCCAGGGAGATCAGCGCGCTGACCGCGTCCGACTCGGCGCTGGCCACTGGCGCCGGCGCATCCGGCTGGTTCGGCACCAAGGCAAACATGCTCGGCACGGCTTCCCAGGCCTTGAAACGGTCCTTGAGTTCTACCAGCAGGCGCTCGGCGGTCTTCTTGCCGACTCCGGGCACCTTGGTCAGGGCCGAGGTGTCCTGGGCCTGCACGCAACGCACCAGCTCATCCACCTCAAGGCTGGACATCAACGCCAGGGCCAGTTTCGGGCCCACACCATTGAGACGGATCAACTCGCGGAAAAAGTCTCGCTCGCGCTTGCTGGCAAAACCGTAGAGTAACTGCGCATCCTCGCGGACGACCAAATGGGTGTGCAGGGTCAGGGGCTCGCCGACCGACGGCAGGCGATACAGGGTGGTCATCGGCACTTCGACTTCATATCCCAGCCCGTTTACATCAAGAATCAGGTGCGGCGGCTGTTTCTCAGCCAGGGTGCCGCGCAAGCGTCCAATCACGTTTCAGATCCTTAGGCGATGGCCAGCCCGCAGCTGGCGACTCGTTGGGCGAGCGTCTGCGCCGGCTACCCAGGCGCAAAACGCTCAACCCCTAAAATGACTGCGCTGATGCTATCAGAGACGCAGGCGGCCGCCACGACTGCGTGCTGTCCCCAGACCATGGGGCAGCAGGCTGGAACGGGTATGAGCGTGACAGATGGCAATGGCCAGGGCATCCGAGGCATCGATCTGCGGCTTGGTGGTCAGTTTGAGCAGGTGCATGACCATCATCTGCACCTGTTCCTTGTTGGCCCCGCCAGTGCCGGCCACGGCCTGCTTGACCTGGGTGGCGGTGTACTCGGCAATCTCCAGCCCCTCTTCGGCACCGGCAACGATCGCTGCCCCCCGCGCCTGGCCGAGCTTGAGCGCCGAGTCGGCGTTGCGCGCCATGAACACCTTCTCGATCCCCATGGTCACCGGACCGTAGGTCTGGATCACTTCACGCACCCCGCGATAGACGATCTGCAGCCGGTCGGGCAGCTCGCCAGCCCCGGTACGGATACAACCAGAGGCCACGTACACACAGCCGCGCCCCGTGTCTCGAACCACGCCATAACCGGTAATGCGCGAACCGGGGTCGATGCCAAGAATAAGAGTCATAACGCCTGCTGCTTGAATAAAGAGGCTTGCCGGCCAGGACCGGAACAGCGAAAAGGCAGAAGCCGGAAGCGCCCTGCCGCGCAATGATCACGGCTTCGCACCTCCGGCCTCAAGGTTAGTGCAGTTGAATCAGCCGAGTTGCTCGGCGACCGACTCTGGAATATCCGCGTTGGAATAGACGTTCTGCACATCATCCAGGTCTTCCAGCATGTCGATCAGCTTGAGGACCTTCTCGGCGCCTTCCAGATCCAGTTCGGCACTGGTGGTCGGCAGCATGACGATTTCCGCGTCCGCAGCAGTAAAACCCGCCGCTTCCAAGGCATTGCGCACGCCATAGAAACCGGCGAACGAGGTGAACACGTCGATCGAACCGTCTTCGTTGCTGACCACATCGTCGGCATCGGCTTCCATCGCCGCTTCCATCAAGGCGTCTTCATCGACACCTTCGGCGAAGGTGATCTGCCCCTTGCGCTCGAACAGGTAGGCCACCGAACCGTCGGTACCCAGGTTGCCGCCACACTTGCTGAAGGCATGACGAACAGCTGCCGCGGTGCGGTTGCGGTTGTCGGTCATGCACTCGACCATCACCGCCACGCCGTTGGGGCCGTAGCCTTCATAGGTCAGCTCGACCACATCGTCGCTGCCGGCAGCGCCGGTGCCACGGGCGATGGCCCGGTCGATGATGTCGCGGCTCATGTTGGCACCCAGGGCCTTGTCCAGGGCCAGGCGCAGGCGTGGGTTGGAGTTGGGATCGCCGCCGCCCTGACGGGCCGCGACAGTCAGCTCACGAATCCACTTGGTGAAAATCTTGCCTCTCTTGGCATCCTGACGCTCTTTGCGGTGCTTGATGTTCGCCCACTTGGAATGACCTGCCATAACTTGCTCCAAATTCTCTTTGAAACATTGCCCACGCCGCCTGGCGGGTGCGGGCAACAAAAACTCGACCCATAGAAAAAGCGCACCCGAAGGTGCGCCTTATCGGGCCGGCTTATTCAGCCTTGGGCTGTTCGCGCAGGCGGATGTGCAGCTCGCGCAGAGCCTTGGCATCCACCAGACCCGGTGCCTGAGTCATGACGCAGGCCGCGCTCTGGGTTTTCGGGAAGGCGATCACTTCGCGGATCGACTGGGCGCCGGTCATCAGCATCACCAGGCGATCCAGGCCGAAGGCCAGGCCACCGTGCGGCGGCGCGCCGTACTTGAGGGCGTCCAGCAGGAAGCCGAACTTCTCTTCCTGTTCCGCTTCGCTGATGCCCAGCAGGCGGAATACCGCTTGCTGCATTTCCTTGCGGTGGATACGGATCGAACCGCCACCCAATTCGGTGCCGTTCAAAACCATGTCGTAGGCGCGCGACAGAGCGGTAGCCGGGTTGGCTTCCAGTTCTTCCGGCGAGCACTTCGGCGCAGTGAACGGGTGATGCAGGGCGGTGAAGCTGCCGTCGTCGTTCTCTTCGAACATCGGGAAGTCGACAACCCACATCGGCGCCCATTCGCACGTCAGCAGGTTCAGGTCGTGACCGAGCTTGATACGCAGCGCGCCCAGGGCTTCGCTGACGATCTTGGCCTTGTCGGCCCCGAAGAACACGATGTCGCCGTCGACCGCGCCCACGCGATCGAGGATCACGTTCAGGTTGGCTTCCGGAATGTTCTTGACGATCGGCGATTGCAGGCCTTCAACGCCTTTGGCGCGCTCGTTGACCTTGATGTAGGCCAGGCCCTTGGCGCCGTAGATGCCGACAAACTTGGTGTAGTCGTCGATCTGCTTGCGCGGCATGCTCGCCCCGCCTGGAACGCGCAAGGCGGCGATGCGGCATTTCGGATCGTTGGCCGGGCCGCTGAACACCTTGAACTCCACTTCCTTGAGCTGGTCGGCAACGTCCACCAGTTCCAGCGGGTTGCGCAGGTCCGGCTTGTCGGAACCGTAGCGACGCATGGCTTCTTCAAAGGTCATGTGCGGGAATTCGCCGAATTCCAGACCCAGCACTTCCTTGAACAGGTTGCGGATCATGCCTTCGGTCAGGCCCATGATGTCTTTTTCGTCGAGGAAGCTGGTCTCGATGTCGATCTGAGTGAACTCAGGCTGACGGTCGGCACGCAGGTCTTCGTCGCGGAAGCACTTGGCGATCTGGTAGTAGCGGTCGAAGCCGGCCACCATCAGCAGTTGCTTGAACAGCTGTGGCGATTGCGGCAGGGCGAAGAAGCTGCCGGCGTGGGTGCGGCTCGGCACCAGGTAGTCGCGGGCGCCCTCTGGGGTGGCGCGGGTCAGGATCGGGGTTTCCACGTCGAGGAAACCGTTCTCGTCCAGGTAGCGACGGATGCTGGTGGTCATGCGCGAACGCAGGCGCAGCTTCTCGGCCATTTCCGGACGGCGCAGGTCGATGAAACGATAGCGCAGACGGGTTTCTTCACCCACGTCCGAATATTCGTTGAGTGGGAACGGCGGGGTTTCCGCTTCGTTCAGCACTTCCAGCTCGTAGCCCAGGACTTCGATCATGCCCGAAGCCATGTTGGCGTTGCCGGCACCGGCCGGACGCAGGCGTACCTTGCCGGTGATCTTGACCACGAATTCGCTGCGCACGCGGTCGGCGGCGGCGAAGGTTTCAGCGCGGTCCGGGTCGAACACCACCTGGGCCAGACCTTCACGATCACGGATATCGAGGAAGATCACCCCGCCGTGGTCACGACGACGGTGGACCCATCCGCAAAGGGTTACTTCCTGACCTTCCAGGCTTTCGTTCAGTTGGCCGCAATAATGGCTGCGCATCATGGTAGTGGTTTCACTTCTCGTAATTCGAAATTCGATGGAGGCCTTGCGCACCTCAAGGTGCCGGATAGTGCAAGAACTCGCGCGTGTCGTTCAACTTAGTCAGCTTTGTCGCCACCGGCCAGGTTCTTCTTGGAGCCGGTCTTGAAGTCGGTTTCGTACCAGCCGGTGCCGCTCAGGCGGAAACCAGGCATGGACAGCATTTTTTTCAGCTCGGGCGCCTTGCAGGCTGGGCAGTCGACCAGCGGCGCGGCGCTGATCTTTTGAATGGCTTCCAGCTGATGACCACAGGAAGCGCATTGATAGTCGTACATGGGCATGGGGGGCGTCTCGGCAATCCAGATTATTGCTTGAACTACAGCCAGAGCCCACGCCAAAGCCCGGGCTACGTAGCAAAGAGCGGGATTATATCCATTAAATCGGCCCTGTGCAGCCGTATGACCCCATCGCGGGCGTCACCGACCGTCAGGCATCTATCCGGGCTGCAACCCCGGAAGGTCTGGAGAACGCAGGTGCTGCCTGCTGGGCGAGGGTGCGAACGGCGTGCGGGACGCCATTCGCAAGAGCGGGCTTAACGGTTTTCCAGCAGAGAGCGCAGCATCCACGCGGTTTTTTCATGCACCTGCATGCGCTGGGTCAGCAGATCCGCCGTGGGCTCGTCGCTGACCTTGTCCAGCAACGGAAAGATGCCGCGGGCGGTACGGGTCACTGCTTCCTGGCCGGCGACCAGTTGCTTGATCATTTCCTCGGCGGCAGGCACCCCTTCCTCTTCCTTGATCGAAGACAGCCGGGCATAGATGGAATAGGCCCCCGGAGCCGGGAAGCCCAGGGCGCGAATGCGTTCGGCGATCAGGTCCACTGCCAGGGCCAGTTCGTTGTACTGCTCTTCGAACATCAAGTGCAGGGTACGGAATTGCGGGCCGGTGACGTTCCAATGGAAATTATGGGTTTTCAGGTACAACACGTAGGTATCCGAAAGCAGACGGGAAAGACCGTCGACGATGGATTTACGATCTTCTTCGCTGATACCGATATCAATTGCCATGTTTCTCTCCGTTATCGGGATGGATTCACCCATTCATCTGCCGGACCACTCTAGCAAGAGTACCGCCCCTGCGCCGCCCAGGATCGTCAATCGGCCTGCGGTGGATTGTCCCGTGGCCCGGCCCGGGATAAACCTCACTGAGTTCGAGTCAGGTCAGACAGCAGCAGAAATCCGACGTTCCTTGGAAAAATCACCGCCATCTGTCTAGAACAGGCCTTTGCCCGATTCTCCGAGCTCGGCCTGCAGAAGCGCTCATTTGTACGCCCGGGCCAAGCCCCGCTGCTGATTTGAGAAGGCCTGGGCTTTGCTGTTAAATAGAGCCCGTGTCGCTGTTGCCTATTTCTTCGGCCAGCGCGCATAGGCTGACACCGCGTACGTAACCACCGCCTCACCTATTTGTTCAGAAGCGAACCGTGCGTGATCAGCTCCTCCTTGTGCTTCCTTCTTAACGTGAGTTAATCAAAATGTTGAAAATCGTCCACCTGCTGACAGGCATTGCAGCTTTGCTGCTGTCCTTGATTCCGAGTCTGAGATCTGACGCGGTTCCCTACCTGCAACAACCCGATGCTCTTTACCTGGCCCTTTTCGGCCTGCTCAACCTGATCCTGGCTCCAGTTATTCCCTACTGGAACAAAGGCTCTCGTCATCACCTGCAAAATCTGGTCAGCGCCCTGCTGGTGCTGGTCGTTGTACTGCAAACCCTCACCCTGCTGGCCCCCATGCCAGTCATTGGTGGCCAACCGGCGGTTCTGGTCAGCTTGCTGACTGCACTGATCGCCGTAGTCCTGCACCTGGCCATCAGCTTCTACAAGTCATCACCTTCCGCTTCCGCCACGCCAAGCTACGATATGAGCAATCGTGATACCGGTACCGTGAAGTGGTTCAACACCTCCAAGGGCTTCGGTTTTATCTCCCGGGATTCCGGCGATGATATTTTCGTGCACTTTCGCGCCATTCGCGGAGAAGGCCATCGCGTCCTGGTGGAAGGCCAGCGCGTTGAGTTCTCGGTAATGAACCGTGACAAGGGCCTGCAAGCCGAAGACGTGATTGCCGCGCTGCCGCGCCGCTGATCGGCCGCCCATAAAAAAACCGCGCCCAGGCGCGGTTTTTTATGGCTAACGATCCCCCTCAATAATGAGGCGGTGGCGCTTCCTCTTCGAACGACTCGAACTGCCCGACCATTTCTTCCTGGCGCTTGAGCAATGCCGCCATCTGCAACTGCAGGCGCTCCACTGCCCTCTGCTGCGCCACCAGCACATCGTTCAAGGCCTGAATGGTGTCATCCTGAAACGCCAGGCGGCTCTCCAGGTCGGTTACACGCTCTTGCAGACTCATGCCTCACCCCTCCAGAAACTGAAAATCATCGGTCAGCACCAACCGCAGGCGTTCACGGATCGCCGCCACTTGCTCGGTGCTGTAAGGCTTGGCCGGATGCTTGCCCCATACCGGTGCCGGCCATGCCGCATCATCACGCCTGCGCACGATCACGTGCATATGCAGTTGGCTCACCACATTGCCCAACGTCGCCACATTCAACTTGTCGGCATCGAACGAGTCCTTGAGCAACTCGGCCAGCGCGGTGGTTTCCTGCCATAGCTGTTGCTGGTCGGTGACATCCAGTTGAAACAACTCGCTGATATCCTCGCGACGCGGCACCAGGATGAACCAGGGATAGTTGGCGTCATTGGACAGCAGCAACCGGCAGAGGGGGAAATCCCCGAGGGTCAATGTGTCTTGTTGCAGCCGTGAATCTAAAGTGAACACCGCGTTTACTCCCGCTCAGCTTGTTTCAGCCCGGCGTCCAGTAGACGGACTCCTGCCAGGCGACAGACGCGCAGCATACCTGCGAATGCCCTGCGCTTCATGACCAATGAGCCAGAGACCGGACAGCACACACTCAGGCACGGCAAGGAGCCGATCGCGATGCAAAGGCCACGCCCCACAGCAGGACATTTCCTCGCGCCTCGCACCATTTGCGCCCACAACCCGCAGACCATTCGGAAAATGACCCGAACCAACCCTTGCGCCCCTTATTGTGCCTGGGCCTGACTGTATGAATCGTGCACAGCGTTGCAAAAGTTTTGCACCAGAATCGCACAGGCGGTCTACGCTAAATTCCTCAAGCATCCGCCGTTTACTCACTTTGCAGTGTGCAGCGGTAACGTTTCGCCGCACTGTGCAACTTAATGCACAGCCCTGCACCAGGAAAACCACAGAGTCAAGCCAAACAAAACGCCCCTTGAAACAGCGATTTTATGCGGTTTTTACAGGCCCGAACGGCTCTTTGAAGAAAAATGGGTGGCTAGATTCAGTTTGTGCACGCTTGTTGCATTCAACCCCGCATCGTCTGCAACGGTCTAACGGAAGTCAGGCCTTACAGACTCATAATAATAGTGGCAGGGCTGCCCCGCGGTGCTTTTTAGAGTGTGTGCATGGGGACTTGTTTCCTTCATTCTCGGCTTCGAAAAACACTGCTGAAAGTTGTCGGCCTGGATACAGACTGACTGCAGAATTACGACGCCTATCGAGCAAATTGCGACAGGGCCGTAAAGAAGCTGAAAGGATAGATAGGCAAGTATCGCCAACATTGTCAGCGTGATATAAGTTTGCGCCGACACAAAAAGAAAGAGCCGCCCAGATAAAAAAACAGGTGGGACGGCAGTACTCTTCTAAAAACCAAAGGAGCAAATCACGATGCGCGTGATGAAGTGGAGCATGATCGCCCTGGCTGTATCAGCAGGCACCTCGCAGTTTGCAATTGCATCCTCCCAGGACGATGCAAAAGGCTTTATCGAAGACAGCACCCTGACCGCGAAAACTCGCGCAATGTACATGAACCGTGACTATAAGGACGGCGTTGGTAACGTGCGTCGTGGTAACGGTACTTACACCACAGGCACTGACGATAAAACCAGCGGCTACCGTCAAGACACCGGTATCAGCGAACTGCTCACCTATCAGTCCGGCTTCACTCAAGGCACCGTCGGCTTCGGCGTCGATGCCATGGCCATGGGCAGCGTGAAACTCGACGGCGGTTCGGGTCGTGCGGGTAACGGCCTGTTCGCCACCAATGGTTCCGGCGAGCCTGAAAACACCCAGTCGAAACTGGGCGGCGCTGCGAAGTTCCGCATCTCCGATACTGTACTGAAATACGGCAACCAGTTCGTATCCAGCCCAGTATTTACTACAGACGACGGCCGTCTGTTGCCTGAAGTTGCCACCGGTACCCTGATCACCAGCAACGAAATCAAGGGCCTGGAACTGATCGGTGGTCGCTTCACCGCATTGAGCGCCCAGACCGGCATGGGCCGTGACAGCATCAACGGTCGCAGCCGCGTTACTGGCAAACAGAACCCGGGCCTGAGCTCTGCAAACATCGTAGGTGCTACCTACTCGGGTCTTGAGAACTTCATTTTCGCCGTGCACGCTTCCGATGTTGAAGACTACTGGAAGAAGCAGTACTTCAACGTCAACTACACCCTGCCGCTGAGCGAAAAACAATCTCTGAACTTCGACTTCAACGGCTATCGCAGCAAGGATGATGGTAAGAAGCTGGCTGGCGACCTGGACAACCGCGTCTGGAGCCTGGCAGCTGCCTATAGCATCGAAGCCCACAAATTCACCGTGGCTTACCAGCAGTCCAGCGGCAAGACCGGCTACAACTACGGCGTTGATGGTGGTGGCACCGTTTACGTAGCCAACTCTGTGCAAATCTCCGACTTCGTGGGCGAAGACGAAAGATCCTGGCAGGCTCGCTACGACCTGAACATGGCCTCCTTCGGCGTGCCAGGCCTGAGCTTCATGACTCGCTACATTCGCGGCAGCAACGTTACCGTTGCTGACTCCAGTGACGGCAAAGAGCATGAATGGGACGTAGAAGCCAAGTACGTGCTTCAGGAAGGCCCGGCCAAAGACCTGTCCTTCCGTCTGCGTAACGCGATCTATCGTGGTACCAATAGCGATTACCGCGCGACCAACTACGACAACCTGAACGACCTGCGTCTGATCGTAGAGTACCCACTGAGCATCTTGTAATTCACGGCTCAGCGGATTGCTTTAACACGCAGTACTAATAAGAACCGCCAACCTGAGCCAGGTTGGCGGTTTTTTTTGCCTTGCAAAAGTACCCTATTGAACCCGCTGACCAAGATAGCAAGCTAACTAATAAAGTAGGCTTCAATAGCTACTTCAGACCTTGCCGATGCGAACTTACATAGTTGCCAAGTCCGGACTTGAAAACAAACAAGGGGCTGATAGCCCCTTGTCTTGAACAACATTAGCTGACCGAACGGCCAGGTCATGAAACTGACTTATTGCGCTGCTGCTTCCTGAACCACTCGAATCACCCGTTGTGGAAAAGGAATATCAATGCCCGCTGCCTTCAAGCGATCACGGGACAACTCATTGAACTGGAACAGCACGTCCCAATAGTCCGAAGTCTTGACCCATACCCGCAGCGACAGGGTAATGGCGCTATCGCCCAAGGTTGAAACCACAGCTACCGGGGCCGGATCGGCCAGTACCCGCTCATCCTTGGCCAGTTCCAGCAACACCTCGCGGGCCTTCTGCAGGTCCGCGTCATAGTCCACACCCACGTCGAACACCACCTTGCGGGTCGGCTGACGGTTGTAGTTGGTGATGATGCCGTTGGACAGGTTGCCGTTGGGCACGATCACTGTCTTGTTGTCACCGGTACGCAGCACGGTGTGGAAGATCTGGATGCTGTCGACGGTACCGCTGATGCCCTGGGCTTCGATCCAGTCACCGATACGAAACGGGCGGAACAGCAGGATCAATACCCCACCGGCGAAGTTCGCCAGGCTGCCTTGCAGCGCCAGGCCGATGGCCAGGCCGGCAGCACCGATCGCGGCCACGAAGGAGGTGGTTTCGACACCGATCATCGAAGCCACACTGACGATCAGCAGGACCTTGAGAATGATGTTGGCCAGGCTGCTGATAAAACCTTGCAGCGCCAGGTCGGCATTGCGCAGGGCCAGCAACTTGCCCACTTTGTGAGTCAGTTTGTTGATCAACCACCAGCCGATGGCCAGGGTGATGACAGCCAGCAGCACCCGGCTGCCGTATTCCATGATCATTGGAATCCAGGCCTGGGAGGCCCGGACCAGATTGTCTACTTCAGCGTTCAAATCCATCTATTTCTCCAGATTCCCGGGGTTGCGGCGCACATGACTGACAGGCAGAACGACCAGCCCCGCGGGAGCTCAATCGTTTCTGCCATTCCTCCGGCCTCGGACGCCAATAAGCTCTAGAGGTTCCCGGAGAAGCCGATCAATCGCGGAAGTTGTTGAATTGCAGCGGCATGCCGAACTCTTTGGCACGCAGGGCGGCGATGGCCTCTTGCAGGTCGTCACGCTTTTTGCCGGTCACCCGTACTTGCTCGCCCTGAATGGCGGCTTGCACTTTCAACTTGGCGTCCTTGATATGGGCGACGATTTTCTTCGCCAGTTCTTTATCGATACCTTCCTTGAGGACCGCTTCCTGCTTCATCACCTTGCCCGAGGCATAGGCGTCCTTGACCTCCAGGCACTGCACGTCGATCTTGCGCTTGACCAGGGCCAGCTTGAGAATCTCGATCATCGCTTCAAGCTGGAACTCGGCCTCGGCGGTCAGGTTGACGGTCAGCTCCTTGTCCTTGAACTCGAAGCTGCCCTTGCCCTTGAGGTCGTAGCGGCGATCCAGTTCCTTGACGGCGTTTTCCACCGCGTTGGTGACTTCGTGCTTGTCCAGTTCGGATACCACGTCAAACGACGGCATGTAATCTCTCCAAATAAAAAGGGGCGCTGTTCAAAACATCGAACACGCCCGGCTTGCGGTTAAAATCCGCGCTCATTATAACGGGTCTTTCCCCTCCTTCACCCCGCGCCCTCCCCCGGGCGGCCAAACAGAGCGAAAACCTGATGTCCACCACCTGGCATGTTCTCGGCGCCGGCAGCCTCGGCACCCTGTGGGCCACCCGCCTGGCCCGCGCCGGCTTGCCGGTACGCCTGATTCTGCGTGACCCCGCCCGCTTGCGGGCCTATCAGGCGGCCGGCGGCCTGACCCTGGTAGAACAGGGCCAGAGCAGCCTGCTGGAAATTCCCGGAGAAACCAGCACCAGCAGCACCCCCATCCAGCGCCTGTTGCTGGCCTGCAAGGCCTACGACGCCGAGGCGGCAGTGGCCAGTATCGCCCCGCGCCTGGCGCCGGGAGCCGAACTGATCCTGCTGCAGAACGGCCTAGGCAGCCAGGATGCCGTGGCCGCCCGAGTACCCCAGGCACGCTGCATTGCCGCCTCCAGCACCGAAGGCGCCTTCCGCGATGGCGACTGGCGCGTGGTCTTTGCCGGCCACGGCTACACCTGGCTGGGGGACTCGGGGCACCCCACTCCGCCGATCTGGCTCGACGAATTGGCGGCCAGCGGCATTCCCCATGAATGGAGTACCCAGATCCTCACCCGGCTCTGGCACAAGCTGGCACTCAACTGCGCGATCAACCCACTGACGGTACTGCATGACTGCCGTAACGGTGGCTTGCAGCAGCATCAGTGCGAAGTGGCCACCCTGTGCGCCGAGCTGAGCGAGCTGCTGCAATGCTGCGGGCAACCCGCCGCCGCGCAAAACCTGCAACAGGAAGTGGAACGGGTGATCCTGGCCACCGCCGCCAACTATTCCTCCATGCACCAGGATGTCAGCAACGGGCGACGCACCGAAATCAGCTACCTGCTGGGTTACGCCTGTGAAGCCGCTGCCCGGCATCGCCTGCAACTGCCTCATCTGCAGCAGTTGCAACAGCGCCTGGTGAACCAGCTGCAGCAACGCGGATTGCCCAGCGCCTGAGCAGCGGCTACGCTCCCCACTTGCTCATTTCCAGCGATATAGCCGATGCCATTGCGCCAGCGCCTCGAAAACCTGCCAGTGGGCCAAAAGCTCCTGGCCGCCCTGCTTGTCCTGCTGACCACCGTTCTGCTGGTCGCCAACCTGACCTTTATCAGCGCGGCCTACTGGATCTCCCAGGAAAGCATGGCGCCCCAGGCGCTGCAGACCATTGGCCGCCTGGTGTCCAATCCGACCCTGGCGATTCAGGCGCTGAACTCCCCCGAAGATGCCGAGAAGCTGCTCAACGAACTCGACAGCTATACCCCGCTGCGGGCTGCCGCACTCTATGACGGCAAGGGCCAGCGCCTGGCCCAGTTGCAGCACGGCGAACGCCTCAAGCTGCCCGAACGCTACCGGCACATCGAAGCCTGGCAAATGACCGAGTTTCGCAGCAACCAGGTCATCACCCTGCCCCGCCCGGGCCAGCCCCCCGGCCACCTGCTGCTGGTGGCCACCAGCGAACTGCCGATGGCCTTCTACACCGGCACCCTGACCGCCAGCCTGGGAATCCTGATCTTCAGTGTGCTGCTGTGGCTGGTCATCGCCCGGCAGATCAAGCGCCTGATCACCCAGCCGATCCATCAGCTCGAGGAACTGTCGCGCCAGGTCACCCGCGAGGAGAACTACGCCCTGCGCGCAGCCCGGGGCAACCACGATGAAATCGGCAGCCTGGCAGAAGCCTTCAATACCATGCTGTCGCGTATCGAAGCTCGCGAGCAGCAGCTCAAGCGCGCCCGGGACGACTCCCAGGCCGCCTACGACCAGGCCCAGGGGCTGGCGGAGGAAACCCGCCATACCAACCGCAAGCTGGAACTGGAAGTCCAGGTGCGCAGCAAGATCGAGAAGAAGCTCACCGGCTTTCAGAACTACCTCAACAGCATCATCGACTCCATGCCCTCGGCGCTGATCGCTCTGGATGAACAGCTCTACGTCACCCAGTGGAACCAGGAAGCCAGCGCCCTGTCCGGCACCCGGCTCGACGAAGCCCTGAACCAGCCGATCTTCCTCGCCTTCGAACCGCTCAAGCCGTTCCTGCCGCAGCTCAAGGAAACCGTCGAACAGCACACGGTGACCAAGGTGGAGCGGGTCACCTGGTTCAAGGACGAAGAACCCAAGCACTACGCCCTGACCTTCTACCCCCTGATGGGGGGCGCCGGACGCGGGGTGGTGATCCGTATCGACGACATCACCCAGCGCCTGTCCCTGGAAGAGATGATGGTGCAATCGGAGAAAATGCTTTCGGTGGGCGGCCTCGCGGCCGGCATGGCCCATGAGATCAACAACCCGCTGGGAGCGATCCTGCACAACGTACAGAACATTCGCCGACGACTGTCTGCCGATCTGCCAAAGAACCTTGAGCACGCGCAGCAGATCGGTGTTGAACTGCAGACCGTCAATCGCTACCTGGAAAGCCGCGAAGTGCCGCAACTGCTCGATGGCATTCAGCAGGCCGGAGCCCGGGCGGCGAAGATCGTCACCCACATGCTCAGCTTCAGCCGGCGCAGCAACCGGCAGATGGCCCCCTGCGACCTGCCGGCGCTGATCGACCAGGCGGTGGAGATCGCCAGCAATGACTTCGACCTGGCCATTGGCTTCGACTTCAAGGGCCAGGCGATCATTCGCCAGTTCGACCCGAACCTGGGCCCGGTTCCCGGCACTGCCAACGAACTGGAGCAGGTGCTGCTCAACCTGCTGAAAAATGCCGCCCAGGCCATCCATCAGCGCGAAGATGACAGCGAACCCGGACGTATCATCCTGCGTACCCGTTTGAATCCGCCCTGGGCAGAGATCCAGGTGGAGGACAACGGAATCGGCATGAGCGAAAACGTGCGCAAGCGTACCTTCGAGCCCTTCTTCACCACCAAGGAAATCGGCCAGGGCACCGGGCTCGGCCTGTCGGTGTCGTACTTCATCATCACCAATAACCACAAGGGGCAGATGGAGGTGCAGTCCACTCGCGGGCAGGGCACTTGCTTCACCTTGCGCCTGCCCCTGGCCAGCAGCCAGCCGCTGGTCCAAGAACCGTTACCACTGGAGAACTGAACATGGGCTTTCGCTTGTCGAAGATATACACCCGCACTGGCGACAAAGGCGAAACCGGACTGGGGGATGGCCGTCGGGTGCCCAAGGATCACCCTCGGGTCGAAGCCATTGGCGAGGTTGATACCCTGAACAGCCAATTGGGCCTGCTACTGGCAGGCCTCGGTGAGCAGAGCGGTGCCTGCCCCCGGCTCGAGGAAGTGATCACAGTGCTGGCTCCCTGTCAGCATCGGTTGTTCGACCTGGGTGGCGAGCTGGCGATGCCGGTCTATCAGGCCCTCAACGAGGCCGAAGTACAGCGCCTGGAGGCGGCCATCGATCTGTGGAACGAGGAGTTGGGCCCGCTGGAGAACTTCATCCTGCCCGGCGGCTCGGCGCTGATCGCCCAGGCCCATGTCTGCCGCAGCCTGGCCCGCAGCGCCGAACGTCGCTGTCAGCACCTGAATGCCGTTGAGCCTTTGCAAGGGGTTGGGCTGGCCTACATCAATCGCCTGTCGGACCTGCTGTTTGTCGCCGCGCGACTGATCGCCAAGCGCCAGGGCATTGCCGAAATCCTCTGGCAGGCCGCCGCCAAGCCCTGACCACGCGGCTTGCGGGCGAAAGGGCCTGCAAGCGCCCGACGATGCCTCTCAGGCAAGCCTGCTCCCGCAGACCTGGGCCCAGGCTGCCATTGAGGATGTCTTCAATCCTGCGGCCAGAAGGCGCGGATACCCGCTACACCTTGAGCACCCGCTGCCCAGGCCTGCTGGCATTCGGCGGGCCCCACGCCACCCAGCAGATACACCGGCTTGTTGAAACCGCTGATCAGTTGCTCGGCCTGTTGCCAGCCCAATGGCTGTGCATCCGGATGGGTCTGGGTGGGCTGTACCGGAGACAAGGTCACGAAGTCCACGTCCATCTGCTGGGCCAGGGACAGCTCCTCGGCGTTATGGCAGGAAGCCGCCAACCAGCGATCCTTGCCGAACGGCCGCCCGGCGCTGGCGTACTTGCGCAGTTGCGCCGCAGTGATGTGCCAGCCCGCCGAGGGGAAATCCCCCAGCCATTCGAAGGGCCCCTTGAGCATCAGTTGCGCCTTGCCGGCGCACAGGCCCACCGCATCCACCGCCAGGTCGCGGTATTGCGGGTCGTAGCCGCCGGGAGCCCGCAGTTGAATCAGCTTGCAGCCCTGGGCCACGGCTTTTTGCATGCCTCGCAACAGGGTCGGGGTTTCCAGGCCTTCCGGGGTGATCAGGTATTGGGCTGGCAGACGCGCGGCAGCGACAATCGGCTGATTGGCCGCGGGGAACTCATAGTCGGCCAGCTCACGAGCAGTGACCCAGGCCAGAGGTTGCCCTTCGGCGCCGTGAGGCTCACCGCTGAACGCCGAGACTTCCCAGACATCCAGCAGTACCTGCTTGTCCGGATAATCGTGCTGCACCTTGATCAGCGGGCGCGCTGCGGTGACGACGATGCCCAGCTCTTCCTGTAGCTCGCGGGCCAGCGCGGCTTCGACCGCCTCCCCGGGCTCGACCTTGCCGCCGGGGAACTCCCACAGGCCACCTTGATGTTGAGTATCGGCACGCCGGGCAATCAGGATCTTGCCGCTGGCATCCCGGATAACGGCCGCAGCCACATGTACTCGTTTCACCGCACTACTTCCTCTGCTCAGGCATGTTGGCCAGGCCCTTGCGGGCCGGGCGTTGGATCTGCGCTTCGCCGGCAAGCCGGCTCCTACAGCAGGAGCGGCAACGCCGGCGAGGTTCTTAGGTGCGGTATTCCGCGTTGATCTTCACGTATTCGTGAGACAGGTCGGTGGTCCAGATGGTTTCGCTGCACGCGCCACGCCCCAGTTCGATGCGGATGGTGATTTCTTCCTGCTGCATCACCGCCGCGCCCTGGGCTTCGGTGTAGCTGGCGGCACGGGCGCCACGGCTGGCAATGCAGACTTCGCCGAGGAACACGTCAATCTTGCTGACATCCAGGTCCGGCACTCCGGCACGACCTACTGCCGCCAGGATGCGGCCCCAGTTCGGGTCCGAAGCGAACAGCGCGGTCTTGATCAGTGGCGAGTGAGCCACGGTGTAGCCCACGTCCAGGCACTCCTGGCAAGTAGCCCCGCCGTTGACTTCCACAGTGACGAACTTGGTCGCGCCCTCACCGTCACGGACGATGGCCTGGGCCACTTCCATGCACACCTCGAACACCGCCTGCTTCAGGGCAGCGAACAGCGGGCCCTCGGCCTTGGTGATTTCCGGCAGCTTGGCCTGCCCCGTGGCGATCAGCATGCAACAGTCGTTGGTCGACGTGTCGCCGTCGATGGTGATGCGGTTGAAGGACTTGTTGGCACCGTCCAGCAACAGGTTCTGCAGCACTTCGCGGGAGACTTTGGCGTCAGTGGCGATGTAGCCGAGCATGGTTGCCATGTTCGGGCGGATCATCCCCGCGCCTTTGCTGATGCCGGTCACGGTGATGGTCACGCCATCATGCTGGAACTGGCGGCTGGCGCCCTTGGGCAGGGTGTCGGTGGTCATGATGCCAGTGGCGGCGGCAGCCCAGTTGTCCACGGACAGGTCGTCCAGCGCAGCTTGCAGAGCGCCTTCGATTTTCTCTACCGGCAATGGCTCGCCGATCACCCCGGTGGAGTAAGGCAGCACGGCGCTGGCATCGACGCCGGTCAGCTCCGCCAGCTTGGCGCAGGTGCGGGACGCCGCGGCCAGGCCCGGCTCACCAGTGCCGGCGTTGGCGTTACCGGTGTTGGTCAGCAGATACCGCACCGGGCCTTGTACCCGCTGCTTGGCCAGAATCACCGGTGCGGCGCAGAACGCGTTGAGGGTGAACACCCCCGCCACCGTGGAGCCTTCGGCACAACGCATGACCACCACATCCTTGCGCCCCGGGCGCTTGATGCCGGCCGAAGCGATACCGAGCTCGAAGCCGGCAACCGGGTGCAACGTAGGCAAAGGACCAAGACCAACAGCCATGAATGCGCTCCTCTTATCAGGTGTCTGCACCGTCGTCTCAAAAGACGGTGCCGCAAATGGAAAAACGCCGCGACGGCTGATGCCGTCACGGCGCGGGTGTTTCAGTGTCTGGCGGGGATCTTAGTTGATCTGGCCGTGACAGTGTTTGTACTTCTTGCCCGAACCGCAGTAGCACAGTTCATTGCGGCCAAGCTTCTGCTCGTTGCGCACTGGCGCGGTGGCCAGGGCCACATCGACCTCGACGCCCTCTTCCAGGGCTTCCGGCTGATCCAGCCCCGGTGCCTCGGCGTGTTCGAACTGCATGCGCTGGGCCAGAGCCTCGGCTTCCTGACGCAGGCGAGCCTCTTCCTCGGCCGGGTCTTCGCGACGCACCTGGACGTGGGACAGCACGCGGATCGAGTCGCGCTTGATGGAGTCGAGCAACTCGGAGAACAGGGTGAAGGATTCGCGCTTGTACTCCTGCTTCGGGTTCTTCTGCGCGTAACCACGCAGGTGAATACCGTGACGCAGGTGGTCCATGGTCGACAGGTGGTCTTTCCACAGGTCGTCCAGTACCCGCAGAACAATCTGCTTCTCGAAAGTGCGCAGGGCTTCGGCACCGGCCTGGTCTTCTTTCTCGTTGTACGCGGCGATCAGCTCGTTGAGCAGCTTCTCGCGCAGGGTTTCCTCGTACAGGTGATCGTCTTCGTCGAGCCATTGCTGGATCGGCAGGCTGACACCGAAGCCGCTCTGGATGGCTTCTTCCAGGCCTGCCACGTCCCACTGCTCAGGCAGCGATTGCGGCGGGATGTGGGCGCTGACGGTAGCGTTGAGCACGTCCTGGCGGAAGTCGGCGATGGTTTCGCCAATGTTGTCCGCGGCCAACAAGGTGTTGCGCATGTGATAGATCACTTTACGCTGCTCGTTGTTGACGTCGTCGAACTCCAGCAACTGCTTGCGGATGTCGAAGTTGCGGCCTTCGACCTTGCGCTGGGCCTTCTCGATGGCGTTGGTCACCATGCGGTGCTCGATCGCCTCGCCGGACTGCATGCCCAGGGCCTTCATGAAGTTCTTCACCCGGTCAGAGGCGAAGATACGCATCAGGCTGTCTTCCAGGGACAGGTAGAAGCGGCTGGAACCGGCGTCGCCCTGGCGGCCGGCACGGCCACGCAGCTGGTTGTCGATACGACGGGACTCATGGCGCTCGGAAGCGATCACCTGCAGGCCACCGGACTCCAGCACTTGCTGGTGACGCTTCTGCCAGTCGGCCTTGATCTGGGCGATCTGCTCCGGAGTCGGGTTCTCCAGGGAAGCCACTTCCACTTCCCAGTTGCCGCCCAACAGGATGTCGGTACCACGACCGGCCATGTTGGTGGCGATGGTCAGGGCGCCCGGGCGACCGGCCTGGGCAATGATTTCCGCTTCCTTTTCGTGGAACTTGGCATTCAGGACCTTGTGCTCGATGCCTTCCTTGTTGAGCAGGTTGGACATGTGCTCGGACGTTTCGATGGTCGCGGTGCCTACCAGCACCGGACGGCCCTGGGTCATGCATTCCTTGATGTCGTTGATGATCGCGGCGTATTTCTCGTCCGCGGTCAGGAACACCAGGTCGTTGTAGTCCTTACGGGCCAGCGGCTTGTTCGGCGGAATCACCATCACCTGCAGACCGTAGATCTGATGGAACTCGAAGGCTTCGGTGTCGGCGGTGCCGGTCATGCCGGACAGCTTGGTGTACAGACGGAAGTAGTTCTGGAAGGTGGTCGAGGCCAGGGTCTGGCTCTCGGCCTGGATATTGAGGTTTTCCTTGGCTTCGATGGCCTGGTGCAGGCCTTCGGACAAGCGGCGACCGGGCATGGTACGACCGGTGTGTTCGTCCACCAGGACCACCTGCCCATCCTGGACGATGTATTCAACGTTGCGGTTGAACAGCTTGTGCGCACGCAGGCCGGCGTAAACGTGGGTCAACAGGCCCAGGTTGTGCGCCGAGTACAGGCTTTCGCCTTCAGCCAGCAGGCCGACCTGGGTCAGCATTTCTTCGATGAACTGGTGACCGGCTTCGTTGAGCTCGACCTGGCGGGTCTTCTCGTCGACAGTGAAGTGACCGGCCTTGGTGACCTGGCCTTCCACTTCCTCGATGTGCTGTTCCAGGCGCGGGATCAGCTTGTTGATCTCGGTGTACAGGCGGGAGCTGTCCTCAGCCTGGCCGGAAATGATCAACGGAGTACGGGCTTCGTCGATGAGGATCGAGTCGACTTCGTCGATCACGGCAAAATTGAGCTCGCGCTGGAACTTGTCTTCCATGCTGAAAGCCATGTTGTCGCGCAGGTAGTCGAAACCGAATTCGTTGTTGGTGCCGTAGGTGATGTCGGCGGCGTAGGCAGCACGTTTCTCTTCAGGCGGCTGGAACGGCGTGACCACGCCGACGCTCAGGCCGAGGAATTCGTACAGCGGGCGCATCCAGTTGGCGTCGCGGCGAGCCAGGTAGTCGTTCACGGTCACCACGTGCACGCCCTTGCCGGACAGCGCGTTGAGGTACACACCCAGGGTCGCTACCAGGGTCTTGCCCTCACCGGTGCGCATCTCGGCGATCTTGCCTTCATGCAAGGTCATGCCGCCGATCAGCTGCACATCGAAGTGGCGCATTCCCATGATCCGCTTACCGGCTTCACGGGCGACCGCGAAGGCTTCGGGAAGCAGTTTGTCGAGGGTTTCACCCTTGGCGATACGGGCCTTGAACTCGGCAGTCTTGGCACGCAATTGATCGTCCGAAAGGGCCACCATTTGCTCTTCGAAGGCATTGACGATCTGTACCGTCTTGAGCATGCGTTTGACTTCACGCTCGTTCTTGCTTCCAAAAAGTTTCTTTAACAAAGGCGCAAACATATCGGCAGGATCTTCCACACATAGGGTTGGAGGGCGGCCCCGTGAGTCGCCCGAGCAGCCCTCATGGCCGCATGCGAACGAGCATTCTACCCGGAAACGATGGTGAGGAAAGTGGCGTTATTCCACGATGCTGGCACAGCGCTGTGACGGGGCTCACCTAAAATAAGGGCTTTTCGCTGAACTTCAAGCCCATTGACCACAGAAGTTAATGATTACGATCAGCAAAGAACCAGAAATTGATCAAAGTACGAACAAGCGATGGCGCCGGCGTGGCGGGCGCTTTCTGCTACCATGGCGCCTCTGTAACTTCAGGTTTCTGATCATGGCATTTCGCCCCCTTACGGCACGCGCTCCCGCCGTTCTTCTTCGCGAAGCCAAGCCTCTGAAAGCCATACTCGGCCACGCCCAGCGCCTGGCGCATCTGCAGCGCCTGCTGGAAAGCCAGCTGCAGCCGGCCGCTCGCGAACATTGCCACGTTGCTTCCTGGCGTGAAGGCAGCCTGCTGCTGATCGTCACCGACGGGCACTGGGCAACGCGCCTGCGCTATCAGCAAAAGCGCCTGCAACGTCAATTGCTGGAGTTCAACGAGTTCAGCAACCTGACGCGCATCCTGTTCAAGGTCCAGCCGCCGACGGTCCAGCAAGGGGCCGCGGGACACACCATGGACCTGTCGAACAACGCCGCTGAAACCATCCAGGCCACCGCAGAGGGCATCACCGACCCCAACCTGCGCGCAGCCCTGGAGCGCCTGGCCAGCCACGCCAAACCGCGGGGCTGACTCAAGCCTGTACTTCAGCGTCGCTTGCTGCCGCCGAGCAGGGAACCCATCAAGCCCCGCACCAGTTGCCGTCCCAATTGATTAGCCGCCTGGCGCATGGCCGACTTCAATGCCTGCCCGGCAGCCGTGCCAAGTAACTCACCCGCCCGGTCGGCCAGGCTGGGCTCTTCAGCCGCTGCTTTGCCAGAAGGCTGCTGATCCTGCGGTGCCAACTCCTTGCGCCCCAGCAACACTTCATAGGCTGATTCGCGGTCGATCGGTTTGTCATAGCGCCCCAGCAGCGGCGAACTGGCGATCAGGGCCTGGCGCTCGGCCTCGGTCAGCGGCCCGATCCGCGACTGCGGCGGCGCCACCAGTACCCGCTGGACCATTTCTGGCGTGCCCTTGTCCTGCAAGGTGCCCACCAGCGCTTCGCCGATGCCCAGCTCGGTCAGTACCGCCAGCGCATCGAAGGCGGGGTTGGGACGGAAACCATCCGCCACGGCGCGCAGGGACTTCTGTTCCTTGGCAGTAAAGGCCCGCAAGCCATGCTGGATACGCAATCCCAATTGAGCCAGGACATTGTCCGGCAGGTCCCCGGGCGACTGGGTAACGAAATACACCCCCACACCTTTGGAGCGAATCAGCCGCACCACCTGCTCCAGCCGGTCCTGCAAGGCCTTGGGAGTACCGGCGAACAGCAGGTGCGCTTCGTCGAAGAACAGCGCCAGCAGCGGCTTGTCCGCATCGCCCCGCTCCGGCAGTTGCTCGAACAGCTCGGCCAGCAGCCATAAAAGGAAGGTCGCATAGACTTTCGGCGCCTCATGCACCAGGCGGCTGGCATCGAGCAGATGAATCCGCCCGCGACCATCGGCGGCCGGCTGCAGAATGTCCTCCAGCTGCAACGCCGGCTCACCGAACAGTGCTTCGGCGCCCTGCTGCTCCAGGGTCGCCAGGCGCCGCAACAGCGCCTGGCTGGAGCCGGTAGTCATCAACGCAGCATCGTCCCCGAGCAGCTGCGGGTTGTCCTTGAGGTGGTTGAGCAACGCCTTGAGGTCCTTCAGGTCGAGCAGCAACAGGCCTTCGCGATCAGCCACCTTGAACGCCGCATAGAGCGCCGACTGCTGGCTGTCGGTGAGTTCCAGCAAACTGCCCAGCAGCAGCGGGCCCATTTCGCTCAGGGTGGTGCGCAGAGGATGACCGCTTTGCCCATGGATATCCCACAGGGTCACCGGATAGGCCTGTGGTTGATGCTTGAGCCAGGGCATGCCGGCGATCCGCTCGGCAACCTTGCCCTGGGGGTTGCCCGCAGCACCCAGCCCACAGAGGTCGCCTTTGATGTCTGCGGCAAATACCGCCACCCCGGCATCACTGAAGGCTTCTGCCAGGCGCTGCAGGGTGACGGTCTTGCCGGTGCCCGTGGCGCCCGCCACCAGACCGTGGCGGTTGGCCAGGCGCATGGCCTGGGCGATCGGCAGGCCATCGAGGCCGGCACCGATTACGAGTTGCGATGAGTCAGGCATTTTGTCACCCCTGGTTAATCTTTGGCCTTACACGGTCGATATGAATAAATGATGGATCAGAAGTATCTGAAATAAAGGTCAGGTAATTCCCGTGGGATAGATGGAGATATCAGCTTACTTATAACACCGCCCTTCTGTGCGTTTTTCCAACCCGATGCCCTGGACTCAAAGACCTTAGCGGACACCCCAAGCCATGAACAAAAATCTGCGCTTCAGCCACAAGATCCTGCTTGCCGCCTCGCTGATCGTCATAGCTGCATTTGCACTATTCACGCTCTACAACGATTACCTGCAACGCAACGCCATTCGTGATGATCTGGACAACTATCTTCAGGAAATGGGCGACGTCACGGCAAAAAATATTCAGACCTGGCTCGCCGGTCGCGCCCTGCTGATCGAGAACATCTCCCAGTCGGTGGCCCTCAACACGGACCCTGCGAATGTCAGCAACCTGCTGGAACAGAAATCCGTCAGCTCGACCTTCATGGGGGCCTACCTGGGCAACAATGACGGCACCTTCATCATCCGTCCCAACAGCAAGATGCCGGATGGCTACGATCCTCGCGCCCGCCCCTGGTACAAGAGTGCCGAAAACAGCAGCGGCTCGGCCCTGACCGAACCCTATATCGACCTGGCGTCCGGCCAGTTGGTGATATCCATCGTCGACAGCGTGATCAAGGCCGGCCAGAGGATCGGTGTGGTCGGCGGCGACCTGAGCCTGCAAGTAATCACCGACAGCATCAATGCCCTGGACTTCGACGGCATGGGCTACGCCTTCCTGATCAGCGCCGACGGCAAGATCCTGGTACACCCGGACAAGAACCTGGTGATGAAGACCCTCAAGGACGTCTACCCCCAGGACACCCCCAAGATCAGCAGTGAACTCAGCGAGATCACTGTCGATGGCAAGCCGCGTATTGTCACCTTCACCCAGATCAAGGGCCTGTCCTCGGTGAACTGGTACATCGGCCTGTCCGTGGACAAGGACAAGGCTTTCGCCATGCTCAGCGAGTTCCGCACCTCGGCGATCATCGCCACCCTGACGGCCGTGGCCCTGACCATTGCCCTGCTGGGCCTGCTGATCCGCCTGCTGATGCAGCCGCTGCACGTGATGACCCGCGCCATGCAGGACATCGCCGATGGCGAAGGCGACCTGACTCGACGCCTGAACATCCATAACCAGGACGAGTTCGGTATCCTCGGCACCGCCTTCAACCGTTTCGTCGAACGCATCCACGGCTCGATCCGCGAAGTGTCCTCGGCCACCGAGCACGTCAACGAAGTCGCCCTGCGCGTGGTCAGCGCCTCCAACTCGTCGATGCTCAACTCCGACGAGCAGGCCAGCCGCACCAACAGCGTGGCCGCCGCCATCAATCAGCTCGGGGCCGCCGCCCAGGAAATCGCCCGCAATGCCGCCCAGGCTTCGCAACAGGCCAGCGATGCGCGCAACCTCGCCGAAGACGGCCAGCAAGTGGTGGATCGCAGCATCCAGGCGATGAACCAACTGTCGGACATGATCAGCGCCTCCAGCAGCAACATCGAAACCCTCAACAGCAAGACCGTGAACATCGGGCAGATCCTCGAAGTGATCACCAGCATTTCCCAGCAGACCAACCTGCTGGCCCTCAACGCGGCCATCGAAGCGGCCCGGGCCGGCGAGGCAGGACGCGGCTTTGCCGTGGTTGCCGATGAAGTGCGCAACCTGGCGCACCGCACCCAGGAGTCGGCGCAGCAAGTGCAGGGCATGATCGAGGAGCTGCAAGTGGGCGCCCGCGAATCGGTGAGCACCATGAGCAACAGCCAGCGCCACAGCCAGGACAGCGTGGAAATCGCCAACCAGGCCGGGGAACGACTCAACAGCGTGACCCAGCGCATAGGCGAGATTGACGGCATGAACCAGTCGGTGGCCACGGCGACCGAAGAGCAGACCTCGGTGGTGGAGTCCATCAATATGGACATTACCGAGATCAATACGCTGAATCAGGAAGGCGTGGAAAACCTCCAGGCTACCTTGCGGGCCTGCTCCGATCTGGAGCAGCAGGCAGCACGCTTGAAGCAACTGGTGGGCAGTTTCAGGATCTGAAAGCGCCCAACGCCCTGTCGCCGGCTAGCCGGCGGCAGGCTCAAGCAGGCTTGGGCCGGGATGGCGCCTGGGGTTCCTGCTGCAATTGCTCCCACAACTGCGCGGCATCGGGAAAATCGGTGCCGTCGTCAGGGCTCAACTCATCGGGGTCATAACGGCTCAGGCAACCTTCGCCGAGGGTGGCGGGTGCCTTGGACGTGGCTTTATCCAGTGGATCGGTCATCGGGCTGACCTCGTGATGTGCAAAACCAGGAGCGGGGTATTGAACCCCCGCGCCTGGTTTTTTTTCAATCAGAACACCACAGTCTTGTTGCCGTGCACCAGCACGCGGTCTTCCAGGTGATAGCGCAGGCCGCGGGCCAGGACCATTTTCTCCACGTCACGACCGAAACGCACCATGTCCTCGATGCTGTCGCTGTGGCTGACCCGCACCACGTCCTGCTCGATGATAGGACCGGCGTCCAGTTCCTCGGTGACGTAGTGGCAGGTTGCGCCGATCAGCTTCACACCGCGCAGCGAGGCCTGATGGTAAGGCTTGGCACCGACAAAGGATGGCAGGAAGCTGTGGTGGATGTTGATCACCTTGTGCGCGTACTCGCTGCACAGCTCCGGCGGCAGGATCTGCATGTAGCGCGCCAGCACCACCACTTCGGCGTCGTGCTGCTTGACCAGGCGCGACACCTCGGCGAAGGCCGGCTCCTTGTCCTGCGGGTTGACCGGCACGTGGTAATAAGGAATGCCGTGCCACTCGACCATGCTGCGCAGATCATCGTGGTTGGAAATCACACAGGCGATCTGGCAATCCAGCTCATCGCTGTGCCAGCGGTGCAGCAAGTCGGCCAGGCAGTGGGATTCGCGGCTGGCCATCAGTACCACGCGCTTTTTCTCGGCGGTATCGGTAATGCGCCAGTCCATCGAGAACTCTTCGGCGATCGGCGCAAAGGCCTCGCGAAAAGCCTCCAGGCCAAAGGGCAGTGAATCGGCACGAATCTCGTGGCGCATGAAAAACCAGCCACTGAGATTGTCCGAGTGGTGGCTCGCTTCGGTGATCCAACCGTTGTGGGAGGCTAGAAAGTTACTGACTTTGGCAACGATGCCAACGCGGTCAGGGCAAGAAATCACCAACCGAAAGGTGCGCATGGGGGGGAAACTCCAGAACTTCGCAAAGGTCGCCATTCTAGCGATTGCGCGACAAAACTGCAGTATTCATTGCATCCAGCGCCCCGGGTAGATCACCAAGGGCCGCTCCGGCCCGGCTTAGCGGCCGCTACTCCAGGCGCCGTAATGGCACTTGTAAATAGTGCTCAACTAGTTTGTGAATAACCGGCCCGAATGCATCAACCTATTAAATAGCGAAATGTCTTTTACGCCTAAACACACTAAGAGAGACGAATAAAACAGCGGTATTATGTTTACTTGCTCAAACTCCCTGACTATTATTGCGACACTGTCACCCAGCCACTCAGCGCTCAATAAGGTAGTCCTCATGTCCCTGATCAACGAATACCGTGCCACTGAAGAAGCCATCAAAGAACTGCAAGCGCGTTTGAAGAACCTGTCCCAAGACGACAAACTGAAAGCCGAACTCGAGTTCGAAGGCAAACTGCGCAGCCTGATGGGCGAGTACTCCAAATCCCTGCGCGACATCATCGCCCTGCTGGATCCGGACTCGAAAGTTAAAGCACCTCGCGCCGCGGTTAAAACCACCGGCACCAAGCGCGCCCGTAAAGTTAAACAGTACAAGAACCCGCACAACGGCGAAGTCATCGAAACCAAAGGTGGCAACCACAAGACTCTGAAAGAGTGGAAAGCCAAGTGGGGCGGCGACGTGGTAGAAGGCTGGGCCACCCTGCTGGGCTAAGCCTCTCCGTTGAGCGCCCGGGCTTTGCAGCCCTACAGAGAAAACGCCAGCATGCTGGCGTTTTTTTATGCCCTGGCAACCCGCTCAAGGAGCGGGGCCGCTGCTCAAAGAGCCAGGCGCCTCGTCAGGGCCTGCACATAGTCCTGCCATTGATCCAGAACCTGACGCTGCATCGGGTCCGCACTTAACAACGATTGCTCAAGCCCTTGCCGGAAACTTTCCAGGGTATTGGGAGCACCGAGTCGCGGATCTAGCAAACGCTGCTGACAAAAAACCAGCCAACGTTCTTGCTCGGCTTTGTTCAATGTTTCTGGAAAGTTGCGGGCACGGTAGCGAAAGAGTAATTCCGGCAAGCGCTCATCATCGAATGGCCATTGTTGCTGGGCCAAGTGCAACGGGTCAGCCTCACGTACTTGCTCACACAAACGCCGGTCACGGTCACCAATAAAACCGTCGTACAACTGTTGCTCCGGGTCATCGCTTGCGGCAAATTCATCCGGCCCATAAATCACCGAAAGTTTATCCCGCCAAACTTCTTGAGCTTCGCTCAAGGCCACAGCCCGACGCTGATATAGCTCCATGTCCAAGTGCAGCCGCTGTTGATCTTCACTGCGCAGAACACTCAATGGCGCCACGACCGGGCAGCGATTGATATGGATGAGTTTCAACGGCACCGGCAACTCGCCTTCGAGCAGATCTTCCCGGCGCGTGTACAAACGCTGGCGCAGGGTTTCGGCGTCCAACTCCAACAGCCCCTGAGGGTCCAGGTGCAGGTCGCAGACAATCAAGGCATTGCGATTGCGTGGATGCCAGGCCAGGGGCAGGACCACGCCGATGTAGTGGCGCGCCGCAGAAAAGCGCCCGGAGATGTGCACCATGGGTTGCAACAGGCGGACCTGATCCATCACCCGCTGCTTGCTGCGCAACTGGAACAGCCAGTCATAGAGTCTGGGCTGTTTGTCGCGAACCAATCGCGCCAGGGCGATGGTCGCCCGGACATCGGACAGCGCGTCATGGGCCTGGCCGTGATCGATGCCATTGGCTGCGGTCAGGCGCTCCAACTTGAGGCTTACCTGCCCCTGCTCCTCGGGCCAGACGATCCCCTGGGGGCGCAGCGCATAAGCCGTGCGCACCACGTCGATCAGGTCCCAACGGCTGTTGCCGCCCTGCCACTCCCGGGCGTAGGGGTCGAAGAAATTGCGGTACAGGCTGTAGCGGGTCATCTCATCGTCGAAACGCAGGGTGTTGTAGCCCACGCCGCAGGTCCCGGGGCGCGCCAGTTGCTCGTGCACCCGGGTCATGAAATCCGCCTCCCCCAGGCCTTGTTCGGCCAGACGGCCAGGGGTGATGCCAGTGATCATGCAAGCCATCGGATGGGGCAGGATATCGTCGCTGGGCTGGCAGTAGAGGTTGACCGGCTCGTCGATCTCGTTGAGTGCCAGGTCGGTGCGGATACCGGCCACTTGCAACGGGCGATCACAACGCGGATTGATGCCGGTGGTTTCGTAGTCGTACCAAAAGAGGGAAGTCACGGCCTGTTCCTGAACTGAAAGACCGCCGCAGTCTAGGCGTTCAGGCGCCGTCAGGGCCAGCCGCACGAACCGGGGCGAAGGCATTGGACTTGGCGAATTCGTAGTTAATGATGTCGTTTGCCCCTCAGACACTGCTAGCATCGGCGCTGGATTTTTTACCAGACCAAGCCGATAAGTTACCCATGCTTGAGACGACAGCAACGCCAAGGAACGCATCGCTGCACCCGCCACTGGATACGCGCTACCAGGTCGAAACCCCCGAGGGCATCGACCTGCCGCTGCGGCCTGCGGGGTTGCTGGTGCGCACCCTGGCCTTCAGTCTCGACCTGGGCATCCGCGGGCTGGTGCTGGGCCTGCTGTTCATCATCCTGGGCTTTTTCGACGAAGTCGGCGTCGGCCTCGGCTCCATCCTGCTGTTCCTCATCAGTTGGTGGTACATGGTGCTGTTCGAGGTGCTGAACCAGGGTCGCTCCCCCGGCAAGCAACTGATGGGGCTGCGAGTGGTGCAGGACGACGGCACCCCGATTGGCTGGAGTGCCTCCCTGACCCGCAACCTGCTGCGCTTCGCCGACATGCTGCCTTTCGGCTATTTCCTCGGCGCCATCAGTTGCCTGCAGCACCCGACCTTCAAACGCCTCGGCGATCTGGCCGCCGGCACCCTGGTGATCTACCGCGAGCAGCCGGTCAAACGCCCCGAACTGCCGCCAGCCGTCCCCCGCAGCGCGCCCTTCGCCCTGAGCCTGAATGAGCAACGGGCGATCCTCGGCTTTGCCGAGCGCCAGGGCCAGCTGTCGGCCGAACGTACCCGGGAACTGGCCGGCATCCTCGCACAACCGCTGCATGTACCCAGTGCCCAGGCCACGGCCGAACTCAATGGCATTGCCCGCGGCTTCCTGGGAACCCCATGAAACAAAGCCTTTTCGAACACCGCCACCAGGCGCAATGGCAGCAGTTCGAGCAATTGCTCGAGCGTCTGGAACATGGCCGGGCCAAAGCCGAGGAATGCCAGAGCTTCGTCCAGGACTACCGGCGCCTGTGCCAGCATCTGGCCCTGGCCGAAGAACGCGGCTACAGCAGCTACCTGATCGATCCGCTGCAACAACTGGCCCTGCGCGGCCACCAGCAGCTGTACCGACAGCGCAGCGCCTTCGGGGCCAATCTGTTGAGTTTCGTGCTGGCCGGTTTCCCCCGCCTGGTGCGTCAGGAGTGGCGCCTGGTGCTGCTGGCCAGCCTGCTGTTCTTCGGCAGCCTGCTGGCCATCGGGGTGCTGGTGTACCTGTTTCCCGATCTGATCTACAGCCTGGTGAGCCCGCAGCAAGTCAGCGAGATGCAGGGCATGTACGACCCTACCGCCGGGCGCCTGGGGCGGGCCGCCGAACGGGCCTCGAGCGAAGACTGGGTGATGTTCGGCTACTACATCATGCACAACATCGGGATCGCCTTTCAGACCTTTGCCAGCGGCCTGCTGTTCGGCGTGGGCAGTGTGTTCTTCCTGTTTTTCAACGGCCTGATGATCGGCGCCATTGCCGGCCACCTGACCCAGATCGGCTTCGGCCAGACCTTCTGGCCGTTCGTGATCGGCCACGGCGCCTTTGAACTCAGCGCCATTGCCCTGTCTGGCGCCGCCGGGCTGAAGCTTGGCTGGGCCTTGATCGCGCCGGGCCGCCTGACCCGCGGCGAAGCCCTGCTGCAAGCCGCGCGCGTCAGCGTGCAACTGATCTACGGCGTCATCGGCTTCTTGCTGATCGCCGCCTTTGTCGAAGCCTACTGGTCCTCCATGACCTGGCCGGCCGCCTGGGTCAAATACAGCGTCGGCAGTGCCCTTTGGGGCCTGGTGGCGGCCTACCTGACCCTGGCCGGACGTGAATCCCATGCGCCTGAGTGATGCCAGCGTGGTGATCCGCCCCCGCAGCGCCTGGGAGGCCATGGACCTGGGCGTGCTACTGAGCCAGCGTCATCGGCGCTTGCTGATGACCAGTTGGGCCATCGTCAGCCTGCCAGTGTTCGCCCTGCTGAGCCTACTGCTCTGGGAATCGCCGTCGCTGGCGATCCTGCTGTTCTGGTGGCTGAAGCCGGCCTTCGAACGCCTGCCGCTGTTTATTCTGTCTAAAGCCCTGTTCGGCGAAACACCCAGCCTGGGGCAAGCGCTGAAACAATGGCCTCGCCTGCTCAAGCCGCAACTGCTGGCCAGCCTGACCTGGCGCCGCTTCAGCATGAGCCGCAGCTTCACCCTGCCGGTGGTACAACTTGAAGGCCTGAGCGCCGACGCCCGGCAACAACGCCTGGCGGTGCTGCTACAGAAAAATGCCGGGGCCGCGCGCTGGCTGACCCTGATTGGCATGCACCTGGAAGGCGCCCTGTGGATTGGCCTGATGGTGCTGTTCTACCTGCTGCTGCCACAACAGGTCGAAGTGGACTGGAGCTGGCAGAGCCTGATGATCGCCGCCCAACAGGACTGGCTATGGCTGGAACACCTGACCAACGTCTTCTACGCCCTGGTCCTGGTGATCTGGGAGCCGATCTACGTGGCCTGCGGTTTCAGCCTGTACCTGAACCGACGCACCGAGCTGGAGGCCTGGGACATCGAGCTGGTATTCCGTCGCCTGCGCCAGCGCCTGACCGGTGCCAGCACGCTGCTCTTGCTCGCCGGCCTGCTGTTCCTGGCACCGCCCCAACCGCTCTGGGCCGCCGCCCCCAGCAGTTCCGCGGCCGGCCCCGAGACCCCGCGGCTGCTGCAGCAACCGCTGACCAGCAAGGCCTCCAGGAACAGCATCCAGGCCATCCTGGACAAGCCCCCCTTCAAGAACCAGGAGTCGGTCACTCGCTACCGTTTCGGTGACGAGCAAGCCCAGAAGAAGGACGCCAAGGGCAAGCCTCCAGGCTGGCTCAAGAACCTGCTGGAAAGCCTCGGCAAGGACAGTTTCGGCGGGGTCGCCAAGGGCCTGGAGATTCTGCTCTGGGGGTTGCTGCTGGCGGCTCTGGGCTGGCTGATCTGGCGCTACCGCGATTGGCTGCAGGCCTTCGTCAGCCGTCGTCCGCTGCCGCGCAAGAAACGCCCCGCGGCCATGCCCCAGCAGTTGTTCGGCCTGGAAGTCAGCAGCGAAACCCTGCCCGCCGATGTCGCCGCCCGCGCCGCTGAACTCTGGGCCAGCCAGCCCCGGGAAGCCCTGGGCCTGCTGTACCGGGCGCTGCTCAGTCGCTTGCTGGAAGACTTCCACCTGCCCCTCAGCGTGGCCGATACCGAAGGCCAGGTGCTGGAGCGCATCAAGGCGCTGCAGCAGCCACAATTGGAGGCTTTCAGCATCAGCCTGACCCGCCACTGGCAGAACATGGCGTACGGTCATCAGGTACCCGGCGCCGACCTGCAACCACAACTGTGCGGCGCCTGGCGCAGCCTGTTCGGCCCCGGAGCACAGCCATGAAGCGCTACCTGTGGGGCGGCCTGGTCCTGCTCCTGGCTCTGGTCCTCGGGGCCGGCGGCTATTACCTGTATCGCCATGCCACGCCCTATCAGGAACTGGTCGATCACGGCCCCTCCCCCGAGGCCCGGGCCAACCCCTACCTGGCGGCCGAGATGTTCCTGCGCGAACGGGGCCTCAAGGTGCAACACGCCAATAGCCTGGACGTCCTGGCCAGCTTGCCCCCGGCCGGCAACAGCCTGTTGCTGCTGGGGGAGCGCTCGAACATGAGCCCGCCCCAGGTCGACCAGCTCCTGGAGTGGGCCCGCGCCGGCGGCCGCCTGCTCTTCGTCGCCGAGGCCCTGTGGGACGAGGACAGCCAGAAGAGCGGCGACCTGCTGCTGGACCGGGTGCAGATCCACCAGCAGCTCAGCCAGGACCTTGACGAGCCACCGGAGCCGGAAGCCGACGATGCCTATCCGAAGCTGACCAAGGTCTACCTGGAAGACGAACAGGCTCCGGCCTACATCAGTTTCGACACCGACTTCCACCTGGACGACCCGCAAAGCCTGGCGCAATCCTGGGCCAACAGCGGCGTGGCGACCCACATGATCCAGCTTGAATACGGCAAGGGCGCGGTCATCGTGCTCACCGATGCCGATATCTGGAAAGCCCCGGCCATCGGCCTGTACGACAACGCCTGGCTGCTGTGGTACCTCAATACCGATAGCGCCGTGACGCTGCTGTTCAATACCGATCACCCGGACCTCTGGCAGTTGCTCTGGCGCTATTTCCCCCAGGCGCTGGTAGCCCTGGCCCTGCTGCTCGGCCTGTGGCTCTGGCAGGCCGGCGTGCGCCACGGGCCGTTGCTGGCTCCGGCCCCCAAGGCGCGGCGCCAACTGCGTGAACACCTGCGGGCCAGTGCCGACTTCCTGCTGCGCCATGCTGGCCAGGGTGCGTTGCTGCAGGCCCTGCAACTGGATATCCGGCGCCGTGCACGGCGCCGCCACCCGGGCTTCGAGCAATTGCCGGCCGAGGCCCAGTGGGACGTGCTGGCCCTGCTCAGCCAACAACCTGTCGAGGCCATTCGACAGGCCCTGCAACCCTTGTCCGGACAGCGCCTTTCCAGCGTTGATTTCAGCCACCAGGTCGCCCGCCTGCAAACTCTCAGGAATGCCCTATGAGCGAACAACCGATCGAATTCCCCGAGCCTTCCGAGGCCCCACAGCCTCAGGTCCATGCTGCCCAGCAGCGCCAGCGGGCCAGCCAGCTGGCTCAGGCGGTGCGCCTGGAACTGCAGAAGGCGGTGATCGGCCAGGAAGCGGTCATCGATGATGTGCTGACCGCCCTGATCGCTGGCGGCCATGTGCTGCTCGAAGGCGTACCCGGGCTCGGCAAGACCCTGCTGGTACGAGCCCTGGCCCGCTGCTTTGGCGGCGAGTTCGCGCGCATCCAGTTCACCCCCGACCTGATGCCCAGCGACGTCACCGGGCATGCGGTATACGACCTGCAGACCGAGCAGTTCAAGCTGCGCAAGGGCCCGCTGTTCACCAACCTGCTGCTGGCGGACGAGATCAACCGCGCGCCGGCCAAGACCCAGGCCGCCCTGCTGGAAGCCATGCAGGAACGTCAGGTCACCCTCGAAGGCCGAGCGCTGCCCATCGCCCAGCCGTTCATGGTCCTGGCTACCCAGAACCCCATCGAACAGGAAGGCACCTACCCGCTGCCGGAGGCCGAGCTGGATCGCTTCATGCTCAAGCTGCGCATGGACTACCCGGATGCCGAACAAGAACTGACCATGGTCCGCCAGGTGACGCGCTCGACCCGCGCCGACATGCTCGATGTACAGCCTCTGCGCACCGTACTCCAGGCCAAGGACGTACTGGCCCTGCAGCGCATCGCCAGCGAACTGCCCCTGGACGAGCAGGTGCTCGATTATGCCGTGCGCCTGGCCCGGGCCACCCGCAGCTGGCCAGGCCTGACCCTGGGCGCCGGCCCCCGCGCCTCCATTGCCCTGGTGCGCGGCGCTCGTGCCCGAGCCCTGCTGCGTGGCGGCGAATTCGTGATTCCCGATGACATCAAGGGCTGCGCCATGGCCGTGCTGCGGCATCGAGTACGGGTCGCCCCGGAGCTGGACATCGAAGGCCTGTCGGTGGAACAGGTGCTCAAGCAGATGCTCGAACAGATTCCGGCACCGCGCCTGTGAGCCGCCCACGCCAATGAAGCCGACCCGTCTGCTGTTGATCTGGCTGGGTACTTTGACCGGCCTGTACACCCTGCTCGGCGCCGCCCGCGCCCTGGGCAGCGAGGCCCTGCCGCGCCTGGACTCGATTGCCTGGGGCCTGCTGCTGGCGTTGTTGCTGCTGGCATTGCTGGACGCCCTGCGCCTGCTGCGCGTGGCCTCGCCGCAGATCCAGCGCCAGCTACCCGGCAGCCTGCCCCTGGGCCGCTGGAGCGAAGTGCAACTGGAGATCCTGCACGACTACCGGCAACCACTGGATGTGCAGCTGTTCGACCACCCGCCCCAGGGCCTGGGCTTCGAGCACCTGCCGCAGTCCACGCGCTTGGAGCCGGGGCAGGTCAGCCGGATCGGCTATAACGTGCGCCCACTGCAGCGCGGCCACTTCAATTTCGACCAGTGCGAAGTCAGCCTGCCCAGCCCTCTCGGATTATGGAGCGCCAGGCGCCTGCTCAAGGTGCACGACAGCACCCGGGTCTACCCGGACTTCGCCCGGCTCTACGGCGCACAATTGCTGGCGGTGGACAACTGGCTCAGCCAACTCGGTGTGCGCCAGCGGCAACGCCGCGGCCTGGGCCTGGAGTTCAACCAACTGCGGGAGTTTCGCGAAGGCGACAGCCTGCGGCAGATCGACTGGAAGGCCACGGCCCGCCAACGCGCGCCCATCGTCCGGGAGTACCAGGACGAACGCGACCAGCAGATCATCTTCATGCTCGACTGCGGGCGCCGCATGCGCAGCCAGGATGGCGAGCTGGCGCACTTCGACCATGCCCTCAATGCCTGCCTGCTGCTGAGCTATGTCGCCCTGCGCCAGGGCGATGCGGTGGGTCTGTACAGCTTTGCCGGGGAACGCTCGCGCTACCTTGCACCGGTCAAGGGCTCGGCCCAGTTGAGCGTGCTGCTCAATGGCGTCTACGACCTGGACACCAGCCAGCGCCCCGCCGATTACCAGGCCGCCGCCAGCGAGCTGCTGGCGCGGCAGAAACGCCGGGCACTGGTGGTGCTGATTACCAACCTGCGGGACGAGGATGACCAGGAACTGCTGACGGCGGTCAAGCGCATCGGCCGCCAGCATCGGGTGCTGGTGGCCAGCCTGCGCGAAGAGGTGCTCGACCAGTTGCGCCAGAGCCCGGTGCAAACCCTGCCCGAAGCCCTGGCCTACAGCGCGACGGTGAACTACTTGAACAGCCGCGCCGAGCTGCACGAACGCCTGAGCGCCCACGGCGTCGCCCTGCTCGACGCCCGCCCGGGAGAACTGGGGGCCGAACTGGTCAGCCGCTATCTGAGCTGGAAGAAAGCCGGCAGCCTGTAGCTGCTGCCGAGCGCCTCAGGCCGAGGTCTGCAACGGGTGAAAGCTGAAGTAATGACGCAACGCCTGCTCCAGCTCGACAAACTCCGCACCGGCCCGCAACAGGCTGAAACCGCTGTCGTAGTGGTGCGGCGTCAGGTCCTCATGACACCAGAGGCAGCAGGCGCTGAAGTCGATGAACTGCACCTGGCCGTCACCGCCGGGGACTTTCACCCGCAAGTCGAATTCGGCACCGATCAGCATCGGCAACTGGCTGATCAGCATCAGCCCGTCGGCCGACAGGTTGCCAAGGAAACCCACCGGCTTGTCGGTGAAACGATTGAATACTTTTAAAAAGGACGGCAGTTGGTGCCGCTCGATCCGAGGTTCCATGAACATGCTGGGTATCGCTATGAAAGGTCATTAAGCATGACCGCACTAGTGCTTCGGAACAGGCCCTGAATCGGCCCGCCCTCCCGGATTCGATGCGCGAGGAAGACTGCCAGAAGGATTCCAACGCCACTGCCACCAGCCGGGCCGGGGCAGTTTTCGAACAGCCTGTGCAGATGTTAGCTCAAGCACGAGGGGCAATTACACCGCCCCCTAGTGAATCTCTTTTACAACGCCGTGCGACGAACTTGAGCGGCGCCATTTGCCGGGTAGTGCCCCAACTGTTGCAGGGTATCCAGGCGAGCCCGGGCGCGAAACGCGTACTCGCTGGTGGGGTACTGGGTAATGATGAACTGGTAGGTCTGCGCGGCATCGACGAACAACTTCTGGCGCTCCAGGCATTGCCCGCGCAGCATCGACACTTCCGGCTGGATGTAGCGACGGGCACGGCTGTCACGGTCGACCTGGCTCAACTCGAGCATCACGCTCTCGCAGTTGCCGCGGTCATAAGCGCGGTAGGCGTTATTCAAATGATGGTCCATGGACCAGCGGGTACAGCCGACAACACTGACGGCCAGGGCAGCAATGAGTACGAATCGCATGGGGTATCTCCTGTCTTGTGCAGTGTATCGACTCATCGGCAAAAATCTTCAAGGTTGTTGCGGTAAACAAACAAAGCAATAAGTAGTGCAAACGAACAATGACTACAACTTCGGAGCATAGTAGCCTCTCGTTGCGCTTGAACTCAGGAGTCCGTGCATGTCCGTTCGTCGTACCAAAATCGTTGCCACCCTTGGCCCGGCCAGTAACTCGCCGGAAGTTCTCGAACAGCTGATTCTCGCGGGCCTGGATGTTGCCCGTCTGAACTTCTCCCACGGCACTCCGGACGAGCACAAGGCTCGCGCCAAACTGGTCCGCGACCTGGCAGCCAAGCACGGCCGCTTCGTGGCCATCCTCGGCGACCTGCAGGGCCCGAAGATCCGCATCGCCAAATTCGCCAACAAGCGCATCGAGCTGAAGATCGGTGACAAGTTCACCTTCTCCACCAGCCATCCGCTGACCGAAGGCACCCAGGATATCGTCGGCATCGACTACCCGGATCTGGTCAAGGACTGCGGCGTGGGCGACGAGCTGCTGCTGGACGACGGCCGCGTGGTGATGCGTGTGGAAACCGCCACCGCCAGCGAGCTGCATTGCGTGGTGACCATCGGCGGCCCGCTGTCCGACCACAAGGGCATCAACCGTCGTGGTGGTGGCCTGACCGCCCCGGCCCTGACCGAGAAAGACAAGGCCGACATCAAGCTCGCGGCCGAGATGGAAGTCGATTACCTGGCCGTGTCCTTCCCACGGGACGCCGCCGACATGGAATACGCGCGCAAGCTGCGTGACGAAGCCGGTGGTACTGCCTGGCTGGTAGCGAAGATCGAACGCGCCGAAGCGGTGGCCGACGACGAAACCCTCGACGGCCTGATCAAGGCCAGCGACGCGGTCATGGTTGCCCGTGGCGACCTGGGCGTGGAAATCGGCGACGCCGAGCTGGTGGGCATCCAGAAGAAAATCATTCTGCACGCCCGTCGCCACAACAAGGCGGTGATCGTTGCGACCCAGATGATGGAGTCGATGATCCAGAACCCGATGCCGACCCGCGCCGAAGTGTCCGACGTGGCCAACGCCGTGCTCGACTACACCGATGCGGTGATGCTCTCGGCGGAAAGCGCCGCCGGTGCCTACCCGCTGGAAGCGGTGCAGGCCATGGCGCGGATCTGCGTCGGTGCGGAAAAGCACCCCACCAGCAAGACCTCCAGCCACCGCATGGGCAAGGTGTTCGAAAGCTGCGACCAGAGCATCGCCCTGGCTGCCATGTACACCGCCAACCACTTCCCGGGCGTGAAGGCGATCATCGCCCTGACCGAAAGTGGCTACACCCCGCTGATCATGTCGCGCATCCGCTCCTCGGTGCCGATCTACGCCTACTCCCCGCACCGCGAAACCCAGGCTCGCGCAGCCATGTTCCGTGGCGTCTACACCATCCCGTTCGACCCGGCTTCCCTGCCGCCCGAGCAGGTCAGCCAGGCAGCGATCGATGAGCTGCTCAAGCGCGGTGTCGTAGAGAAAGGCGACTGGGTGATTCTCACCAAGGGCGACAGCTACCACACCACCGGCGGCACCAACGGCATGAAGATCCTGCACGTGGGCGACCCGATGGTCTGAGTCTTCGCCTTGCTGAACAAAAAGCCCCGGTGCCGAAAACACCGGGGCTTTTTCATGCCCGCGTGAAACCGCTTTCCAGGGTCTCAGCCCTTGCTGAGAAACCCGGACAACGCGGCGATGGCTTCCGGGGACTGCAGGCGCCGGGTGAATTCCACGCCCTCTTGCTCAATGACCTGGCGCAGTTGTTCGCGGTCCGGCGCCTTCATCAGGCGCTTGCTCACCTGCACCGCTTCGGGCGCCAACTGGCTGAAACGCAAGGCCGCCTCCCGGGCCTTGGCCAAGGTGGCCACACCATCCCCCAGGGCGGCGCTGGCAATCCCCCAGGCGGCGGCCTGTTCGCCACTGAAGCCTTCGCCCAGCAACAGCAACTCCGCCGCCTTGGCCTGCCCCAGCAAGCGCGGCAGGATCAGGCTCGAACCAAATTCCGGGCACAGCGCCAGGTTGACGAACGGCATGCGCAGCCGTGCATCGCGACTGACATAGACCAGATCGCAATGCAGCAGCATCGTGGTGCCGATGCCTACTGCCGCGCCGGCCACTGCGGCCACCACCGGCTTGCGACATTGCACAAGGCTGCGCATGAAGCGAAACACCGGGCTGTCGAGGTCCCGGGGCGGTTGCTGGAGGAAGTCGGCGATGTCATTGCCGGCGGTAAAGCATTCGCTGCTGCCGCAGATCATCACGGCGTTGATCTCGGGATCGCCATCGGCCTCGCTCAGGGCGTCGGCCAGGCGAGCGTACATGGCGCGGGTCAAGGCGTTTTTCTTGTCGGGACGGTTCAGGCGCAGGGTCAGCAGCCCGCCCTCACGTTGCAACTCGATGGCGTCGGTCATGGGGATCTCGCTCTGGAAGAATCAGCGCTCAACCGCGGGGCAGGAACACATCGGCCAGCAGTTGATTGCGCGGCAGCCCCGCCAGGTACAGGCGCCGGGCGAAGGCTTCGACACTGTCAGGGTGACCGCAGAGTAAGGCCTGGGTTTGCCGGGAAACAAGCCGCAGTTGCGCCAAAGCGGCTGTCAGCTCGGCCCCGGTCCACAGCTCGACGGACAGCTGGGCCCGGTTCGCCGCCAGGGCCGCCAGGGGTTTGGCCAGGTAATGCTCACTGCTGTCATGGGCCAGGTGAATGATACGGATAGGGCCCTGGTGATCCTGGCGCAAGGCCTCGCGCAGTATGCCGAACAGCGGCGCCAGGCCGGTTCCCGCGGCCAGTAGCCAGAGTGGGCGCTGCTGCCAGTCCGGATCGTAGTGCAAGGCGCCGCCCCGCAACTCCCCCAGGCGCATCGGGTCGCCCAATTGCAACTGGCGCGCCGCATCGCTGAACTGGCCCGGATGCCGGCAATCCAGGTGGAACTCCAGAAAGCGGTCGTCTTCCGGCAGGCTGGCCAGGGAATAAGGCCGGGCGATCTGGCCGGCGGCCCACAGCACCAGATGCTGGCCGGCGCGGTAACGCAAGGGCCGCTGCGGCTGCAGGCGCAGGCGCAGGACCGAGCTCGACAACCAGTCCAGGCCGCTCACCGTCGCAGGCAGGCCATCACGCACAGGGTCGAAGGTCTCGACGTGCAGGTCCTCCACCACCTGGCACTGGCAAGCCAGGCGCCAGCCGAGCCGGCGCTGTTCGTCGCTCAAGGCATCTGGCCGGCTATCGCTGGGCAAGCCCTGGACACAATGCACCAGGCAGGCATGGCAACTACCGGCGCGGCAACTGTAGGGCACCGTCACGCCAGCCTGATTCAGGGCATCCAGCAGATTGCTTCCAGGCGCCACCGGCCAGCACCGGCTGCCAACGGTCAATTCAGGCATCGAGGTTTTCCCAGGCCGCAGAGCAACGATTGCGACCGTCGCGCTTGGCCCGATACAGCGCCTGATCGGCGCGTTGCAGGGCATGGTCCAGATCGTCGCCGGCCCGCAGCAGGGTCATCCCCGCCGACAGGCTCAGGTCTCGTACGTTAAGGCCCACCAGTTGCACTTCGGTGAACGCCAGGCGCAAACGCTCGCAGCAGGAGGTCAGGCGCTCGGCGTCACACTCGGGCAGCAGTACCACGAATTCCTCGCCACCGTAACGGGCCAATACGTCGCCATCGCGCAGGCAAGCCGTGGCCACCGCGGCGAAGGCCTGCAGTACCTGGTCGCCGGCAGCATGGCCGTGGAGATCGTTGATGCGCTTGAAATGGTCCAGGTCGATCAGCGCCAGCCCATGCACCTGCTCCTGATCCATGGCTTGCAGCTCGCGGCTGGCAATGCGCAGGAAGTGCCGGCGGTTGAACAGGCCCGTCAGTTCATCGGTGGCTACCAGGTCCTCCAGCTGTCGCATCATGCCTCGCAGCGTGTCCTGATGGGCCTGCAAGGCAAAGCGCCGCTGGCGCATGCGTGAGCGCGAAGCCTGGACATAGGCGGCATACAGGCACATCCACACCAGCATCACCAGCAGCACGCAGACCTGCAGCGCGGCCAGTTGCGGATCACCGAGGAGCAGGCGATAGCCGTCCCACAGGTTGACCCCGGCAAAGCAGAAGAAGATCAGCGCCGCGCTGCGCAGATAGGCCCGGCGGGAGAGGTGAAACAGGCCGAACAGCAACGGCAGCAGGTAGAACACCAGGAACACCCCGCGGGCCTGATCCAGATGGGCCATCAGCCAGGTCTGCCAGGCGATGCCCAGCACCACCTGGACTTCGGTCAGGCTGGGGTCGGCGAACTGCAGGTTGCGTCCGCTGACGAACACCCAGCACAGCAGCCCCTGGCTGGCCAGCACCAGGCCAGTGCCCAGCAGCGCGCTGCCGCTCGAAGCACGGGAATGCCCCGTGACGACGGCCAGCCAGAACAGCAGCAGGATCAGTGCGTAAGTGCCCGCGGCAATGGCGAAGCGCTTGAATAACAGGCTCTGGATGGCTTTATGGGTCAATCGTTGACTCACCGTGAGAAAGGAGGCTTAAAGAGTTTCCTACCCTGCAGGCCACTTGCCACTTTAGTGCTGAGCCCGGCAAATGACTATTCAAATTTAAAACCCCGTCGGCAGGTTTCAGCGCCGACTCAGGCAAGAACAGTGCCCATCCGATGGGCGACTTTGGTTGGCCCGGCCGGCGGGTGTACCCAACCCCCAGGCGAGGTATACTGCCGCGCCTTTTTAGCGTCGCGCCAGTTGTCTGTCCGGCGTGCCTTAGAAGGTGCCTGCATCCGACCGATGCACCCAAGTGCAGGCACCTTATTAAATGTTCCCGTCTTTTAGAGGAGCGCGACTCATGACCGTGATCAAGCAAGACGACCTGATTCAGAGCGTTGCCGACGCCCTGCAGTTCATTTCCTACTACCACCCCGTGGACTTCATCCAGGCGATGCACGAGGCCTACCTGCGGGAAGAATCGCCGGCTGCCCGTGATTCCATAGCGCAGATCCTGATCAACTCGCGCATGTGCGCCACCGGCCACCGGCCGATCTGCCAGGACACCGGCATCGTCACGGTATTCGTGCGCGTGGGCATGGACGTGCGCTGGGACGGCGCCACCATGAGCCTGGACGACATGATCAACGAGGGCGTGCGTCGCGCCTACAACCTGCCGGAAAACGTCCTGCGCGCCTCCATCCTGGCCGACCCGGCAGGTAGCAGGAAAAACACCAAGGACAACACCCCGGCGGTGATCCACTACTCCATCGTCCCGGGCAACACCGTGGAAGTGGACGTGGCGGCCAAGGGCGGCGGCTCCGAGAACAAATCGAAGATGGCCATGCTCAACCCGTCCGACTCGATCGTCGACTGGGTACTCAAGACCGTTCCGACCATGGGCGCCGGCTGGTGCCCACCGGGCATGCTGGGCATCGGTATCGGCGGCACCGCCGAGAAAGCGGCAGTGATGGCCAAGGAAGTGTTGATGGAATCCATCGACATCCACGAGCTCAAGGCCCGTGGCCCGCAAAACCGCATCGAAGAGATCCGCCTGGAGCTGTTCGAGAAGGTCAACCAGCTGGGCATCGGCGCCCAGGGCCTCGGTGGCCTGACCACCGTGCTCGACGTGAAGATCATGGACTATCCGACCCACGCCGCTTCCCTGCCGGTGTGCATGATCCCCAACTGCGCCGCCACCCGTCACGCGCACTTCGTACTGGATGGCTCCGGCCCGGCGAGCCTGGAAGCGCCACCGCTGGACGCCTACCCGGAAATCGTCTGGGAAGCCGGCCCGTCGGCCCGTCGGGTCAACCTCGACACCCTGACCCCGGAAGAAGTGCAAAGCTGGAAGCCGGGCGAAACCGTACTGCTCAACGGCAAGATGCTCACCGGCCGCGACGCTGCGCACAAACGCATGGTCGAGATGCTGAACAAGGGCGAAACCCTGCCGGTGGACCTCAAGGGTCGCTTCATCTACTACGTCGGCCCGGTCGATCCGGTCGGTGACGAAGTGGTCGGCCCGGCTGGCCCGACCACCGCCACGCGGATGGACAAGTTCACCCGCCAGATCCTCGAGCAGACCGGCCTGCTGGGCATGATCGGCAAGTCCGAGCGCGGCCCGACCGCGATCGAAGCGATCAAGGACAACAAGGCCGTGTACCTGATGGCCGTCGGCGGTGCTGCCTACCTGGTAGCCCAGGCGATCAAGAAGTCCAAGGTCCTGGCCTTTGCCGAACTGGGCATGGAAGCGATCTACGAATTCGAGGTCAAGGACATGCCGGTGACCGTCGCCGTCGACAGCAAGGGCGAGTCGGTACACATCACAGGTCCCGCCATCTGGCAGAAGAAGATCAGTGACAGCCTGGCGGTAGAAGTGCAGTAAGCCCTTCCTCCGTTCGGCCCAGGCGGCGGTGCTGTTCATTGAATGGCCCGCCGCTTTTTTTATGCACCGCCCTTTCCCGACACTGTCCGCGATCAACGTTAGCCCCGGCGCTCATGCTATCGTTCCCGCCCCCATTGCAGCCTGCCCCGACTCATGGCCCAGATCTCTCGCCCCCTCCGCTTGACGTTCTATATCCTGGTGATTCTTGCTGGCACCGTGCTCAGCGCCGGCCTGGCCATGCGCCATGCAGAACGGCAGACGCTGGTGGAGGAAGCCGCCCGTGCCAATGAGCAGTTGGGGCTGTATGCCAACTCGCTGCATACCCTGATCGAACGCTATCGCGCTCTGCCGGCGGTCCTGGCCCTGGACCCGGAACTGCGCGCGGCGCTGCAGGGGCCTGTGGCCACCGAAACCCAGGACGCATTGAACCGCAAGCTGGAAAAGATCAATGGCGCGGCCCGCTCCTCGACCCTGGAGCTGCTGAACCATGAGGGCCTGGCCGTGGCCGCCAGCAACTGGCGCCTGCCCAGCAGCTACGTGGGCCACAACTACGGCTTTCGCCCCTACTTCAAGCAGACCCGCAGCCAGGGCAGCGGGCGCTTCTACGCGGTGGGCGTGACCAGCGGCATCCCGGGGTATTTCCTGGCCAGCGCAGTCAAGGCCGACAACCAGGACTTCCTCGGGGCCATGGTGGTGAAGCTGGAATTCCCCGAGCTGGAACATGAATGGAGCCAGGGCAACGACACCCTGCTGGTCAGCGATGCCCGGGGCATCGTGTTCATCGCCAACCAGCCAGGCTGGCGCTACCGGCACTTGCAGCCGCTGTCGAGCAACGACCTGGAAGAAATCAAGCTCACCCGCCAGTACGACAAACAGCCCCTGACCCCGCTGCAGCACCAGACGCTGCAACGCTTTGACGACAACAGCAGCCTGGCCCGGGTCGAAGGCCCCGAGGGCCGCGCCAGCTATCTCTGGGAGTCCCTGCCGTTGGCCGCCGAAGGCTGGACCCTGCACCTGCTGCGCAAACCGCCGAATGCCTTCGAGGAAACCCGCAATGCCGGGCTTGCCGCCGCCGGTGCCTGGCTGACCCTGGTGTTCCTGCTGCTGTTCCTCAACCAGCGCTGGCGCCTGGGGAAAGTCCGCCAGCGCAATCGCCAGGAGCTGGAGCAACTGGTGGAGGAACGTACCCGCGATCTGCGCACCGCCCAGGAAGGCCTGGTGCAATCGGCCAAGCTCGCGGCCCTGGGGCAGATGTCCGCCGCCCTGGCCCACGAAATCAACCAGCCCCTGACCACCCAGCGCATGCAGCTGGCAACCCTCAGGCTGTTGCTGGATCACGGCCGGGTGGACGAAGCCTACAAAGCCCTGCGCCCACTGGACGACATGCTGACCCGCATGGCCGCCCTCACCAGCCATCTCAAGACCTTCGCCCGCAAGAGCCCCAGTGGCCTGCGAGAACGCCTGGACCTGACCGCTGTGGTGGACCAGTCGCTGCACTTGCTGGAAGCCCGGCTGCGTGCCGAAGACGTCGAAGTGGTGCTGCAACTGACCCGCCCGGCCTGGGTCCGGGGCGACGCCATCCGCCTGGAACAGGTGCTGATCAACCTGCTGCGCAATGCCCTGGACGCCATGCAGGACAAACCGCACAAGCGCCTGGAGATCAGTCTCGAAGCCGAAGACCAGCTCTGGCAACTGCGGGTGGCCGACAACGGCGGCGGTATTGCCGAGGAACACTTGCTGAGCGTCTTCGATCCATTCTTCACCACCAAACCGGTGGGTGATGGCCTGGGGCTGGGGCTGGCGGTGTCCTATGCCATAGTCCACGAGCTGGGTGGCCGCCTGAGCGTGGCCAACCAGGAGCAAGGGGCGGTGTTCACCCTGAGCCTGCCCATCGACCTGGAGGCCCATATCCAATGCTGAACTCAGTGATCGTGGTGGACGACGAAGCCAGCATCCGTACCGCCGTCGAGCAGTGGCTGAGCCTGTCGGGCTTCGAGGTCCAGCTGTTCAGCCGGGCCGAGGACTGTCTGGCGCAACTGCCGAAGAACTTTCCCGGGGTGATCCTCAGCGATGTGCGCATGCCCGGCATCAGTGGCCTGGAACTGCTGGCCCAGGTCCAGCGCCTGGACCCGGACCTGCCGATCATCCTGCTCACAGGCCACGGCGATGTGCCCATGGCGGTGGAAGCCATGCGCGACGGGGCCTACGACTTCCTGGAAAAACCCTTCAGCCCCGACACCCTGCTCAGCAGCCTGCGCCGGGCCCTGGACAAGCGCCGCCTGGTCCTGGAAAACCGCCGCCTGCACCAACAGGCCGACAGCCGGGCCAAGCTCGACGCCACCTTGCTGGGGGTCTCCAGGGCCTTGCAGACCCTGCGCCGCCAGGTACTGGAACTGGCAGCCCTGCCGGTCAACGTGCTGATCCGCGGCGAGACCGGCAGCGGCAAAGAACTGATTGCCCGCTGCCTGCACGACTTCGGCCCGCGGGCCGGCAAGCCCTTCGTCGCCCTGAACTGCGCGGCGATCCCCGAGCAGTTGTTCGAGGCCGAGCTGTTCGGCCATGAAAGCGGCGCCTTCACCGGCGCCCAGGGCAAACGCATCGGCAAGCTGGAATACGCCGACGGCGGCACGCTGTTTCTCGACGAGATCGAAAGCATGCCCCTGGCCCAGCAGGTCAAGCTGCTGCGGGTGTTGCAGGAGCAGAAGCTGGAACGCCTGGGTTCCAACCAGAGCATCAAGGTCGACCTGCGGATCATCGCCGCCACCAAGCCCGACCTGCTGGACGAGGCCCGTGCCGGGCGTTTCCGTGAAGACCTGGCCTACCGCCTGACCGTGGCTGAACTGCGCCTGCCACCCTTGCGCGAGCGCCGCGAGGACATCCCACTGCTCTACGAGCACTTTGCCCAGAATGCCGGGGAACGCCTGGGGCGCAGCGTCGCGCCCTTGAGCGGCGCGCAACTGAGCCGCCTGCTCAGCCACGACTGGCCGGGCAACGTGCGCGAGCTGGCCAACGCCGCCGAGCGCCAGGTGCTGGGCCTGGGCGAGCCGGAACCCGACGCCATCGAACCCGGCCAGTCCCTGGCGGCGCAGCAGGAAGCCTTCGAGGCCCAATGCCTGCGCGCGGCCCTGAGCCGGCACAAGGGTGATATCAAGGCGGTGCTCAACGAGCTGCAACTGCCCCGCCGGACTCTTAACGAAAAGATGCAGCGCCATGGACTGACCAGGGAACAATTCCTCAAGGAGGAGTAACCCCTATAGGACCCGGCTTGCCGGAGAATCAGCCTCAAGCCCGGCACCGCCCCCATCGACGCCTTCGCCCACATGCCCAGGGGCACGGCCGCTTTCGGCAATTTCCCGCTTACCCACAAGGTGCCGATAGGCGGATTTCCGCTCATTACTCCCGCCTCCCCCCCTCTAGCCCGGGCTTCTCGCCCTTGGCACAGGTCCTGCTATAGCCCCAGCAGGCTGCGCTCGCGCGCACTCCACAAAAACAATGAATAGAAGGGTCCTTCATGGATATCTCTAATACCCTGCCTGCCGGGTCGGCGGCTGCGCCCGCCACAGAAAAGACCACCGCCAGCCGCCTGAAGTCGATCTTCAGCGGTTCCGTGGGCAACATGGTCGAGTGGTACGACTGGTACGTCTACGCCGCCTTCTCGCTGTACTTCGCCAAAGTCTTCTTCCCCAAGGGCGACACCACCGCCCAACTGCTGAACACCGCCGCGATCTTCGCCGTGGGCTTCCTGATGCGCCCGATCGGTGGCTGGCTGATGGGGCTGTATGCCGACCGCAAAGGGCGTAAGGCCGCCTTGATGGCCTCGGTGCTGCTGATGTGCTTCGGCTCGCTGATCATCGCCCTGACCCCCGGTTACGAAACCATCGGCGTCGGCGCCCCCATCCTGCTGGTGCTGGCGCGCCTGATGCAGGGCCTGTCGGTAGGCGGTGAATACGGTACCTCGGCCACCTACCTCAGCGAGATGGCGACCAAGGAACGTCGTGGCTTCTTCTCCAGCTTCCAGTACGTGACCCTGATCTCCGGCCAGCTCATCGCCCTGGCGGTGCTGATCGTGCTGCAGAACATTCTGACCACCGAGGAACTGCAGTCCTGGGGCTGGCGGATTCCGTTCGGCATCGGTGCCCTCTGCGCCGTGGTAGCCCTGTACCTGCGTCGCGGCATGGAAGAAACCGAGTCCTTCACCAAGAAGAAGGAAAAGCCCAAGGAAAGCCTGATGCGCACCCTGATGCGTCATCCCAAGGAGTTGATGACCGTGGTCGGCCTGACCATGGGCGGCACCCTGGCCTTCTATACCTACACCACCTACATGCAGAAATACCTGGTGAACACTGTCGGCATGAGCATCTCCGACTCCACCACCATTTCCGCCGCCACGCTGTTCCTGTTCATGTGCCTGCAACCGGTGATCGGTGCTCTCTCGGACAAGGTTGGCCGGCGCCCGATCCTGATTGCCTTCGGTATCCTCGGCACCCTGTTCACCGTGCCGATCCTCACCACCCTGCACACCATCCAGACCTGGTGGGGCGCGTTCTTCCTGATCATGGCGGCGCTGATCATCGTCAGCGGCTACACCTCGATCAACGCGGTGGTCAAGGCCGAGCTGTTCCCTACGGAAATCCGCGCCCTGGGCGTGGGCCTGCCGTACGCACTGACCGTGTCGATCTTCGGCGGTACCGCCGAATACATCGCCCTGTGGTTCAAGAGCATCGGTATGGAAACCGGCTACTACTGGTACGTCACCGCCTGCATCGCCTGTTCGCTGCTGGTCTACGCGACCATGAAAGACACCCGCAAGCATTCGCGGATCGAGACTGACTGAAAACAACAACGCCCGGGTGCAAGGCCCGGGCGCTTTTCGCGATCTGTGGGGAAGCTTTCGCCGGCAAGCCGGCTCCTACAGAGGCTGTACAGGTCAGGAAAGTTCGGCAGCGCCCTGGCGCCCATCGCGGTTCTGGGCCCAGGCCGCCCCCACGATCATCACCAGCAGGATTCCCGCCAATACCGCCGACGAGCCGATGGTGCCGAAATCCAGGCCGCCTTTTTCGTGGGGTTTGGTGAGGAAGTCGCCCAAGGTTGCGCCGAACGGCCGGGTCAATACGAAAGCGACCCAGAACAACAGCACCGACGAGAGCCTGGTGAAGTACTTGAGCAGCACCACCACGGCGATGGTCAAGCCGATCAACAGCGCCCCGCCGGCAAAGCCCAGCCCCGAATCGTCCGCCAGGTAGTCGCCGAGGGCGGTGCCCAGGGTGTTGGAAAACAGGATCGCCATCCAATAGAACATCTCGCCGCGAAAGGTCTGGATCTTGTTGACGTTCAGCGAGTCGCCGCTCAGACGCCAGAGCGCGAAGATCGCCAGCAGAATACCGATCAGTATCAACGAGCCACTGGCATAGCCCAGGCCCAGGGTGCGGTCCATGAAATCCGACATGGTGGTGCCGGCGGTACTGGTGGAGAGGATCACGATCCAGTACAGCACCGGGTTGTAGGTCTTGGACCACAGCTGGGTGACCAGGGTCAGCAGGAACACACTGATCAGAATCATCGAGCTGATGGCATAACCCACATTCAGGGTCATCGACAGCAGATCCCCCGCTGTTTCGCCGAGGGTGGTCGCGCAGATTTTCATGACCCAGAAGGCCAGGGTGATCTGGGGTAGCTTGTTCATTCGCAAAGGTGCTCCAAAGGTCGCATTCAAGGCGGCCTGTCTATGGACTGCAGGCCTGCGCGGAGGCTGAACGTCAAGGGGTGAAAAACAGGTAAGGCGCGGATGAAAAAATCGTTGAAATATTTTCTTACAAGCAATCTGCTCAATTAATGATCAGTTAATGCTGGATGCATAGCCTGCTAATGAATCCAAGTGGGTACTTGGCTCGTCTATGCAGTGAGGCTTGAACGCGGTATTTGGCGGCGAGGGCTGACCTCATAAACATCGATAAAGTAGATATTTATAAGCATTAATTTGCGCTTTTATATCAACTTTACCGGAGTAGGATTCATCCCAAGCCCAACGTATTCACCTCAACGAACCCGGAGTCACCATCATGAAAAGCAAACTGATCCTCGCCCTGACCCTCTCGGTACTGGCTGCCAACACCTTCGCCGCTGATGGCTACGATCGCACTGGTTCCGCCACCTTCGCTGCCGATGGCTATGACCGCACCGGTTCAGCTACCTTCGCCGCCGATGGCTACGACCGCACCGGTTCCGCTACCTTCGCCGCTGATGGCTACGACCGCACCGGCTCCGCCACCTTCGCCGCTGATGGCTACGACCGCACCGGCTCCGCCACCTTCGCCGCTGATGGCTACGACCGCACCGGTTCCGCTACCTTCGCTGCCGATGGCTACGACCGCACCGGTTCCGCCAGCATCAGCTGATTGATGCACCTGACACCACAGCCCGGCCTTGGCCGGGCTTAGTCGTTTCTGGCCAGGGGAAAACACCCACAGCGTGGAACGCTCAAGGGCCAGGACGCTGGAATTGGGCGATTGCGCACTGCACTATGACGCCCTTAACTCGCCCCAAGCAGGAACCTTGAGCCATGCCCGACGATATCCACTTTTACCAACCTGCCCTAGGCCACGGCCTGCCCCACGACCCGTTCAATGCCATCGTCGGCCCGCGCCCCATCGGCTGGATCTCTTCCCAGGATCGCGAGGGTCGCCTGAACCTGGCGCCCTACAGCTTTTTCAACGCCTTCAACTACATTCCACCGATCATCGGTTTCTCCAGCGTCGGGCGCAAAGACAGCCTGAACAATATCGAGCAGACCGGCGAGTTCGCCTGGAACCTGGCCACCCGACCTCTGGCCGAGCAGATGAACCAGAGCTGCGCCGCAGTCCCGGCCGAGGTAAACGAGTTCGAACTGGCCGGCCTGACCCCCGTGGCGTCGAAAGTCATCAGCGTGCCCCGGGTAGCCGAGAGCCCGGTGTCCTTCGAGTGCAAGGTCACCCAGATCATTCAATTGCAGCGGGCGGACAAGGAACTGGTGCCGAGCTGGCTGATCCTCGGCGAAGTGGTCGCCGTGCATATCGCCAAGTGGCTGCTCAAGGACGGGATCTACGACACCGCCGCGGCAGAGCCGATTCTGCGCGGCGGCGGGCCGGCGGATTACTTCCAACTGGGGCCAGAGGCTCTGTTCAGGATGCACCGCCCGGGGGCAGTCAAATAGCGCTTGGACTCAGTAGTTCTTCCAGCTCAATTCGCCGTCCTGATCGACGTCGGCCAACTGTTCGAGTTGTTGTGCGGCAGCCTGGTCGGCGTCATGCGCCGTCTTGAATTTCTGCTCATCCAGGACTTTATGAAAGCGTGGTGCGCTTGATGCGCCGAGAGCCTTGACGGCGATGGCGGCGCTGTATCCCCCCTCCCCTGGAACCACAGCGGAAACTGCTTCGTAGTGTGCAAACTCTTTGCGTGCCATGTTGCGAGTCCTGGCCAATGAAAAGTCGGCCATTCTAAACCTTCAACTGGCCAGCTTGTGCACCGGCGCCTGCTGTAGTTGCGGATATTCGCCATGGGCTTGCAGCGCCGACACGGTACTGAAGGTATGAAAATCCAGGCTGTTGACCACCAGGTCCTGCACCAGCTCGGCAAAGATCGCCATGGCCGGGGAATTGAAATAGGCCGTCATCGCCTGCTGGCTGCTCCAGAAACCGGACACCAGCCACAGGTCGGCATCGCACTGCGAATGCTGCAGGGCAAAATGCAGGCAACCACAGGCCTGGCGGGACGGTTCGATCAGGCTGCTCAAGCGCGCACCCAGCTCCTTGGAACGCCCGGCCCGGGCTCGGACAAAGGCCATGTGACTGACGGGAATATGCGTGGACATGTGCGACCCTCCCAGGGTGTTGTCGAGGCAGCCATGGGACGGGCTGCGACAGGATCAACGATACGGGGCAGGCCCTCGCGCGCGTTAGTCGATTTCTGCCGTTGATTTGCCCAATCCTGCGACAAGCCCTTTGCTCCCTCCCCGACTCCGCGCCATTGGGCAAAAGCATGACAACGGTGTTTCAAGCAAGTGAAGCTCAGGAGCCTCGGCTGATCTTGCCTATCGCGCGCGCAAGCAGCAGGATCAGGCAAGTTTTACGCAGGATTCGCCTACCCGCGCTTCTTGCACAAACTTAAGCTGTGCCGACTGCAAACACTCGGAGGCTGCCCCATGCCATCACTGGAAACCCCGCCACCGCCCCTGGCCCCGGAGATGGAACGGCAGCGCGTGGAACTGGCCGCGATCATTGCACGCAACACCGCCGAGGACGGCAGCTACGCCACGGCCATCGACTCGTTGTTCGTCTCGCGCCACAGCAGCTCTCATCAATTCGGTTCTGTGCTGGCACAGCCGGCGCTGTGCATCATGGCCCAGGGCCGCAAGGAAGTACGCCTGGCCGATGAAAGCTACAACTACGACCCCTTGAATTACCTGGTGGTCTCGGTTTCCGTCCCCCTGAGCGGCAAGGTGGCGATCGTTTCACCAGAGGAGCCGATCCTGGCCTTGCGCCTGGACATCGACCCCGGGGAAATCAATGCATTGATTGCCGATGCCGGCCCCATCGGCGTACCCGCCCGGCCTACCGGGCGCGGCCTGTACGTGGAGCGCCTGGACCCGGCAATGCTCGACGCGGTGCTGCGCCTGACCCGCCTGCTGGACACCCCGAAAGACATCGCCATGCTCGCGCCGCTGGTACGCCGGGAAATTCTCTATCGCCTGCTGCGCAGCCCCCAGGGCCACCGCCTGTATGAGATCGCCACTGCCAACAGCCAGGGCCACCGGGTCAACCAGGCCATCAAGTGGCTCAACGGCAATTTCGTGCACCCGTTGCGCATCGATGATCTGGCCCGGGAGGTGAACCTGAGCGTCTCGACCCTGCACCACCGCTTCAAGGCCATGACCGCCATGAGCCCGCTGCAGTACCAGAAACAGTTGCGCCTGCAAGAAGCCCGGCGGCTGATGCTGGCCGAGGGGCTGGAGGCTTCGGTGGCGGGCTATCGGGTGGGTTATGAAAGCCCGTCGCAGTTCAGCCGCGAGTACAGCCGCTTGTTCGGCGCGCCGCCGTTGCGGGATATGGCGCGCCTGCGGGTGAGCAGCTGAGGCCTGCCTAACGAGCGCGGATCACATGCTTGATTTCCTGAAAGGCCTGTAGCCCCCAGGGCCCCAGTTCACGACCGATGCTGCTCTGCTTGTAGCCGCCCCACGCCGTCTGAGGAAAGATCACCTGGGGCGCATTGATCCACACCAGACCGGCCTGCAGGGCATTGGCCACTTGCTCGGCATGCGCTGCATCCGCTCCCACTACGCTGGCCACCAGCCCGAACTCGCTGTCATTGGCCATTTCGATGGCCTGCTGCTCGTTGCTGAAACTGCGCACGCAGAGCACCGGGCCAAAGATCTCCTCACGCCATAGCGCACTGTCCAGCGGCACCTCGGTGAACACCGTGGGCTGGATGAAATACCCCTGCTGCAAGCCGGCCGGGCGGCCACCGCCGCAGACCAGCTTGGCCCCCACATTCAAGCCTTCCTCGATATGGGCCTGCACCCGCCGGTATTGCGCCTGATTGACCAGCGCGCCCATTTCCACCTCGGGGTCGAACGGGTCGGCCACACGAATGGCTTCGGCCCGGGCCTTGAGGCGCAACAGGAACTCATCGGCCAACTCATCGGCCACCAGCACTCGGCTGGTGGCCGAGCACATCTGCCCGGCGTTGAAGAAGCCGCCGCCACAGGCCAGCTCCACCGCCAGATCCAGATCGGCATCCGCCAGCACCAGCAACGACGACTTGCCCCCCAGCTCCAGGCTCACGCCCTTGACGGTTTCCGCCGCGCGTTGCATCACCTGGACCCCCACAGCGTTGCTGCCGGTGAAGGAGATTTTCGCCACTCGCGGGTCGGCTGCCAGGGGCGCGCCCACTGCCAGGCCGGTGCCGCAGACCAGGTTGAACACGCCCCGGGGCAAGCCGCTGCCGGCGATGATTGCCGCCAGTTCCAGTTCCGGCAAAGGGGTGACTTCGGAAGGCTTGAGTACCACGCTGCAACCGGCCGCCAGGGCCGGAGCGAGCTTCCAGGCGGTGGTGACCATGGGGAAGTTCCACGGCACGATCAGCCCGACGATGCCACAGGGCTCGCGGCGCAGGCGGGCACTGAAGGCCTCGCTGGGCAGTGCCACGTTGGCGTCCTGAGCGGCATCCAGGCCTTCGGCCAGCCCGGCGTAGTACTCGAAGGTGGCAATCACATCGTCCACATCCATGGCGGCCTCGAATTGCGGCTTGCCGTTGTTGCTCGACTGCAGGTGCATCAGTTGCTCCCGGCGTTCGGCCACCCCGGCCGCAATCCGTCGCAGGACCGCGGCACGTTCAGCCCCGCTGCTGTGCGACCAACGCGCAAGGCCGGCGCTGGCAGCGCACAGCGCCTGCTCCACGGCCTCGGGACCGCCACCGGCAACCTGGGCCAGTACGCCCTCGGTGCTGGGGTTGATCACCTGCAGATGCTCGCTGCCCGCCAACCATTGGCCGTCGATGTACAGCCCGTTCAACAGGGGTTGCGCGCTCATGCCTGTACTCCTTGGGTCCAGCGGTTCTGATCGACCTCTATCAGGGTCGGGCCCTGGCGATCCGCCGCCGAGCGCAGCGCCGCGCGCAGTTGCTCGACGCTGTCGATGCGCTCGGCGGCGCAGCCCAGGCCCTTGGCCACGGCAATGAAATCCGGGGTGTAGATGTCGACGCCCACCGGCTCGATGGCGCGGTTGACCATGTATTTCTTGATCTCTTCGTAGCCCTGGTTATTCCACAGCAGGACGATGATCGGGGTGCGAGCCTCCACCGCGCAGGCCAGTTCCGAAAGGGTGAACTGCAAACCGCCATCGCCGATCAGGCAGGCCACCGGCCGTCGCTGGCTGGCGTGCGAACCGCCGCCGAGCCAGGCGCCAATGGCCGCCGGCAAGGCATAACCCAGGGTGCCGTAGCCGGTGGAGGAGTTGAACCAGCGTCGTGGCTGCTCGGGGTTGAAGGTCAGGTTGCCGCTGTACACCGGCTGGGTGGAATCGCCCACCAGGACAATCTCCGGCAGTTCCTGGACCACAGTCTGCAGAAACAGGGTCTGGGCCTGGGTCGGGCCGTCCCAGAGCTGGCTCAGCTCACTGCGCAAGGCGGCGGCGCGGACCTGGCCCCAGTCGCTGCGACGCGCTGCCAATTCCAGCCCGGCAAGTTGCGCCAGCAGCGCTTCGGCAGCGATCCGGGCGTCGGCCACCAGCGCCACTTTCGGCGGATAGTTGCGCACGGTCTGGTCGGCATCGATATCGATACGCAGCAGGGTAGCGGGAATCTCGAAACCACCGGCGAAGGTCACGTCGTAATCGGTTTCCGCCAGCTCGGTGCCAATGGCCAAGACCACATCGGCCTCGGCCACCAGGGCCCGGGTCGCCACCATGGACTGGGTGGAACCGATCAGCAGCGGATGCGCCGAAGGCAGCATGCCCTTGGCATTGATGGTCAGGGCCACCGGCGCTTGCAACAGCTCGGCCAGGCGGGTCAGGGCCGGGGCGGCATCGATGGCGCCCCCGCCCGCGAGAATCAGCGGCCGCTTGGCACTGGCCAGCAGTTGGCTCATCTGCGCGACAGCGGCCGGGGCGGCGCCGGCGCGGGCGATCTGCACCGGCTCGCTGGTCAACAGGTGGTCGGCGTCCTGGACCAGCACATCGAGGGGAATCTCGATATGCACGGGGCGTGGGCGCCCGGCCTGGAACAGGGCAAAGGCCCGGGCCAGCACCGCTGGCAACTCGTCGGCACACATCAGGGTGTGGGAAAACGCCGCCACGCCACTGACCAGCGCACTCTGGTTGGGCAGCTCGTGGAGCTTGCCGCGCCCGCCCCCCAACTGGCTGCGGGCCTGCACGCTGGAGATCACCAGCATGGGAATCGAATCGGCGTAGGCCTGGCCCATGGCGGTGGTGATGTTGGTCATGCCGGGGCCGGTGATGATGAAACACACACCGGGCTTGCCGCTGGTTCGGGCGTAGCCGTCGGCCATGAAGCCGGCGCCTTGCTCGTGGCGCGGAGTCACATGATGGATGGGCGAACGGGCCAGGCCGCGATACAGCTCCACGGTGTGTACCCCGGGAATGCCGAACACCTGCTCGACGCCATAACCTTCCAGTAGCTTGACCAGTACTTCACCGCACGTCGCCATCTCATCGCCCTTCTTATTGGAGGAAAACCGCACGTCGGCCACAGGCTGGAAAACGCCTGCGGGCGCCGATAGAGGGGCTATTGGAACGGTGGGCCTGTAGCCGCAACAATGGATAAAAAGTCATACTAGCCATGTCCCCACGTCATGCCTCGGCCAGCCATGAAACGCCTTCCTCCCTTGCCCGCGCTGCACACTTTTCTGATCACCGCCCAGTGCTGCAACTTCACTCGCGCCGCCGAGCAGTTGCACATCACCCAGGGAGCGGTGAGCCGGCAGATCGCCGGGCTGGAAAGTCACCTGGGCTATCCGTTGTTCCTGCGCCAGGCCCGGGGCCTGAGCCTCACCGCCGAGGGGCTGGAATGGCTGCCACGGGTGCAGCAGGTGTTCGAAATGATCAATGGCGCGGTGGACGAGATCGGCGGCCAGAAGCGCAACCTGCGGCTCAAGGCCCCGACCTGCGTGATGCGCTGGCTGCTGCCGCGGTTGCTGCAGTGGCAGAAGGAGCGCCCCGATGTGCCGGTGCAACTGACCACCACCATTGCCCATGGCGTGGATTTCGGCCGCGAGCCGTTCGACGCCGCGGTCATGTACGGCGCGCCACCGGCACCGACCCTGGGCTCGCGACACCTGTTCAATGAACAGCTGACTCCGGTCTGTTCCCGGCCCCTGCTGGAAGGCCCGGTGCCGCTGACGAGCCCCAGAGACCTGCAACAGCACCTGCTGCTGCACCCCTCCCATGATCAGCGGGACTGGCAAACCTGGCTCAAGGCCGCTGGCACGCCCCTGGACACCCTGGGCAAGGGCCAGCACTTCGAGACCCTGGACCTGGCGATGTCCGTGGCCTCCCAGGGCACAGGCGTGGCGATTGGCGACTGGGCATTGATTGGCGATGACCTGAGTGCCGGGCGGCTGGTCATGCCCTTTGAATTGAAGGTGCCGACAGGGCAGGCGTATTACCTGGTGTACCCGGAGCGCCCGGGGCCTTCGCCGGCCCTGCAGGAACTGCTGGACTGGCTGGTGGAACAGGCCCGGCAGCGCTGAAATACCGGCAGGCAGATAATAGCCCCGCGAGGGGCCTTCAACGCTTGCCGGAACAACCCGTTAGCCGCCTGCAACAGGCGGCTAACGGGTCAATCAGCCAGTGATCAGTAGCCGACGGTGAAACGCTGACGGCTATGGGCCGGCTTTTCCACCTCGTCGAGCATGGCGATGGCGTAGTCGGCAAAAGTGATCCAGCTGCGGCCCTCTGCGCTGACCAGCAGGTCGTCCTGGCCCAGGCGGAAGTGCCCGGTACGCTCACCCTCGACGAACTCCGCCGATGGCGAAAGGAAGGTCCAGTCCAGGTCCTGCTCCTTGCGCAGGGTCTCCAGGTACACCCCGCCGGCGCTGGCTTCGGCCTTGTATTCCTCCGGGAAGCCCGGGCTATCGATGACCTTGCTGCCACCCGGCAGCAACAGCGAACCGGCACCGCCTACCACCAGCAGGCGCTTGACCCCGGCCTTTTTCACCGGGTCGATGATGGCATTGGCAGCGATGCTGGAAAAATGCGCCGCGCTGATCACCACATCGTGACCGGCCACTGCCGCTTGCAGCGCGGCGCTGTCGGCCACATCCACATCGCGGCTGACCACGCCGGCACGCGGACCGATCTTCGCCGTGTTGCGGGCGATGGCGGTCACGCTGTGGCCGCGACGCAGGGCTTCTTCCAGCAGTTGGCTACCGGCACGGCCGGTGGCACCAATGATTGCGATCTTGCTCATGACATGTCTCCAGTTGGCTAAGAGAGTACAGAGGCATCCGCCCCCACAAGGGAGCGGGTCAAACCGTTTTCACCACTTCATTTCGCCCTTGGCGACCTTGGCGCTCAGCTCCAGGGAGCTGTCCTCGCCCAGGTCCGGGTAACGCTTTTTCATGGCCTCGATCAGCTCGGCGGAATCCTTGGCCTTGGCGGTTTCCTCGTCGAAGGCCTTGATGTAGTCCGCGGTGAAGTGCACCGGGGCCAGGGAACGCGCGCTGTCACCGAGGAAGTGCCCGGGGATCACGGTCTTGGGTTGCAGGCTGTCGATGGTCTTGAGGGTAGCCAGCCAGTCCGCATGGGACTGCGGGGTCTGGGTGTCGGCCATCCACACGTGGATGTTTTCCGCGACCACCACGCCACCGACCACCGCCTTGATCGACGGGATCCACACAAAGCTGCGGTCCGGCTGCTTGCCGTCCAGGCCAATGACGTCGAGCTTCTGCCCTTCCAGGGTCAGGCTGTGGCCCTTGAGCACGCCCGGCACGATGGTCTTGGCCGGTACGTCAGCGCCCATTTTCGGGCCCCAGAACGCCAGCTTGCCATCCACCGTGGCCTTGATGTGATCCACGGTCGGCTGCGAAGCCACCACCTTGGCGTCGGGGAAGGCGGCGGTCAGGGTGTCGAGGCCGAAGTAGTAGTCCGGGTCACCATGGCTGATGTAGATGGTGGTCAAGTGCTTGCCGCTGGCGCGGATCTTGTCCACCAGTTGCTGGGCCTGGGACTTGCCGAACTGGGCGTCCACCAGGATCGCGTCCTTCTTGCCGCTGACCAGCACCGAGGTCACCGGGAAGATTGCGTTGGCGCCCGGGTTGTAGACATCCAGGCTCAGGGTCGGCTCGGCGGCCGCGGCATGGGCGGCAAAGCCCAGGGTGGCAGTGGCCAGCAGCAAGCGTTTGAGTGAAGTGAATCCGATCATGAGGGCAGCTCCGGCATCTGTTGGCTGGGTTGGGATGGACAGAGCTTAGTTGCCAGACTCGTTACAAAAAATGCGATGCTTGAACATAGTTTGTTTCTGAAAGCGGGCAAATCATGGATCGTCTCCAAGCAATGCGGGTCTTCGTCACCGTCGTCGACCTGGGCAGCCAGTCGGCCGCCGCCGATCACCTGGACCTGTCGCGTCCGGTGGTGTCACGTTATCTGGCGGAATTGGAGGACTGGGTCGGCGCCCGGCTGATGCACCGAACCACGCGCAAGCTCAGCCTGACCGCCGCCGGCGGTGAGATCCTGCCCCGCTGCCGGCAGATGCTGGAGCTGTCCAGCGACATGCAGGCCGCGGTCGGCGAGCCGGACGATGCACCCCGCGGCCTGCTGCGCATCAGCGTCAGTACCTCGTTCGGCCAGTCGCAACTGGCGGAGGCCGTGGCCGACTACGTCAAGCGCTACCCGGGGGTCAGCATCGACCTGCAGATGCTCGATCGCACGGTAAACCTGGTGGATGAACGCATTGACCTGGCGATCCGTACCAGCAACGACCTGGACCCGAACCTGATCGCCCGGCGCCTGACGGTCTGCCGCTCGGTGATCTGCGCCTCGCCGGCCTATCTGCGAGAGCACCCCGCGCCCCAGCGGGTGGAGGAACTGAACCGGCACAACTGCCTGACCCACTCCTACTTCGGCAAGAGCCTGTGGCATTTCGAACAGGATGGCGAACAGGTATCGGTGCCGGTGCAGGGCAACATCAGCGCCAACGAGGCCAGCACGCTGCTGCGCACCACCATGGCCGGCGCCGGGATCGCCATGCTGCCCAGCTACCAGGCCGGTGAGTACATCAAGCGTGGAGAGCTGGTACGCCTGCTGCCCCACGCCGAACCGCGCACGATGAACATGTACGCGGTCTATGCCTCGCGCAAGCACATGCCGGCGACCTTGCGCAGCATGCTCGACTTCCTGGTCCTCAGGTTTCCCCAGCAACCGCTCTGGGACGAAGGTTTGTAGATAGATGCACGGCGCTGGCCAGGCTGCTCGATCCAACTGCTGAATACCCTGCCAAACAGGCCGGGCAAGCCCACGCAACTGACCTATGCTGATAACAGTACCCCTTTAAACCAAAGGGGTATGGGTTCAGAGGTCGTTGCCATGAACGTCAAGACAAGAAGGTACCTGGCCATCTTCATGACCTGCACCGTGACCCTGGCGCTATACGGTACTGCCGCTTATCGCGTGGAGCAGGCGCGCATGCAACCGCGCAACTACGCCAGTTGCAACCTGGAGCGCTGTATGCCCCACAACGCCACCTTGAACGCCCTCAGGTGAGCGTCAGCGAATCGGCGTCGCCGGCCTGATCGGCCTTCAGGCGGTCGCGAAATACCTTGGGCGAGATCCCCTCCCGGCGCCGGAACAGCCGGGTGAAGTTGGTGGGGTCGGAAAACCCCAGGTCCGCGGAAATCTCGTAGATGGTCATCCCGGTGTAGGTCAGCAGCCGCTTGGCTTCCAGTAGCTGGCGTTCGTGCATGATCTGCAGCGCGGGCTGCCCTGCCAGTTCACGGCAGGTGCCGTTGAGGTGCGACACGGAAATGCCCAGCTTGTGGGCCAGGTCCTCGACCTTCACATGCTCGCGGTAATGGGCTTCCACCAACTGGATGAAGCCATTGAAATACTCACGGGCCCGCTGGGGACGCCGGCTGGCACTGCTGCGCTGCAACGCCTGGCGCCCGACCCAGACCACAATCATGCTGACCAGCGCATGCATGAGCATTTCCCGGGCCGGCTGCTGCCCCTGGTACTCCTGCTGCAAGGCGGCGAACAAACCGTTCAGGTACGCCTCGTCTGCCCCCGTCGGATATCCCTCGGGCCTGGCCAGGGTATTTTGCCCCTGCCCCAGTTGGGTTTGCAGATGGCTTACCAGCGGCGCTGCCAGCGTCACCACATAACCTTCTATGTCTTCGGAAAACCGGAAGCCATGGACCGACAGCGGCGGCAGGACCTGGACCATCGATTTGTCCAGCAGGGTACGCTGGCCTTCGATCTCCAGTTCCGCCTGCCCACGGTATACAAACAGCAACTGGCAGAGGTCGGCATGCCGATGGGGCTTGATTTCCCAATGGTGCTCGCGGCTGCGCTGGCTGATGGGCTCGCAATGAAGCAGGTCCGGGGTAGGCCAGTCCAGGCTCTCGCCATAGAGCTTGAACACCGGAATCGACGCAAGGGCAGGCTTGTTCATCACTACAGTCCAGGCCTCAGTGTGACGGGCGACGGGGGCGCCAGCGGGCGAACCATCAGACAACCGCCAGGGCTCTTCGATAAACGAATACGCCCGGGCGAAATGCAAGCAATAGCAACATCAATGGACATTGACCGGGCCGGTGTTCAGAGCACCGGCCCAGTGCCGGGCACTATACAGAATGCGTCCCATTACCAGCTAATTACCGCCGAATAATCTGCGTTTTCGTCTGACCGCCCAGGTCTTCACAGAGCATCGTTTCCATCAGTTAAGCCCAGATGAAAAATCCCCGGAGACTTCCTTGTATGGCTATCTAGTAGGCTCCTATCTAGTACACTGAAGCGCACTTCCACCGGCCTTGCTCCGCCGGGTCAATCTCTGCCCGCAGGTTCTTTCGTGACCCACTTCCAACAGCCCGTCTCGCCCAAACCGGCCATTCGCAGCGTGCTGATCGCCCTGATGCTGGCGATCTTTCTCGGCGCCCTGGACCAGACCATCGTCGCCGTCTCCATGCCGGCCATTTCCGCCCAGTTCAAGGACGTCGGCCTGCTGGCCTGGGTGATCTCCGGCTACATGGTGGCGATGACCGTGGCAGTGCCCATCTACGGCAAGCTCGGCGACCTCTACGGCCGCCGCCGCTTGATGCTGTTCGGCATGGGGCTGTTCACCCTGGCCTCGCTGTTCTGCGGCCTGGCACAGAACATGGAGCAACTGGTGCTGGCGCGGATTTTTCAGGGTATCGGCGCCGGCGGCATGATCTCCGTGAGCCAGGCCATTATTGGCGACATAGTTCCGCCTCGGGAGCGCGGTCGCTACCAGGGCTACTTCAGCAGCATGTACGCAGTGGCCAGCGTCGCCGGCCCGGTGCTGGGCGGCTACATGACCGAATTCCTTTCCTGGCGCTGGGTGTTCCTGATCAACCTGCCTCTGGGCCTGGGCGCCTGGTGGGTGGCGCATCGCACTCTGATCGGGCTGCCGGTGCCCCAGCGCAAGCCGATCATCGACTACCTCGGTACCGTGCTGATGATCATCGGCCTGACCGCCCTGCTGCTGGGTATCACCCAGGTAGGCCAGGGCTATTCCTGGCGCAGCGCCGAAGTGCTCGATCTGCTGGCCATCGCGGTCATCGTCCTGGCACTGTTCGTCTGGCATGAGCGCCGGGCCCGGGAACCCCTGCTGCCGATGCACCTGTTCACCAACCGCAACGCGCTGCTGTGCTGGTGCACGATCTTCTTCACCAGCTTCCAGGCCATTTCCCTGATCGTGCTGATGCCGCTGCGCTTCCAGAGCATCACCGGCGCCGGGGCCGACAGTGCCGCCCTGCACCTGCTGCCGCTGGCCATGGGCCTGCCAATGGGCGCCTATTGTGCCGGGCGCCTGACCTCGGTCACCGGGCGCTACAAGCCGATGATCCTCAGTGGCGCGCTGCTGATGCCGCTGTCGATCCTCGGCATGGCCCTGGTGCCGCCGCAGGCGGAGCTGCTCAGCGGCCTGTTCATGCTGCTCTGCGGGATCGCCGGCGGCATGCAGTTCCCCACCTCCCTGGTGGGCACGCAGAACTCGGTGGAACAACGGGATATCGGCGTGGCCACCAGCACCACCAACCTGTTCCGCGCCCTCGGCGGGGCGGTGGGCGTGGCGCTGATGTCGGCGTTGCTGCTGGCCTTGCTCCAGGATTCCAGCCTGGCCCATCTCGGTGGCGCCGGGCTGATGGTTGAAGGGCACTCCGGCAATGCCCTGCTGGAAGGCCTGAACGCCGCCCCCGGCCCGGCGCGGGACGCCTTGCGAGCCGAGTTGCTGACGACCTTCAAGCATCTGTTGCTGGTCAGTGCCGGGGTATCCCTGCTGGGGCTGGCAGCGGCGATCGCCATGCCCAATCGCCTGCTGCGCGGTCGTGAAGACAAGGCGCGTTAACCCACCCCGAGCTCCTGTAGCCGCTTTGGTCGACAGCCTGCGGCAGCGGCTGCAGGACAGCATGATCAAGGGCTGTAGTAGCCCACCGCAACCAGCAGATTCCCTACCTTGCGCAGGTAGGCGTGCTTGTCCTCCACCTTGCCGGTCACCGGGTTCTTCCAGCGGTATTGGTATTCGCCCTGATCCTCGCGAGCCATGAGCGCCAGCATCGGCTCGCCCACCGGCTTGCCTTCGGGATCCTTGATCTTGGCGAAGTCGGTGTTGAGCAAACGCAGGTTGGTGCCATGGGCCAGGTAGCGCCGGCTGTCCATGTCCACCACGAACACGTACAGATCGTCTTCGAGAAAACCGCCCTGCAACTGGTTGATCGCCTTGAGCGTGCCGTTGCGGTCCGTGCTCAGGGCCGTGGCTGCCCTCTCCAGCAATGCCCTGGCCTGCTCGGCCGACGCCCGGGGCTGGTAGTAACCCACCGCCAGGATGCGTTCGCCGACCCGCTGGAAATACACATGCTTGCGCTCGATCTTGCCGTCGGCCCAGTTCTGCCAGCGGTACTCGGCCTGCTGGATGCCATTGCCCTCGGGCGTCTTCAACGCTTGCTTGAACGCCTTGCGCAGGTCCGGCCCCAGGACTTGCGACACATCACGGCCAATCAACGCCGACGAGGGACCGCCACTGGCCAGCATCACGCCTTGGGTATCCACCACGAACACATAGCGGTCGTGGTCGACGAACTCGCCCTGGCGGCTGAAGGCAGCGAATGCCTTGTCGCCCTGATCGTGGTAGTAGCCCAGGGCCTTTTCCAGCAGCGCCCGGGCCGCCGCGCCATCATCCACCGACGGCGCCGCCTGCAGCGGGCCCAAGCACAACAGCAGCAGCCAGCCCACCCAGGTATTTCCAAGCCACAGTCTCATCGCCCGCTCCTCGTTCGTGTTGGCGTTCGAAGAGCGTAGACGGCTGCAGGATATGCGGAAACATTCAGCACACGGGGGGTGAACCGACGCCTTCCCACGCCAGGCGTGGGAAGGCGGCCCCCATCAAGGGCGGGTGTTGATCTGCTGCTGCAGGTTCTGGATCTGGCTTTGCAGCGTGTTGATGTTGCGGGTCACCTGGCCGCGAAAGGCGTCGAACTCGGCAGTGCTGGCACCGTTTTGCGCAGCGGCGGGACGGTTGTCCTGCTGGCTCTTGAGCACGATCAGGTCCTGTTCCAGACGCTCGATGGCGGCGCTCGGATTACCCTGTTTCTTCAGCGTGGCCAGGTCGGCGCCCAGGCTCTTGAGCTGGGCATCGACCTTGCCATTGTCGGTCTGGGCGCTTTTCAGGCTCGCCAGTTCACCGCTCAAGGCTTTCACCTGAGCCTGCAACTGGCTGTTGGCTGCTTGCTGTTCGGCGGTCTGCGCGCTCATCTGCGCCAGGCGCTTGTCCAGATCGGTGGCCTGCCCCGCCACGCCCTGCTGCTGTCGGCTCTGGTCCTGCAGGCGGCTCTCCAGTTGCTTGATCTGCAGCTTCAGCGCTTCACTGTCCGTGGTGACATTGGTCTGGCTGGCCACCACCTTGCCGGAGATGTCCTGCAGGCGTCCGGCCGCTTCCTCACTGATCCTGGCGAAGCTTTCCTGGGTCGCCACCAATTGCTGTTCCATCAGCGAAATCTGCTGGAAGCTCCACCAGGCAAGGCCGATGAAGGCAAAGAACAAGGCGCCCACCAATGCCCAGAGCGGGCCGGTGCTGGGGCTCTTGACCTTGACTACCGGCGTGCCGCGCGAATGCACGGAGGTACGCTCGCGGGCAGCGCTGGTGGTGGGGAAGACATCGTCGTCGAGAGGATCGGCGCGCAGACTGGGAACGTCGTCGAAGTCATCGTTTGCATCGTTACGCATGGGGCAACCTTTGTGAAACGCGGTGGTGGCTGAGTGCGGCGAGTATAAACCGCTAATTCGCCCGGCCAATGGACCGGGCCGGGCAAACTCGGTTCAGTCTTTGGTTTCAGCTTATGTCCTGGGCTTTCCACCAGGCGCAGAACTCATCCAGGGCCGCCCACAGGCTGACCTTGGGCTCATAGCCGAGATAATGCCGGGCACGGCTGATATCCAGGGTGAAATTCTTGTTCATGACCTGCATTCCCAGGCGCGACAGAGTCGGCTCCGGTCGCCCCGGCCAGAGCTTGCAGAAACCTTCGTTGAGCGCCGCCACGCCATAGGCCAGGCCGAAGGAGCGATAACGGGTGACTTGCGGCACCTGCATCTGGCGCATCACATAATTGACCACATCCCACAAAGGCACCGGTGTGCCGTTGCTGATGTTGTAGGCCTTGCCCAAGGCCGAGCCGCTGGCGTGCAGGCTGCTGAACAACGCCTCGTTGAGGTTGTGCACACTGGTGAAATCGACCTTGTTCAGGCCGTTGCCGACAATGGCCAGGCGGCCCTTGCGCTGCATCTTCAACAGCCGCGGGAAGATGCTCATGTCGCCGGCGCCGGTGACGAAGCGCGGGCGCAGGGCAAGCACTTCAAGGCCGAACTCCTGGGCGCCGAAGACCTTTTGCTCGGCCAGGTACTTGGTGGCCGCATAAGGATGCCGGAAGCGCTTGGGCACTTGTTCCTCGGTCAACCCCAGGTGATCCCGGCCGTCGAAGTAGATCGAGGGCGAAGACAGGTGCACCAGCCGCTGCACCCGCTGCTTGAGGCAGGCTTCGACCACGTTCTCGGTGACCAGCACATTGCCCTGGTGGAAGTCCTGGTAGCGCCCCCACAAGCCCACGGCACCGGCGCAATGCACCACGCTGTCGACGTCACGGCACAGCTCGCGCACCAGATCGGCATCGCTCAGGTCACCCTGGACGAACTCAGCGCCACGGCGCACCAGATGCTCCACGGCTTCGGCGCGACGGCCATTGACCCGCACCTCCAGGCCCTGCTCAAGGGCAAAGCGGGCGAAGCGCCCGCCGATGAAGCCGCTTGCGCCGGTAACCAGAATCTTCATGAAATATTCCTAAGAAAGCAGTGACGAGCTACGAGCTACAAGCTGCAAGCTGCAAGCTGCAAGCTGCAAGCTGCAAGTTAAAAATCAGTGCGCAAGCTGTCTACTTGCAGCTTGTCGCTTGACGCTTACGGCTGCTCCCAGGGCACCAGCCATTGTGCCGACAAACGTGCCAGGTGCTCGGTGAGCAGCCCCAGCAATTGGCCGCCGTTGCGCCAATGATGCCAGTACAGCGGCACATCGATGGGTTTATCCGGCAACAGTTCCAACAGCAGGCCCCGCTCGAGCTGCTCGCGGACCTGCAACTCGGGCACCAGCCCCCAGCCCAGGCCGGCCTCGGTCAGGCGAATGAAGCCCTCGGAAGACGGGCACAGATGATGCTCGAAAGCACCGTCCACGCCCAGGGAAGCCAGGTACCGATGCTGCAGGAAATCGTCGGGGCCAAACACCAGCGCCGGTGTGCGCGGCAACTGCTCGGCACGCACGCCCTGGGGAAAATGCCGGACGATGAATTCCGGGCTGGCCATGGCCCGGTAGCGCATGGCCCCCAGCAGCAGGCTGCGGGCCCCGGCCACCGGGCGCTCGCTGGCACAGACGCAGGCCGCCACTTCCCCGGCGCGCATGCGCTTGAGGCCGACGGTCTGGTCTTCCACCACGAGGTCCAGGAGCAGATGGTGCTCGGCGCAAAAATCGCCCACTGCGCCAGCCCACCAGGTGGCCAGGCTGTCGGCGTTGAGGGCGATGCGCAAGCGCTCCGGCAGGCCCTCCTCGTCCAGCGCCGGCACCAGGCTTTGCAGGTCGCGCTCCAGCAGGCGCACCTGCTGCACATGGTTGAGCAGGCGCCGGCCGATTTCCGTCGGCGCCGGCGGCGTCACCCGCACCAGCACTGGCTGGCCGACCCGGGCCTCCAGCAGTTTGATCCGCTGGGAAATCGCCGACTGTGACAAACCCAGCACCTGGGCCGCCCGCTCGAACCCTGCCTGCTCGATCACTGCGGCCAAGGCCGAGAGCAACTTGTAGTCGAACATCAGTTTTCCTAATGAGAGATCAGCAATATTGGTTTTTCTTATACAACCCGGGCCGGGAAAATAGCCAGCGTAAAGCCTCAGCAATGCCTCTTCGTTCAAGGATTCCGTTCATGGCCGGTGAAACCTCCCTCGCAACCCTGCTGCGCAGCATGAGCCCGCAGCTCAATGACGGCGAGTACGTGTTCTGCTCCCTCCCCGACCGCAGCCTGCTGCAGGACTGCGAAGTGCTGGGCAGTTTTCGCGAGCGCGAAGGCCTGACCGTGATTCTCCCGCGCCAGCAGGCCGAGCGCCTGGGCCTGGGCTTTGACTATGTAGCCGCCTGGATCACCCTCAACGTGCATTCGGCGCTCGAAGCCGTGGGCCTGACCGCTGCCTTCGCCGGGGCCCTGGGCAAGGCCGGGATCAGTTGCAACGTGATCGCCGGCTACTACCACGACCACCTGTTTGTCGGCCAGGCGGATGCCGGGCGGGCCATGCAGGTATTGCAACAACTGGCCGCCGGCGAGGAGCAATAACCATGTGGCAAAGCTATGTGAATGGCCTGTTGGTGGCCTTCGGCCTGATCATGGCCATCGGTACTCAGAACGCTTTCGTCCTGGCCCAGAGCCTGCGCCGCGAGCACCACCTGCCGGTGGCGGCACTGTGCGTCACCTGTGATGCGCTACTGGTGGCGGCCGGCGTGTTCGGCCTGGCCACCGTGCTCACCCAGAGCCCGATGCTGCTGGCGGTGGCACGCTGGGGCGGCGCGGCATTCCTGATCTGGTATGGCGCCCAGGCATTGCGCCGGGCCTGCTCGAAACAGAGCCTGCAGCAGGGCGAAGGACAGACCGTGCGTTCGCTGCGGGCGGTGATGCTCAGCGCCCTGGCGGTGACCCTGCTCAACCCCCACGTGTACCTGGACACGGTGCTGCTGATCGGCTCGCTGGGGGCCCAGCAGACCGAACCGGGCGCCTATGTGGTGGGGGCCGCGAGCGCTTCGCTGCTGTGGTTCTTCACCCTGGCGCTGGGCGCCGCCTGGCTGGCTCCGTGGCTGGCGCGCCCGAGCACCTGGAGGATACTCGACCTGCTGGTGGCGGTGATGATGTTCAGCGTCGCCCTGCAGTTGATCAGCGCCGCGTGACTTATTCCAAAAGGCTCTGGAACCTCTATCCCACACAGTTGTTGCGTGGTTAAGCCGCACCCCCGGTGCTATGATCCGAACCCTGCGCCGCAAAGAGTACAAACTCCCCGGCGCTTGTCTGGCCGCCCGTGATCGGCCTTGCGCTCACCGCAACTGACCTGATTAGGAGAATCATCATGGCTTTCGAATTGCCGCCGCTGCCCTATGCACACGACGCTCTGCAGCCGCACATTTCCAAGGAAACCCTGGAATACCACCACGACAAGCACCACAACACCTACGTCGTGAACCTGAACAACCTGGTGCCAGGCACCGAGTTCGAAGGCAAGACTCTGGAAGAGATCGTCAAAACCTCTTCGGGCGGCATCTTCAACAACGCAGCCCAGGTCTGGAACCACACTTTCTACTGGAACTGCCTGGCGCCAAACGCCGGCGGCCAACCTACCGGCGCCCTGGCTGAAGCCATCAACGCTGCGTTCGGTTCGTTCGACAAGTTCAAAGAAGAATTCACCAAGACTTCGGTTGGCACCTTCGGTTCCGGCTGGGGCTGGCTGGTGAAAAAGGCTGACGGTTCCCTGGCCCTGGCCAGCACCATCGGCGCCGGCAACCCGCTGACCAGCGGCGACACCCCGCTGCTGACCTGCGACGTCTGGGAACACGCCTACTACATCGACTACCGCAACGTTCGTCCAAAATACGTCGAAGCGTTCTGGAACCTGGTCAACTGGAAATTCGTGGCTGAGCAGTTCGAAGGCAAGAACTTCGTCGCTTAAGTCCGTTTGCAGTGTAAAAAACCCGGCCTGGCCGGGTTTTTTTTGCCTGTGGCAAAGCCGGGATCTTGTCCCGCCCACCTGAAGCGCTAAGATTCATGGCAGGTAAAAAACAACGCCGCCCCTCAAGTTGCAAGGCGTCGCTACCGACACACTATCCACAGCACGAGCAATCCTGATTCTGATCACCCGGGCCTGGCCCGCAGACATCCTGTTCTCGGCACTAATGTCACTTTGACGGCCATCACGGGATTGCCAATACTCATGGCAACTTGACGCTACACGCACGGAACAAGGAATAGCCCTTTGAAGCTGGAACTCAAAAACAGCTTGTCGGTGAAGTTGCTCCGGGTTGTGCTGCTGTCGGCACTCATAGTGGGCGTGGTCCTGAGCTGCGCCCAGATCGTCTTCGATGCCTACAAGACTCGGCAGGCGGTAGCTAGCGATGCCCAGCGCATTCTCGACATGTTTCGCGACCCATCGACACAGGCCGTCTACAGCCTGGACCGGGAAATGGGCATGCAAGTCATTGAAGGCCTGTTCCAGGATGACGCTGTGCGCATGGCCTCCATTGGCCACCCGAACGAGACCATGCTCGCGGAGAAATCCCGCGACCTGCAGAAATCCTCCAGCCGCTGGCTGACCGACCTGATCCTCGGTCAGGAACGCACCTTCACTACGCAATTGGTGGGCCGTGGCCCCTACAGCGAATATTACGGCGACCTGAGCATCACCCTCGACACCGCCACTTATGGCCAGGGTTTCATCGTCAGTTCGGTGATCATCTTCATTTCCGGAGTCCTGCGGGCCCTGGCCATGGGCCTGGTGCTGTACCTGGTCTATCACTGGCTGCTGACCAAGCCGCTGTCGCGAATCATCGAGCACCTGACAACCATCAACCCCGACCGCCCCAGCGAACACCAGTTGCCCCTGCTCAAGGGCCACGAGAAGAACGAGCTGGGGATCTGGATCAATACCGCCAACCAGTTGCTGGCCTCCATCGAGCGCAACACCCACTTGCGTCACGAGGCGGAAAACAGCCTGTTGCGCATGGCCCAGTACGACTTCCTCACCGGCTTGCCAAACCGCCAGCAGTTGCAACAGCAACTGGACAAGATCCTGGTGGACGCCGGGCGCCTGCAACGCCGGGTGGCGGTGCTCTGTGTCGGCCTGGATGATTTCAAGGGCATCAACGAACAGTTCAGCTACCAGACCGGCGACCAGCTGTTGCTGGCCCTGGCCGACCGCCTGCGCGGCCACAGCGGCCGGCTTGGCGCCCTGGCGCGCCTGGGGGGCGATCAGTTCGCCCTGGTCCAGGCCGATATCGAACAGCCTTACGAAGCTGCGGAACTGGCCCAGAGCATCCTCGATGACCTGGAGGCCACCTTCGCCCTGGATCACCAGGAAATCCGCCTGCGTGCCACCATCGGTATCACCCTGTTCCCGGAAGACGGCGACAGCACGGAAAAACTCCTGCAAAAAGCCGAACAGACCATGACCCTGGCCAAGACCCGGTCACGCAATCGGTATCAGTTCTATATCGCCAGCGTCGACAGCGAGATGCGTCGCCGCCGCGAGCTGGAAAAAGACCTGCGCGAGGCCCTGGCCCGGGATCAGTTCTTCCTCGTCTACCAACCGCAGATCAGCTATCGCGACCACCGTGTGGTGGGCGTCGAAGCGCTGATCCGCTGGCAGCACCCCGAGCATGGCCTGGTGCCGCCAGACCTGTTCATTCCCCTGGCGGAACAGAACGGCACCATCATCGCCATCGGCGAATGGGTGCTGGACCAGGCCTGCCGCCAGCTGCGGGAATGGCACGACATGGGCTTCAGCGACCTGCGCATGGCGGTCAACCTGTCCACCGTGCAACTGCACCACGCCGAGTTGCCACGGGTGGTCAACAATCTGTTGCAGATCTACCGCCTGCCGCCCCGCAGCCTGGAGCTGGAAGTCACCGAAACCGGCCTGATGGAAGACATCAGCACCGCCGCCCAGCACCTGCTGAGCCTGCGCCGCTCCGGCGCCCTGATTGCAATCGACGACTTCGGCACTGGCTATTCGTCCCTGAGCTACCTCAAGAGCCTGCCCCTGGACAAGATCAAGATCGACAAGAGCTTCGTCCAGGACCTGCTGGACGACGACGACGATGCCACCATCGTGCGCGCGATCATCCAGCTGGGTAAGAGCCTGGGCATGCAGGTGATCGCCGAGGGCGTGGAAACTGCCGAGCAGGAGGCCTACATCATCTCCGAAGGCTGCCACGAAGGTCAGGGCTACCACTACAGCAAACCCCTGCCCGCCCGGGAGCTGGGGGCCTACCTGAAACAGGCCCAGCGCAGCAATGCGGCAATCCTCTGAGCCAGGCACGGCGCTGGCGAACCTGACCCAGCGCAATCCCCTGTTGAATAAGAAATATTTCCAGGCACAACCCTTTACACATAATGCAAATCTTTCGCATTATGTCGCAGCTTTTGCGCGCCCCCGCGCCGTCCACTCCCCTCTCGAAGCAGGATGTTCGCCATGATTCGTATGCCTCTGGCTACCGCCAGTCTGTTGGCCATCGCAATTTCCCTCGCCGGCTGCGGCGAAGGTAAAGACGACAAGGCTGCCGCCCAAGCGCCGACCCCGGCCACCAGCACTGCCACCCCAGCGGCCGATGCAGCCGGCAAGGTCGACGAAGCGGCTGCCAAGGCCGTGGTCGCGCATTACGCCGACATGGTCTTCGCCGTATACAGCGACTCCGAATCCACCGCGAAAACCCTGCAGACCGCCATCGATGCCTTCCTCGCCAAGCCCAACGACGACACCCTGAAAGCCGCCAAGGCTGCCTGGGTCGCCGCTCGCGTGCCTTACCTGCAGAGCGAAGTGTTCCGCTTCGGCAACACCATCATCGATGACTGGGAAGGTCAGGTGAACGCCTGGCCCCTGGACGAAGGCCTGATCGACTACGTCGACAAGAGCTACGAGCACGCACTGGGCAACCCGGGTGCCACCGCCAACATCATCGCCAACACCGAGATCCAGGTCGGCGAAGACAAGGTCGACGTAAAAGACATCACCCCGGAAAAACTCGCCAGCCTGAACGAGCTGGGCGGTGCCGAGGCCAACGTCGCCACCGGCTACCACGCCATCGAATTCCTGCTCTGGGGCCAGGACCTCAACGGCACCGGCCCTGGCGCCGGCGCCCGCCCTGCTTCGGACTACCTGGAAGGTGCCGGTGCCACCGGTGGCCATAACGATCGTCGTCGTGCCTACCTGAAGGCCGTGACCCAACTGCTGGTCAACGACCTGGAAGAAATGGTCGGCAACTGGAAGCCGGACGTGGCCGACAACTACCGCGCCACCCTGGAAGCCGAGCCGGCCGAGACCGGCCTGCGCAAGATGCTGTTCGGCATGGGCAGTCTGTCCCTGGGTGAACTGGCGGGCGAGCGGATGAAGGTTTCCCTGGAAGCCAACTCCCCTGAAGACGAGCAGGACTGCTTCAGCGACAACACCCACAACTCGCACTTCTACGACGCCAAGGGCATCCGCAACGTCTACCTGGGCGAGTACACCCGTACCGACGGCACCAAGATGAGCGGCGCCAGCCTGTCGTCCCTGGTGGCCAAGGCCGACCCGGCCGCCGACGCGGCCCTGAAAGCCGACCTGGCGGCCACCGAAGCCAAGATCCAGGTCATGGTCGACCACGCCAACAAGGGCGAGCACTACGACCAGCTGATTGCGGCGGGCAACGAGTCCGGCAACCAGATCGTGCGTGACGCCATCGCCGCCCTGGTCAAGCAGACCGGCTCGATCGAGCAGGCCGCCGGCAAGCTGGGCATCAGCGACCTGAACCCGGACAACGCCGATCACGAATTCTGATCCGCATTGCGCCAGGCAGAAAGGCGACCCTCGGGTCGCCTTTTTTGTGCCCGCCGCAGCCGTTTGCACAACCTGCAACATCGTTGCCTGCGCCCCGTCCAGCTTGTCCTGGGTCAAACCAAACGATAATTCCTCTTATTCAATCCAGGCCGCCCTGTTAGACTTTGCGCCCTTGTTTTGCTCGTCTTGCAGGATGTCCGATGCCCTCGTTGCCGCTTCGCTGGTCCGCTCTGTTCATGGCCCTGAGCCTGAGTGCCTGCGATGACGCGCCGCGCTTTACCCAGGCCGAACCTGGAGAAGCCCGGGCGGGCGGCGCGACCACGGTCAACAAGAGCGATCGCAATGCCTTCTCCCTGCCGTCGGCCAACCTGCCACCCACCCGGCGCCTGGACTTCAGCGTCGGCAACAGTTTCTTCCGCAGCCCCTGGGTCATCGCCCCCTCCACCACCACCGCCCGCGACGGCCTCGGCCCGTTGTTCAACACCAACGCCTGCCAGAACTGCCACATCAAGGACGGGCGCGGCCATCCCCCGGCGCCGGATGCGCTGAACGCGGTGTCAATGCTGGTGCGCCTGTCGATCCCCGACGATCCGGCCTTTGCCAGGCTCATCGAACAGGCAGGCATCGTTCCGGAGCCGGTGTACGGCGGCCAGTTGCAGGACATGGCCATTCCCGGGGTCGCTCCCGAAGGCCGGGTACGGGTGGACTACGATCCCCTGCCGGTACGCTTCCAGGACGGCACCCAAGTGGAGCTGCGCAAACCCAAGCTGCAGATCACCGACCTGGGCTACGGGCCTATGCACCCGGACACGCGTTTTTCCGCCCGGGTGGCGCCACCGATGATCGGCCTGGGGCTGCTGGAAGCCATTCCCGAAGAGGCGATCCTGGCCAATGCCAGGCCGGCGAATAAAAACGCCATCGCCGGCCGGCCCAACTGGGTCTGGGATGACGCCCTGCAAAAGACCGTACTCGGGCGTTTTGGCTGGAAAGCCGGGCAACCCAACCTCAATCAACAAAATGTTCACGCGTTTTCTGGTGATATGGGCCTGACCACCCGCCTGAGACCCTTCGATGACTGCACCGACGCGCAAACCGCCTGCAAGCAGGCCCCCAATGGCAACGGCCCGGATGGCGAGCCGGAGGTCAGCGACAACATCCTGCGCCTGGTGCTGTTCTATACCCGCAACCTGGCGGTGCCGGCACGTCGCGATGTCGACTCGCCCCAAGTCCTGGCCGGCAAGAACCTGTTCTTCCAGGCCGGCTGCCAGTCCTGCCATACCCCAAGTTTCACCACCGCGGCTAACGCCGCCGAACCCGAGCTGGCCAACCAGGTGATACGCCCCTACAGCGACCTGCTGCTGCATGACATGGGCGAAGGCCTGGCGGACCACCGCACGGAGTTCAAGGCCAGTGGCCGCGACTGGCGCACCGCGCCGCTGTGGGGCATCGGCCTTACCGAAACCGTCAGCGGCCACACCCAGTTCCTGCATGACGGCCGCGCCCGCAACCTGATGGAGGCGGTGCTCTGGCACGGCGGCGAAGCCGAAGGCGCGAAACAACAGGTCTTGACCTTCAATGCCCAGCAGCGCGCCGCGTTGCTGGCATTCCTGAATTCTCTGTAACGCTCGACTCACACGTTTTCTCCACAATAAAGGGAGCCCGAACATGTTCCGCCCCAAACTGCTGTTCACCAGCCTTGCCGCACTCGCCCTGGGCGCCTGCTCGCCCCAGGACCCACAAGCCGTCACCTCGGCGGCCATCGCCAAGCAGGTCATCCTGCCGACCTACAGTCGCTGGGTCGACGCCGACCGCCAGCTGGCCATTAGTGCCCTGGCCTTCTGTGAAGGCAAGGAAAGCCTGGACACCGCCCGGGCCGACTTCCTCCATGCGCAAAAAGCCTGGGCCGAGCTCCAGCCGTTGCTGATCGGCCCACTGGCCGAGGGCAACCGCTCCTGGCAGGTCCAGTTCTGGCCGGACAAGAAGAACCTGGTGGGCCGTCAGGTGGAGCAACTGGTCACCGCCAACCCGCAGATCGATGCCGCCGCCCTGGCCAAGTCCAGCGTCGTGGTGCAGGGGCTGTCGGCCTACGAATACATCCTCTTCGACAGCAAGATCGACATGGCCGACAGCGCGCAGAAAGCCCGCTACTGCCCGCTGCTGACTGCCATTGGTGAGCGCCAGAAACAACTGGCCGAAGAAATCCTGTCGAGCTGGAACACCAACGACGGCATGCTCGCGCAGATGAGCAAGTTCCCCAACCAGCGGTACGCCGATTCCCACGAGGCCATCGCCGACCTGCTGCGGGTCCAGGTCACGGCTCTGGATACCCTGAAGAAGAAGCTCGGCACGCCGATGGGCCGCCAGACCAAGGGCATCCCGCAGCCGTTCCAGGCCGATGCCTGGCGCAGCCAGTCGTCCCTGCAGGGCCTGGAAGCCAGCCTCAGCGCAGCCCAGACGGTCTGGGCCGGGGTCGACAACAAGGGCCTGCGCGGCCTGTTGCCTGCCGATCAGAAGCCTCTGGCCGACAAGATCGACGCCGCCTACGCTGCCTCGCTGAAACTCTTCGCCAGCACCCAGCGCTCGCTGACCGAAATGCTCAGTGACGACGCTGGCCGCCAGCAACTCAACGACCTGTATGACAGCCTCAACGTGGTCCACCGCCTGCATGAAGGCGAATTGGCCAAGGCGCTGGGGATCCAACTGGGCTTCAACGCCAACGACGGTGACTGATGATGCTGCGACGTCAGGCTTTGGCGCTGGGCAGCCTGCTGCTCAGTGCGGTGACCTTGGGCGGCTGGACGCTGTTCAAGCAAAAGGGCAAGCAGCCCCTGCTGCTTTCGGCCAGGGACGATGGTGACGGCAAGCATTACGCCGTCGGTTATCAACTGGACGGTAAACAGGTGTTTGCCACCCAGGTCGGCCAACGTTGCCATGACATCATCAACCACCCGCAACTGCCCATCGCCCTGTTCGTGGCGCGGCGCCCGGGCACCGAAAGCTACCTGATCGACCTGCGCAACGGCGCGCTCCTGCAGACCCTGACCGCGCAACCGGACCGGCATTTCTACGGACATGCGGTGATCCACAAGAGCGGCGAATGGCTGTACGCCACCGAGAACGATACCCGGGACCCGGGCCGGGGCCTGCTGGGTGTCTACCGCTTCGAGGGTGAGCGCCTGGTGCACAACAGCGAGCTGTCCACCCATGGCATCGGCCCCCACCAGGTGTCATGGATGCCCGACGGGGAAACCCTGGTGGTGGCCAACGGCGGTATCCGTACCGAAGCCGAAAGCCGGGTGGAGATGAACCTCGACGCCATGGAACCGAGCCTGGTCCTGATGCAGCGCGATGGCACGCTGCTGAGCAAGGAAACCCTGGCCCAGCAGATGAACAGCGTGCGCCACATGGGCATTGCCGGCGACGGCACCATAGTCACCGGCCAGCAGTTCATGGGCGCCGCCCACGAATCCTCGGAACTGTTGGCGATCAAGCGTCCCGGCCAGCCTTTCGCCCCCTTCCCGGTAGCCCAGGAACAATTGCAGGCCATGGGGCACTACACCGCCAGCGTGGCAGTGCACAGCGACCTGCGGCTGGTGGCCCTGACCGCTCCCCGGGGCAACCGCTTCTTTATCTGGGACCTGGACAGCGGTGCCGTGCGGGTCGACGCCCCGCTGCCCGATTGCGCCGGTGTCGGAGCGGTAGCCGATGGCTTCGTGGTGACCTCGGGACAAGGTCGCTGCCGCTTCTACGACTGCCGCCAGACGCAGATCGTGGCCAAGCCCCTGGACCTTCCAGCGGGCCTGTGGGACAACCACCTGCATCTGATCTGATCATTTCCGGGCAAACAAAAGGCCTCGCATTGCGAGGCCTTTTTCTAGGGGCTGAACAAGCTTCAACTCTGGGGTTTCAATCCTTGAGCCATGCCGAACATGAACAGCAACAGGTCATGATCGGGCTTGACCGCCACCGAGGCTTTGGCCACCCGCGGCAACGGGCAATGGGCGTCTCCCTGGGCGCTCAGGACCTGCGTGCGCGGCTGCTCCCAGGCAGCTACGGCCAAAGAAGCGACTGCCAAGGCTCCTGCCAGGAACAAACCTCGTGCAATTTCTAGCTTCATCGCTATAAACCTTTGATGGGGCTGCCAAACACCGTCTTGTAAAAGTAGTAGAGCTTTTGCCAGTCCGCGTCATTCCACGACGAATGGCGACGCAGTTGCTTGAGGTCATGGGCTGCGGCCCGGCGGCTGCTCAAGCGCTGGCGGCATTTCTCGAAATCCAGCAGTGCGACTCGCACCTGAGCCTGCTCGCCCTCGCCGTCCACCCGTACGAAAACGTGCTTGGCGTACAGGCAACCATGTTGCCAGCGCCCCTTGTGCATGCGCGCCAGGGTCGCAGCCACTGCCTGCAACAAACTATCATGAAAGGCTTCACCATGGCGCTCGCGCCCACCGGCGGCATACCAGTTGTCGACCTCCATGAAGCCCTCCAGCGCTGCGGTGACCAGCAACGCCTGCCATTGTCGCTCCGGGCCACGCCGGGCCCCGCAGAACACCAGTTCCGGGACCTCTACGTCCAGCAGGCGCAGGCCTTGCAGAGCCTCGCGCTCACGCAGGACCGTCGGTCGCCCGAAAGGGTGCAACCAACTGCGATGAATGTGCCCGATCTGCCGCTTGGCATAGAGCAGGCCGCCGCTACTGCTTTGAATGCGTTGGACGCCGCTCTCGCCGCCTCGACGCTGATTGGGTTCCTCGACCCATTCACCTTGTTTATTCCAGAAGTATTCGAAGCAATCTGTGGGCGCGGCATCCAGTTCCGAAGCACATTCAACAGCCATCCTCTTACCTCTTGCGTAATACGTAGACCCGCCACATGGCGTAGAGCGGAAAGAAGTCCAGGTGCTCCTGGACACGAAAGCCGGCTTGCCTGAATTCTTCTTCGACCGTGGCCGCCGGTAACACAAAACGATTCTGGTAACCCTCCTGCCCAACTTCAGCCTGGCGCTTGCGCTCCATGCGCTTGCGTTTCCAGGCCTTGAAGTTGCCATCGACCCACAACGAGATGATCACGCTGTCACGGCTGACCCGCTGAAACTCCCGTAGCAGCGCCATGCGGTGCTCCGCTTGGCCTATGTGGTGCAATAAACGCATGGAGAAAATGCAGTCCACGGCGTTGTCCGGCAAATCAATGGCAAACGCAGAGGTCTGCAAGGGCCGTACCCGTTTTACCACGTCGGCCGGCTGGGCCACCGTGGCGGTACTCAGCATAGCTGCTGAATTGTCAGCGCCAATGATCACTCGATTGGTTTTTTCTGCCAGCAGCGGCCAGAAACGACCGGCACCGCAGGGCAGGTCCAGTACCAGCCCGGGCTCTCCCGCCAGGGCCAGCGCAGTACGGGCCAATTGTTCGTCACGCTTGTGGGACAACTGCCGCGCCAGACCATCCTGGTGCTTGAGCAGGTATTCCTGGGCGTGTTGGGCATCGTATTTTTCGGAAAATTCCAGCTTGATCGGCGTAGCCATCATCAAAGTCTCCTGCAACTGATGGCGCCACCTTAAGCAGCGACGTGTCAGCGACAGGTCATCCCTTTGTGAAAACTTCGTACCGTCCAACGAGGAAATATTTCAGGGTTTTACAGGCTGAGGACAGTGGCCTGGGGCCACTTAAGAGGAAAAAACGACAAGTGACCGGCCCCGTAAAACAGGGCCGGGAAAGAACAATCAGGCCTTGGCCGAGTTCAGCTGAACGAAAAAACGACAGCCATTGGGCGTCATGGTAGTGAGGCTGACAGTCCAGCCCTGGTTCTCGCAGATCCGCTGCACCAGGGACAGCCCCAGCCCCAGGCCTTCCCCACGCTTTTCATCGCCCCGCACAAACGGCTGGAACATTGCCTCGCGCTTCTCCTCGGGAATGCCCACGCCGCTGTCCTCCACCACGAATCCATCGGGCACCAGGCTCAGGCGGATGAAACCCTGTTCGGTGTAGTGCAAGGCGTTGCGCAGCAGGTTGCCCATCACCGCATGCAGGAAGGTGGCGTTGTAGCGATTGTCACCTGGGGTTCCGGGCTCGAAGATCAGCTCGAGCCCCTTGGCCTCGATGGCTTCGCGCCAGATACCGGTCAAGTCACTGGCCGCCTGGCTCAGGCTCAGCTGCGGCGACATGCTGGCATCTTCACGCTGGGCTCGGGCCAGCATCAGGAAGGTCTGCACCAGCTCGCGCATCTCGTCGCAAGCGCGAGCGATGCGTTCGACCTGGGCTCGCCCACGAGGGTCCAGCCGTGGATTCTCCAGCAGCAGCTCGCAGGAGGTAGCCAGAACCATCAATGGCGTGCGCAGTTCGTGACTGACGTCGCTGGTGAACAGCCGCTCGCGGCTCAAGGCCTGGCGCAAGCGGCCCAGGGTTGCATCGAAGGCAATGGCCAGCTCTCCCACCTCGTCCGCCGCGTAGTCCGGCGCCAGGGGCGGAGCCAGGCCCAGCAGTTGATCCCGGTGGCGCACCTGCCGGGCAAGACGCACCACCGGCGCCATCACCCGGCGAGCCAGGATCCAGCCGAGAAACACCGCCAGCGCCAGGCTCAGGACAAAACCTACCAGCACCACGGCGAACAGCACTCGCTCGCGCTCTTCGAAATCGCTCTGGTCCTGCAGCAGCACATAGCGCCGACCGTCCACCACCTCGACCATGGCGTGATAGGACAACTCCTCGCGGAACACCTCGTGGAAACCCGGATCCAGATGGCGCAAATCCTTGGGCAGCTCGAAGTCGCCGCGCCCGCCACTGTAGTAGAACAACTGGTCGGGCTCGGGACGGTGGCTCCAGTCGCCGACGTTATCCATCAGCAACAGGCGTTGCAGGTCACCGCCCAGGCCTGCGGAGATGAGCTTCTCCTCCACCAGGTGCACCGTCGCCACGATACCCATGGCGAACGCCCCCGCCACCAGTGCGCTCATCAACGCAAAGGCGATGATGATGCGCTGGGCAAGGCTCTGCTTAAACTCCATCTCGGCCCTCGGCCAGGCGGTACCCGACACCGTGCACGGTGTGCAGCAGCGGCTTGGCGAACGGCTTGTCGATCACCTGGCGCAATTGGTGAACGTGGCTGCGCAGGCTGTCGCTGTCCGGGCAATCGTCGCCCCACAGGGCTTCTTCGAGGATCTCCCGACGCAGTACATGGGGGCTTTTCTGCATCAGCACCGCCAGCAGCTTGAGGCCCACGGGGTTGAGCTTGAGCAAGCGGCCTTCGCGGGTGACCTCCAGGGTATCGAGGTCGTAGCTCAGGTCGCCAACCTGCAGCGACCGACGGCCGCCACCCTGGGAACGGCGCATCACCGCCTCGATACGCGCCGCCAGTTCCGAGAGAGCGAAGGGTTTGAGCAGGTAGTCATCCGCCCCGGACTTGAAGCCCTGAAGGCGGTCGTCGAGCTGGTCGCGGGCGGTGAGCATGATCACCGGAGTATCACGCCGGGCGTCTTCGCGCAGGCGCTTGCACAGGGTATAGCCATCGATTCCCGGCAGCATGATATCGAGCACGATCAGGTCGTAATGCTCAGTGGCCGCCAGGTGCAACCCGGACAGGCCATCCTGGGCGCAATCCACGGTATAGCCCTTGAGCCCCAGGTAGTCAGCCAGGTTGGCGAGAATATCGCGGTTGTCTTCAACCAGTAGAATTCGCATCGGCACTCTCTCCGTACAGGGTTACGGCCATCTTGGCTCGCGCAGCTTAAGGCCAAGTCCGGCTCGCCGCCAGCCTTGTCGGCCGGTGCCTGGCAGAGTTTTCCCGGGCCTGGGGGCTTAACAATATTTTCACCAGCGGTTCACAAGCTGACTACAGGGACAACCCCAGACTGCGGGCCATTTGCCCCCAAGGAACACCCTCTGATGGATCTTCTCAAGACAGCTCCGGCGCGATTCGTGCTGCTGCTGACCAGCACCTGGCTGGCGATTTTCCTGCTGACCCGCGGCATTTTGCTGCTCACCCACCTCGACGAAGCCGGTAGCGGCTGGCTGCCGCTGTTTGGCGTCGGCCTGCTCTACGACCTGGGTTTCCTGGCCTATGCCGCCCTGCCCCTGGGCCTGTACCTGGTGCTCTGCCCACCCGCCCTGTGGCGTCGGCGCGGCCACCGCTGGCTGTTGCAGGGCCTGTTCAGCCTGAGCCTGTTCGCCATGCTGTTCACGGCCGTGGCGGAGTGGCTGTTCTGGGATGAATTCGGCGTGCGCTTCAACTTCATCGCCGTCGATTACCTGGTGTACTCCGACGAGGTTCTCAACAACATTCTCGAGTCCTACCCGATCGGCCTGTACATGAGCCTGCTGGCCCTGACGGCAATCGCCCTGAGCCTGGCCCTGCGCAAGCCCCTGAAGGCTGCGCTGGATGCGCCCTTGCCGCCTCTGCGTGGCCGCCTGCTCAGTGCCCTCGGCCTGCTGCTGGTGGTCGGCGCCAGCCTGCAACTGCTCAGCCAGGACAGCCCGCGCAGCCAAGGCGGCAACGCCTATCAGAACGAACTGGCGAGCAACGGCCCCTATCAGTTCTTTGCCGCCTTTCGTAACAACGAGCTGGACTACCAGCAGTTCTATCGCAGCCTGCCCGCCGATGTGGTGGCCCGCCAGATGCGCGCCGAACTGAATGAACCCAATGCTCGCTTCATCGGCAAGGACCCGCTGGATATCCGGCGCGCCATCGACAACCCGGGGGCTCCACGCACCCCCAACATCGTCCTGGTGACCATAGAAAGCTTCAGCGCCAAATACATGGGCAGCAACGGCGACGACCGCAACCTGACCCCGAACCTGGATGCGTTGCGCGCACAGAGCCTGTACTTCAACAACTTCTACGCCACCGGCACCCGCACCGACCGCGGCCTGGAAGCCATCACCCTGGCGATTCCCCCCACCCCGGGGCGCTCCATCGTCAAGCGCATCGGTCGTGAAAGTGGTTTCGCCAGCCTTGGCCAGCAACTGCGGTCCGTGGGTTACGACAGTGTGTTTGTCTATGGCGGCCGGGGTTACTTCGACAACATGAATGCCTTCTTCAGCGGCAACGGCTACCGCGTGGTGGACCAGAGCAGCGTCGAGGAATCCGAGATCCACTTCAAGAACGCCTGGGGCATGGCCGACGAAGACCTTTACACCCAGACCCTGAAGCTGGCGGACGCCGACTACGCACAGCAGCGGCCCTTCCTGTTGCAACTGATGACCACCTCCAACCATCGCCCTTACACCTATCCCGATGGCCGGATCGACATCAAGTCCGGCAAGGGCCGGGACGGCGCGGTCAAATACACCGACTACGCCATTGGCGAGTTCCTCAAGGCCGCCCGCCAGAAGCCCTGGTTCGACAACACCATTTTCGTATTTGTCGCCGACCACACCGCAGGCAGCGCGGGCAAGGAAGACCTGCCCATCAGCAACTATCAGATTCCGTTGTTCATCTATGCGCCCAAGCTGATTCCGGCGCGGGAGAATGCACAGCTGGCCAGCCAGATCGACCTGGCGCCAACCCTGCTGGGCCTGTTGAACCTGGACTACGAGTCGACCTTCTTCGGACGCAACCTGCTGCAGGACAACCCTCTGCCTCCCCGGGTGCTGGTGGGCAACTATCAGCACCTGGGCCTGTTCGACGGCCAGGACCTGGCGATTCTCAGCCCGCGCCAGGGGTTGCGCCGGCATGACCAGGCCCTGGGCGCCAGCCAGGAATCCCGGGTACCGGACAGCGATCCGTTGATCCAGCGCGGCATCAGCTACTACCAGAGCGCCAGTTATGGCTTCAAGCAGCAATTGCTGGGCTGGAAGGCGCCGAAGGCAGCGGCGAATGAACTGAGCCAGCGCTGAAGTCGTTCGCGGGCAAGCCCGCTCCTGCAGAAGTGGAGCAGGCTTGCCCGCGAAGATCCAGGCGCCCCCCATATCCGGGGCATAAAAAAGCCCCGCCGGCTTTCACCGGCGGGGCTTTTTCAGTACAGGGGTAAGGCTGGCTTACATCATGCCGCCCATGCCACCCATGCCGCCCATGTCTGGCATGCCGCCAGCTGCAGGCTTGTCTTCCACGATTTCAGCAACAGCGGCTTCGGTGGTCAGGATCAGACCGCCGATGGACGAAGCTGCTTGCAGCGCGGAACGGGTTACCTTGGTTGGATCCAGGATGCCCATTTCGATCATGTCGCCGTATTCGCTGGTAGCAGCGTTGTAGCCGAAGTTGCCGGCACCCTGCTTGACCTTGTCCACGACAACGCTTGGCTCGTCACCGGAGTTGGCAACGATCTGGCGCAGTGGAGCTTCGATAGCGCGACGCAGTACAGCGATACCCACGTCCTGGTCGGCGTTGTCGCCTTTCAGGTCGTTGATGCCTTGCAGAGCACGGATCAGGGCTACGCCACCGCCAGGTACCACGCCTTCTTCAACGGCTGCACGGGTAGCGTGCAGGGCGTCTTCAACGCGGGCCTTCTTCTCTTTCATTTCAACTTCGGAACCAGCGCCAACCTTGATCACTGCAACGCCGCCGGACAGCTTGGCCAGACGCTCTTGCAGTTTTTCACGGTCGTAGTCGGACGAAGTGTCGGCGACTTGCTGACGGATCTGAGTCACACGAGCCTGGATGTCCGCTTCAACGCCAGCACCGTCGATGATGGTGGTGTTTTCTTTGGACAGGATCACGCGCTTGGCGTTACCCAGGTGCTCCAGGGTGGTGCTTTCCAGGCTCAGGCCGATCTCTTCGGAGATGACGGTACCGCCGGTCAGAACGGCGATGTCCTGCAGCATGGCCTTGCGACGGTCGCCGAAGCCAGGTGCCTTGACGGCAGCGACTTTGACGATGCCACGCATGTTGTTCACAACCAGAGTCGCCAGGGCTTCGCCTTCAACGTCTTCAGCCACGATCAGCAGTGGGCGGCCGGCTTTGGCAACGGCTTCCAGCACTGGCAGCATTTCGCGGATGTTGGAGATCTTCTTGTCCACCAGCAGGATCAGCGGGCCGTCGAGTTCGGCGACCATGGTGTCCGGCTTGTTGATGAAGTAAGGGGACAGGTAGCCGCGGTCGAATTGCATGCCTTCTACGACAGACAGTTCGTTTTCCAGGCCCGAGCCTTCTTCAACGGTGATCACGCCTTCTTTACCGACTTTTTCCATGGCTTCGGCAATGATGTCGCCGATGGAGTTGTCGGAGTTGGCGGAGATGGTGCCGACCTGAGCGATGGCCTTGGAGTCAGCGCATGGCTTGGACAGACCCTTCAGTTCTTTGACGATGGCGATGGTCGCCTTGTCGATACCGCGTTTCAGGTCCATCGGGTTCATGCCGGCAGCGACGGCTTTCAGGCCTTCGTTGACGATCGACTGAGCCAGAACGGTAGCGGTGGTGGTGCCGTCGCCAGCGTCATCGTTGGCACGGGAGGCAACGTCTTTGACCAGCTGCGCGCCCATGTTTTCGAAGCGATCTTTCAGCTCGATTTCTTTGGCAACGGAAACGCCGTCCTTGGTGATGGTCGGAGCGCCGAAGCTCTTCTCGATGATCACGTTACGGCCTTTCGGGCCCAGGGTCGCTTTTACTGCGTCAGCCAGAACGTTGACACCAGTGAGCATTTTCTTGCGGGCGGAATCGCCGAATTTAACTTCTTTAGCAGCCATGATCGATATTCCTTAAATACTGTGTAGTAGCGGGAAAATACGCGGGAAATCAGCCTTCGATAACAGCGAGAATCTCGTTCTCGGCCATTACCAGCAGATCTTCGCCATCGACTTTCACGGTGTTGCTGCCGGAGTACGGGCCAAACACCACTTTGTCACCCACTTTCACGGCCAGCGCACGTACTTCACCGTTGTCCAGCACACGGCCGGTACCTACAGCGACGATTTCGCCACGGTTAGGTTTTTCAGCAGCCGAACCAGGCAGAACGATACCGCCGGCAGTTTTCGATTCTTCTTCGCTGCGACGGATGACGACGCGGTCATGCAGAGGACGAAGCTTCATTGTCGATCTCTCCTAATTGTGGTTTTCAACGGCCGGTGTCGATACCGGCGGGTTAGCAAATCCGGCTTTGCCGGGTGCGGCTCGACAAGCGAGCCGCGGAAGTCTGTCTGGTGTCAGCACCAGAAACCTTGCGGTGACCGTTACATAAGGGCGCATAAGGTTATTACAAGGGCTGGCCGATGAAATTTTTTACATCGCTGGCGCCAAAACGAACACGGCACCCGAAGGTGCCGTGAGACGTGAGCTTCTGACTCAGGAGTCGCGGTGCTCGAATTCGCCTTCGATCACGTTGGGCTCGCGGCCCAGCGGCTGCTGGGGCGCAGGGCCGCCACGGGCAGCACGCATGTCGTCGGCAAAGGCGCGCTGGCGCAGGGCCTGCTCCTCGGCACGCTGACGCATTTTATTGGCCAGCAGGCGACGGCTGATCGGCAACAGCATCAGCAGGCCGAACACATCGCTGATGAAACCCGGCAGGATCAGCAAACCACCACCCAGGGCCAGCATCAGGCCCTCGAGCATTTGCTGGGCCGGCAGCTCACCGCGATTGAGGCTTTCACGGGCACGCAGTGCCGTGGCCAGACCGGCCACGCGCAACACCAGCACACCGAGCATCGAACCGAGAATGATCAGCAGCAGCGCCGGGAAAAACCCGATGGCCGCGCTGACCTTGACGAAGACGAACAGCTCGAGCACCGGGAAAAGTAAAAAGAGCAACAGAAAAGGGCGCATCAAATGGTTTCCTCTGCGGAAGAATGCCTTCCAGTAGACCGTAAATGACGTCGCCAATTCGTGAATTCAAGCACCCAGGGGCGGATTTTTCGGCCATTGATCAGCTCGGGCCAGGAAAACCAGGGCCTCGCGTACTTGTGTCGGCGTATTGCAAGGCGCCTGGAAGGGCAGCCAATACAACGCCTGGCCGATGCGCAGGTGCATGCCTTCGGTATCGATCCCGGCCATCTGCGCCGGCGCGTTGTCCGGCAACCCGGTCAACTGGACATAGTGGGCAATGGCCTTGGCATGGTCGCTGTTCATGTGTTCCACCATGCTCAGCTCGGCCTTTCCGGCGAAGGGGTTGGCCAGGGTCAGTTGGTCGACCCAGTGGATCGCCCCGAAGCCGCCGATGTAGCGGTGGCGTACCGGCTTGAGCACCCAGAAATCGAAGTCATGGGCCTTGTGGTAGTTCTGCGACTCGGGAAAGTAACGGTAGTAACGCTCGGCTGCGGCGTCGATGGCGGCCTCGTCCTCGAGCTTCTCAGCCTCGGCCAGGTAGGTCAGGCGACCGACTGCCTGCACGTCATCGGCATCGCGCTCACCCACCAGCAGCGAGCACTTGGGATCCTTCAGCAGGTTGTGGGTGTGCTGGGCGATACGGCTGATCAGGATCAGCGGCCGGCCCTCGGCGTCCAGGCAATAGGGCACCACGGACCCGAAGGGAAATCCCGGCATGGCCTTGGAGTGAGTGGACAGCACCCCACGATATTCCTTGAGCAGCAGTTCTCGTGCATTCTTGGCAGCTTCAACGCTCACTTTATGACTCCTTATATAGAATCCGTCGAAAACGGACGGGCGCCTGGAGCATTGTTCCAGCTACGCCAACAGGGCAATTCTCATCTGCAGCCAGGCCAGGTCCGGCAGCCGAGCGAGGGTTCCCGAAAAGGACTCCCCTCAAGACCAGCTAGCGGGACATGCGAATGCAACTCACTGACAAAGTAATCATTATCACCGGCGGTTGCCAAGGTCTGGGCCGCTCCATGGCTGAGTATTTCGCAGCCAGGGGCGCGCGCCTGGCGTTGGTCGATCTGAACCAGGAAAAGCTCGACCAGGCTGTCGCGGCGTGCAAGACCCACGGCGTCGAAGCCCGTGCCTACCTGTGCAACGTCGCCGATGAAGAGCAGGTGAACCACATGGTGGCCCAGGTCGCCGAGGACTTTGGCGCCATCCACGGCCTGATCAACAACGCCGGGATCCTGCGCGACGGCCTGCTGGTCAAGGTCAAGGACGGCCAGATGACCAAGATGAGCCTGGCCCAGTGGCAGGCGGTGATCGACGTCAACCTGACCGGGGTCTTCCTCTGTACCCGGGAAGTGGCGGCGAAGATGATCGAGCTCGGAAACAACGGCGCGATCATCAACATTTCTTCGATCTCCCGCGCCGGCAATATCGGCCAGACCAACTATTCCGCAGCCAAGGCCGGGGTCGCGGCAGCCACGGTCACCTGGGCCAAGGAGCTCGCGCGTTACGGTATCCGCGTGGCGGGCATTGCCCCGGGCTTTATCGAAACCGAGATGACTCTGGGCATGAAACCCGAGGCCCTGGAAAAGATGACTGCCGGTATTCCCCTCAAGCGCATGGGCAAGCCGGAAGAGATCGCCCACTCGGCGGCCTATATCTTCGAGAACGACTACTACACCGGGCGCATCCTGGAAATGGACGGCGGCCTGCGGGTCTGATCCTGCCGTCGCAACGGTAGGAGCCGGCTTGCCGGCGAAAGCGATCTTGAGGACGCCTTCGCCGGCAAGCCGGCTCCTACATGACTCACCCGCCTGAGGCTTCAGTCGTCGCTGATGGTGATGTTGGGCATCGCCGGGGCGGCCGCTTCTTGCAAGACAATGCGCGCGCCCACATGCCGCGCCAACTCCTGGTAGACCATGGCGATCTGGCTTTCCGGCTCGGCGATCACCGTCGGCTTGCCGCCGTCGGCCTGCTCGCGGATCAGCATCGACAACGGTAGCGAGGCCAGCAGCTCGACGTCGTACTGGCTGGCCAGCTTCTCGCCGCCGCCTTCGCCAAACAGGTGCTCGGCATGGCCACAGTTGGAGCAGATGTGCACCGCCATGTTCTCCACCACGCCCAGCACCGGGATATTGACCTTGCGGAACATCTCCACGCCCTTGCGCGCATCCAGCAGAGCCAGGTCCTGGGGCGTGGTGACGATCACCGCACCGGCCACCGGGACTTTCTGCGCCAGGGTCAGCTGGATGTCGCCGGTGCCTGGCGGCATGTCGATCACCAGATAGTCCAGGTTGCCCCAGTCGGTCTGGGTCACCAGTTGCAGCAAGGCCCCGGAGACCATAGGACCGCGCCAGACCATCGGCGTGTTGTCATCGGTGAGGAAGGCCATGGACATGACCTCCACGCCGTGGGACTCGATGGGCACGAACCACTTCTGGTCCTTGATCTTCGGCCGGGTGCCTTCGGCGATGCCGAACATGATGCCCTGGCTCGGGCCATAGATGTCGGCGTCGAGAATCCCCACCTTGGCGCCTTCGCGGGCCAGGGCCAGGGCCAGGTTGGCCGCGGTGGTGGACTTGCCCACACCGCCCTTGCCGGAAGCCACCGCCACCACGTTCTTGACGTTGGCCAGGCCCGGGATCTGCGCCTGGGCCTTGTGCGCGGCAATGACGCTGCTGATCTCGACCTTGGCCGAGCTCACGCCGTCCAGGCCCTCGATGGCCAGTTGCAGCATCTGCGCCCAGCCACTCTTGAACAGGCCGGCGGCATAACCCAGTTCCATGCGGACCGTAACCCGGTCGCCCTGGACCTCGATGTCCCGCACGCAGCCGGCGCTGACCGGGTCCTGGTTCAGGTAAGGGTCGGTGTATTGACGAAGGACGGCTTCCACCGCTGCGCGATTGACGGCGCTCATGGGCAACTCCGATAACAAGACAGGAAAATCAGCCGGCTATCCTACGCCGCCGACTCCTTCGTGGCGAGAAAGCTTGCTGCGCACAATGTGCCTGGAAGGGTGAAAATTCCGCTCCGGCGCTTTATAGTGGCCGACCTCCGTTTCATCAAGTAGCCGAGCCCCATGTCCGAGCCACGCAACATCCTCGTCACCAGCGCCCTGCCCTATGCCAATGGTTCCATCCACCTTGGCCACATGCTTGAGTACATCCAGACCGACATGTGGGTGCGCTTCCAGAAGCTACGCGGCAACCAATGCATCTATGTCTGCGCGGACGACGCACACGGCTCGGCCATCATGTTGCGCGCGGAGAAGGAAGGCATCACCCCGGAGCAGTTGATCGCCAACGTGCAGGCTGAACACTGCGCCGACTTTGCCGAGTTCCTGGTGGATTTCGACAACTTCCACTCCACTCACGCTGAAGAAAACCGTGAGCTGTCGAGCCAGATCTACCTCAAGCTGCGGGACGCCGGGCACATCGCCACGCGCTCCATCACCCAGTATTTCGACCCGGAAAAGAAAATGTTCCTGGCCGACCGCTTCATCAAGGGCACCTGCCCGAAATGCGGCACCGAGGACCAGTACGGCGACAACTGCGAAAAATGCGGTGCCACCTATGCCCCGACCGACCTGAAGGATCCTAAGTCGGCGATCTCCGGCGCCACTCCGGTGCTCAAGGACTCCCAGCACTTCTTCTTCAAGCTGCCGGACTTCCAGCAGATGCTGCAGAGCTGGACCCGCAGCGGCACCCTGCAGGACGCCGTGGCCAACAAGATCGCCGAGTGGCTGGACGCCGGCCTGCAGCAGTGGGACATCTCCCGCGATGCACCGTACTTCGGCTTCGAGATCCCGGATGAGCCGGGCAAGTACTTCTATGTGTGGCTGGACGCGCCGATCGGCTACATGGCCAGCTTCAAGAACCTCTGCAGCCGTCGTCCGGAACTGGATTTCGACGCCTTCTGGGGCAAGGACTCCACCGCCGAGCTGTATCACTTCATCGGCAAGGACATCGTCAACTTCCACGCCCTGTTCTGGCCCGCCATGCTCGAAGGCGCCGGCTATCGCAAGCCGACCGGCATCAACGTCCACGGCTACCTGACGGTCAATGGCCAGAAGATGTCCAAGTCCCGGGGCACCTTCATCAAGGCCCGCACCTACCTGGAGCACCTGTCGCCGGAATACCTGCGCTACTACTACGCGTCCAAGCTGGGCCGTGGTGTCGACGACCTGGACCTGAACCTCGAAGACTTCGTGCAGAAGGTCAACTCCGACCTGGTGGGCAAGGTGGTGAACATCGCCAGCCGTTGCGCCGGCTTCATCCACAAGGGCAATGCCGGGGTGATAGTGGACAGCAATGCCGCCCCCGAGCTGACCCAGGCTTTCCTGGCCGCGGCGCCAAGCATCGCCGACGCCTATGAAGCCCGTGACTTCGCCCGTGCCATGCGCGAGATCATGGGCCTGGCCGACCGCGCCAACGCCTGGATCGCCGACAAGGCTCCATGGTCGCTGAACAAGCAGGAAGGCAAGCAGGATGAAGTCCAGGCCATCTGCGCCACTGGCATCAACCTGTTCCGCCAGTTGGTGATCTTCCTCAAACCGGTACTGCCACTGCTGGCTGCCGATGCCGAGGCCTTCCTCAACGTGGCCCCGCTGACCTGGAACGACCACCAGCAACTGCTGGCCAACCATCAGCTCAACGAATTCAAGCCGCTGATGACGCGGATCGACCCGGTAAAAGTGCAAGCCATGACCGATGCCTCCAAGGAAGACCTGGCCGCCAGCCAGACCGACACCGGTGGCCCTAAAGGCAACGGTGAACTGGTGAAGGACCCGCTGTCCGCGGAAATCGACTTCGATGCCTTTGCCGCCATCGACCTGCGTGTCGCCCTGATCGTCAAGGCCGAAGCCGTGGAGGGTGCCGACAAGCTGCTGCGCCTGACCCTGGATATCGGCGACGAACAGCGCAACGTGTTCTCCGGCATCAAGAGCGCCTACCCTGATCCGTCCAAGCTCGATGGCCGCCTGACCATGATGATCGCCAACCTCAAGCCACGGAAAATGAAGTTCGGCATCTCCGAAGGCATGGTGATGGCTGCCGGCCCTGGCGGTGAAGAAATCTACCTGCTGAGCCCGGACAGCGGCGCCAAGCCCGGCCAGCGGATCAAGTAAGGCTGCAGGCTGGACCCCATCCCCCCGTTGCGCCCGGCGCAGCGGGGGGATTTGCATATCTGGCGGGCCCTGCGCCGACGCTGGAGTTTGCCTACTCTTGAAGGACAGCCTGCCCGTACCGGCCCCGACCATGACCGACTTCCTCCTCGCCCTTGTCAGCACTGCCCTGATCAACAACTTCGTGTTGCAGTGGCCGCTGGGCGTCGACCCGCTGCTGCAGGCCCCAGCCGATAGCGCTCGGCTTCGGATCCATGCGCTGGGCCTGGCAACGACGGTCTTGATGCTGGTCAGTTGCGTACTCGGCCATGTCCTCTATCGTGGCGTGCTGGTGCCCTGGGGGCTGCAGTCCTTGCAGCTGTTTACCTGGCTGTCCCTGAGTGTGCTGCTGATCAGGCCGGCGCTACACTGGCTGCCCCGGGTCCTGCCCGGTTTGCCATTCGATGGCCTCTGGCCCTTGTTGCTGGCCAATGCCGGGATGCTCGGCCTGCTGTTGATCGCCAGCGGGGAAAACCTTGGGCTGGCGACCCTCGGCGCCATGAGCCTGGGTGCCGGGCTGGGCTTCTGGTTGGTACTGAGCCTGTTCAATGACCTGCGCCAGCGTATTTCCACCAACGATATTCCCCTGCCCTGGCAAGGCCTGCCGATCGACCTGATCAGCGCCGGCCTGCTGGCAGTGGCGTTTTTCGGCTTCAACGGACTGCCCAAGACATGAGTCTGATTCAACGCATCGACGCCCTTCTGCCCCAGACCCAATGCGGCAAGTGCGGCCACGCCGGATGCAAACCCTACGCCCAGGGCATCGCCAGTGGCGAGGCCATCAACAAGTGTCCGCCAGGGGGCCAGGAAACCATCGCCGGCCTGGCACAACTGCTCCAGTTGCCGGTGGTGGAACTGGACCACAGCCGTGGCGAGGCCCCGGCGCAGATCGCCCATATCCGCGAGGCCGAATGCATCGGCTGCACCAAGTGCATCCAGGCCTGCCCGGTAGACGCCATCGTCGGCGCGGCGAAGCTCATGCACAGCGTATTGATCGACGAATGCACCGGCTGCGACCTCTGTGTGGCGCCCTGCCCGGTGGATTGCATCGACATGCTGCCGTTGCCCATGGCCCGAGTGCTGCCCATTGTCGGCGGCCTGGCCAGCAGCCCCGAGCAGTTGCAGGCTCGCGCCGCCAAACGCGATCACGCCCGGCGCCGCTTCGAGCAGCGCAATGATCGCTTGCAGCGCGAAGAGGCCCGGCGCCTGGCCGAACGTCAGGCCAGGGCCCAGCGCGCCACCCAGGCCAGCGACGCCAGCCAGGATCCGGTTCAGTCGGCTATCGAGCGGGTCCGCGCACAGAAAGCCGCGGCGGCCGATGCCGCCTTGAAAAAGGCCAAGATCGAGCTGGCCATGAGTCGCGCGCAATTGCACAAATCCCTCAAGGCCTTCGGTCATCCGCCGACCTTCGAGCAGCAATCGCAGTTGATCGTCCTGCAGCGCCAGTTCGAAGTGGCCGAGCAGGCACTGGCCCAACTGGAAACCCAGGCGCTTACACCGACCGCGCCGGTGGCCCGGGATGCCGACCTAAAGCGAGCCAAGATCCAGTTGGCGATGCGCCGCGCCGAACTGAAAAAGGCCCAGGCCGCAGCAGCCCCCGAAGCCGAACTGCAAACCCTGGCCGCGGCCCTGGCGGCGGCCGAACAGGCGCTGCACGCCGCGGAAGACGCCAGTGGCAAACCGGCACCAGTACTGGAGCGGATCGAGAAACGCCCGATCGCCCCACAACTGCGACAACTGAAGACCGAACTGGCCTACGCCCGAGCCGAACTGAGCAAACTGCAACGCCAGACCGATACCAGCAGCGAACAACTGGCCCAGGCCCAAGCCCGCCTGAGCGAAGCCGAGCGCCAGGTAAACGCCCATGACGTGCCCTGAAACAGTCGACCCGCGCCTGCGCCAGGCCATGCAGCGCGTGCTGCTGGCCACGCTGCCGGGGCTGCTGGTACTGCTGTGGTTGTATGCCTGGGGGCCACTGCTGAATCTACTGCTAGCAGCCAGTGGGGCCCTGGCCATGGAAGCCTTGGTGCTGTTCCTGCGGCGGCGTCCCCTGCAACCTGCCCTCAGCGATGGCAGTGCGCTGGTCAGTGCCACCTTGCTGGCCCTGGCCCTGCCACCCTATTGCCCCTGGTGGCTGCCGCTGAGCGCTGCTGCCAGCGCCGTGCTCTTGGGCAAGCAGGTGTACGGCGGTGTCGGCCAGAACCCCTTCAACCCGGCGATGTTGGGTTATGCATTGGCCCTGCTGTGCTTCCCGCAATCCATGACTCACTGGCCCGCGCCCCATGCCCTGGACCTGCTCGGCGGGCTGCAGCAGGTATTCGGCCTGGGAGGCAACCCGCCCCCGGACGCCTGGGCCCAGGCCACGGCGCTGGACAGCCTGCGGATCAACAAGAGCCTGACCGTCGATGAACTCTTTGCCGGCAACCCCGCCTTCGGTCACTTCGGCGGCCGTGGTGCCGAGTGGGTCAACCTTGGATTTCTGGCTGGCGGCCTGTTTCTGCTGCAACAGCGGGTCATCGGCTGGCAAGCGCCCGTGGGCATGCTTGGCAGCCTGCTGCTGATCAGCCTGCTGTGCTGGAACGGCAGCGGCTCCGACTCCCACGGTTCGCCGCTGTTCCACCTGCTCAGCGGCGCCAGCATGCTCGGCGCGTTCTTTATCGTCACCGAGCCGGTATCCGGCCCCAAGGCCGCCAAGGCCCGACTGCTGTTTGGCGTTGGCGTTGGCCTGCTCACCTACCTGATCCGCACCTGGGGTGGCTACCCCGACGGGCTCGCATTCGCCGTGCTGCTGATGAACCTGGCGGTACCGGCCCTGGAGCGCCTGAGCTCCGAAAAACCGCTGGAGCGCCCCTCATGAAAGGGGCTCGCAGCCTGTTGCTGCTGATGCTGCTCGGCTCCCTGGGCATCGGTGCCACCCTGTGGCTGCAATATGCCGCCACTCCACGCATAGAAGCCGAACAACGGGCCTTGCAGGCACGCAAGCTGTTGGATGTGCTGCCCGCCGGCAGCTATGACAACCAGCCCCTGGACCAGCCATTGCCCTTGGCCGATGGGCAACTGAGCAACAGTCGCCTGCTCGATGGCTACCTGGCCACCCGCAATGGCCGGCCCAGCGCCGTGCTGCTGCGCAGCCAGGTCACAGGCTACGCCGGCCCCATCGAGTTGCTGATCGCTATCGACAGCCAGGGGCGCCTGTTGGGCAGCAAGACCCTCCGGCAGGATGAGACTCCGGGGCTGGGAGCACGTATCGCCAGCTGGCCCAATGCCTGGCTCCAGGGGTTTTCAGGAAAATCCCGCAATGATCCGGGCGACAGCGCCTGGGCCTTGAAAAAGGACAACGGGCAGTTCGATCAGATTGCCGGCGCCACCATCACTTCCCGTGCGGTGATCAGTGCCTTGCATGATGCCTTGCGCTACTTCGACGAACACCGCGGACAACTGCTCCCTGGAACGCCTCATGAATAAGCCGCTGTCATTGCCGGGGCTGCTGATGCTGCCACCCCTGATCGGGGCTACGGACTCCTGGGTCAAGGCAATCGGCCTGGCCCTGGCCTGGGTATTGCTGATCGGCCTCTACGGCGCCGGCATGCGCTTGCTGCGTCCGCCCATCGAGGCCCGCCACCACTGGCTGGCCAGCCTGCTGCTCAGCGCCAGCCTCGGCAGTTGCCTGTGGCTGGCGCTGCAGGCCTGGAGTTATGAGCTGCACCAGCAATTGAGCCTGTACCTGGGCCTGCTGCCCCTGCAATGCGTGGTACTGGAACAGGCGGGCTTCTTCCAGCACCGCAACCGATTGCGCCTGGCCGGCGCTTTCTGTGTGGCCCTGATCGGCCTGGGTACCCTGCGCGAGCTGCTGGGCGCTGGTACGCTGGGCAGCCATCTGGGCTGGCTTGTCGGCCAGCCGGATGCAGGCAATGGCTGGGTCGTGCTGCCACATGGGGGGCTACGCCTGCTGACCCTCGCCCCCGGCGGTTTTATCCTGCTGGGTGCGCTGCTGGCCGCAAAACGAGCCTGGGCTGGCTCCTGGACCTTAAACCGACCGCCTTCGAGGAAATGAATCACCCATGAATGCCGCCAAACGCCTGGAAATCTTTCGCCGGCTACACGAAGACAACCCCGAACCGAAAACCGAGCTGGCCTATTCCTCGCCGTTCGAGCTGCTGATCGCGGTGATTCTCTCGGCGCAATCGACCGACGTCGGAGTCAACAAGGCGACTGCCAGGCTCTTCCCCGTAGCCAACACCCCAGCGGCAATCTACGCCCTGGGTGTCGAAGGCCTGTCCGAATACATCAAGACCATCGGCCTGTACAACAGCAAGGCCAAGAACGTCATCGAGACCTGTCGCCTGCTGGTGGAACGCCATAACAGCGAAGTGCCACAGACCCGGGAAGAGCTGGAGGCTCTGCCCGGGGTGGGCCGCAAGACCGCCAACGTGGTCCTCAACACCGCTTTCCGGCAACTGACCATGGCGGTGGACACCCATATCTTCCGGGTCAGCAACCGAACCGGGCTGGCCCCGGGAAAGAACGTGGTCGAGGTCGAAAAGAAACTCATGAAGTTCGTGCCCAAGGAGTTTTTGCTGGACTCCCATCACTGGCTGATCCTCCACGGCCGCTACGTTTGCCTGGCACGCAAGCCACGCTGTGGCAGCTGTCGAATCGAAGACCTGTGCGAATACAAGCAAAAGACTTCCGACGATTGAGCAAGCATTGATTTTGCCGATAGATCGATTGAAAAAATCTTTTTTACCCGCCAGGAGAATATCGATATAAGGAGCGCCAATGGCAGTCCTAGCCTGGAGTCGACCTTATGAGTACTGGCAAAGAACAACTGGACGTAGAAGACGATTTCGTCGCAGCTGAAACAGATGACGCAGAACCGGTGGTCGAAGTAGCGAAAACCAATCTGAGCAAGCGCCGGACCATCGACAATCTCCTCGAGGAACGGCGCCTGCAAAAACAGTTGGCCGATTACGACTTTGACCTCTAGTCACAAAAGAACCTCCCCATGGAGGTTTTTTTGTACCTGTGCCCAGCCGCAAATCTGGCCGGTCAGCCTCCCCCACTGACCGGCTGCGTCGGCACTCAAGCGAGCCCATCCAGCAACACCGTCTCAATGCGCACGTGCTCTAAAGGCTCATATCAACCGATGCCGTTGAGCGAACTCGATCAGATCAACCAGTGAACGAGCATTGAGCTTGGCCAGCAGCCGGCGCTTGTAGGTACTGATGGTCTTGTTGCTCAAGCACAACCCCTCGGCAATTTCCTTGTTACTCATGCCGTTGGTGAGTTGTTTCAATACGATCAATTCGCGCCCTGAAAGCAGCTCGATCATCTGCTGCTCACTGCTGATGCCCTGGCTTGAGCGAAAAGTATGCAAGGCCTCGTTGGGGAAGTAGCTGTATCCCGCAAGCACCGCACGCACGGCACTCAACAGCTCGGTGATGTCCTGCTGCTTGCACACATAACCGGCAGCACCGGCCTGCATGCAGCGCATGGAGAAAGGCCCAGGAACTTGCAGGGTCAATACCAGAATCTTGATCGACATACCTCTGGACATCAGCCGGTTTATAACTTCGAGCCCATCAAGTTGCGGAATTCCAATATCCAGAATCAAGATATCTGGAACATATTCAAGAGCCAACTTCAATGCATCCGTGCCGTTATCTGCTTCCGCTACTACTTCAAGGCCATGGCGCTCCATCAACATGCGCACAGCCAAACGGACAACAGGGTGATCATCCACGATCAATACTCTTTTCATAGGTCCATCTCAGTCCTGAGAGTTTTTTAGAGCCCGCACAATACCCCAGAGAATTGACTCTGACACCGTGCTACAGAGGGCTACGACCTTACGAGGACGATCCTTACAAACAATACCGAATTGCCTTACAAAACGACCTAGATAAAAGTGGTTCAATATCCAAACCGCCTAGGATCAATCGTCAAATCAGCTACTTTTCGTACTAATAAAACTCCAACCTACAAGCACTCTCAGTAGCGGTACTTGGTACTTCGCCCATCAAGAAGTGGCTTACCTTGCCCAACAGACATTTGCTGATCTGAATTAGGCCCCGACGCTCACTGCAATTATCCAGGGCAAAAAAAAGCCCCGCTTATCGCGGAGCTTTCTTCAACCACTCAAAGCATCAGACCAGGGTCCGACCCTTGTTCGCGGCAATGCGCATGCGCAGGGCGTTGAGCTTGATGAAGCCAGCTGCGTCCGCCTGGTTGTAGGCACCGCCGTCCTCTTCGAAGGTAGCGATGTTGGCGTCGAACAGCGACTCGTCAGACTTGCGACCGGTCACGATCACGTTGCCCTTGTACAGCTTCAGGCGTACCACGCCATTCACGTGGGCCTGGGAGGCGTCGATCATCTGTTGCAGCATCAGACGCTCAGGGCTCCACCAGTAGCCGGTGTAGATCAGGCTGGCGTACTTGGGCATCAGCTCGTCTTTGAGGTGAGCCACTTCGCGGTCCAGGGTGATGGACTCGATGGCGCGGTGAGCACGCAGCATGATGGTGCCGCCAGGTGTCTCGTAGCAGCCGCGGGACTTCATGCCCACGTAACGGTTCTCGACGATGTCCAGACGACCGATACCGTGTTCGCCACCAATGCGGTTCAGGGTCGCCAGCACGGTGGCCGGGGTCATCTCGACGCCGTCCAGTGCCACGATATCGCCGTTGCGGTAGGTCAGTTCCAGGTATTGCGGGGTATCTGGGGCCTTCTCCGGGGAGACAGTCCAGCGCCACATGTCTTCTTCGTGCTCGGTCCAGGTGTCTTCCAGCACGCCACCTTCATAGGAGATGTGCAGCAGGTTGGCATCCATCGAGTACGGGGATTTCTTCTTGCCGTGACGCTCGATCGGGATCCCGTGCTTCTCGGCGTAGTCCATCAGCTTCTCGCGGGACAGCAGGTCCCACTCGCGCCAAGGGGCAATCACCTTCACACCCGGCTTGAGGGCGTAGGCGCCCAGTTCGAAACGCACCTGATCGTTGCCCTTGCCGGTGGCGCCATGGGAAATGGCGTCGGCGCCGGTTTCGTTGGCGATTTCGATCAGGCGCTTGGCGATCAACGGACGAGCGATGGAAGTACCCAGCAGGTACTCACCTTCGTAGACGGTGTTGGCGCGGAACATCGGGAAGACGAAATCACGCACGAACTCTTCGCGCAGATCGTCGATGTAGATCTCTTTGACGCCCATGGCTTGCGCCTTGGCGCGGGCCGGCTCGACCTCTTCGCCTTGGCCCAGGTCAGCAGTGAAAGTCACTACTTCACAGTTGTAAGTATCCTGCAGCCACTTGAGGATCACCGAAGTGTCCAGGCCGCCCGAATACGCCAGAACGACCTTGTTAACGTCCGCCATGCCATCACTCCACGGGGTTGTACGGAAAGCCGCCAAGTCTACCGATCCACGCGGATAATTTACAGAGGCGCGACAGCTTATGACGACCAAGCGACAGATTATGTCGAGCGAGCGACGACGACAGCCGTATCAGGAAGTCGCCGCTGCGCTGGATCCGGAAGCCGCCTGAGGCGCTGGGGCCGGCTTTTCGACAGGAGCGACCCGCTCCAGATGCACATTGACCCGCCGGTTCTTCGCCCGGTTGGCCGCATTGGTGTTGGGGGCCAGGGGATAGCGCTCGCCATGGAAGCGCACCACGATCTGGTTTTCCGCCAGGCCATTGGCCTTGAAGAACTCCATGACCGCCAGCGCACGACGGCGCGACAGGTCACGGTTGGTCAGGCGGTTGCCACTGTTATCAGAGTGCCCGTCCAATTCGACATGATTGACCGTGGGGTCGGCCTTGATGAAGTCCACCATCACTTGCAGCTTGGCCTTGGCCCGGGCGTCCAGGTCGATGCCCCCCCCGGGGAAACCGATCTCGGCCTGCTTGACCTGTTCATAGTTCATCGGCAACAGCTTGGCCATGCAGCTTTGATAGTCGCCATAGGCCTTGCTGAACTTCACCGGCAACAGGCGTACCTCGGACACTCCGCCTTCGCGGGAGAAGTGCCGGACCACCGGGCTGCGCCCCTCCAGCAAACCGACGATCAGACGTCCGGCCTGCATCTGGTTGCTGTTGAACAGCACCCCATCGGTACCGGCCTTGACCGCCCCGAGGTTGATGTCGCCACGCCCCGGCTGCCAGGGGGCGGCGGCCGCAAGCAGGGTCGCGGAACCACCGGCCTGCATGGGGTTGAAACTCTTGAGGCGGAAAATCGCCTGCTCGCCGGCGCGACGAACGAATTCGCCGGAACCGAAATCGGTAACCGGTTGGATCAGGCGGCACTCGAACTTGTCACCTTCGACCGTCCACTCAATGCTCTCCAGGCGAGTCTGGAAAGTGAGAGCCATCGCGGGCAGGCTGGCAAACACACTGAGCAAGGCTAGATAACGCTGGCGCACGGGAGGCTCCACTGACGTGTACAACAGAAAAATCGACAGGCGTTAATACGCCATACCTTCGGGATATCGGTTGCTCGTCGCAAAACTTGATAGCGAGTGCCTGGAAGAGTCTTTTCCGGTAGCATTCCCCCGAGTTTTACCCGCCTGGAACCTCCAATGTCCGACCGCCTGACCCTGCTGCGTCCCGACGACTGGCATATTCATCTTCGCGATGGGGCCGTGTTGCCCAATACAGTCGCAGATGTCGCGCGCACCTTTGGCCGCGCCATCATCATGCCCAACCTGGTACCTCCGGTGCGCAACGCCGCGGAAGCCGACGCCTATCGCCAGCGCATTCTAGCTGCGCGCCCGGCCGGCAGCCGCTTCGAGCCACTGATGGTGCTCTACCTGACCGACCGTACCCAGCCGGAGGAAATCCGCGCGGCCAAGGCCTGCGGTTTCGTCCACGCCGCCAAGCTGTACCCGGCCGGCGCGACCACCAACTCGGATTCGGGCGTGACCAGCATCGACAAGATTTTCCCGGTGCTTGAAACCATGGCCGAAGTCGGCCTGCCGCTGTTGATCCACGGCGAGGTAACCCGCGGCGACGTCGACGTCTTCGACCGCGAGAAAATCTTCATCGACGAGCACATGCGGCGTGTGGTTGAACGCTTCCCCAGCCTGAAAGTGGTGTTCGAACACATCACCACCGCTGAAGCCGTGCAGTTCGTCAAGGAGGCTTCGGCGAACGTCGGCGCCACCATCACTGCGCATCACCTGCTGTACAACCGCAACCACATGCTGGTGGGCGGTATTCGTCCGCACTTCTATTGCCTGCCGATCCTCAAGCGCAACACCCACCAGGAAGCCCTGCTGGATGCGGCCACCAGCGGCAACGCGAAGTTCTTCCTCGGCACCGACTCGGCACCTCACGCCCAGTACGCCAAGGAAGCCGCTTGCGGTTGCGCCGGCTGCTACAGCGCCTACGCCGCCATCGAGCTGTACGCCGAAGCGTTCGAACAACGCAACGCCCTGGATCAGCTGGAAGCTTTCGCCAGCCTCAACGGCCCGCGCTTCTACGGCCTGCCGGCCAACACCGACAGCATCACCCTGGTCCGTGAAGAATGGACCGCTCCTGCCAGCCTGCCGTTTGGCGAGCTGACTGTCATTCCGCTGCGCGCCGGTGAAAAACTGCGCTGGCGCCTGCTGGAGGATCACTCGTGAGTGACGACCATTTCGACGACGAACAAGAAGGTAGCAGCGGCGGTCCTCGCCATCCAATGGCGGCACGCTTTCGCGGTTACCTGCCGGTAGTCGTCGATGTTGAAACCGGTGGCTTCAACTCGGCCACCGACGCCCTGCTGGAAATTGCCGCAACCACCATCGGCATGGACGAAAAAGGCTTCGTGTTCCCCGAACACACCTACTTCTTCCGGGTCGAGCCTTTCGAAGGCGCGAACATCGAAGCTGCAGCCCTGGAATTCACCGGGATCAAGCTTGATCATCCCCTGCGCATGGCTGTGAGCGAAGAAACCGCCCTCACCGATATTTTCCGCGGGGTGCGCAAGGCGCTGAAGGCCAATGGCTGCAAGCGCGCCATTCTGGTAGGCCACAACAGCAGCTTCGATCTGGGCTTCCTGAATGCCGCCGTGGCGCGCCTGGACATGAAGCGCAATCCGTTCCACCCGTTCTCCAGCTTCGATACCGCCACTCTGGCTGGCCTGGCATACGGCCAGACCGTGCTGGCCAAGGCCTGTCAGAGCGCAGACATCGACTTCGACGGTCGCGAGGCCCACTCGGCTCGCTACGACACCGAGAAGACCGCCGAGCTGTTCTGCGGCATCGTCAACCGCTGGAAACAGATGGGCGGCTGGCAGGATTTCGACGACTGAATAGTCGCTTTCCTTTGCCCCATAAAAAAACCGGCCCTAAGGCCGGTTTTTTTATGCGTGACGCCAAGCCTTACAGCTTGCCGGCGTTCTCGCTCAGGTAAGCAGCAACGCCTTCTGGCGAAGCGGTCATGCCCTTGTCGCCTTTCTTCCAGTTGGCAGGGCAGACTTCGCCGTGCTCTTCGTGGAACTGCAGAGCGTCGACCAGACGGATCAGCTCTTCCATGTTGCGGCCCAGTGGCAGGTCGTTGACGATCTGCGAGCGGACAACGCCTTTGTCGTCGATCAGGAACGCGCCACGGAAAGCCACGCCGCCTTCGGACTCAACGTCGTAGGCCTTGGCGATTTCGTGCTTCATGTCAGCAGCCATGATGTATTGAACCTGACCGATGCCGCCGGCATTGATCGGGGTGTTACGCCAGGCGTTGTGAGTGAAGTGCGAGTCGATGGACACAGCGATCACTTCAACGTTGCGTGCCTTGAAATCAGCCATGCGGTGGTCCAGAGCGATCAGCTCGGACGGGCACACGAAGGTGAAGTCCAGTGGGTAGAAGAACACCAGGCCGTATTTGCCTTTGATGGCCGAGGACAGGGTGAAGCTGTCGACGATTTCGCCATTGCCGAGAACGGCCGGAACGGTGAAGTCAGGGGCTTGTTTGCCTACGAGTACGCTCATTGGATATCTCCTGGTGTGGACGTAGTAATGAAGAAGAAGGGTTGGCCCCGAGCCTGCCATGCTGATGCGACAGCCCCGTGACGTGCGCCCTCTTCGCAAGGACCGACCATCATACACGGCGTTTTTAAGCTGTCCTTAGTGGTTTTTCCTCTGGCCGGCCTCCAACGCGAAAAATGCGAATGATCTGTCATTAACGCCAAGAAAAGCCGTTCGTCACTCAAGCAAGAATCAGCAACAAAGGGCGTAGAAACCACTTTGACAATCATTCTCGTTAACATTAAGATCCATCGCAATTGAGCCCTAACCAGCGACGGTTCTCATCTTATGTATGTCTGCCTCTGCACCGGTGTCACCGACGGACAAATTCGCGAAGCGATCTACGAAGGTTGCTGCAGCTACCGCGAAGTACGCCAGGCCACCGGCGTTGCCAGCCAGTGCGGCAAATGTGCCTGCCTGGCCAAGCAAGTGGTTCGCGAAACCCTGACCGAATTGCAGAGCAGCCAAGCGTCAATCCCCTACCCTGTGGAATTTAATGTCGCCTGATTTAATCAATAATTAGCGGCGTTACAAACAACCGGACCTGGCGTCCGGTTTTTTTATGCCTGTAATTCAATCGCTTAGAGACAAAACGCGGAACACAAACATTCTTATTCCGATTAATTTTTATATATTATTCAATAACTTAGGTTTGACAGTAATGTTCATGCAGCTCAGACTCTGCCCATGTTCCACTAAATACAGGGCAGGACCCCATCATGAAAGGCGACATTACAGTCATCCAGCATCTCAATAAAATCCTTGCCAATGAACTGGTCGCGATCAATCAGTACTTCCTGCATGCGCGCATGTATGAAGATTGGGGCCTGAACAAGCTGGGCAAGCACGAGTACCACGAGTCCATCGACGAGATGAAGCATGCGGACAAGCTGATCAAGCGCATCCTCTTCCTCGAAGGCCTGCCCAACGTCCAGGACCTGGGCAAGTTGCATATCGGTGAGCACACCAAGGAAATGCTCGAATGCGACCTGCGTATCGAGCGCACCGGCCATGCCGACCTCAAGGCCGCGATCGCCCATTGCGAATCGGTTGGTGACTTCGGCAGCCGTGAACTGCTGGAAGATATTCTGGAATCCGAAGAAGAGCATATCGACTGGCTGGAAACCCAATTGGGCCTGATCGATAAAGTGGGTATCGAGAACTATCTGCAATCGCAAATGGGTGACGAGTAACTCAACTCGTAATACCCGAAGAATAAAAAAGCCCCGCTTCTCTTATGAGAGCGGGGCTTTTTTTATTACGCGGATATGTTCGCGTAACAAACCGAAGCAGAGTGCTTGCCGCAAGTTTCCGAGAATCACACGAGTAGCATGTCGATTCCCGGAAACCCTCGCGAGCAGGCGCGCTTTTACGCTTCGGTCTTGGCAGCGGCTTTTTCGGCAGCGGCCTTGATCAGGCTCTGCAATTCACCGTTGGCGAACATTTCAGCCATGATGTCGCTGCCGCCGACCAGCTCACCGGCCACCCACAGTTGTGGGAAGGTTGGCCAATTGGCGTACTTGGGCAGGTTGGCGCGAATTTCCGGGTTCTGCAGGATGTCCACGTAAGCGAACTTCTCACCACAGCCCATTACGGCCTGAGCGGCTTTGGCAGAGAAGCCGCACTGCGGGGCATTCGGCGAGCCTTTCATGTAAAGCAGAATGGTGTTGTTGGCAATCTGCTCTTTAATAGTTTCGATGATATCCATGGAACACCTCGGCTGAACTTTCCGACTCTGTTGTCGGCACGGTGGCGCATTGTAACGGAATCCTGAGCACCCTGCTCGGCCTCTCCGACAGACATCTCAGGCCGCCTGCACCCTGACCGGCACCCCGTTCAACGCCGCATTTCCCGACAGCACATCGAGCTGGCGCTCGTCGGTCAGGTCATTGGCGCTGCAACCCGGCTGCTCCGTGGCTATGTTCATCCGCACGCCCGGACGCCCATGCCCCCAGCCATGGGGCAGGCTCACCACCCCCGGCATCATCTCGGCGCTGGCCAGCACTTCGACTTCCACCGCGCCGACCCGTGAACTGATGCGTACCCGTTGACCGTCCTGCAAACCCCGGAGAGCCAGATCCTGCGGATGCATCAGCAGTTGGTGACGAGGCTTGCCCTTCACCAGGCGGTGATAGTTGTGCATCCAGGAGTTGTTACTGCGCACATGCCTGCGGCCGATCAACAACAGTTCCCCCTCCTGCGGCGCCTTCAGGGCAGCAAAGCGCTCCAGGTCGGCCATGATCGCCGGCGGCGCAGCCTGGACCCGCCGGTTTTCGGTTTTCAGGCGCCCGGCCAGATTCGGCTGCAGCGGCCCCAGATCGATGCCATGGGGATGCTCGGCCAGCGTCGCCAATGACAGCTTGAACGGCGAGGCGTCGCCATAAGGCCCGGCACGCAGCCCCATATCAATCATTTGCGCCGGCGCGATGGTCGGCTTGAGCGAGCTTTCGGTGCGCTCGGCAAAGGCCTTGGCCAGGCCGACGAAGATCTCCCAGTCGTGCAGTGCACCTTCGGGCTTGGGCAGGATCGCCCGGTTGAAACGGCTGACGTTGCGCACCGCGAACAGATTGAACGTGGTGTCGTAGTGATCATTTTCCAGGGCTGAGGTGGACGGCAGGATCAAGTCGGCATAGCGGGTGGTTTCGTTGATGTACAGGTCGATGCTGAGCATGAACTCCAAGCCATCCAGCGCCTGCTCCAGCTGCCGGCCATTGGGCGTGGACAGCACCGGGTTGCCCGCCACCGTGATCAGCGCCCGTACCTGCCCCTCCCCTTCGGTGAGCATCTCTTCTGCCAGGGCCGACACCGGCAACTCGCCGCCGTATTCCGGAAGCCCGGAAACCCGGCTCTGCCAGGCATTGAAGTGGCCGCCCGAAGTCGCCGCTACCAGATCCACCGCGGGGCTGGTACACAAGGCGCCACCCACGCGGTCGAGGTTACCGGTGACCAGGTTGAGCAATTGCAGCAACCAATGGCACAGCGTGCCGAAGGCCTGGGTCGAGACGCCCATGCGCCCGTAGCAGACCGCTCTGTCGGCCGAGGCGAAATCCCTGGCCAGTTGGCGGATCTGCGGCGCCGCAATGGCGCACAGGGGGCTCATGGCCTCCGCCGTGAACCGGGATATGGCCTGGCGCACCTCGGCCAGCCCATCCACCTGCAAGTGACTGTCGCGGGTCGGCCCCTCTTCGAAGATGCTGTTGAGCAGGCCAAACAGCAGCGCGACATCGCCCCCCGGGCGGACAAACAGATGCTGGTCGGCCATGGCCGCGGTTTCGCTGCGCCGCGGATCGACCACCACTACCTTGCCGCCACGGGCCTGGATCGCTTTCAGGCGCTTTTCCACATCCGGAACGGTCATGATGCTGCCGTTGGACGCCAGGGGATTGCCACCAAGAATCAACATGAAATCGGTGTGATCGATATCCGGAATCGGCAACAGCAAGCCGTGGCCATACATCAGGTAGCTGGTCAGGTGCTGAGGCAATTGGTCGACCGAGGTGGCCGAGAAGCGATTGCGCGTCTTGAGCTGGCCGAGAAAGTAGTTGCTGTGGGTCATCAGCCCATAGTTGTGCACGCTGGGATTGCCCTGGTAGGTCGCCACCGCGTTGTTGCCATGACGCTGCTGAATGCTCGCCAGCCGCTCGGCCACCAGGGCAAAGGCCTCGTCCCATTCGATCGGTTGCCACTCATTGCCAACCCGGCGCACCGGCTGGCGCAGGCGGTCCGGGTCATTCTGGATATCCTGCAAGGCTACGGCCTTGGGGCAGATATGACCGCGGCTGAAACTGTCCTGAGGATCGCCCTTGATCGAGCTGATGCGCGGAGCACTGCCGTCTTCTTCGGTGATTTCCAGTGTCAGGCCACAGATGGCCTCACACAGGTGGCAGGCACGGTGATGGAGAGTCTTGGTCATGGCCAGTTTCTATTGTCTGAGAGCGCAGCGTATTCGCTTGCCGGAAGCAAAAACTATGGGCGCTCCCCTGACAGGACACCAGTGACGTTCGTCCCATGAATTCACGGCCATCAGCCCCGGCCATGATCGGCGCCTTCAGTTGGAGGGCAACCGTGGCGGCCCATCCGCTGAGACGTGGGTGGTTGCATCCACGGCCTCCCGCTCTCCATAGCCACCCGAGAGTTGTGCGAGCAATCGCCAATGCTCGTCCAGGCCTGCACTGAGGCTCATCATCCGGTCGATCATCTTGCGCGCGGCCGCTCGGGTCACCGGATCTTCACTGCGCAGCAGCTCGAAGGAAAACGCCGTCACCGAAGCTGTCATGTCGGTGAGTGCCCGGGCCGTGAGCCCCAAGAGCGTCATCAGTTGTTGCTCCCTGGATTCCATCGTTCACCCGTCCCTGCCACTGATTCGCCTTTATAACCTCAGCACTTTGCATTAGGAAATGTTTCAGGCTGCCAGCCCGCGGATTATCCGGGACGCAGCCCCCGCCCTCCAGGTCAGAAAACGACTGCATGGGCATCACCCGCGCCGCGCTCGATTGCCAAGGCGCGCCGGGGCAGTGTACAAATGCCCGGCTGCTGTCTGGAAACTGGTCTCAAAAGTGCCAGCGCATTCGCGTCCTGGCCTCTCATGCCCATAATCGCCGTAGCACTACTATTGGTAAGACGCGACATTTAATTATAAGATCGCGCCTTCCCCTATTTCGTCGCCCCGTGCGGCTTTCGCCGCAGGTCCAGCCCGTTGTTCGACTAAACAAGGCTTTGAGAATCTGCGGTCCGTTGCAAAAAGGTAGTTAATGATGAGCGCAAGGCACTTTCTCTCCCTGATGGATTGCACGCCCGAAGAGCTGGTCAGTGTGATTCGTCGAGGCATCGAGCTGAAGGACCTGCGTAACCGCGGCGTACTCTTCGAGCCCTTGAAAAATCGTGTGCTTGGCATGATTTTCGAGAAGTCGTCGACCCGAACCCGACTGTCCTTCGAAGCCGGCATGATCCAGCTGGGCGGCCAGGCCATCTTCCTTTCGCCACGGGACACGCAACTAGGGCGCGGCGAGCCCATCGGCGACTGCGCCATCGTCATGTCGCGCATGCTCGATGCCGTGATGATCCGCACCTTTGCCCACAGCACCCTGACCGAGTTTGCGGCCAACTCCCGCGTACCGGTGATCAACGGCCTGTCCGATGACCTGCACCCCTGCCAACTGCTGGCTGACATGCAGACGTTCCTCGAGCATCGCGGCTCGATCCAGGGCAAGACCGTGGCCTGGATCGGCGATGGCAACAACATGTGCAACAGCTATATAGAAGCGGCCATCCAGTTCGACTTCCAACTGCGCATCGCTTGCCCCGAAGGGTACGAGCCCAACGCGGATTTCGTAGCCCAGGCCGGCGACCGCGTGACCATCGTTCGTGATCCTCGCGAAGCCGTGCGTGGCGCCCACCTGGTGAGCACCGATGTCTGGACCTCCATGGGCCAGGAAGAGGAGACCGCCAAGCGCCTGCAACTGTTCGCTCCCTTCCAGGTCAACCGTGCACTGCTGGACCTGGCCGCCGAGGACGTTCTGTTCATGCATTGCCTGCCCGCCCACCGCGGTGAAGAGATCAGCCTCGACCTGCTGGACGACCCGCGTTCGGTGGCCTGGGACCAGGCGGAAAACCGCCTCCACGCACAAAAGGCCCTGCTCGAATTCCTCGTCGAGCCGGCGTACCACCACGCATGAGCCAGCCCTTGCTACTGAACCTGCGCAACCTCGCTTGCGGCTACCAGGACCAACGCGTGGTGCAGAACCTCAACCTGCACCTCAATGCCGGGGATATCGGCTGCCTGCTGGGCTCATCCGGCTGCGGCAAGACCACCACCCTGCGCGCCATCGCCGGGTTCGAGCCGGTGCATGAGGGGGAAATCCAGCTGGCGGGCGAGACCATCTCCAGCGCCGGTTTCACCCTGGCGCCGGAGAAACGCCGGATCGGCATGGTGTTCCAGGACTACGCCCTGTTCCCGCACCTGAGCGTGGCCGACAACATTGCCTTCGGCATTCGCAAACACCCGCAGAAAGAGCGGGTGGTGGCCGAACTGCTGGAGCTGGTGAACCTGAAGAGCCTCGGCCAGCGCTTCCCCCACGAACTGTCCGGTGGCCAGCAACAACGGGTGGCCCTGGCTCGTGCCCTGGCTCCCGAACCACAACTGCTGCTGCTCGACGAGCCCTTCTCCAACCTCGACGGCGAACTGCGACGCAAGCTCAGCCACGAGGTGCGTGACATCCTCAAGGCCCGTGGCACCAGTGCGATCCTGGTCACTCACGACCAGGAAGAAGCCTTCGCCGTGAGCGATCAGGTAGGGGTATTCAAGGAGGGCCGCCTGGAACAGTGGGACACACCGTACAACCTCTACCACGAACCCCAGACGCCCTTCGTCGCCAGCTTCATCGGTCAGGGCTACTTCATTCGCGGCCAGTTGAGCAGCCCGGAATCGGTACAGACCGAACTCGGCTTGCTGCAGGGCAACCGTGCCTACACCTGGCCAACCGGCGGTGCGGTGGATGTGCTGTTGCGTCCGGACGACATCGTCCACGCCCCCGACAGCGCCTTGAAAGCCCGCGTCGTGGGCAAGACGTTCCTCGGCGCCTCGACCCTGTATCGCCTGCAGCTGCCCACCGGCAGCCAGCTGGAATCGATCTTTCCGAGCCACGCCGATCATCAGGTCGGCGCCGATGTGGGTATCCGGGTCGCGGCGGAACACCTGGTGCTGTTCCAGGCCTCGGGCAGTACCGCAGCGCAGATCCCGCAAAGCGACTCAGGGGTGCGCCGCTACAGCAGCGCGCATTGAGCCGTCTTCGCTGGCAAGCCAGCTCCTACGACAGCGCACTGTAGGAGCCGGCTTGCCGGCGAAACACCCAGCACAGTCATTGCAGATGCAACTGCCCACTGGCAATCAGCCGGGCATGCCCACCGATCTTCACCCGCTCACCTTCCAGACGACAAAATAATGCGCCACCTCGGGCAGAGCACTGGTAGGCGCTCAACTGCGGCTTATCCAACCGCTTCGCCCAGTAAGGCGCCATGCAGCAATGGGTGGATCCGGTCACCGGGTCCTCATCGATACCGATGGCGGGGGCAAAATAGCGCGAGACAAAGTCGTGCTGCTCCCCACGCGCAGTCACGATCACCCCGGGCCAGGGCAGTTTCGCCAGCGCCGTCATATCCGGCCGGCACTCACGCACCGCCTGCTCCGACTCCAGCACGGCCAATAGCTCGTTGGCCCCCAGCAATTCGACGACCTCAACCCCCAGCGCTTGCGCCACCGCCTCCCGCCCTGCCTGGCTGCTCGGGCTGCGCAGCGGGAAATCCAGCCACAACAGGCCCTCTTCACGGGTGACACTCAGGGGCCCGGACTGGCTGAGAAAGTCGATACGCTGCGCGGTCTGGCCATAAACCTCGAACAACACATAGGCGCTGGCCAAGGTTGCATGCCCACACAACGGCACTTCCGTCACCGGGGTGAACCAGCGAATCCGCCAGCCCTGGGCCTCACGCACCACAAAAGCGGTTTCTGCCAGATTGTGCTCGGCAGCAATCTGCTGCATCAGCCTGTCATCGAGCCAGGACTCAAGCCGGTAAACCATGGCCGGATTACCCGCGAACGGGCGCTCGCTGAACGCATCGACCTGATGAAACTCAAGCTGCATATCCCTTCTCCGTGAATAACTGGCCCCCAGCATGGGCCCTGGCCCCCGACGGGCGACAGACACAGAAGTCGGGATTTTCCTGCATACAGCAGCGGCCCTGGCCGCAGCCGTTGCGACTCAAGGACGACCGATATCGGCGAACCTGGCCTGGGTATGCTCGGCCAGTACCGCCGGCGCCAGCTCGACTTCCAGGCCACGGCGCCCGGCACTGACAAAAATGCTGGCGAACGGCTGCGCACTGTTATCGATAAAGGTCCGCAGGCGCTTCTTCTGCCCCAGCGGGCTGATGCCTCCCAGCAGGTACCCCGTGGCGCGCTGGGCGGCAGCCGGGTCGGCCATTTCAGCCTTCTTCACGCCCGCTGCGTGGGCCAGGGCCTTCAGGTCAAGACTTCCGACGACCGGCACCACCGCCACCAGCAACTCACCCTTTTCACTGCTGGCAAGCAAGGTCTTGAATACCTGCGCAGGATCAAGATCAAGCTTCTCCGCGGCCTCCAGGCCATAGGAGGCGGCCTTGGGGTCATGTTCGTAACTGTGGATGCGATGTTCGGCGCGAACTTTTTTCAGCAGGTCCAGTGCAGGGGTCATGGCAGCTCCAGGCGAGGAATGAAAAGGCAAAACCAAGCGCGCGAATTTTAGGTCATTCACCAGCAAAAGGCTCTATTCCAAGCCTTGATAACCGGCCCGTGTGCCTACGAAAGCAACCATGCCTGTCGTTCCCGCGACTATGCCCCGGAATCATTCATTTGATTGATATCTATAAAATGACCATCCGTTCACTTTCGACCTTTGACAGCGGTGTTTCTTGTCTATATTTTTTCGTTTCTGAATATCATGCGGTAGATCCAAGGTTGTACCCAGTAGCAAGGCGAGGTCGGAATGGGGATTCCGCCTTCGTTTGAAGTCGCGCTCCATGCCTTTTGCAGCAGCGCCAGACAACAACAAAAATCGAGGTTCACATGACAACTGCTCTGCAACAACCGTCGCTATCGGGCCAATGCATCGCCGAGTTTCTGGGTACTGCGCTGTTGATCTTCTTCGGCACCGGCTGTGTCGCCGCGCTCAAGGTCGCGGGGGCCAGCTTCGGCCTATGGGAAATCAGCATCATCTGGGGGATCGGCGTGAGCATGGCGATCTACCTGACCGCCGGAGTTTCCGGCGCGCACCTGAACCCGGCCGTGAGCATCGCCCTGTGCCTGTTCGCCGATTTTGAGAAGCGCAAACTGCCGTTCTACATCCTCGCCCAGATCGCTGGCGCCTTCTGCGCGGCGCTGTTGGTTTACACGCTGTACAGCAACCTGTTCTTCGATTTCGAACAAACCCACCAGATGGTCCGTGGCTCCCAGGCCAGCCTGGAACTGGCCTCGGTGTTCTCCACCTTCCCCAACCCGGCGCTGTCCACTGCCCAGGCGTTCCTAGTGGAGTTGGTGATCACCGCCATCCTGATGGGAGTGATCATGTCCCTGACCGATGACAACAATGGCCTGCCGCGCGGCCCGATGGCTCCGCTGCTGATCGGCCTGCTGATTGCCGTGATCGGCAGTGCCATGGGCCCGCTGACCGGGTTTGCGATGAACCCGGCGCGGGACTTCGGGCCTAAACTGATGACGTTCGTGACCGGCTGGGGTGAAATTTCCTTCACCGGCGGCCGTGATATTCCGTATTTCCTGGTGCCAATCTTCGCTCCGATCCTCGGCGCCTGCCTGGGTGCGGCAGCCTATCGCGGCTTGATTGCCCGCCATTTGCCCAGCGCTGCTGTCGCCCCGGAGGCCGAACAGGTCACCGAAGGCAAAGTCAAAGCTTCCTGAATCCAGTGGCGCGTGATCCTGCCCAAATCGATCGCGCGCCTGTTCTCACTCCCTTATTTCGTCCAAGGCAATCGACATGACCGACATTCAGAATAAGAACTACATCATTGCCCTCGATCAGGGTACGACCAGTTCCCGGGCGATCATTTTCGATCGCGACGCCAACGTGGTCTGCACCGCCCAGCGCGAATTCGCCCAGCATTACCCTCAGGCCGGCTGGGTCGAACATGACCCGATGGAAATCTTCGCCACCCAGAGCGCGGTGATGGTCGAGGCCCTGGCACAAGCCGGCCTGCATCACGACCAGGTGGCCGCCATCGGTATCACCAACCAGCGTGAAACCACTGTGGTCTGGGACAAGAACACCGGCCGGCCGATCTACAACGCCATCGTCTGGCAGTGCCGCCGCAGCACCGAGATCTGCCAGCAGCTCAAGCGCGACGGCCTGGAAGACTACATCCGCGAAACCACCGGCCTGGTGACCGACCCCTACTTCTCCGGTACCAAGCTCAAGTGGATCCTCGACAACGTCGAAGGCAGCCGCGAGCGTGCGCGCAACGGCGAGCTGCTGTTCGGCACCATCGACAGCTGGCTGATCTGGAAATTCACCGGCGGCAAGACCCACGTCACCGACTACACCAACGCCTCGCGCACCATGCTCTTCAACATCCACACCCTGGAGTGGGACGCGAAGATGCTGGAGGTGCTGGACATCCCGCGGGAAATGCTCCCGGAAGTGAAGTCCTCGTCGGAAATATATGGCCGCACCAAGAGCGGCATCGCCATCGGCGGTATCGCCGGCGACCAGCAGGCCGCGCTGTTCGGCCAGATGTGCGTCGAGCCGGGCCAGGCCAAGAACACCTATGGCACCGGCTGCTTCCTGCTGATGAACACCGGCGACAAGGCGGTTAAATCCCAGCACGGCATGCTCACCACTATCGCCTGCGGCCCCCGTGGCGAAGTGGCCTACGCCCTGGAAGGTGCAGTATTCAACGGTGGTTCCACCGTGCAGTGGCTGCGTGATGAACTGAAGATCATCAACGACGCCCACGACACCGAATACTTCGCCGGCAAGGTCAAGGACAGCAACGGCGTGTATCTGGTGCCGGCCTTCACCGGACTGGGTGCTCCCTACTGGGACCCCTATGCCCGTGGCGCGCTGTTCGGCCTGACCCGCGGCGTGCGCGTGGACCACATCATCCGTGCCGCCCTGGAGTCCATCGCCTACCAGACCCGCGACGTGCTCGACGCCATGCAGCAGGACTCCGGCGAACGCCTCAAAGCCCTGCGGGTGGACGGCGGCGCCGTGGCCAACAACTTCCTCATGCAGTTCCAGGCCGACATCCTCGGCACCCAGGTGGAACGCCCGCAAATGCGTGAAACCACCGCCCTGGGCGCTGCCTACCTGGCGGGCCTGGCCTGCGGTTTCTGGGGCAGCCTGGAAGAACTGCGGGGCAAGGCGGTGATCGAGCGCGAGTTCGAACCACAACTGGCGGAAGCGGAAAAAGAAGGCCTGTACGCAGGCTGGAAGAAGGCCGTCAGCCGCACCCGCGACTGGGAACCCCACGACGAGGCCAAATAAGCCAAGCCGTGGATTGGTAACCGCTTGTAACTGGTAGGGAGGGGATTCCTGCGGCATCATGGGCAAATTTTGCACGGCAGCCCAAAGGAAGCCCCATGAATCTGCCTCCCCGTCAGCAGCAAATCCTCGATCTGGTTCGCGAACGCGGCTACGTCAGCATCGAGGAATTGGCCCAGCTGTTCGTCGTAACCCCGCAAACCATCCGCCGCGATATCAACCAGCTGGCGGAAGCCAATCTGCTGCGCCGCTACCACGGTGGCGCAGCCTATGACTCCAGCGTAGAAAACACCGCCTACGCCATGCGCGCCGACCAGATGCGCGACGAAAAGCAGCGTATCGGCGAAGCCGTTGCCGCGCAGATCCCCGATCACGCCTCGCTGTTCATCAATATCGGCACCACCACCGAATCCATCGCCCGGGCCCTGCTCAATCACAGCCACCTGAAGATCATCACCAACAACCTGCACGTGGCCTCGATGCTCAGCGCCAAGGATGATTTCGACGTACTGCTCACCGGCGGCAATGTGCGCCGTGACGGCGGCGTGGTAGGCCAGGCCAGTGTCGACTTCATCAACCAGTTCAAGGTCGACTTCGCCCTGGTGGGCATCAGTGGCATCGACGAGGACGGCAGCCTGCTGGACTTCGACTACCAGGAAGTGCGGGTATCCCAGGCGATCATCGCCAATGCCCGGCAGGTGATCCTGGCTGCCGACTCCAGCAAGTTCGGGCGCAACGCCATGATCCGCCTGGGGCCCATCAGCCTGATCGATTGCCTGGTCACCGACCAGCAACCGGTACCGGCCCTGACCCAACTGCTCAACCAGCACAAGATCCGCCTCGAAGTGGTCTGACTGCTCCCCCTCCTGCGGATCCGGCCGCGCTCGAACGACAAGCCTCGATGCTTCATCGCTTTCGAAATCGCCGCGGCCGATCCCGCCATCCAGCCCAAGGCAACAGCAGCGGCTACAGTTACCCGTCGACAATGTTCGAAAACTTTCCTTTAGCGCTGCTTCGATCAGTTTTTTCAATCGAAGCACGCTGGATGCGTGCATCTTTATGCGCTAGTATTTTCGAAAATGAACATTAATGTTCGAATTCAAATATCAAAGTAACACGAGGCCTGTCGATGCCCACTTCTACCTTGCCCGCGCGCCCTCTTTCCGAGGTTTACGATATCGCCGTCATTGGCGGTGGGATCAATGGTGTTGGAATTGCCGCCGATGCGGCAGGTCGCGGCCTGTCCGTGTTCCTTTGCGAAAAGGACGACCTGGCCAGCCATACCTCCTCGGCCAGCAGCAAGCTGATCCACGGCGGCCTGCGCTACCTCGAACATTACGAGTTCCGCCTGGTGCGCGAAGCCCTGGCCGAACGCGAAGTGCTGCTGGCCAAGGCCCCGCATATCGTCAAGCCCATGCGTTTCGTCCTTCCGCACCGGCCACACCTGCGCCCGGCCTGGATGATTCGCGCCGGCCTGTTCCTGTATGACCACCTGGGCAAGCGGGAAAAACTCGCCGGCTCGCGCAGCCTGAAGTTCGGTGCCGACAGCGCCCTGAAAGCCGAAATCACCAAGGGCTTCGAATACTCCGATTGCTGGGTCGACGATGCGCGCCTGGTGGTGCTCAATGCCATGGCCGCCCGCGAACACGGCGCCCATGTTCATACCCAGACCCGCTGCATCAGCGCCCGCCGCAGCAAGGGCCTGTGGCAACTGGAGCTGGAGCGCGCCGATGGCAGCCTGTTCTCCATCAGCGCCAAGGCCCTGGTGAACGCCGCGGGCCCCTGGGTCGCCAAGTTCATCAAGGACGACCTCAAGCTGGAGTCGCCATACGGTATCCGCCTGATCCAGGGCAGCCACCTGATCGTGCCCAAGCTGTACGAGGGCGAGCACGCGCACATCCTGCAGAACGAGGACCAGCGCATCGTCTTCACCATTCCCTACCTCAACCAGTTCACCCTGATCGGTACCACCGACCGCGAATACACCGGTGACCCGGCCAAGGTAGCGATCACTGAAGGTGAAACCGATTACCTGCTGCAAGTGGTCAATGCGCACTTCAAGAAACAGCTGAGCCGCAGCGATATCCTGCACAGCTATTCCGGCGTTCGCCCGCTGTGCAATGACGAATCCGACAACCCTTCGGCCGTGACCCGCGACTACACCCTGGCCCTTTCCGGCCATGGCGAGGAGGCCCCCCTGCTGTCGGTGTTCGGCGGCAAGCTGACCACCTACCGCAAACTGGCGGAATCGGCGATGGCGCAGCTGGCGCCGTACTTCAAGCAGGCCAAGCCGAGCTGGACAGCCCAGGCCACCCTGCCCGGTGGCGAGAACATGAGCACGCCACAGGCACTGGCAGAAGCCATCCGCAAGAAGTTCGACTGGGTACCCAGCCAGATCGCCCAGCGCTGGGCCACCAGCTACGGCAGCCGTACCTGGCGCCTGCTGGAAGGCGTGCACAGCCTCAGCGACCTGGGCGAACACCTGGGCGGCGGCCTCTATACCCGCGAAGTGGATTACCTGTGCAGCGAGGAATGGGCAGTGAAAGCCCAGGACATTCTCTGGCGCCGGAGCAAGCTCGGGCTGTTCACCACCGAGGCGCAGCAGCAGCAACTGCAGGATTATCTGCAAAAAGTCGAGCACAATCGCGGCAAGATCAAGGCTGCCTGAGCCACATAGGCAAGCAAAGCCCCTGCACCGGAAGGTCCAGGGGCTTTTTTGTGGGCCAGCAGGATTGAACGTTTCGCCGGCAAGCCGGCTCCTACAATGGCAGGGGCGCGTTCGGTTTTCCGAATGACAAAGCCACAGGGGTTCGGATAACCGGATACAGCCGCTGAAATCCCCAGGTCATAAATATTCTATAGGCTTGAAAATCAAGGGTTTGACGATGATCAATGGGTCTGGCACGACTCATGCTCTACACTGTGCGACGAATGCCTGTCGTGCCAACACAACAGGAGCCGTCAAGGCATTCGCTGTATAAAAGAGCCGTCGAACTGGCTTCATAAAAAAAACAAATGTCGAGGAAATATTGATGCGCATCGTTCCCCATCTGTTGGGCGCAGCTATCGCTGCCGCTCTGATTAGCACTCCAGTTTTCGCTGCCGAGCTCACCGGCACACTGAAGAAAATCAAAGAGTCCGGCACCATCACCCTCGGACATCGCGACGCTTCCATTCCGTTTTCCTACATCGCTGACGCTTCCGGCGTGCCAGTGGGTTACTCCCACGACATCCAGCTGAAAATCGTCGAAGCGATCAAGAAAGACCTCGACATGCCTGACCTGAAGGTCAAGTACAACCTGGTCACCTCCCAGACCCGTATCCCGCTGGTGCAGAACGGCACCGTGGACGTCGAGTGCGGCTCCACCACCAACAACGTCGAGCGTCAGCAACAAGTCGACTTCTCCGTTGGCATCTTCGAGATCGGCACCCGTCTGCTGTCCAAGAAGGACTCTTCCTACAAGGACTTCGCGGACCTGAAAGGCAAGAACGTGGTAACCACAGCCGGTACCACTTCCGAGCGCATCCTCAAGGCCATGAACGCCGACAAGCAGATGGGCATGAACGTGATCTCCGCCAAGGACCACGGTGAGTCGTTCCAGATGCTGGAATCGGGCCGCGCCGTAGCCTTCATGATGGACGACGCGCTGCTGGCCGGTGAAATGGCCAAGGCCAAGAAACCGACCGACTGGGCCGTGACCGGTACCCCTCAGTCCTACGAAATCTACGGCTGCATGGTGCGCAAGGGCGATGCCCCGTTCAAGAAAGCCGTGGATGACGCCATCGTCGCCACCTACAAATCGGGCGAAATCAACAAGATCTACGACAAGTGGTTCCAGTCGCCGATCCCGCCAAAAGGCCTGAACCTGATGTTCCCGATGAGCGACGAGCTCAAGGCCCTGATCGCCAACCCGACCGACAAAGCGGCTGACGACAAAAAGTCCTGATTCCTGACTAACCTTATCTCCTGAAGGGGCCCTGCCCTTTCAGGAGTCTGTCACTACCTGCTGGCATTTTTTGGAAACACTCGAACCGGTGGTTGTCGAGCCGATCGTGTGTGCCTGATCGTCATGATCAGGCGGGAACGGACGTCCCCAGGCGGGTGCTTGTACATCGAACGATCTGAGGGGTAACCCTAATGAATTACAACTGGGACTGGGGCGTGTTCTTCAAGTCCACCGGCGTGGGCAGCGAGACCTATCTCGACTGGTTCATCTCCGGCCTGGGCTGGACCATCGCCATCGCCGTGGTGGCCTGGATCATCGCGCTGCTGCTGGGCTCGATCCTGGGCGTCATGCGCACCGTGCCGAACCGCCTGGTGTCGGGCATCGCCACCGTGTACGTGGAGATCTTCCGCAACGTGCCGCTGCTGGTGCAGCTGTTCATCTGGTACTTCCTGGTGCCGGACCTGCTGCCGGAGAACCTCCAGGAGTGGTACAAGCAGGACCTCAACCCGACCACCTCGGCCTACCTGAGCGTTGTCGTGTGCCTGGGCCTGTTCACCGCCGCACGGGTTTGCGAACAGGTACGTACCGGTATCCAGGCCCTGCCCCGTGGCCAGGAATCCGCCGCACGCGCCATGGGCTTCTCGCTGCCGCAGATCTACTGGAACGTGCTGCTGCCCCAGGCCTACCGGATCATCATTCCGCCGCTCACCTCGGAATTCCTCAACGTATTCAAGAACTCCTCCGTGGCGTCGCTGATCGGCTTGATGGAATTGCTGGCCCAGACCAAGCAGACCGCCGAGTTCTCGGCCAACCTGTTCGAAGCCTTCACCCTGGCTACCCTGATCTACTTCACCCTGAACATGAGCCTGATGCTGCTGATGCGCCTGGTGGAGAAGAAAGTTTCGGTCCCCGGCCTGATCTCCGTGGGAGGTAAATAATGGAATTCGACTTCTCGGGCATCATCCCGGCCATTCCCGGCCTGTGGAACGGCATGCTGATGACCCTCAAGCTGATGGTCATGGGTGTGGTCGGCGGGATCATCCTCGGTACCTTGCTGGCCTTGATGCGCTTGTCTCACAACAAGCTGCTGTCGAACCTGGCGGGCGCCTACGTCAACTACTTCCGCTCGATCCCGCTGCTGCTGGTGATCACCTGGTTCTACCTGGCGGTGCCTTTCGTGCTGCGCTGGATCACCGGCGAAGACACCCCGATCGGCGCATTCACCTCGTGCATCGTGGCCTTCATGATGTTCGAAGCGGCGTACTTCTGCGAAATCGTCCGTGCCGGCGTGCAGTCGATCCCCAAGGGCCAGATGGGCGCCGCCCAGGCACTGGGCATGAGCTATGGCCAGACCATGCGCCTGATCATCCTGCCCCAGGCGTTTCGCAAGATGACCCCGCTGCTGCTGCAGCAGAGCATCATCCTGTTCCAGGACACCTCCCTGGTGTACACCGTGGGCCTGGTGGATTTCCTCAACGCCTCGCGGTCCAGCGGCGACATCATCGGCCGCTCCAATGAATTCCTGATCATCGCTGGTCTGGTCTATTTCACAATCAGCTTTGCCGCCTCGCTGCTGGTCAAGCGTCTGCAAAAAAGGTTCGCCGTATGATCTCTATCAAGAACATCAACAAGTGGTATGGGGACTTCCAGGTGCTGACCGATTGCAGCACCGAGGTCAAGAAAGGTGAAGTGGTGGTGGTCTGCGGGCCGTCCGGCTCCGGCAAGTCGACCCTGATCAAGTGCGTCAACGCCCTGGAACCCTTCCAGAAAGGCGACATCGTGGTGGACGGCACTTCCATCGCCGACCCCAAGACCAACCTGCCGAAACTGCGTTCCCGCGTGGGCATGGTGTTCCAGCATTTCGAGCTGTTCCCGCACCTGACCATCACCGAGAACCTGACCATCGCGCAGATCAAGGTGCTGGGCCGCAGCAAGGAAGAGGCCACCAAGAAAGGCCTGCAACTGCTGGACCGCGTCGGCCTCGCCGCCCACGCCCACAAGCACCCGGGGCAACTCTCCGGTGGCCAGCAACAACGTGTGGCCATCGCCCGCGCCCTGGCCATGGACCCGATCGTCATGCTGTTCGACGAACCGACCTCGGCCCTGGACCCGGAAATGGTCAACGAAGTGCTGGACGTCATGGTGCAACTGGCCCATGAAGGCATGACCATGATGTGCGTGACCCACGAAATGGGCTTTGCCCGCAAAGTGGCGAACCGGGTGATCTTCATGGACAAGGGCCAGATCATCGAGGACTGCCAGAAAGAAGAGTTCTTCGGCGATATCAGCGCCCGTTCCGAACGTGCGCAGCACTTCCTCGAGAAGATCCTGCAGCACTAAAACCCGCGTTCCTGTAGGCGCCGGCTTGCCTGCGACGGGACGGTATCTGACTCCCCTATCGTCAGTGCCGCCCTGGTCGCCGGCAAGCCGGCGCCTACAGACACTGCGCAGTGGTTGACCCAAGGCATCTGTGATGAAATGCGACCCCACTCTCTATCGCGCCGCGCCGCCATCACTCGCCGTGAAACCCCGCCTGATCCGACATCTGTTCCTGCCGCCCCTGGTCATCCTGCTGATGATCGGCCTGGGCTACGTCGGGTTCTGGATCAGCGAGCACAACGGCATCCGCACCCTCGGCGAAAATGGCCAGCGCCAGCTGGAGCTGCATGCCCGCGCCGTAGAAAGTGAGATCAGCAAGTACACCTATCTGCCGAGCCTGCTGGAACTGGAATCCAGTGTTTCCCAGCTGCTGGGCGATCCTTCGCCGGAACACCGGCAAACCGTCAATCAATACCTCGAAGGCCTGAACCGCCGCAGCCGCAGCCGGGCCATCTATGTCATGGACACCACGGGCCGGGTGGTGGCCACCAGCAACTGGCGTGACGTCGACAGCTACCTGGGCGAAGACCTGTCGTTCCGGGCCTATTACCAGAACGCCGTGCGCGGCCAGCCCGGGCGCTTCTACGGCATCGGCAGCACCAACGGCGAACCTGGCTACTACCTGGCCCATGGCCTGGAAGAACAAGGCAAGATCATCGGCGTGGCGGTGGTCAAGGTACGCCTGGAGGCCCTGGAGGAACGCTGGCAGCGTGCCCGCCTGGAAGCCTTCGTCAGCGACGAAAACGGCATCATCATCCTGTCCAGCGACCCGGCGCGCCGCCTCAAGTCGGTCCGCCCGCTCAGCGACGACACCAAGGAACGCCTGGCCCGCAGCCTGCAATATTACTGGTTCCCCCTCAACGAACTGGAACCCCTGGCCCGGGAACGCCTGGCCGAAGGCGTGGAAAAGCTGACCTTTCCGGCCAACACCGAGCTGGTGTCCGACGAGAAAGCCATCAGCTACCTGTCCCAGACCCGGCCCCTGAGCGATACCCCCTGGAACTTCACCCTGCTCACCCCGTTGCAGGACCTGCGCCGCGAAGCCATCAACCAGGGCATCCTGGTGGCGGTGGCCTTTGCCCTGGTGGCCTTTCTGCTGATCGCCTGGAACGAACGGCGCAAGGTCATCGCCACTCGCCTGGCCGCCCGTGAAGCCCTGCAGGAAGCCAACAGCCAGCTGGAACGGCGGATCACCGAACGCACCGCCGACCTGCGGGCCAGCAACGAACGGCTCAAGGGCCAGATCCGCGAACGCCGCCAGGCCGAGGAAACCCTGCGCCGCGCCCAGGACGAACTGGTCCAGGCCGGCAAGCTGGCGGCCATCGGCCAGATGTCCACCAGCATCGCCCACGAACTGAACCAGCCCTTGGCGGCCTTGCGTACCTTGTCCGGCAACACCGTGCGCTTCCTCGAACGCGGCGCCCTGGACACCGCCAGCGCCAACCTCAAGACCATCAATGAACTGATCGACCGCATGGGCCGCATCACCGCCAGCCTGCGCTCCTTCGCCCGCCGTGGCGACGACCAGGGCCAGGCCAGCCTGGACAAGGCCGTTGACGCAGCCCTGCAAGTGCTCAATGCGCGCCTCGAACCCCTGCCCCTGCAACTGCACCGCGACTTCACCGAGCAGACCCTGCAGATCGACCAGACCCGCCTGGAGCAGATCCTGGTCAACCTGATCGGCAATGCCCTGGATGCCATGCAGGCCCAACCGGCGCCGCAACTGTGGCTGGAGGGCGAACTCAGCGAGGGCAAGTACCGCCTGCGGGTGCGCGACAACGGCCACGGCATCGATCTTGAAGCGCGCAAGCACCTGTTCGAACCCTTCTTCACCACCAAACCCGGCGAACAGGGCCTGGGCCTCGGCCTGACCCTGTCCGCCAGCCTCGCCGCCGCTACCGGCGGCAGCCTGGGGGTGGAACACCCGGCAAGCGGCGGCACCGCCTTTGTCCTCAGCTTGCCCCTGGCAAGCCCCACTCGAGCCGAGCCGATATGAACAACGAGCTGACCGTGCTGATCGTCGAAGACGACCCCCATGTCCTGCTGGGTTGCCAACAGGCCCTGGCCCTGGAAGACATTCCCTGCATCGGTGTGGGCAGCGCCGAAGAAGCCCTGGCCCAGGTCGGTGAAAACTTTCCCGGCATCGTGGTCAGCGATATTCGCCTGCCGGGCATCGATGGCCTGGAACTGCTGAACCGCCTCAAGGCCCGGGACCGCAGCCTGCCGGTGGTGCTGATCACTGGCCACGGCGATATTTCCATGGCCGTGGGCGCCATGCAGAAAGGCGCCTACGACTTCATGGAAAAACCCTTCTCCCCCGAGCGCCTGGTGGATGTGGCCCGCCGCGCCCTGGAGCAACGGGGCCTGGCCCGGGAAGTGACCTCCCTGCGCCGCCAACTGGCCGAACGCAGTTCCCTGGAAGGGCGGATCATCGGCCGCTCGCCGGCCATGCAGAACCTGCGGGAGCTGATCGCCAACGTTGCCGATACCTCGGCCAACGTGCTGATCGAAGGCGAGACCGGCACCGGCAAGGAACTGGTCGCCCGTTGCCTGCACGACTTCAGCCGGCGCCACCAGCAGCAGTTCGTCGCCCTGAACTGCGGCGGCCTGCCCGAGAACCTCTTCGAAAGCGAGATCTTCGGCCACGAGGCCAACGCCTTCACCGGCGCCGGCAAACGGCGCATCGGCAAGATCGAGCACGCCCACCAGGGCACGCTGTTCCTCGACGAAGTGGAAAGCATGCCGATCAACCTGCAGATCAAGCTCTTGCGCGTGTTGCAGGAACGCACCCTGGAGCGCCTCGGTTCCAACCAGAGCGTGGCCGTGGATTGCCGGGTGATCGCCGCCACCAAGTCGGACCTGGACGAAATGAGCCGGGCCAAGGAGTTTCGCAGCGACCTGTACTACCGCCTCAACGTGGTGACCCTGGAACTGCCGCCCCTGCGCGAACGCCGCGAAGACATCCTGCAGTTGTTCGAGCATTTCCTGCAGCAGTCGTCCCTGCGCTTTGACCGCGCGGTGCCGGAGCTGGACAACCAGACCCTGTCGACCCTCATGAGCCACGACTGGCCGGGCAACGTGCGCGAGTTGCGCAACGTCGCCGAACGCTTTGCCCTCGGCCTGCCGGCCTTCAAGAAGCCCGGCAGCAGTGTCGCCCAGGGGCTGGGCTTTGCCGAGGCGGTGGAAGCCTTCGAGCGCAACCTGCTCAACGATGCCTTGCAGCGCAGCGGCGGCAACCTGACCCAGGCCAGCCAGGAGCTGGGCATGGCCAAGACCACCCTGTTCGACAAGGTCAAGAAGTACGGCCTGAGCCACTAACCCAAGGCGCGAGTAACCATGGATCTATTGTTGAAGGCCGCCCTGGGCGCGGCGGTGGTGGTGATTCTGGCGGCCCTGGCCAAGACCCGGAACTACTACATCGCCGGCCTGGTGCCGCTGTTCCCGACCTTTGCCCTGATCGCCCACTACATCGTCGGCAAGGGCCGCTCCCTCGATGACTTGAAGACCACCATCCTGTTCGGCATGTGGTCGATCATTCCCTACTTCGTCTACCTGGCGACCCTGTATGTGATGGTCGATCGCCTGCGCCTGGAAGCTTCCCTGGCAGTGGCTGCCGTGGCCTGGCTGATCGCCGCGACGATCCTGGTCAGCGTCTGGGTGCGCCTGCACGCCTGAGCCCTGCCATTCCCGTAGGAGCGAGCTTGCTCGCGAAGCCTGCGCCGCGGTCTTTCGCCGGCAACCCGGCAACGACCCTGGCCCGACCCTTGCATTTACCCGGCAAAGCCCGTCCAGCCTGCGTTTCAGCCTGATCACGCCGTTTTCTGGAGGGCGCTGCCATGGGTAAAGAACACCTTGAATATCTTAGATCTCGACCACAGCCTGACCGCCCAGGAGCCGATCATCCGACGCCTGAACAGCGGCCAGGCTCGGCGTCTCGACCTGCTGGACCTGGGCCCCAAGCTGCGCCTGTGGTCCACCGAGCGCACCTACCGTCACTTCACCGAACGCCTGCGCCAGCGGCCTCGCCACAGCGGCCCGCAGCCGGAAATCTTCTTTGTCGGCTCCGGTGACTATCACCACCTGACCCCGGCCTTTCTCGGCGACCTGCAAGAGCCGGTGAGCCTGATCCACTTCGACAACCACCCGGACTGGGTACGCCTGGCTCCGCGCCGGCATTGCGGCTCCTGGGTCAACCGGGCGCTGAAACTGCCGCACATCCAGCGCATCGTCACCCTCGGCCCCTGCAGCGAAGACCTGCACAACCCACAACTGCGCGGCGGCAATGTCGCCGCCCTCAAGCACGGCAAGCTGCAGCTGTTCCCCTGGCAGCACGCGCCGTCCAAGGTCTGGGGGCGGGTCGGCGACGGCGCCGGGCACCAGCAGCAGGAAAACCACCTGCATTGGCGCAACCTGGCGGAACTGGACTGGCAGGCCTTTCTCGAACAGATGATCGACAGCCTGCCCACCGAGGCGATCTGGATCACCATCGACAAGGATGTGCTGGCCAGCGAAGACGCAGCCACCAACTGGGACCAGGGCGGCATGCGCCTGACCCACCTGCTGCAGGCCCTGCGCACCCTGGCCGCGCGCAAGCGGATCCTGGGCATCGACGTCTGCGGCGAGTTCGCCCAGCCGGCCTTCAGCAACGCCTTCAAACGCTGGGAAGCCAAGTCCGACCAGCCTCCGGCCGAGCGCTGGAGCCAGGACGACCTGCTGCGCAACTCGGTGACCAATGAAGCCCTGATCTCGCTGTTCGAGGAGCTGTTCCCGTGACCCTGACCGTTGTTCTGCTGGTGGCCTTTTCCATTGTCCTGGACGTGGTCGGCCAACTCTGTTTCAAGCTCGGCCTGGACCGCCTGCCAGAGCTGGAAGGCGGTTTTCGCCTGAACGCTTTCTGGGGCCAGGTGTTCAACGCGCCCTTGCTGTGGTGCGGCATCGGCGCCTACGCCATCGAGTTCTTCGTCTGGCTCGAAGCCCTGTCCCGGGCGCCCCTGAGCCTGCTGTTCCCCGCGGCGGCCCTGGCCTATTGCGGCGTGGTACTGGCGGGCAAGGTGGTGCTGGGCGAGACCGTCAGCCGCCGTCGCTGGCTCGGCACCCTGGTGATCACCGCCGGGGTGATGCTGGTGTGCGTGGCCAGCACCTGAGCCTTGTTCAACGAATAGAAGGAAGCGTTTGATGAGTTCCAATACCTCCCACGGCTGGCTGCACGAACGCCTGGGCACCATCGTGCTCTGGGCCCTGCTGATCGGTTTCGAAAGCGCCGGGCAGATCGCCACCAAGGTTGGCGGCGACCAGCTGGGCCAGATGGATTTCAACCTGCAATGGCTGGCGGCGGTCGCGGTCAACCCCGGGGTGCTGATGGCGATTGCCTGCTATATCGGCGCGTTTTTCGTGTGGATGCTGATCCTGCGGCGCAGCAGCCTGTCCCTGGCCTTCCCCTTGAGCTCCCTGGTATTCGTGGTGGTGCTGCTGGGCTCGTGGCTGGGCCTGGGCGAGCAGATCAGCCTGCTGCATTGGGTCGGCGTCTTTGTGATCATCGGCGGGATTGCCCTCTTGGCGGAGGGTGAAGAGGCCTGAGGGCCTCTTTGCTACAGCGAAGGGATGTTGTGCAGGAGCCGGCTTGCCGGCCCCTTCGCTGGCAAGCCAGCTCCTACAGCAACGGGGTTTAGACCTTGCGGTGGGCAACCAGGAATCCCAGGCCGTGGGACACCGGAATCACTTTCACCCCGGCAGCCCGTTGCTGCTCGCGGATCTCGCGGTGGAAAGCCTTGACCTTGGTCCAGTGCATCTTCGGCCGGTAGTGATGCTCGGCGTGGTAGCCGTTGTTCATCCAGATCAGGTTGTACAGCGGGCTGTAGGAGCTCACGCCCCAGGCGATCGGCAGGTCCGGGTTGCCTCCCAGGTGCTCGTAGTAGCCATTGAGCGACGACAGTGACTGCCCCAGGTACCAGAACGGCAGCAGCACCAGCACCGCGTGCCAGTCATACAGCGCCAGAGCCAGGTAGAAGGCCACTGTGACGCCGATTTCCACCTTTACCCAACGGGCATCGTCAGGCCGCTTGCGCTGCATTTCCTGGTAGATCTCCTTGGGGTCGTCGCGGAAAAAGCTCAGGAAGGTGTAGGCCCAGGGGTTGTCCGGCTGGCCATCCTTGCCATGCAGGTAGATGGAGAGCGGGTCGACGGTCTTGCCATTGGCGTCCGGCAGGTCGGAGTTGCCCCGGTGGTGGCGGTTGTGGATGTCGCGGTACAGGGTCTGGGAAAAACCTATGGTCACCGACAGCAGCAGGTCGAAGCCGCGGTTCATCCACCCGGGGGTGAAATAGGCGTTGTGGATCTGGTTATGGGAAATGCTGTTGATGCTCCACGACAGGCTGACTGCGTAGAGCAGCGCCGCCGGCAGGATGACCCACCAGGACAGGGCGTGGAAATCCAGCACCAACCACAGCACAAAAGCGAAATGCGCCAGGGCCATGGCAATCGGGATCAGGTCCCAGAGGGAATAGGCGAGTAGACGATAGGCAGGTCGAGCCATGAAGAACTTCCTGAGAAATTGAATTCATGGCGACCATTGCAAAGGCCAGACCAGTTTTTGCTGTAGCCGCCCCAGGCCGTGCTCAGGCCTGGGCGGCGCTCCTCAGAACTTGTAGCTGATGGCGGTCTGCACCTGCCCCTGGTTGACCTCGCCCTTGTCGCGGACGATGGTGCTGTCGGCGGCGGAATTGACCAGACGCGTCCAGCTGGCACTGGCCACCAGCGCCCAGTTGTCCCCCAGGGGGAAGTGGAAATTCTGGCTCAGGGTGAAGTTCTGCACGCCACCGCTGGCGTTGTACTGGCCAATGCCGGAGGCGAGGGACTCCTTGGCGTCGACGCCGAAGAAGGTCTGGCTCTGGCGGCCATCGGCGAAGTGCAGGGTCAGGTTGTTGCTGCCAATGATGCCCAGGCCCAGCGGGTAGCCGATTTCACCCCCGACCTTGCCCAGCACCCCGCCCTGGCCCCCGGCCCCGCCCACCGCCTGGCCCACGGCGGCGAACAGCCGCCAGAAGTCTTCGGGGGCGTACTCGATGAAGGCGCCGATATCGGCCATGTCGCGAACGTCCCGCAGGCCGCGCAGCGCGCCGTCGGAATTACGCCCCTGCAGGTAATTGATGTAGGGGCCGATGCTCAAGCCGTTGCTCTTGAAGGCATCCCAGGTCAGGCCATCATCACCGTTCAGGCTGACATCTCCCCAATCCAGGTCCATGTACGGCAGCGGTACGGTGTCGTAGCTGCTGCCTGTGGGGTCATGGGGTTGATAGCCCAGGCCCAGGCCCAGTTCACCGGTGATGCCGGAGTCGGCCATGGCGCCACTGGCGAGGGTCAGGGAGAGCAGGCCGGCCAGTAAGGCGGGGGAAGAAAGCCTGGGCATGAATGAGTTTCCTTGTCTGAACATGCGCGCATCAATCATCAGAGCGGCCCTTGGGCGCAAGCACTGATGTTCTTTGTAGGGACCTACAAAAATTGTAGCCAGAACTCTACAAATCCCTCTCCTTCCTCGCCAAGGCCCCAGCCCCGCTGGGTTTTCGCCACTTGGCACAGTCCCTGCTCTACCCCTGCCACAAGCGCAAAGAGCGCTCTTATTCAACAGGTAACAGCAGATGATGCACTGGCATATCGTATGTGACTTCGACGGGACCATCTCCCGCGCCGACGTGATCGATAACGTTCTCCAACGCTTCGCCGACCCCAGCTGGGAAGGCATAGAGCAGGAATGGCTGGACGGTCACATCGGCTCCCGAGAATGCCTCAGCCGCCAACTGGCCCTGGTCAAGGCTTCGCCCACCGAACTGCTGGGCTACTTCGACAGTGTCGAAATCGACCCCGACTTCCCCGACTTCGTCGATCACGTGATCGGCCTGGGCGCTTCCATCGAAGTGGTCAGCGACGGCATCGAGCAGGGCATCGCCCGCATCCTGGCACGCAACTACGTGACCCTGCTGCCGATCCTCGCCAACCGCCTGCGCCAGGTCGACCACAACAGCTGGCGCATCGACTTCCCCTACGCCAGCGACGCCTGCCGCGCCGCTTCCGGCAACTGCAAGTGCAAATCCACCCCGCGGGGCAAGCGCGTGCTGGTGATCGGCGACGGCCAGTCGGACATGTGCGTGGCTTCCACCGCCGACTTCGTGTTCGCCAAGGATCGCCTGGCCGACTACTGCGAACGCAACAAGATTCCCCATGCGCGGTTCGACTCCTTCGCCGAACTGCCAGCGCTGCTGGCCAAGCTGCCGAACAACGCCGCCAACGCAACCAATTTCTCTCTTGAAACCCAGGAACTCTTCCACCATGTCTGATATCCGCATCGCTACCGCAGAAGACCAGATCCTTCTGGAAAAAGAAGCCAAGTACTGCTCCTACGGCGATACCGTTCACTACATCGAACCACCGCGCATCTTCAGCCGCTGCGAAGGCTCCTACGTCTGGGACACCAGCGACCAGGCCTACCTCGACCTGCAGATGTGGTACTCGGCGGTGAACTTCGGCTACGCCAACCCACGCCTGAACAACGCCCTCAAGCAACAGATCGACACCCTGCCGCAGATCGCCAGCCAATACCTGCACAAAGGCAAGATCGAGCTGTCGGAAATGATCGCGGTCGACGCCAAGAAGAAGTTCGGCCTCGACGGCCGCGTGCACTTCAACGTCGGCGGTTCGCAGTCGGTGGAGGACTCGCTGAAAGTGGTGCGTAACGCCACCAACGGCAAGAGCCTGATGTTCGCTTTCGAAGGCGGCTACCACGGCCGTACCCTGGGCGCTTCGTCGATCACCTCCAGCTACCGCTACCGCCGCCGCTACGGCCACTTCGGCGAGCGTGCGCAGTTCATTCCATTCCCGTACCACTTCCGCGGCCCCAAAGGCATGACCAAGGAAGAGTACGGCAGCCACTGCGTGCAGCAGTTCGCCCGCCTGTTCGAAACCGAATACAACGGCGTCTGGGACCCGAAGGTCGGCCAGAGCGAATATGCCGCCTTCTATGTCGAGCCGATCCAGGGCACCGGCGGCTACGTGATCCCGCCGATGAACTTCTACAGCGAGCTCAAGCACGTGCTCGACCAGCACGGCATCCTGATGGTGGTCGACGAGATCCAGATGGGCTTCTACCGCACCGGCAAGCTGTGGTCGATCGAGCACTTCGACGTCAAGCCGGACGTGATCGTGTTCGGCAAGGCGCTGACCAACGGCCTCAACCCGCTGGGCGGCATCTGGGCCCGTGAAGAGCTGATCAACCCGGGCGTGTTCCCGCCAGGTTCGACCCACTCCACCTTCGCCTCCAACCCGCTGGGCACCGCCGTGGGCCTGGAAATGTTCAAGATGACCAGCGAGATCGACTACGGCGCGATGGTCATGGAGAAGGGCAAGTACTTCCTGGCCGGCCTGCAGGACCTGCAGAAGCGCTACCCGATCATCGGCGACGTCGACGGCCTGGGCCTGGCCCTGCGCTGCGAGATCTGCACCACCGACGGCTTCACCCCGGACAAGGCGACCCTGGACTACATGGTCGAGGAAGGCATGAAGGGCGACATCGAAATCAACGGCCAGCGCCTGGGCCTGATCCTCGATGTGGGCGGCTACTACAAGAACGTCATCACCCTGGCCCCGTCGCTGGAAATCAGCTACGCGGAAATCGACCTGGGCATCGCACTGCTGGATCGCCTGCTGGATCGGGCCATGAAGCGATGAGCAAGGCTGAGATCGATCTGGGCGAAGGCAGCGCCGGCTTCGTTCTCGGCACGGGTCCGGTCGGGGTCTTGTTGATCCACGGCCTGACCGGCACCCCGACGGAACTCCGTCGGGTGGCCCAGGGCCTGGCCAAGGACGGTACGTGCACGGTGTACGTACCGACCCTGCCCGGGCACTGCGGGGACAACAGCGACCTGCAGGCCACCGGCTGGCAGGACTGGTACGAGGGCGTGCGCAAGACCTTCGCCGATGTACAGCAGCGCCACGAGCAGGTGTTCGTCGGCGGCCTGTCCATGGGTGCGGTGATGTCCATGTACCTGGCCTCCGAGCATCCGGGACGGATCAGCGGCCTGCTGATGTACTCCACCACCCTGAAGTACGACGGCTGGAGCATCAACAAACTGGCCTTCCTCACCCCGTTGCTGATGAAGATCCCCTTTGGCGTGCACATCTGCCGCTTCGAGGAAAAGCCACCCTACGGCATCAAGAACGAACGCCTGCGGGCCATCGTCGAGAAGCAGATGAAAGCCGGTGAAAGCAGCAATGCCGGGCTCCTGACCATGGAGGGCGTGACGGTGCGCGAATTGCACCGGATGAACGCCGTGGTCAAGAAACGCATGCCGTCGATCCTGACCCCGGCCCTGGTGCTGCACTCCAGCGAAGACGACATCACCAGTATCTGGAACGCCGACTACGTGGAGCGCAAGCTCGGCGGCCCGGTGACCAAGATCCTCCTCGACAACTGCTATCACATGATCACCGTGGACCTGCAGTACCAGCGGGTGATCGAACTGAGCGCAGATTTCATCCAGCAGCGAGTGGTGGCACCTGCGGTGCGCGAAGACTACCGACAGCTGGCGTGACTTAAGGAAGAGACGTGATAACCGCCCAAGCCTTTTCAACCATCCAGGCCATCGATCGCAGCGCCTGGAATGACTGTTTCCCAGGGGCCCTGGAGGATTGGGACTATTACCTGGCCGTGGAAAAAGCCGCGATCGCCGATTTTCGCTGGCGCTACCTGGCGCTCTACGAGGGTTCGACCCTGGTGGCAGTGGCGCCGGCCTTCACCACCCAGTACCGGCTTGATACCACGGTCTCCGGGCTGGCCAAGCGCTTCACCGAACGCCTGGCACGCCAGTGGCCCGGGGCCCTGGAGCTGCGCCTGTACGCCATAGGCTCGCCTGTGGCCGAACAGTGCAATGCCGGCACCGCCAGCCATGTGCCTGCGCAACGCCGCCAGGAGCTGCTGGAGCAGTTGCTGCAACTGGCGCGACGCGATGCCGACAGCTTCGGCATCGGCCTGATGGCGGTCAAGGATGCGCCGAGCAATGACCGGCAATGGGCTGCCAGTTGCCTGGCCGCGGGCCTGCAAGCCATGCCGAGCCTGCCCACGGCGCTGCTGCCGGTACCCTTTGCCTCGATCGACGCCTACCTGGGCACCCTGGGCAAATCCACCCGCAAGGACCTGCGCCGCAAACTCCGGACACCGGCGCCACGCATAGAATGGCGACGCCAGATCGACGACGTGCTGCCGGACATCATGCGCCTCTACGAGGCCACCCTGAATCGTAGCGACCTGCAGTTCGAACGCCTGCCGGCAGGCTACTTCACCGGCATCCTCGAGCAGTTGGGGGAACGCGCGGCCTGCGTCCTGTACTGGGTCGACGAGCAACTGGTGGCCTTCAACCTGGTGCTCATCGACCAGCATCGGCTGATCGACAAGTTCTTTGCCCACGACCTCAGTGTCACCCGTGAGCACAATCTGTATTTCCGCAGTTGGCTGGCCAACGTCGACTACTGTATTCAGCAACGCATTCCCCTGTACGAGTGCGGCCAGGCCGGTTATGCCAGCAAGTTGCGCCTGGGTTGCCAGTTCACCGGTAACATGTTGTTTTTCCGGCATCGCAATCCCTTGCTCAATGCCCTGCTCAAACTGATAAAACGCTTTGTCCGCCCGGATCGCTCCGACCCCGCCATGGCTGCTGCAATAAGCGAAAGTACATGACCAGAAAAGATCGTCGCCCTCCTCGCCCCTTCGCCATTTCCCGCTGGAGCCTGCAACGCAAGCTGGTGCTGGCGTTCTGGCTGGTCAGTGTGATTCCCACCATGATCGCCGCGGAACTGGCGGCCACTACCCTGTCGGAAATCTTCGACAGCAACGTGCGGATCTGGCTGCAGGAGTCCACCAAGATCGTCGAGGACGAGATCACCGAAATCCTCCATGACAACGCGCGGATCGCCCAGCTGTTCCTGCGCTATACGCGCCCGCCCACGGACCGCAATGCGGCCAAGCATGACAAGCTCACCGCCGACATCGCCGATTCCATGGGCATCGACGTGGTGGCGCTGATCCGCAAGAACGATCACAAGGTGGTGTTCACCACTGCCGCCGATGACGTGGTGGGGCAGATCAGTACCGCCTCCAATGCCGTGCTGCAGACCATCCAGGTCGGCGGCGTGGCCACCGGGGCGGTGGTCTCGACGTTCCAGACCCAGCTCGACGGGGTCGACTACCAGTTGCTGATCGCCACCTACCTGGACGCCAGCTTCCTCACCAGCGTGGCCGACGTGCATTCCCTGGACCTGCGCCTGTACCTGGCCAAGGCCGATGACTTCTCGGAAATCTTCGCCACCCAGCGCTTCGAGGACCACCCGCCCCAGGTGCCGCACAAGATCGAAGACATCCTGCGCGCCACCCGCCAGCCCACCGAGCAGTTCACCAGCCGCTACAGCGGCCTGTACCGGCCGATCTTCAACGACAGCGGCGACCTGGTGGGGGTGATCTTCAGCGGCCTGCTTCGCCATAGCAGCCTGGTGGGCCTGGTCAACCAGAGCAACCTGTTCATCCTGATCTTCCTGCTCAGCTCGGCAGCCTCGCTGTGCGTCGGCTGGCTGGTTTCCCAACGCCTGACCCGACCGCTGCGGGGCCTGTCCAAGGGCGTGCAGGCGGTGATCGCCGGCGACTACCGCCAACGGGTGCCGGTGATCGGCGGCGACGAACTGGCGGAGCTGAGCAGCACCTTCAACCACATGACCGAGCGCCTGGGGGAACTGCAGCATCTGGAAGCCCAGTTGCGCCGCCGCGACCGCCTGCACGCCCTGGGCGAAGTGGCCATGGGCCTGGCCCACGAGATCCGCAACCCGCTGGGCATCATCAAGACCGCCACGCAGTTGCTGCACCGCCGGGCCAACCTGCCGGAAAACGACAAGCGCCACCTGGAATACGTGATCAGCGAGGTCAGCCGGATCAACGACCTGATCACCGAATTCCTCGATTTCGCCAAGCCCAGCGCGCCGATACGCGCCACCCAGCTGGCCCGCCCGCTGGTGGAGGAATTGCTGGGCTTCTGCACCCCGGAACTGGCCACCCACAACATCGACGCGCGGATCGACGACCAGGCCCCCGGCGCGACCCTCCACGCCGATGCCCGGCAACTCAAGCAGGCCTGCCTCAACCTGATTCTCAACGCCATCGACGCCATGCCCGACGGCGGCCGCCTGACCCTGGGCATTTCCCAGCGCGACGACGAAACCATCATCAGCGTCAGCGACACCGGCCAGGGCATCGAGCCGGACATGCTGGAACGCATCTTCACCCCATTCGTCACCACCAAGGCCTCGGGCACCGGCCTGGGATTGGCTAAAGTCTTCTCGATCATGGAAAGCCATGACGGCCATATCGAGTGCACCAGCGAAAAAGATGCTGGCGCCACCTTCAGCCTGTACATTCCGGCCAACGGTGAAGAAGACGACGAGGACAGTGATGACGCATAACCTGCTGGTGGTCGATGACGAGCCGAAACTCTGCGACCTGCTGTCCTCGGCCCTGAGCCAGAACGGCATCCAGGTATTCACCGCAGGCAACGGCCTGCACGCGCTCAAGGTGCTGGAGCAGGAAGACATCGACCTGGTGATCAGCGACTGGCGCATGCCCGGCATGGACGGGCCGCAGTTGCTGGGGGAAATCAAGCAGCGCTACCCGCAGTTGCCGGTGATCGTGATGACCGCCTACAGCACGGTGAAGAATGCCGTGCAGTCCATGCGCAACGGCGCCTACGACTACATCGCCAAACCCTTCGACATCGACGAACTGGACATCACCGTCAGCAAGGCCCTGCAGTTTCGCGACATCCTCAAAGACAACCAGCGCATGCGCGCCGAGCTCGCAGAGCATCAGCAGATCGACAGCCTGGTGGGCGACAGCCCGGCCTTCCGTCGGGTGCTGCAAGCCGTGGATTCGGTGCGCGAAAGCAACGCCACCATCCTCCTGACCGGGGAAAGCGGCACCGGCAAGGAAATGGTCGCCCGGGCCATCCACAAGCACGGCAACCGGGCCGACAAGCCCTTTGTCGCGGTCAATTGCGCGGCCATTCCCGAGGGCCTGCTGGAAAGCGAGATGTTCGGCCACCGCAAGGGCGCCTTCACCGGCGCCGTGGCGGACCGGGTCGGACGTTTCCAGCAAGCCGACAAGGGCACCCTGTTCCTCGACGAAGTCGGCGACATGCCCCTGGCCCTGCAGGCCAAGATCCTGCGTGCCCTGCAGGAGCGGGTGATCGAGCCGGTGGGCGATCCACGGGAGCGCAAGGTGGATGTGCGGGTGATCGCCGCCACCAACAAGAACCTGCTGGAAGCGGTGGCCAACAAGGAATTTCGCGAAGACCTGTACTACCGCCTGAATGTATTCCCGATCCCCTTGCCGGCACTGCGCGAACGGGTCGAGGATATCGCCCTGCTGGCCCGGCACTTTGCCCACAGCCTGGGTGCCACCGCCGGCAAGCGCATCAGCGGCTTCAGCCCCGAAGCCCTGCAGGCCATGGCCAGCTACGCCTGGCCGGGGAATATCCGCGAACTGCAGAACTGCGTGGAGCGGGCCACCATCGTCGCCAGCGGCCAGGTCATCGAAGAAAAGGACCTGCCAGGGTATCTGTTCGGCCCCCAGGCGCAGGGCACAGAGAGCAGCGCAGCCATCAGTGTCGGCCCGCAAGTGCCCAGCGACCTGGAAGCGGCCCTGGCGGAAGTGGAAAAGGCCTACATTCTCGCCGCCCTGCAGCAGAGCAACGGTGTCCAGGCGGCAGCGGCGCAGTTGATCGGTATTTCCGAGCGCAGCTTCTGGTACCGGCTGAAGAAACTCGGCATCCAGGTGGACAAGATCGTTCGCTGAAACCGCAGCGCTTCATTCGCCGGCAAGCCGGCTCCTGCACCCAACCGCAAGAGCCGGCTTGCCGCGCTGCCCTAGAGGATGTTGCTGCTATCGAGCGGCTCGATCTGCGCCCAGTGGGAAGTGTCTTCCCGGTGGGTTTGCAGGTATGGCAGCACCGCCGCCAGCAGCGGCGCCTTGAAGGCTTCCTGGAACCGGTGGGCCAGCCCCGGAATCAACTTCAACTGGCTGCCCTGGATCTGCGCCGCCAGGTGCACGCCGTGCATCACCGGCAGCAACGGGTCGGCGGTGCCATGCACCACCAGGGTCGGCACCCGCAGTTGCTTGAGCAATGCCACCCGGCTCGGCTCGGCAAGAATCGCCATGATCTGGCGCTTGACCCCTTCCGGGTTGAACGCCCGGTCATAGGCCACCGCCGCCTGTTGCAACAGGACCTGGCGGTCATCGCTGACCTTCGGGCTGCCCAGGGCCGCCAGCAGGTCGGCCTGCTGCTCCAGCGCCGCTTCCCGGCTCGGTGCGTTGCGCCGCGAGAGCAGTTGCACCAGCGCCGCGTTCGGCGCCGGCAAACCTTCGGCCCCGGAACTGGTCATGATCAGCGTCAGGCTCTCGACCCGCCGCGGCTCCATGGCTGCCAGGTGCTGGGCGATCATCCCGCCCATGCTCGCCCCCAGCACGTGGAATTGCTCGATATGCAGGGCGTCCATCAGGCCCAGGGCGTCATCGGCCATGTCGGTCAGGGTGTAGGGCGCCGCCACCGGCAGGCCCAGCTTGTAGCGCAGCACTTCGAAGGTCAGGTTGGCGCTGGCCGGGGCCTGGCGCCAGGTGGACAGGCCGACATCGCGATTGTCGTAGCGGATCACCCGAAACCCTTGCTGACACAGGGCCACCACCACCTCATCCGGCCAGTGGATCAGTTGCCCGCCCAGGCCCATGACCAGCAGCAACGCCGGGTCGGAGGTGCGCCCAATGCTCTGGTAGGCCAGGCTCACCTGCGGCAGGTCGACCCGTTGGGTCGGGACATTGACATCGCAGCGCGCGGCCGCAAAACACAGCGGGCCGAGCAACAGCCCGGCCAAGAGTAGAACAGTCGAAAGAAATCGTACCCGCATGAAAAACACCGAAACGCAGAACCCCAGTGGAGCGCGAGTCTGATGAACCTGGATGATTCGCGCTGCCACAGTTGCGTGACAATTTGATGAAGATTGCCCCAGCGGTACTTTTTCCGCGGCAAGGGTCGGCGCTTGCCCCCGGCACCCGGTGCACAACACACAGGCGCTGTCGCCCGTATCGGCAAAGATGCCCGCGAATCGATGAACGCGGGATGGTCGACAGGCCCGTCAACATGAGACAAACTCAACCTTTTCGCTTTAACCACAAAATTTACTCATGGAGATCCTGGTGCTCGAAATCCGTCACCTGAAGACCCTGCACGCCTTGCGCGAAGCCGACAGCCTGGTGGAAGCCGCTGAACGCCTGCACCTGACCCAGTCCGCCTTGTCCCATCAGTTCAAGGAGCTGGAAGAGCGCCTGGGCATGCCGCTGTTCGTGCGCAAGACCAAGCCGGTGCGTTTCACCAGCGCCGGTCTGCGCCTGCTGCAACTGGCGGATGCGACCCTGCCCCTGCTGCGCGGCGCCGAACGCGACATTTCGCGACTGGCCGGCGGCACTGCCGGGCGCCTGCACATGGCCATCGAATGCCACAGCTGCTTCCAGTGGCTGATGCCGACCATCGATCAGTTCCGCGACGCCTGGCCGGAAGTGGAGCTGGACCTGGCCTCCGGCTTCTCGTTCGCTCCGTTGCCAGCCCTGGCCCGGGGCGACCTGGACCTGGTGGTGACCTCCGACCCCCTGGAGCTGGCGGGTATCACCTACGTGCCGCTGTTCACCTACGAAGCCATGCTCGCGGTCGCCAACCAGCACCCGCTGGCAAGCAAGCCATACGTAGTCCCGGAAGACCTGCTGAGCGAAACCCTGATCACCTACCCGGTGGAACGCGACCGCCTGGACATCTTCACCCGCTTCCTGGAACCGGCGGACATCGAACCGGCCCAGGTACGGACTTCGGAACTGACGGTGATGATGATGCAACTGGTGGCCAGCGGCCGGGGCGTGTGCGGGATGCCCCACTGGGCCCTGCACGAGTACAGCTCACGGGGTTATGTGAAGGCCAAGAGGCTTGGGGAAAAGGGCCTGTTCGCCACCCTGTACGCGGCGATTCGCGCCGACATGCTGGATGCGCCCTACATGCGCGACTTTTTGCTCACGGCCAAGGACACCTCGTTCTCGACCCTGGACGGCGTCAGCGCCGTACGCTGACCCCAAGCTGGCTTGCCCAGGAGCCGGCTTGCCGGCGAACCGGGGTCAACCTTCGACCGGCAATCGGCGCCACATGTGGATCTTGTCGAAATAGTCCTCGCCCACCCGCACTGCCTGGGGTTCCAGGCCGAACTGGACGAAACCGCAGCGCTGGTACAGGGCCAGCGCCGCTTCATTGCCGGCCGTCACGGTCAACTGGATCAGGCGCAGCCCTTCGTATTCAGCCGCTTCGGCCAGCAGCCCCTGGACCAGGCGGTAGCCCAGCCCGCTGTTGCGCTGCGTGCCGGTGACATAGAGGCCGAACAGGGTCGCCTTGTGCCGGGCCTTCTCCCGCAGCTCGAAGGCCAGGCCGACGATCCCCAGCAACCGCCCTTCGGAAAACGCCCCCAGCAACAGGTCGAGCTCGCCGTCCAGGCGTGCGGCCCACCAGGCCAGAGGCAGTTTTTCCCGCTCTTTGACGCTGGAGGTGAAGGCCTGGGGATGGCGCTCATAGGCCTCGAGCATCAAGGCCCGGTATTGCTCCACATCGTCAGGGGTCAGGCGCTGGATCTGCATGCTCAGTCGAGGGTCTTGTGTCCGGTAATGAATGAAGCGCATTTTATCTTGCCGCCCTGCACTTCATAAATGGCCACGGTTTCCAAGGTGCCGCTGCCGTCGGCGAAGGTGCGGCTGATCAGTTCGTGATCGACCACCACGTTGCCCATGACCGTACGCTGGATCAGCCGGGCATGCAGGTTGGGTTCCTGGAAACGCACCACGGCCCGAGCTCGTATTTCCTCGTGCCCCCTGGCCAGCAAGGTGGCCGGATGTTCGTATTGCCGGGCATCTACGGCATAAGTCGCCAGCCAGGCCTCCAGATCCTTGCGGTTGTAGGCCTGCAGTTGTGCTTCTACCACCGCTTGCGGGCTTGGAAAATCACTCATGCTGGCGCTCCTCGATCAGTTGACGCGACGCTGTTCGAACATCAGGCGCACGGCCAGCCCCGCCAGCACAAAGCCCATGAAATAACGCTGCACCGAGAGCCAGGTGGGGTTGCTGGCAAACCAGGAGGCGATACCGGCGGCAAACAGGGCGATCAGCAGGTTCACCGAGAAACTCACGCTGATCTGGGTCAGGCCCAGGATGATGCTCTGGGAGAACACCGAACCGTGCTCGGGGTGGATGAACTGCGGAAAGATCGACAGGTAGAACACCGCGATCTTGGGGTTCAGGGCGCTGGTCAGAAAGCCCATGGTCACCAGCTTGCGCGGCGAATCCGCCGGCAGCTGCTGGGCTTCGAAGGGCGAGCGCGCGCCAGGCTTGAGCGCCTGCCAGGCCAGCCACAGCAGGTACAGGGCGCCGGCCCACTTGAGCACCTCATAGGCCATGGGCACCGCCATGAACACCGCGGTCAGGCCCAGCGCGGCGGCGAACAGGTGGACGAAGAACCCCGCCACCACCCCCAATAACGACGTCACCCCAGCCTTGCGCCCCTGGCAGATCGAACGGGAAATCAGGTAGATCATGTTCGGCCCCGGGGTCAGCACCATCAGCAGGGAAGCAGCGGCGAAGATCAGGTAGTCGTGGAGTGGAATCATGGCAATCCTTGGCAATGGGAGGGGGTCAGGCGTGGCCCGCTCGGGCCTTGCGATAAAACGGCAAGATCAGATCGCGTGTCAACGGCGCAAGGAACAAATCTCCATCGCCGGCCGGGTCGATCCAGCGTACTTCCTCGATCTCTGCCGCCGGGGTCACCGGGCTATGGATATGGACCAGGAACACCTCGGCTTCCACCACATGCCCCGGCTCGTTGGCCGCCGGTGCCGAGAACTGTTGCAGGTAACGGGCCTGGGCCGGGTCGATGCGCAATCCCAGTTCTTCTTCCAGCTCACGGGCCAGGGCGTGCACCGGCTGTTCACCGGCTTCGATCTTGCCACCGGGCTGCATGAAGGCCTGGGTGCCGCGCTTGCGCACCAGCAGGGTCTGGCCGTCGGCACCGATCAGCAGGGCAGCGGCGATACGAATGATGGAGGGTGCAGCAACGGACGACAGCGACATGGGAATCCGGGAGCCTTGAGAATGAGGGCGCAAGGATCACATGCGCGGCGGCGGCTCGTCATCCGCCGCCGGCATTTTTCGATGTGACCGCCACCCGGCTTCAGGCCCTTGCCTGCTTTTCCTGGGGCAACTTGACGAACACGCTGTAGCGGGCGCCCTCCATGGTTTCAAAAGCGATCAGCTTGTCCACCAGCGGCAGGTTGAGCACCTTGCCGGCGTTGAGCAGCAGCATGCCGTTATCGGCATTCAGGTTGCGCGCCAGGATCATCCCCGCCGCCAGCTCCCGGGTACTCAGAACCTTCACCGAAGGGTCGCCCAGGGTCACGTCGCTGAGGTAGACCGCACACACCTGGATGAAACCTTCCACCAGGTCCGGGTCGTACAAGCGGCCGGCGTACTTGCGGATGAACACCAGGGCCTCGTCGCTGTTCATGTGCCGTTCCAGGATCAGCCCGCACTGCAACTCGATGAAGTCCACCGCCAGCTTGAGCAGCCGCGAGCCCAGGGGAATCGCGTCGCCCTTGAGGTGGTCGGGAAAACCGCTGCCGTCCCAGTGTTCCTGGTGATGGCGGATCAGCCGCGCGGCGTCCTGCACCGGTTCCAGGGTCATCAGCAACGATTCACTCTGCGCCGGATAGGCCCGATAACGCTCGCGCTGATGGTGATGCAGCAAATCCGCCGGGCTGGTCATCATGCTGTCGCTCCAGCTCAGCTTGCCGATGTTGTGCAACGCCGCGGCCATGGCCAGGTCACGCTGGGCGCCAGGGTCGATGCCCTGGACTTTGCAGTAGGCCCGCACCAGCTCGATGATCCGCCGGTTGGTCTGCTTGTCCGCGGGCAAGCGCTGGTTGACCAGCAGGGAAAACAGCTCGGCGCCAGTGGCGTAGCTGTGCTTGAGCTCCTCATAGGCCAGGTCGAGCATGTCGGCGGTCTGCTGCAGCTCCGAGGTGCGTGCCGCCACGCGTTTTTCCAGCAGCGTGTTGAGCGCCTTGAGCTCGGCATTCTGCTGCTGGGCCAGATCCTGCAGGCGCAGGCGCTCACGCTCGGAGTGCTGATGCTCAAGGGCCTGGCGCAGGGCCAGCAGCAATTCCTGGTCATCCCAGGGCTTGCTCAGGTAACGGTAGATCTCCCCTTCGTTGATGGCCTTGGCAATCAATTTCAGGTCCGGGTCGCCGGTCAGCAGGATGCGGGTGGTGCTCGGGTACTGCTGATGGATACGCGCCAGCAGGGTCGGGCCATCCATCTGCGGCAGATGGGCGGCGCTGATCACCAGGTCCACCTCCCGGCTGGCCAGGAGCTGCAGGGCCTGGGTGGCATCGCGGGCGAAATGCAGCGTGTAGGGAAGCGGGCTGAGCAACTGCTGCAGGCGTTGCAGGATCACTTCCTGGCTATCGACCAGCAGAATCTCGGGTCGGCGTGTGACAGTGGCAACGTTTAGCTCACCCATGAGACACCTCGGGTCAACGTCGATGCACGTGTCCTTCATTGTTAGAGCTGGCAACGGTAATCCCTGTTGCCTGATTGAAGACTAGAAGAATTTCCAATCGAGATAGTGGCTTTTTAATACCATCGGTCCGCTGCGGCTGGGCCGCCAACCACCTTCAGCGAGTGTTGCGCAGTCGCAACACTCGCCGTGCACGCAGTCACTGGGCGGCTTTGGCGCCGGAACCGAAGGAAGCGAAACGCTTGTTGAAGCCGGCGATGCGGCCTTCGGACTGGGTCTTGCGCTGCTGGCCGGTGTACACCGGGTGCGAGGCGCTGGAAACGTCCAGCGCCACATAGGGGTAAGTCTTGCCGTCGCTGTAGGTGTGGCTGCGATCGGTATCGACGGTGGAGCCGATGAGGAAGTACACGTCGGCAGCGGTATCGTGGAAAAGCACGGTGCGGTAGTCAGGATGGATACCGGGTTTCATGAGGCCTCCTGGGCATCTGGGTGAGCTGGATTCGTTATACAATAACATATCCAAATCGCCCAAACGAGAACCGATTGCAATAAGGAAACTGCCGACAGTTCTATGCCGCTTCCTGAAAATCCATTTCCGGAGGCTGGCGGGAAAAACCGCGAGTGAGGAAACCCAGGTACACCAGGCCAATAACCAGCCAGCTTGCCCCCAGGTAGATCGCCAGGTGATCGAGGCTGGACATCAGCCACAGATCGGCCGCCAGACCGATGAGGGGAAAGATCAGGAACAGGATCAACTCCCGCAGGCCACGCTGCCGGGCCCCCACCCAGTAATGAAAGATCACCGACAGGTTGACCAGGCTGAAGGCCAGGAAGGCGCCGAAGTTGATGAAGGACGTCGAGGTGGTGACATCCAGCTTCAATGCCAGCAACGCCACCACGGCGCACAGCAGGATGCTGTTGACCGGGGTACCGAAACGCCCGTGCAGGCTGCCGAAAAAGCACTTGGGCAAGACCCCGTCGCGGCCCATGGCGAACAGCAGTCGCGAGCCGCTGGCCTGGGCCGAAAGCCCCGAGGCGAACTGACCGACAATCAGCCCGATCAGGAAGATCGAGACGAACAGGTCGCCGCCGATATTGCGCGCAATCTCGTAGGCCGCCGAATCCACATCGGCGAACTCGAAGGACGGATGGGCAACCTGGACGAAGTAGGACACCGCGACAAAGATCAGCCCGCCCACCAGGGTAATCAGCATAATCGCCCGGGGAATGGTCCGCCGTGGGTCGCGGGTTTCCTCGGTCAGGGTGCTGACCGCGTCAAAGCCCAGGAACGAATAACAGGCGATTGCCGCCCCGCTCATGATCAGCGGCAGGTGCATCTGCCCGTTGAAGAACGGTGCCAGGGTGAACAGCGGCCGCCCGGCCTCGCCACCAAGGTAGTGGATGCACAGGCCGACAAAGGCGATCAGCACCAGGAACTGCACCAGCATCAGCAGGCCGTTGATGCCGTTGGCCAGTTTCAGGCCAACGATATTGATCGCGCTGGTCACCCCGATGAAAGCCAGCACCCAGACCCACTGCGGTACACCGGGAAACGCCGAATGCAGGTAAGCGGCGCCGATCAGCCAGATGGCCATGGGCAGGAACAGGTAATCCAGCAGCACCGCCCAGCCGGCGATGAAACCCAGCTTGGGGCTGATGGCCTTGCGCACATAGCTGTAAGCCGAGCCGGCCACGGGAAACGCCGCGGCCATGCGCCCGTAGCTCATGGCGGTGAAGAACATCGCCACCAGCGCTGCCAGATAGGCTGCCGGCACCATGCCAGCGGTGGATTGGGCGAGGATGCCAAAGGTACCGAGGACAATGATCGGCGTCATGTAAGCGATACCGAACAGCACCACCGCGCCCAATGAAAGGGTGCGTTGCAAGCGAGCCATGAGCGAGTACTCCGCAATTATTAGATTTATGGCAGGACTGAAAAGAGTGCAGCAGGGGGTCTTTCTTATGGGATTGGCCGTCCGCGGACGGCCCTTTCAGCGGATCGGAATCAGCAGTTCACGCACGCCATCGCCGTGTTCGAGCACTTCGCCCGCAAGCTTCAGGCGCTGGTCTTCGAGGTAGCGGTAGTCCTGGCGCGCCACCTGCAGTTGCTTGAGATCCAGCTCGACCTTGAACTGACCTTCCTCGCGCCCGGCTTCGAATAGCAGGCTGCCCAGGGGGTCCACCAGGGCGCTGCCGCCGGCGAACAGCAGGCCGCCATCGCCTTCTTCCACTCGGTTGACCATTAGCGCGAACGCCTGGTTTTCCTGGGCCCGGGCCATGATCGCGGTACGGTGGGTGGGCCCGTAGGGGTCCATGTTGCCATTGGTCACGATCAGCAGTTCGGCGCCCAGTTGCGCCAAGGCCCGGGCGCTTTCGGGGAACTCGATGTCGTAGCAGATCAGCAGGCCGACCCGCACACCGTTCCACAGGCAGGTGGCGTAGCGGTCACCGGGGGTGAACACACCGCGGTCGGACGCCCACAGGTGGGTCTTGCGATAACGCAGGGCGATGCCCTCGGGGGTAATCAGCAAAGTGGTGTTATAGAATCGGCCGTCGTCGTTTTCGGCCATGCCGATCACCACCGCGATATTGCGCGCCCGGGCGGCCTGGATCACGGCCTGCACGGTGGGGCCATCCAGCGGCTCGGCCACGGCGGCCACGGTCTCGGCGCTGGGGAAACCCATCAGGTGGGTTTCTGGAAACACGATCAACCGGGTATCGGCGGCGCAGGCGGCAATGGCCGCCAGGGCCCGTTCCAGGTTGTAAGCTGTGGCGTTATCACGGCCCGCCAACTGGGCCAGTTCAACCTTCATGGGTATTCCTTGTTCTTTGGCTGTGCCGCAGTATGCGCAGCAGCAACCGGCCCGCAAATCACGCAGCCGGGGTAACCCGATAGGGGTAGATGCATGACATTGTCGCTGGATGACATCGCCTGGCACCGCTCGGTGGGGCAGATGATCGAAGCCCTGGACCAGGCCAGTTTCTGGCCCCAGCTGGTGCGCCTGCTGGAGCAGTACGTGAGTTTCGACAGCTGGGTGGCGCTGCTGTTTTGCAGTGAGCGCAAACCCCTGGTGTTCGCCGAATGCCCGGGGGAGGACGGCAGCCCCGACCAGTTGTTCCAGGACTACCTCAACGGCCTGTACCTGCTCGACCCCTTCTACGTTGCCAGCCGCGAACAATCGCGCAGCGGCCTGCTGCGCCTGGCGGAAGTGGCCCCGGAACACTTCCAGCTGACCGAGTACTACCAACGCTACTTTCGTCTGAATGTGGTGGCCGATGAAATCCAGTTCAATTGCCAGCTGGCGGACGGCCGCACCCTGTGCCTGTCCCTGGGTTCGCGACAACGCTTCGCCCCACCCCAGATCGCCCTGCTGTCACTGATCGAGCCCTGGGTGGTGGCCTTGCTGCGCCAGCGCCTGCCCCACGAAAGCATTGAGCAAGACAACCCAGCGCAATTGCATCCAATGCCCGATTGGCGCAGCCAGCTGGACCACTCCATGCAACAACTGCGGGGCGCACAACTCACCGCCCGGGAGCTGGATGTGGGGCGCCTGATGCTCAGCGGTTGCTCCAACAAGGAGATCGCTCGTAAGCTGGAAATCTCCGCCGAAACCGTGAAAGTTCATAAAAAGCACATCTACAGCAAGCTGGGCATCAAATCCCAGTCCGAGCTGTTTTCGATTTTTCTCCAGGCGCAAAGCGCCTGATACCCCTTCAGGGCCGCCCCGGCAGCCCCACACAACAATAAGATCTTGTGCACCCATAAGAATGAGTACTGATAAACGACCTTAATGAGTCCGAACCAAGGAAACCGTATGAGCCTGTCCCTTCTGAGCCGCTACGCCTTCTTTGCCGCCTGTGTGATTTTCACCCTCGCCAGCCTGCCCTTTCTCGAACACGACTGGCTCTGGCCATTCGCCCTGGTCACCGGCCTGCTGAGCCTGCTGGGGATCTTCGACCTGCTGCAAAGCCCGCACGCGGTGCGGCGCAATTACCCGATTCTGGGCAATATCCGCTACCTGGTGGAAGGCATCCGCCCGGAGATCCGCCAGTACCTGCTGGAATCCGACAGCGACGCCCTGCCCTTTTCCCGCGCCCAACGCTCCCTGGTGTACTCCCGGGCCAAGAACGAAAGCGCCGACAAACCCTTCGGCACCCTGATCGATGTCTACCAGTCGGGCTTCGAATTCATCGGCCACTCCATGCGCCCGGCGCCCCTGAGTGATCCCAACAGCTTTCGCGTGACCGTCGGCGGCCCGCAATGCACCCAGCCCTACTCGGCCTCGGTGTTCAACATCTCGGCCATGAGCTTCGGCTCCCTCAGCGCCAACGCCATCCGCGCCCTGAACCAGGGTGCCAAGCTCGGCAACTTCGCCCACGACACCGGTGAAGGCAGCATCAGCCCCTACCACCGCGAACACGGCGGCGACCTGACCTGGGAACTGGGCAGCGGCTACTTCGGCTGCCGCACCAGCGACGGCCGTTTCGACCCGGAGCGCTTCGCCGTGCAGGCGCAGAACCCCCAGGTGCGGATGATCGAGATCAAGATGAGCCAGGGCGCCAAGCCTGGCCACGGCGGCATCCTGCCCAAGCACAAGGTGACCCAGGAAATCGCCGACACCCGGGGCATCCGCATGGGCGAGGACTGCATATCACCGTCGAGCCACAGCGCCTTTTCCACCCCGATCGAGATGATGCATTTCATCCAGCAACTGCGTGAGCTGTCCGGCGGCAAGCCGGTGGGCTTCAAGTTCTGCCTGGGCCACCCCTGGGAGTTCATGGGCATCGCCAAGGCCATGCTGGAAACCGGCATCCTGCCGGACTTCATCGTGGTGGACGGCAAGGAAGGCGGCACCGGCGCGGCCCCCGTGGAGTTCACCGACCACATCGGCGCACCGATGCGCGAGGGCCTGCTGTTCGTCCACAACACCCTGGTGGGCCTGAACCTGCGGGACAAGATCAAGCTCGGCGCCAGTGGCAAGATCGTCAGCGCTTTCGACATCGCCAGCGTGCTGGCCATCGGTGCCGACTGGGCCAACTCGGCCCGGGGCTTCATGTTCGCCATCGGCTGCATCCAGTCCCAGAGCTGCCATACCAACAAGTGCCCCACCGGCGTCGCCACCCAGGACAACCTGCGCCAGCGCGCCCTGGTGGTGCCGGACAAGGCCCAGCGGGTATTCAGCTTCCACCGCAACACCCTCAAGGCACTGGCGGAAATGCTCGCTGCCGCCGGCCTGCAACACCCTTCGCAACTGGAAGCCAAGCACCTGGTGCGACGCATGTCGGCCACCGAGATCAAGCTGTTCTCCCAGTTGCACGTGTTCCTCAAGCCCGGCGAGCTGCTCACCGGCGAGGTCAACGGCGAGTTCTACTCGCGCATGTGGCAACTGGCCCGGGCCGACAGCTTCGAACCCAACACCGAAGCCGCCGCTTAAGCCCCACTGCCCAGTGCTCCCCGGTTGCCGGGGAGCGCGGGGCGTCACCCAAGGAAGATTGCAATGCTCAAGGTCATCGCTGAAGATTTCATCCAGCCCGAACACCTGGACACCGTGCGCCCGTGGTACGCCGAACTGGTGGAAAAAACCCGCCAGGAACCGCTGTGCATCGCCTACGATCTGTTCGTCGATCAGAAAGACCCCGGGCACTTCATCTTCGTCGAACAATGGCCGGACCAAGCGGCCCTCGACACCCACTGCCAGACCGAGCACTTCACCCGCCTGGTGCCGCAGATCAATGCTTTTCAGCGCCGCGAATGCCGTGTGCTGTTGATGAACGAGTTCTAGAAAACCCGACCCAGACCTTGCTTGACCGGACCACCGAAAGCAGACCCCAACCCCACTGACCTTTCGGAGACCCGCCATGCCCTTGCTGTCATTCGAACAACTGTCCCGCCAACTGCCAGCGCCCTGGCAATCCACGCTGGTGGGCCAGGTCGGCCCGGCCCGCATCAAGGTGCTGCGCATGGACGGCCAGCCCTACCCGGAAGAAACCCACGACTTCAACGAAGGCCTGCTGGTGACCCAGGGCTGCCTGCACCTGGGCATTGGCCAGGCCGTGGTGGAAGTGGCGACGGGCCAGATGTACCTGGTGGAGGCCGGCCAGGCCCATAGCGTGCTGCCCGGCAGCCACGGCACCCTGGTGATCATCGACGTCTAGCCTGTCTCGCATCGACTCAATCGCGGTAACCACCTGCCCAAGGTCGGTCCGACCAGAGGGCCCATGCACGGAGAAGCCCATGCCTCGTCGTCTGTTTGCAGTGATCGCTCTACTGATGTCCTTCAACAGCGCCTTTGCCGGCGAACGCTGGCAGAGCCTGCCGCCCACACCGGCCCCGGTGGCCGGGGCGCAAGCCGGTTATGCCGAAGTCAACGGCATCCGCCTGTATTACAGCAAGCTCGGCCACGGCTCACCGGTGGTGCTGCTGCATGGCGGCCTGGGTAATGCCGACTATTGGGGGCTGCAGGCCAAGGCCCTGGCGGCCAGGCACACGGTGATCAGCGTCGACAGCCGCGGCCACGGGCGCAGCACCCGGGACGCCCGTCCCTACGGCTACGATCTGATGGCCGACGACGTGATCGCCCTACTGGACCAGCTGAAGATCCCCCGCGCCGATTTCGTCGGCTGGAGCGACGGCGCGATCCTCGGCCTGGACCTGGCCATGCGTTACCCGCAGCGGGTCGGCAAGGTCTTCGCCTATGCCGCCAACACCCAGACCTCAGGGGTCAAGGAAGGCGTGGAGAACAACCCGACCTTCGCCGCCTACATCGAGCGCGCCGGCCAGGAGTACACCCGCCTGTCACTCACGCCCAAGGAGTACCCGGCCTTTGTCGAGCAGATCGGCCACATGTGGGCCAGCCAGCCGAACTGGAGCGACGCCGACCTGGCGAAGATCAAGACGCCGGTACTGATCGTCGATGGCGACCACGATGAAGCCATCAAGCGCGAGCACACCGAATACATGGCCCAGGCGATTCCCGGCGCCGGGCTGCTGATCCTGCCCAACGTCAGCCACTTCGCCTTCCTCCAGGACCCGGGCCTGTTCAATGCAGCCCTGGAACATTTCCTCGACGAAAAATAGCCCCGGCCATCGCCATGGATGCCCCTCTTTCCAGGGACGTCCACGGCAGACAATATGCATAAACGCATATTTTAATTGCATTGACGCATCAATCTTCTAAGGTTGTTTGCAGACCCGGTCAACGCAGGCCATCGAGGCTGGCCCAGCGCAGCGTAATTTCCCGGGTCCGGCTACGCGCAGTAGCCCGACACGCAACGACGACACCAGCCGGAGGCTGGATTTCATTCATGGAGGATGAACATGTTAAGTAGCAACCTGACCCCAGGCCACGCTCCCCAGGCCCTGCCCCAGTGCCTGGCCGGCAGCCTGCTCGACCCGCAACTGAGCGAAGTCGATCCACACACCGAAGCTGCGCCCCAGGCCGCTGCCCGGCTCAACTTCCGCGTGCAGCAGCAAACCCAGAGCAACTGGTGCTGGGCCGCATTGTCCGCATCGGTGGGCAACTACTACGGCACCGGTTCCTGGACCCAGTGCGGAGTGGCCAACGCCGAACTGGGCCGCAACTCCTGCTGCAGCCAGCCCGGGCCTTGCAACGTCTACGGCTACCTGGATTCGGCCCTGCGCACCACCCGCTGCTACGGCGGCATGCGTGAGAACAGGATGCAGATGCCGGCCATCGACAACCAGCTCGGCATGGGCCGCCCCGTGGGCCTGCGCTGTGCCTGGTACGGCGGCGGTGCGCATTTCCTGACGATCTACGGCAGCGATGGCGGCTACATCCTGGTGGCGGATTCGATCTACGGTTACTCGACCCGCGCCCTGAACAGTTTCCCCGGTTCCTACAACGGCGGCGGCAACTGGACCCACACCTACTTCACCCGAAAAAACTAGGAGGCGACATGCAACTGACTTACCCCAAGGCGCCTGTCGATGGCGTCCAGCACCTGCGCGCGGCCCTTCAGGCGGCCCTGCAGACCCAGGGTTTCGGTATCAACCGCGGGTTTGCCAAGGCCAGTGCCCGTAACCTGAATCTGTCCCAGGCCTTTCGCGGCTACGCCCTGAGCCTGGAGGACCTGGCCCAGGGCAAGGGGCTGGCCGAGGCCAAGGCCGGTGACTGGCATTACCTGGTGTTCGATGCCGGAGTGTCGATTGCCGATGCGCAGTTGACCGAGGTGGCCGGCAAGGCCGGCTTCTCTGCGCTGAACCATGGCAGCCTGGCGGCGTCCGCCGTCAACGCCCTGGACCTGGCGGAACAGGCGCCGCAACTGCAGGGAAAAAGCTATGAACTGCGCCTGCTGTTCATCTCGGCGCTGCAGGTCACGGCGATCTGGCTGCATGGACCCGGCGAAGAGGTGCTGATTCCCATCGAGCCGACACCCAAGACCCTGGCCGCCCATCAGCTCCACAGCGAAACGGCGTTGCTTGCCCTGCTGGCGCCGGCGGCGCTGCAGGCCAAGGCCATCTTCGACGCCGATACCAGCGGCACCCTGGGCGGTTGATCCGGGCAAAAAAAATCCGGCGGCCTTTGCAGGTCGCCGGATTTCTGGTCTCAGCGTTTCAGTCCGGGATGCTCAAGCCAGCCGCATCACCCAAGCGCAGGTCAGGACGCCGACCGCGCCGAACCTTGCTGGACATTGGTCGGTTGCAGCTTGAACAGATAGAACAGCACTGTCAGCAGCACCAGGAACGCCGGGCCGACATACAGCGCCACACGGGTATCCGGGAAGTAGGCCATCAGCCCCACCACCAGTACCAGGAAGGCCAGGGCCAGGTAGGAACTGATCGGGTACAGCCACATGCGGTACTTCAGGCCGGCACGTTCTGCCGGGCTCAGGCCCTTGCGGAACTTGAGCTGGGCCAGAAGGATCATCACCCAGGTCCAGATCGCACCGAAGGTGGCGATGGAGGTCACCCAGACGAACACTTTTTCCGGCACCAAATAGTTCAGCAGCACGCCCAGCAGCAGGGCGAAGATCGACAGCAGCAACGCGCGACGCGGCACGCCGTTGTTCGAGGTCTTGGCGAAGCCGGCCGGGGCCTGGCCGTTCTGCGCCAGGCTGTAGAGCATGCGCCCGGTGCTGAAGATGCCGCCGTTGCAGGAGGACAGCGCGGCGGTGATCACCACGAAGTTGATGATGCCGGCGGCGGTCTTGATACCCAGGCGCTCGAAGGTCATCACGAAGGGGCTGCCCTGGGTGCCAATCTCGTTCCACGGGTAGATCGACAGGATCACGAACAGCGCGCCCACGTAGAACAGCAGGATGCGCCAGAACACCGAGCCGATGGCGTTGGGAATGGTCTTTTGCGGGTTGCGCGCTTCACCGGCGGTGAGGCCGATCATCTCTACGCCCAGGTAGGCGAACATCACCATCTGCAGGGACATCAGCACGCCGGTCACGCCATTGGGCATGAAGCCGCCGTGGCTCCACAGGTTGGAGATGCCCAGGGCCACGCCGTCATTGCCGAAACCGAAGGCGATGATGCCGATGCCGCCGACCACCATGGCGATGATGGTGACGATCTTGATCAGGGCGAACCAGAACTCGAACTCACCGAAGGCCTTGACCGCGATCAGGTTGATCGAGCCCATGCTCACCAGGGCCGCCAGGGCCCAGATCCAGCGCGGCACATCGGGGAACCAGATCCCCATGTACACCGCCACTGCGGTGATTTCCGCAACACAGGTCACCAGCCACAGGAACCAGTAGTTCCAGCCGGTGAGAAAGCCCGCCAGGGGGCCCAGGTAGTCTTGTGCGTAACGGCTGAAGGAACCTGCGACCGGGTTATGCACCGCCATCTCGCCGAGGGCGCGCATGATCACCAGGATCGCCAGGCCGCCAATGATGTAGGACAGCATGATGGCCGGGCCGGCCATTTCGATGGCCTTGGCCGAGCCGAGGAACAGGCCGACACCGATACAGGCGCCGAGGGCCATCAAGCGAATATGCCGTTCGCCGAGTTCGCGTTTCAGCGGGCCGCCCTGAGCGGTCTCGCCGTGGGGCAGTTGGTTGCCAACTGGCATAGAGATACAACCTCATTTTGTTATTGGATATGAACCACCGAGCCTTCGAAGCGCCAGCGGATAGCCGAAGCTTGCTCGACCGCACCGGCCTTGTGGGACGGAGCGTCTGGTAGGACAAGACCTGCCAGATCAGCGGGGTGCGCAGTATAAAAAGCTCCCGACAGGGCTTTTCACTCTATAAGTTGCAATATTCAGAGAGAAATCTCGGCAAATACCGCTTTCACGGAGAAGCATTACCTGCTTTTTGCCCTGAAACCTCACTCGGAAAGGGCCGGGAGTATTGCACAGGCCTGGTGCATCGTCATGCCCCTACCTAGGGCGTATTTACCTGGGAAAAGGCTCTACCCTGTGGCGAGGGAGCTTGCTCCCTCGCCACAGAAGCGGGGCCGGGTCGTTTTCACATTTTCTTCACCGACGCCCACCACCGACTAAGCTTCAGGCAAGTCCGATCAATCTGCGTGAATGGATCAATCGACTATGGGCGCTCTGTGGCAGACCGATTCGCATAAGAACGCAGTGCCAAGCCACAGCGAGGACGAAACGCCTTTACCGAAACGCCGCAAATCCCGCCGTTATGCCTGGCGCCTGTTCTGGCTGTTGCTGCTGATCGCCCTGATTGCCCTTGGCTTTGCCACTGCCCGGGAGATGCGCACCTCGAAACTCCAGGCCCGGGAATTCAGCCGGCTGGCCGCTGACCTGAGCTACTCCCTGGAGCCCGGCCCCAGTGATGCCGTGCTCTATCCCGGTGCCGGGCCGTTCGACCGGCGCCTGGGCTACAGCGCCCTGGGGGAGTTCCTGCCACGCTTGCTCAAGCGCGGTTACCTGATCGACGCCCAGACGCGTTTCTCCCCGGCACTGATGGACTACAGCAAAAGCGGATTTTTCGTGCCTTACACCGAAAAGATCCAGGCTGGCCTGTCCATTACCGACTGCCGCGCCGCGCCCCTGTACCAGTTCAATTACCCGCAACAGCTGTATGAGAGCTTTGCCAGCATTCCGCCGCTAGTGGTGCACAGCCTGCTGTTCATCGAGAACCGCGATCTGCTGGCCCCCAAGCCGGCCGAGGCCAACCCGGCGGTGGACTGGCCGCGCTTTGCCAAGGCCGCCTGGTCGCAGATCGCCCGGCTCTTGCACCTGCCGGGGCAGAGCGCCGGGGGTAGCACCCTGGCCACCCAGTTGGAAAAATACCGCCATTCGCCGGATGGCCTGACGGTATCCGGGGGCGAGAAGATCCGGCAGATGGTTTCCGCCAGCGTGCGGGCCTATCAGGACGGCCCACAGACCCTGGAGGCCCGCAAACGCATCGTGCGCGACTACCTCAACAGCGTGCCGCTGTCCGCGGTGCCCGGCCACGGCGAAGTGCACGGCATGGCCGAGGGGCTGCGGGTCTGGTATGGCGCTGACTTCGACAAGGTCAACCAGGTGCTCGGCAGCACCGCCATGGACTCGAAAAGCCTCGCCGCACGAGGGCTGGCCCTGCGCCAGGTGCTGTCGCTGATGATTGCCCAGCGCCGTCCCTCCCATTACCTGGCCAAGGGTCGCGCAGAACTGGCGGAACTGACGGACAGCCATATCCGCCTGCTGGCACAGAACAACGTCATCGACCCGGCGCTGAGCAGCGCCGCCCTGGCCAGCCAGGTGACCTACCGGGACTGGCAGCAGCAGCCGACCATTCAGCCGATCGAGACCAACAAGGGCATCAGCGTCGCCCGCAGCCGCCTCGCCGCCCTGCTCAACCGGCCGCTGTATGACCTGGACCGCCTCGACCTCTCGGCCACCAGCACCTTGCAGAGCGACCTGCAGCGCCAGGCCACCGAATACCTCAAGCACCTTGCGGACCCGGCCTTCGCCGCGCAGATTGGTGTGCTCGGCGAACGCCTGCTGACCCCCACCAGCACCACCCAGGTGCGCTACAGCTTCACCCTGTTCGAACTGACCCCCGACGGCTCGCGGGTGCGGGTGCAGACCGACAGCACCGACCAGCCTTTCGACATCAACGAAGGCAGCAAGCTGGAACTGGGCTCCACCGCCAAGCTGCGGGTGCTGACCACCTACCTGCAGATCATTTCCGAGCTGCACGACAAGTACGCCACGCAAGCACCCGCGCAGTTGAAAAAGATCCCGGTGAACGAGCAGGACCGCCTGAGCCGCTGGGCCCTCGACTACCTGATGCAGAACAGCGACCGCAGCCTGCCGAAGATGCTCGACGCCGCCCTGGACCGCACCTACTCCGCCAGCCCCGGCGAGGCCTTCTTCACCGGTGGCGGGGTGCATCACTTCCACAACTTTCGCAACGAAGACAACGGCCGTAGCCCGACCCTGCGCGATGCCCTGCGCGAATCCATCAACCTGCCGTTCATCCGCCTGATGCGCGACCTGGTGCGCTACAGCACTTATGGCGGCGACAGCAGCAGCGCCGAATTGCTCAAGGACGACCAGAACCCGCGGCGCCAGGAGTACCTGGCACGCTTTGCCGACCGTGAGGGCACCTCGTTCCTGCTGCGTTTCTGGAAGAAGTACCGCAACAAGGACACCCAGTCGCGCCTGGAAACCTTCCTCGACAGCATGCACCCCACGGCAATCCGCCTCGCCGCCGTGCACCGCTACCTGCTGCCGGACGCCAGCCAGGAGAGCTTCAACCGCTTCGTCCGGGCCCACATGAAGAGCGCCAAGGTCAGCGAGAAGCTCACCGACGAGCGCCTGGACAAGCTCTACGCCAGCTACGGCCCCGGCGCCTATGACCTGCCGGACCAGGGCTACATCGCCAAGGTCCACCCCCTGGACCTCTGGCTGCTGGGCTACCTGATGAACAACCCGGAGGCGAACTTCACCCAGATCGTCAAGGCCAGCGAGTTCGAGCGCCAGGAGGTCTACAGCTGGCTGTTCAAGAGCCGCCATCGCAGTGCCCGCGACAGCCGTATCCGCACCATGCTGGAGATCGAGGCCTTCCTCGATATCCACCAGCGCTGGCAGAGCGTCGGCTATCCGTTCGACCACCTGGTACCGTCCCTGGCCACTGCTATCGGCAGCTCCGGCGACCGCCCCGCGGCGTTGGCGGAACTGGTGGGCACCATCCTCAACGACGGCGTGCGCCTGCCAACCTTGCGCATCGACAGCCTGCACTTCGCCGCCGGCACGCCCTATGAAACCCGCCTGCTCAACGACCCGGACAAGGGCAAGCGGGTGATGCCCTCGGAGGTGGCCACGGCGCTGCGCGGGGCCTTGTCGCAGGTGGTGGATGCCGGCACCGCGAAACGGGTGTCCGGCAGCTTCAAGCTGGCTGATGGCACGCCATTGGCCATGGGCGGCAAGACCGGTACCGGCGACAACCGCATCGAAGCCATTGGCGCCGGCGGGCGGGTGTTGAGCTCCAAATCCATCAACCGCACCGCAACCTTCGTGTTCTACATCGGTGACCACCATTTCGGCACCCTTACCGCCTACGTGCCGGGGGCCTCGGCCCAGGCCTTCAGATTCACCTCGGCCTTGCCGGTGCAGGTGCTCAAGGGCATGGCGCCGATCCTCATGCCCTACCTGCAACCGGGCAGTGGCACCCAATGCCTGGGCAGCGTGGCGCAACGCTGAATCACGACAGGCAGCCCCCTCTCTCTCCGACAAACGGCAGCTTTGCCGCAGGCAGAAGTGCTTGCGTCATTCTTAAGATATATCTTAAGTTATGTCTAAATCGAAACGGAGATAGAGAAAATGAGAGAGCACCACCACCCTCCCCATCGCGAGCACGGGGACAGCCATGAGATCTTCGAACGCCGCCCGGGCCGCGAACGCGGTGGCCGCGGGCCCCGGGTATTCGCCCCCGGCGACCTGAAACTGCTGCTGTTGGCGCTGATCGCCGAGCAGCCCTGCCACGGCTACGACCTGATCCGCCAGATCGAAAGCATGTTCGACGGCGCCTACAGCCCCAGCCCCGGGGTGATCTACCCGACCCTGACCTTTCTCGAAGAAAGCGAAATGATCCAGGGCGATGCCGAAGGCGGCAAAAAGCGCTACAGCGTGACCGACGCCGGACGTCTTTCCCTGCAGGAGCAGGCCATCGCCCTGGACGGCGTGCGCATGCGCATCGAGGTCAGCAAGCGTTCCCTGCGCGGACATGATCGCCCCGCTGAAATCCACGAGGCGGTGCACAACCTGCGCCACGCCCTGCAAATGCACCATGGCCGCTGGAGCCCGGAAGAAATCCTTCGGGTGCGCGACCTGCTGAACAACACCGCCAAGGCCATTGTCGATGGTCCTGTGAGCCACCCCGCCCCGGAGAAAAGCCAATGACTGCCAGCCCAGAACTGTCCATCCATCGGGTCATGCACGAGATCAAGCGCCGCCGCCTGGAGGTGCTGCGCGTGGTCGACCTGACCCCGCGCATGCGCCGCATCACCCTGGGCGGCCCTGAGCTGGCCGGGTTCATCAGCCTGGGCAGCGACGACCATGTGAAGCTGCTGTTCCCGCAGAACGCCGAACAGCAAGCCGCCCTGGAAACCCTGGTACTGGGCCCGGGCAAGGACAGCGGCCCGATGCCCGCCATGCGCGACTACACCCCGCGCCGCTACGACCTGAAGCTGGGCGAGCTGGACATCGACTTCGTGCTCCACGGCGACGGCCCTGCCTCCACCTGGGCCGAACAGGCCGCACCGGGCCAGTTCCTGCACATCGGCGGGCCACGGGGCTCGATGGTGGTGCCGGATATCTTCGACAGCTACCTGCTGATCGGCGATGAAACCGCACTGCCGGCCATTGCCCGGCGCCTGGAAGAACTGCCGGCCGGGCGCCAGGTGCTGGCGGTGATCGAGGTGCAGAACGCCGCCGAACGCCAGGCTCTGGAAAGCGCCGCCCAGGTGCAGGTGATCTGGGTTGAACGGGACGCAGGCGGGCAGGACCTGATCAGCACGGTGCGCCAGGTGCAGGTGCCGCAAGGCAAGCTGTATGCCTGGGTAGCCACCGAGAGCAAGGTGTCGCGCCAGGTGCGTCGAGTGCTGCTGGATGAGCACCAGCTCAACGACGAATTCGTCAAGGCCGCCGGTTACTGGCGCCTGGACAGCAGCGAAGAAGAATAATCGCGCATCAGGGTAGGAACTGGCTTGCCAGCGAAGGCGGTCCCAAGGGCCCCTTCGCTGGCAAGCCGGCTCCTATGGGGCCCGGGACCGGAGTTTACCCAGCCAGCGGTCCAGCCCCAGCAACAGCAGGGATACCAGGACGAACCCCGCCAATATCCCGAGGGCATTGAGCAGCACCCGGGGGTAGCCCAGCCTGTCCACGGAGATGAAGGGATAGGGGTACAGCCCAAGCAAGTGCCCGCGCAGCAACAGGTAGGCGAAATACACAATCGGGTAGAGCGTCCACCACCCGATGTGCCTCATCCGCAGCCCGCCCTTGGGCACGCAACACCACCAATAGACCAGGAACAGCAGCGGCATCACGTCATGCAGCAACTCGTCCGCCAGCCATTGCCAACCCTGGGGATGCCACAGGTGGCGCAACAGCAGGCTGTAGGCCAGCCCCACCAGCAGAATGCTCGCCGCCACGGCGCCGCTGACCCAGGGCTGGAGCATGAACGCCTGCCCCTTGGAAACCCGCAGGTTGAGGGCGCAGGTCAGCACGCTGGCCACCAGGGTATTGCTGAGCACGGTGAAGAAACTGAAGAAGTTCACCAGCCCGCCCAGCAGGCTGGCGCCACTGTCCCAGCGCAACAGCAGGATCAGGTACAGCTGGACGGTCAGCCCGAACCAGCCAAGGATCGCCGCCACGGCAATCAGGCCACGCCGAGTGCACAGCCCCGGCAGCGAGAAGCCAGCCATAGGGCTCCTTAAAGCGGGCGCTTGGTGCGTTGCAACTTCACATAGAGTTTCTCGACCTTCTCCCTCGCCCAGGGCGTCTTGCGCAGGAAGGTCAGGCTCGACTTGATGCTCGGGTCGCTCTTGAAGCAGCGGATATCAATGCGTTCGGCCAGCCCCGACCACTCGTAGTGTTCCACCAGCGCCTTGAGGATCTGTTCCAGGGTCACGCCATGCAGCGGGTCGGTGTGGGTGTCGGTCATGCCAGGCCTTTGCGGGAAGAAAATGAGGAAAGCCGCGCACCTTAGCCGAGGGCTTGGCCCCGCGCCAGCACGCTTGAGTAACTGTAGTCGCAGCCCGCCACCGAGGCGATCGGGCATGAACGGCGAAAAGTTCCTGGCTTTTCGAAATAAAAGAGATGTTATATTGTATCAATCAATAACAACTCACCCGTATTTTGGGCACCCCCGTGTCCCGCCTGCTCACTGACTCAAAGCGCCTAGCGCTCTGTTCGCCAAGGAATGACCGATGTCCCGCTCAACTCCCCGCCCTTCTCGTTCCCTGCTCTGGCGCCTGTCGCCACTGTCCGCCGCGCTGCTGATCGCCTCCCAGGCCCATGCCGTGGAATTGCCCCAGCAGGTCATCACCGCCAACCCCCTGGGCAGCACCGAACTGGCCGCCCCAAGCACTGTGCTGGAAGGCGACCAACTGACCCTGGAACAAAAAGGCAGCCTCGGTGAAACCCTGAACAAACAGCCGGGCGTGTCTTCATCCTACTTCGGGCCGGGGGCCAGCCGGCCGATCATTCGCGGCCTGGATGGCGACCGGATTCGCATTCTGCAGAACGGCGTCGGGGCCCTCGACGCCTCGTCGCTGTCCTACGACCATGCGGTGCCCCTGGACCCGGTTAACGTCGAGCGCATCGAGATCGTCCGCGGCCCGGCGGCCCTGCTGTACGGCGGTAACGCCATTGGCGGGGTGGTCAACAGCTTCGACAATCGGATTCCCACCGAGGCCATCGAGGGCATCCACGGGGCGGGCGAGTTGCGCTACGGCGGCGCCGACACCACCCGCAGCAGCGCCGGCAAGCTGGAAGCCGGCGATGGCACCTTTGCCCTGCACCTGGATGCCAACTCGCGGCAGTTCAATGACCTGAAGATTCCCGGCTACGCCCGCAGCCGTCACGCTGCGGCCAGTGAAGACGGGGATGGCAAGAAAGGCCGCCTGGGCAACAGCGACGGTCGCCAGGACGGCGGTGCCATCGGCGGTTCCTACACCTGGGACGACGGCTATGCCGGCCTGTCCTACAGCAACTACGACTCCAACTACGGCTCCCCCGCCGAAGAAGACGTGCGCATCCGCATGAAGCAGGACCACTACGCCTTCGCTTCGGAACTGCGCAACCTGCAGGGCCCGTTCAGCTCGCTCAAGTTCAACGCCGGCTACACCGACTACGAACACCGCGAGATCGAGGGCGGTGAAACCGGCACCACCTTCAAGAACAAGGGCTACGAGGCCCGTGTCGAGGCCCGGCACCAGCCGCTGGGCCCGCTCGAAGGGGTGATCGGTGCACAGGTCAACCGCAACGAATTCTCCGCCCTGGGCGAAGAAGCCTTCGTGCCACAGACCGATACCAACAGCGGCGCGCTGTTCATCCTCGAAGAACTGCAAGCCACCGAACGCCTGCGGCTCAGCCTCGGCGGGCGCCTGGAACACACCACCGTGGACCCGGACAGCAAGGGCAACGCACGCTTCGCCCAGGCCGACAAGTCCAGCAGCTTCACCGCCGGCAGCCTGTCCTCGGGGGCGGTCTACACCCTGACCCCGGTCTGGTCCCTGGCCGCGACCCTGGGCTACACCGAGCGCGCCCCGACCTTCTACGAGCTGTATGCCAACGGCGCCCACGTCGCCACCGGCACCTATGAAGTGGGCAGCGCCAAGCTATCGAAGGAAAAAGCCGTGTCCAGCGACCTGGCCCTGCGCTTCGACAACGGCATCCACAAAGGCAGCGTCGGCGTGTTCTACAGCCACTTCTCCAACTACATCGGCCTGCTGGGCACGGGGCGCACCCTCAACGATGAAGGCGAAGAAGATGCGACAGGCATCCCGGAATACGCCTACAGCGGAGTGCGGGCACGCTTCAGTGGGATCGAGGCCCAGGATCGCTGGACCCTGGGGGAAAACGCCTACGGCAAGTTCGCCCTGGAACTGTCCGGCGACTACACCCGGGCCAAGAACCTGGATAACGGCCAGGACCTGCCCCGCATCGCTCCATTGCGCCTGAACAGTGGCCTGCTGTGGGAACTGGACCGCTGGCAGGCACGCCTGGATGTACAACATGCCGCCAGCCAGGGCCGGGTGCCGGACAACGAAAGCGGCACCGATGGCTACACCACCTTTGGCGCCAGTGCCGGTTATCGCTTTGATATCGGACATAGCCAGTGGCTGGCCTTCGTCAAGGGCGAGAACCTGACCAACCAGACCGTGCGCTATGCCAGCTCGATCCTGCGGGATATCGCGCCGGCCGCCGGGCGCAGTGTGGAAGTGGGGTTGCGTACTACCTTTTAGGGCCCTGTTCGCCGGCAAGCCGGCTCCTACACGGCCCCGCAGGAGCCGGCTTGCCGGCCAAGGGTTTAGCGGTAACGCCGCGGGTCAGCCTCGATCAGGCTGGCCAGCTGGGTCAGGGCAAAGCGCAACTCGTCCTGGGTGGTGGGCGACATCAATACCACCCGCACACAACGGGAGCTGGCACCGCGTTCCACCTGGAACTGGCTGCCGCTCATCACCAGCACGCCATTGGCTCGGGCCAGGGTGGCGAACTCATCGCCCGTCCAGGGCTCCGGCAAGGTCAGCCACAGGTGATAGCTGTGGGGCTGGGTCCGGATCTCCAGGCCGGCAAACACGTCCCGGGCAATCGCCTGGCGTGCTGCCGCTTCATTGCGCTGGGTCTGTACCAGCTTGCGGTCCAAGCCTTCGACAATCACATTGCTGGCCAATTGCGCGGTCAGCGGCGACGGCATCCACACGCTGCTACGGACCATGGAACTCAGCCGCGACAGCAGCTTTGGCGGGCTGTAGAGGTAACCCACGCGCAACGCCGGCATGATCGCCTTGGACAGGCTGGTGAGGTACACCGAACGCTGCGGCGCATAGCTCGACAGCGGCTTGATCGACGGATCGGTGGCGAGAAAGCCGTAGATATCGTCGTCGATGATCAGGAAGTCGAACTCTTCGGCGATTGCCGCAATTTGCGCCCGACGCCTTGGCGACATGATCGCCGTGGTGGGGTTCTGGCAACTGGCGACGCACACCAGCAGCGCCGGTTTTTCCCGCAGGCACTGCTCGCGCAGGGCCTCGGGGAGTATTCCCTCTTCATCCATGGCCACGCCCCGCAGGCGCCGCTCCAGGCCGTGGGCCACGGAGATGATGCCCGGGTAGCAGAGCGACTCGCAAAGCACCAGGTCGCCGGCGTTGCTCAGGGCGCTGATGGCCACCATCAGCCCGTGCTGGGCACCGGAGGTAATGACCACCTGCTGCCAGTTGGCCTCGGGCAAGGAATGCCGCAACCACTGCGCCCCGGCCTCGCGATGAGCCGGGTGGCCTCCATCGGGGGCGTAGTCCAGCGCCCGGCCGAAGTCACTGCTGCGGGCCATGCCCACCAGGGCGCCACGCAACCAGTACTCCAGGGTTTCGCTGTAGGGCTTGATGATCGACAGGTCCAGGGCTTCGGCCTGCCCCAGGGACAGGGACGGAGCGCTGGAACCTTCGGGCAACACCAGCGGCGGCTGCGCCAGCACGTAAGTGCCGCGGCCGACTTCGCCCTGCACCAACCCGCGCCGCTGAGCTTCGCTGTAGGCGCGGCTGATGGTGCCAGGGGTGACATTCAGGGTTACCGCCAGCTCGCGCAGGGTCGGCAAGCGGTCACCATCATTCAACAAACCGCTGCCGATATCCCGCGCCAGGGCGTCGGCGATGGACAGGTAGACCGGTTGATTGAACTCGCTTAACTGGGGAACCCACATGGAGGCTGATGACCATCGGCTGCGTTGAGGTGGACCGGAGCATATCACAGCCATGGATCGCCCCTTAACATCGACTCATTTGGAAAATTGATTCGATCTTCAAGCCAAACTGGCGACTAAAAAACGCTAAAAAGTTTTTATATTATCTATAAATTCTTATAAATCATTAACTTACCAACAAAACACAGCCAGCTTCGGTACAGCCATCCCGAGAAACAATTGAATCGATTCAATTCATTGAAATACACTCAGGCAGCACCAACCCAATCGACTCAATCCCTCCCACCCATGCCCAGTCGAGATGCCATGCACAGTCTCAGCAAGGACCTGTCCCTCTCCGCCGTGATCGCCGGCCTGATCGCCGTGATCATTTCCTACGCCGGCCCCTTGATCATCGTGTTCCAGGCCGCCCGCGAAGCCCATCTGCCCAGCGACCAGGTGTCATCGTGGATCTGGGCCATCTCCATCGGCAGCGGCCTCACCGGCCTGCTGCTGAGCTGGCGCCTGAAAGTGCCAGTGATCACCGCCTGGTCCACCCCCGGCGCGGCGCTGCTGGTGTCGATGCTACCCACGGTGTCGCTGCCCCAGGCCATCGGCGCCTACATAGTGGCCTCATTGCTCATCGCGCTGGTCGGGCTTTCCGGGGCCTTCGACAAGCTCATGAGCCGCCTGCCCAAGGCGATTGCCGCCGCCATGCTGGCGGGCATCCTGTTCCGCTTCGGCGCCGGCCTGTTCACTTCGGTCAGCCTGCAACCGGCCCTGGTGCTGGCGATGATCGCCGCCTATTTGCTGGGCAAGCGCCTGTCACCCCGCTACGCGATCCTCGCGGTGCTGCTGGTGGGCTGCGCGATGGCCGCAGGCCTGGGCGAACTCAATGGCGGTGCCATCACCCTGGCGATGGCCCAGCCGATCTTCATCGCTCCCGAGTGGAGCTGGCACGCCATCATCAACATCGGCCTGCCCCTGGCCCTGGTCACCCTGACCGGGCAATACGTGCCGGGCATGGCGGTGATGCGCAGCGCCGGCTACAACACCCCGGCCCGCTCGATCATTTCCTGGACAGCCATCACCTCGGCACTGCTGGCGCCGTTCGGCTCCCACGGGATCAACCTGGCGGCCATCACCGCTGCCATCTGCACCGGCCGCGAAGCCCATGAAGACAAGGACAAGCGCTACATCGCCGGGATCGCCTGCGGCCTGTTCTACATCCTTATGGGGATTTTCGGCGCGACCCTGGCCTCGGTGTTCGCCGCCCTACCCAAGGAACTGATTGCGGCACTGGCCGGCCTGGCCCTGTTCGGCGCCATCAGCGCCGGGTTGAGCGGCGCCATGGCCGACGAAAAACAGCGTGAAGCGGCGCTGATCACCTTCCTGGTCACGGCATCGGGCATGAGCTTCCTGGGCCTGGCCGCCGCGTTCTGGGGGTTGATCTTCGGCCTGGTGGCGCACTTTGCTCTGAGCCACACCCGGCACAAACCCAGCCTCGCCCAGGCCAGCGCCCCACGCTGAGCAGAGCCCGGGCCGGGAACTGTTACCGATTGCGAAACTGTTCATGTCAATAAAAGCGCTTTCTCTCCCGGAGACGGCGCTTTATCCTTAGCCCCCTAATAAAGCTGAACCGTTTCATCTTTCCCTTTGAAATCAGTGGCCTGCCGTTCTCGATCAACCTGCATCGATGCTACGCGCCATGCCCTTGCTTCTGCCTATTCCTAGAAAAAGACCTTATCCGAATGCCTATGCCCACTTTTCAGCGTTTAAAAGACAGCGCTGTCCTGACTTCCGTCGCCCTGCCCAAGAGCCTGAGCCTGCTCGGCGCCCTTGGATTTGCCGCCTGCGCCCAGGCCGCACCGGCCTTCGACAGTGACTCACCATGGATGCTCGGCGACTGGAATGGCACCCGCACGGAACTGGCCAACAAAGGCTACGACTTCAAGATCGACTACGTCGGCGAGATGGGCGCCAACCTGCACGGTGGCTACGACCACGACCGCACCGCGCGCTACAGCGACCAGTTTGCCTTCGGCAGCCACCTGGACCTGCAGAAGATCCTCGGCTGGGACGACGCCGAATTCCAACTGACGGTGACCAAGCGCGACGGCGACAACATCAGCAACGACCGGATCAACGACCCGCGGGTCGGCGGCTTCACCTCGGCCCAGGAAGTCTGGGGCCGCGGCCAGACCTGGCGCCTGACGCAAATGTGGTACCAGCAGAAATTCTTCGACCAGAAGCTCGACATCAAGGCCGGCCGCTTCGGCCAGGGCGAAGACTTCAACAGCTTTCCCTGCGACTTCCAGAACCTGGCGTTCTGCGGCTCCCAGGTGGGCAACTGGGCCGGCAGCGTCTGGTACAACTGGCCGGTCAGCCAGTGGGCCCTGCGGGTCAAGTACCACCTGAACGCCGAGCTCTACGCACAGATCGGTGCCTATGAGCAAAACCCCTCGAACCTCGATCGCGACAACGGCTTCAAGCTCAGCGGCAGCGGCACCCAGGGCACACTGTTGCCAGTGGAACTGGTGTGGACACCCAAACTCAACGGCCTGGCCGGTGAGTACCGCGCCGGCTATTACTACAGCAGCGCCAAGGCCAGCGACGTCTACAAGGATGGCAATGGCCAGCCTGCAGCCCTGACCGGCGAGGCCTACCGCAGCAGCTCCAGCAAGCACGGCCTGTGGCTGGGCGCGCAACAGCAGGTCACCAGCCAGGCCAGCGACCACTCCCGCGGCCTGAGCCTGTTCGCCAACGTCACCGCCCACGACAAGAAGACCAACGCCATCGACAACTATGTCCAGGCGGGCCTGGTCTACAAGGGGCTGTTCGATGCCCGGGCCAAGGATGACATCGGCTTTGCCCTGGCCCGGGTCCATGTCAACCCGGCGTACCGCAAGAACGCCCAGGCCAGCAACCAGGCCCGGGCGCTCTACGACTACGACAACCCGAGCTACCTGCCGCCCCAGGACACCGAATACAGCGCCGAGCTGTACTACGGCGTGCACCTGGCCAACTGGCTGACCGTGCGCCCCAACCTGCAATACATCCGCCACCCCGGCGGCGTGAGCCGGGTGGACGACGCCCTGATCGGCGGGATCAAGATCCAGAGTTCGTTCTAAGGCCGACAGGCACACAACGACGCCATTCACAGTTTTCAGCTGAACCAAGCCCGCGCCTGATCGTCATCTACAGTGAACATGCGCGGGAACACTCTAAACGTCACGGAGAACCACACTATGAGCACTGAGGGTGCTTCAAGTCCGAGCCGCTTGCTGCCAAGCCTGCTCGGGATCTTGCTGCTGCTAATGGGCCTGGCCTTGCTGGCCGGGGGGATCAAGCTGAGCATGCTCGGCGGCTCGCTGTACTACGTTTTGGCCGGTATCGGCCTGACGTTGACCGGCCTCTTGCTGCTGGCCGGTAAACGCGCGGCGCTGGGCCTGTACGCCCTGGTACTGTTCGCCAGTACCGTCTGGTCGCTATGGGAAATCGGCCTGGACTGGTGGCAACTGGTGCCACGCCTGTCGCTGTGGTTCGCCCTCGGCGTGGTCCTGCTGCTGCCCTGGTTCCGTCGCCCGCTGCTGCGCGATGGCCCGGCCCCGCTGGGCACCGCTGCCCTGAGCGTGGCCGTGGTCCTGGCCGGTGGCGCCGCCATTGGCAGCCAGTTCACCAACCCCGGGGAAATCTCCGGTGACCTGGGCCGCGACACCGCGGACATGACCAGCACCGCGCCGGCCATCCCCGACGGTGAATGGCAGGCCTACGGCCGCACCGAGTTCGGCGATCGCTACTCGCCGCTGAAGCAGATCACCCCGGCCAACATCGGCAAGCTGCAGGAAGCCTGGCGCATCCGCACCGGCGACATGCCGACCGACAAGGACCCGGTGGAAATCACCAACCAGAACACCCCGCTGAAGGTCAACGGCAAGCTCTATGCCTGCACCGCCCACAGCAAGGTGCTGGCCCTGGACCCGGATACCGGCAAGGAAATCTGGCGCTTCGACCCGCAGATCCAGGGCCCCAACGGTGACGACTTCCGTGGCTGGGCACACATGACCTGCCGTGGCGTGTCGTACTACGACGAAGCCAACTTCAAGAACGCCGACGCCATCAGCCAGCCGGCCACCCTGTCCCCCGCGGGCCAGGCCATCGCCACCAGCTGCCCGCGTCGCCTGTTCCTGCCTACCGCCGATGCGCGCCTGATCGCCATCAACGCCGACACCGGCAAGGTCTGTGAAGACTTCGGCACCAAGGGCGCCGTGGACCTGAAGGCCGGTATCGGCCCATTCACCCCGGGCGGCTACTACTCCACCTCCCCGGCGGCCATCACCCGTAACCTGGTGATCATTGGCGGCCACGTGACCGACAACGAGTCGACCAACGAGCCGTCCGGCGTGATCCGCGCCTTCGACGTGCACGACGGCCACCTGGTGTGGAACTGGGACTCGGGCAACCCGGACGAGACCACTCCGCTGCCGGAAGGCAAGACCTATACCCGCAACTCGCCGAACATGTGGTCCCTGGCCAGCGTCGACGAGAAACTGGGCATGGTCTACCTGCCACTGGGCAACCAGATGCCTGACCAGTGGGGCGGCAACCGCACCGCAGGCGCCGAGAAATTCAGCGCCGGCACCGTGGCCCTGGACATCGACACCGGCAAGCTGCGCTGGAACTACCAGTTCACCCACCACGACCTGTGGGACATGGACGTGGGCAGCCAGCCGACTCTGCTGGACATGAAGACCGCGGACGGCGTCAAGCCGGCGCTGATCCAGCCGACCAAGCAAGGCAGCCTGTACGTACTGGACCGTCGCGACGGCACCCCGATCGTGCCGATCCGTGAAGTACCGGCCCCGACCGGCGCAGTCGAAGGCGACCACACCGCACCGACCCAGGCCCGTTCGGACCTGAACCTGCTGCCGCCGCCACTGGACGAGAAAGCCATGTGGGGCGCGACGCCGTTCGACCAGATGCTGTGCCGCATCCAGTTCAAGGAACTGCGCTATGAAGGTCAGTACACCCCGCCATCGGTGCAGGGCAGCCTGATCTACCCGGGCAACGTGGGCGTGTTCAACTGGGGCAGCGTCTCGCTGGACCCGGTCCGTCAATTGCTGTTCACCAGCCCGAACTACATGGCCTTCGTTTCCAAGCTGGTGCCGCGTGCCGAAGTGGCCGCCGGGAGCAAGCGCGAAAGCGAGACCTCGGGCGTGCAACCCAACACCGGCGCGCCTTACGCGGTGATCATGCATCCGTTCATGTCGCCGCTCGGCGTACCTTGCCAGGCTCCGGCCTGGGGCTACGTGGCCGGTATCGACCTGACCACCAACAAGGTGGTGTGGAAGCACAAGAACGGCACCAGCCGTGACAGCTCGCCAATCCCGATCGGCCTGCCGATGGGCGTGCCGAGCATGGGCGGCTCCATGGTTACCGGTGGTGGCGTGGGCTTCCTCAGCGGCACCCTGGACCAGTACATCCGCGCCTATGACGTGAAGAACGGCAAGGAGCTGTGGAAGTCCCGCCTGCCAGCGGGTGGCCAGGCCACGCCGATGAGCTACACCGGCAAGGATGGCAAGCAGTACGTGCTGGTGGTCGTGGGCGGCCACGGCTCCCTGGGCACCAAGATGGGCGACTACATCATTGCCTACAAACTGTCGGAATAAGCTTTACCGGCAGGCATGAAAAAGGCGGCTACCTTCTGGTAGCCGCCTTTTTTTGTGCCGTTCGCCCTCTGCGTAGGAGCTGGCTTGCCAGCGAAGACGCGGGCCCGGGCGCTGCATGGCTTGCGGGCCTCTTCGCCGGCAAGCCGGCTCCTACAAGGGGCTTGTCATTCCATCTTGCTCGACCGGCAGCCCATCAAAGGACGGTCACCGAAAATTCCTACAACTCACGTCCCATCGCATCACCTTGCCCCTCAAGGGCTCTGCCCTTAAGGTCTGGGGGTCATTGAAAACTCAGTGACAGGGGTGTGGAAGCCCCCCATATCGTCAGGCGCGCAAAGCACCAGCAAATGCCTGACCTGTTTGTAGCCTGCACTTTGGACAAAGCCGTGGAGCAATACATGCCCCTCACCAGCAACGACTACAACATCCCCGCCCTGCTGGTGGACACCCAGGCCCCGCTGGACGCTCTCCACGAAGCCGCCGCACACCGCATCCGCGCGGCCACCCAGTTGCTGGAGAACATCGCCAGCCACGACAACCTGCAGAGCAACCCGGCCCTGCTCCAGGACTTCGCCCAGCTGTGCGTCATCCCCCTGCGCGATGGCTGCGACCTGCTGGACGTACTGGGCCGACGCCTGCAGGAACAACTGCTGACCTGACCCCGGCTCCAGGACCGGCGGCGCCTCGCCGGCCCTCTCAAGCGGCCCTGTTCGCCTGCCCAGCAGTCCCGTAATTGCAAAGCGACATTAGCCCATTTGTGCTAATCGACCCTCCCCCAACCCGGGGCTATAGTGCCGAGCAACCATCTGATCTCCCCACCGTTGCCAGCCTGCGGTGTCGGGAGCGGCTGCGCCGTTGAAAACACAACAACACCAAGGAAGATTCATCATGAAACTCCAGTCCAGCCTCCGCCCCGTTGCCCTGCTCAGCCTCCTGGCACTCGCCCTGGGCGGTTGCGCCATCGCCAAACCGAGCAACGACGACCTCAAGAACCGCGCCCAGATCACCCTTGGCAAGCCGGTTTCCACGGTTTCCAACGTGCGCAGCGACGCGTCCCAGACCTACTTCACCGCCAGCACCAGTGCCGGCGAATACAATTGCGTACTGCCCAGCGGCGGCATGGTCGCCTTCGCCACCATGGGTGGAGCAGTAGCGCTGCCGGCCGAGTGCAGCAAGCAATAAACCGCTAGCCCCTGGCCAACCAGGTTCGCCGCGACGGGCTGCCCCGGTGTAGCAGCGGGACAGCGTCGGGCGAGCACCGCTCCCTCCTGAAAAGGTCCTGAGTTGATGAAACCCCGTCTCTTCATGGTGACAGGCCTGGCCCTGCTCGCCTGTACCCTGATTGCCTGCGCGCCGCGCCAAGGGCGAACCCTGGACGAATACCCGCCAGTCAAGATTCCCACCGTGCAGTACCCCGACGAGCCCTTCGACACCCAGGCCGCGCGCGCCGCGCTGCAACCCGGCACCGCAACGCTCACCGGCAAGTTCTGTATCGTCGGCAATGACGGTATCGAAGACAGCCGCAACGTCGAGATCTATCTCTACCCGGCCACCCCGCACTTGCAGGCCTGGCACAAGTTGCGCGCGTCCCAACCCGAAGGCGCACCGGTGAGCATGGTCCCCGAAGCCCTGGCCGTGCACCGGGTGACCCGCACCGACGGCAACGGCATCTTCCAGTTCACGGGGCTGCAACCGGGCCGCTACTTCGTCCAGGGCCACGATATGGTGTACGGCACCAGCCGCTGGAACGAGTACGTGGGCACCGGCCAGAGCAACACCAACTACGGGCCGGTGACCACCCACTACTACACCGAGCGCAGTTCGATCTCTTCGTACTCGGGCATGCTGGATGACTTCGTCGAACTGGCCAGCGGCGAGAACAAGAAGCTGACCATGACCAACTACCCCCTGCTTATCCCGTGCCGGACCTGGTAACTGTCTCTGGCGCCGCAGCCCTGTGGGCAGGCACCAGCGGTGCCTCGCGCAGGGCTCGCAAGGTGCTGCGCAGTTCCACCGGCCGCACCGGCTTGGACAGTATGGCGATGTTGCGGTCGTGCAGGGCGGCGTGGATTTTCTCGATGTCGTGCCCGGTGATGATCAGCGCCGGCACTTCCCAGCCCCGCTGCTGACGGATGCTGTCGATGCATTCGATACCCGAGGCCCGGGTGCCCAGGTCATAGTCGGCGACGATAATGTCGCAATCGGTCAGCAGGTTCTCCCCGCTCGATTCGGCCTGGACCACGCAGCCCCAGCGCTCCAGCAGCGCCGAAGTGGCCAGCAGCACGTTACGGTCATCCTCCACCAGACAGACCCGCAGCCCGGTCAGCAAGCCGCTCTGCAACGCCTCGTCACGACCGTGCAAACGCTGTGGCGCGGCCAGTGACAGGCCGTGCAGGCTGACCGTGGTGCCGTGGTCGACCCGCGAACGAATCGCCACCTGCAGGTCAGTCATCTGCCCCAGGCGCTTGACGATGGACAGGCCCAGGCCGACGCCTTCGACGTCCTTGTCCCGTACCTGGCGAACCCGGTAGAACTCATCGAAGATCTTCGGCAGATGCTCCTCGGCAATCCCCCGGCCCTGGTCATAGATGACAATGGCCAGGCCTTGGCCACGCCGGCGCACGCCAATCAGCACCGGTCGTTCCGCGGCGTACTTGAAGCAGTTGGACAGCACGTTCTGCACCATGGTCGCCAGCAACCCCGGATCGACCCGCACCCAATGGGCGCAGGGCCGCAGCCGTAATTCGACACCGGCCCAGCGCGCCGCCTCGGAATTCTGGCGCACCAGGTCGCGCAGCAGTTCGCCCAGGTGGACGGTTTCGTACTTGGGCTGCACTCGCCCGTTGTCCAGGGTGTAGAGGTCGAGGATCGAGCGGAACAGCTGCGAGACGTTGAGCAGCGAACGATCGATGTTGTCCACCAGGCGCCGCTCATCCACCCCCAGGCTGGCTTCGCGCAGGCAGGCGGTGAACAGGCCGATGGAGTGGATCGGCTGGCGCAGGTCATGGCTGGCCTGGGCCAGGAAACGGGACTTTTCCAGGTTGGCGGCAATCGCCTCTTCCGAAGCCAGGCGGGTGCGCTTGAGCAGGATGTGGGCGTACACCGGGATCACCGTGCTGGTGATCATCAGCATCAGCACCATGTAGGGCTGGGCCTGCCAATAGGGGGTCAGCAGGTAGACCATGAACAGCGCGAACAGCGCCAGCACGGTGGCGATGGCCAGGTAGCGCGAGCCGAAACGCATGCCATTGCCCAGGTTGACCCAGACCATCACCGCATAGATCGGCAGCGCCCCCTCGCCGCCTACCACCAGGCCGTAACAGGTGCCGGTGTAGTCATAGACCATGCCCAGGATGCGCCGCGCCGGGTAGTGCCCGGGCCAACGGGCAATGGCCATGCGCAGCACGATCGAACCCAGCATGAACAGGGAAATGTAGATCATCACCGGCACGTAGGGATCCACATCCTGCCCCGGCAGGAAGCCGATCACGCCAAACCAGACCAGGGCGCATCCGGCGACGATAATCCGCAGGGTGGCCTGATCGAGTTCACTGTCTTTCTCAACTTTCATGCAATCACCTCCTTGTGCAATATGCGCTGCCGTGGTCTTTTGCCGTTCGGCAAACTGGCCCATCGGACACGACCAGCGGGCAGTTACAACGCCGTGCGCCAAGTTAGCATGCCCACAGGACTGGATGTTTCAAGGAGTTTCAAACATGACATGCCGGATTATCGTCGCCGACGACCACCCGTTGTTTCGCGAAGGCATGCTGCGCACCATCCAGCGCTTGCTGCCCGATGCCGTGCTCGAAGAGGCCGGCGACCTGGCTGCGGTAATGGCCCTGGCCGAGAGCGGCGAGGAGCCGGACTCGCTGATTCTCGACCTGCGCTTTCCCGGCCTGACCTCGGTCAGCATGATTGCCGGCCTGCGCCAGCAATTGCCGCGCACCTCGATCATCGTGGTGTCGATGGTCGACAACCAGGACCTGATCGCCGAAGTCATGGCCGCCGGGGCCGACGGTTTCATCGGCAAGAGCATCAGCCCGGACGAGATCGGCCAGGCGATTCAGGCCATCCGCGAAGGCGACGTGGTGGTCAAGTACGCGCCTTCCGGCCTGCTGCTGCCCCTGGACGCCTGCGCCGAAGTGAGCCAGCTGACCACCCGGCAACAGGAAGTCCTGCGCCTGATCGCCCAGGGCAAGACCAACAAGGAAATCGCCCGAGAGCTGGATATCTCGCCGTTCACCGTGCGCATCCACGTGTCTTCCCTGCTGCATACCCTCAAGGTGCCGTCACGCGCCGCGGCGGCGGTGAAGTTCGCCGGCACCTGGTAAACCGGGACAATCGGGGCCGCGCTATCGGGCGGCCTGCACCAGAATGCCAAGACACGGTTGGTCAGCGCGCGCCGTTAATGCTGGGAAGCCCTGCGCAAATGAGGCAGCATCGGTTCTGGCACGCCGGTATAAACGCCATGGCATTGGGCGGCACGCCAGGAACAGCGTGCTGGCGCGACCGCCCTCGCAGGAGAAAGACATCATGAGTACGGATAAGCGTGATGAGTTGTTTGAACGGTTACACCACTGGTTCGGTGACTCGGAAGCCGCCAACTGGAACGAATACACCACCGAGCAGGTGGCCAAGGGAGTCCTCCACGCCTTTACCCCGGCGCAATGGCAACGCCTCGGCGAAACCCTGTTGTCGCGCCCCGAGTACTGGCAGCACCGCTGCGCGGTGTCCCTGGGAGAGTTGCGCAGCCCGCCGGCCATTGAGCTGCTGAAACGCCTGCTGGTGGATTCGCCCTACCTGGACGTGAGGGTCATGGCGATCTATGAACTGGACTGGTCGGAAGCGGCCATCGAGCCCCGCTATGCGCCCTGCATCCTGGAAATCATGGACAACCTCAGTGAGGAAGGCATAGAGCCGGAGCTGCAAAGCCTGTTGACCAAGGCCGAGTCCGCCGCTCCCTGAGCGCGCCCCCTGGATGGCCCCTCGGCCATCCAGCTTTCAGCTCGACACCCGGGAGTTCACCAGCCAGCGCTCAAAGGCCTCGGTCGGCAACGGTCGGCTGATCAGATAGCCCTGCACCGTGTCGCAGCCCCAGCTTTCCAGCAATTTCAGGCAATGCTCATATTCCACGCCTTCGGCCACCACCTTGAGCCCCAGCTTGTGGCTCATTTCAATGGTGGAGCGCACGATCACCGCATCGCCGCTGGTTTCATCCAGATTGCGGATGAACGACTGGTCGATCTTCAGTTCCTGCACCGGCAGGCGCTGCAACTGCGCCAGGGATGAATAGCCGGTACCGAAATCGTCCACCGACAGGCTGATGCCGCAGCCGCGCAAGCGTTGCAGCACGGCCAGGGCCTGCTCCGGGTCGCGCATGATGGCGCTCTCGGTGATCTCGAACACCAACTGTTCGGCTGCCACCTGATAGCCCTCAAGGTAATCGCTGACCCGTACCTCCAGGCCGTCGTCCTCCAGGTCGCTGGCCGAGATGTTCAGTGACAGGCGTACGGGCAGGGCCCGGCGGTTCCACTCCGCCAGCTGGCGGATACAGGCTTCGATGACCCAGGCGGTGAGGCTGTGCATGCTGCCGGTGCGCTCGGCCAGGGGAATGAATTCCGCCGGCGAGACCACGCCGAACACCGGGTGCTGCCAGCGCAGCAGGGCTTCGGCCTGGTGCAGGTAGTCCCGGCGCAGATCGAGCTTGGGCTGGTACAACAGGAACAGCTCACCTTCGGCGGCCGCCCGGCGCAGGTCGCGGATCAGGCTGATCTGCCGCTGGTGAGCCAGGTCTCGGTCCTGCTGGTAGACCTGCAAGTAACCGGGCTTGAGCGAAGCATCATGGCGGGCGATGGCGGCGCGGCTGATCAGCTCCTCGGCGGACTTGCCGTCGGCGGGGTACACCGCCATCCCCATGCAGATCTGCCGGCGCACCTCATCGCCCTGGATCAGTTGCGGCCGGCTGAGCAGGTCATGCAGCCGGTCAGCCATGGCCATGGCCCCGTCCAGTTCGGTGTTCTCCAGCAGCAGGAGGAATTCACTGGCGGTGATCCGGGCCGCCGTATCGCCCTGGGACAATACTTCCCGCAGGCGCCGGCTGAGCTCGCCCATCATCTGGTCCAGGCCTTCTGTGCCAAAGCCTTCGTTGATCGCCCGATAGTTGTCGATGCCCAGGTAGAGCAGCACCACATTGCGCCGGGCGGCAATGGCCTTGGTCAGGCGTTCGATGGCCAGGGCCCGGTTCGGCAGCCCGGTCAGCGGATCATGCAGAGCGTTGTGGGCCAGTTGCCGTTCGCGGGTGGCAATGGCGCTCTGCATGGCGTTGAAGGCATCTGCCAGCACCCCGAACTCGTCGCTGCGCTTGATGGTTACCGGGGCCTGATAGTTACCGGCACCGATGCGTCTTGCCGCCTGGGCCAGGTCTTCCAGGGGCCGCGATACCCGCCGCGCCATCAGCAGGGCGCAGACCAGGGAGACCACCAGCGCCACCATGGCGATCCACATGAACTCCCGGTCCAGCGGGGCAAAGGCCTGCAACGCCTGCTCCAGGGGGCTTTGCAGCAAGGCCATGACCCGCGGATCGCCGGCATCCCCGGTATTGGCCAGTTGCAAGGCCTGGTTGAGGAAACGCTGGCCATGGGTCTCGCTCAACTGCGGCAGGGATTGCCACAGGGAGTCGGCCAGGACATTGATGATGGGCGACCAGAAGAACTCCGGCTGGGTGCTGAACAGCTCGCCGGGATGCTGACCATCGACCGTCAGAAACGACACTTCCAGGTTGCTCATGGAGCGCAGTTCCTGGGCAAACAGCTCATCCATGGGAAAGCCCATCACTACCCGGGCGATGGGTAGCGACTCCAGCACTTCCCCCTGGACCAGCAGATAGGGCCGGCCCTTGATTGCGACGAAGAGCATGTGGGTGTTGTGCCGCATGGCCCGGCGCAGGGCCTGGTCGTAGGGAAAGTGCTGGTCCCGGGCGATCACCGGCAGGGTGCTGGCGATGACCCGGCCCTCGGGGCTGAGCACGAACATCTCGCTGGAACGGATGCCGCCGCTATGCTGGGCCAGGGCGGCAAGGATATCCACCGGCTTGCCGCTGAGCACCGCCCGGCGAAACTCGGAATCCACCACCAGCCAGTCGACACCGTACTGCAGGTTGCGACCGCGCAAGTCCAGCAGCCGTTCGAATACCCGGGTGCCGATCTTCAGTTGCAATTGCGCCTGGCGCTCCACCGCTTGGGTAGTGGCGGTCTTGACCGCGAAATACACCGCGGCAATCAATACCAACAGCAATAGCGCCAGCACCCCGACAATCCTTGCCTGAAAGGTTCGGCGCCACTTCATAAGGCTGCTCTCAGTCGCTCCAAGTCCCCGGCGGGCCTTGAAAAGGCCAACGCGGATAACCCCTGCCGGAAGCTGAAAAATCCCTTCTTCATACCCATCCCTCTGAGAAGCTGAATGCGCGCGTCAAATAAATGCCAGCTTCATTCCGGCATTCCGGGCAATCAGATTAATCCTCAAATTACACAAGATCACGCAATAAAACAGGTGACATCGCAGTCATTTTATTGACAACCCATGTCAAACAGCCCCTTCAAGTGAGCTTGAATCCCTTCGCAAAAACCCCCAGACATGCAGCAAGAACAGCCTAGACCGCGGCTATGCAACGCTTCTCTGCCAGGGCAAGGGGCGATGCAGCGGCATTTCCCACCGCTTCGGAAAAACGCTGAAACCAGTCCCCCATTGAAACCCGCGGCGACCCGCCCCATCTAAGCTGCATAGTCCATCGCGCAGGAGCCTCCATGAGCGACCAGCAAGAATTTCCCGAAGATCCACGTGACTACGTCGATCCGGAAAACACCGAACACCAGGCTGCCCATGGCACCGGCCTGGCCCTGCCCGGACAGAATCTGCCGGACAAGGTCTACATCATCCCGATTCACAATCGTCCCTTCTTTCCTGCGCAAGTATTGCCGGTCATCGTCAATGAAGAGCCCTGGGCTGAAACCCTGGAACTGGTGAGCAAATCCGAGCATCACTCCCTTGCCCTGTTTTTCATGGACACCCCGCAGGAGGACCCGCGGCACTTCGATACCTCCGCGCTGCCGGAGTACGGCACCCTGGTCAAGGTCCATCACGCCAGCCGTGAAAACGGCAAGCTGCAGTTCGTTGCCCAGGGCCTGACCCGGGTGCGCATCCGCACCTGGCTCAAGCACCATCGTCCGCCCTACCTGGTGGAGGTCGAGTACCCCCATCAGCCCAGCGAGCCCACCGACGAGGTCAAGGCCTACGGCATGGCGCTGATCAATGCGATCAAGGAGTTGCTGCCGCTCAACCCGCTGTACAGCGAAGAGCTGAAGAACTACCTCAACCGCTTCAGCCCCAACGATCCGTCGCCCCTGACCGACTTCGCCGCCGCCCTGACCTCCGCCACCGGCAACGAACTGCAGGAAGTGCTGGACTGCGTACCCATGCTCAAGCGCATGGAAAAAGTCCTGCCGATGCTGCGCAAGGAAGTCGAAGTGGCGCGCCTGCAGAAAGAGATTTCCGCCGAGGTCAACCGCAAGATCGGCGAGCACCAGCGCGAGTTCTTCCTCAAGGAGCAGCTCAAGGTGATCCAGCAGGAGCTGGGGTTGACCAAGGATGACCGCAGCGCCGACCTGGAGCAGTTCGAACAGCGCCTGACTGGCAAAGTGCTGCCGCCCCAGGCGCAGAAACGCATCGACGAGGAAATGAACAAGCTGTCGATCCTGGAGACCGGCTCGCCGGAATATGCGGTTACCCGCAACTACCTGGAATGGGCCACGGCCGTGCCCTGGGGTGTCTTCGGCGACGACAAGCTCGACCTCAAGCACGCGCGCAAGGTGCTGGACAAGCACCACGCCGGGCTCGACGACATCAAGAACCGTATCCTCGAATTCCTCGCGGTGGGCGCCTACAAGGGCGAGATCAGCGGCTCCATCGTGCTGCTGGTAGGCCCACCCGGTGTCGGCAAGACCAGCGTCGGCAAATCCATCGCCGAATCCCTGGGGCGGCCGTTCTACCGCTTCAGCGTCGGCGGCATGCGTGATGAAGCCGAGATCAAGGGCCACCGCCGCACCTACATCGGCGCCCAGCCGGGCAAGCTGGTGCAGGCCCTCAAGGAAGTGGAGGTGATGAACCCGGTGATCATGCTCGACGAGATCGACAAGATGGGCCAGAGCTACCAGGGCGACCCGGCCTCGGCCCTCCTGGAGACCCTGGACCCGGAGCAGAACGTCGACTTCCTCGATCATTACCTGGACCTGCGCATGGACCTGTCCAAGGTCCTGTTCGTGTGCACTGCCAACACCCTGGATTCGATTCCCGGCCCGCTGCTGGACCGTATGGAAGTGATTCGCCTGTCCGGCTACATCACCGAAGAAAAACTGGCCATCGCCAAACGCCACCTGTGGCCCAAGCAGCTGGAAAAGGCCGGTGTCGCCAAGACCAGCCTGAGCATCAGCGACAGCGCCCTGCGCACGGTGATCGATGGCTACGCCCGGGAAGCCGGGGTGCGCCAGCTGGAGAAACAACTGGGCAAGCTGGTACGCAAGGCCGTGGTCAAGCTGCTGGACGAGCCGGACGCCACGATCAAGATCGCGCCCAAGGACCTGGAGGCTTCCCTGGGCATGCCGGTGTTCCGTAACGAGCAGGTCCTGAGCGGCACCGGGGTCATCACCGGCCTGGCCTGGACCAGCATGGGCGGCGCCACCCTGCCTATCGAGGCCACGCGCATTCACACCCACAACCGCGGCTTCAAGCTCACCGGGCAACTGGGGGATGTGATGAAGGAATCGGCGGAGATCGCCTACAGCTACGTCAGCTCGCACCTCAAGCAATTCGGCGGCGACAGCAAGTTCTTCGACGAAGCCTTCGTCCACCTGCACGTTCCCGAAGGCGCCACCCCCAAGGACGGCCCCAGTGCCGGGGTGACCATGGCCAGCGCCCTGCTGTCCCTGGCGCGCAACCAGCCGCCGAAGAAAGGCGTGGCCATGACCGGCGAGCTGACCCTCACCGGCCACGTGCTGCCCATTGGCGGGGTGCGCGAGAAAGTCATCGCCGCGCGGCGCCAGAAGATCCACGAGCTGATCCTGCCGGAGCCCAACCGCGGGCATTTCGAAGAACTGCCGGACTACCTCAAGGAAGGCATCACCGTGCATTTTGCCAAGCGTTTTGCCGACGTGGCCAAAGTACTGTTCTAACCCCTTTCGCCGGCAAGCCGGCTCCTGCAGGGCCCCCCTCGCAGGAGCCGGCTTGCCGGCGAACAGGCCATAACCGCCAACCTTTATTCCCCTCCCCACACCGCCCATCATCTTCAGTTATGCTCGCCGTTCGTCATGAATGATCGGAGCTTCCTGACCCATGCCCACACCCCGCCTTCTTGCCCTGCTCAGCCTCGCCCTGCTGACCGCTTGCGCCAGCCAGCCCAAGCAGAACGTCACCGTTGAAAACCAGAGTGAATGCCCGCTGCAACTGCACAATGGGCAGAACCTGATCCTCACCCTGCCAAGCAACCCCACCACCGGTTATCGCTGGGCGATCCAGGATTCGGCCGGCGGCATCCTGCGCAAGGTCAGCCCCGAGGTCTACAGCAACCCCGAAGACACCGGCCTGGTGGGCAGTGGCGGGCAGTCGACCTGGCGCTTCCAGGCCTTCGCCAGCGGCCAGGGCCGGCTGCTGCTGACCTACCAGCAACCCTGGGCACCGGAAGAGGCCCCGGTGAAGGCCTTCGACTGCTCGATCACGGTGAACTGACATGGGCTGGCTGATACTGGCGCTGATGGGCGCCGCGACCTTCCTCTACGGCGTCAGCGTGCATGCCACCCTGCTCTGCCTGCTGGTCAAGCCACTGCCGGTGCTGGCCCTGCTGGGCTGGCTGCACGATGCACCGCCCGGGGACTACCGGCGCTGGATCATCATCGGCCTGCTGTTCTCGGTGCTGGGGGATGTCCTGCTGGCCTGGCCCACGGACCTGTTCGTGTTCGGTCTCGGAGCCTTCCTGGTGGCACACCTGGCCTACCTCAAGGCTTATCTCAGCGACTGCCGGCGCCCGGCGCTGCTGCCCTTGCTGGTGGCACTGGCCATTGGCGCGGTGCTGTTGAGCATCCTGATCTCCCACGGCCTGGGGCCGTTGCTGGTGCCGGTGATCGTCTACGCCCTGACCATCAGCGCCATGCTCTGGCGCGCCTTGGCACGCCTCGGCTCAGCGGTGCCCACGCGGTCCGCGGTACTGGCAGCGCTGGGCGCCCTGAGCTTTGCCTTCTCCGACAGCCTGATCGGCATCAGCCGCTTCGTGCTGGCCTTCGACGCCGCGCCCTACCTGATCATCATTTTCTACTGGCTGGGCCAGTGGGGCATTGCCGCTTCGGCGTTCAGCCAGAAGCCACGCTGAGCCGCCTGCGCCGACAGGCCGGTCCCTACTCTCCGTAGGAGCCGGCTTGCCGGCGAAAGGACCCCACCTTGCGTCGCCCTTGCGCCCCTGAAGGCCCTGCGGGCCTTATCGCAGCCTGCGGCAGCGGCTACAATGCCGCCCTCTTTTTATCTCCATCGCCGGAACCGCCGTGAGCAAAGAACCCGACCGCCTTTTCGCCCAGCCACTGGCCCAGGTGCCCGACTTCGCCTTCAACGAGGATGTGGTGCGGGTGTTCCCGGACATGATCAAGCGCTCGGTGCCGGGTTACCCGACCATTGTCGAGAACCTCGGGGTGCTGGCGGCGCAGTTCGCCCAGCCCAACAGCGTGCTCTACGACCTGGGCTCTTCCCTGGGGGCAGTGACCCAGGCCCTGCGCCGCCATGTGCGCACGGATGGCTGCCGGGTCATCGCGGTGGACAACTCCGCAGCCATGGTCGAACGGTGCCGGGAATACCTCAACGGCCAGGATTCGATGTTCCAGGAGCTGCTGCCGGTGCAGGTGATCGAGGGCGATATCCTGGCCCTGGAATTCCAGCCGGCCTCGGTGGTGGCCCTGAACTTCACCCTGCAGTTCATCGCCCCCGAGCAGCGTCTGGCCCTGCTCGGGCGCATCCGCCAGTCGCTGCTACCCGGTGGCGCGCTGATCCTCTCGGAGAAGCTGCGCTTCAACGATGACCAGGAACACGCCCTGCTCACCGACCTGCACATCGCCTTCAAGCGCGCCAACGGCTACAGCGAACTGGAAATCGCCCAGAAGCGCAGTGCCATCGAAAACGTCATGAAGCCCGACAGCCTCGAAGAACACCGCGAACGCCTGCTGGCTGCCGGGTTCTCGAAAGTCGTGCCGTGGTTCCAATGCCTTAACTTTGCCTCGTTGATTGCCCTGCCATGATTGATCTGTCCCCCCTCGCTCGCCGTCTGGCGGGTACGCCCCTGGCCACCTGGGCCAATGGGCTGCAAGCCCAGCTCGACGCCAAGATGGAAAAAGGCCATGGCGACCTGGAGCGCTGGCAAAGCGCCCTGGATGCATTGCCGAAGATCCAGCCCAGCGAAATCGACCTGATCAATGGCCTGCGCCTGGACACCGACTGCGACAACGCCACTCGGGCGCAGATGCGCACCGCACTGATGGGCCTGTCGCCGTGGCGCAAGGGCCCGTTCGACCTGTTCGGCGTGCACGTGGACACCGAATGGCGTTCGGACTGGAAGTGGTCGCGGGTCGCCCCGCACCTGAACCTTGAGGGCAAGCGCATCCTCGATGTCGGCTGCGGTAATGGCTACTACATGTGGCGCATGCTTGGCGCCGGCGCCCACAGCGTGATCGGCGTCGACCCCAACTGGCTGTTCTTCTGCCAGTTCCAGGCGGTGCAGCGTTACTTGTCGGAGCCTTCGGTGTGGCACCTGCCCTTCCCCTTCGGAGACCTGCCGGCCAACCTGGAAGGCTTCGACACGGTGTTTTCCATGGGGGTGTTCTACCACCGCCGTTCGCCCATCGAGCACCTGCTGGCGCTCAAGGACTGCCTGGTCAAGGGCGGTGAACTGGTGTTGGAAACCCTGGTGGTGGAAGGCGACCAGCATCAGGTGCTGGTACCGGAAGACCGCTACGCGCAGATGCGCAACGTGTGGTTCCTGCCGTCGGTGCCGGCCCTGGAACTGTGGCTGCGGCGCGCCGGGTTCAGCGACGTGCGGTGCGTGGATGTCAGCGTGACCAGCGTCGAGGAGCAGCGCGGCACCGAGTGGATGAAGTACCAGTCCCTGAGCGACTTCCTGGACCCCAACGACCACAGCAAGACCATCGAAGGCCTGCCGGCGCCGATGCGTGCGGTGATAGTCGCCAAGAAATAACCCGCCTTCCCCCGCAGGAGCTGGCCGGGCGGCGTTCCGCTTGCCAGCGAAGGCGCCCGCCAGAGCGGCGCAAGGCTCAAGGGCCTCTTCGCCGGCAAGCCGGCTCCTACGGTTTTGTGTAGGCCGCGAACCGGTTTGAGATCAGCGCGCTCGACGCGCCTTGAAGAATTCGCTCAGCACCGTGCCGCACTCCTCGGCCAGAACTCCGCCCTCGTACAGCACTCGATGGTTGAGAAACCCTTGGGTGAAGAACTGCCCCTGGCTCTGCACAATGCCGGCCTTGGGTTCCAGTGCGCCGTACACCACCCGGGCAATGCGCGAATGGACGATCAGCCCGGCGCACATGCTGCAAGGTTCAAGGGTCACGTACAGGGTGCTGCCGGGCAGGCGATAGTTGCTCACCGCCTGGGCCGCTTCGCGGATCGCCACCATCTCGGCGTGGGCGCTGGGATCGCTGCCGCTGATGGGGCAGTTGTAGCCACGGCCGATGACCTGCCCATCCAGCACCAGCACCGCGCCAACCGGCACCTCGCCCAGGGCAGCGCCCTGCGCGGCCAGGGCCAGGGCTTCACGCATGAAGTCCTGGTCGCGGCTGCGGTCGATGATCGGCGCCGGGCGTATCTGGCGCATCACACCACCTCGATGGCGGCCATCAGGCCGGTTTCCATGTGGTCGATCACGTGGCAGTGGAACATCCAGACCCCCGGGTTATCCGCCACCAGGGCGACCCGGGCACGCTCGTTCTTGCCCAGCAGGTAGGTGTCGGTGAAGTAGGGGGTGATCTTCTTGCGGTTCGAGGCGATGACCTTGAAGCTCATGCCGTGCAAGTGGATCGGGTGCTGGTACTGGGTCATGTTCTTCAATTCGAAAATGTAGCTCTTGCCCTTTTTCAGGGTGGCAATCGGGCGGTCGGCGCAGGTCTTGTCGGTGATGTCCCAGGCCTGGCCGTTGATCTGCCACAGGCTAGGCGGCTTGCCATTGTCCACGTTCACCGAGACCGAGCCAACCCATTCGAAATTGAAGTTGAGCTTCTCGGCGTTGTCGAGATCCGGCTCGGCCACGGGGTTGGCCGGCAAGGCGGCGGGCCACTGGGTGGGCGCGTCGTTGTTGGCCACCGAGCGCAAAGTGCCCAGGCGCACCGGTCCGTTGCGCAGGGACAACTCCACACCGGCCGCCGGCGCCTTGATCGCCAGGCAGATGCGCATGCCCGGGCCCAGCCAGTATTCCTTGCCCAAGGGGCGCGGTTCGATGGGGTTGCCGTCCAGCGCATAGATCTGCGCTTCGACATCCGGGATGTTGATGCGGTAGGTCAGGGTGTTGTCCAGGTTCAGCAGGCGCACCCGGGTGATCTGCCCGGCCGGCAGGTCGATCACCGCCTGGGACACACCGTTGATGGTGGACAGGCGCCCGGCCGTACCACCGCGCGCCGCCTCCCGAGGGATGCTGAAGGGCATGAACGCGCCCTCTTCATCCACGTGCCAGCTTTTCAGGCTCAGGGTGCGCTCGTACTTGAAGCCGGTGGGTTCGCGTTCTTCGATGATCAGCGGGCCCACCAGGCCGCGACCCAGTTCTTCACTGCTGTTCACATGGGGGTGATACCAGTAGCTGCCGGCATCCGGCACGCGGAACTTGTAGTCGAAGTATTCGCCGGGCAGCACCGGCAGTTGCGAGACGTAAGGCACACCGTCCATTTCCAGGGGCAGGCGGATGCCGTGCCAGTGGATGGTGGTGGCCACCGGCAGGTGGTTGATGAAGCGTACCCGCAGCCATTCGCCCTGGCGCACCCGCAGTTCGGTACCCGGCGCCGAAGGGCCGAAGGCCCAGGCCTCGGTCTTGTGCCCAGGCACCAGCTCCACGTCCAGTGGCGCGGCGATCAGCTCGTAATCGTGCCCCGCCTCAGCGTCAGCCATCTTTCCCAGCCAATAACGCGATGCGCCGCCCGCCCCCACGCCCACCACTACCAGACCGGCCAGACCACCGAGTATTTGTCGACGGGTAAAGGACATGGACTCAACTACCTCACGTATCAGCCGCGGGCCCAGGCCCGCAAAAGGCGAATACGATACACCCGCAGTTGAGAAACAGTAAGGCCGGCGCGGCGACGGGACGCAGGCGAGACGGGGAAACGATGGGTGTTTTCGAGAGTCTGCTCGCTGGCAAGCCCGTTGCTCTTGCAGGAGCCGGTTGGCCGGCGAACAGGCCCCTCAGCCCTGCAACCCCAACAGCAGGTGCACCACGCCACCGGCCAGGAGCATCACCGCCGGTACCCCCGCCACGCGCAGGGCGCTGCTGTCCAGCAGTTGCGGATCATGCAGCTCAAGGCGCAGGCGGGTCAGGGCCAGGGGTTGCTGGCTCTTGATGTTGGCGCTGCCACCCAGCGCCGCCAGCATTGCGTCATTCAGAACATTGCCGTTGGCCCTGGGGGCCTTCGGCTGATCAGGGATCAGGTCCGGAGTCAGGGCTTTCCAGAACGCGCGTTGCAATTTCTCGAACATCTTCAGTTCTCCAGAACCAGTGAATCGGCTGCGACTTGCTGCTTGTGCAGGTATTCACGTACCTGAACCGCGTCCTCCAGATCGATGATCCGAGCTGCCAGCGCCTGGCATTCGCTCAGATCCAGCTCGCGTACCCGGGCCTTGATGGCCGGAATCAACGGCACGCTCACCGACAGTTCGTCCACCCCCAGGCCCAGCAACAGCGGCACTGCCAGGGTTTCGGACGCCAGTGCACCACAGACTCCGACCCACTTGCCGTGGGCATGGGCGGCCTGCACCGTTCGCGCGATCAGGCGCAGCACCGACGGGTGGAAGCTGTCGGCCTGACTGGCCAGGCGCGGATGATCACGGTCCATGGCCAGGGTGTACTGGGTCAGGTCGTTGGTGCCGATGGAGAAGAAATCCACCTCCGGAGCAAAGCGATCTGCCATCAGGGCCGCAGAAGGCACCTCGATCATGATGCCCAACTTGGGCCTTTCCGCCAGGCCCAGGGCCCGAACCTCGTCATCCAGTAGCTGCCGCGCCTGACGCAGCTCCGCCAGCTGGCTGACCATGGGCAACATGATGTGCAGGCGTGCCTGCCCGGCGCTGGCGAGAATCGCCCGGAACTGCTCCCGCAGCAGTTCGGGGCGCTCCAGGCACAGGCGGATGCCCCGTAGGCCGAGAAAGGGGTTGGCTTCACTGTCCATGGGCACATAGGCCAGGGGCTTGTCGCCGCCCACGTCCAGGGTGCGCACCACCAGATTGCGCTCAGGGCCCAGGGCCTGGGCGATGGCCCGATAGGTTTCGGCCTGCTCCTCCAGACTGGGGGCGTGGCTGCGGTCCTGGTAGAGGAACTCCGAACGCAACAGGCCGACGCCCTCGCCTCCCAGGCTCATGGCCTGCTCGGCCTCCGCCAGAGAGGCAATGTTGGCCGTGACCTCCAGATGATGACCATCGCGGGTCACCGCCGGTTGCGCCGCCTGGGCCAGGTCCTGACGCTGGCGCAGGCGTTGCTGCTGACGCAGGGACTCCAGTTGCTGCAAGCGTTGCGGGTCCGGGTCCGTATGCAGTTCGCCGCGATCGGCATCCAGCAGCACCCGGGTGCCGTTGGCCAGGGACAGGACCCGGGGCGACAGCCCACAGATCGCCGGCAGGCCCAGGGCTCGGGCGAGAATCGCCACGTGGCTGGTGGCGCCGCCGCCGACAGTGGCAAACCCCAGCACCTTGGCCGTGTCCAGGCTGGCGGTCTGCGAGGGGGTCAGTTGCTCGGCAATCAGAATGGCCTGGTCCGGCAAGCTCACGGCATGCTCTTGCACCCCGAGAATCAGCTTGAGCACCCGTTGGCCGACGTCCGCCAGATCCACCGCGCGTTCAGCCAGCAGCGTGCTGCCCAGGCCCTTGAACAGCTCGGCGGTAACCTCGATGGCACTGTTCCAGGCAAAGGCGGCGCTCTTGCCGGTGACGATCAGGGCTTCGGTTTGCTGCAACAGGCTCGGGTCGTCGAGGAGTTCCTGGTGGGCACGGAAGATTTCCTGCTGTGCTTCACCCGGGGCATTGTCCCGCAGCTGTTGCAGGCCCCGCACCGCCTCTCGCAAGGCCCGCTCAAGGACTTCACGCTCCTGCTGCGGGTTTGCCGCCCACTCGCTTATCTGCAGGCGCTGCTCAGCCACATGGACCACCTGGCCAACCGCCGAACCCGGTGACGCACAGACACCCCGCAGAACCGTCTCCTGCGACTCATCCCGCGCCGCTACTGGCTCAGGACTCGGCGCCGCAGCACTGACTTTCTCGCCACAACCCGAGGCCAGCAGTTCCACCAGAACCTGGATCGCCTGCTCGGCATCCGCACCCGCAGCACTGACCTGCAAGACATCGCCCTGCACCGTCTGCAACGCCATGATCGACACCAGGGACTTGGCATTGGCCGAGTCCTGGCGCCGGTGCAGGCAGATATTCGCGGCAAAGCCCTTGGCGGCCTGGGCCAGCAACGCCGCCGGACGTGCGTGCAGCCCCTGGGGGTTGCCCAGGATCAGCGGTTTGGAAAACAGCGCCTCTGCTTCAGCGCCCTCGACCTTGGCCCCTTCCTCTGCGCAGGCGGGCTCGATCTGCAACACCGGCTGTCCCAGCTCCACCAGCAGGCTGCCGGACACCAGCCCCGTCACCGCCTCGCCACTGACCACCAGCATCAGGGTCAACAGGCTGCGCGCGTGCCGGGCCAGATAATCAGCATCGAACTCGATCAACGGCTGGCCTGCCGAGACCTGCTGACCCTCCTCGACCAGACAGGTGAAGCCCTTGCCCGCGAGGTTCACCGTGTCCAGCCCGATGTGCATCAGCACCTGCTGGCCCTGTTCACCGGTGATGCTCACTGCATGGCCGCTGTGCTGCAGGTTGCTGACCACCCCGGACAGAGGCGCACAGAGGGTCTGGGAAGTCGGGTCGATGCACACGCCGTCACCGATCACCCGGCTGGAAAACACCGGGTCCGGAACCTGGTCCAGGGGCAGCAGCACACCGGACAGGGGCGCGAGCAATTGCAAGGGTTGGGTTATGGCCATGACGTCACCTGCTAATGATTCCTTGAAGTGCCGATGGAGCGCGAGCCCCGACAGCATCGCTTATTTCCACCAGTACTCGACCTGCAAACCGACGTTCGCCCCGTGTCGGGCAGTGCCGAAGACACCACTGTCGGACAGCGCGGAGCCGGCCGCCAGTTCGTTGGCCGCGCGTTTGGCGGCCTCGTTCCAACTGGCATAGGTGTAATACAGGCGCACCTCGGGCCGCGCCCAGAACTCCGGCCCCTTGGGTGACCAGGTGGGCGCGAAGGTGAACTTGCTGAGTTTGCGGGTGCCCCCGGGCGCCTCCACCTGATCATGACCAAACTCGGTCACCAGCTTGAACTGTTCGGTGATGGCATAGGCCGGGCGCACACCCAGGGAGATCCAGTTCTGGTCCTGGCCGTCGGGGCGAATGTCCTTCTGATAGACCGCCTCTACCTGGCCGCCGAAGCGCGGGGTGACCTGCCAATCGAAGAACTCCACCAGGCGATAGCTCTTGTTGCCGTCATCCAGGTAGGGATTGCCGGTGTAGCCCAGGCCGGTACCGGGCCCCTCACCGTATTGCAGGGCCAGTTTGTTCTTGCCACCGAAGAAGTCTTTCTGCACATGCTGGGTGGTGATCGCCCAGCCATTGTGGGCACCACGGCGATCGGGCTTTTCCAGGTAGCTCAGGCCCAGCTCCAGCTCGCCGCCGGGGTTGGTCTGGAAACCGGCAACGTTGAAGTCATGACGGCTCACGGCCTGCTTCTGGTAGAGGTTGTCCTTGCGGGAAAAGGCGTAGCTGTATTTCAGATCGCCGATGCGCACGTCCTCGACCCCGCCGCCGGTGGCGCTCTGGTTCCAGTAGTAGAAGTCGGAAATATGGATGTCGTTACGCTTGTAGTAACGGCGCCCGGCCCACAGCGAGCCGCCATTGAGGCTGGGCAGGTTCGACCACTGGGCGTACATCTGCGGCATGCGCGCCGAGCCGTTTTCGCCCTGGAAGGTCAGGTTGCGGTCGTAGCGGTTGTAGAGCGAGGCCATGCCGTCGACGCTGAGTACCGAACCGTCCTCCAGGGTGTACAGGTCCTGGCGCAGCTCAAGCTCGGCGTACTGCTCGCACTCGTTGCCCAGGCGGTACTTGGAGGGCGCGCCGGGTAGCTGAAAGCAGGATTGCGGGCCGCTGTTGACCGAAGTGCCAAGGCCGCTGCGCAAGTAGCCGGCGAACTCCAGGGCCTGGGCCGGAAAGGGCAATGCCAGGCACAGGCAGGACGCCGCCAGGCCGCGATTTATTGTTGTTTTCATAAGCCACCCCATTATTTTTATTGTGATATTTCGATCCGCAGAAGCCGGCTTGCCGACGAACGAAGCCCTGCGCTGTATCTGCAACAGCGCATTCACGGCAGACGCAAACCGCCCGGCGGCTTCTGCGAGGATTGTCAGCAGTCGGTCAGGTGCAGGACGAAGGACTCATAGGGCCGCAGCCGCAAATGCCGGCTGCGGGCGCCATCCCCCGGGTAGTTGCTGATCAGCAGACGCTGCTGCATGCCCGGCTCGACGACCTCCTGCGGCAATTCAACCTCGCACGGCGAACCGTAGAAGTTGTTCACCACCAGCAGTCGCTCGCCCTGCCCTTCCCGCACGTAGGCCCAGACCTGCGGATGCTCGGGCAGCAATTGGCGATAGACGCCGTGCTGGATCAAACCCTGCTCACGGCGCAACGCGATCAATTGGCGATAGTGGTGCAGCACTGATTGCGGGTCGTCGAGCTGTGCCTGGACATTGATCTGGCCAGCGTTGGCCGCAACCTCGATCCAGGGGGTGCCGCTGCTGAAACCGGCATTGGCCCCGGCATTCCACTGCATTGGCGTACGCCCGTTGTCCCGGGACTTCTGCTGGATCGCCGCCATGATGGCCTGCGGCTCTTCACCGGCCTCGCGCTTGAGGCGGTAGATGTTCAGGGTCTCGACGTCGCGATACTGCTCGATGCGCTGGAAATGCGGATTGGTCATGCCCAGCTCTTCGCCCTGATAGACAAAGGGCGTGCCCTGCAGCAGGTGCAATGCGGTGGCCAGCATCTTCGCCGACACCACACGGTGTTCGCCGTCGTCGCCAAAGCGCGATACCACCCGGGGCTGGTCGTGGTTACACCAGAACAGCGCATTCCAGCCGCCGCCGGCCTGCATGCCGCACTGCCAGTCGGACAGGATGCGCTTGAGTTCAAGGAAGTCGAAATCGGCCCGCAACCACTTCTGCTGATTGGGGTAATCCACCTTCAGGTGATGGAAGTTGAAGGTCATGGACAGCTCCTTCGACCCCGGGTTCGAGTAGCGGATGCAGTGTTCCAGGCGGGTGGACGACATCTCGCCGACATTCACCAGGTCATGGCCGGCGAACACTTCCCGATGCATTTCCTGCAAGTACTCATGAACGTTCGGGCCATCGGTATAGAAGCGCCGGCCATCGCTCTGGTCCTCAGGGAAGTCCGCAGGCTTGGAGATGAGGTTGATCACGTCGAGGCGAAAGCCGCCGACGCCCTTGTCCCGCCAGAAGCGCATCATCTTGAAGACTTCGGCACGCACCTGGGGGTTGTCCCAGTTGAGGTCGGCCTGGGTGTGATCGAACAGGTGCAGGTAGTACTGCCCGGTCTGCGCTTCGTATTCCCAGGCCGAGCCGCCGAACTTGGACTCCCAGTTGTTGGGCTCATCGCGCCAGATGTAGAAATCCCGGTAGGGGTTGTCCAGGCTGCTGCGCGCCTGCTGGAACCAGGCGTGCTCGATGGAGGTGTGGTTGACCACGATGTCCAGCATCAGCTTGATCCCGCGCTTGCCGGCCTCGGCGATCAGCAACTCGCAGTCGGCCATGCTGCCGTAGCTGGGATCGATGGCGTAGTAGTCGCTGATGTCATAGCCGTTGTCGCGTTGCGGCGAACGCAGGAACGGGGTCAACCACAGGCAATCGACCCCCAGCCAGTGCAGGTAGTCGAGCTTGTCTACCACTCCCAGCAGGTCGCCGGTGGCCTGCCCTTGGTGGCTGTGAAAACTTTTCGGGTAGATCTGGTAGATCACCGAACGCTGCCAGTCTTGCATGGGGGAATCCTTTGGAAAGTGCGAGGGCATTCGCCGGCGAGCCGGCTCCTGCAGGGCCGGTCAGGCCACTCGGTAGCCGGGACGGATGATCTTCAGGCTCAGGCCGCAGGTCAGGACGAAAGGCACCACCAGGGCGACGACCATGCCGATCACGAACATCGGGATGTATTGCGGAATGATCGAGATGAACCCCGGCAGCCCACCGACGCCGATAGCCGAGGCCTGGACCTTGTTCAGCGAGAGGAAGATGCTGCCCAGGGCCGAACCGATCAGCGCGGCATAGAACGGAAACTTGTAGCGCAGGTTGACGCCGAACATCGCCGGCTCGGTGATGCCGAAATAGGCCGAGATCGCCGAGGTCGAAGCCATGCTGCGGTCCCGGGCATTGCGGCTCATGGTGAACACCGCCAGGGCCGCGCTGCCCTGGGCCAGGTTGGACATGACGATCATGGGCCAGATAAAGGTGCCGCCCTGGGTGGAGATCAGTTGCAGATCGACCGCCAGGAACATGTGGTGCATGCCGGTGATCACCAGCGGCGCATAGAGCAGGCCAAAGATCGCCCCACCCACCACCGGCGCCAGGTCGAACAGGGTGACCACGCCTTCGGTGATCAGGATCCCCAGATGGCGGGTCACCGGGCCGATGATCGCCAGGGCCAGCACCCCGGTGACCACGATGGTGGTGATGGGCACCACCAGCAGGGTAATGGCGTTGGGCACCCGGGCCCGCAGCCATTTTTCGATCACGCTCATCACATAGGCTGCCAGCAGGATCGGCAGGATCTGCCCCTGGTAGCCGACCTTCTCGATCTGGAACAGGCCGAGGATGTCGAAGTACGGCAGGCTCTGGCCATCCAGCCCGGCCACGGCCTTGCCGTAGTTCCAGGCGTTGAGCAGATCCGGGTGCACCAGCATCAGCCCCAGGACGATGCCGAGGATCTCGCTGCCGCCGAAGCGCTTGGCTGCCGACCAGCCCACCAGGGCCGGCAGGAACACGAAGGAAGTGTTGGCCATCAGGTTGATCAGGCTCCACAGCCCGTCCAGGCCCGGGTAGGCCTCGAGCAGGGTCTGGCCCTCGATGAACATGCCCTTGGCACCCAGCAGGTTGTTCACCCCCATCAGCAGGCCGGCGATGATCAGGGCCGGCAGGATAGGCATGAACACATCGGAGAACACCCGCACCAGGCGCTGCATGGCATGGGTCTTCTGCGCGCCCTTGTCCTTCACATCGGCAATGGTCGAGGCCGCAAGGCCAGTCTGCTCACGCAGCGCCGCATAGACCTTTTCCACTTCGCCGGGGCCGATCACGACCTGGAACAGGCCGCCGGTGAAGAACGATCCCTTGACCAGGTCGATCTGATTGAGCGTGGCGCTGTCGACCCGGCTCGGGTCCTTCAGGGCCAGGCGCAGGCGGGTCACGCAATGGGCAGCCTGCTCGAGGTTGTCGGCGCCACCGAGGCTGTGCAGCAACTCGCTGGCGATCGTTGAATAGTCGTGGCTCATGCTCGTTCTTCCACCTGAGATTTTTGTTATTGGCAGCACGCCGAGGAGGAAACTACTCGTCTGTACGAGTTAAATCAACAACTCGTACAGACGAGTTTGGATTTTTCTTCGGGCCAACGCTCGAAATGTGCTTTTCCGAGCCGACTCCGGCCTGCCAGGTACATGGACAAATACCCCGCGCAGCCCTTAAGGTGCCTGCCTTGAGCACAGCGCGGCACAGAGCCATCCCATGAGCAAATACAACCAGATCTACAGCGATCTGCTTGCCAGCATCACCACCGAACGTCTGGAGCGTGGCGCCCGCCTGCCTTCGGAAAGCGAACTGATGGACAGCTACCAGGCCAGCCGCGGCACCGTGCGCAAGGCCATCGAACTGCTGCAGGAGCGCGGCTTCGCGCAGAAGATCCACGGCAAGGGCACCTTCGTGCTCTCGCCCAATCCCATCGAGTTCCAACTGGGCGGCATCGTCAGCTTCCAGGAAACCTATCCAGGCCTGGGGGATGACGTCAGCACCGAGGTGGTGGAGTTCAGCCAGTTTCCTCTCGAAGGCCCGCTGCGGGCCCATCTACAAGCCGAAGAAGGCAGCCTGATCACCCGGATCAAGCGGGTCAGGCGCATTGACGGCAAACGGGTGATTCTCGACATCAACCACTTTGTCGCCGATCTGATTCCGGGGCTGGACCGGCAAATCGCCGAGCAGTCGATCTATGCCTACATCGAACAAACCCTGCAATTGAGCATCAGCTACGCCCAACGCACCATCGAGGCCAGCCCGCGGAGCAAGGACGACCAGCAGTTGCTCGACCTGGACGGCCAGAGCCACGTGATCGTGGTGAGCAACCAGACCTTTCTCCAGGACGGGCGCCAGTTCGAGTACACCGAATCACGGCACACCCTGGACAAGTTCTACTTCTCCGACGTGGCGCGGCGCTAAGCCCCACCCTGCCCCATCAGCCCAGCAAGGCCACCAGTTCATCGCTGAGGGGGCCGATGCGCTGCGACTCCTTGGCGGTGTTCACCTGCTGCGCCACCCGCGCCACCTCGATCACCGGGTGCTTGAGGGCGTAGCCGCCCTTGCTGTCCAGCCAGCTCAGGACCTCCGCCAAGTGCCACAGCGAAGCGCTGCCTTCATGGATCGCCAGGGGAAAGCTGTCGGCATGGCCGAGCATCAGCTTGCGCATGTTCTGCCGGGACACGCCGACGATCTCGGCGATCTCGCTGAGGCCGACAAAATCCGGGCTGGCCTCCACCAGCCGCGCTTCGGGAATGATCCGCTTGATATCCCCCAGGGCACTGAGCAGCGCCGCTTCGGCACTCTCGGCCTCGCGACTGAACTCCAGGGCCAGGCGCCCGGCCAGGCCGGTGCCCACCAGGACGTCGGTGCAACCCGCCGCACCGAGGCGCTCCACCAGTTGCAGCGGATCACAGCCCTCCAGCGGCAGCAGGTAGTTGAGGGTGAACAGGTATTCCATGGTGCTTACTCCTTGCGGGCTGCCGGCGACTTGGCTCCACGCAGCTGGTTCAGGGTGCAGTTATCGATCACCCGGCATAACGCCCGGGCGTGCTGGGTCGGATTCTTCGGCGTGCGCCATACGCTGGTGATGCAAAACTCGCCACAGCGACACACTTCGTTGTTGTACGGACAGTAGATCCGCCCCCAGGCATGACCACCGCCGACCTCGATGCGCCAGCCCTGCCATTCGGCGTAGCGCAGGGCCATTTCAATGTCCTTCTTGGGATGAGTTGCACGAGCCATCCATAGCCTCCAGTATCGCCAGTCACACAAGGTTGTCAACCGACAACCTTGTGCCCTCCGATCAAACCCCGCCGCGAACAAGCCGCAGCAAAAACAGGCGGGGGGGAGATCCAAGGGTAGAGAGAAGCCCAGGACAAGGGGCCGAGCATGTCTTACGTGATATTGCCGGAAGGCGAAAAAGCGCCGCTTCCAAAGGTCCTGCAACACAAATGCCGATGTGTACCGCAGGCAATCCCCCAGAAACGACAATGGCGATCGACACCCGAAGGTCCCGATCGCCATTGGCTAACGCGAATGGATCAAGCGCCGATCACTCGGCCCCGATCATTCCCACTCAATCGTGGCCGGCGGCTTGCTCGACACGTCGTAGGTGACGCGGGAGATGCCTTCGATCTCGTTGATGATCCGGCCGCTGACGGTTTCCAGCAGTTCGTAAGGCAGGTGCGCCCAACGTGCGGTCATGAAGTCGATGGTTTCCACGGCGCGCAGGGCCACGACCCAGGCGTAACGACGGCCATCACCTACCACGCCCACGGATTTCACCGGCTGGAACACCACGAATGCCTGGCTGACCTTGTGGTACCAGTCGGCCTTGCGCAGCTCTTCGATGAAGATGTGGTCGGCGCGACGCAGCAGGTCGGCGTATTCCTTCTTCACTTCACCAAGGATGCGCACACCCAGGCCCGGGCCCGGGAACGGGTGACGATAGACCATGTCGTACGGCAGGCCCAGTTCCAGGCCCAGACGGCGGACTTCGTCCTTGAACAGCTCGCGCAGTGGCTCGACCAGCTTGAGGTTCATTTCTTCCGGCAGGCCGCCCACGTTGTGGTGCGACTTGATCACGTGGGCCTTGCCGCTTTTCGCGCCAGCCGACTCGATCACGTCCGGGTAGATGGTGCCCTGGGCCAGGTACTTGATGTTTTCCAGCTTGCAGGATTCGGCATCGAACACGTCGATGAAGGTACGGCCGATGATCTTGCGCTTCTTCTCCGGGTCGGCTTCGCCGGCCAGGTTATTGAGGAACTGCTCCTCGGCGTTGGCGCGGATCACCTTGACGCCCATGTTCTCGGCGAACATGGCCATTACTTGCTCGCCTTCGTGCAGGCGCAGCAGGCCGTTGTCGACGAAGACGCAGGTCAGCTGGTCGCCGATGGCCTTGTGCAGCAGGGCCGCGACCACCGAGGAGTCGACGCCGCCGGACAGGCCCAGCAGGACGTTGTCGGTGCCAACCTGGGCACGGATCTGGGCAATGGCGTCCTCGGCGATCTTCGACGGGGTCCACAGCGCTTCACAGCCGCAGATATCGAGGATGAAGCGCGACAGGATGCGACCGCCCTGCTTGGTGTGGGTCACTTCCGGGTGGAACTGCACGCCGTAGTAGCGCAGGTCGTCGTTGAACATGCCGGCAATCGGGCAGCTCGGGGTGCTGGCCAGGATGTGGAAGTCTTCCGGCATCTTGGTGACCTTGTCACCGTGGCTCATCCAAACGTCTAGGCCGAACAGGCCGTCGGCGTCGACGTGGTCTTCGATGCCGTCCAGCAGGCGGCTCTTGCCGACTACATCAACCCGGGCATAGCCGAACTCACGCAGCTCGGAACCTTCGACCTTGCCGCCCAACTGCTCGGCCATGGTCTGCATGCCGTAGCAGATGCCGAAGACCGGGACGCCCAGGTCAAACACCGCCTGCGGGCAGCGAGGGCTGTTGGCTTCGTGCACGGATTCGGGGCCGCCGGCGAGGATGACGCCTTTGGGAGCGAATTCGCGGATCGCTTCGTCGTCCATGTCGAACGGATGCAGTTCGCAGTAGACCCCGATCTCGCGCACACGGCGGGCGATCAGTTGGGTGTACTGGGAACCGAAGTCGAGGATCAGGATACGGTGAGCGTGAATGTCGAGGGCCATGGTCAGTCTCGTCTAATTTCAGAAACGACACGGGGCTGAAAAACACAGCCCCGGTTACTAAATTCGTCAATCGCCTCCGGGCCTTGGCCTGGAGGCGATCACTATCAACCTACGCGATAGTTTGGCGCTTCCTTGGTGATCTGCACGTCGTGGACGTGGGATTCAGCCATGCCGGCACCGGTGATGCGGACAAACTCCGGCTTGGTGCGCATTTCTTCGATGTTGGCGCTACCGGTGTAGCCCATGGAAGAACGCAGGCCGCCCATCAGCTGATGGATGATCGCGGTCAGGGTGCCCTTGTACGGCACGCGACCTTCGATACCTTCCGGCACCAGCTTCTCGGCACCCGCGGAGGAGTCCTGGAAGTAGCGGTCGGAAGAGCCCTGGGCCTGGGACATGGCGCCCAGGGAACCCATGCCACGGTAAGCCTTGTAGGAGCGGCCCTGGAACAGCTCGATCTCGCCTGGAGCCTCTTCGGTACCGGCGAACATCGAACCCATCATCACGCAGGAAGCACCGGCGACGATGGCCTTGGACAGGTCACCGGAGAACCGGATACCGCCGTCGGCGATCAGCGGCACGCCAGTGCCTACCAGCGCCGCTGCAACATTGGCGATGGCGCTGATTTGCGGCACGCCAACACCGGCAACGATACGGGTGGTGCAGATCGAGCCCGGGCCGATACCGACCTTGACTGCGTCGGCGCCAGCTTCGGCCAGGGCCTTGGCGGCAGCGCCAGTGGCGATGTTGCCGCCGATCACCTGCACTTGCGGGAAGTTCTCTTTGACCCAGCGAACGCGGTCGATCACGCCTTTGGAGTGACCGTGGGCGGTGTCCACCACCACCACGTCGACACCGGCATTGACCAGCGCAGCAACGCGATCGCCAGTGTCCTTGCCAGTACCGACCGCAGCGCCGACGCGCAGGCGACCCTGGTCGTCCTTGCTGGCCAGCGGGTAAGCCTTGGCTTTCTCGATATCGTTGACGGTCATCATGCCCTTGAGAGCGAAGGCGTCGTCGACGATCAGTACACGCTCGATGCGGTGCTTGTGCAGCAGCTCGCGGACGGCGGTCTTGTCGGCGCCTTCCTTGACCGTGACCAGGCGCTCTTTAGGCGTCATCACTTCACGGACGCTGACTTCCAGACGGCTTTCGAAACGCACGTCACGGGAAGTCACGATGCCCACCAGGTCGCCGTTGTGCAGTACCGGCACACCGGAGATGTTATGCATGCTGGTCAGTTCGAGCAGGTCACGCACGGTGGCGTCGGCCTCGATGGTGATCGGGTCCTTGACCACACCGGCTTCGAAACGCTTGACCTTGCGCACTTCGGCAGCCTGCTGCTCGATGGTCATGTTCTTGTGGATGATGCCGATGCCGCCTTCCTGAGCCATGGCGATTGCCAGACGGGCTTCAGTGACGGTGTCCATGGCGGCGGAAACCAGTGGAATATTCAGCTCGATGCCACGGGTCAAACGGGTCTTAAGACTGACTTCATTAGGCAGTACTTCGGAATAACCGGGCACTAGGAGAATGTCGTCGAAGGTGAGGGCTTCTTGGCTGATACGCAGCATCGCGGGGGCTCCCGGGCGGGAAAATGGAAGCGCGCCATTATACTCAGACAGCTACCCGGGCTCAATGTAAAACTCTGGCTAATATCGCTGGAGTGATAGATGGAGATATCCGCGCGCTACAACTCGACCTTGACCCAACTTATCGGCTGATCCAGCCAGTCGGCGAACTCGTCGATAAAGCTCTGTTTAAAACCCGCTTCGGCCCAGTTGTTGAAGATAAAGCCCAAGTTGGAAAAACCGCATTCCTGAAGAAACAGAAAGCCGTTGATGTCATCTTCATGGCCGCATTCGGGGCAGGTGAAGTTGTCGGTACGCCCTGGCATCCAGTCTTCCAGGCTTTCGAACAGCGCTTCGCCGATTTCCTGCCGGCACTCGGCACAGCCGGCCTCTTCGAGAAAGCCCTTGGCCGGGGTATAGATGCAGCGCTTGGTGATGATCTCCAGGCCATTGATCGGCTCGCCGAAGGGCAGCGCCTCTGGCCGCAGCACCACCTCCCGTGCCCCGGCGGCAATGGCGTGCCCCATGCGATTGCCCGTGCGCCCGCAGGTGCTGAGGCTTTCCTCAACGATGTTCTTGCGCACCAGCCAGCGCACGATCGCCCGGGCCCGGGGCTCGTGCACCGGCAGGGTGGAAATTTTCGGGACGAGGATGCTTTGGGAGTTCATGGATAAGCCTGGAACATGCGGGGACGGTACTCACGCTTTCGCCGGCAAGCCGGCTCCTGTCATCAATTGTAGGAGCCGGCCCGGCGAACGAATTCAAAGGCCCGCAGCTTAATCCCTGGCCCCAGCAGGTCAAGTGCTCAGGTAACGGCCGATCAAGGCAACGCCACTGGCCAGCACCAGCCAGGTCACCAGGCGTACAAAAGCCTCCCGGGACAGTTTCATCGTCAGCCGGCGGCCAATCCACAACCCCAAGGCCATCGCCGGCAACAGGCATAGCGCCAATAGCAGCAGCGGCAACTCGGCATAGACCCCGGCCAGGGCGAACAGGCTCAAGCGCACCACGGTGCTGCAACTGATCAGCGCGCTCTGGGTCGCCCGCGCCGGGTCCTTGGGCAGGCGGCTGTTCAGGTAGATGGCATATAGAAAGCCGCCACTGCCGAAGAGGGCGCCAAACAGCCCACCGACAATCCCCATCGGCACCGCCCAGCCGGCCGCCAGTTGGGTCGGACGCGCCTTCACCCACAGGCTGTAGATGGCATAAGCACTGATGAACAGCCCCATCAATAGCAGCAACAGATCGGATTTGAGGTTGAGCAGGAAAATCACCCCCAAGGTGCAGCCCAGCGCCATGCAGGGCAGCAGCCGCAACAACTCGGGTTTTGCCACGTCCCTGCGCGAAGGCAGCAGATTGCCAAAGGCGGCGACGAAATCCAGCAGCACCAGCAACGGCACGATCTTCGACAATGGCATGAACAGGATCAGGATCGGTCCCGCCACCAGCGCCGTACCGAACCCGGCAATGCCGAACACTATGTACGCCAGCGCGATACCCAGGCCGATCACCAACCAACTGCCCGGGCCGAAAGACCACTGGTTCAAACCCTCGATTACCACGCTCATCGCTGCGACTTCCCAGTTGAATACGCAGTGACTTTAGCCAGCAGTGAGCCTTGCGACTAATATCGTCGAAGTCGCCAACTCATCGCAAAAAGGCATACCTCGTGATTTCGACCCGCCAACTGCGCTATTTCGTGGAAATCGCCGAATGCGGCAGCTTCAGCGCCGCCGCCGAGCGCCTGTTCGTCGCCCAGTCAGCCCTCAGCCGGCAGATCAAGGAGCTGGAAAACCAATTGCAGACCCCACTGTTCGAGCGCACCGCGCGCCTGCCGCGGCTGACGGCGGCCGGTGAAGCGTTTTTCCCCAAGGCACGCAACCTGCTGAGTGAATTGCACAAGGCCAGCGAACTGGCCACTCAGGTAGGCATGGGGCAATTGGGCACCTTGCGCCTGAGCCACTCCAGCACCGTGCCCATGAGCGGCCGGCTACTCCAGGGCATCGGCAGCTACTTGCAGCATTGCCCTGGAGCCTCGATGGACATCGCCAAGCTGTCTTCCGAGGCGCAACTGGAAGAGTTGGCGCAGGGGCACCTGGATATCGGCCTGTTGCGCCTGCCGGTGTTACGTCAACGGGCAGGTGTACAGATCACGCCCCTGTTCGCCGAACCCTTGCTGCTGGCGGTGCCACCTCAGCACCCACTGGCGCTGGCCCCTCCGGCCGGGGGCGTCGACCTGGCCCAGCTTCGCGAGGAAGCCTTCATCTCCATCCCCCACCCCCAGCGGGGCGGCTTGAGTTACCTCTCGGCCGAGCTGTGCATGCGCCAGGGCTTTTTTCCCAGGGCGGCGCGGGTGATGTCGCGCAAGACCACCCAATTGCAACTGATCCAGGCCGGCTTCGGCATCGCCCTGCTGCCCGAGTCGATGCAGGACATCGCCCCGGCCAGCATCCGCTTCCTGCCGCTGGCGGATGCCGATTGCCAGAGCACCGTGGCCCTCGCCTATCGACAGGAGCCGACGCCCCTGGTGGCGCAATTCGTCGAACATTTTCGCAATCACTTGTAGTTGATTTGCGTTGTTCCATTCAGAGACAGGCCTTTAAACTGCGCCCCATGATTAAAGATCCCTTCACACGACTCGGCCTGGACCGCGAGGTCCTCACCGTCACCCAGCTCAACGGCCGCGCCCGGGTGCTGCTCGAGGACGTGTTCAGCAATATCTGGGTGGAGGGCGAGATCTCCAACCTCGCCCGCCCGGCTTCCGGCCATGTGTACTTCACCCTCAAGGACAGCGGCGCCCAGGTGCGCTGCGCACTGTTCCGGCAGAACGCCGCGCGGGTCCGCCAGGCGCTGAAGGACGGCCTGGCGGTCAAGGTGCGGGGCAAGGTCTCGCTGTTCGAAGGGCGCGGTGACTACCAGCTGATTCTCGACACCGTGGAACCGGCCGGTGATGGCGCCCTGCGCCTGGCTTTCGATGCCCTGAAAGACAAGCTGAGCGCCGAAGGGCTGTTCAGCGCCGAACGCAAAGTGCCACTACCGGCCCATCCGCAACGCATCGGCATCATCAGTTCGCCCACCGGCGCGGTGATCCGCGACATCATCAGTGTGTTCCGGCGCCGCGCACCGCAGGTCGTGCTGACCCTGATCCCTACCGCCGTGCAGGGCCGCGAGGCTACGGCGCAGATCGTCCGGGCCCTGCAGCTGGCCGACGCCCGGGGCTTCGACGCGCTGATCCTGGCCCGTGGCGGCGGCTCCCTGGAGGACCTCTGGTGCTTCAACGAAGAAGCCGTGGCCCGTGCGGTGGATGCCTGCGTGACACCGATCGTCAGCGCCGTCGGCCATGAAACCGACGTCTCCATCAGTGATTTCGTGGCCGACGTTCGCGCGCCCACGCCTTCCGCAGCAGCCGAACTGCTGGCCCCCGATTCCAGTGACCTGCAACGCCGGGTCGACAACCTGCATCGACGCCTGGTGATGCGCATGCGCGACCGGCTGGTGCGCGACCGGCTGCGCCTGGACGGCCTGGCCCGACGCCTGCGCCATCCCGGTGAACGCCTGCGCCAGCAGGCACAGCGCCTGGACGACCTGGACATGCGCCTGCGCCGCGCCTTCGAGCGCAGCCTCAATACCCGTCGCGAACGCTTGATCCGCCTGGAAACCCGCCTCGGAGCCCAGCATCCAGGGCGGCAACTGGCACTGCTGCGCCAGCGTCTGGACAGCCTGGCCGAACGCCTGCCCCGGGCCATGCGCGAAGGCCTCAAGGGCCGCCGCCTGCAATTGCACAGCCAGATGCAGACCCTGCATGTGGTCAGCCCCCTGGCCACCCTGGGGCGCGGTTACAGCATCCTGCTGGACGATCGCGGGCAGGCCATTCGCAGTGCCGGCCAGACCCGCCCAGGCCAGCGCCTCAGTGCCCGCCTGGGCGAAGGCGAGCTGCAAGTACGCGTCGAAGACAACCACCTGACGCCCGTCACCCTTTCTCTACTGGATTGATCCATGCCGCGTTTTCTCTGCTCCCTGCTGTTGCTGTGCCTGGCCTTCAATGCTCACGCCGACAGCTACATCACCCGCCTGCTGAACAAACCCGTGCCCGGTGGCGTAGCGGTGGTCGACCTGGGCAGCGCCGCCCAGGCGCCCAAGGCCAGCTACCAGGGCAAGCCGGTGCTGGTGGTGAAGGAGCAGAACAACTGGCTGGCGATTGTCGGCATCCCGCTGACGGTCAAGCCCGGCACTCAACAAGTAAGCACCGGCGGGCGCAGCCTGAACTTCGTGGTCGGCAACAAGAAATACCCGGAGCAGCACATCACCCTGAAGAACCAGCGCCAGGTCAATCCGAACCCGGCGGACCTCAAGCGCATCGACGGCGAGTTGGCGGAACAGATCCGCGCCTACCGCAGCTTCAGCCCCAACACCCCAAGCAACCTGCTGTTGGACAAGCCGGTGAATGGCCCGCTGTCGAGCAAGTTCGGCGTACGCCGTTTCTTCAACGGTGAAGAGCGCAACCCTCACGCGGGCCTGGACTTCGCGGTGCCGGCAGGCACACCGATCAAGACCCCGGCGGCGGGCAAAGTGATCCTGATCGGCAACTACTTCTTCAACGGCAACACCGTGTTCGTCGACCACGGCCAGGGCTTCATCAGCATGTTCTGCCACATGTCGAAAATCGACGTGAAGATCGGCCAGTCCCTGGCCCGTGGCGCCGTGGTGGGCAAGGTGGGGGCGACCGGCCGCGCCACCGGGCCGCATATGCACTGGAACGTCAGCCTGAATGATGCGCGGGTCGATCCGGCCATTTTTATCGGGGCCTTCCAGCCCTGATCGCGCAGCGCCGCTTGCCTGCATCAGGCATTGATTCAGCGGCGAGCCGACGCCCACGGGGATTGCGCAGCCCTACTCGACTGCGCAATCGTTAGTATTCTTTCAAAGAATACCCAGCATAAAATCTCGATATAGCTTTGTTTTCGAGTATTCCTCTCAATTTTTTTCGACTGCTTGCCATCTCTCACCCCAGTGGTTAGGGTTGAGCACATGAAAACCTCTCACACCCTCATTCAGCGTCGTCAACACCGGAGCCTCTGCCTCGTCAGCGCACGACTGCCAGGCTGAATCGCGGTGCCTCATCCCCCTGCGTCAACCTCACTCTTGACTCACCGGCAGGCCGCCTCTTTTCGGCCCGGACAATAAGGATTTCTCCATGACCATGCTCAAAGACCCATCCTCCAAGTACCGCGCGTTCCCGACCATCAACTTGCCGGACCGTACCTGGCCGTCGAAAACCATCACCAGCGCGCCGATCTGGTGCAGTTCGGACCTGCGTGATGGCAACCAGTCGTTGATCGAACCGATGGATGCCGTCAAGAAGCTGCGCTTCTGGAAGACCCTGGTGGCTGTAGGTGTGAAGGAAATCGAAGCTTCTTTCCCGGCCGCTTCGCAAACCGACTTCGACTTCGTGCGCACCCTGATCGAAGGCGGGCACATTCCGGACGACACCACCATCCAGGTATTGACCCAGGCCCGTGAAGACTTGATCGCCCGCACCTTCGAGTCCTTGCGTGGTGCGAAAAAGGCCATCGTCCACCTGTACAACGCCACCAGCCCTTCGTTCCGCCGCATTGTCTTCAACCAGGACAAGGCCGGTGTGAAAGAGATCGCGGTGAATGCGGCCAAGCTGTTCGTCAAATACGCCGCCCAGCAACCGGAAACCCAGTGGCAGTTCGAGTACTCGCCAGAGACCTTCAGCGCCACCGAGCTGGAGTTCGCCAAGGAAGTCTGCGACGCCGTGGTGGAAGTCTGGAACGCCACGCCAAGCAACAAGGTGATCCTCAACCTGCCGGCCACCGTTGAAGTCGCCACACCGAACATCTACGCCGACCAGATCGAGTGGTTCTGCCGCAACATCAACCGTCGTGACAGCGTGCTCATCAGCCTGCACACCCACAACGACCGCGGTACGGGCGTGGCCGCCACCGAGCTGGGCCTGATGGCCGGCGCCGACCGTGTCGAAGGCTGCCTGTTCGGCAACGGCGAACGTACCGGTAACGTCGACCTGGTCACTGTGGCCTTGAACCTCTACACCCAGGGTGTGAACCCTGAACTGGATTTCTCCGACATCGACGGCGTGCGCAAAGTCGTGGAAGAGTGCAACCAGATTGCCGTGCACCCGCGTCACCCTTATGTCGGCGACCTGGTCCACACCGCGTTCTCCGGCTCGCACCAGGACGCGATCCGCAAGGGCTTCGCCCAGCAGAAAGCCGATGGCTTGTGGGAGGTGCCGTACTTGCCGATCGACCCGGCCGATATCGGTCGCAGCTACGAGGCGGTGATCCGCGTCAACAGCCAGTCGGGCAAGGGTGGTATCGCCTACCTGCTCGAGCAGGAATACGGCATCAGCTTGCCACGTCGCATGCAGATCGAGTTCAGCCAGGTGGTGCAGCGGGAAACCGACCGCCTGGGCCTGGAAATGACCGCCCAGCAGATCCACGCGCTGTTGCACAGCGAGTACTTGCAGGCCAACACTCCCTACGCGCTGGTCAGCCATCGCTTGCAGGAAGAGAACGGCCACAGCGCCGTGGAAGTGGAAGTCTCGAGCAAGGGTCAGGGCGAGACCAACCTCAGTTGGCGCGGCAAGGGCAACGGTGCCCTGGAAGCGCTGGTGGCCGGGCTGCCGGTTCCGGTGGAGATCATGGACTACAACGAGCACGCCATCGGCGCCGGCACCAACGCCAAGGCGGCGGCCTACATCGAACTGCGGGTCAACGGTGAGCGCGCCGTGCACGGCGTCGGTATCGACGAAAACATCACCACCGCCAGCTTCAAGGCGCTGTTCAGTGCGCTGAACCGCTCCTTGAGCGAGCAGCAGGCCAAGGCAGCCTAAAGGCTGCCAAAAGCGAAAGGCCCCGAGGAGCTCGACTCCCCGGGGCCTTTTTTATGCCGGAACAGATAACACCAGCTAAATGTCAGCAACGACTGTTTCAGGCATGCACATCAACACTGAACATGGCTTGCAGCAAAGCCGCCTGCAGCACCTGCAAGGTACTGTTGGTCACGGCGATCTGCGCCTGGACTTCCATCACCTGCTGGGCTTTCTGTTCGTCGCTGGCCTGGCCCTTCTGCACATTGGCCAATTGGGCCTGCTGTTCGGTCAGGGTTTTCTGGGTCTGCTCGATCTGTTTCTGCAGCGCCTTGACCGGATCACCACCGGCCTTTACCGCATCGATATTGGCATCGCCAGAGTTGACCCGCAGCTCCTTATCCTGACCGTCCTTGCTGTCATCCACCGGCGCCAGCGGGCTGGCGCTGTTGCCTTCGGCTTCAGTCGAAGCAGTTTTGGGTGCCGACAGGGGGTAAGGATTGACGATGGTGGCAGTGATGGTAGTCATGGTTGATTCCTCCTGAACTGATCCTGCTATCGGCCTTCACCCTCGAAGCTTGATATTCACAACCTGTAAAAAAGTGTGCAGTGCCGAAGCGATCCTAAGTGAACATGAAGGTATCGGCGTCGAGGTTCGCCGGAAAACGCGCACGGTAAGCCGCCAGTTCACCCGCGTTCAGGCACACCTGGAAGACGCCATCGGCCTCCCCGGCGCTGAGCAGGGTTTCGCCCTGATAGTCCAGAACCTGGCTGTCTCCGGTATAGGCAAAGCCCTTGCCGTCGGTGCCCACCCGGTTCACCGCCGCAACGTAGCAGAGGTTTTCAATGGCCCGGGCTGGCAGCAGGCGATTCCAGTGCAGGCGGCGGGCACCCGGCCAATTGGCGGTGTAGAGCAGCAGGTCGGTGTCCTGGGCGTCCCGGCTCCACACCGGGAACCGCAGGTCGTAGCAGATCAGCGGGCGAATACGCCAACCCTTGAGCTCGAACTGTACCTGCCGTTCCCCCGGCGTGTAGTGATTGTGCTCGCCGGCCATGCGAAACAGGTGGCGCTTGTCGTAGTGCCAGACCTCACCGTCAGGGCGCGCCCACAGCAAGCGATTGCGATGGCTGCCATCCGCTGCCTGGATTATCACGCTGCCGGTGATCACCGCATTCAGCTTTTTCGCCTGGCCACGTAGCCATTTGCTGGTAGGGCCATTCTCCGCTTCCGCGAGAGTCGCGGATTCCATGGAGAATCCGGTGGTAAACATTTCCGGCAGGATGATCAGATCTGCACCACGGGCCTGCTCCAGCAACTGCTCGAAATGCTCGAAGTTGGCCTGGCGGTCGTGCCAGGCCAGGGTGGTCTGGATCAGGGCCAGATTCAGATCGGGTAATGCACTCAGATCACGCATAGTTTCTCCGCTGCTTGGCGCAACGTCTCCTCGCGCTTGGCAAAACACAGACGCACCAGGCGCTGCCCCTGGGGCGGCTGCTGATAGAACACCGACACCGGAATGGCCGCCACGCCGTGTTCGCGGGTCATCCATGTCGCCATGTCGACATCATTCAAGTCTGGACGAATCTGCGAATAGTCCACCAATTGAAAATAGGTACCCGACACCCGGTTGAAGCTGAAACGCGAGGCGCTCAGCAGATCGCAGAACAGATCACGCTTGGCCTGGTAAAAGGCCGGCAACTCTTCGACATGTTCCGGGTGTTCGGCCATGAAGTCCGCCAGAGCGTACTGCAAAGGCGTGACCCCGCAGAAGCTGACATATTGATGCACCTTGCGCAGCTCGGCGCTCAGGGCCGGTGGTGCAACCACATAACCGGTCTTCCAGCCGGTCACGTGGTAGGTCTTGCCGAACGAGCTGACCACGAAGGCCCGCTGATACAGCTCCTCATGGGCCAGCACACTGACATGGGGTACGCCATCGAACACCAGGTGTTCGTAGACCTCGTCACTGACCAGATAGATATCGCGATCACGGATCAGGGCGGCCAACTGGTCCAGCTCGGCGCGGCTGATCAAGGCACCACTGGGGTTGTGCGGCGAATTGAGGATGATCATCCGCGTGCGCGGACTCAGGGCTTCACCGAGTTTCTGCCAATCGAGGGCAAAGCCCTGCCCGGCCAACGGCACATGCACACAACGCCCACCGGCCAGCTCCACCGACGGCTCATAGCTGTCGTAACTGGGGTCGAACACAATGACTTCGTCACCGCGCTGGATCACCGCCTGGATGGCACAGAAGATTGCCTGGGTCGCACCGGGGGTGATGGTCACCTCAGCGTCAGCATCGACCTGGACGCCATAGCTGCGGGCGATTTTCGCGGCGACCTGCTGGCGCAGTGCCGGTAGGCCGGTCATGGGTGCGTACTGGTTATGGCCATTGGCGGCATGCCAGCCAAGCGCATCACGCAGGGCTTGCGGGCCATCGAAATCAGGAAAGCCCTGGGACAGGTTGAGCGCTCCGGTTTCCACCGCGAGCTGGGACATTTGCGTGAAGATGGTGGTGCCGACATTCGGCAACTTACTGATGATCATGAGGATTCCCTGCTGAGCAGTCCGCACTACGGCGGCGCGGAGGTCCCCGAGAATAGCCCAAACGCCAGGCATGAAAAAGGGCGCCCGGGGCGCCCTCTTATCCACACAGATCCCGTAGGAACTGGCTTGCCAGCGAAGCTCTGAAGCAGGTCCGGAGCTTCACCGGCAAACCGGCTCCTAAGCCGGTCAGCGCTTGTCGCGGCGCTTCTTGTCGGCCTTCTTGTGGTGCGACATCAAGCGACGCTTCTTGTTGACCTGGCGGTCGGTCAGCGTGTTCTTGTTGCCTTCGTACGGGTTCTCGCCGCCCTTGAACTCGATGCGGATCGGCGTACCTACCAGCTTCAAGACTCGGCGGTAGGTGTTTTCCAGATAGCGCACATAAGACTTGGGCACCTTCTCCACCTGGTTGCCGTGGATCACGATCAGCGGCGGGTTGGCACCACCCAAGTGGGCATAGCGCAGTTTGATCCGGCGATTGTTGACCATAGGCGGCGCGTGCTCGCCAACGGCATCTTCGAGGATCTGTGTCAGGCGGCTGGTGGGCCAGCGGGTTACCGCCGACTTGAAGGAGTTCTGCACCGACTGGTAGAGGTTGCCCACACCGGTACCGTGCAGCGCCGAGATGAAGTGGATATCGGCGAAGTCGACGAAGAACAGCCGGCGTTGCAGCTCGGTCTTCACGTAGTCGCGCTCGCTCGGCTGCATGCCGTCCCACTTGTTCAGGGCGATCACCAGGGCCCGACCGGCTTCCAGGGCAAAGCCCAGCAGGTTCAGGTCGTGGTCCACCACACCTTCGCGGGCGTCCATGACAAAGATCACCACGTTGGCGTCCTTGATCGCCTGCAGCGTCTTGACCACCGAGAACTTTTCGACTTCCTCGTGGATCTTGCCGCGCTTGCGCACACCGGCGGTGTCGATCAGGGTGTACTTCTCGTCGTTGCGCTCGAACGGGATGTAGATACTGTCGCGAGTGGTGCCGGGCTGGTCGTAGACGATCACCCGGTCTTCACCGAGCATGCGGTTGACCAGGGTCGACTTGCCGACGTTGGGACGACCGATGATGGCGATCTTGATCCCGTCCTTCTCGCTCGGGCCCGGAATGCGCTTGGCTTCCTCACCCTCGGCAACGATCTCTTCCTCGCCTTCTTCCGGCTCGTCAGCGTCATCCTTGGGGAATTCGCTCAGGGCGATTTCCAGCATCTGGGTGATACCGCGGCCATGAGCACCGGCGATCGGGATGGCATCGCCCATGCCCAGCGGCGCGAACTCGGCGCGGGCCATGTCCGGGTCGATGTTGTCGACCTTGTTGGCGATCACGTAGGAAGTCTTGTTACGTTTGCGCAGGTGCTCGCCGATCATCTGGTCGGCCGCGGTAAACCCGGCCTTGGCGTCCACCAGGAACAACACCACATCAGCTTCTTCGATGGCCAGCAGCGACTGCTCGGCCATCTTTTCATCCATTCCATGCTCGTCACCGGAGATACCGCCGGTGTCGATCAGAATATAGGTACGCCCTTGCCACTTGGCCTCACCGTATTGGCGATCACGGGTCAGACCGGACAGGTCGCCGACAATGGCGTCGCGAGTCCGAGTCAGGCGGTTGAACAAGGTGGACTTGCCGACGTTAGGTCGGCCCACCAGGGCGATTACGGGAACCATGCGGCTCTCCACTGCGTTAATTCAGAAAATACAAAAGCCGCTGCGAGGCAGCGGCTGGTGCTCGGGGCAGCACTGTAGGAGCGAGCGTGCTCGCGATTAACTCCATGGCGCCGCGCTCGTCCAGCAAGCTGGCGTCACCTGGCATCCATCGCGAGCACGCTCGCTCCTGCAGTTCGCTTGGGGATCACCCCAAGCATAGTCAAACCATTACTTGATGGTCAGGGCTTCCAGTTTGCCGCTGTTGCCATACACATAAATCATGTCGCCCACCACCAGCGGACGAGCACGCAGGCCGTCGCTATCGATGCGCGTACGACCGACGAAGCGACCGTCAACCTGGCTCAGCAGGTGCAGGTAACCTTCCAGGTCGCCCACGGCTACGTAGCTGGAGAAGACTTCCGGTGCCGACAGTTGGCGGCGAGCCAGGGAGTCGTTGCTCCACAGCGCGGTAGTCGAACGCTCGTCCACGCCTTCCACGGTACCCGAGGACAGGCTGACATAAACGCTGCCGAACCCTTGGGCCACACCGGCGTAGCTGGAAGCATCACGCTGCCACAGCGGACGGCCGCTCTCCAGGTCCAGGGCAACCACACGCCCCTGGTAGCTGGCAACGTACAGGGTGCCACCGGACAGCAGCAGGCCACCGTCGATGTCCACGACCCGATCCAGTTCGGAACGGCCTTGTGGAATGGCTACACGCTGTTCCCACACCGGCACGCCGTTGCGAATATCCAGCGCGACCACCTTGCCGGTGGAAAGACCGGCCAGGGCCAGACGGTTGGTCGCCAACGGCGCACTGGTGCCCCGCAGGGTCAACACCGCTGGAGTGCTGTCGTAGAGCCAGATCTGGTGACCGGTGCTTGCTTCAAGGCCAATCACGCGGTCGTCCTGAGTCTGCACCACCACCACGTCACCGTTGGTAGCTGGCGGAGCCAACACTTCACTGGTCACACGGGCACGCCATTTCTCTTCACCGCTGGAGGCATCCAGGGCAACCACTTCGCCTTTCAGAGTGCCGATCATGACCAGCCCATAACCCACGCCAACGGCGCCGGAAACAGGCAGTTCGAGATCTTTCTTCCATTTGACGTCGCCGTTCATGCGATCCATGGAAACCACCACGCCGGTCACGTCAGCGGCATAGATGGTGTCACCATCGATGGCTGGCACCAGCATGTTGTAGGTTTCGCCCTGACCGTCACCGATCGAACGGCTCCACTGCTTCTGCAGGACCACTTCTTCTTTGAAGTCGACCAGTTCCGCCGGTGGCAGTTCTTTCTTGCTGTTGCTGCTGCAACCCGCGGCCAACAAGGCCAGAGCCAGCAATGCTGCATGTTTCCAACGGATCACGTCATGCATCCCCTTTGGCCAGGTCGTCCAGCTTGATTTGTAGGCCACCGACTGCCGCTTCATCCGAGAGCGCCGCCTTGGCTTTTTGGTATGCCGCATGGGCTTCGTCCACACGGCCCAGCTGGACCAGCAGATCGCCCTTGAGTTCTTCACGAGTCGCCAGGAATGCCTTGTCGGCATCGCCGTCGAGCAGCTTCAGAGCCTCGTCGGCCTTGTTCTGCGCCGCCAGTACCTGTGCCAAGCGCTGACGCGCCACTTCACCCAGGGTCGGGTTGGCGGGCTTGTCGGCCACGGCCTTGAGCTGTGCCGCTGCATCGTCCAGCTTGCCGGTGTCTACTGCCACCTTGGCCACGAACAGGTTGCCGTACTGCGCGTAGGCAGTACCGCCGAACTCGCTGTTGAGCTTGCCCGCCAGGTCCGTAACACGAGCCGCATCCGGCTTGCCATCCGGCGTCAGGGTAGTTTCCAGCAGTTGCTGATAGAGCACCGAAGCGCCTTGCGACTGATTGTTCTGATACTTGTGCCAGGCTTGCCAGCCGAACACGATAACCAGGGCCAGCAGGCCGCCAGTCACCAGGGGTTTGCCGTTACGCTGCCACCAGTCTTTCAATTCCGCCAGCTGTTCATCTTCGGTACTCGACACCCCAATACTCCTTATTCGCTAAATCGGCTGTTTGACAGCTTCAACCCTGCACGACGCAGGTGGCCAGGTGCGCAGCGAGTGCATCCCAGGCAATGCTTTGTTGTTCGCCCTGGCCACGCAGGGGTTTGAAACCTACCACTTGCTGGGCCAGTTCGTCGTCACCGAGGATCAGCGCATACAGCGCGCCGCTCTTGTCGGCCTTCTTGAATTGGCTCTTGAAGCTGCCAGCACCGGCATTGATCTGCAGACGCAGGTTCGGCAATTGATCGCGAACACGCTCGCTCAGCGCCAGAGCGGCCAGTTCGGCGGCCTCACCGAAGGCGCAGAGGTAAACGTCGACCTGGCGCGAGATCTCTTCCGGGACCTGCTCCAGGGTTTCCAGCAGCAGCACCAGACGCTCGATCCCCATGGCAAAGCCAACGCCCGACGTAGACTTGCCGCCCATCTGCTCCACCAGGCCGTCGTAACGGCCACCGGCACAGACAGTGCCCTGGGCACCGAGCTTGTCGGTGACCCATTCGAAAACGGTCTTGCTGTAGTAATCCAGCCCGCGCACCAGCTTGGGGTTGATCACATAGGGGATACCCGCAGCATCCAGGCGGGCCTTGAGGCCTTCGAAGTGCACGCGGGACTCTTCGTCCAGGTAGTCGGCCAGCTTGGGCGCATCCACCAGCACGGCTTGAGTGTCCGGGTTCTTGGTATCCAGCACCCGCAGCGGGTTGGTCTTCAGGCGGCGCTGGCTGTCTTCGTCCAGCTTGTCCATGCGCGCCGACAGGAACTCCACCAGCGCGTCGCGATAGCGCGCGCGCGCTTCGGCGGTACCCAGGCTGTTGAGTTCGAGCTTGACCGCATCACGGATGCCAAGCTCGCCCCACAGGCGCCAGGTCAACACGATCAGCTCAGCATCGATGTCCGGCCCGTCGAGGTTGAATACCTCGCAACCGATCTGGTGGAACTGGCGATAACGGCCTTTCTGCGGGCGCTCGTGACGGAACATCGGGCCGATGTACCACAGCTTCTGCACCTGGCCACCGCCGGTAATGCCGTGCTCCAGCACTGCACGGACACAGGCAGCGGTGCCTTCCGGACGCAGGGTGAGGGAGTCGCCGTTGCGATCCTCGAAGGTGTACATCTCTTTTTCGACGATGTCGGTCACTTCACCGATGGAGCGCTTGAACAGCTCGGTGAACTCGACGATCGGCATGCGGATCTGCTTGTAACCGTAGTTATCCAGCAGGCGCGCCACAGTACCCTCGAAATAACGCCACAGGGGCGTCTGCTCGGGCAGGATGTCATTCATGCCACGAATGGCTTGCAGAGACTTGCTCACAAAAAATCCTTAAATACGTTCGGTTAGCCGCGAGCGATCAGCGCTGCGTCGGCCTCGACCTTTTCGGCCGCCTTCTGCCGGATCAGCTTTTCAAGCTCGTCCACCAGATTGTCATTGGTCAGTTTCTGTGCCGGCTTGCCATCGATGTAGATCAGGTTCGGTGTACCACCGGTCAGGCCGATGTGCGCCTCTTTGGCTTCACCCGGACCGTTGACCACGCAACCGATCACTGCAACATCCAACGGCACCAACAGGTCTTCAAGCCGTCCTTCCAGTTCGTTCATGGTTTTCACCACATCGAAGTTCTGCCGCGAGCAGCTCGGGCAGGCGATGAAGTTGATGCCACGGGAACGCAGGTGCAGGGACTTGAGAATGTCGTAGCCGACCTTCACTTCCTCGACCGGGTCGGCCGCCAGCGAAATGCGAATGGTATCGCCAATTCCTTCGGCCAGCAGCATACCGAGGCCGACGGCGGATTTCACTGTGCCTGAGCGCAAACCACCGGCTTCGGTGATCCCCAGGTGCAGGGGCTGGATGATTTCCTTGGCCAGCAGGCGGTAGGCCTCGACGGCCATGAACACGTCCGAGGCTTTCACGCTGACCTTGAAGTCCTTGAAATTCAAGCGTTCCAGGTGTTCTACGTGACGCAGCGCCGACTCCACCAATGCAGCCGGGGTCGGTTCGCCGTATTTTTTCTGCAGGTCTTTTTCCAGGGAACCGGCGTTGACCCCGATACGGATCGGGATCCCGCGATCACGGGCAGCATCCACCACCGCGCGTACCCGGTCTTCACGACCGATATTGCCCGGGTTGATCCGCAGGCAATCGACGCCCAGTTCGGCCACGCGCAGCGCGATCTTGTAGTCGAAGTGGATGTCGGCCACCAGCGGTACCTTGACCTGCTGCTTGATCCGGCCGAACGCCTCGGCGGCGTCCATGTCCGGCACCGAAACCCGCACGATATCGACACCGGCGGCTTCCAGGCGGTTGATCTGGGCGACGGTTGCGGCCACGTCGTTGGTGTCGCTGTTGGTCATGCTCTGCACCGCAATCGGGGCATCGCCTCCGACCGGTACCGAGCCGACCCAGATCTTGCGGGATTCGCGACGCTTGATTGGAGATTCGCCGTGCATGACTTATTGACCTAACTTCAGGCGAGCAGTCTCGCCGCTGGTGAACGGGGCGATATCCACCGCCTGACCGTTGTAAGTGATTTGTGCGCCACGGGCATAGCCCAGACGTACGGCAAAAGGCGGCTTGCCGCTGACATCGACATTTTCACCCTTGCGCTTGAGGGCGCTGAGCAGAACCTTGCCGTTAGCATCGATGACCTGGGCCCAGCAGTCGGCGCTGAACTGGATCTGTACCTGGCCCGCGCCTGCAACTGCAGTTGCCGCAGCGCTGCCCGGTGCAACCGCAGCAGCAGGCGCGGTCGGCGTGACAGGCGCTTGCGCCACGGCAGCCGGTGCGACAGGCGCTTGCGCCACGGCAGCCGGTGCGACAGGCGCCGGAGCCGGCGCGTTGTGCACGGGAGCTGCGGGGAGGGACGCAGTGGCAGCCGGCGCCGGCGCGGTCGAAACGGCTGGGGCGGCAGGAGTCTCGCTCGCTGCCTGGCCTTCGCTTTGAGCGGCGTTGTCCAGCGCTTCGCTCTGCCCCTCGGCAACCGCCTGGTCTTCGGGCTCGTCGATAGGATGAATCTGGGTAGTGCCATCGGCGCCTTCGACCTCGACATGCTCGGGGCTCAGGGAGACCGGCTCCTTGCCGCGCTGGGAGGACTGATCCTGCCACCAGATGAAACCGCCACCAACCACCGCCACCAGCAGCAGCAAACTGACAATGCGCAAGATAGTGTGGGAAACCCGCACCGGCTCTTCGATGCGCCCCAGGGCATGGACGCTGCTGCCCTGGGAGTCGGTACCGGTGTATTGATCGAACTCCTGGACCAGTACCGCCTGATCCATGCCCAGCAATTTGGCGTAGGCACGAATATAGCCACGGGCGAAAGTGTGCCCCGGCAGCTTGTCGAAGGCGCCAGCTTCCAGGTTGCTCAGGGAGCTCACGGTGAGGTTGAGCTTGTGGGCCACTTCGGCCAGCGACCAACCATTGCTTTCGCGGGCCTGACGCAGGGTCTCACCGGGGTTTACGCGAGTCACTGCTTGAACTTCGGGATGGGCCGCTTTCATCATTGCTCCGACAGGTATTGCTGATATTCCGGCGTACCGGGATAAAGTCGTTTTAGTTGCAGACCGTAACTGGCGGCCTTGTCGCGATCTTCGAACACCGTTGCCAGTCGAACGCCGAGCAATAGACTACGTGCATTTTGCTCGCCGAGCAGGCTAAAACGATCGTAATAGTCGCGCGCGGGCACATAATGCCTGTCTTCGTAAGACAACTCAGCCATTTCCAGCAATGCACGGGGCTGTTGATGATTGAGACGCAAGGCCTTTTCCAGCTGCAGCTGGGCCAGATCACGCTGGCCAAGCCTTGAAGCGGTCATGCCGAGGTTTTCAAACACTCGGGAACGTTCGGGGTACAGAGTATCAGCAGCGGCTTGCTCAAAGCGCTGATAAGCCTCTTTGTAACGTTTTTCCTGGAACAGAAAGCTGCCGTAGTTATTGAGGATCCGGGCACTGTCCGGACGCGCCGCCAGGGCCTGGCGAAAATGCTCGTCGGCCAGGGCCGGTTCCATCTCGGCCTGGAACACCAGTGCAAGGGCAGCATTGGCGTCGGCATCGGCGGGGGCCAGTTCCAGGGCTTTCTTCAGTGGCACCTTGGCCCGCTCGCTCATGCCCTGCTGCAAGTAGCCCAGGCCCAACTGCACATAGGCCTCGCGCGCCTCGTCGCGCCCCTTGCTGGTGTTCATCGGGTTGGAATCACCCGACAGAACACAGCCAGCACACAGGCTGGCAACAAGCAGGAGCAGCGCAAAGCGCAGGGCCATGGAGATCCTCTCTCAGGTACGGGTTGCGGCGCTTTGCGGCATATCGGCGTCGGCGCTCAACTCACGCACGGCGATATAGCGTTCGCTACGACGGGTGCGGTCCAGCACCTGCCCGACCAACTGACCGCAGGCAGCATCGATGTCTTCACCACGCGTGGTGCGCACGGTGACATTGAAACCGGCGTGATGCAGCTGGTCCTGGAAGCGACGAATGGCATTGTTGCTCGGACGCTCGTACCCGGAATGCGGGAACGGGTTGAACGGGATCAGGTTGATCTTGCACGGTACATCCTTGAGCAGCTCGATCATCTCCACCGCGTGCTCAAGCTTGTCGTTGACGTCTTTGAGCAGGGTGTACTCGATGGTCAGCACACGCTTCTCACCCAGGGCCGACATGTAGCGCTGGCAGGACTCGAGCAGCATCTTCAGCGGGTACTTCTTGTTGATCGGTACCAGCTGGTTGCGCAGCGCATCATTGGGTGCGTGCAGAGACAACGCCAGCGAGACGTCGATGTGCTTGGCCAGCTCATCGATCATCGGCACCACGCCGGAGGTCGACAGGGTCACCCGGCGCTTGGAGATGCCGTAGCCCAGGTCGTCCATCATCAGGTGCATGGCAGCGATGACGTTGTCGAAGTTCAGCAGCGGCTCACCCATGCCCATCATCACCACGTTGGTGATGGCACGGTCGACGGTCGCCGGGACGCTGCCAAAGGATTTGTTGGCAATCCACACCTGGCCGATGACTTCGGCGGCGGTGAGGTTGCTGTTGAAGCCTTGCTTGCCGGTGGAGCAGAAACTGCAATCCAGGGCACAGCCCGCCTGGGACGAAACGCACAGAGTGCCGCGCTTGCCCTGGGGAATGTAGACGGTCTCGACGCAACTGCCGGACGCCACGCGCACCACCCATTTACGGGTGCCGTCGCTGGAGATGTCCTCGCTGACCACTTCCGGACCGCGAATCTCGGCAACAGCCTTGAGCTTTTCGCGCAAGGCCTTGCCGACATTCGTCATGGCGTCGAAATCATCGACGCCAAAGTGGTGAATCCATTTCATTACCTGACCGGCACGGAAACGCTTCTCCCCGATTGAGTCGAAGAATTTCTCCATTTCCGGTTGAGTAAGCCCCAACAGGTTAGTTTTGCCGATCGATGCAGTCATGGTTTCACCTCTCACGCGCAAGCCTTACTCAGCGAGCGGTTACTTCAGTAGCTGCGAAGAAGTAAGCGATTTCGCGAGCAGCGGCAGCTTCGGAGTCCGAACCGTGAACGGCGTTGGCGTCGATGGACTCGGCGAAGTCAGCACGGATGGTGCCGGCAGCAGCTTCTTTAGGGTTGGTAGCGCCCATCAGCTCACGGTTGCGAACGATGGCGTTTTCGCCTTCCAGAACCTGAACAACAACCGGGCCGGAAGTCATGAAGGCAACCAGTTCGCCGAAGAAGCCACGCTCGCTGTGCTCAGCGTAGAAGCCTTCAGCTTCGGCCTTGGACAGTTGCTTCATTTTCGAAGCTACAACGCGCAGGCCGGCTTCTTCAAAACGGGAAACGATCTTGCCGATAACGTTTTTTGCAACAGCGTCAGGCTTGATGATGGAGAAAGTACGTTGAACAGCCATGGTGTAACTCCAGAAACGGTGATTAAAGCGAAAAATTAAACCCGCGAATTATACGCGGGTTTATAGGGATTGCCTAACTGCGTAGCCCGCGGATTCAGTCAGCTTCGTCGATCCAGGCGGCCTGAATTGCTTCAAGAACCTTCTCGCCTCCGCGAGCCGGATCGTCGCTGAACTCCGGCAGTGCCAGAACCCATTGGTGCAGATCGACAAAGTTCACATAACGCGGATCCACATCCGGCTTGGACTCAGCCAGTTGGATCGCGATTTCCAGTACATCAACCCACTTGAGGCTCATGCCAGTTCCTTGAAATCAGTGCGGCGCTTCGGCTGCATGGTTGAGCGAGTATTTTGGAATTTCGACGGTCAGATCTTCATCGCCGACGATGGCCTGGCAGGACAGGCGCGACTGCGCTTCCAGGCCCCAGGCCTTGTCCAGCAGGTCTTCTTCCAGCTCGTCAGCCTCGTTCAGCGAGTCGAAGCCTTCACGAATGATGCAATGGCAGGTGGTGCAGGCACAGACGCCGCCACAGGCACTTTCGATCTCGATGTGGTTGTCATGCGCCACCTCGAGCACCGAGACGCCAGGCTCGACCTCTACAACCAGGCCGTCCGGACAGAACACGGCGTGTGGCAGAAAAATGATCTGCGGCATCAGTTATTCCTCGATTTCATTCAGGTTGCGCCCCGCCAGCGCGGCTTTCACCGTCGAATCCAGGCGTCGGGCAGCAAAGGCATCGGTCACTTGCGACAGACGCTTGGTCTGCTGCTCGATGGCATAACCATCGGTGCCACGCATCAATTCACTCAATTCCTGCATCTGCAGCTCGATAACCATGCGCTCTTCGGCGTCCAGCAGACGCTCGCCATCGGCGTCCAAGGCACCTTGCACCGCCTCGATCAGGCGCTGAGCATCAACCTGCTGCTCGCGCAGTACACGGGCCACCTTGTCGTCGCCGGCGTACTGGAAGGAATCCTTGAGCATCTTGGCGATCTCGCCGTCGGTCAGACCGTAGGATGGCTTGACCTGGATGCTGGCTTCGACGCCCGAACCCAGCTCTCGCGCAGAAACGCTGAGCAGGCCATCGGCGTCGACCTGGAAGGTCACGCGGATCTTCGCCGCACCGGCCACCATCGGTGGGATGCCGCGCAATTCGAAACGCGCCAGGGAGCGGCAGTCGCTGATCAGCTCGCGCTCGCCCTGCAGCACATGAACCATCATGGCCGTCTGGCCATCCTTGTAGGTGGTGAAGTCCTGGGCACGGGCAACCGGAATGGTGGTGTTGCGCGGAATCACCTTCTCCATCAGCCCGCCCATGGTTTCCAACCCCAGGGACAGCGGAATCACGTCCAGCAGCAGCAATTCGCCGCCTTCGCGCTTGTTGCCGGCCAAGGTATCGGCCTGGATCGCGGCCCCAATGGCCACCACTTGATCCGGATCGATCTCGGTCAACGGCTGGCGACCGAACATTTCAGCCACCGCCTCACGCACACGCGGCACACGGGTCGAACCGCCCACCATGACCACCGCCTGCACTTCATCCAATTCGACATTGGAATCGCGTACAGCACGACGACAGGCCTTGAGACTGCGGGCAACCATCGGCTCGATCAGGGCGTCGAAGGCGTCGCGAGTCAGGGTGGCACGCCAATCGCCATACACCACTTCCACGGACGCGGCGCCGGTCAAGGCTTCCTTGGCCGCACAAGCGGCTTGCAACAGACTGCGCTGGGTACCCGGGTCGAGGTCGGCGGACAGGCCCGCGCCCTCGATGATCCAGCCGGCAATGGCGTGATCGAAGTCATCGCCGCCCAGGGCAGTATCGCCACCGGTAGCCAAGACTTCGAAGACGCCGCCGGTCAGGCGCAGAATGGAAATATCGAAGGTGCCGCCACCCAAGTCATAGATCGCCACCACGCCTTCGGCATGCTGATCCAGGCCATAAGCCACAGCTGCCGCAGTAGGTTCGTTGAGCAGGCGCAGTACATTCAGGCCGGCCAGCTTGGCCGCATCCTTGGTGGCTTGACGCTGGGCGTCGTCGAAATAGGCAGGAACGGTGATGACCGCACCTACCAGCTCGCCACCCAGGGCCGCCTCAGCACGCTGACGCAGCACCTTGAGCACTTCAGCCGATACCTCCACCGGGCTTTTCGGCCCCTGGATGGTCTCGATGAACGGCATGTGCGACTCGCCCTCGACGAAGCGATAGGGCAGTTGCTCACCCAGCTGCTTGACGTCGGACAGGCCACGCCCCATCAGGCGCTTGACCGAAAGCACGGTGTTCAAAGGGTCGGTAGGTGCAGCCAGGCGAGCAGACTCGCCCACCTCGACGCGGTCGGCGTGATAACGCACCGCGGACGGCAGAATCACCTGTCCCTGCGCGTCGGCCAGCGGCTCGGAAAGACCACTGCGCAAGGCAGCGACCAGCGAATTGGTAGTACCCAAGTCGATCCCCACAGCCAGGCGACGCTGGTGCGGTTGAGGACTTTGGCCGGGTTCGGCGATCTGCAGTAGGGCCATGCTTATCTGGACTTATCTGTATATCAGGCGTGCGACCGGAGCGGCACTGGGTTAATCGTCGAGGCGCTCTTCTAACTGGCGCACTTCGTAGGTGAGCTTGTCGAGGAACTGCATGCGCCGCATCAGGCGCTCGGCCTGCTCGCGTTGCGCCGCATCATCCCAACAGGCTGCGAAGCTTTCATTCAGTTCATCCTGGGCTGTCTTGAGCCGACGCTTGAATGCCGCCACTCCGGCCAGGTCGGCGCTGTCCTGCAAATCCTCGAGCTCTTCGCGCCATTGCATCTGCTGCAGAAGAAACTCCGGATCATGCACCGTGACTTCCAACGGCAACTCGCCGCCATTCAAAGCAAGCAGGTAACGGGCGCGCTTGGGCGGGCTCTTGAGGGTCTGGTAAGCCTCGTTGAGGCTTGCCGACTGCTCCAGGGCCAGGCGCTGCTCGCGCTCGGAAGCATCGGCAAAACGGTCTGGATGAACCCCACGCGCCAACTCACGGTAGCGCGCGGCCAACTGCTCGAGATCCAGGCGGAAGCTCGGTTGCAGCTCAAATAAAGCGAAATGACAAGGAGTACCCACGACAAGCCTCAGATGTTGAAGCTTTCGCCGCAGCCACACTCACCGCGCACGTTGGGGTTGTTGAACTTGAAGCCTTCGTTCAACCCTTCCTTGACGAAATCAAGTTCGGTGCCGTCCAGATAGGTCAGGCTTTTCGGATCGATGATCACTTTCTCGCCGTGACTCTCGAATACCTGATCGTCCTCGCCAATCTCGTCGACGAACTCCAGCACGTAGGCAAGGCCGGAACAGCCCGTGGTGCGAACACCCAGACGAATCCCATCACCCTTGCCGCGCCCGTTGAGGGAGCGTCGCACGTGTTGAGCAGCCGCTTCTGTCATGCTGATAGCCATCGTGACTCCTTACTTGTCGCCAAATCTGTGAAAGCCGATCGGTCAGATCAGGCCTTTCTTCTGCTTGTAGTCGCGTACGGCAGCCTTGATGGCGTCTTCGGCGAGTACCGAGCAGTGAATCTTCACGGGAGGCAGGGCCAACTCTTCAGCCAGCTGGGTGTTCTTGATGGTTTCGGCTTCATCCAGGGTCTTGCCCTTCATCCACTCAGTGGCCAGGGAGCTGGAAGCAATGGCGGAACCGCAGCCATAGGTCTTGAACTTGGCGTCTTCGATGATGCCCTGCTCATTGACCTTGATCTGCAGGCGCATCACGTCGCCGCAGGCAGGAGCGCCGACCATTCCAGTGCCGACATCCGGATCTTCCGCGTTCATCTTGCCGACGTTGCGCGGGTTCTCGTAGTGGTCGATGACCTTTTCGCTGTAAGCCATGATTCTTAATCCTCACTCATCAGAGAGTCGCTCTTGGGTTCTGCAAATCGCCGTTATCGGTACGCTCTACAGAACCCTGTGCGGCGACTTATATTCAGTGCGCCGCCCACTCGATCTTCGAGATATCGACGCCATCTTTGTACATGTCCCACAGCGGCGACAGAGCGCGCAGCTTGGTAACGGCTTCGCAGACTTTCTGCGCCGCGTAATCGATTTCTTCTTCAGTGGTGAAGCGGCCGAAGGTGAAGCGGATCGAGCTGTGAGCCAGCTCGTCGTTGCGACCCAGGGCACGCAGCACGTAGGAAGGCTCCAGGGAGGCCGAAGTACAGGCCGAACCGGAAGACACTGCCAGGTCCTTGAGGGCCATGATCAGCGACTCGCCTTCAACGTAGTTGAAGCTCAGGTTCAGGTTGTGCGGTACGCGGGCAGTCATGCTGCCGTTGATGTACAGCTCTTCCAGGTGCTCGACCTGCTTGTAGAAGCGGTCGCTCAGGGCCTTGATGCGCAGGTTCTCGGCAGCCATGTCTTCCTTGGCCACGCGGAAGGCTTCGCCCATGCCGACGATCTGGTGAGTAGCCAGGGTACCGGAACGCATGCCGCGTTCGTGACCACCGCCGTGCATGGTGGCTTCCAGGCGCACCCGCGGCTTGCGGCTGACGTACAGCGCGCCGATCCCTTTCGGGCCGTAGGTCTTGTGGGCGGAGAAGGACATCAGGTCGACCTTCAGGGCCTGCAGGTCGATGTCGACCTTGCCGGTGGACTGAGCGCCGTCGACGTGGAACAACACGCCCTTGGAGCGGGTCAGTTCGCCGATGGCAGCGATGTCGTTGATGGTGCCGATCTCGTTGTTCACATGCATGATCGAAACCAGGATGGTGTCGTCACGCAGGGCTGCTTCGACCATGGCCGGAGTGATGAGGCCGTCTTCGCCCGGCTCGATGTAGGTCACTTCGAAGCCTTCACGCTCGAGTTGGCGCATGGTGTCCAGGACAGCCTTGTGCTCGATCTTCGAGGTGATCAGGTGCTTGCCCTTGGTGTGGTAGAAATGCGCGACACCCTTGATTGCCAGGTTGTCGGATTCGGTAGCACCGGAAGTCCAGACGATTTCACGCGGGTCGGCGTTAACCAGGTCGGCCACTTGGCGACGGGCGTTTTCCACCGATTCTTCGGCTTTCCAGCCAAACACGTGGGAGCGGGACGCCGGGTTACCGAAGTTCCCGTCGACCAGCAGGCATTCACTCATTTTCTGCGCGACGCGCGGATCAACCGGGGTGGTCGCTGAGTAATCAAGGTAAATCGGCAATTTCATGGACTCTCTCCTAAATCAGGCTGGCTGGCGTGCCGCTAGCTCTTTGGCTGTCATTCGACGGCGGACGCTTCAATCTTGTCCAGGCGCGGCGCCTTGCCATTACAACGGCGCTGGTCCTGACGCTGGGCTACTTCTTGCACCTCACGGCGAGTGACAAGGTCAGCCAAGCTGATACCGCTTAGAAATTCGTGGATCTGCAGGCTCAGATCGCACCACAAGTGGTGCGTCAGGCAGGTGTCGCCGGCATGGCAATCACCCAGCCCCTGGCATTTGGTTGCATCGACCGATTCGTTCACCGCATCGATCACCTGGGCCACCTGGATCCCCTGCATGTCGCGGGACAGCTGATAGCCGCCACCAGGACCCCGGACGCTGGACACCAGATTGCTACGGCGCAATTTGGCGAAAAGCTGTTCGAGATAGGACAGGGAAATGCCTTGGCGCTCGGAGATATCGGCCAGGGAGACCGGGCCATGTTGCGCGTGCAACGCCAGATCGAGCATGGCGGTCACGGCGTATCGGCCTTTAGTAGTCAGTCGCATGGACAAGTACCACGGAGTTTCGGAATGGAGGCGAGTATGCAATACCCGAGTAATCAGGTCAACTATAAGACCAACTACTTTAGTCGGATTTACCCGCAAAAGAGCGCGCGAATCATAGCAAAGTCTGCGACGTAATGGCACAGCGCGATGGCAACAACTGACCCGCGGGTCGCTTATGGCATCTCAGGGGCTTTTTCGCCGGCAAACCGGCTCCTGCAGGAGAAGCCGGTTTGCGGGGCATCAGCCGACCTGGCTGTCGCCCTTGCCCTTGACTTCAGCAAAGTCTTCTTCACGCAGGGCAGGCAAGTCCTTGGCGCAGTAGTCACTGCCCAGATCCTTCAGCGCGCCACACATCCCCTCCAGACGACCATCGACCGCTTGCAGGTGATCAAGCAACTGACCAATGGCCCGCGCCACGGGGTCAGGCATGTCTTCGCTGACGCCATAGGCATCGAAGCCGAGCTTTTCCGCCATGGCCTTGCGCTTGGCTTCCTGCTCATCATTGGATTTCATGATGATCCGCCCCGGGATCCCCACTACGGTCGCACCGGCCGGCACCGCCTTGGTCACCACGGCATTGGAACCGACCTTGGCCCCGGCCCCGACCGTGAACGGCCCCAGCACCTTGGCGCCAGCCCCCACCACTACACCATCTTCCAGGGTCGGGTGGCGCTTGCCTTTATTCCAACTGGTGCCACCCAGGGTCACCCCCTGGTAAAGCGTGACGTCATCACCGATCTCGGCGGTTTCGCCAATGACGATGCCCATTCCATGGTCAATAAAGAAGCGACGACCGACCTTGGCCCCCGGATGAATCTCGATCCCGGTCAGCCAGCGCCCGAAGTTCGAGACCAGCCGCGCCAGCCACTTCCAGCCCATCCCCCACAAGGCGCCGGACAGGCGATGGATCCAGATCGCATGCATCCCCGGGTAGCAGGTCAGCACCTCAAAGGCGTTGCGCGCAGCCGGGTCACGATGGAAAACACTTTGGATATCTTCACGCAGACGTTCGAACATCACTGATCCTTCCGCTTCTGTAGCTCCCCACGAGCCGCTTTCTGGGTTTCCGTGAGGATGCCTCGCAATATATTCATTTCCGCCCGACTGACCGAGCTGCGACCGTACAACCGACGCAAGCGCGCCATCAAGTGTCGAGGTTTCTCCGGATCGAGGAAGTCGATGGCCACCAGGGTTTGCTGCAGGTGCTCGTAGAACCTCTCCAGCTCATCCATGGTTGCCAACTCATCACTGCGCGGCGACGCCACCTCATCCTTCTCAACCTTGCTCGGCTGGCCCTGGGCTGCCAACCAGGACATGCGCACTTCATAGGTCAGCACTTGCACCGCCGTGGCCAGGTTCAACGAGCTGAACTCCGGATCCGACGGGATATGCACATGGAAATGACATCGCTGCAATTCGTCATTGGTCAGGCCGGAATCTTCACGACCGAACACCAGAGCGATCTGCGCCCCCTGCCCGGCCTCCTCCACGACCTTGAGGCCCGACTCGCGGGGATCCAGCAGCGGCCAGGGAATGCGCCGATCACGAGCGCTGGTGCCGAACACCAGGGTGCAACCCGCCAGAGCATCCTCCAGCGTCGCCACCACCTGGGCATTTTCGAGAATATCGGTGGCACCAGAAGCCCGCGCATCCGCCTCATGGGACGGAAATACCCGCGGCTCCACCAGCACCAGCCGCGACAAGCCCATGTTCTTCATGGCACGCGCAGCCCCGCCGATATTGCCCGGATGACTGGTATTGACCAGGACGACACGAATGTTCTGCAGCAAGGGAGGCGCTCTCGGACACGGGAAGGGGGAGCAAATATTACAGAACAGGCTGCACCACCGCCTCAAAAATAACCATCTGCCAATTCCGCTGCCTTATTGAGAGCCCGCGACAGGAGCGGCCAATACCCGCTGAGGAAATGCGCCACACAGCGGATCAATGCAATCAAAGCGAACGCCGACCTTCATCTGCAAAAGTTTTCTGCTAGAATGCTCGGCTTTCTTTAACAACCTTAGGTGACCTATCCATGCAGCCAATGCTGAATATCGCGCTGCGCGCCGCCCGCAGCGCCAGTGAATTGATTTTCCGCTCCATCGAGCGCCTGGATACCATCAAGGTCGACGAAAAAGACGCCAAAGACTACGTATCCGAAGTTGATCGCGCTGCCGAGCAGAAGATCATCGACGCGCTGCGCAAAGCCTACCCGACCCACGCCATCCTCGGCGAAGAAACCGGCCTGCACGCCGGCAGCGGCGAAGGCGAAGACTACCTGTGGATCATCGACCCGCTGGACGGCACCACCAACTTCCTGCGCGGCATCCCGCACTTTGCCGTGAGCATCGCCTGCAAATACCGTGGCCGCCTGGAACACGCCGTGGTTCTGGACCCGGTTCGCCAGGAAGAATTCACCGCCAGCCGTGGCCGCGGTGCCCAGCTGAACGGTCGCCGCCTGCGCGTCAGCGGCCGCACCAGCCTGGACGGCGCCCTGCTGGGCACCGGCTTCCCCTTCCGTGACGACCAGATGGACAACCTGGACAACTACCTGGGCATGTTCCGCGCCCTGGTTGGCCAGACTGCAGGCATCCGTCGCGCTGGCGCAGCAAGCCTGGACCTGGCCTACGTCGCCGCCGGTCGCTTTGACGCCTTCTGGGAATCGGGCCTGTCCGAATGGGACATGGCAGCAGGCGCCCTGTTGATCCAGGAGGCCGGCGGCCTGGTGAGTGACTTCACCGGCGGTCACGACTTCCTGGAAAAAGGCCACGTCGTGGCCGGCAACACCAAATGCTTCAAGGCAGTTCTGACCGCAATCCAGCCGCACCTGCCGGCTTCGCTGAAGCGCTAAGCACCAGCGACAAAAAAAGCACCCCAAGGGGTGCTTTTTTTATGCCCGCAGATCCCGTAGGAGCCAGCTTGCTGGCGAATGGGACCTTGAGATCGCCTTCGCCGGCAAACAGCTGCTGCAGCTGAGGGTTACTGGCCGGGCTGATTCTGGTTCTGACCGAGAATCAGGCGCCCTTCTTTATCCACCGGAATCTGGTTGCCCGGATCCCGATCCATACGCACCTGGCCCTGCTTGCCACCCAGGTCGTACTTCACGTCATAACCAACGATCTTGTCACTGATGTCATTGACCGTGTTACAGCGAGTCTGCGTGGTGGTGTAGGTATCACGCTCCTGCATGCCTTCCTGCACCTTGTTCCCCGCATAGCCCCCACCAACAGCACCGGCAACCGTGGCGAGCTTCTTGCCATTGCCATTACCGATCATGCTGCCCAACAGGCCACCGCCCACTGCGCCAGCCACGGTGCCCAGGATCTGATGCTCATCCTTGACCGGGCGCTGCCGGGTCACGGCGACGTCCTTGCAGACCTCCCGCGGGGTCTTGATCTGTTGCTTGACCGGCTGAACGGCCAGCACTTGCGCATACTCAGGGCCGCTTTTAACCAGGCTGTAGGTGGCAACAGCACCCCCGGCGGTGACACCGACAGCACCCAATACCGCACCAACCAGCAACGACTTGTTCACGTGAACCTCCTGACCATACATGCGGGTCAAAAGCCCGCGCTTCTCCCAGCCTTGGAGCAAAAAAAAAGGCGCGAGTTCAACACTCGCGCCTTTTTAACTGACAGCCGGAACAGGTCAGACTATCAAGGACGGTCGTCCACTTCCCTCTCGGTGTTGGCCGGAGGAATCAGGTCTTCACTGTTCAGGTTCAACCAGATGAGCACCACGTTGGCGATGTAGATCGACGAATAGGTACCCGCCAGAACGCCGACAAACAACGCGATCGAGAAACCGTGCAGGTTGTCCCCACCGAAGAACAGCAGAGCCACGATCGCCAGCAAAGTGGAGATCGAAGTGGCCATGGTGCGCAGCAGGGTCTGGGTGGTCGAGATGTTGATATTCTCGATCAGGCTGGCCTTGCGCAACACGCGGAAGTTCTCACGCACCCGGTCGAACACCACGATGGTGTCGTTGAGCGAGTAACCGATGATCGCCAGCACCGCCGCCAGCACCGTCAGGTCGAAGGTGATCTGGAAGAACGACAGGATGCCCACGGTCACGATCACGTCGTGGATCAGCGAAACGATGGCACCGACCGCGAACTTCCACTGGAAGCGGAACGCCAGGTAGATGAGGATGCCGCCCAGCGCCATGAGCATGCCGAGCCCCCCCTGGTCACGCAGCTCTTCACCCACTTGCGGGCCCACGAACTCGACGCGCTTGACCTGCGCCGGGTTGTCACTGCCAGCCTTCTGCAGTGCTTCGGCCACCTGGTGGCCCAACTGCGGATCTTCACCCGGCATCCGCACCAGCAGGTCGGTGGTCGCACCGAAGCTCTGTACGATGGCTTCGTGATAACCGGCGTCGTTCAGTTGCGAACGCACCTTCATCACGTCCGCCGGACGCTCGTAGGTCAGCTCGATGAGCGTACCGCCGGTGAAGTCCAGACCGTAGTTCAACCCCTTGTGGAACCAGCTGAACAACGCCAGAACGGTGAGGAGCACAGTGACGCCGAACGCAACGTTGCGCACGCCCATAAAGTTGATAGTACGTAACATGGCAGCCCCTTAAATCCACAACTTCTTGAAGTCACGACCGCCGAAGATCAGGTTGACCATCGCACGGGTCAGCCAGATGGCCGTGAACATCGAGGTAAAGATCCCGAGGGACATGGTTACCGCAAAGCCCTTGACCGGGCCGGTGCCCATGGCAAACAGGATGCCGCCCACCAGCAAGGTGGTGAGGTTGGCATCGAGAATCGCGGTAAATGCCCGGCCGAAGCCTTCGTTGATTGCCCGCTGCACGGTCATGCCGGCGGCGATCTCTTCACGTATCCGCGAGAAGATCAGCACGTTGGCGTCCACCGCCATGCCCATGGTCAGCACGATACCGGCGATACCCGGCAGGGTCAGCGTAGCCCCCAGCAGGGACATCAGGGCCAGCAGCAACACCATGTTCAAGGCCAGCGCCACAGTGGCGATCACCCCGAAGAAGCGGTAGATGGCGATGATGAACAGCGACACGAACAGCATGCCCCACAGCGACGCATCGATACCCTTGGTGATGTTGTCAGCACCCAGGCTCGGACCGATTGTGCGCTCTTCAGCGAAGTACATCGGCGCCGCCAGACCACCGGCACGCAACAGCAGCGCCAGCTCGGAGGATTCGCCCTGACCATTGAGGCCAGTGATACGGAATTGACTGCCCAGCGGCGACTGGATGGTCGCCAGGCTGATGATCTTCTTCTCTTCCTTGAACGCCTGGACCGGCACGTCCTTCTCGACGCCGTCGACCACCTGCTTGGTATAGGTGGTGATCGGCTTCTGCTCGATGAAGATCACCGCCATGCTGCGGCCGACGTTGCTGCGGGTCGAACGGTTCATCAGCTCGCCACCGTGGCCATCAAGCTTGATGTTCACCTGTGGACGGCCATGCTCGTCGTAACCGGCCTGGGCATCGGTCACCTGGTCACCGGTGATGATCAGGCCACGCTCGATCTGCGCTGGAGGACGATTGCCCTCACGGAATTCGAAGGACTCGGAAGTCGCCTTGGAAGCACCCGGCTCGGCGGCCAGACGGAACTCCAGGTTGGCGGTCTTGCCCAGGATCCGCTTGGCTTCAGCGGTGTCCTGCACGCCCGGCAGCTCAACCACGATACGGTTGGCACCCTGGCGCTGAACCAGAGGCTCGGCCACACCCAGCTCATTGACCCGGTTACGTACGGTGGTCAAGTTCTGCTTGATGGAGTATTCGCGGATTTCCGCCAGCTTGGCCGGGGTCATCGCCAGACGCAGCACCGGTTGGCCATTGAGGTCGGCCGGTACGATATCGAAATCATTGAAGTTCTTGCGGATCAGCGAACGGGCCTGCTCACGGCTGTCTTCATCGCTGAAGCCCAGCTGGATGGCGCCATTGAGCTGCGGCAGGCTGCGATAGCGCAGGCGCTCTTTGCGCAGCAGGCTCTTGACATCGCCTTCGTAGACTTTCAGGCGGGCGTCGAGGGCTTTGTCCATGTCCACTTCCAGCAGGAAGTGCACACCACCGGACAAGTCCAGACCCAGTTTCATCGGGTGCGCACCGAGGTTGCGCAGCCATTGCGGAGTGGTTTGCGCCAGGTTCAACGCCACCACATAGTCATCGCCCAGCGCCTTGCGCACTACATCCTTGGCCGGAAGCTGGTCTTCCTTGTTGGTCAAGCGCAGCAGGCCACCCTTGCCGTTGGCGGCAATGGAAGAAGCCTTGACGTTGATGCCGGCGTCGGTGAGCGCTTTGCTCGCACGATCCAGATCCGCCTGAGTGACCTGCAACGCGGTACTCGCGCCGCTGACCTGAATGGCCGGATCATCAGGGTATAGATTGGGAGCGGAATAAATAAAACCGATCGCCAGCACCGCCAGGATCAGTAGGTACTTCCACAGAGGATATTTGTTCAGCATCACGCCGCCCGTTTATGACGCGGGGCGCCTTGCGCGCCCCGTCGATTGGTAAAAGATGAAACTTAGATCGCTTTCAGCGTGCCTTTTGGCAGCGTGGCAGCGATCGCGCCCTTCTGGAACTTCAGTTCAACGGAGTCCGACACTTCCAGAACCACGAAGTCATCGGTCACTTTGTTGATCTTGCCGGCAATACCGCCGGTGGTCACAACTTCGTCGCCTTTCTGCAGGCTACCCAGCAGGTTCTTCTGCTCTTTGGCGCGCTTGGCCTGTGGGCGCCAGATCATCAGATAGAAGATGACCAGGAAGCCGACCAGGAAAATCCACTCGAAACCAGTGCCAGCAGGACCGGCAGCGGCAGGTGCAGCGGCGTCCGCATACGCGGCAGGGATCAAAAAGCTCATTTAACACTCCGATAATTTCAGAATTAGTGTCTTAACGTCTTTAGAACTTATTCTAAAGGCGGCACGGGTAACCCGCGTTTGGCATAGAAGGAATCGACAAAGGCGGCCAATGTACCTTGTTGAATAGCCTCGCGCAAACCAGCCATAAGACGCTGGTAATGGCGCAAATTATGGATGGTATTGAGCATACTCCCGAGCATTTCCCCACACTTGTCCAAGTGGTGCAGATAAGCACGGGAGAAGTTCTGGCAGGTGTAGCAATCACAAGTTGGGTCCAGCGGCGAATCATCATGGCGATGGAACGCGTTACGGATCTTCAGCACGCCTGTATCGATGAACAGATGCCCATTGCGGGCATTGCGGGTTGGCATCACGCAATCGAACATGTCCACACCGCGGCGCACACCCTCAACCAGATCTTCCGGCTTGCCAACTCCCATAAGGTAACGAGGTTTGTCGGCTGGCATCTGGCCTGGCAGGTAGTCCAGGACCTTGATCATTTCATGCTTGGGCTCGCCCACCGACAGGCCACCAATGGCCAGGCCGTCGAAGCCGATCTTGTCCAGGCCTTCCAGGGAGCGCATGCGCAGGTCCTGGTGCATGCCGCCCTGGACGATACCGAACAGCGCCGCGGTGTTGTCGCCGTGGGCATTCTTCGAGCGCTGGGCCCAGCGCAGGGACAGCTCCATGGAGATTCGTGCCACGTCTTCATCAGCCGGGTACGGCGTGCATTCATCGAAGATCATCACGATGTCCGAACCCAGGTCGCGCTGCACTTGCATCGACTCTTCCGGGCCCATGAACACCTTGGCGCCGTCCACCGGCGAGGCGAAGGTCACGCCCTCTTCCTTGATCTTGCGCATGGCCCCCAGGCTGAACACCTGGAAGCCACCGGAGTCGGTCAGAATCGGGCCTTTCCACTGCATGAAATCATGCAGGTCACCGTGGGCCTTGATCACTTCCGTACCCGGGCGCAGCCACAGGTGGAAGGTGTTGCCGAGGATGATTTCGGCGCCGGTAGCGACGATATCCCGCGGCAGCATGCCCTTGACCGTGCCATAGGTGCCCACCGGCATGAAGGCCGGGGTTTCCACCGTGCCGCGGGGGAAGGTCAGGCGACCGCGACGAGCCTTGCCATCAGTGGCCAGGAGCTCGAAGGACATACGACAAGTGCGACTCATACAGTTTCCTCGGGGGCCAGATCCTTGGGAGCGGTCGGCGCGGGATTACGGGTGATGAACATCGCATCACCGTAGCTGAAAAAGCGGTATCCATTTTCCACCGCGGCGCGATAGGCGGCCATGGTTTCGGGATAGCCGGCGAACGCCGAAACCAGCATCAACAGCGTGGATTCCGGCAGATGGAAGTTGGTCACCAGGGCATCGACCACATGGAACGGCCGGCCCGGGTAGATAAAGATGTCGGTGTCGCCACTGAACGGCTTGAGCACGCCATCGCGCGCGGCGCTTTCCAGGGAGCGCACGCTGGTGGTGCCCACTGCCACCACCCGGCCACCGCGAGCCCGGCACGCAGCAACTGCATCCACCACGTCCTGGCCGACTTCCAGCCACTCATGGTGCATATGGTGATCTTCGATGCGCTCGACCCTCACCGGCTGGAAGGTACCAGCCCCCACGTGCAAGGTGACGAACGCGGTCTCCACGCCCTTGGCGGCAATGGCCTCCAGCAGCGGCTGGTCGAAATGCAGCCCTGCGGTCGGTGCCGCCACCGCGCCCAGGCGCTGGGCGTACACGGTCTGGTAACGCTCGCGATCGGCGCCTTCATCCGGACGGTCTATATAAGGAGGCAACGGCATGTGCCCGACCCGGTCCAGCAGCGGCAGCACTTCTTCGGCAAAGCCCAGCTCGAAGAGCGTGTCATGGCGCGCCAGCATCTCGGCTTCGCCACCGCCGTCGATGAGGATCTTCGACCCAGGCTTGGGCGACTTGCTGGAGCGCACATGGGCCAGAACACGGTGGCTGTCCAGCACCCGCTCGACGAGGATTTCCAGCTTGCCGCCGGAAGCCTTCTGACCGAACAGACGTGCCGGAATCACCCGGGTATTGTTGAACACCATCAGATCGCCCGGGCGCAAATGCTCAAGCAAATCAGTGAATTGACGGTGGGCCAAGGCGCCGGTTGGCCCATCCAGGGTCAACAGGCGGCTGCCGCGACGCTCGGCCAGTGGATGGCGGGCGATCAGCGAATCAGGAAGCTCGAAGGTAAAGTCAGCAACGCGCATGATGGGGTTCGTCTAGCAGGGCCGGAAAGTTTAGCGGAATAAGTAAAAATTGACCATGAAAGCCGATTGACCAACGGTAAGCGCCTCTCTATACTTCGCCGCCATTGAGCCCTGATGGCGGAATTGGTAGACGCGGCGGATTCAAAATCCGTTTTCGCAAGAAGTGGGAGTTCGAGTCTCCCTCGGGGCACCATATAGCAGTATCTGAAAGTCTCCATAAGGCTCTCAGCACCAGGAAAACCGGCCACTTGAGCCGGTTTTTTTGTGTCTGGCTATCTACCCCTATCTCCCCTTATCCGTTGTATCCCTGTATCCCCGCTTGTATCCTGAGAAAAATACCGAACTTTGGGATACAAGGATGAAGCGCGCAGATATCAAGCGCCGCCCTCTCGCAGACACGACACTTACAGGGCTAGAACCTGAAGCAAAGGAGTATCGCGAGCTGGACGGAAACGGCCTGTACTTCAGGGTCAAGCCTGATGGTGGTAAATCCTGGCAGCTCCGTTACAAACGCCCTGCGGGCAATTGGGCCTGGATGGGGCTAGGGGGTTACCCCGAGGTGAGCGGTGCATTGGCCCGGGAAAAATGTGCCGAACTGCGCAAGACCATAAGCAGCGGAATTGATCCCCTTGAGCAAAAGCGATCTGCCAAGGCCGCCATAGATGCAGCCAAGACACGAACCTTCAGAGCTGCTGCTGACGCCTGGCTAAAGGCAAAAGAAGAAAAGGGACTGGCTCCCTCAACGCTCAACAAAATCCGCACCTACCTCGACAAGGACATTCTCCCGGCATTGGGGGACAAACCGCTCGACGAAATCACCCGTACCGATTGCGCCGAACTCCAAGCATCCATCGAAGCCCGAGATGCCCACAACGTAGCGGAAAAGTGCCGCACCTGGATCAACCAGATATTTGGGCGGGCTATCGGGTTAGGGCTCACCGAGAACGACCCGGGAAGCCGGCTTCGGGATATAGCTGCCCAAGCGCCAAAAACTCAACAGCACCCGCACCTATTAGAACCTGAGCTAGGCGAGTTCCTCACCGCACTTAAAAACACCCCCAGCAGACTAACGGCACGAACAGCAGCATGGCTTTGCATCTGGACAGCCTCACGTCCGGGCATGGTTCGCCTGGCTGAATGGAAAGAGTTCGACCTCGATAAGGCCACTTGGACGACACCTGCGGCAAAGATGAAGATGCGCCGGGATTTCGTCTGCCCTCTCCCCCATCAAGCCATAAGCGCCCTTAAGGAACTCCATTGCCTGACTGGCCGCAGTCGTTGGCTGTTCCCCGGAGTGGGCGCCAAGAACCCGACCATCAGTGAAAACACGATCAACAAAGTCTTCGCTACCATCGGGTATAAAGGCCGCCTTGTGGGTCACGGTACCCGGCACACAGCAAGCACGCTGCTGCGAGAACATGGTTGGCCCAAGGAGCACGTTGAGGCACAACTGGCCCACAAGGAGGAAGGAATCTCAGGGGTCTACAACAAGGCTCAGTATCTCGAACAGCGCATAACAATGATGCAGTGGTACGCCGATCACTTGGACGCCCTAGAGCAGGGGAACGTGATTCAAGGTCAATTCGGTAAAGCACTATGAGGGGGAGTTCTCCACACTCTGTTAAAACAGGGGTTACGCGTGTTACCGGTGTAACGAACAGCACTAACCAGTTGATAATAAACAATATTTTTAAAGTTACACGCGAATCAAAATTCGAGCAGATCCAGTGTAACGGAGCTAAATCGTGTAACAACGATAACTCCCCTTCCCTGCTGCTGGCAGCCGCTAAGCACTATTTGTGCCGCTGGTACAGCACACCGAACCTGGGGCGACGGGGTGATCTAAGTGGACATTGAGCAAGGTATCGAGACAGGGGAACTGGAAATTGCAGGACTCGACGTAGAGTGCCTGGTTTTCGACCAACACGACGTCGAAACAGCCGTTCGCAATCTAGTACTGTTTCCGCAATTCAACGAATACTTCAGAGACGCCTTCGACCTGATCAACACAGCTACATCGTTCTGGCTCGAAGGCGAGTCATATGCTTCATGCGCAGTGACGGTGACCAGAGCTACTTATCGACTACGTGATGTCATCTATGAGCATGCCAGCTATGAAGCAGCAAGCTCATTGCCGAGTGTAATTCGACGACTGCTCGAGCTACGCCATCCCGTAACAGACTCACAACTTGTTGCGACCTTTGCCCTAATTCTTGGCACCCAAGCCGTGGAAACACTCGCAAACTGGTTGTTCGATATTGAGCTTGCGACCTACGACATTGATGCAGATCTGATAGAACAGCTGAGACATGACTCTCCACGCCAATATCTCGCCTTAGCTGAAAAGGAACGAGACCGCCGTAGCGGTAACGAAATCAGAGCCCGAGAAGAATTCGCTACGTTGTTAGGAGAGGCGAATCAGGCACTATTGATGGCGAATCTATATCGCCAAGTTGAGCAGATAGACGTAGAAAAAAATGGCTTCAACCCATCAAGCCTAATGCATCAAGTTCTTAACAACGCCTTTTCTGAAAAAGCAACAAGGCGAGGTCGGGAAGCCGGTAAAGGAAACAGCAACCCCAGTTCAAAAATACAATTAGATGCCATGCAGAGACGGGCAAAAATCAAAGCTGCCGCCGAACAAATCATCAATGGGCGAATGATTGAAAAGCGCCGACTGACCGATGCTGAATTGACCAAGCTGCTCTTCAAGCAGGGGATTCATGGCACCGAAAAGACCATTCGAGAACACCTAACCGCCCTAGGCCTTAGACCACTGAAATAAAAAAGGGAGCGGACACAGTCCACTCCCTCTCCCCCGCGTAGCGTATGACCCGTTGTCTCAATTAACAAAGGGTTAGATCGCTATGACTACCGTTTCAAAAGCCATCTCCTCGCATGATCCCTCCACGACCCTCATCCGTATGCCTGAGGTCATTTCAATCGTAGGGCTCGCACGCCCGACGATCTACAAGCTGATGCGCCAACCTGAAAGCGGATTTCCCTTACCGGTAAAGCTAAGTAACAGCAATGCCCGAAGTGCTCCGGTCGCTTGGGTACTGGGAGAGGTTCAGGCATGGACGCGAGCGCGCATCGCAGCACGCGATCAGGTGGCCGCATGAAAAAGCGCATAGCCCACCGAGCCGTCCTGCAGCCCTTCTCCGTACTTCGAAAAATCGGCTTTTCGTCGCGATGCATGCAACGCCTGGAGCGCTACCGAACCGAGCAGGCCAGACGAAACCACGTAGTGGCCGTGATGAGTTGGGCTGACGGCACCTGGTGCGCGCTCGCGTTGCCCAGCATGCCCCCTCACGCCGTCATCGTCGATGAAGGCCAGCAGATCGATGCCTACGAAGACGCACGCTCCTGCATCGAGGGCGACTTCCTTCCTCTGCTTTCCCTGCGCTGGGAAGTTCATGCCTGAAATGAAAACGCCCCCGGGGGCTATCCGGAGGCGTTGAGGTAAATCTACATGCACGAACAATTTATGCCGCACCTGAACAATCTGCAAGCCATCACCGCAGTTGCACTTTCAAAAATCGAGAGCTACCCTTTGACCTTCGCTGCAAATTCAGCGAACGGGTTTGGCGACCCGGATAGAAAAGGCGCACAGGCGCCCCCATTACGATTGCAGGCGCTTTTTTTGTGCCCGCATGTCCGTTTTATGGTGGCTGTGCGTGGGAGACCTTCGGGTCTGCCGGGTTCCTTTTCCCCGGTTCGCCAACCTGCGCACAGCTGCCACCCTAATTCGTTTGGCGACGATCAGTGGCAGCTCCTACTCAGAAAAGGAGCTACACCCATGCACGCCCTCAATCCGTCCAAAATTCGCGCCGCTGCCCACAGGGCAATGGCTCTCGCCGCGTTACACGCCAACTCCAGCCTCGCTACACGCCTTTCTCGCTACAACACCCACATGGCCAAGGCTCGTGCCCTGGAAAGCGCAGGGGGTGCCCAATGAGCACTCAGCGCAGCCTTGCCCTGCCCGAAGACCTGCTGTGCGTCAGCAATGACGTTGAAGCCGGTATCCCTATCGACGCAATCACCTGCGCTATTGACCGTGCAGACTCCGTACTTACGCTGCTCGAAGATCACTTCGAAGGTGATCAGTCACGCCTCTCCAATCACGTTATCGCCTCGGTTATTTGGGACGTTCGCGGCACCCTGGGCCTGATCAAAACACTCACCCTGCATGGTGATGCTTCTTCTGTTCCTCTGGACCAGAAAGGCGGTGCGCTATGAGCATTCAAACCACCTTGGGCCGGGCATCTTTTTTCGGCAGCACCAACGGCCAATGCCTGTTTCGAGTCAATGCAGGAGTGTCGATTGAGGACGCGCTCGAAACGATTTCACTCCTTCAGCACTACAGCAACCAGCTCACTCTTGACGCGGCCATGAGCGATAAAGGCGAGCGTTATAGCTGGTGTGCGCTCTATCTCGGCGAGATGGCCAAGGCGCTCCTCGACGATGTGAACGACTCACTCTTCGTGTCGAGGGCCGAGCCATGACCCAACGCACCAGCAACGCCTCAAAACGGCCCAGCTTTGCCGACGTGAAAAGCGCCGCTCTCAAGAACATTGACCGCGTGCTGGCCCACTGGCTACCCAACGGCAAACGCGTAGACGGAGGCAAGGAATACAACGCACCGAACCCCACGCGCACCGACAAACGCGCAGGCTCACTCAAGGTCAACCTGAGCAAAGGTACCTGGGCGGACTTTGCCACCGGCGACAAGGGCGGCGACCTGATTGACCTGGTGCGCTACCTCGACGGCGGCACAGATGTGGAAGCCTGCAACAAGCTTGCGGATCTACTGAGCGTTTCTGCTGGAACAGCGCAAGCCAAACCCACACCGGCCAAATGCAAGTCGCCCGAGTGGATCGCCATCCAGCCGATCCCAGCAGAGGCCATGAGCAAGTGCCCGGCCAAACACCGCCAACACGGCGCACCGTCCAAGGTATGGATCTACCGCGACGCTCAAGGTCAGCCGGTCATGGCGCTGTATCGGTTCGACCTGGGCCCGGACGAAGACGGTGAGCCGAGAAAGGTCTTTGCCCCGCTGACCTGGTGCAAACGCTCCGATGGCCAAACAACGCAATGGCGCTGGCAGGGCCTGCCTGAACCACGCCCCTTGCTGCGCCTGGATGAATTGGCCCAGCGTATCGACGCCCCGGTGGTGCTGTGTGAAGGCGAGAAGGCCGCAGACGCCGCCGCTGAGTTGATGCCTGAGTACGTGGCCACCTGCTGGCCGAACGGTTCGAACTCCTGGCACAAGGCCGACCTGTTGCCGCTCAAAGGGCGGTCGGTGCTGCTCTGGCCGGACAACGATGCCAGCGGTAAAGCGTGCATGGACGCCATCGAGCCGAAGCTGCTTGAACTGGGCGCGGAGTCAGTACAGCGAGTGTCACTTGAGGTGTTCAAGCGCAAGCCCACCACCAAGGACGGCAATCCCTCATTCGCTAAAGGCGGCAAGTGGCTAGAAGGCGACGACGCTGCCGACGCACTGACCAAGGGCTGGACCGCGGACCACGTTGCCGAGCTGGTGCGCAGCGGTGAGTTTTTCGTGAACACGGCGGACGAAAAAACAGAGGAGCCCATCAAGACAAAGACAGCGACCAAGCGCCCGGCGAAATCGAAAAATGACCTGATGCCCAGTGGCTTTCGCCTGACGCCCGAAGGGGTGTTTTATGCCGGTGATGATGGTGAGGCACGCCCGGTGTGCTCGCCCCTGGAAATCATCGCTCGCACCCGTGACGAGAAGGGCCATAACTGGGGCCTGCTGGTCGAGTTCGACGATCCAGACGGCGCCAAGAAGCGCTGGAACATTCCGGCCAGGACCATGACCGGCGACTTCGGTAAAGACGTTCTAGGCCCCTTGGTGGACATGGGCTTACGTCTCGCCGGAAGCCGCTCGGGACGTAACGCACGCAACGACTTGCAGAGCTACCTCGGCGGCTTTGACAGCGCACAGCGGGCCCGTCTGGTGACGCGACTGGGCTGGCACGGCAACGCCTTCCTTTTGCCCGAACAACAGATTGGATCGCACGAAGAACACCTGCACTTCTACGAGGCCGGTGCCCAGCTCCCGCCGATCAGCGAGGCGGGCTCCCTGGAGCAATGGCAGCAGCAGATCGGAGCCCTGTGCGTTGGCAATCACCGCTTAGCGTTTGTCGTTAGCGTGGCCTTTGCGGGCCCTCTGCTGAACTTGCTGGGCCATGAGTCGGGCGGCTTCCACTTCTACGGTGACAGCTCGGGCGGCAAAACCACCCACTTGCAGGTAGCCGCCTCGGTTTATGGCGGGCCGCGCCTGGTGCGTTCGTGGCGCTCTACAGACAACGCTCTGGAGTCCATCGCCGCCGCGCACTCAGACGGGCTTCTGGTGCTGGATGAAATTGGCATGTGCGATGCCCGCATCATTGGCGAGACGGTTTACATGCTCGGCAACGGCACCGGTAAAGCCCGGGCCAATGATCGAGGACAAGCGGGTCGACAGGTGCAGGAGTGGCGCTTGCTATTTCTCTCGACCGGCGAGAAGACATTGGCGCAACACATGGCCGAGGCCAACAAGGAGCTGGAAGCTGGCATGGAGGTCCGCATGCTCGCGGTCCCAGCGGACGCAAGCAAAGGCCTCGGCATGTTTGATGCGCTGAACGGTTTTGAGGATGCCGCCGCCCTCTCCGATGCGCTCAAGGCTCGCGTAGCCAAGTTCTACGGCACACCCCTCACCGCCTTCCTGAAGGCCCTGAGTGAGCCCGGCGAGATGCTGAGATGGTCGGTGATCGTTCGCCGCACTCTGGAGCAATTCATCACCCAAAACCTACCCGCTACAGCCAGCGGTCAAGCTCAACGTGCAGCCCTGCGCTTCGGCCTCGCCGCTGCGGCGGGCGAGCTGGCGACGGCCTTTGGTGTCACCAGCTGGCCAGATGGCACCGCCACGACTGCCGCCCGGGTTTGCTTGCATGGGTGGCTGGCTGAGCGAGGTGGCGCGGGCAACCTGGAGGCCGATGCCATCGTGGCCCGACTGCGCCAGGTGATCGAGCGCTTTGGAGAAAGCCGGTTCACGCGATGGGAGTCCACTGCCGCCAAGATCGATGAACACGGCCCCCGCACCATCGACCGCCTGGGTTTTCGCAAGACCATGGAACACGGCATGGGCGACACCATGCATACCACCAACACTTATTACGTGCTGACCGAGGCCTGGCGCTCGGAGATATTCCGGGGCATGAACCTTACCGCAGTAAACAAGGAACTCTTGCAACGCGGTGTGCTGGAGCCGAGCAGCGACGGCAAGGCATCGAGTCTGGTGCGATTGCCCGGCTTAGGCCAACAGCGCTGCTACATCGTGAAGGCAATTCCGGGAACGGATAACAGCGAGGCTCGGGCTGCCTGAGGGCATCTCAGCTAATCGAGGTAACGCCGGCTCACTCCCGGCCTCGCCAGCCAAATCAACGTAATCAAAACTCATCACGGACCATAAACATGAAAATGAATGAATTGAAACAGCAACGAGCCGCTCTGGTCGCTGAGCGCGAAACCATCGAAAACAGTCTTACTGTTCTGGAGGCCGAATGGCGCAACGCCCCCAGCAACTACAGCCCGAACGGCAACATGATAGGAAGCCCTGAGGGGCGTGAAGCTATGGAGCGACTATCATCTGCCAACAGCCGCTTACGAGACATCCCATCCGAAATTGAACGTATCGATAAAAAGATCGCGTACTTAGAACGCATGGAGCAGGTTGACGAGATCAAATCGCAGTCGATCCAAACCATGTCCGAAACTGCTGCTGAGGTCGAAGCGTTAGAACGGACACAGTCGCACTTGAATGAGCGCCTTCTGACGATTCAGACGGATGCGGAGCAATCCCTGGAAAAAGCGCAGCAAGCAGAAAGAGACGCTGCGAGTCTGTATGCCAGAAGTCTCGCCAGTGGCGACAGCGAAGGCGAGAAAGCTGCCAACGGTGAAATTCAGAAGGCGGCCAAGCAACTCGCAACCACAGATGAGCACGTTAGAAGGCAGGAGCTCATCCTCGTGGCTTTACAGGCGGAACTTGACTCCCTTGAAACGCAAATCTCAAACGCCAAGCAGCGAGCAGACGAAGCCAAAAATGCGGCCCTGAGGGCTGTAGGGCTTACGTTAGACGAAGAGTGGAATGCCGTTACAGATCAACTCATAGCTATAGGCGCACGGATACTTGCCGTCAGCTATCAGAAAGGTGGGATCGGGGATGCTCTATCCAGACTCGACGTACCACGGTTCGGTCCGTTTCATTCAAGCCTTGCTCATTCCGATCTGGCATCTGCCGCACGTGAAATTTCTTTAGCCGATCTACTCGCAGCCTAACCCAAAACAGCCCGCATTCGCGGGCTGTTTTATATTCGGTTGCAAGGTATCGCAACAGGCACTTAATCTTCGGGGGCCTTCCATGGGTGGACAGCGATTGATGGAAGTTCCTGATGCTCCGTCAACGTTAAACTCACATCGATCCAGTCATAAAATGCAGGCGCGGCGAATAGCCCAAGAGAGCCTTTTGGTGCGTTCGGTTGCATATCCCCATTATTATGATGAGCCTTTGCGCGAGACAAAAGCGGAGTCGCATCGGGAAACTTCCGCCACAGGTCACCAAGATTTGTCTCATCAAGCGTGTCTTTGGATCGCCCAACCGCCTTCCAGAATTCACCCTCGTCTTGCGGACGCTTTTTGCTTTTTTCTTTTGAAGCAAGAACGCTTTCGGGTAGGGAAATGGAAAGAACTTTAAGTAAATTTGATTGCGTACGTTCCCAGTCAATAGACTCGACCAAAGGCAAATAAGCTACAAGCTGAAGTGGAGACGGCATCGTCTGAGCACGAGGTTTACCTTCGAGCATATTATGCGGATCCACGTCTGCAATCACCAATGCTTGATCATTCTTACTTAAAGCATCATCTCTATTGTTGTAATAAATCCCCTTAGACCATCCGTGATAAGGAGTTATCTTGGCAAGATAACCCATTGTAGTCTCTTCAGACTTCCAACTTCCCTGCCCGATAAAACAGCTCCCACCTACGAGAGTTTTACCATCTATACTATTGCAGAATACCGTTGTTGTACCCGCAGCCAAGAATCCGGACTGTCCAGCGAACCAATAGTCGGCAGAACGCGATGTGGCTGCAGGTACCGCGAGAATTGATCTTCGTGCCTCAGCCCCATTACCAGTGATCGAGAGTTTCTCGGACAATGCCTTAAGATCGCTAAAAACCTCATCAATTTCCGCTGGCCGGCCAAATCTACGCCACATTGCCTTAAGGTCCTCCCCCATTTGAATGTAATTAGCCGGACTGGAGACCAAGAAAGCCTCAGAGCATATTAATTCCAAAAGATACTTGAGAGGGAGCTTCGCCTCTGTGAATAGATGAGTAATAACATCGGCCGACGGCTCGAATCCGATAACACTTTCTAGTTTGCTTGCGAGTTCCCCTGAATTAAATAAGGGCTTCAACGGCAAAGCAGAAGGTCGAAAAAATTCTTCTAATGCGATAGAGCGATATTTTTTATTTCTCGAGAACTCAAGAACATGCCCCCGCTGTAACGCATCATAGTCTTTATCGGAACCCAATTTTTTCTTCCGCAGGGAAGCAAGAAACACTTTCGACGCCGATTTAGGCAAAGGCCAGAGCAACGTCAGTGGAGCAGACAAGTGATTTTCATCAGACTTATCACATATATTCATGTACGTCCCAGCCAAAACCGAAACACCTTTATTTATGATATACGTTTTCAACCACTCAACTGTCTCACGTCTTACGGAGTATTCAGGAAGAACAAGCAAGTCCACCCCGAAATTTTGACATGTATCCACGACACGTTTCAGAATCGAGCGACGGCGGTGTTCTGACCAACTAGGCAGAGATTCTAATTTTGTCCACATATGTGCGGTATCGTGCCTTTCTGCGGCATTCAGCAATCGCCCATATTTCGAGTCAGCATTAACCTTTAGATTCAAGGAGATACCCTCATTGACCTTTGAACCAAAAGGCCAATGCGTCGGGCAAGCCTCGACGAAAGGGTGCTGATACGTCAAATCAAAGTCAGCCTGAAGCAATGCAATACGAACCAGCCCTCTGGGCTTGCAAGCTTCACCGCGCCGAGTCCACTGCTCTGCCTGCTGTTTTCTAAATGCATTAGCGTCGCGGCCCAGACCGTGCTCAACCACGTTTCCCACAGGAATATCAGTATTGCAGGAAGGTGAATTTTTAAATTCTAATAAAGCATCCTCAACTAAACCACCTACCGCACCTTCCTCATCACCATGAACACTATTAGTTGACATGGAAGCTCGTGGCAAGGGAAAAACAGACGGCGAATTGATCCCGACAGCCCCAGTTATGGAATCTGTGTGAAATTCATAATCCTCCTCCCTTATCGCTGGTACTAAGCCACTTCCATTTTCTTCCTCTACCACTTCAACCTGGAGAGAAGTATCAATACCTGGCTTAATAATAGCGATCGAAGCAAATGGCTCACCAAGCGCGGAGACAGATAAAAGTTTGCCACTCTCACGATCAAAAATTTCTGACCAAACTCGCAAAAATCGCCCATCATGAGTTACTTCTTCAATATGCTTAGAGAACCGGGGAAACTGGGAGATCATCCACGAAGTGACATCCCTGACTCCGTTTCTTGAATCGGTGAAGCGCTTTGTCTGAGGATTATAACCATAAGACTTCTCGACTACTGTTATTGACTCAAAACCAAGCTCTTCATCTATCCTTCTAACCAGCAACACAACAGACTCTAGCAACTCCAGATTGAGCAACCCCAAACAATTATCACTCAACATTTCAAATGGCCACTCGAGAAAAGAGTCAGCCTCGTTATCATGATAGTCAATTGAAGCAAGTGCCTTAGCAATTATCCCTAATTGCTCACATAGGGAGTCAGATAGCCGCTCTAAATTATCTTGAACCAATCGATGTCCAAGATGCTGTACTAACCTACGACATTGTTCAATCAATAAGACCTTGCTGTTTGATTGGATTGCATTGTCTGAGGCTGATTTTTCCTCCAAGAGATGAGGCGGAGCTGAAGGAATACCCCAAGCCTCTGGAAAATCAAAATTCTCATACCGTTCAAATGCCCCATGGCTTCGTAGAGAAGCAATCAGCCCTTCAAAAGCCACGTTTATACCTGTGCTGATAACACCTGCACGCAATGCCTTCCATGATGGAATTTCAGAGACCGAGGACTCCATTGAAACAGAAAACAGCCGTTTAGAAAAACACAGTAAACCAAAGAGATCACGCCTTACACCGGTACCCCCTTCATCACTTACTGCAAGCACTTGACTAACTGATAGAGGTAGGCGCCCTAGAACTTTGTTTGTTAACAGTACCAAAAATGACGCGGCATCACTGCTTTTCCAACTCTCGCGAAATGCCAGGTACATGCCTGCCGACTCAGCTTCCGAGGCGAGGACATAAAGAATCGGATCTAGAGAGTCTTCTAGTTGCTCTGGAAATGTTTCTAACAAGCGCAGAGAGCGATTGACAGTGGCAGGCAATAAACCATCATCACTTCTTCTTTTGCTTATTTGGGAGTCAGCATACGCTCCTCGAAGTTTACGAAGTTGCGCTCGAAGAACGTATCGAGCAGGGTTTGTTAGTGCTACAGCGTCAAGTGCAACATCCGATTCAGCATCGCCAAATTTGGAGACATCGTCATAAAGGCCCAGATAATCTGAAATCGCAACGCCGACCCTCCAAAGACTTGCTTCATAGATAGGTACTTCAGCCGTCCGCAAAGCTCTTCCGCCATCACGTACAAAAGCTCTGTTACCGAGCTCATCTCGTGATACTCCCTCTGCGATTAGATAATACATCTGCTTATTGAGATCAGTTGCAATGTAGGGCCACGCAGGAACCAGTTCTTTGCCCTCATTATTCTCCGAATAGGAAATGACCACTTGTGCAACTGATCTGAACAATTTCGCAGCAAGCTTTAAAGTCTCGGTGGACACGTTGATGTTTACTGGTAGGACCCGCTCGCGCAGATTAATATAATCTTCCGCTGGCAAATCGCTCCGAAGCCGAGTCAGAGAGCCAGCTAGCGGTACAGACATCCACTCAGTATTCAGTAACCGGACTACGCTACCATTATCTGCACCGATAAAGGCCGGAGCGGCAGCCACAGCAGAAAAATCGAGAGCCTCGATTGCATCTACTAATACCGTTCCATCTTCGCTTGCACTGCTTCCTAGACATGACAAAAGACGGTACGTTTTAATACCTGGCAAAGGTGGAAGTATTAGCCGATTCACGACATTAGTTTTTGTGGTGTTCCATATGAGGTGATTACGTCGACTCAAGCACACTGGCAGCTGCTCTTTCGAAACAATGCTAACAATGGTTTGCAAAGCAATATTTATCGCCGCCGATTGACTTCCATCATTTAAAAACTTTGAACGAATATCGTCTCCCGGTAGTAATGCAATAAACACATCGGCGGCGAAACCTGAAATTGTGCCCTTCCGCACATGATCTTCAGTTGGGGCGACAAAAGGAGTTAGTGGATCTTCTGCTGATTGGTCTGCATCTGAAAGCAATGCTACTGCTTCATGCATCCACTCAAATGGTTGCCAGACTTGTACCAGTTTAGATCGTTCTACGTGTAGATGTGCTTCTGAGTTTTTATGCCGCCCCAGAAGCCGCGCTGCTTTCCAGCGCACAAGCTCCAAACGCACATCAAGTTGATGCTGAGGACCTGGTGTTGAATTAAACACATAGGCTTCGAATGCCGTGCTTAAGACTAGATCAGCAAGCCATGCAATACGACGTCGTCTTAGTGCGTTCTCTTCAGCGGAAAGTTCCGCAATATCGCGAGCCTGCTTGTCAATTAAATGTTCGAGGCCTTCGAGCGCGAACAAAACGGGTGATTCCCACTCATTTTCCTCAGGTCGAAGGCTCCAAGCTGCATCGTGCACGCAGTGATCCCAAGTTTCTATATATTGAGAAAAAACCTCAGCAGCCTCAATACTCCCAAGTTGCTCTACAGCAATTGAGTACCAAATTAATCTTGCAGCCTTGGGTAGCTCTGATGCACGAAGGTCTGGTGCCTGAAACGCAGTTTTAACAGTTTGCAAGAGTGTTGATTTAGATGCCTTGTATAGTTCTACGTTATGCAGTAAATGCAAAGCTGACTGACGATCAGTTGCTGGTGCCGCAGACCAGAAATCCCAACCTGACTCACCATCACCGACTAACGGTGGCTCCCATGCTGGTCCATAGGCAGCAAGAGCTCTTCCTTGATTAATATATGTAGCAAAATCCTCGGCGCTCATCGCCGGAATTTCGTCAGCCTTCGCAAGGAGCGTCAGTTCAAGCTTACGGGCACACCGATCAACAGCCTCCCTCAAGTGAGCCAAAGTCTCCGGATCATCTGCGAGTAGCACGATATCATCCACATATCGAGCATAACCAACGCGCTTGGAATCAACATTTAGCGCGGACATGAAGCGATAAGCTTCTTCATCGATTGGAAACAAAGCTACTGAACCAATCCAGGCAGATAATACTGGCCCCTGTGGAATCCCCATTAAAGGATTAGTCTCTTCACTAAGCCCCGTATCAGGCCTTGCGTAATTTACACCAAATAGATGCTCGTCAAGCCTATCAAGAACAAAAGCTGCTTTGGCAGGAGCATTTGGGTTTTGCGTATCAAATTTAAGTAGCTCTGCGAACTCTGGAGTATTATCAGAGACCGATGATATTGCAGATTGAAGCGGTGCTAGCAATCGATCGCGAACGACATATCGCCGAAGACGATCATAATACCTTTTTACATCTAACCTTATTGAGTAAACATATCCAATATCTGTGGCCTGCTTGGTTAAGGAGGCCATAAAATCACGCCAACACTCAGCGTACGGACGATACATCCCTTGATCTGTTGCAGGCTGACGCCCTTCAAGTACATCCATGTCGATCTGATAGGCAAAACTGAGAGTCTGCGAAGTTAATGCTTCGCCATTTCCGTCACCTTTGATATCGAAGCCCGTAGTAACTGTTCTGCGACTCTCTCGATAGTAGCGTACCGCAGGTATTCTCCTGCTAAACGGGAAATCAGTAAAACCTTCATGATCCCAACGCTCAGTAAGAATCTCGTTTAGTAGATACTGTTGAACAATCAAGTCCTCAGGGAGAGGCATAATCTTCAACCTAAACTCTGAACCACCGAAAGACCGAGGCACCCAGACTGCGTTATAAGTACCGATTGGCCCACTGGCTCGTATGTTTTTCAAGCGATCCGTCAACAATGTATTGAACGCTGTAGCGGCAATATCTAAACGTTCCCAACGCGGTTCATCACACGGAAGTTCACCTCGTCTCGACCCCATGTATGCAAGTATGCGAGAGTGGTTAAGACGTGCGCCTGCATTGTTTAGAAAATCATCAGAATACGACTTATTAATTTCAGAGGCAGACTCACTAATGAAGCTCAGCCACTCTGCAAAAACAGGAATGTTATTTGATGAGTCAGTGTGTGAAAGCGACCGCAGAAGATACTCCTTGGAATCAGACCCTATCGATTTTTCGATCTGACTAAACGCTTGACTGAAGGCCCTAAATCTACGAGTCCGCGGCGCTGCACCCCATACATCTTCATCTAAAATATCCTCAGCAGTAGTACTAAAGGAGTATGCGAGAATGGAAAGATGGGGCGGATATGTTGCGCTCTGTAATAAAATTTTCGCTGACTCTCCGGAGCAAAGTTCAAGATAGTCGTTTGGATCTTTTCTGCTTTCACTACTGACGCCAATTTCTTTAAGCTGGAGATCCGTCGGCCATAGGAAGGCACACTCGACTGGAGCATTCATGAGTTTCAAGCACGCATCTGCCGCGCCCCGCAAGCCGGCCTCATCCCTATCGAAACTAACAACAACAGTTAAAGTCGTAGCCTTTGGTAGGGACTCACTTAAAGCTTGAAGAAGCCTGACCTGAGGCTCGCTAATTGAGCTTCCCATGATTGCAACAGCAGGAAACCCGAGACTTTCAAACCGAAGTGCATCAAGAAATCCCTCACACAAATAAACGACTATGTTCTTATTACCTTTCTTCGCCTCACTTCTCACAAGCTTGAAGGCGAAGTCTGCTCGATATAGCACGGTTGACTTAGGAAATTCACGCGTGAATTGGTACTTCGGCACTGTTGATCCAGCAGCACTTCTCGAAGCTCGGCCCGCCAATCCTAGCAACTGACCTTTTTCATCATGGATTGGAAATATTACTCGGTCCGCTATAAAAAAGTCACTATACCTATTTATTGACTCACTACCGGAATTCAACGGCAGGTGCATCTCTGCAGTTACTCCTGGAATCAACTTCCGGATGAGAAACGCATCCTCTAAGTCGCCAGTGTATTCGCGCCTGACAGATCGGTTGGTTTCTGTCTCAAGCGCTCGGGATAAAAAATTACGTGGCGCGTACACAAAACCGGCGCGCTTTATAACAGTAGCATCAAGTCGACGCTCATTGATCCAAGCATCTAGTGCAGCATGATCTGATCCCTTTTTGTATAAATTGTATCCAAACTGAAGCGCTGAAAGATCAACAGCAGGGGCAGTGCTATTTCTCTCAATTAATTTATTTCGCCCCCCACTACGGGCAATCGACGTGCTAGGGGAAAGCCATTCGACTGCATCTTTGAAACCAAGATTCAGCTTTTCCTTAACTAGATCAATGGCGTCCCCATGCGCTCCGCAAGAAAAGCAATAGAAATGCTGCCTACCGCTATCTCGTCTAGCGTCTATTAATAGAGAGGGTGTTTTATCATCATGAAAAGGGCATAGAGCTTTGAATTGATTCACAGCCGTTTTCTTAAGCGTCATGCCTAGACGATTGGCTATATCTTCAATAGAGACATTCTGAAGCAGTTTTTCGTAGTCAATCCTAGGCAATTTTTCTTCCCTTCTTAAAATTATCCACAGCAAAGTATGTAATGAAGCTATCGAACTTTGACATACCTACACGGGAGAATCCTCCCGCTTCCAGCGTAGTATTCTTGACGTCTTATCTCATCGTTCTTCACCGCGTCGTTTTCGGCGTGTGTCGGCATAAATCGGAAGAAGATACCGCCTGCTATCGGCGCCGCATCACAACGTAGCTCCCGAGCTTCGGCTTTGCAATCAAACATTAGCAGCATGGCTCATGCTTGAAATCACTTGAATCATCTCACCACGGTCGCTTCCACACTCGAAAAAGAGGATATGTAGTCGAAACCTGTGGTTCATCTAATCCTCAATTAACTCTTACGAGCAGCCTGCAAGGACTTTGCTTGAGGTAATTCAGTGTTACACAGTTGAGCTTTGTTACACGCGTAGTGAGAACACTCACAAAACCGTGTTACGCGTATTTTTCTCAATAAATACAATAAGTTAAGACTATACGTCACACCAGTTACACCTGTTACATCGTTTTCTTAGAGAACGCAGCCCCCCACTCCCCTTTCTATAAAGCGCCTTCAGCGAACGACGATTCTCCGTCGGCTCTAAAACGACATGGTATGAGCCCTAAAAAATAGGCTGGGGGCCCTGACTCATGCATACGAACACGGGGTCGGAAACCCGCGGGACTGTGTTAGCGACAAAGTACCCAGCTTAGTGAACTGGTGAACCGGGTGAACACACAGTTCATCAGTGCAAATGCACAAGGTCTTGAGAGGTTGCCGGGGACCCTGAGCAAATCTGAAAGACGCGGGGCAGAGAACCCGCCGCACCTGGTTAGCGGCTGAGTTTTCTACGTTGGTTGACAGGTTGACGTGCTTGACACAGTCACTCAGGTTGACGGTATCCAAACGTTCGGGATCTACAACACCAATGCTCACCTTTACCGATCAGGTAACGATGCCCTTTCCCCCTGAACATCCTTTCAATTTCAACATTGAAATTTCAGTAAGCTGTAAAAGCTTTCGCTGACACGATCACGCGGGTTTCCGACCCCGTATTCTTCAGATAGTCCCAGGGTCCCCGGCGGCATTTCGCGATTGATTGCTTTTTGCCATCTCCCAGCTAACCTCCATCCCTGCTGGTCATCACGTATCTCAGCCAGCACAACAGACATGGTTAAAAATGTTGAGTCACTACCGATCCGACACACGGAAGCGAGGACTAGCAAATGCAATCATTTATCGTGAACAGAAACGTTCAACCCAACGGCGACTACGAAGTGCACAACACGACGATTGGATGCAGATTTATGCCGCAGCCAGAGAATCAGGTACCACTAGGAAGTCATCTCACCTGTATCGGTGCTGTAAACGCTGCTCGAGCCGTAAACGCGAACCTGCGAATCAATGGTTGCTACTACTGCTGCAATCCTTGCCACACCAGCTAGGTTGCTAGGGATGCACGGCTGGTTACGGGTGCTTTATGCCTAAATCTATGATCTGCGATCATAGGCCCAAGCAATCTGTATCCCTGCGTGTATCCCTAACTATTCAATTAAGCTGTAGGCCACGGATTGCATGGAAGACTCCAGTCTCCCTCGGCACCAAACATGAAAAAGACCTTGAAATCCAAGGTCTTTTTTTTCGCCTGCAGAAAAGTGCCAGCACGGCGCACACCTCCCGTTGCGGGCCTCTTTCCTCGCCCTGCTCAGTCGTACAAGTCCTCCACGTAGTACTCGTAGTTGTCGGCATTCTCCACCGCGTCGCTCGGGCGGTTGGCTCCCAGGTTCTGCGATCCCGCCACGCCGTAGGCGCCGGGGATATCGGTGGTGTGGCCAATGGAATGGGTCAGTTCATGCACCACGGTACCGGCCTGGGTATCGAAACCCACGCGCGGCGGCAGGGCAAAGAATGCCGTGCAGAACCAGGCCTGCACGTCCCCGCGGGCGTTGACGTAGGTGGCGGCGATATCCCCGGGCGCGTCGCAAGGGTCATTCGGGTTGACCCGGCAATAGGCCGTCAGGGTGTTGCCACTGTTGAGCTTGAAACGCACCCCGTCGAGCACTGCACGCACCCGCTGGTAGCGATCCTGGCTGAAGGTACCGAACCAGGTCCGGTAGGCCAGGTCCTGATTGCGGCGAAAGGTCGCTTCATTGTTGTTGACCTGGTTGTAGGCATTGGTCGACCAGGTAGTAGCGACAGCCACCGCATTGCTCACCGCGGTACGGTCAGCCTGGGTGGCACAGGAGCCGTCAAACGCCACGTTGATGGCGAGCGCCGATTGCGCCAGCGCACCCAGGCCCAGTAGCAGCAACAGACTTTGCCAGCGACGCGCCAGACGACGGCGGCTTGAATGAACAACGGTATCAGTATCCATATTCAGCATCCTTCCATGCAGGTTCCGAGGAATGTCGCTCCCCCTGCCAGGGGCGACACTCGCATTGGATTCCCGAGGCTCGCGGTGCATCAGCAGGAATTGCTTCCGTAGCCGGCGCCAGGGCCCCGCGCGCCTGATACAAGCATCTCTCGGGCACATCCTTGATGGAGGTCAAAGAGCCGACGTTTGAGGGCCATACACTTGTAAGTGAACATTTGAACGAGACGCACAGGCCCTCCTTATATGAGTGAAGAATCCACCCTCCGCACCCAACCCAAAGCCTTGCCGGAAGCCAGTTCCGCCAGCCCTTCCAAGAGCACCCCGCGCAAACCCGCAACGCCGCGCCCGCGTCGCCCACGCACAGCGAGCAAGGCTGCACCGGTGAAAGCCGCCGAGGCCGAGATCAGCGCCATCAGCCAGAAGCCCATGGCCCTGCAGGTAGCCAGCGCGCCGCGCGGCTCCAACGAAGACAGCGTGTCCGCTGCGCTGCCGGGCAATTATCCGTACCGCAACCGCATGCGCCGCGCCGAGTACGAAAAGGCCAAGAACGAACTGCAGATCGAACTGCTCAAGGTGCAAAGCTGGGTCAAGGAAACCGGGCAGCGCATCGTGGTGCTGTTCGAAGGCCGTGACGCTGCTGGCAAGGGCGGCACCATCAAGCGCTTCATGGAACACCTCAACCCCCGCGGCGCGCGGATCGTGGCCCTGGAAAAGCCCTCGGAACAGGAAAAGGGCCAGTGGTACTTCCAGCGCTATATCCAGCACCTGCCCACCGCCGGGGAAATGGTCTTCTTCGACCGCTCCTGGTACAACCGCGCCGGGGTGGAACGGGTGATGGAGTTCTGCTCGCCCCTGCAATACCTGGAGTTCATGCGCCAGACCCCGGAGCTGGAGCGCATGCTGTGCAACAGCGGCATCCTGATGTTCAAGTTCTGGTTCTCGGTGAACCGCGAAGAACAGCTGCGCCGCTTCATCTCCCGTCGGGACGACCCGCTCAAGCACTGGAAGCTCTCGCCCATCGACATCAAGTCCCTGGACAAGTGGGACGAGTACACCGCCGCCAAACAGGCGATGTTCTTCCACACCGACACCGCCGATGCCCCTTGGACGGTGATCAAGTCCGATGACAAGAAGCGCGCGCGAATCAACTGTATCCGCCACTTCCTGCACGAGCTGGACTACCCGGGCAAGGACCTGAAAGTCGCCCACGCCCCGGACCCATTGCTGGTGGGCCGCGCCTCGCGGGTACTGGAAGAAGATGAAGGCACCCAGGCCCAGGCTGCGACAGATCCGCGAGCCACGCGCCTGGCCTTGTCGGCCTGAATCCCGGGCAAAAAAAACTGCGCGCAGACAGGCGGGTCTGTGCGCAGCAAAAGTCGAGCGGATCTATGAATCAGAGCACTGGATCAGCTCGAGGCCTCAGGCAGCCTCGGTCACCGGCGTCACCTTCTCCGGTGGTTTGATAGAGCCGATGTACACCGCAAAGATGGTCAGCAGCGCACCCGCGATCTGCAGCGCCGAGCTGGCCTTGCCGAGAAACGCCACATCGACGAAGTAGGTGATCACCGGTTCCAGCAGCAGGATCAGCCCCGCCAGGCCCAGGCTGATGGCACCGATGGAGCGGTTGACCAGCAACCAACCCACGAATTGCACCATCACCCCATAGATGATCAGCATCACCAGGGTCTGCCCATCGACGATGGCCAGGCTTTCCCCCATGGCCAGGGCATACACCAGCAGCACCAGCGCGGCCCACAGGCTCAGGTTGAGCATCTGTGCGATCTTGTCGCCCCCACCGTCAGGCAACTGCGTGTTGACCTTGAGGAAATACACGCAAATGGCGTAGGCCAGGCCCGAAAGCACGCCATAGACCACACCCTTGATGCCCACTGCACTGGTCATTTCCGGCAGCAGCAACAGGTAAAGACCGATAAACGCCAGGGTGATGGAGATCAGGAAGTAGATCGACGGTTTCTCCTTGAGCAGGTACAGCCCCAGCAGGGTCATGAAGAACACCTGGCAGTTGGTCAGGATCGAGCCGATGCCCGGGCCGACGATGTAGATGCTCTGGTGCCAGAGCACCAGGTCGATGGCCAGGAACACCCCGGCCAGGGCCGTGTACAGCTGCGCCTTGGCGCTCTTGAGCAGCACCGGGATGCGCCGCACCTTGAGCAGCAGGAAGAACAGGATCGAGGCGAACAGCATGCGGTAGAACCCGGCCCCACCGGCGCCGATGTGGGCAAAGGCCACCGCCAGCGCCGACAGGCTGAGCATCAAGCCACCAATGGTCAGCTCGATGATGGCACGGTTGGTATTAGTCGACATGCGCGACTCCATTAATGAAGACCAGAGGATCGACGTCCTGGTCCGGGTCACTTAACTTGCCCTGCTCCAGCACCTGTTGCATGGCGTCGAAAATGCTCGCCAGGCCGGCCTGCAGCGTTTCGCTGCTGATGGTCAGCGCCGGCATCAGCTTGAGTACCTGGTCCACCGGACCGCAGCGCTCGATGATCAGGCGGCGGGCGAAGCAGGCACGCATCACCGCGGCGGCCAGGGCCGGGTCGTGGAACTCGATGCCGTAGAACAGCCCGCGTCCGCGCACATCCTTGATATGCCCGGCGAAGCGTTCGGTCACCTCAGCCAGCCACTCCTTGAGCTGTGCTTCGTTGGCCTGGATGTGCTTGACCAGGCGGTCGTCGCTCCAGAACTCCTGCACGGTCTTGGTGGCGGCGACAAAGGCCAGGGTGTTGCCGCGGAAAGTGCCGTTGTCCTCGCCAGGGGACCATTGGTCCAGTTCCGGGCGATGCAGCAGCAGGGCGAACGGCAAGCCGTAGCCGCTGAGGGACTTGGACAGGCACACCATGTCCGGGGTGATGCCCGAGGGCTCGAAGCTGAAGAAGGTCCCGGTGCGGCCGCAGCCGGCCTGGATGTCGTCGACGATCAGCAGGATGCCGTGCTCGGCGGTCAGCTGGCGCAGGCGCTGCAGGAACTCTGCCGAAGCCACGTTGATCCCGCCTTCGCCCTGGATGGTTTCCAGGATCACCGCTGCCGGCAGGTCCATGCCGGAACTGTTGTCCTTGACCAGGCGCTCGAAGTAGGCGATGGAATCCAGGCCTTCCAGGTAACCGTCGAACGGCATGCGGAACACATAGGGATCCACCCCTGGCTGGCGGTTGTCACGGTTGCCGGTCAGCCCCAGGGAGGTGTTGGACATGCCGTGGAAGCCGTTGGTGAAGGCCACGATGTGCCGGCGCCCGGTGACCTTGCGCGCCAGTTTGACCGCCGACTCCACCACGCTGGTGCCGGTGGGCGAGGTGAATTGCATTTTGTAGGGCAGGGCCCGGGGCGCCAGGATGATCTTGCGGAAGTTGTAGATGAACTCCTGCTTGGCCCGGCTGTGCATGTCCAGGGCGGCCTGGATGCCGTCCCGTTGCAGGTAGTCGATCACCGCGGCCTTCACCGCCTTGGGGTTGTGGCCATAGTTCACGGACCCGGCACAGCTCAGGAAGTCGATATAGGCCTGGCCTTTCAGGTCATACAGATGACTGCCCTGGGCCTGGTCGAAGACCACCGGAAAGCTGCGGCAGTAACTGCGCGCCGAAGACTCCACATCCGCAAATACGCCCAACTCATCCATTTCTGAAATATCCATTGCTGCCTGCTCACATAAAGGGGTCGAGGTTCAGGATTCGATGCAGCGGCTCAAGCGATCTTTTCTGCAGCCTGGGCCAGGCCCAGTTGCTGGTTCAGCGAGTTGAAAATGTCCCGCGAGCGCAGCGACAGCAGGCTGAAGGAGCCGGCATCGCCATAGCCGTGGGAGGATTCGCACAGACCATTGAGGTACAACGCGGGCAGATGGCTGCCCTTGGCTGCGGCCAGGCTGTAGTCGCGCCCGATGCGGATCACGCCCTGAGCGTCGCTCTCCAGGTGTTCGGCCAGGTCCTTGAGGATCGCCGGGTAGCGTTCTTCCTGGGGGCCGGTGCCGAGGTTGCGAAAACCCGTGGCCAGGACGATCGCGTCCAGCCCGCCCAGCTCCTCGATGGCGTGGGTGCTGCTGTTGCGCAGCGACAGGCTGTAGCCCTCGCCGTCCGGCGTGCAGCCCTGGATCTCGCTGAGCCCCTTGATGATCACGCGCTCGCGGCCCTGCAGCTTGTCCTCATACATGCCCACGTAGAGTTCCTTGATTACGTCAGCATCGGCAGCGGAATAGTTGGTGTAGTGCAGGTGGCGGTTGATGTTCTTCTTCGCCTCGGCGGAGCTGTTGTAGTACTGGTCGACGAAGGACGGGAAGTACACGTGCTCGCTGAACTGGCTGGTGTCCTTGAGGCGGAAGCCGTAGCCGCGCTGCACGCTGACGATTTCCAGGTTCGGGTAGGTGTGGCGCAGGTGCAGGATGATTTCGATGGCGCTCTGGCTGCCGCCGACCACCGCCACGCGCTTGAGCTCACCCTTCTGCGCCAGGCTGGCCAGGCGCCCCAGGTACTGGGTCAGGTGGAACACCCGGTCCGCCGCGGCGTTGGCGAACACCTGCGGAATCACCGGGGTGCGGCCCGGGGCCAGGACCACGGAGCGCGCCTGATACTGCACGCCGGCCTGGGTGGTGATGGTGTAGAGGTTGCTGGCCGGGTCGACCTGGATCTGGCTCACGCTCTGGTTGTAGGCCACGTCCCGGGCGAAAAAGCCGGCAACCCAGCGTACGTACTCGGCGAACTCGCTGCGCAGGGGGAACTCCAGGCCCAGGTTCAGATGTTCGAACAGGCGGTCGTTCTCGAACAGGAAGTTGGTGAAGGTGTAGCGGCTGCGCGGGTTGCGCGGCGTTACCAGATCACGGCTCGGGTGGTTCTGGATATCGCTGCCGGAAAGCATCATCTCCGGCTGCCATTGAGTGCTCGCGTGACGCTCGAGAAACAGCCGGGTGCCGGCAAATTCCATCTCTTCCATGGCGATGGCCAGGGCGATGTTCGCCGGACCAAAACCGATGCCGATCACGTCGTAAACTTGCCCTTCACGGCCAACATCCTTGGCAGTCACTTTATGAACACTCATAAATTCCCCTTCCTGCAACAAAAGTCAGACTCGAAAAAGCAGAAAAAACACCAGGGTCTTTTCTGCCTTCCGTCAAATAGCCATTAATTTTTAGTTAGCGTTATTCGTTATAACTAGTTCGGCTTTTTCAAACTTCTTCCGCAGCCAACTTCAGCCACTTTTGTACTGGCGGGTAGGCCAGAACTTGTTCGACATAAGCCTGAAGTTGTGCCGGCACCGCCACGCCATAACGACGGAAGCGGAACACCACAGGTACGAACATGGCATCGACGATGCCGAAGTCGCCGCACAGGAACTGCTTGGAGCCGCTGGCGTGGCGCAGGTTGGTCCAGATGTCGAAGATCCGCTGGATCTCTTCCTGGGTGTCGGCGGTCAGCGGCTCGGGGGTATCGCCGGTGTTCAGGCCGAAGGACATCTGGGTACGCAGGTTGACGAACCCGGAGTGCATTTCCGCCGCGGCAGCGCGGGCCTGGGCCTTGACCAGCGGGTCCTGGGGCCACAGGTTGGCCGCCGGATAGGCACCGGCAACGTACTCGCAGATGGCCAGGCTGTCGTTGATCACCACCTTGTCCAGCAGCAGTGCCGGCACCTTGCCCGAGGGCGAATAGCGCAGGATCTGCTGGCGGGTGTCATCCTGTTCCAGCTTGACCTGAAGGGTCTCGAAGGAGACGTCTGCCGTTACAAGAACCAGCCATGCACGAAATGACCATGAAGACTTTTTGTAATCCCCAATAACTAGTTTTGTAGGCATCACTTCCCCTAGCTCGCGTTGTGAAATGGGTGCTAAATTTAGCGGCCCTCTTTTCCAACGTATTGCACAAAACTGGACAAACTCATGGATGAGCACCAACCCGGCAAAGTCTTTAGGCCAGACAAGGATTTCGTGCAGTTTTGGCGAATACCAGAAGGCGACTGTGAGTTGTTATCGGCGCGTTACAGCACTCAGTCTTTTGGCAGGCATTCACATGATCGGTATGCAGTAGGCGTTATAAGCAGCGGGGTGGAAAAACTCTTCTATAGAGGCAGCTACTACCTGGGCAGCGCCGGCAGCGTGGTCACCATCACCCCGGGGGAAATTCATGACGGCCTCCCCGGGCATGACCAGGGCTGGATGTACCGCATGCTTTACCTCGACCCGGGCTGGGTCAACCGGGTGATTTTCCAGGGCCGCTTCGGCGCCGAGCACATCCATCTGTTCCAGAATGCCCTGAACCTGGACCCCAGCTTTGCCCTGACCTTTCTCCAGCAACACCAGATCATCGAAAATTCCCCACCCAGCCTGGAGCGCGAATCCATCCTCCTGGACCTGGTGACCCAACTCTTCGAACGCAGCGGCGCCCCCATTGCCGCCATCGCCAGCGCCGAGCGCAGCGCCGTCAAGTTCATCAAGAAGAAGCTCGAAGACGAATACGCCCGGCACATTCCCCTGGAAGAACTGGCGCAACTGGTGGACATGGACCCGCTGTACCTGATCCGCGTGTTCAAGAAGACCGTCGGCGTCTCGCCCCACAGCTACCAGATCCAGAAGCGCGTGGCCCAGGTGCAGAACCTGCTGCGCACCGGCGCCAGCCTGGCGGAAGCCTCGTTCAGCTGCGGCTTCTTCGATCAGAGCCACATGACCCGCGCCTTCAAGAAGGTGGTGGGCATTACCCCCGGCAGTTTCCGTAACAGCCGCGCCTGAGGCGCGGCCTTCTTTCCCTGTTGTTCCCGTTTGAGCAAGGACCCGCTGTATGCCCACGATCCAGACCCCGGAATGCACCCAACTGCCGGCCGGCGCCGTCGCCTACCCCGATGCCCAGGAGGTGTTCGTCGCCGACCAGCAGGAACTGGCCGAGCACCTGCTGCCGCTGCTGTCCATCGACGCCAACCTGATCAACCCCGGCTGGTCCGGGCGCCTGCACCTGCTGAGCCCCATCGAACCCGATGAGGGGCTGGTAGGCGAATTGACGGCAGACTGCGGCTTTGGCAGCGAACTGCTGAAGACCAACTGGATCGGCTTCAAGATCGAGAACGGCCGCTACCGCCTGTGCGGCGACCCGCGCTACTTCTTCCTGCACCCGGGCAATGCCGATCTGCCCGAGCCCCGGCGCAACGTGCGGGCCAGCCTGCAACGCCATTACGCCCAAGAGCACGCCACCTACCAGGCTTCGCGCCAGCGCTACCAGGAACTCGGCCGCCTGACCTGGCCGGAGGACAGCGACTACCACATGACCTTCATCGACCAGATGGCCGGCATCGCCGAGGGCTATGGCAACTGGGTGGAAACCGTGGAATTTCCCATGGATATCGTCGAAGCCACGGATGACAGCGGCGACATCGACGTCTGGCCCTTGAGCCCCGCTGGCCGGCGCTTCGAGCACGCGCTCAGCGTACCGGCCAGCCACTACGGAATCAGCGGCGCCGACCTGATCGTGATGTTCTACGAACCGGTGGAAGGGCTGGTGCTGTTCTGCTTCGACTGGTCCTGAGTTCCACCCCCCCCTTCAGAACAGCGCCAGCGGATACTGCACGCGAATCCGCAACTGGTCGATGGAACCATCGGCCTGGGCGCTGTTGCCTCGGTGCCAGATCTGCGTGGCCCGCAGGTGCAGGCCCTTCAGCGAACCGCTGCTGAAGGTGTAGCTCAAATCCAGGTCGGTTTCGTGATGACGGCCATCTTCGCCATACAGGCCACGGTAGATGCTGTTGGCCGGGGCATGACTGCCATCCACTCCCCAGCCCCGCTGATAACGCAGCCCCAGGTTCAGGTCCGGCAGCCCAAGCCAGGCCAGGCGCTGGTCGTAACGCAATTGCCAGGAGCGTTCCCGTGGCCCGTTGAAATCCGAGTAGGGCGCGGAGTTGGCCAGGACGATGGATTGCCCGGTCTGGCCGTCTCCGAAACCTATGTAGTCGAACGGGGTATCCGAAAACGAGCGCTGGTAGGCCAGGGTCAAACGATGGGCATCGAAACGGTACGCCAGGGCGTGGGAGGCGATCAGGTTGTCGATGGGGCCAAACAACGAGGCGCCGCTATCCCGGGTGCGATACAGGTTGAAGGTGTTGCTCAGGCTGCGCTCGCCAGCCAGTTCCAGGGTGTGGCCCAGGTTGAGGTAATGCTGGGTCCAGACGTCCTCCAGTTGCCCCAGGTAATAAGCCCCGCGCCATTGCTCGCCCTTGTAGTTCAGCCCCAGGTACTGGGCGCTGTCGATATTGATCCGCGCCCCGGACAAACGTCCGTATACCGTGGAAATCCCGCCTCGGGCCCTGCTTTCGGTGGGGCCGGACAAGGCACTCAGCCACGCCGCTTCCAGGCTCAGCCCGTCCCAGTCGCGCTGTAACTGCCAGCCGTAGGCCATCCCGGGAATGATCCGGCTGTTGTTGGCCGCCAGTACCGGCGCCTGGGTGGTGAAATTGCCATAACGCAGCTGTGCCTCAGCCACCTTGAGCTTGAGGGCACCGCCAACCTTGCCATGGCTGTCCCGCGGATGCCCCTTGCCGTCCAGCGCCAGGGTGCCGGTGCCGGTGCGCCCACCGCCACTGTCGAGCTTGAAGGCCTGCATGGCAAAGGCATCGAACCCCAGGCCCAGAAGCCCGGGGGTAAAACCGGAACGGTAATACAGCTGCACCGACTGGCCCCACTCCTGGCGATAACCATTGCGCTCACTACGCAGTTTGTAGCGGTTACGGCCACTGTTGTTGGGCCCGTTGCGGTAATCCCGGGCGAAGTACTGGTTATCGAAAAACATCCGGGCCTCGCCCTCGGTGAACAGCTCCTCCCAGTCCTCATCTCCCGCCTGGCTGATACCGCCCGGGCCCAGCCACAACCCCAGCAGCACAATGCTTGTGCGATACACGGACATGGCACTGTTCCTCGTCAGTGAAGGAGCGCCGCCCGTAGCCGGCGCTCAGGGATAGGAGGTCAATCCAGGGCCAGGGTGGCGCGCAGTTCGCGCCGGGCCCGGTTGAAGTCGTCAAGGGCCTCAGGGTTGTGCAACAGCTCGACGGCCAGGGCCACCGCCGAGATCCGCCCCCCTTCAAGGTCCGTGGGGTAATGCACCCCGGCCACCACTCGGCTTTGCCCCGCGGCAGCGGCCCGTGCAAACAGCTCGTCACGCTTTTCCGGGACCATCCGCGCCAGGAGAATGGCGCTCAGGTAGGCATCCATGGTGTGCCCGCTGGGGTAGGACTCGCCCATCGGCGGCGCCAGCACCGGCTTTACCTCGGCGCTCAGCTCATAAGGCCGGGGGCGGGCGAAATGGGCCTTGGCAGGCATCAGGGTCTGCACCAGGTCCTTGAGGGTGCGGCGGAAGAACTGCGCAGTCAGCGGGTGCCTGTCGAGAGTGAACTGCGGCCCGAAAATTTCCCCGGCAAAGGGAAATACCGCGTCGCTCAGATGATCGTCGCGTTTGGCCTGCGTCACCTGCTGCGGCGTGCGTTGGCCCTGGACCAGCAGTACGGTCTCCAGGTCCTGGCGGTCCTCGGCGCTGCCGGCAAGGGGTGGTGGAGGCAGGAAGGCCGCCAGTTCCAGCGCCTGAGGCGCCAGGTAGGGCTGTACCGGCGGCTGCGCCGCATGAGCGCCGAGACTGACGCTCAACAAAATCGCGCCCAGCATGGCTAAAGGTTTACCAGTCATGATGCAGATCCTTTCTTTGGGACGAGCAATAGCGGCCCGCGACAGAGGCCACAGACAGAGAAGTGCGATTGCAGGAAGGACAAACTCAGGGCGGCGCTTGAGGCCGTGATGTCTGGCGCATGCCAGTGGACGAACAGCGGAAGACGTGATGTTCAGAACCTTGGCCCGGGGCCAGGTACTGCACAGGCGGATCGATCAATGTCCAGGCGGCAGGCGCGTTCCGGACGACCAGGGTTGCGTTCATAGTGCCCACCGTTCTTGTTGTTATCGGTTTCGGCGAGGGTGCGCCCAGGGGCGCGGTAGTGCCTGATCGAGTATCCCGGCGCACCAGGGCAGAAACCATCCTGCAAATGCAGGATGGCGCAAGTCACGCTACGGGCAGCTTGAAAAAAAGCCTAGCGGGCCAGGGCCGGAGGCAATGGAGCTCTGACGCAAGCCCTCAACTGCGGCAGCGGCTACAGCGGCAACTCCACCCGCGCCTCCAGCCCACCGCCTTCACGATTGAACAGCCGCAACTCGCCACCGTGTTCGCGGACAATGGCCCGCGCTGCCGACAGCCCCAAGCCCACGCCGCCGGTGCTCTTGTTGCGCGAGCTCTCCAGCCGGAAGAATGGTGCAAACACCTGTTCCAGAGCCTCGGGTGGAATCCCCGGGCCACGATCGAGCACGCGCACCCGCACCTGGTCCGCCCCCTGCTCCAGCACGATGGCTGGCTGCACACCGTACTTGAGCGCGTTATCCAGCAGATTGCTCATCACCCGCTTGAGCCCCAGGGGCCGGCCGCAATACACCAGGCGCGGCGGTCCGGTGAAGTGGATCTCCATGGACTGGTCGCGGTAGTCGTCCACCAGGGTCTGCAACAGTTCGGCCAGGTCGAAATGGGTGGCCTGCTCCAGCCGTGCATCGTCGCGAAAGAACTCCAGGGCCGAATTGATCATCGCCTGCATCTCGTCCACATCGCGGAACAAGCGCTGCTGCTGGTCGGCATCCTCGATGAACTCGCCGCGCAGGCGCATGCGGGTCAGGGGTGTGCGCAGGTCATGGGAAATGGCCGCGAGCATCTGCGTGCGGTCCTTGATGAAGTGCTGCAACTGCGCCTGCATGGCGTTGAAGGCGAGAATCGCCTGACGGATCTCGTGGGGCCCCACCGGATCGATGGGCGGCGCGCGAAAGTCCACCGCAAAGCGCCGCGCCCCCTGGGCGAACTGCTGCAATGGCCTGGCCAGCCGGCGAGTGGCGATCAAGGCCACCAGGCCGGTGGAAATCAGCACCAGGGCGATCACGATCAGGTTGCGCGTGCCCTCCTCCAGCCCCCAACTGCGGGATGCCGAGGAAAACATCAGCCAGCTTTGGTCGGTCAACTGCACCATCAGCGCGTAACGTCCACCTTCACCGGGCCAGTCAGACGGCTGATAGGCCTCGATTTGCCGTTGTGGCGGCTCCAGCAATTCACGAATGCCTTTGGAGCCGACACGGGAATCATCCACGATGGGCAGGTTGAAGCCTTCTCGCGTCGGCAGCCAGTTGACCCTCATATGATCGCCGCTCACCGCCGCCGCCAACCGCGTGCGCTGCGCAGGCTCCGAGGCTTCGATCATCTGCACGATGGATGCGGTCTTCTCCAGCAACCCGGTTTCCGCCAGTGGCGGGTAAGCCCAGACCCCGGCCAACTGCACGAACAGCGCATTGAACGCCAGGGCTGTGAGCATGGCCATGATGATGGTCAGGGCGATCCAGCGCGCCACGGTGTCGCGCAGGCGATAACGCCACAAGGGCTTGATCAGCTTCACTGGCGGGTCACGCTGGGGGTGAACAGGTAACCGCCGTTGCGCACCGTGCGAATCATCGCCGGGCGCTTGGTGTCGAACTCCAGCTTGCGCCGCAGGCGACTGACCTGGACATCGATGCTGCGATCAAAGGCGTCATGGGCCTGGCCTCGGGCCAGGTCCAGCAACTGCTCGCGGGTGAGGATGCGTTGCGGGTGCTCGACAAACACCAGCAGCAGGTCGAACTCCCCCGCCGACAGCGGAATCATCACCTGCTCCGGCGAGCGCAGCTCACGGCGAGTCAGGTCCAGCTGCCAGTCGGCGAACTTGATCAGCGGTCGCGGCACGTCCGCGCTCACCGGCCGGCTCTCCCCAGCCCGACGCAGCACCGCCCGTACCCGGGCCAGCAGTTCGCGGGCGTCGAAGGGCTTGCTCAGGTAATCGTCGGCGCCCATCTCCAGGCCCACCACCCGGTCGCTCAACTCGCCCATGGCGGTAAGCATGATCACCGGCGTGGCGTGCTGCTGGCGCAAGCGCTGGCACAGGGTCAGGCCGTTGTCGCCGGGGAGCATCAGGTCGAGGATGATCAGGTCCGGAACCTCCCGCTCCAGAGCCGCCCACAGCGACGCGCCATCGGTGGCCACCACCACCTGGTAGCCCTGTTGGACAAAAAATTTCTTCAGCAGAGCGAGGACTTCAATGTCGTCGTCCACGATCAAAAGACGGCTCACCAGAGGCATCACTTAAGAGGTTCAGGACAGGTTATTCAAAACCATTCGACGCACCCCGTCATTTATTTCAATACCGCAACAAACCTTCAACCACGCAATAAAGAGGAAATCTTTGCGCAAAATGCGCATGCCAGCATCGGCCTCCCCCTTTGGAGCCCTGCCGTTCATGCTCGTCCTCAACCGTCGCGCCGCCCTTGCCCGTCACACTGCCCTGCTGCTGAGTGCAGCCTATATGGCGAGCTGCAGCAGCCCTCCCCCTCGCGAGGCCAGCCTCTGTGCCCCGGTCAGCGATGCGGTGCACGACCCGGCGCAATCCTTCAACCGCAGCGTGTTCGCCTTCAACCGTACCGTCGTCGACCATGTCATGGCCCCGGTTGCACGCGGCTACCGCCACCTGCCGGACTTCATGCAACAGGACGTACACAACTTCGCGAGCAACTTCGGCGAGCCCAAGGTCTTCATCAACGATGTGCTGCAAGGTAATGCGCAGCGCTCGGTCAACACCCTCGGGCGCTTTGCCCTCAATACCACGGTGGGCGTGCTGGGGTTGATCAACGTGTCCGACCCGGCGGGCATCCCGCGCCACACCTCCGACTTCGGCCAGACCTTCGGCGTCTGGGGTATCGGCGACGGCCCCATCGTCGAACTGCCGCTGCTGGGCAACGGCAACAGCCGTGACTCGGTCGGCAAGGTTCTGAACCTGGTGGTCGACCCGTTCGGCGACCCCAGCGACACCCTGCGCATCCTGAACACCGTGGCCCTGGTCGGCGGCACCATCGATGATCGCGCCGCCCTGCTGCCGCTCACCGACAGCTTGCAGCAACTGCCCGACTACTACGGCGCGATGCGCAGCGTCATTGCCGAACACCGTGCGGCCTTCGTGCGTGAAGGCCAGTTGGACATCACCGAACCCGCCAAACACCATTGCGAGGGCTCCACCCATGATGACTTCTGAACACCCGGCGCTGATCCTGCTGCAACGCGTGGCCAAACAAGGCGACAACGCCCTGCACTGCCGCGAAGTCAGCCTGCAGTTGTCGATCGATCAGCAGCACCTGATCCTCAGCCGCTACACCGAACGCTACAGCCCCGAAGGCCGGCACTGGGTTGAGCGCAAGCACCGGGTCAGTGTGACGGACCTGATGCGCTGGGTAATCGAGCAGGGAGAACCGCAGGCACTGGTGCAGAGCACAGAACCGCGAAAGGCAATGGCCTAGCGATCACCGTATCCACGGCGCCACCTGCATCCTGGCTTTCGAGCGGATAACTCTGAAAAAGCCAACGATGATTCTGACCTGTATTGTTTTACGAAAATGCAGCGCCATGTCCTTTCTGTCACTCATTTCGGTGACCTGTCAAAGGAGATTCACAATGACTGCAATCACAGCAAAAGTGGGTGAAAAATGCCCACAAGGTGGTACCTGGCATCCTGTTGGCAACACCCGCGACACCCGCTCGATCGGCATTAATAACATCATGCCTCCCACGCCTAATGGTGAAGCCCACTGGGTACTGCAAAAGCCCACTGGCGATCATTGATATCGAGTAGTTCCATCATGCTTTGCGCGCAAGCCCTCCCCCAGTTTCTGGCGGAGGGCTTTTTACCTGGCGAGGAATTTCCCGGTACGACGCCTCATTGCACGGGCACTCAATGCACTGTCGCCCCGGCCACCAGTTCCAGACCACCGTTGATGACAAACTGCACGCCCATGCCCACCAGCAGAAAACCCACGACCCTGGAAATCGCATCGATCCCCGATTCGCCGAGCACCTTCATGATCTGCCCCGAGCAGCGCAAGGCCATCCAGAAGATCAGCGCCGTCAGCAGGGTCACGGTGACCACCGCGCCGTGGATCACCCAGGGTATTTCACCGTAGGTCGATTGCAGGGTCGAGGCCGAACTGACAATCAAGGCAATGGTCCCGGGCCCGGCGGTGCCCGGCAGAGCCAGGGGCACGAAGGACAGGTCGCGGTAGTTGGGCAAGACCTTGTCCTGGTCCGACAGCAGGTCATGCTGCAGTGTGGTTTCATCAAGGTTGTTCTTGGGGAACAGCATGGTGAAGCCCAGGTAGGTCACGATCAGCCCACCGGCAATCCGCAACCCGGGAATGGAAATGCCGAACACCTTCATCACCAGGCTGCCACCGTAGAAACTCACCAGCATGATCAGTGCGACATACAGGCTGGCCTTGAAGATCTGCCGGTTGCGCTCTGCCACCGACAGGCTGGAACCCAGCCCCAGCAGCAGGGAAATGCTGGTCAGCGGGTTGGCCACCGGCAGCACGGCCACCAGGCCGATTGCCACGTTATGCAGGTACTCATTCATCAACCACACCCCAAGGCTCATGACGATCGAGCGCAGGTCGCCGTCGTCGTTCCAGTGTTTGCGCGTACCCCTGCCGCAAGGCAGTCAGGGCACGGCTGCGTTGCCGAATCCTAACTGAGACATTCTGTCGCATTGTTGCAAAAGCGGAGAAAGACTCTCACAAATCGTTAGCTAGCTAACGAAAAAGCCGATTGTTAGACTCACCGCCACGGCCTGACCACTGGCGCAAAGTATCAGGCTAGAGCCTTTCCTGCCGTACTGCGAGGAAACCGGTGCACACCGCTTCTGCCGGCCCGAAGGGGCGACAGACCACTCACAACGCTCCACTGATGGCACGAGGAACACCATGGAACCTGGCAGCTATCAATTGACCATGAGCGTGCTCATGACCCCGGACAAGGCCAACTTTTCCGGCAACGTGCATGGCGGCGCCCTGCTCAAGATGCTCGACGAAGTGGCCTTTGCCTGTGCCAAGCGCTATGCCGGGCGCTACGTGGTGACCCTCTCGGTGGACCAGGTGATGTTCCGCGAGCCGATCCGCATCGGCGAACTGGTGACCTTCCTCGCCTCGGTCAACTACACCGGACGCAGTTCCATGGAAGTCGGCCTCAAGGCGATGACCGAGAACATCCACGAACGCAGCGTGCGCCACACCAACAGCTGCTACTTCACCATGGTCGCGGTGGATGAAAACGGCGCGCCGGTGCCGGTGCGTCCACTGACTCCGGAAACCCCGCTGGAAAAGCGCCGGCACGCCAAGGCCCAGCAACGACGCCCTGCAGCGCCAGGAACTCCAAACCCGTTATGACGCCCTGAAAGCACTTCCGGCCTGACGCCAACATACGCGCAGCATCGGCGAAGACCGCCCTGTGATAAGGAAACCTGCATGAAACTGTCGTTATTGAGCCGTTACTCATGCTTCACCCTGTGCATTGTCTTGACCCTCGGCGGCCTGCTGCTAGCCTCGAGCTTCCCCGGCTGGTGGCCAGTGACCCTGGCGGCGGCGGTGCTCAGCCTGCTGGGCCTGTATGACCTGCGCCAGACCCGACATTCAGTACGGCGCAACTATCCGGTGATCGGCAATATTCGCTACCTAGTGGAACGGGTGCGCCCGGAACTGCGCCAATACCTGCTGGAAGCCGATGATGACCAACTGCCGTTTTCCCGTAACCAGCGTTCCCTGGTGTACGCCCGCGCCAAGAACCAGAGCGCGGAAAAAGCCTTTGGTACCCTACGTGACGTGTACCAGGTCGGTTCCGAATTTATCGGCCACTCGATGACCCCCGCCGAACCGCATGACCCGGTCGCATTCCGCATTACCGTCGGCGGCCCACAGTGCAGCCAGCCCTACAGCGCCTCAATCTTCAACATCTCGGCGATGAGCTTCGGCGCCCTCAGCGCCAATGCCATCCGCGCCTTGAACAAGGGCGCCAAGCTCGGCGGTTTCGCCCACGACACCGGCGAAGGCAGCATCAGCCCCTACCACCGCGAACACGCCGGCGACCTGATCTGGGAACTGGGCAGCGGCTACTTCGGCTGCCGTGACGAACTAGGGCGGTTTGATCCCGAGCGTTTCGCTACCCAGGCCAAGAGTCCGCAGGTGCGGATGATTGAAATCAAGCTCAGCCAGGGCGCCAAGCCCGGCCACGGCGGGATACTGCCCAAGCACAAAGTCACCGCTGAAATCGCCAGCACCCGAGGCGTGCGCATGGATCAGGACTGCGTGTCCCCGGCTCGCCACAGCGAGTTCTCCACGCCGATTGAACTGCTGCAGTTCATTGCCCGCCTTCGGACGCTGTCCGACGGCAAACCCGTAGGGTTCAAACTGTGCCTGGGCCAGCCCTGGGAGTTCATGGCCATCGCCAAGGCCATGTTGAAAACCGACATCCTCCCCGACTTCATCGTCGTCGACGGCAGCGAAGGCGGCACCGGCGCCGCGCCCCGCGAGTTCAGCGACAACATCGGCATGCCACTGCGCGAAGGCTTGCTGTTTATCCACAACACCTTGGTAGGCCTGAACCTGCGGGACAAGATCCGCCTCGGGGCCAGCGGCAAGATCATCAGCGCCTTCGACATTGCCGCCGTCTTGGCCTTGGGCGCCGATTGGGCCAACTCGGCGCGCGGCTTCATGTTTGCCGTCGGCTGCATCCAGTCGCAGTCCTGCCACACCAACAAATGCCCCACCGGCGTCGCCACCCAGGACCCACTGCGCCAACAGGCGCTGGTGGTACCGGACAAGGCGGCGCGAGTCTACAACTTCCACCGCAACACCCTGATCGCCCTTTCGGAAATGATCGCCGCCGCCGGCCTGCAACACCCTTGGCAACTGAATGCCGAACACCTGGTACGGAGGGTGAGCGACACCCAAGTGCGCCTCTACTCGCAGACCCACGTCTTCCTTAAAACCGGCGAACTGTTGAATGGCCGCTGCTCCAGCGAGTTTTACCTGCGCATGTGGGCCACCGCCCAGGCCGAGACGTTCGAAGCCTCGCGACCGGAGCAACAACGGCAGTTGCTGATTGAACCTGCGAAGATTGAAGTGGCGTGAGTTGGCGCGGTAGCCATTCCAGGCGGCGTTGCATTTAGCATCAGGCACCCCGGTCCGATTGGATCGGGGCGTTTTACTTATGCAGGGGGTGTGAGACCAAAACCTGCTCCCGGGCATCACGCAGCGGCACAACCGGATTGACCCGGAACAGCGGGTGCAGGGCTTCGCCGCAAGGCGCGAAGGTGACATGGCCGGGGGGCTTGATGGTCATTGCACACCTCCGGCGTGGGCCTGGGTGTAATGGGTGGCGGGGTGTTGATGGCCAGCGCCACTAAATAATCAGATACAAAAGGGCTAATCCAATACTCGCAGCCGACATTTCTTCAACATCGACCGAGCTACTATTGCGCGCCCTTTCGAATCGCTAGAGTCGCCGTTACGCATGCCCTTGACCACGCCCCCCACTGCCCTGCCTCCTGTTCTCGCCGGCCCGTTGCTGCGCCGCCTGGAGCCGACGCGGCTGGTGCTGTGGCTGGTGGGTTCCAGGGCGTTGGCGCTGACCCTGCGCCTGCAGCCCGCTGGCAGCACGACCCTGGACCTGGCCCTCGACCCGCAGCAATGCCAGGTCATTCCCGTCGGTCGCCATGCCTTTATCCATCTGATCGATGTGGCACTGGACGCCGCCCTGCCCCAGGACGTGACGATTGCCTATGACCTGTTGATAAACGACACCGAGGACGGCGCCCGATCCATTGCCGACTGGGCGCCACACCTGCTGTATGGCGATGCCAGGACCCCGGAGTTCGTGCTCCACAGCCGCATCGACAACTTGCTCCACGGCTCCTGCCGCAAGCCCCATCACCCGTCCGCTGACGGCTTGCTCTGCGTCGACCGCCTGCTGGCGCAACAACCCGAGCCTGCACAACGCCCGGCCTTGTTGATGATGAGCGGCGACCAGGTGTACGCCGACGATGTGGCCGGGCCCATGCTGCGGGCCGTCCACGCCCTGATCGAGCGCCTCGAGCTGTTCGATGAAGAGTTGGACGGTGCCGTGGTGGCCGACAGTCAGGGGCTGTACCGCCATGGCGCCAGCTACTACCAGCGGGCCGAATTGCTCCCGGCACTGAAGAGCAATGAAACCCTGCGCGAGCGGTTTTTCGGCGGGGTGAAAAAACCGATCTTCACCAGCAGCAACGCTGACAACCACCTGGTGACGTTCGCCGAGGTGCTGGCCATGTATCTGCTGGTCTGGTCGCCGCTGCCCTGGACCCTGATCACGCCGCAGCCGCCGCAACTGACGCCGGAACAGCAAACGCGCTACACCCGGGAACAGCAGCGCATCGACGAGTTTGTCCAGGGACTGAAGGGTGCCGCGCGGGTCTTTGCCCACCTGTCGTGCCTGATGATCTTCGACGACCACGACATCACCGACGACTGGAACCTCAGCGCCCAATGGGAAGAAACCGCCTACGGCCATCCCTTCTCCAAGCGCATCATCGGCAACGCCCTGCTGGCTTACATGCTGTGCCAGGGCTGGGGCAACAACCCGGATGCCTTCGCCCAACTGCTGGAGCAGACCCGCGCCTTGAGCACCACGGCACAAACTCCGGAACGCATGCTGGAATGCCAGGCCCAAAACGAACTGATCGACCAGTTGCTGGGTTTCCAGCAGTGGCAATACGTATTGCCCAGCACCCCGGCCCTGGTGGTGCTGGACACCCGCACCCGGCGCTGGCGCAGCGAGTCCAACCTGGGCCAGCCTTCCGGCCTGCTGGACTGGGAAGCCCTGAGCGAACTGCAACATGAACTGCTGGATCACCCCTCGGCGATCATCGTTTCACCGGCGCCGATCTTCGGCGTCAAGCTGATCGAAACGGTGCAGAAGGTCTTCAGCTGGTGCGGCTACCCGCTGCTGGTGGACGCGGAAAACTGGATGGCCCATCGCGGTTCCGCCCAGGTGATCCTGAACATCTTTCGCCACTCGCGAACCCCGGGCAGCTACGTGATTCTCTCGGGGGATGTGCATTATTCCTTCGTCTACGAAGTGCTGATCCGTCACCGCCAGGGCGGCCCGCGGATCTGGCAGATCACCAGCAGTGGCATCAAGAACGAATTCCCCGCCGCCCTGCTGGAATGGTTCGACCGCCTCAACCGTTGGCTCTACTCGCCGCGCTCGCCATTGAACTGGTTCACCAAGCGCCGGCGGATGAAGGTGATGCCCCATGTGCCCGAGCATGCCGAGGCCGGGGAGCGGCTGTGGAACTCGTCGGGGATCGGCCAGGTGTTTTTCAATGAGCAGGGGCAGCCCGTGGCGATCTATCAACACAACGCCAATGGCACGGCGCCGACACGGATGATTGCGCCGAGATAGAATCCGCTGTCGCCGGCCACCAGGAAGGACCCGCCCCAACATGCCTTCAAGCTCGATCACCCCGGTACAGCGAGACACCATCCGCTACCTGCTCTCGGACGCCTTTGTCGACAACGAGGTGGACTACGCCTACATCGCCCGGGAAACCCTGGCCTACGACCGGGCCGAGGTGGAGCGCATTCTCTACGAAGAGGTGGCCCCGGTGTGCTACATCAACCTGATGTCGGTGATCCCGGAGATCTGGATCGGCTTCGAGCGGGAGTCCTTGCTGGAGGAAATCGAGGACAGCCTGGCACTGCGGCGCAGCAGCCGCTGGCAGGCCTTTCGCGACCGCTTGTTCATCCGCTGGATCCGCTTTCGCGGCGCCTATATCTGGGAGGAAATCTGCAAGCACTATGGTCCGTAGGTTCTTGCCCTAGCGCGCATCGGCGCTGCAGTAATCGGTAGGCCGCAGCGCCACCCGCTCCGGCAGCATCTCGCCCTTGTCGTCGATCTTGCGCAGCATGGCGGTGCACATCTGATCCTGGAGAAACACCATCTGATAGGTGGCGCCGGCCTCGGGCACGAAGGTCACGCTTTGCTCGCAAACTGCGCGGTAGTCCTTATCCATCCCGGGCTCGGTGTTGTAGAACATGAAGGCGAACGGACGATTGGCCGGGATCTTCAGCTCGTTGGCGCCAAAGCCTTCCTGGCGGCGCATGCGGTCGGTAGCGGCCGTCATCGGAATGCCCAGGTTGCGGAAGTTGGGATTGGCAATGCCACGATGGGGGCGAACCATCAGCCCGGAGCTCGGTTTGCGCCAGTCGATGCAATCGCTGTAGGGCACGCCACGCACCAACCCCTGGGCAACGATGCGGATCAGCGCGGTGTCACCGGCATCGGCCGGCACCCGGTAGCTCACGGTGGTGGCTTTGAGGGTGGAGACAAAGGTACAGCCGCCGAGCACCAGAGACAGGCTCAGCAACAGGATCGAGCGAAGCCGCATGATTCATCCTTGAAGGACCGACAGCGAAGGCTGACGCAAAGGATGGCAATCTTACCTCGGAGCCAGGGAGCGTCGGCAGAATTTTCTGCGGGGCCTGTAGCCGCAGCCAAAGGCGGCGACTACAGGGTCAAGCCCTCAGTAACGGGCGTCCGCCGGACGGCCGCCGTTAGGCCAGTCCTTGACCTTGTCCGGGAAGTCCGGACGCGGTTGGTGGGAGAAGTATTCGGCCACGTCCAACGCCTCCTGATCCGAAAGACCGCCCTGGCCCAGGGGGAACTTCTCGTGGAAACCGATCGGCATGTTGCGTTTGACGAAGGCCGCCGCAGTGTAGGTCCGGGCCATGCCAGCACCGATGTTGAAGGATTGATCGCCCCACAGCGGCGGGAAGATCAGGCTGCCGTCGGCACGTTTCAGGCCCTCACCGTCAGCTCCGTGGCACACCGCGCATTGCTTGGCGTACACCTGCTTGCCATTGTCGGCATTGGGCTTGAGGGCCGGGTCGATCTTGCCCACACCGCGGCCGGCCACTTTGTCTTCTGGGCGGGTGTTCATTTTCATCCACTCGAAGTAAGCCACCATGGCTTGCATGTCGGCGCCGTTCACCGGCAGCGGCTTGCCGTGCATGGAGCGGCGGAAGCAGCCGTTGATGCGCTCTTCCAGGGTGATGGTCTTGCCCGCTCGCGGCGCGTAGCCGGGGAAGAACGCCGAGACGCCGACAAAGGGTGAACCGTCGGCCACGGTGCCGGCGTTGAGGTGGCAACTGGTGCAATTCAGCGAGTTGCCGACGTTGTCCGGCAGCAGGGCCTTGGTTTCCAGGTGCAGGCGCATGCCACGCACCACTTGCTCGGCATTCGGCGCCGCCAGCAGGTTGGCCAGGCGCGGGGTTTCGAACAGGGTGCTTTCCACTTGCGGGCTCAGTTGCGCCCGCATCTTCTTCACTTGCTCGGCGCTGATGGCGGAGCCGTTGTTGCCCCAGCTGCTGCGGACAAAACTGAGGATCTCGGCGATCTCGCCATCGGCCAACTGGGCAAAGCCGGGCATGGTGTAGACCCGTGGATGGGCCGCGGTCTGGGCGGTCTTCCAGCCAGTCAGGGTGATGTGCAGCAAGGAGGTCGGGTTGGCCGAAGCGACGCTGGGGTTGCCGGCCAGGGACGGGAACATCTGCGGCACACCAGCGCCGTCCTGACGGTGGCAGTCGGAACAGAATTGCGCGTAGCCCAGGCCACCACGGGAGGTGAACAGATTGTTCGGCGGGGCTGCTGGGGTCAGGGCCACCGATGGCATGGGCAAGTCGTCCTTGCCGGCCGGCAGGGACTTGAGGTACGCGGCGATGGCCGTCAGGTCGGCGTCGGTGAAGTGCTGGGTGCTGTGGTGGATCACGTCAGCCATGTTGCCGGACACCGTGGCAAAGCGGTTCTGCCCGGTCTTGAGCAGTTGCACCGTGTCCTCCACGGTCCACAGGTTGCGCAGGCTCAGGGCCCGCCACTCTTCCACCGTCTCGCCGGCCAGGTAGTGCTGGCCGCCGGATTCGCTGTCGCTCATGGCCTTCTCCTGGAAGGCGATGCCCCGCGGGGTATGGCAGGAACCGCAGTGGCCCAGGCCCTGGACCAGGTAGGCGCCGCGATTGAGCTGGTCGTCCTTGGCCGGGTCAGGCTTGAAGGGCTGCTTGTCGACGAACACCAGGTTCCAGAACCACAGGCCCCAGCGCTGGTTGAAGGGGAAACCCATGTCGGCTTCCAGGTTGCCCTGGGCTACGGGTTCCACCCCGTGCATCAGGTAGGCGTAGAGGGCGCGCATGTCCTCTTCGGTCATCTTGGCGTAGGACGGATAGGGCATGGCCGGGTACAAATGACTGCCGTCAGGGGTTACGCCTTCGCGCATGGCGCGGTCGAATGCTTCGAAGCTGTAGCTGCCGATGCCGGTGTCTTTATCCGGGGTGATGTTGCTGGAGTAGATGGTGCCCATGGGCGTCTTCAGCTCCAGGCCACCGGCCATGGTGGCCCCGCCCTTGGCGGTGTGGCAGGCAATGCAGTCGCCGAGCTGGGCCACGTACTGGCCACGCTGGATCAGTTCGGAATCTGGGGTGGAGGCCGCCGCTGCCGGGGTCGGCTCGCTGGCATGCAGTAGGGGTACGCAGAGCAACGCAGCGCCCAGAAGGCACAGGCGTGACAGAGAAAAAGCCATCAGGTTATTCCTTTAAAATCCGCCTGGGGTGGTCCCCTCGGCCGATATCCACAAAGGTTTTTATTGGTTATCCCGGCCTTCACGGTACAGGCCCGGGGCTCGATACCTTGTGGGTCCGAGCCTGATGCCCTTGTAGCGGATTTTTCTGAAAACCCTGTTGATATGGATCATGGCCCTATAGGCAATGTCCTGTATGGCCGACTCTGCGACACTTTTACCGGGTGGTTTCCACCCCTAGGCCGGCGGCCTGCCAATCGACGAAACCGTCGTCCAGGCGCCGCACCCTGAAACCCTTGGCGCGAAGCAAGGCCGCGGCATTGTGTGACAGCACGCAGTAGGGCCCGCGGCAGTAAGCCACCAACTCCTGGCCCGCGGGCAACTCGGCCAGACGCTGCTCCAACTCTTCCACCGGGATATTGATTGCCCCCGGCAAATGCCCAAGGGCGAACTCCTGCGGCGAGCGCACGTCCAGCAGGGTCATGCCACCCTCCTGCAGGCGTTGGCGCAGCTCTTCCCGGGAGATGCCCTCAAGGCGCCCCGGTTGCTGCTCGCTGTCGGCCAGCAGCTCACGGATCTGCCCGTGGTTGTAATCGACGTATTGGCGCAAGCCCCCCAGAAGTGCGGCCAACGGCCCCTGGCTGAGGCTGTAGAGCACCCGCTTGCCGTCGCGCCGGGTCTGCACGAAACCGCCCCGGCGCAGCTGTTGCAAATGTTGCGAGGTGTTGGCCACCGAGAGTCCCGAGGCTTCCACCAGGCGCTCCACCGGCTGCTCGCCACGAGCAATGTGCTCCAGCAGGATCAGGCGGTGGTGGTGGCCGAGAATACGTGCCAGCTCGGCCATGTCCGCCAGAGGCTGTTGAGGGGAAATCGAATCGGTCATTGACAGCTCCTGCTGCTTTATTGATCATTCAATCACTTAATTGAATGAAACATTATCACACCCATAGCCGAGGCTGAAGTGCAGCCATCCCTACCCAGGAGTCTTTATGCATGAGTTCATGGCGTTGATTTTACCGGCACTGCTGATCGGTGTCGGCGCTACCTTGGTCCTTGATTTGTGGACGCTGTTTCTGGCGCGAGTGTTGAACATTCCTGGCCCCAACTGGGCCATGGTCGGACGCTGGATCGGGCATTTTCCTCGTGGCCAGTTCTTGCACCAGAGCATTGCCCAAGCCGGCACGGTTCCGGGGGAACGGGCCGTGGGCTGGCTGGCCCATTACCTGATCGGCGTCCTGTTTGCCGCCCTGTTGCTGCTGGCCTGCGGCCTGCAATGGGCACAACAGCCAACCCTGGCACCGGCCCTGATCATCGGCGTATTGACGGTGGCTGCGCCGTTCCTGCTGATGCAACCGGGCATGGGCGCCGGGATCGCGGCGAGCAAGATGCCCAAACCGAATGTGGCCCGGCTGCGCAGCCTGATCGCGCATTCGGTGTTCGGGCTGGGGTTGTATGGCGCGGGGATGTTCTGGGCGTGGGTGTTGGGGCAGACTGCGTGACCTCAGCCCAGAGGCCGAGCATGCCCAGAGTGATCGATCGATGAAGCCACCTGTATGCGACCTGTGCCACAACGATTTTTCCTCGGAGATGTGCCATGCCGGAACTGGCGGCGGCATGGTGCAGTTCGCCGATTATCGCCCGCTGGGCCAAGGGTGCGCGGGACACCCTCATGGCTACGAGTGGTTCTGCGATGAACATCTGGCCAGTGCCCGGGCCCTGGCTTCACTGAGCTATAGCGATGCCAGGGCAGTGCTGACCCGGCAGTATGCTCCGCTTGCGGACTACCCGCCCCTCGCCTCCAGTGATCCAGCACTCTGGATCACCGAGGTGGGCCCCTGCCCCGCGAAGGTCTTTGCGCTGGTCAGGCAAACCATGGGCGTTAGCCCCAGTGTGGCCAGGGACTTGCTGGCGGGCGGCCCCTTCAAGGTGAGCCAGAGCTGGCCGCAACAGTTCAGGGTCTGGCAGGAGGCCCTGATTCAAGCCGGCGCTCAGGTTGAAGTACGCTATCCCTCGTCCAAGTCCGCCTGGGCCGAGCAAGCCGACGCAGATAACGACTGATCCTGCTCGCGCATCCAGTCTGCACTCGCAGGGGCTTTCACATACCCCCTGAACCCAGTTTGCTCCACACAAGCAATGATCCGTAGGTCTAGCCGTGTCCGCCGCCGAGGCTGGCGTCTACGCTAGGTTTTGATGGACTGGCCGGCGCCCTGGCGGTACCTGCGCTGGAAGATCCCGGGCACTTGTGCCGGTGAAAGGAATCAGAGCCATGTGTAACCTGATCATCGCCCGGCTTGTTTTCATGCCCCCTGCGGAAGCCCTTGCCCATGCTCGAACACCTCGACCTCAACGCGTTGATCGCCGCCTACGGCTACTGGGTGATCTTCATCGGCTGCCTGCTGGAAGGCGAAACCGTGTTGATTCTCGGCGGCATGGCGGCGCATCAGGGCAGCCTGCAGTGGCCGCAAGTGATCGGCTGGGCCACCCTGGGGGGCATCCTCGGCGATCAGTTGCTGTTCTGGACCGGGCGCTATGGCGGGGCGCGCCTGCTGCCCAAGCTCAAGCGCCATCAGGCGGCCATCGAACGGGTCCAGGGCCTAATCCGGCGTTACCCTTCGACTTCGGTGTTCGCCGTGCGCTTTCTCTACGGCATGCGCCTGGTGGGCCCGATGGTGATCGGCGCCAGTGGCCTGGCACCCTGGCGTTTCGCCCTGCTCAATGTGCTGGGGGCTGCGGTATGGGCCATCTTGTTCGTCAGCGCCGGTTACTGGGCCGGCGAAGCCTTGCAGCATTTTCTTGGCGACCTGAAACCCTATCGCCTGCCGATCTTCCTCGGGGTGATAGCGCTGGTGGTCCTTGCGGCACTGGTGCGGCATTTGCGTAATGGGCACAAGGCCCAGCAGCACTGAGACAACCGCTTCGGCACATCGGGAATTTTCATACTGACCCGGCGACTTTATTTCGTTTGTCCAGGGCCCCCGGCCCCGGCTTAGATAACGGCTTGTTTCCGGCACCCAGAGCCCGCATCCATGAGCCACGAGAACATCAGCCGTTCGATCTCCACCGTCCACCCGATCCGCCTCAGCCACGGACGCAACGCCGAGGTCTGGGACATCGATGGCAAGCGCTACATCGACTTTGTCGGCGGTATCGGCGTGCTCAACCTCGGGCACTGCCACCCACGCATAGTCTCAGCCATCCAGCAGCAGGCCACCCGGCTCACCCACTACGCCTTCAATGCCGCGCCTCACGGGCCCTACATCGAGTTCATGCAGCGCCTGGCGAACTTCATCCCGGTGAGTTACCCGGTCAGCGGCATGCTCACCAACAGCGGCGCCGAGGCCGCGGAAAACGCCCTGAAGATCGTGCGCGGAGCTACCGGGCGCAGCGCGGTGATCGCCTTTGACGGAGGCTTCCATGGGCGCACCCTGGCCACCCTCAACCTCAACGGCAAGGTGGCGCCCTACAAGCAGAAGGTCGGAGTACTACCCGGGCCGGTGTACCACCTGCCCTACCCCAGCGCCGACAACGGCGTCACCTGCGCCGAAGCGCTGAAGGCCATGCAGCGCCTGTTCAGTGTGGAAATCGATGTCGAGGAAGTGGCCTGCTTCATCCTCGAACCGGTACAGGGCGAAGGCGGCTTCCTGGCCCTGGATGCGACCTTCGCCCAGGCCTTGCGCCGCTTCTGCGACGAACATGGCATTTTGCTGATCGCCGATGAGATCCAGTCCGGCTTCGGCCGCACCGGGCAGCGTTTTGCCTTCTCGCGCCTGGGCATCGAGCCGGACCTGATCCTGCTGGGCAAGAGCATTGGCGGCGGGGTTCCACTGGGCGCCGTGGTGGGTCGCAAAGCATTGCTGGACGTGCTGCCCAAGGGCGGCCTGGGGGGCACCTACTCGGGCAACCCGATTGCCTGCGCGGCGGCGCTCGCGACCCTGGATGAAATGACCGACGAGCACCTGCAAGCCTGGGGCGAGCGCCAGGAGCGGGCGATCGTGCAACGCTATGAGCATTGGAAAAGCAGTGGGCTCTGCCCCTTCCTGGGCCGTCTGACGGGGGTGGGAGCCATGCGCGGCATCGAGTTGGTCAATGCCCGGGGCGAACCGGCGCCAGAGCAACTGAGCACGCTGCTAGGCAGCGCCCGGGATGCGGGCCTGCTGCTGATGCCCAGCGGCAAGTCGCGGCACATCATTCGCCTGCTGGCGCCCTTGACCACCGAGCCTGAAATCTTCGAGGAGGGCCTGGATATTCTCCAGGAATGCCTGGCGCGCCTGTGATTCCCGGCGCGCCGGCGCCGTGGCTAGAACAGATAGCCCATGTAGATCGCCGCGCCACCACCCGCCTGTACGCCCGCGTTCATCCCCGCCATCACCAACGCGCCCTTGGCCGAGCGCATCAACTGTTCGTTGACCCGGGACGAAGCGATGATCGAGGTCACCGGGCTGGAGTTGAGGGCCACCGCCATAGCAAGCAGCTTGGGGTCCAAGCCGAACAGCAAGGCCGTGGCCGAACCACCCACCACCAGCCCTGCACCCACTTCGGTGTACATGCAAGGGCCGGTGATGTCGTCCTCCGTCAGGTCGCTGCTGCGCAGAGCATCGCTAACAAACACCTTACCGGTGCTGGGAAAGGCCTCCGCCGCGCCTGCGCCTCCAACGCTCTTGCCCTTGACCTGGATATTGACCTTGCCGAAACGCGGCAGGCGCGCACCAAAACCGGCGCCCACCCCCAGGCCGCCGTAGCGATAGCTGACGTCCTTGCCCTGGGGTGAACGCAGGATGATCGAGCCGCCGCTACCCGCCACGAGGGCTACGGTCAGGCCGCCGCCGCTGGCGGTCTGGTACAGCCATTTACTTTCGTTGACCGGAATCGGAATGCTGAGGTTCATGGGGTCAAAGTCCTTTTGCTCGTTGTGTGGCTCGTCCGCGCTGGCTGATGACACCCACCAGGCCGGCCAGGGTAAATACCAGACCGATCAGGCCGAGCACACCCGGGGTGGCCCAGAGTGCTGCCGGGTCGTCGATGATTGCGCTGTTGGCCGGCCGCTCGGGCTGGTAATACACCCGCACCGGCTGGTCCTTCTGGTAGCCGAAGATAAAGCCACCCTGGGGGTAGGAAATCTTCTCACCGGTACTGCTGGTGAAGGCGATCTCGGGGTGCGAACCCCCGGCATTCAAATCGCTGACGATACCGTCGGCGGTCTGGGCGCTGGCGAGGAACTCGCGGCGATCAAGGGTGAGATTGATGGCGATGACCAACAGGCCGATGCCGATCAGGGCGAACAGCAGACCCTGGAGGATCTTGCCAAAGCGTGACGGGGTGGAGTTAGCCATGGGCTGTCTCGATATTCGTCCGTGAAAGAGGGAGGCCACGATAACAAGAAACCTGCCTCCAGAAAAACCACTGCCGCGGCGCAAGCGCATTCCGGCAACGGCGTTCAGGCGCCCTGGAAAGCGGTCTGAGCGCCTGTCGCCAGCGCTTGCAAACCGAATTTCCGACGGGCATTGCCCTGGAGGAATTTGTCCGCAAATACCGGCGGAAGTTCCAGGCCCCGGACCTGCTCCCGGCGTTTTTTTTCAACACACCAGGAGGAGTTGACCGGCGAGCAGCACGTTGCCCTGGCCACAAATCCGTGGCCAATGCCTGAACGCCGCGAACAGCCGTACGAGTTTCGAAGAGCTCCCTTGGCCGGTTGCGTTCAGGCTCCGAGGGCTGCCAGTTTCCGAGGCAGGCTTGTATCCTCCAGGTCGCCCACGGTCGAGCCGGCACGCCGCTGCGACAACGATGCCCACTGGGCCGAAGCACTCAACTACATGGGTCGGCCCCGAGCACAGTCGGGGCGAGATCTGCCCGTACTTGCCCATTGGAGAGTTCACCATGCTGATCCGCGACGCACACGCCGCTGAAAGCGAAGCACTGCGGCAGTTTCTCGGCGATAACGGCTGGGGCCATCGGGTGGGCAGCAGCGAATACTTCGCCCAGTTGCTGGCAAACTCCCAGCGCACGGCGGTCGCCCTTCTGCAGGGGCAGATCGTCGGCTTCGCCCGAGGCATCAGCGACGGTCTGTCCAACGGTTACCTGTCCATGGTGGTCGTTGCCGAGCAGCACCAGCGGCGCGGTATCGGCCGCGCCCTGGTGCATTGGGTGATGGGCGACAACCCCGAGATCACCTGGGTCCTGCGGGCCGGGCGCCCCGGGGCAGCGGAATTTTTCAGCTCGCTGGGCTTCGAACCCTCGATCATCACTCTGGAACGCACGCGCCATCGCGCATAATCACTCCCCTGCCTCCAGCTCATCCAAGGAAGACCCATGTCCGAACAGCACGACTCCAACGCCGACTGGCCCCCCGCCGGCTGCCCGCCCCTGGCCTGGCCGGACCTGCCTGACCAGGCTGCACGGCTGAGCTGGTACCTGGCGGTCATTGGTGCCTACGGCGCGCTATGGGAAGGGCACGTCAACGAACCGGAACTGACGCCTGTCAGCGAGGACGCCTTGCAGGCGCTGGAGCAACGCCTGGGCTGCCCGTTGCCTCGGTCGCTGCGCGACTACCATCGGCAATTGGGGGTGCTGTCCCTGGCGGAGGTGCTGTGTAGCGTCGGGCCTGGGCACACGCCGATCCAGCCGTTGCTGGAGGCCTATCCCGGTATCGTCGAGACCAGCGATGTCGACCTGGTACTGGCAGGCAAGCTGGTGGCCTTCGGCGACTATCTGGGCAACGGTAACCTGTTCTGCTTTCACCGCGAATCCGGCGCGGTCTACTACTTCGATCACGACACAGGCGCTGCGCTGACACGCTTTTTCGACTCCCCCGAGGAGTACCTGGATGCGCTGATGCTGCTCTGCCTGGCGGAGGTGTATGACGACGATGATGCTGCCGAAGCATTGATCAGCCAGCGCTACGGCGAGGATCTGGTACGCAAGTGGCGCTATTGATGAACCAGGATTCCAGCCTCTGCCGAAGCTAATGCCAGCACACGACCTGCGGTTCCTACCCTCGAACAAGGATGCTTCATGTTTCAGCGTGCCCTGATCTGCACACTCCTGGTACTGCTTGCCTTAACCGCCAGTGCCGCGCCAGCCAAAGTCGAACGCCGGTGCGGCTGGTTCGAGAATCCGACGCCAGCCAACGCCACCCTGACCGACCGCGATGGCGTCTGGGAGATCGCCAGCCAGGGCGGCTATCAGGCCGAGGGCGAGTGGCCCACTTTCAACGACCAGCAATGGGTGCGCACCAACAACCACTACGGCTACGGCTGCGCTTGTGTCAGCGCCAGTGCGGATCCCCGGACTCATCGCCTCGACCAATTGCACAAGGCCAAGGCCCGCCCGCTGTCTGCCTGTCGCAACGATCCCAGCCTGTACGAACCCTCGCGCGAGGAAGCCGGAGTTCCGGTATTGCCCATGGATTCACCACGCTTCAAGGGTCAGGGCTTCAGCCTGCAATACCCCAAAGGTTGGAAGCTTGGCCAGGCGCAGAACTGCCTCACCCTGGACCACCCGAAAAAACGCCTCCAGGAGGAGTACACCCTGTACCTGTGCCTGCAGCAGGGCAGCCTGGAACAGGCCGCCGAAGGTTTGTTTTTCTATCAGGAAAGCGGCGTGTGGATGCGCAGCGCCGGAAGGGATGAACCCAGCCCGGTGCAAGAGATTTCAGGCCCCGGCTGGAAAGGCCTGCTGGCCTATCAGACCTGCGGCATCAGCGATGAGGAAACCGGCTTTCATGCCGTTGGCGGTACCTGCCTGACGGCGGTGATCGATAGCGGCCAGCGTCAGGTGGTGGCCGACAGCGTAGGGTTCTTCCAGGATTTCGCCACCCTGGGGGCCATCCTGCAGTCGATCCGCTTCGACCCGGCGCCATAGAGCCCCCGCTAGGGCACGGCCCGATACAGGGTTTGCAGGTGGGACAAGCGCAAGCCGCAGTGCTCCAGGTTGCGCCGGCTTTGCGAGTTCACCAGGGCGGTGGCTGCCACGCTCCGGGCCCCCAAAGCAGCAGCCTGCTGCAAGCGATGGGCGATCAGGGCCCGGTGATAACCCAGGCCCCGCGCGGCCCGGGTGGTAAAGGCGGTGCCCAGGTACGCCACGCCGTTGTCGGCGATGAACAGCGCCGCGCCGGCCACCGCAACGCCCTGCTCCCGCAACAGGTACAAATGCCCGCGCCCATCGTTGAGCAAGCCACCAAAGGCCGCCTGGGTGGCCGGCCGAGCGGCCGCAGGGGTATTGAAGCCTTCGCGGTGCAGCGTGCAGAACACTTCCAGCGTCGAGGCGGTCACCGGCTCGATATCCAGCACTGAAGGCGGCGCCACAATCTCGCCCACAGGAGCGAACAGCTGCCCATGAGTCCAGCCCTTCAGGCGCTGCAACGGCAGCCCTTGCAGCTCCAGGGTGGGCACAACCTTGGCTGACTCGGCGATCAAGGCGATCGCCGGGGCGTAAGCCACGCAGCTCTGCAGCAGATCGACCAGGCGCCGGGCATCCTGCGCCCTGTCGCCATGTACCCGGTTCATCATCGGGCTGGGGTTGCCGCCGACGACGAAGGCACCACAACCCGGCTCACCATACAGGCAGGCCCGATAAGGGTTGCCCGGCAGGCTCGCCAGACCCTGGACCCGGGCCCGCAGGTATTGGGTTTCGGCATTTTCAAGCGCCAGCGCGCGGCTCAGGTGCATATCAGCGGTTACCCACCGGGGTTTCACTGACCCAGGGCACCCGCACCTGCTCGGCGATGCTCGTGGCCTGCTGCTGCAACACCTCCAGTTGGGTCCGACGGCCGAACAAGCCAGTGAAATGCAGCAGCAAGCGCCCGGCAAACCCCAGGCCATCGCCGCGTTTGCGCGGGATCAAGTGCAGGTGCGCATGGGGAATGTGCTGGTTGGTGGCGCGGCCGTCATTGACCAGCAGGTGGGTGCCTTCGACGCCGTAGCCGGCACGCCGTTGCGCCGCCAGCAGGCCATCGAAGACCTGGTACAGGTGCTGGCGGATGAAACCGGGCAATTGCTCGAGCTTCTCTACGTGCTGCTGGGGGATCAGCAGGAGGTGCCCTTCACCCAGCGGATGCACGTCCATGAAGGCCATGCAGTGCTCATCGCGGTACACCAGTGCGGCAGGCAAGGTGCCGGCGGCAATCTGGCAGAAAATGCAATTCATCCCTGAATCCTCAAGTGGCAAGGCGCGCCCGGTCGGGCGCCGCCAATGTAACCCACCTGCATCCTGTAAAGCGCGCTCCTTGTGCCCGGCTTGGGTTCAGTCCAGCGCCAGGTAGGCGCCGGCATCGACCTCGATCATCACCGGCTGCCGGGTGTCCTTGAGGGTGTGCAACAGGTCTTGCAGCTGCGCGGGGGAGTCGGCGCGGTGGTGCGCCACATGGAAGCTTCGGGCCATGGCCTGGAAGTCCGGGGTGAGGATGTCCACCCCCAGCGGCACGATATCCCGCGCCTGCATGTAGTCGCGGATCTCGCCGTAGCACTGGTTGTTCCACACCAGCAGGATCACGCCGATCTGTGCTTCCTTGGCCGCGATCAGCTCGCCGCTGGCGAACTGCAGGCCACCGTCCCCCACCAGGGCCACCACTGGCCGCTCGGGGCGCGCCAGCTTGGCGCCCATGGCCGCCGGCAAGCCGTAGCCCAGGGTGCCGTAACCACTGCCGGCGTTGAACCAGCTGGCCGGAGCCGGGGCCTGGTAGCCACAGGCGCCCTGGTACACCGGCTGGGTCGAGTCGCCCACCAGGATCGGTGCATCCAGATTGTCCCGCAGCAGGTCCAGCAGGCCCTGCAAGCCTTGCTGCTTGGGCGTCCAGCTGGCGCGCTCGGCCTGGTTCACCCGTTGCACGCTGTCCAGTGCCCAGCGCCCGCGGGAATTGGCAGGCGCCACCTTGCCCAGCAGTGCCTGCAAACCTTCCAGGGCATCCCCCACCAGGCCGACATGGGCCCGCTGCACGCCCATGACCTGCATTGGGTCGATGTCCAGGCGAATCAGCGAACCCTTGAAGCGCAGCGGCCCGAGGCCAAAGAAGTCGTAGTCGGTTTCCCCAAGCTCGGTGCCCACGGCGAGCACCACATCCGCTTCGTCGATCAATGCCCGGCCATGGGCCGAGGACTGCACGCCATCGAGCAACAGCGGGTGGCCGCAAGGCAGCAGGCCGCGGGCGTTGGTGGTCAGGGCCACCGGCGCCTGCAGGCGCTCGGCCAATTGCCGCAAGACCTCGGCGCAACCCCGGGCACCACCACCGGCCAGGATCAATGGGCGGTGGGCACTGTTGAGCAAGGCCAGCGCCGCCTCGATCGAAGCCCCGGCCGGCGCCGGCGCACCAGGCAGGCTGCGGGGCATCAGGTTGAGGTTATCGGCGGGCATCTCCAGCACGTCCAGGGGAATCTCGATGTGCACCGGCCGCGGCCGTGCGCACTTGAATACGGCAAAGGCCCGCGCCAGCAGTTCCGGCAACTCCGAAGGCGCTTGCAGGGTGTGGCTGAAGGCGCAGACTCCGGCCACCATTGCTCGCTGGTCCGGCAGTTCGTGCAGGTGGCCGTGGCCCAGGCGCAGGTGCTCGCGACGGTTGACGGTAGAGATCACCAGCATCGGCACCGAATCGGCATAGGCCTGGCCCATGGCCGTGAGGATATTGGTCATGCCAGGGCCAGTGATGATGAAGCACACCCCAGGCTTGCCGCTGGCCCGGGCGTAGCCGTCGGCCATGAATCCGGCCCCCTGTTCATGCCGTGGGCTGACGTGGCGCAAGCGGCTGCCGTGCAGGCCGCGATAGAGCTCGACGGTGTGCACGCCGGGAATCCCGAATACCGTGTCCACGCCATAACCTTCCAGCAAACGAACCAGGGACTGCGCACAGGTGGTCATCGACTACTTCCTCTTGTTCTTATGTGCGGGCGACACCCTGCGCCCGGCTGATGTCGAGGGACATTAGTCGCTGCACCCAAGGGGCAACAATCGAAAAAAATCGCGGCGATTGCTCAATAAAATTCACGCTTTGCCGTTGCGCCGGGGTTCCGGGTGCAAGCGGGTGATGCCCTGCAGCTGGGACTTGACCCACTCGCTGAACGCCAGCACCACCGGCCGCTCGGACTTGAGCAGGTCGGCCACCAGGTAGTAGCCGCGATTGGACTCGATCTCGGTGCCGAAGGGCTGCACCAGTTGGCCCCGGGCCAGGGCTTCGCCGCTGATCAGGTTGTCGCCCATGGCAATGCCCTGGCCAGCGATGCAGGCCGACTGCACGAAGTGCGCGTCGGCAAACACGATGCCCCGGCGCACGTCGACATTCGGCGCCCCGGCGGCCGCCAGCCAGACCCGCCAGTCGGAGTAGTCGATCATGTGCAGGAGCAAGGCGTGATCCAGGCCATCAAGGGTTTTCAGGCCACCCATGGCATTCACCAGGCTCGGGCTGCACACCGGGAAATAGCGCAGGGAGACGATCTTCTGCACGTGCTGGTTGGGCCAGTCGCCCATGCCATAGGCCACGAACAGATCGACGCTGCTGTCGCTGGTGTCCCCCGGCGTGCGGGGCGACACCAACTGCAGTTCAACCTGGGGATACAGCGCCTGGAATTCGGCGATATGGGTGCACAGCCAATAGGTGGCGAACCCCGGCGGGCTGCTGATGCACAGCCGGCCGCTGACCTGCTGGCCATCGGAGCGCTGGCCGGCCTCGAGGATATTGGCCAGCAGCAGGTGGATGTCTCGGGCATAGCGCTCCCCCTGGTAGGTGATGCGAATGCTGCGGCCCTGGCGCTCGGTCAGGGCAAAACCCAGGGTCTGCTCCAGGCTCTTGATCTGGTGGCTGATGGCGCTGGGCGTCAGGTTCAGCTCATTGGCGGCCTCGGCGACACTGCCCAGGCGGGCCACCGCGTCCAGAGCGCGCAACGCGGTCATGGAGGGATAACGCATACCGATCATGCCTCGACTACAAAAAAACGAGTGGCAGCACCATAGCTGCAATCGGCGTCCGGCAATAGCCTTGCTCGTCGCCGAAAAAAAAGCCCATTACTGAAAAAAATTACCGTGTCCCACTAAAAATGCTCGATTGACCCGCCGCCGTCGATGGCTAATTCTCAAGCCCTACCCTGTGCCGGGTACTGCCCGGCCATCGCACAATAACAAGAGGGTCGACCCTTGCAATCGCAGCCCAACTCCGTCAATCCCGTGGTGGCGATCGATGATCTGCACAAGAGCTACGCCGATCACCACGTGCTCAAGGGCATCGCCCTGCGCGCCAATGAAAGCGAAGTGGTGTCGTTGATCGGCTCCAGCGGCTCGGGCAAAAGCACCCTGCTGCGCTGCATCAACCTGCTGGAGATTCCCTGCAGCGGCAGCCTGCGCATCAATGGCGAAGAAGTGCGCATCAGGACCGACCGTGCCGGCAACCCGCAGGTCGCCGACCCGGCCCAGGTGGCGCGCCTGCGCACCCAGTTGAGCATGGTGTTCCAGAGCTTCAACCTGTGGCCCCACCGCACCGTCCTGGAAAACGTCATCGAAGCGCCGGTGTATGTCCTCGGTGAAGACCGCAAGGACGCCATCGCCCATGCCGAGCACCTGCTGGAAAAGGTCGGCCTGGCCAACAAGCGCGACGCTTTCCCTTCCTTTCTCTCCGGCGGCCAGCAGCAGCGGGTGGCCATCGCCCGGGCCCTGGCCATGCGCCCCCAGGTGCTGTTGATGGACGAACCGACCTCGGCCCTGGACCCGGAACTGGTGGGCGAAGTGCTCAAGGTCATCCAGGGCATCGCCGAGGAAGGCCGTACCATGATCCTGGTGACCCACGAAATGGCCTTTGCCCGGGACGTGTCGAGCAAGGTGATGTTCCTTCACCAGGGGCTGGTGGAAGAAGAAGGGCCACCCCAGCAAGTGTTCCTCAACCCGGTCAGCGAGCGCTGCCGGCAATTCGTCATGGCTCAGGAAAACCGCGTCTGACGTTTCGCTTCAATCCTTGAAAACAACAACTTCGATAAAGGGTAAAGCCATGAAAAACCTGCTCAAGGTGCTCGCCACCGGTTGCCTGTTCAGTGCACTGGCCAGCCACGCCGTGGCCGCCGACAAGATCGTCTTCGGCATCGCCCTGGAACCCTACCCGCCGTTCTCGATGAAAAGCGGCAACGGCGACTGGAGCGGCTTCGAACCGGAGCTGATCAAGGCTCTGTGCGACCGCATGCAGGCCCAGTGCCCACTCAAGGAAGTGGCCTGGGACGGCCTGATCCCGGCCCTGCAATCGAGCCAGATCGACGCCATCCTCAATTCCCTGAGCATCACCGACGAACGGGAAAAGGTCATCGACTTCTCTGCGCCCTACTACCAGACCCCGGCCATGTGGGTCGCCGACCAGAGCCTGGAGCTGGTCACCACCCCCGAAGGCCTCAAGGGCAAGCTGATCGGCGTGCAGGGTTCGACCTCCAACGCGACCTTCGCCAAGACCTACTACGGCAAGACCTCGACCCTGCGCTACTACACCACCCAGGACGACATGATCGCCGACCTGCAGAGTGGGCGCATCGACGTGATGCTGGCCGACGCCCTGACCATCGAGCCGATCCTCAAGACCGCGGCCGGTGCCGGCCTGGCGGACAAGGGCCTGGCGCCCAAGGACCCGCTGTTCGGTTCCGGCATCGGGGTCGGCCTGCGCAAGGGTGACAGCGCCCTGCAGCAGCGGATCAACACCGCCCTGGCCTCGCTCAAGGCCGATGGCACCTACGACAAGATCCGCAGCCGCTACTTCAGCGTCGACATTTCTGCCAACTAAGCCGTCCGGCCGGCCCGTTTGCGCGGGCCGCCGGCGTTGACTGGATACGTCATGATTTCTCTGTCCGACCTTTCCCAACTGTTCGTCGCCGACGGCTGGCTCGGCGCCCTGGCCCAGGGCGCGCTGGTGTCCCTGCAGATTTCCGCCGGGGCCTTTGTGCTCGGCCTGGGCATCGGCCTGCTGGTGGCGATGATCAAGCTCAAGGGCCCGCGCTGGCTGGTAAAGCTGGCCAACGCCTACACCACCCTGTACCGCGCCATGCCCGAGCTGCTGCTGATTCTGCTGCTCTACTACGCCGGCACCGACCTGCTGAACATGGCCATGGCCGCCATGGATCGGCCGAGCGTCACGGTCAACGGTTTCATCGCCGCGGTGCTGGTGTTGGGCATCGTCCAGGGCGCCTATTCGGCAGAGATCATTCGGGGCGCGATCCAGGCCATTCCCTACGGTCAGATCGAAGCGGCCCGCGCTTACGGCATCGAACGCTGGCTGCTGGTGCGGCGCATCCTGCTGCCGAGCATGCTGCCCTATGCCATGGCCGGGCTATCGAACCTGTGGCTGGTGCTGGTCAAGGACAGCGCACTGATCAGCATCGTCGGCTACAGCGAGCTGCTCTCGGTGGGCAAGCAGGCAGCCGGTTCCACCAAGCATTACCTGGTGTTCTACCTGGCGGTCGCAGCCTTCTACTTTGTCATCACCCTGGTGTCCGGCAGCGTGTTCCGCGTGCTCGAACGACGCACCAACCGCTGGCTGCCCCAGCACTAGGAGACTCGGATGGACTTTTCCTGGATCAACGGTTTTTCCAGCGAGCTGCTGCGCGGCCTGGGCATCACCCTCAAGCTCCTGCTGCTGAGCGGAATCTGCGGCTTTGCCCTGGCCGTCGTAGTGGGCCTGGGCCGGGTGTCGCGCAACCCTCTGGTTCGTGCGCCGATGCAGTTCTACATCAGTGTGTTTCGCGGCACGCCGCTGCTGGTGCAGATCTACATCCTCTATTACGGGGTCGGCAGCCTGTTCGCCGCCTACCCGCCGATCCGCGGCAGCTTTCTCTGGCCCTATCTGCGCGAAGGTTTCTGGTATGTGGCGTTGGCCCTGACCCTGAGTGTCGGCGCCTACGTCGGCGAAGTGCTGCGTGGCGGCCTGCGGGCCGTGCCCCGAGGCGAGCTGGAAGCCGCCCGCGCCTATGGCATGGGCCACTGGCTGACCCTGCGCCGGGTGTGGCTGCCCCGGGCCCTGGAACTGGTGCGCCCGACCCTGGTGGGGGAATGCGTGCTGCTGCTCAAGGCCACTGCACTGGCGTCCACCGTGGCGGTCACCGACCTGCTGGGCGCGGCCAACCTGGTACGGGCCCAGACCCTGAAAGTCTACGAGCCGCTGCTGGCCGTGGCACTGATCTACATCGTCCTGGCCTTTGTCATCGAACATCTGTGCGCACGCCTGGGCAGCCCCGAACGAAACCGGGCGCCCCAGCGTCAGGCCTGAACCCATTGATAGCGCGGGCCACCAGGCCCGTGAGGAGAACAACATGCGTTACTCACCTTTCGTACAGCGCATCAGCGGCGAATCCGTCAGCGCCTGGGACATCCACTACGCGGCCATCGAGGCCCGTGGGCGCGGCGAAGACGTGATCGTGCTCAGCGTCGGTGACCCGGACTTCGCCACCGACGAGCGCATCAGCGCCGCCGCCAGTGCCGCCCTGGAGCAAGGCGACACCCACTACACCCACGTCCTCGGCCGCCCGGCCCTGCGTGAGGCCATCGCCGCCAAGCAGCGCCGCCTGCTGGGCATCGAGGTCAGCGCCGACAACGTGGCGCTGGTGGCGGGTGCGCAGAACGGCTTGTTCGCCACATCGCTGTGCCTGTTCAGTAGCGGCGACGAAGTGCTGGTACCAGAACCCATGTACCTGACCTACGAGGCCTGCATCCACGCCTCGGGGGCGCAGATCGCCTGCGTCCAGCAGCCGGCGGCCAATGGCTTTCGCCTGACCGCCGCGGCCCTGGAAGCGGCGCTTACCGACAAGACTCGCGGCATTGCCCTGGCCACCCCGTGCAACCCCACCGGCAACGTCTACAGCCGTGAAGAGCTGGAAGCCGTGGCCGAGGTGGCGCGCAAGCATGACCTGTGGGTGATCTCCGACGAGGTCTACGGGCAACTGACCTACGACCGCGAACACCTGAGCATCGCTTCGCTGCCGGGCATGGCCGAGCGCACGGTAATCCTCAACAGCCTGTCGAAAACCCATGCCATGACCGGTTGGCGCGTGGGCTGGGTGATCGCCCCGCCGGCCCTGGTCGGGCATCTGGACAACCTTTTGCTGTGCATGCTCTACGGCCTGCCGGGGTTTATCCAGGAAGCCGCGCTCAAGGCCCTGGAGCTCGATGAAGAAGTGATCGGCAGCGCCCGCGAGGTCTATCGCCGGCGCCGCGACCTGGTGGTAGCGGGCCTCAAGCAGGTGCAACTGCTGGACTGCCGCGAGCCGGAAGCCGGGATGTTCATGCTGGTGGACGTGCGCCGCACCGGCCTGTCGAGCATGGATTTCGCCTGGCAGCTGTTCCGCGCCACCGGGGTCTCGGTGCTCGACGCCCAGGCTTTCGGCGCCAGTGCCGAGGGCTTCGTGCGGATCTCCTTCACCGTCGCCGACGAGGTGCTCAAGGACGCCTGCCAGCGCATTGCCGGCTTTGTCGAAACCCTGGGCGCCACCCGCTGAACCCATTACCCGGGCCGCCCCGCGGCCCTCGTACCTCTGACAAGAACACTGCTGCGCCATACTTTTTTGCCCACCTTTGAAGGGCCCCCTGCTTGAGAGGTTGACCCCGTGACCGCTTCCGACCAATTCAACTCCACCCATAGCGCCGTCGATCAATACGCTGAACTGGTGCTGCACAACGGCCGGATGTACACCCTCGATCCGGCCCAGCCCTGGGCCGACGCCGTGGCCATCCGCCAGGGCAAGCTGATCGCGGTGGGCAGCCTCGCTTCCCTGGCCTCGCTGATCGGGCCCAATACCCGCCAGCACGATCTGGACGGGGCCTTCTGCATGCCCGGCCTGCATGACATGCACACCCACCCGGACCTGGCCCTGGCCCCGCGCTACGCCGACGACCTGGACGTGGGCATCGAAGACCCGACCCCGGAGCAACTGGCAGCAGCGATCCACGCCTATGCCGACAGCCATCCCGGCGACGGCTGGATCTACGGCCAGTACTGGGTGCGCTACACCTTCCGCGAGGCCGGGCTGACCCCGGGCCGCGAATGGCTCGACAGCGTCATGCCGGACCGCCCGGTGGCCCTGCTGGACCGCATGTGGGGGACCATGATGGTCAACTCCAAGGCCCTGGAACTGGCCGGCATCGACCGCCACACCAGCGACCCGCGCAACGGCTACCTGGAGCGCGACGAGCTGACCGGCGAACCCAACGGCTTGTTGATCGACGGTGCCTACGCCCTGATCCATGCCGCCATGCCGCCGACTCCGGTGTCGGTGCTGCGCCGTGCCTATCGCGATGGCGTGCACTTCCAGACCTCTCGCGGGGTCACCGCCACCAAGTACGTGCACGTCTGCGAAAACCGCCTGCAGGCCCTCAAGGAACTGGACGATGCCGGCGAGCTGACCCTGCGGGTGGAAGCCGCCATCAGCTGGCAGGACGACATCTTCCCGGTGCGCCGGCGCTGGGAACTGCTCAGTGGCGAGCGGCATTTCTATCGCAGCGCGCGCCTGAGTGCCAACGCGGTGAAGTTCCACTTCGATGGCACCGTGGAGCCCAAGTCTTCCTACCTGCTGACCCCCTGGCCGGAAGAGTCGAGCTGGCGCGGCAAGCTCAACCTGACCCCGGAACACATCACCGACATGGTGGTGGACATGGACAAGCGCGGCCTGCGGGTGATCGCCCACTGCACCGGCGACGGCGCCTCCGACGTATTCCTCGATGCCGTGGCCGAGGCCCGGCGGCGCAACGGCAACAGCGGCATCCGTCACCAATGCGCCCACAGCACCCTGCTGCACCCGGGCAACCTCAAGCGTTTCCAGGCCCTGGACGTGATCGCCGAGTTCTCTCCGGCAGCCTGGTACCCGACTCCGTTCGCCAGCGGCGCACGCTCCGGCTACGGCCAGGAACGCCTCAAGCGCATCTATGACTTCAAGGGCGTGCTGGCAGCCGGTGGCATCGCGGTGTTCGGCACCGACTGGCCGGTGGCGTCCATCGATCCATGGCTGGCCCTGGAAACCATGGTCACCCGGCAGAACCCGTGGAACCAGGAACCCGACACCTTCGGTGACCCCATCAGCCTGGAACAGGCGCTACAAGTGGCGACCCTCAACGGCGCCCATGCCATGGGCCTGGAACACCTGACCGGCAGCCTGGAGGCCGGCAAGTCGGCGGACCTGATCGTTCTCGACCGCGACCTGTTCGCCCAGGGCGCACGCAACTACATCCACCACACCCAGGTGCAACTGACCTTCGTCGAGGGGCAACTGGTCTACGACCGCCAGGGCACCTTCAGCGACACCCCGCTGCAAGCGGTGTGGGAAGGCCTGCCACCGGTGATCGAGGGCAAGGAATAATGAACAGCACCCCGAGCATCCCGGTAACCGTGGTTGCAGGCTTTCTCGGCGCCGGCAAGACCACCCTGCTCAACCGCATGGTGCAACGCGCCGACAGCGGCCGGCTGGCGGTGATCGTCAACGATTTCGGCGAGCTGAACATCGATGCGGCGATCATCGCCGAGGTCACCGACGCGGTGTACAGCCTGCAGAACGGCTGCATCTGCTGCACCGTGCAGGAGGACCTGCTGGCGCAACTAGTGAGCCTGTCCAAACTGCGCCCGGCCCTGGAGCGAATTGTCATCGAGTGCAGCGGCGTCTCCGACCCGCAGCGCATCGTGCAGACCATCGGCTACCCGCAACTGCGCAACCGCCTGCACCTGGACGCGGTGATCACTCTGGTGGACGCCAGCGGCTACCAGGACCTGGAAGGGGAAATGGCCCGCCTGTCCCGAGCCCAGGTGGCCTGCGCCGACTGGGTGCTGCTGAACAAGGCCGATCTGGTGAGCGCCGAGCAATTGCAGAGCATCCGCGCCAGCCTCGGCAATCGCGCCCCGGTGTTCGACACGGTGCAGGCCGAGCTGCCCCCCGAGCTGCTGCTGGCGCCGCCGGTGCGCTCCACCGAAGTGCTGTTCAAGGCCCTGCCCCAGGCCCACGACCAGTTGTTCGAAAGCTGGGTGTGGAAAAGCTCGCGACCGCTGCAGCCCAAGGCGCTGCGGGACTGGCTGGCGCGCCTGCCCGCCGACCTGCTGCGCCTCAAGGGCCTGGTGCGCCTTGAAGGCAATGAACAACCTTATTGGTTGCAGCATGTGGGCAACCGCAGCCAGTTCACCCTGGCCGCCGATCAGCCCACCGAGCATGCCGCGCAGTTGGTATTCATCGCCCGCCGGGGCAGCGATCTGCGCCAGGAACTGGAGGCTGGGGTCAGCGATACGCAGGTGCGCTGAGCTTCACGCGCCACGTTTTCAGCCGTAGGCGATAGCCGTGAGATGCGCAGAGGGAGGAGGCTTCACGTCGGCGGATACAAAGCGCAGTATGGATCGCTCATTTTCCGCTGAAGCAAGGACGCTACAGATGCTCGATATCCTTCAAGGCACCCCGATGTGGGTGTATGCGGTCTTCGCCCTGATCTGCTACTACGGCCTGCGCGCCCTCGCCACCACTCGCGAGAGCCGCCGTTCGCTGCTCCTGACACCGGCGATCCTGCTGGTGTGGTCATTGTGGTCGGTGAACCTTGGCGATCATCCATTGCTGGCGCTGGGTGCCTGGGCCAGCGGCGCAATACTCGGCAGCCTGCTGGCCATGTTGCTGTTCTCCAGCACCGGAGTGCTGCTGGAGTCCGGCGCCGAGGCCATTCTGGTTCCCGGCACCCTGAAGATCCTCGGCATCTCGCTGCTGTTCTTCGCCGTGAAATACTGGATCGGCTATCAAACCGCCGTGCACCCCGAACATGCCAGCAGCGTGCAGATGCTCGGTATCAGTGGCGCCGCCGCAGGCTTTACCGTTGGTCTGTTCTGCGGACGGGCATTCAAGCTGTACCGCAACTTCCTGCAACTGCGGCTCAACGCTTGAAAGCCGCGCGGCCAAGCACTTCGAGCACCGGGGAATCTTCACCGCGCAAACCGGTCTGTAGGGACGCTCCTGCTGCTCGGGTCGCTTGGTCCGTGACAATAGGGCCCGGGTCCAATAGATTAGGCGCCCCCGAAAATCCCCCTGGGCCTTTCGCGCCTCAAACCTGTTAAACCAAGTAGTGGATGTTCAATGCCTGATTCCAACACCGAAGAATCCGTAGTCGCCCTGTCCAACAAGGCCGAATACGAAAACGCCATTCATCTTTCACAACACGTGTCCCAGGCCAAGACCATCAGCGAGATGGTGCTCGACGCCTTCCACACCTCGAAAGAAAGTGACCAGATTCGCGAACTGCGCGCAGCGATTCGCCAGGCCCACGACCGCTTTGACGACGACACCGCCTATGAACTCATGGGCCAGCTCAAGCAGCTCAAAGACGCCGAGGCCGCCGACCTGGCCGCCCTGGAAGACCTGAGCAAGAAATTCCCCATCAGCCGGATTCTCTCCAGCTACAAGGACGATCCGGACTTCCAGGAACTGGTCTACGGCCTGGCCCTGAAGGTGCTGAACCAGACCCACCAGGCCATCAGCAACCCCAGCGGCGGCAAGAGCAAGGCGCGTCCGAAGAAGGAAATGGAAGTGTTCGCCATCAGCAAGGACGGCGTCAGCGTCACCCTGCCGATGCGCCCGCGCTCCAAGGCCAACGTCGACCGTGAAGCCTTCGAATTCCTCGGCTTCAGCTTTGTCGGCGAAGGCGACGAGGCGGAACTGGAAAGCGAGATGTTCCTCGACAAGGATGGCAACGAACAGCAGGCCACCCGCAAGAACATCGTTACCGCGATCCAGCAGCAGACCGCGTTCGAAGGCTACAGCGCGCAACAACAGCTGTAACCCGCCGCGGCAGGAGCGAGCTTGCTCGCGAAGCGCCAGCACAGCCTTCTGCAGACCTGAAAAGCCCCGTATTCCAGCGTGAAGACGGGGCTTTTTTTTCTTCAGCGATCCCCGTACTCAAGGATGGGGTACATCGCACACAACGCCTCGGTCTCCAGCCGGAAGCACTCCTGCTGCGCAGGCTCCAGAACGTATGGCTGCTCGCCTCGCGGCTGCAGCTGATCCAGTATCCGGCACACCAGGTCGACGATCTGCCGGCAGCCCTGGGGGTCCACATAGCGCTGTGCGATGGAGCCCGTGCCGATACACAAGCCATTGGCGGCAAATGACGATCGAGTCTCCCCCGGTGCGCGTTTTTTGCTGACGATGATTCCGCACTTTTCCAATGCCGATTCGGCGAGGGAGCCGCTGATGCCCTTAGGCAAACGCAACAGGATCGTGTGGTTTTCCGTCCCGCCGCCCATTACCTCGTAGTCCCGCGCCATGAACGCGCAGGCCATTTCATCCGCCGTGGCGCGAATCCGCCCCATGTAGGCATCGAACTGTGCAGACATGGCATAGCCCAGCGCGGCCGCCTTGGCGGCGATCATGTTGACTGCAGGCGCCCCCTGCATCCCGGGGAAAACTGCCTGGTCGAGCACCCGACGAAAGCTCGACCTCAGGCCGGGCACCTTGGTGTCCGCGTCCCGCCCGGAAAGAATCAGGCCGCCGCGTGGCCCGGCGAGCTGTTTGTGGGTGCAAGTGGTGGTGACGTGCGCCACATCGATCGGGCTCGGATGACGCCCCGTGGCAACCAGGCCGGCGATATGGGAGATGTCGGCAAGGACGATGGCCCCGGCGTCATCGGCAATGTCGCGAAAACGCTGGAAGTCCACGACCCGCGAATAAGCCGTTGCCCCACAGATGATGATGCGCGGGCGATGGGCCATCGCCAGCTGACGTACCTCCTGGTAGTCGATGGTGCCCTGGGCCGTGGTGCCGTAGCGGATCGCCTTGTAGTGGGCACCGGTAAAAGCGAGGGAGCTGCCGTGGGTCAGGTCGCCGCCATGATCCAGGGCCATCCCGAGCAGGGTGTCCCCCGGCTCAAGCAGCGCGGACAACACCTGGTAGTTGGCGTTCGAGGCCGAGTGCGATTGCACCGCGGCGTATTGCGCGGCAAACAGCTCCCGTGCCCTGCGGATCGCCAGGGATTCCACCAGATCGACGTTTTCGCACCCGGCGTGATGGCGTTTGCCCGCAACCCCCTGCGCCGTCACGTTGACCAACGCCGAGGCCGAGGCGGCAAGGCTTCTCGGGGTGGCTGCACAGGAGGATGAAACCAGGGAAAGCGTGCGTTGTTGCCGGCTTACTTCAGCGTCCAGGATCCTGGCCAGTTCGGCGTCTTCTGTTCGCAGGTCCGCCAAGCCACATCGCAGCAAGTCGGCCTGGTTCCTCAGTGGTTCGGTATCGGCTGCCATAAATCTGTGCCCCTTCCTTGAGTGCTGCGCGCCACGAACGAGGGCGTGCTTCCTGGGTTTTACGTTCGTTGGTTTGAATCGGGCTGATCCGGGCCCTGGGTCAAGACTGTATAAGGCGTAACAGAATTAATCAAAAAATTAAACATCCCCAAAGTTAAATGCTTCTTTTTTGAAGTGGAAGGACATCGGCGCAGCCTTGCCGGTGCAAGCCTCAGGGCGAGAGTGATAATGCCCAACCCCTGGGGCTTTATTGTCATGGCTGACGCATGCAACACTTGTCCGTTGCGGCCCTGTGCAAACCGGCCCCTCTCAGCGACTTGATCGCCCACAGACCCCGTAGCGAAGTATCCTAGGACGGATACAGGCTGGCTAAAGGAGCACTAGCGAATTACCAGACAACACAAAAGCAACTGACAGGCTTCTGCCACAGAGATCCCGCTATTGGCACCAGGCAATCGATGTCATGCGCGATGTGAACGCTAAAAAATTCGATGCATTACGACTATAAGGAAATGGTGAGGCATTTGATGCACAGAAGAGAAAGAACAGAGTATTTAAAAAGCAATATCAAATACCTGATTAAAAGTCGCGGAGAGACACAACTGTCTTTATGCAACGCCAGTGGCCTGACCAGAACAACCATATACAACATCCTGGAAGGCAAGGTCAGCAACGTCCAGCAGTCCACCATTCGAAAAATCTCCGACTTCTTCGGTATTTCCTATGAGGAAATAGAAACCGTCGACTTTGAAGAGAAAGAGATCATCGAAAGCAGCATTTCCCCGCAAGGGAACATGAACCCGGCTGCTGTTCCGATCCTCAAGGAAAGCCAGTTGATGGCCAACATGGATAAACGTATTGGCGAACTCGCCACTTGTTTCCCATTGACCTACTACTTCGGTACATCCTGCAACTTGATAGCCGTGCGCCTGGAAAACGATATCAAGGGCATGTATGAGGTCGGCGGCCTGCTGATCGTGCAAAAGGGGACGATCACCGATGAAAAGGAAAAACTGGCTTACGACAAACAGACCAGGAAACTGCTGATCATGAACGAGGTCGTCTTCGACCCGGATCGTATATCCGTTGTCGGCGATATCATTGAGGAACGCTTCAATGACTGCCTATGAAGGTGATATCGAGAACAGCAAGTACAAGCTTCTGGGATTTGAGAACAATAAAAACCTGGCCGTGATCATGATCATCGACACCGGCAAGGTCATAAAAATAAAGCTGAGCGAAGTAGTGAACAGCGAAATAATGGATAACTTAAACAAAATGGAAGTTAAAAACCTGTATAAAAAGTTCTACTCACAAGGAGGAACACTTACTGCATACGACTTGAACGACCGCAATGAAAACTCATGGATGATCTACATCATCCTCAACCTGCTGCTCTTTACCTTTTATATTTTCACCAGCATCGCTGCAACAAAGCCGATCTACCTTGAATCCCTCGACATCATTATTACCCCCGGCACCTTTCTGTACCCTCTGACATTCCTGATCGTTGACCTGCTGAACGAGAACTTCGGACTCAGGCTCGCCAGAAGAGCCATTCTGTTTGCATTTGCAAGCAACGCCATGATCATCATCCTGCTCTACGCGTCCACTTTTCTCCCCGGACTGCCAGGCTGGAAACTCGATACACCTTATAACGACGTTATTATCCAGGTGTCGTCTGTACTCGTAGCGTCTTCCGTTTCCTTCCTTGTTTCTGAAAACATAAACTCATATTTGCTGTGCAAGATAAAGGAACTCACAAATTCCAGATTCCTATTTCTGCGGATATTCCTCAGCACCTTGTTTGCGGTCATCATCGACAGCTTCGTGTTTTGCTACATCGCATTCTATGGATCCATGCAAAACAACGACATCCTGAACATGATTTATGTTCAGATCGCAATCAAGGTCTGTTTTGCATTCTTCAATATATTGCCCGCCTATGGCGCACGATCACTGTTCAAGAGATACATAACGGATAGCCAGGCAAAATGATCGATCGCTGTTTGTAGAGCGACGCCGGAGCTCAACACCTATCTGCCAGGCAGGTTCAGTGTTGGGCTCCAAGGGCAGCAAGCTGCTCAAATCCTCACTTCAGACCCATCTTGCTCTTCAGGCTATCCATGACTTGCGTCTTGTTCTCCAGATAAGCGTTCAAGCCTTTTGCCCGCAGATTGCAGGCGTCGCAGTTGGCGCAGCCACTGCCCATGATGCCGTTGTAGCAAGTCAGGGTTTGCTCGCGAACCAGCTCCAGTTGATTGTGGTAGTCCGCCAGAGCCCAGGTTTCTGCCTTGTTCAGCCACATCAGTGGAGTCTCGAGGCGCAACTTGTACTCCATGCCCAGTTCGAGGGCCTTGTTCAATGCCTTTACAAATTCATCGCGGCAATCGGGGTAACCCGAGAAATCGGTCTCGCACACTCCGGTAATCACGGTCTCGGCTTTTACCTGATAGGCGTAGATAGAGGCCAGGGTAAGGAACAGGATATTTCTTCCGGGTACAAAGGTGCTGGGCAAGCTCTCGCCTGAACTGTTCACCGTGGGCACCGGAATGTTGTCCCGAGTGAGGCTGCTGATCGCCAGTTCGTTGAGCAACGAAGCGTCCAGCACTTTGTGCACGGTCGCCCCCAGCTGCTTGGATAGCCGCTGCGCGGTCTCGATTTCCGCGTGGTGCCGCTGACCATAGTCGAACGTAATGCAGTGCACTTCGTCATAGAGCGGCAAGGCGTGGATCAGACAGGTTGTCGAGTCCTGTCCGCCGCTGAACACGATAACCGCTGTTTTCTTCATCATTCTGCTTCCTGCATGAGTTGGGTCATTTGAATAGTTGGGCAGCCCACGCAAGGGCTCTCAATAAAATACCCCGCGCGTCTCTCGAAGGCGGGGCTTTTCCGTGTTCGGGTGCGCGGCTCACGCCGAGCGTGCACTGCCGGCCATGCGCCGCAGAATATGCCCCTGGCCCTTGATGCAGTGCAGGATCAGCGCCGCCACATGGCCGACGATCAGCACCAGCAGGGTCCAGCCCAGGAGGCTGTGGAAATTGTTGCCCAGCTCGGTCATCCACTGGATCTTCGGCCCGTCGAAGCCGTTCATTACCGGCAGACCGAAGGCGGAAAAGGCGCGACCCGAGCCGTACTGACGCAACAGGCCGAGAAACGGAATGGCAAACATCCCGGCATACAGCAGCCCATGCCCCAGGGTTGCTGCAAGGTTGAGGCTCGGCGGCCGGCGATGACGGTTCAACAGGCTCCAGACCACACGCACCAGCAGCAGGGCCATCAACAGCAGGCCGACTTGCTTGTGGGTCGGCCAGAGGAACTTGTCCAGGGCCGAATCGGCCAGCAGGTAATGCGCACTGGTGGTGCTGTAGATCCAGGCAAAGGCCAGGGCCATGGCCCAGTGCAGTCCGCGACTGATGACGCCATAGCGCACCTTCGAGTCGTACAGTTCAATACGGTTTTCCATTGCATCCACTCAGGTTCTATCCACGAACGGCGCATTTTACCCGGCCAGGCCAGGCCTTCGGGCCGAAAAACTTTAAATGATGTGACCATCAATCCAGCGCAATGAAAAAAGCCCCGCGCTTCTTGCGAAGGCGGGGCTTTTCCTGTGGCCTGGACAGCTTAGTGTGCGTAGGTCAGCAGGAGCTCGGTCGGGGCCTTGAAATCCACCGACATCATCACGCTCAGCGCGGTGATGGTGAAGATCGAGAACACGAAGAGCTTGCGCGCCCACACGGTGTCATCCACTGCCTTGTAGCCGGTCCAGGCCATGTACAACCAGTACATGCCCATGGCCGCCGCTACCGCCAGGTAGCTCATGCCGGCGTAACCGCTGAAGGTCAGCATCAGGGTCGCCACCAGGAATGCCAGGATGTAGAGCAGGATGTGCTTCTTGGCCACGCGGATGCCACGCTTCACTGGCAGCACCGGAATCGATGCGGCCAGGTAATCGTTGAAGCGGAAGATCGCGATAGCGTAGGAATGCGGCATCTGCCACAGGCTGAACATCACCAGCAGGGTCAGCGCAGCCATGTCGAAGCTGTTGCTGACCGCGACATAGCCGATCACTGGCGGCATGGCCCCGGACAGACTGCCCACCAGCGTGCCGTGAACCGACTTGCGCTTGAGGTACAGGCTGTAGAAGCCGACGTAGATGACAAAGCCGATTACCGCGAACAACGCGGCCAACGGGTTGGCCACGTAGTACAGCAGGGCGACGCCGGCGACACCGAGGATAGAGGCGTAGACCAGTGCCACTTCCAGGGAAATCAGGCCCTGGACCAGCACGCGGTTCTTGGTGCGCTCCATCTTCAGGTCGATGTCACGGTCGATGCAGTTGTTGAACACGCAACCGGACGCTACCACCAGCGAGGTGCCGATCATGGCGGCCAGGAAAATGGCCAGATCGACATGCCCTTTCGAGGCCAGGAAGAACCCGCCTGCCACAGAAAGCACGTTACCGAAAATGATCCCCGGTTTGGTGATTTGGATAAAGTGCTTGAGCGACATCGGGTTTACCTCACTTCGCCATCATGACGGTGTGGATGCTGAACATGATCCACAACGACAGACCAACCAGCAGAACAATGACCAACGCGGCGAAGATGAACGCCACCACGTTGTTGCGCTGTGCTTCGGAACGGTCCAGGTGCAGGAAGTACACCAGGTGCACCAGCACCTGGATGACTGCGAACGCCAGGACGATCCACAGGGTCACGTCTTTGGGCAGCGATGGGTACATCACCAGGCCGAACGGGATCAGTGTCAGGATGACCGACAGGATGAAGCCGATGGCGTAGGACTTGACGCTGCCGTGACCGGCTTCGTCGTGGGAGTGTGTGTTGGCCATTTACATAGTCCCCATCAGGTAAACAACGGTGAATACGCAGATCCACACCACGTCCAGGAAGTGCCAGAACAGGCTCAGGCAGCTCAGACGGGTCTTGTTGGTCGTCGTCAGGCCGTTTTTCTGCACCTGGTACATCATGATCGCCATCCAGATCAGACCGCTGGTCACGTGCAGACCGTGGGTACCGACCAGGGTGAAGAACCCGGACAGGAAGCCGGAACGGCTAGGGCCATAGCCTTCGGAGATCAGCAGGTGGAACTCGTTGATCTCCATGCCGATGAAGCCCAGGCCAAACAGGAAGGTCATGGCCAACCAGCCCAGTACCTGCTTCTTGTTGCCCCGGAAGAACGCCAGCATGGCGAAGCCGTAGGTGATCGAACTGAACAGCAGCAGGGCGGTTTCACCCAGTACGTATGGCAGTTCGAAGATGTCGTGGCCCGACGGGCCACCCGCTACGTTGTTAACCAGTACCGCGTATACCGCGAAGATCGACGCAAACAGAATGCAGTCGGTCATCAGGTAGAGCCAGAAACCGAATACGGTCATCTCGCCCGAGTCGTGGTGATGGTCATCGTGCCCATGGTCATCGACATGGGCGTGTCCAGCATTGGTCACTAAGTTCGACATGGATTAAGCCTGTTCCAACGAGGTTTCAACACGGGTAGCCGGGATCTTGTTCTCCGATACCAGACGCTTGTGCTGTTCGGCTTCGATGCGCTCGATCGTTTCGACCGGCACCATGTAGCCTTGATCATCACGGGCAGCGTGGATCGCGAAATAGATCACGGTGCCGGCCAGGCTTGCGATGGCCAGCCACCAGATGTGCCAGATCATGGCGAAACCGAACACGGTCAGCAGAGCACCCATGACCAGACCGGTAGCGGTGTTGTTGGGCATGTGGATCGGCTGGTAGCGGCCAGGCTGCGCGTAGGCAGTGCCGTTTTCCTTGGCTTCGGTGAACGGATCGATGCCTTCGGCTTTCGGCAGTACCGCGAAGTTGTAGAACGGAGGTGGCGACGAGGTCGACCATTCCAGGGTGTGGGCGTTCCAAGGGTCGCCGGATACACACATGTTCTGCTTGCGGTCACGCACGCTGACGTACAGCTGGATCAGTTGGCAGGCGATACCCACGGCGATCATCACCGCACCTACCATGGCGACGTACAGATACGGCACCCACTCAGGGTTGGTGGTGGCGTTCAGACGACGGGTCATGCCCATGAAGCCCAGTGCATAGAGCGGCATGAACGCGACGAAGAAGCCGGAGATCCAGAACCAGAACGCAGCCTTGCCCCAACCTTCATGCAGCTTGAAGCCGAAGGCTTTCGGGAAGTAGAAGCTGAAGCCGGCGATGTAGCCGAATACCGCGCCGCCGATGATCACGTTGTGGAAGTGAGCGATCACGAACAGGCTGTTGTGCAGAACGAAGTCGGCACCCGGAATGGCCAGCAGTACGCCAGTCATGCCGCCGATGGCGAAGGTCACCATGAAGCCCAGGGTCCACAGAACCTGGCTGGTGATGCGCAGACGGCCGTGGTAGATGGTGAACAGCCAGTTGAACAGCTTCACCCCCGTCGGAATCGAGATCAGCATCGTCGCCAGGCCGAAGAAGGCGTTGACGCTGGCCCCCGAACCCATGGTGAAGAAGTGGTGCAGCCAGACCATGAAGCCCAGTACCGAGATCGCGCCGGAAGCGTAGATCATCGAATGGTGGCCGAACAGGCGCTTGCCGGAGAAGGTCGAGATCACTTCGGAGAAGATACCGAACGCCGGCAGGATCAGGATGTACACCTCGGGGTGACCCCAGGCCCAGAACAGGTTCACGTACATCATTGGATTGCCACCAAGTTCATTGGTGAAAATGTGGAAATCCATGTAACGGTCAAGCGTCAGCAATGCCAGGGTAGCGGTGAGGATCGGGAACGAAGCCACGATCAGCACGTTGGCCCAGGTGCAGGTCCAGGTGAAGATCGGCATGTCCATCATCTTCATGCCCGGGGTACGCATTTTCAGCACGGTGGCCAGGAAGTTGACCCCCGTCAGCGTTGTCCCCAGCCCTGATAGCTGTAGCGCCCAGATGTAGTAGTCCACACCCACGCCCGGACTGTATTGCAGGCCCGACAGCGGCGGATAGGCAACCCAGCCGGTCTTGGCGAATTCGCCAACGCCCAGGGACAGGTTGATCAGCACCACGCCCGATACCAGCAGCCAGAAGCTCAGGGAGTTGAGGAACGGATAGGCCACGTCACGCGCGCCGATCTGCAGCGGCAGGACAAGGTTCATCAGGCCGGTGAAGAATGGCATCGCCATGAAGATGATCATGATCACACCGTGGGCGGTGAAGATCTGGTCATAGTGTTCAGGTGGCAGGTAGCCAGGCGAACCCTCGGTGGCCATGGCCAGCTGGGTACGCATCATGATGGCGTCGGCAAAACCACGCAGCAGCATGACCATGGCGACGATGATGTACATCACACCGATTTTCTTGTGGTCGACGGACGTCAGCCACTCGGTCCACAGGTAGGTCCACTTCTTGAAGTAGGTGATTGCCGCGAACAGCGCCACGCCACCGAGCAGAATCATGGCAACGGTGACCATGACAATCGGCTCGTGGAACGGAATCGCTTCCAGACTTAATTTACCAAACATCGTTTACTCCTCTGCCCCGGCAGCTGAATGCGAACTCACGTCCATCCCTTCCGTTGCGGCCACTTCCTTTTCTTTCTTCTCGTGCTTGAGCGGCTTGCCCGGTTTCATGCCTTCATACTTGTCGATGACGGTCTGGAACAGGTTTGGCGCGTAGGCGGAGTAGAGCTCTACAGGATTGTTCTGGCTTGGCTTGGAAAGGGCTTCGTATTCAGCGGTGTCCAGCTGTTTAGGTGCCTTCTTGACTTCGTTTACCCAGGCGTCGAAATCTTCCTGACTGGTAGCGATCGCTTTGAACTTCATGCCGGTGAAACCCGCGCCACTGTAGTTGGCGGAGATGCCTTCAAGTTCGGTGTTCTGGTTGGCAATCAGGTGCAGCTTGGTGGTCATGCCCGCCATCGCGTAGATCTGGCCGCCCAGGCCCGGGATGAAGAACGAGTTCATCACGGTGTCGGAGGTCACGCGGAAGTTCACCGGGGTATGGGCCGGGAAAACGATCTTGTTGACGGTGGCGATCCCTTGGTCGGGATAGATGAACAGCCACTTCCAGTCCATGGCGACCACTTCGATGGTCACTGGCTTGACGTCGGAATCCAGCGGACGGTACGGGTCCAGGGCGTGGGTCGACTTGTAGGTGACATAACCCAGGGCAATGATGATGAGCACCGGAACCAGCCACACCGCGATCTCGATCTTGGTGGAGTGGGACCACTTCGGCGCGTAGGTCGCGTCCTTGTTGGAGGCGCGGTATTTCCAGGCGAAGGCGAAGGTCATGATGATGACCGGCACAACCACCAGCAGCATCAGGATGGTTGCCGTGATGATCAGGTTTCGTTCATCCAGACCGACCTGACCCTTGGGATCGAGCAAGGTCCACTTGCAGCCTCCCAGCATTAACATGCCGAGCAGCGGCAATAAGCCTAGTAATCTGGGGTACCTGTTTTTACTCATCTCACGACCTCTAAAGCAGCTTGCGCAATGCAGTTGGGTTTTGATCGCCAACACTTCACCCTGCCAAGGGTTGGCATTTTTCTTCAATTGAATAAGGGCCTGCCCGTTGCGTTAAGCGCTCAACGACACATCCCGGGCTAGCAGTGGTTCTTATTCGATCTCGTGGTCAAAGGCCTTGTTACAGACCAATTCCATTTGGTGCGGAAGTTTGGAAGGCGCCGACACCCGCAGTCGCATGGAGCGCTCTATCCGCCCCTCGACCGTCCTCGTGTGCTCAGGGTTGAGCAGCGTCGGAAATTCAGTGCGGGCGATTGTAGATATGTCGCGTTTTATAAACCATGTCTTATCCCGAAATAATTTTTATCCCATGGCGCAACAATCCCTCATGATTGTTGCGAAGGATCGCAATCATAGCGATTTTCATTTGCAACAAAAAGCCCCAAAAAGGACCTGACCCCCCCACCTTCCAGGACTCTCGATCCCCCCTGAGGGCCGCCTTCCATCAGGCTTCACCCCTTGTAAAACGGGCGCTGTGAAGATTTGTATCGATAGCAGGCTATGGTTCTCGGCCGACAGGCTCGCGTACACAAACTGACAGGCTCTCATTGAACCAGCGCGCCAGAATGCAGTCTGTTGCAGCGACTCAACCGCCCCTCTGCGACCGCGGCACTGTGACAACATGTCGCACTTTTGCCGCACCTGCGCTTGCCGCAAATCACGGACTTTTCAGGTGCCGAATGAACGGCACAAAAAAGCCCCGGCCCTCCCATGGGGAGCCGGGGCTTTTACGAGTGAATCAGTAGGTTTTCTTGCGATTGCGTACCACACCCAGAGGCACCAGGATCACCGTCAGCACGAACGCCACCAGCGCCCACTGGGCCAGGGACAGACCGAGGATCGGCGGGTACGGCGTGGAGCAGAAACCGTCCACCTGAAAGCCCAGGGGGAAGATCTTGGCCAACGGCAGGCTGTCGACAATCGGCTGCAGTACATCGATGCCACAGCTCACCGAGGGGTAGAACTGGGTGTACACATGGTGCCCCGCCACGCCCGCGCCGGCGAGGGCGCAGATGACCACCAGGGTTTCCATGACCGTGACCCCACGTCGCGAACTCATGGCCGCGCCGATGAAGGCAAACAGTGCAATCAGCAGCAAGGCATAACGCTGCAGGATGCACAGCGGGCACGGCGCCTCACCCAGCACCACCTGCATGTACAGGGCTCCGCCGATCAGTGCCAGGCAGATAATCCCCAGCAGCACCAGGAAACGCCGTTCGCGTCCCAAACCCAGTCTGTCGTCACTCATCCCTATTCCTTTTTCTGTTGTGTTCAGCCTGCCCCCGAGACCCGAGGCGGCAGACCGAGATTGTCTTCGATGAACCCGTCGATCGCGTGCAGGCCAATGCTCGCAGAGGCACACCCGGCTGCCGGGAAGTCTACACGTTGAACATGACCTTTGAATGCAGGGACGTACAGCGCCACTGCAACGCGGCTTCGGGCGCTTTGCCAGTTGCGGACAATAGCGACAAGCAGGTTAAGAGTGGATTAACCGCCATACCAAATACGCCGAGAATAAAGGCGGTTTCGGGAAAATCAGCGAATGCCGGAGCGACATGAAACGAAGGGGAGAGAGAAAAGGCCGGCGCCCGAGGGGAGCCGGCCGGGGTGGTTATTCCAGGGCCGCTGCCGGACCGAAGAACTCATAGCGGCTCTGCTGCTCGGGAATGCCCAGGGCCTGAAGGTGGCGCTTGATCGCGGCCATGAAACCCTTGGGCCCGAGGAAGTAGGCGTCCAGGTCGCGTTGCTCCGGCAGCCACTCGGCCAGTTGCTCGCGGGTCAGCATGCCCAGCTTGTCCGCCGCCGGGCTGACACCGTCATCCTCGGCGTAGCAATAGAAGCGCTTGAGCTGTGGATACCGCTGGGCCAGTTCATCGACCCAGTTGCGAAAGGCATGCACCTGGCCGTTGCGGGCGCAGTGGATGAAATGCACCGGACGCTCGGTGGCCAGCGCCGCCTCCAGCATCGGCAGGGTTGGAGTGATGCCCACCCCGCCGCTGATCAGCACCAGCGGTTTGTCGCTGGCCGCCAGGGTGAACTCCCCCGCAGGAGGGAACAGCATGACGCTGGTGCCCACCGGGCATTGGTCATGCAGGTAGTTGGAGGCCACGCCGCCGGTTTCGCGCTTGACGCTGATGCGGTACTGGCCCTGGTTGGAAAGTGCCGAGAGGGAGTAGTTACGACGGATTTCCTCGCCCCCTATAAAGAGCTGCAAACCGATGTACTGCCCCGGTTCAGCGGCGAGGATCGGCCCCTGGTCCAGCGGTTCGAAATAAAAGGAGGTGATTTCCGCGCTTTCTTCCACCTTCTGCACCAGCCGGAACTCACGGGCACCGCGCCAGCCGCCGGGCGCCTGGGCTTTCTCGTCGTAGATCGCCGCCTCGGCGCCGATCAGGATATCCGCCAGCTGGTTATAGGCGGCGGCCCAGGCATCGATCACTTCCTGGGTGGCGATCTCGCTGCCCAGCACTTCGGAAATGGCCCGCAGCAGGCAACCGCCAACGATGGGGTAATGTTGCGGAAGGATCTGCAAGGCGACGTGCTTGTTGATGATCTTGGCCACCAGGTCCCCCAACTGGTCCAGTTGGTCGATGTGCCGGGCATACATCAGAACACCATTGGCCAAGGCCCGGGGCTGATCGCCGCTGGCCTGATGCGCCTGGTTGAACAGTGGCCGCACTTGCGGGTACTCGGAGAGCATCATCCGGTAGAAGTGGGTAATCAGGGCTTCGCCACCGCTTTCGAGCAGGGGCACAGTGGCTTTGATAATGGCACGATCTTGAACGCTTAGCATAAGGACAACTCCTGGACTTTATGACTGCTTGCAGGTTTCCTATGCCTAATCAGTTTTCGTGCCAGAAATAAATACGTTAAATATCAACAAGTTAAAATAAATATAGTCATAAAGACACTCTGTCTTTTATAGTCATTAAGACACCACGGAGTCATTATGACTGCAAAATCCCTGCTCACCGCCCTGCTTCCCCTGGTCACCGACCTGTCCCGCGAACTGCCCGAAGGCGAGCGCTATCGCCGCCTGCTGGAAGCTCTGCGCGCCCTGCTGCCCTGCGATGCCACCGCACTGCTGCGCCTGGATGGCGAGTGGCTGGTGCCCCTGGCGGTCAACGGCTTGAGCACCGACACCCTGGGCCGCCGTTTCAAGGTCAGCGAGCATCCGCGCTTCGCCGCCCTGCTCAGCAGCCCGGGCCCGACCCGATTTGCCAGCGACAGCGACTTGCCCGACCCCTACGACGGCCTGGTGGAAGGGCTCGATGATCACCTGGAAGTGCATGACTGCATGGGCTGCCCGCTGTTCGTCGACGAGCGCCCCTGGGGCCTGCTGACCCTCGATGCCCTGGACCCGCAGCGCTTCGAACCCATTGAGCTGGATGCCCTGCAAGCCTTCGCCAGCCTCGCCGCCGCAACGGTCAGCGCCGCCCAGCGCATCGAACGCCTGGCCCAGCGCGCCGAAAACGAGCACCAGCGGGCCGAGGTCTATCGCCAGGCCAGTGGGCAGAACCGCGAGATGATCGGCCAGAGCAAGGCCCACAAACGCTTGCTGGAGGAAATCAAGCTGGTGGGCGGCAGCGACCTGACGGTGCTGATCACCGGAGAAACCGGCGTCGGCAAGGAACTGGTCGCCCAGGCTATCCACGCGGCTTCGCCCCGGGCCGAGCAGCCGATCATCAGCCTCAACTGCGCGGCCCTGCCCGACACCCTGGTGGAGAGCGAGCTGTTCGGCCACGTGCGCGGCGCCTTCACCGGGGCCACCCAGGATCGCCGGGGAAAATTCGAACTGGCCAATGGCGGCACGCTGTTTCTCGATGAAGTGGGCGAGTTGTCGCTGACAGTACAGGCCAAACTGCTGCGGGTGCTGCAAAGCGGCCAACTGCAACGCCTGGGGTCGGACCAGGAGCATCGGGTCGACGTGCGCCTGATCGCCGCCACCAACCGCGATCTGGCGGAAGAAGTGCGCAACGGCCGCTATCGTGCCGACTTCTACCACCGTCTCAGCGTCTACCCCCTGCGGGTGCCGGCACTGCGCGAGCGCGGCCGCGATGTGCTGCTGCTCAGTGGCTACTTCCTGGAACAGAACCGCTCGCGCATGGGCCTGGGCAGCCTGCGCCTGAGCGTTGAGGCGCAACAGGCGCTGCTGGCCTACCACTGGCCGGGCAACGTTCGCGAGCTGGAGCACTTGATCGGGCGCAGCGCTCTGAAAGCGCTGGGCAACCACCCCGAGCGACCGAAGATCCTCAGCCTGGATGCCGGCGATCTGGACCTGCCCCGGGCCAGCGAAAGAACCAGCGCCCCCGTCGAGCCTGCTGTTGCAACCCAGGCCATGCCTGCCGTAGCCGGCGACCTGCGCCAGGCCACCGACCACTACCAGCGCCAACTGATCAGCAGTTGCCTGGAGCGGCACCAGCACAACTGGGCCAGCGCCGCCCGTGAGCTAGGCTTGGACAGGGCCAACCTGAGCCGCCTGGCCAAGCGCCTGGGCCTGCGGTAAACGCCAGCGCCGACAAAGCGCCCCGCCCCTCTGCAGGAGCCGGCTTGCCGGCCAGGGTCGCGCCGCCGACGGAAAGCGGGAACACCGCTAAAGCCAGCCCTGAACACGTCGATAACCCGTTATCAATGGTTGTCCGTGGCCCGTGCCACGAGCCAATTTTCTCCAGAGAAGGTTTTTATGTCCTCCAACAAAGCCCGCGCAGATTCGCTATCGCTTCTGCTGTTTACCTTGCGCAGCGGCAAGCTGATGGCAATCAACCTGCTTAAAGTCAGTGAAATCATTCCCTGCCCGCCGCTGACCAAGCTGCCCGAATCCCACCCCCATGTGAAAGGCATCGCCACCCTGCGGGGCAACTCGCTGTCGGTGATCGACCTCAGCCGGGCCATCGGCGAGCGGCCCCTGGCCGACCCCGACAGCGGCTGCCTGATCGTCACTGACGTCAGCCGCTCCAAACAGGGCCTGCACGTGCAGGCCGTGAGCAAGATCGTACATTGCCTGACCACCGATATCCGTCCACCGCCCTTCGGTTCCGGCGGCTTGCGGTCCTACATCACTGGGGTGACCCAAGTGGACGGCACCCTGGTGCAGGTACTGGATATCGAGAAAGTGATCCATGGCATCGCCCCGGCCCAGATCGAGATGGCGCCCACCGAGCTGAGCATGGAAGACGCCGAAGCCCTGGGCAACGCGCGGATCCTGGTGGTGGACGACAGCCAGGTGGCACTGCAGCAATCGGTACACACCTTGCGCAACCTCGGCCTGCAATGCCACACCGCCCGCAGCGCCAAGGAAGCCATCGACTGCCTGCTGGAACTGCAAGGCACGGCCAACGAGATCAACCTGATTGTCTCGGACATCGAGATGTCGGAGATGGACGGCTACGCCCTGACCCGCACCCTGCGGGAAACCCCGGACTTCGCCCATCTCTACGTGCTGCTGCACACCTCCCTGGACAGCGCCATGAACAGCGAGAAAGCCCGTGTGGCCGGTGCCAACGCCGTGCTCACCAAGTTTTCCTCGCCAGAACTGACCCGCTGCCTGATCGACGCAGCCAAGACCATTGCCACCCAGGGCGCCTGAGGCATGAGCCAGATCCACTGTTTGTTGATGCGCCGCGATCTCACTGCCCCTTTGGCAGCGCCGCAGTGGCCTGCCGGCATCACTGTGCACAACTACAGCCCCGAGCATGCGCAGGCTGTGCATCAGTTGATGCATCTGGGCTACCAGGACGGTGGCGGCGACGTCCCGGTGCTGGACAGCTGGCGCCAGGCCTTCGAGAGCGATGCCGAATACGACCCCGAACTGTGCCTGGTGGCCCGGGATGCCGAAGGTGTGATCGGCGTCGCCCAGTGCTGGACCAGCGCCTACATCAAGGACCTGGTGGTACACCCCCGAGCGCGCGGCCAGGGCCTGGGGCGCGCCTTGCTGCAGCAAGCCTTCATCCTGTTCGCCGAACGCCGGGAAGGCTGCGTCGATCTGCGGGTACTGGAAGGCAACCTGGGGGCCCGGCGCCTCTACGAAAGCGTCGGCATGTACATCGTGCGTCACGAAACCCTCGACTGATCCGCCGGTCACTATCCTGTAGCTGCCGCCGAAGGCTGCGAACGGCCGGATCAGCCCCGGCGATCCCAAAGCCCCTGCGCCCCAAGGAGCCGCCCCCATGAACGCCAAGACTCTGTGCCTGCTCTGCCTGGCCACCCTCACCGGCCAGGCCAGCGCCTCCAGCGACGATGCCTGGGCCGCCCTGGAGCAGGCCATCCGAATCAGCTGTACCCAGGCCAGCGGCCTGCAAAACCCCAAACCCGTGGGAACCATCGCACAATTTCCCGACCAGGTCGGCGTCAGCGCCCTGTTGCTGCAAGGCCGCTACCCGCAGAAACACATGCGCGGCCAATCGGGCATCGAACTGTGCCTGTACAACAGGCAGACCGGCCAGGCTGCGGTCAGCGAGTGGGACTCGATCCGGCCGGCCCTCAAGGCCCGGTGAATGGCGCATAACTTGCTTCGGCATAGCCCCGGGTAGCGTCCATGACGGTTTTCCCACCTGACTCCTGCTGATCCACAAGGCGCTTCGTGCAATGAACACTCAGTTTTCCTGCGTCGGCTGCGGCAAATGCTGCAACGATCACCACGTGCCCCTGACCCTGCTGGAAGCCCGCGACTGGGCGGCCGACGGCGGCCAGGTGATCATTCTGGTGGAAGCCTTCCTCGGCAATGGCCTGGGGCTGCCGATGCAGCAGCGCGAGCACGCCGAACGCCGTTCCTGCCGGGTCCGCAGTGGCGCCACCGAAGCCTATGTGGCGATCACCTTCGCCGCCTACAACGTCGGCCCCTGCCGGAATCTTGACGAAGACCAGCTGTGCCGCATCTACCAGCGCCGGCCACTGGTGTGCCGCATCTACCCCATGGAAATCAATCCGCACATTCCCCTCAACCCGCAGGCCAAGGAATGCCCGCCGGAATCCTGGGAACAGGGCCCGCAACTGATTCTGGGGAATGAACTGGTGGATCAGGAGCTGGCCGAGCTGATCCGCCGCTCGCGCCAGGCCGACCGTGACGACATCCACACCAAGGAGGCCATTTGCGCCTTGCTGGGCATTCGCACCACAGCGCTCAAGGGCGACGGTTTCACCGCTTACCTGCCGGACATGGGCGCCCTGGCTAACGCCATCGACCAGGTCCAGGCTGCACCACCCGGAGCACCGGGCCAGCCCTGGCGCTTTCACCTGTCCGGAGACGATATCGCCGGTCAGGTCCAGGCCGCCGGTGCCCAGGTGGTCAGTGAAACGCCTCTGGACTACGCCTTCATTTCCCTGCGCGCCGCCTGAGCCGCGGACAACGGCGGGTCGGCGAACAGCCCTAGCCGCGCTTGTGCCAGAACTCCAGGGCCAGTTGCCGCAAGTCCCCCGCCAGCCCGGCCACGTCGCCTGAGTTGACGTGGCTGAGCTGGCCGGCACTGACGGTCGCCTCACAGGCATTGCGAATGCCGATGATGTTGCGGTTGATGTCCTCGCTGACTGCGCTCTGCTCTTCCACCGCTGCGGCGATCTGCAAGCTCATCTCGGTAATCTGGTTGACCCGCTGGCTGATGCCGTCCAGGGCCACCGCCGCGCGCTTGGCCTGGTCGACACTGCTCTCCAGGTGCTGGCTGCTGTGCTGCATGGCCTCCACCGCATTGCGCGCGCCCATTTGCAGGGTGCTGATCATGCGCTGGATCTCGTTGGTGGAATCCTGGGTACGCTGGGCCAGCCCGCGCACTTCATCGGCGACCACGGCAAAACCCCGGCCCTGCTCCCCGGCCCGCGCCGCCTCGATTGCCGCATTCAGGGCCAGCAGGTTGGTCTGCTCGGCGATGCTGCGGATCACCTCCAGCACCCCGGAAATGTCGGTGCTATGGCTTTCCAGTTGATGGATGACCTCGGTGGCCCGCTCCAGCTCGCTGGCCAGGCGCAGCACCGCACTGCGGCTTTCGCCCACCAGCAGGTGGCCCTCACGGGTTTCGCTTTCCGCCTGGTCCGCCGCCACCGAGGCCTGCTGGGCATGGGTGGCGACCTCGGCGACGCTGGCCGCCATCTGGTGAATGGCCGCCGCCACCTGATCGGTTTCCGCCTGCTGCTCCAGGGTGCTGTTGTGGCTGCTGTGCAGATGCTCCACCAGTTCCGCGGCATGCCCCTCCAGGCGCTGGGACGCATCGCCGATGCGCCCCACTACCGCGCCCACCTGGGCTTCGAGCATCTGCAGGGCGAACTCGATGCGCCCGAACTCGTCGGTACGGCCGGTATAGATGCCCTGGCTCAAGGGGTTGTCACCGATCTGCCGGGCGCGCTCGGCCAATCGATCCAGTGGACGCGCTTGCACGCCGACCGCCGTCAGGCTCAGGCACCACCCCATGGCCATCACGGCCCCCTGGACCATCCAGGATTCGGGCAGCAGCCACACTGAAACGCCGTAGCTGCCGATGAAGCCGGCGCTGATGGAGGCCCAGAGACGCAACCGCAGGCTGATCACCGGCAACAGGCTCCACCACGAGGGGCCGGCACCGTTGAGCTGGGCATAGGCCCGCTCCGCCGCCTCGATCTGACGGACGCTGGGTTTGGTGCGCACCGACTGGTATTCCACCGCCTGGCCATCGCGGGTCACGGGCGTGACATAGGCACTGACCCAATAGTGATCGCCGTTCTTGCAACGGTTCTTCACCATGCCCATCCACGAACGGCCGCGCTTGAGGGTGCGCCACATGTGGGCGAAGGCCGCGGAGGGCATGTCCGGGTGGCGCAAAAGGTTATGCGGCGCGCCCAGCAACTCCTCACGGCTGTAGCCACTGATCTTGATGAAATCAGGGTTGGCGTAGGTGATCGCGCTAGTCAGATCAGTGGTCGAAAGGATATTCGCATCAGGGGCAAAGTCCACGTTTCGCCCAGTAACCGGAAGGTTGATCTTCATGGATAGCGCGCTCGTATGTGTTGGGTGGAGTCGGCAGGGCTGCTGACTCTAAGCGCACTGATGCCACAAATACTGATCCAGCTCAGGTTTAAAGCAATTAGCCATCATTGCGATTAAAAAAGCGCAAATCGGGATTTTTTCTGCGAATGTCGGCGATATCAGCGTTTGCCCATGGAGCGACGAGTGCCGGGAGGCGCTGCGCCGGGGGTCTTGGTGTGTCCGTTGCTGGCACCATTTTTGTACCAGGGCTGCTGTGCATTCTTGGCAGGAGCAAACTCGGAAGGCTTGAAGGGAAACTTGAACGCCGGGATCGCCGCTGTGCTCGGGGTGTCGGTAGCGGTTGCGTCGGCGGCCGGGTCGACGTTCAGGGCGTCATCCGCAGCGGGTTGTGCAGGGGAAGTCATGGAAACTCCAGGAGAGAAAGGAAATCCGCGCCGGGGTGCAGGCCGCAGTGGGCGCCAGTATACCTGCGCGCCAGCCATCTTTGATCGGGGCCCACCGGGAGTTTTCTGACAGCGCTGACAGCTGGCCGTCACGGTGCTGACCGGGTTGTCGGGCTATAACTGTGCCCAGATCATGGCCATCCTTCCGACATCATTGCCCGGCGCTCTCACCCCATGCCCATTGCCAAGAAAACAGTCGTGACCGCAGCGGTACTCGTGGTGCTCATCGCCGGTGTCGCGTGGTTCCTGAACAAGCCCGCCACTGCCAGGCTGGCCGCGCCCACGGCCATTCCGGTCCGGGTGGTCAGCGTGCACCAGCAGGATGTGCCGCGTTACGCCAGCGGCATCGGCACGGTGCTGTCGCTGCACAGCGTGGTGATTCGCCCACAGGTGGATGGCATCCTGACCCGGCTGCTGGTCAAGGAGGGGCAACTGGTCAAGACCGGCGACCTGCTGGCGACCATCGATGATCGTTCGATACGCGCCAACCTCGATCAGGCCCGGGCCCAGCTGGCGCAGAACCAGGCCCAGTTGCAGGTGGCCCAGATCAACCTCAAGCGCTACAAGCTACTGTCGGTGGATGACGGCATCTCGAAGCAGACCTATGACCAGCAAGTGGCCCTGGTCAATCAGCTCAACGCCACGGCCCAGGGTAACCAGGCTGCCATTGATGCCGCTCAGGTACAGCTTTCCTACACTCAGATCCGCTCTCCCGTCAGCGGCCGGGTGGGGATTCGTACCGTTGATGAAGGCAACTTCCTACGCATGAGCGATACCCAGGGCCTGTTCTCGGTAACCCAGATCGACCCGATCGCCGTGGAGTTTTCCCTGCCCCAGCAAATGCTGCCAACCCTGCAGCAACTGATCCGCGCCCAGGACCCGGCGGCGGTCAAGGCCTTCCTCGGCGCTGACAGCAACAGCGCCGGGGCCCTGCTGGGCAACGGCCACCTGACCCTGATCGACAACCAGATCAACGCCGGGACCGGCACCATCCGCGCCAAGGCGGAGTTCAGCAACGCCCAGCAGCAGCTGTGGCCCGGGCAACTGGTGACGGTGAAAATCCAGACCGCCCTGGACCAGAACGCCCTCACCGTACCGCCGACCGTGGTCCAGCGCGGCCTGGACCAGCACTTCGTGTACCGGGTCAAGGGCCAGCAGGTGGAAGTCGTGCCGGTGCAGGTGGTGTATCAGGACAGCGGGTTGAACATCATCTCCGGGGTCCAGGCTGGCGATGTGCTGGTCAGTGACGGCCAGTCGCGGCTCAAGCCCGGCTCCCAGGTCCAGGTACTGAGCGATCCACCCCAGGTGGTACAGGCGACGGAGCCCCAGCCATGAAGGGCCATGGCTCGGTGTCAGCCTGGTGCGTCGACCATCCGGTTGCCACCGTCCTGCTGACCTTCGCCCTGGTGCTGTTGGGCGCCATTGCCTTCCCGCGCCTGCCGGTGGCTCCGCTGCCAGAGGCCGAGTTCCCGACCATCCAGGTGTCCGCCGCCCTGCCCGGTGCCAGCCCGGACACCATGGCCTCTTCCGTGGCCACGCCCCTGGAGGTGCAATTCAGCGCCATTCCCGGCATGACCCAGATGACCTCCAGCAGCGCCCTGGGCTCGTCCTTGCTGACCCTGCAGTTCACCTTGAACAAGAGCATCGACACCGCCGCCCAGGAAGTGCAGGCGGCGATCAACACCGCCGCTGGCAAGTTGCCCAAGGACATGCCCACCCTGCCCACCTGGAAGAAGGTCAACCCGGCGGACAGCCCGGTGCTGATCCTCAGCATCAGTTCGACGCAGATGCCCGGCACCGAGCTGAGTGACTACGCGGAAACCCTGCTGGCCCGACAGATCAGCCAGATCGACGGGGTCGGCCAGATCAACATCACCGGCCAGCAGCGCCCGGCGATCCGGGTCCAGGCTTCGGCGGACAAACTGGCGGCCATCGGCCTGACCCTGGCCGACATCCGCCTGGCGATCCAGCAGACCAGCCTCAACCTGGCCAAGGGTGCACTGTATGGCGAGTCGAGCATCTCCACCCTGTCCACCAACGACCAGTTGTTCCATCCCGAGGAATACGGCCAGTTGATCGTTTCCTACAAGGACGGTGCCCCCGTGCACCTGCAGGATGTGGCGCTGGTAGTCAACGGTTCGGAAGACGCCTACGTCCAGGCCTGGTCCGGCGACCAACCGGGGGTCAACCTGGTGATCTCGCGCCAGCCCGGCGCCAATATCGTCGAGACCGTGGACCGCATCCAGGCTGCCCTGCCAGGCCTGGAGGCCATGCTCCCGGCCTCGGTGCAGGTCAAGGTGCTGGTGGACCGGACCCAGACCATCCGCGCCTCATTGCACGAAGTGGAGATCACCCTGCTGATCGCCGTGCTGCTGGTGGTGGCGGTGATGGCGCTGTTCCTGCGCCAGTGGTCCGCGACCCTGATCGTCTCCGCGGTGCTGGGCGTGTCCCTGACCGCCAGTTTCGCCTTGATGTACGTGCTGGGCTTCAGCCTGAACAACCTGACCCTGGTGGCCATTGTCGTGGCCGTGGGCTTTGTGGTGGATGACGCCATCGTCGTGGTGGAGAACATCCACCGCCACCTGGAAGCCGGCGACGGCATGCGCGAGGCGGCAATCAAGGGCGCCGGCGAGATCGGCTTCACCGTGGTCTCCATCAGCTTCTCCCTGGTGGCGGCGTTCATTCCCCTGCTGTTCATGGGCGGCGTGGTGGGCCGGCTGTTCAAGGAGTTCGCCCTGACCGCCACTTCCACCATCATGATTTCGGTGGTGGTCTCGCTGACCCTGGCCCCCACCCTGGCGGCCCTGTTCATGCGCGCGCCGGTGCACCCGGCCCATGCCAAGCCGGGCTTCGGCGAGCGCCTGCTGGCGGTCTACGAGCGCGGCCTGCGCAAGGCCCTGGCCCACCAGAAACTGATGCTGGGGATCTTCGGCCTGACCCTGAGCATGGCCATTGCCGGCTATATCCTGATCCCCAAGGGCTTCTTCCCCGTGCAGGACACCGGCTTCGTGCTCGGTACTACCGAGGCTGCGGCGGACATTTCCTACCCGGACATGGTGAAAAAGCACCAGGCGCTGGCCGAGATCGTCGCCGCCGACCCGGCAGTGCAGGCCTTCTCCCACTCCGTGGGGGTCTCGGGCAGCAACCAGACCATCGCCAACGGCCGCTTCTGGATTTCCCTCAAGAACCGTGACGACCGGGACGTGTCTGCCAGTGCCTTCATCGACCGCATCCGCCCGCAACTGATGAAGGTGCCCGGCATTGTCCTGTACCTGCGGGCCGGCCAGGACATCAACCTCAGCTCTGGTCCCAGCCGCGCCCAGTACCAGTACGTACTGAAAAGCAACGACGGCCCGACCCTGAGCACCTGGACCCAGCGCCTGACGGAAAAGCTGCGCAGCAACCCGGCCTTCCGTGACATCTCCAACGACCTGCAACTGGGCGGCAGCATCACCCACATCCAGATCGATCGCACGGCTGCCGCGCGTTTCGGCCTTACCGCCAGCGATGTCGACGAGGCACTGTACGACGCCTTCGGCCAGCGCCAGATCAACGAGTTCCAGACCGAGATCAACCAGTACAACGTGATCCTTGAACTCGACACCCAGCAACGGGGCAAGGCCGAGAGCCTCAACTACTTCTACCTGCGCTCGCCGCTGACCGGAGAAATGGTCCCGCTCTCTGCCCTGGCGCGCTTCAATGCGCCCACCATCGGCCCGCTGTCGATTGCCCACGACGGCATGTTCCCGGCGGCCAACCTGTCCTTCAACCTGGCCCCCGGCGTGGCCCTGGGCGATGCGGTCATCCTGCTCAACCAGGCCAAGAGCGAGATCGGCATGCCAACGGCCATCAGCGGCAATTTCCAGGGCGCGGCCCAGGCCTTCCAGAGCTCGCTGGCCAGCCAGCCGTACCTGATCCTGGCGGCGCTGGTGGCGGTGTACATCATTCTCGGGGTGCTGTACGAAAGCTTCGTGCATCCCTTGACCATCATTTCCACCCTGCCCTCGGCCGGGCTGGGCGCCTTGCTGATGCTCTGGCTGTGCGGCCAGGACTTTTCCATCATGGCGCTGATCGGCCTGGTGCTGCTGATCGGCATCGTCAAGAAGAACGGCATCCTGATGATCGACTTTGCCCTGGAAGCCCAGCGCCACGGCGGCCTGCCTCCCGAGGAGGCGATCTACCAGGCCTGCATCACCCGCTTCCGGCCGATCATCATGACCACCCTGGCCGCCCTGCTCGGTGCCCTGCCGCTGATGCTCGGCTACGGCGCCGGCGCCGAACTGCGCCAGCCCCTGGGGATTGCCGTGGTGGGCGGCCTGCTGGTCAGCCAGGCCCTGACGCTGTTCACCACGCCGGTCATATACTTGTGGCTTGAACGGCTGTTCCACCGGCCCCAGCCGGCCCTGTTGCCGGCCACCACTACCTGAGGCGGGTCATGCGCGTTCTGATTATCGAAGACGAAGAAAAAACGGCCGATTACCTGCACCGCGGGTTGACCGAGCAAGGCTACACCGTCGACCTGGCCCGGGACGGCGTCGAAGGCCTGCACATGGCTCTGGAGGGCGACTATGCCGTGATAGTGCTGGATGTGATGCTGCCCGGCCTGGATGGCTTTGGCGTATTGCGAGCACTGCGTGCGCGCAAGCAGACCCCGGTGATCATGCTCACCGCCCGCGAACGCGTGGAAGACCGCATCAAGGGCCTGCGCGATGGCGCCGACGACTACCTGGGCAAGCCCTTCTCCTTCCTTGAACTGGTGGCCCGCCTGCAAGCCCTGACCCGTCGCAGCGGTGGGCATGAGCCGGTGCAGATCAGCATCGCCGACCTGTGGATCGACCTGATCAGCCGCAAGGCCAGCCGTGCCGGCAGCCGCCTGGACCTGACCGCCAAGGAGTTTTCCCTGCTCAGCGTGCTGGCCCGGCGCCAGGGCGAGATCCTGTCCAAGACCGCCATCGCTGAAATGGTCTGGGACATCAATTTCGACAGCGACGCGAATGTCGTCGAAGTGGCGATCAAGCGCCTGCGGGCCAAGCTCGACGGCCCCTTCGAACAGAAACTGCTGCACACCATCCGTGGCATGGGCTATGTGCTGGAGAGCCGCGGTGCCGAGTAACTCCATCGCCCTGCGCCTGAGCGGGCTGTTCACTCTGGTGGCGCTGCTGATCTTCCTGCTGATTGGCGGGGCCCTCTACCAGCAGGTGGACAAGGGCCTGGGGCTGCTCCCGGAAGCCGAACTGGATGCGCGCTACAGCGTGCTGGAGTCGGCCCTGACCCGCTACGGCAACCCCGAGCACTGGGCCAAGATCAACGCCAAGCTCAAGCTGCTGAGCGAGGAAGACAAGCGCATCCGCTTCTGGGCCATCAGCGGCGACCCCGGCTATGAATACGGCAGCCCCGACGCGCAGATCCGCGAATTCGCCCAAGGCCCCCTGGGCATGCGTGACCTGAACCTGAGCGATCACCCCTATCCGCTGAAAGTCCTGGTCAGCCAGTTGCCGGCCAAGGAACAGCGCCCGACCCTGCGCTTTCTGATCGCCATCGACACCGACACCTTCCACCAGACCCAGCATCAGTTGCTGATGGCCCTGATCGGCCTGGCCATTGTCGGCGTGCTGCTGGCCTCGGCCCTGGGCTACTGGGTGGCGCGGATCGGCCTCAAGCCGCTGATCAAGCTCTCCCAGGAAGCCCAGCGCCTGGCACCGCCACGACTGTCCGGGCGCCTGCAATTGTCGCCACTGCCGCCGGAACTGAAGCAGTTCGTCAATTCCTTCAACTCCACGTTGGAACGGGTCGAACACGCCTACTCGCGCCTGGAGTCGTTCAACGCCGATGTGGCTCACGAACTGCGCTCGCCCCTGACCAACCTGATCGGCCAGACCCAGGTCGCCCTGACCCGGGGGCGCTCGGCGGAGCATTACTTCGAGGTACTGCAATCGAACCTCGAAGAGCTGGAGCGGCTGCGTTCGATCATCAACGACATGCTGTTCCTGGCCAGTGCCGACCAGGGCAGCAAGGCCACCAAGCTCACCACCAGTTCCCTGGCGGCGGAAGTGGCAACGACCCTGGACTACCTGGACTTCATCCTCGAAGACGCCCAGGTCAGGGTCGAGGTTCAGGGCGATGCCCAGGTGCGGATCGAGGTTGCCCACCTGCGCCGGGCCCTGATCAACCTGCTGAGCAACGCGGTGCAGCACACCGCAGCCGGGGAAGTGATCCAGGTGCGGATCGAGGTCCAGGAACACCAGGTGGCGATCGCCGTCAGCAACCCGGGGCAGGACATTGCCAGTGAACACCTGCCACGGCTGTTCGAGCGTTTCTACCGGGTGGATGCCTCGCGCAGCAACAGCGGTGCCAATCACGGCCTGGGGCTGGCCATCGTCAAGGCCATCGCCCTGATGCATGGCGGCGATGTGTTCGTGCGCAGCGACCGGGGCATCAATACCTTCGGCCTGTACCTGCCTCTCTGACTCGGGATTCTCGGATTCTGTAGGAGCCGGCTTGCCGGCGAAGGCGTCAACACATCCGGCGCAAGGCAATAGGACGCGTTCGCTGGCAAGCCAGCTCCTACAAGCCAGCTCCTACTATTGTTTTTTTTGTAACAGTCCTTATCCTGTTCGGCTCTTTTTCCAACAGCCACGTGGTTATATTTTTGTCGCACCGAATTGAACTTGCTCTGCAAGAAGGTCTTCAGAAATGTCCAACAGTATGGGTATCGCCAGCGCGTTTGTTTTGTCTTCCCTGTTCGTGGCACCAATGGCCATGGCCGAAGAATCCCAGGGATTCGTGGCAAGAAATGCCGCACGCGCCGCCGCTTTCGAACAAGCCCAGATCGCCCAGGCAGCCCAGCAGCAAAACACTCAGCAAGCCCAGAAGATCACTGCCGAGCAAAGCAAGAGCGACACTCAGAAAGACAGTTGATCCACGCTTCCGACTTGTTTCCCTCGACAACTTCTCTGCTTTCAACCCGGGAGTAAGTTGTCTTAAAGCCGCTGAGTTCAGCGGCTTTTTTTTGCCGTATAGAAACCCTCGGCACACTCGTCATACCCAGAACAAGAAACACCCGAATTCACAATAAGAAGCCATTGTCGTTCACCAAAGGAGCTAAACGTTGTTCAAGACCTCACTGAAGATCAGCCCCCTGTTCATTGCAATCGCCGCAACGATCCCGACACTCGGGCAAGCCGCCGAAGAAACCAAGGCCGAGGGTTTTGTCGAGGGTTCGAGCCTCAAGCTCAACGCCCGCAACTACTACATGAACCGCAACCGCCTGCAGCAGAACAAAGACAACATCGAATGGGGCCAGGGTTTTCTCGGCGTCTTCGAGTCGGGCTACACCCAGGGCACCGTGGGTTTCGGCCTTGATGCCAACGCCATGCTCGGCCTCAAGCTGGACGGTGGTGGCGGCACCACCAAGTCGAGCATCCTGCCTATCAGCGACGATGGCCGGCACAAGGCACCCGGCTCGTTCTCCACCGCCGGCGCCACCTTGAAAATGCGGGCCTTCGATACCGAGCTCAAGGCTGGCGACCTGTTCCTCAACAACCCGGTGATCGCCGGTGGCATGAGCCGCATGCTGCCCCAGACCTTCCGCGGCGTGAGCCTGACCAACCACAGCTTCGACGGCTGGTTGATCGAGGGCGGCCAGGCCAGCTTCACCAAGCCGTACAACCAGAGTGGACACAAACGCATCGGTACTTCCTACGGCAGCCTGCGCGAGAGCGACGAGAGCCTGCACCTGAACTGGGCCGGCGTGGCCTGGAGCGGCGTGCCAGGGCTGACCAGCAGCCTCTACGCGTCCGAACTCAAGGACATCTGGAACCAGTACTACTACGACCTGGACTACACCTACGCGGTCAACGAACTGGTCAGCCTCAACCCGGGCCTGCACTTCTATCACACTCAGGACACCGGCCAGGCGCTGCTGGGCAACATCGACAACAACACCTACAGCCTGCACTTCACCGTCGGCGTGGGTAACCACAGCGTCACCGCGGCCTATCAGCGGGTCAACGGCAACACACCGTTCGACTACATCGCCCAGGGCGACAGCATCTACCTGGACAACTCCCAGCAGTATTCGGACTTCAACGGCCCCAACGAGCGTTCGTGGAAGCTCAAGTACGCCTATGACTTTGCCGGTCTCGGCCTGCCGGGCCTGACTTCGGCGCTGTCCTACTCGCGCGGCGAGCTGGACCTGACCAAGGTCGATCCGGCCAGCCGCGGCTATGCCAGCTGGTACAGCGCCGACGGCAAGAACGCCAAGCACTGGGAGCGCGACCTGGACCTCAAGTACGTGGTGCAGGGTGGCAGCGCCAAGGACCTCGCCGTACGCCTGCAGTGGGCCACCAACCGTGGCGGCAACGGCTACGGCGCGCTGGACAACGACACCGACGAATACCGGGTGATCGTCGACTACCCGATCAACGTCTTCTAAGCCGCCCAAACAAAAAGACCAGCATGTTTTGCTGGTCTTTTTTTTATCGGAGATTTATACAAGCGCGCAGGCGTGACCGATTTCTGTAGCCCACGTCCACACTAGACTCAAAACTGTCGACGCAGCAGAAATCAAAATCATGAACGTGAGTAGTGCGACACCCCGCACAGGGAAGATCGCGTCAAATACCGAGCGCCTGCTGATCCTCTCCAGCTCGCTGATCGTTGTAGCCATTCTCGGCATCGTCACCTACCTGTTGATCCGCGAACACGCCGCTGCCGAACAGGCTGCCACACGTGCCGCCAACAACATCGTGCAACTGATCGACGCCGATGTATTGCGCAACGTCGAGCTCTACGACCTGTCTCTCAAGGGACTGATCAGTGCCGCGCAACGTGACGATCTGAAGGATGTTTCGGCGTCCATACGTCACCTGGCGCTGTTCGACCGGGCCACCGCAGCGCCCTACAAGGGCGACATCCTGCTGCTGGACAGGCACGGCGACGTGCTGGCCGACTCGGCCTCGGTCGTGCCGCGCACGGGCAACTACGCCGATCGCGAGTACTTTCGATCGCACATCGACAATCCGGACCCGAGGATGATGATCAGCCCGCCGTTCCGCGCGCGCACCGCCGATCACGACTGGCGGATCAGCTTCAGCCGCCGGCTCAGCGACGAGCATGGCCAGTTCATCGGGGTGGCCGAAGCGGCCATGCGCCTGAGCTACTTCAACGAGCTGTTCAGAAATCTGGATATCGGTCGCAACGGTACGATCAACCTGGTGAGCCGCGACGGCGTTCTGCTGGCCCAGCAACCGCCGCTGGCAGACGACCTGATAGGCAAGAACTTCAGCAGCCGCCCCAACTTCGTCCGCATTCTGCGTGAAGGCAACGGCAGCTTCAGCAGCGTCTCCAGCGTTGATCAGAAGCAGCGGCTGTACACCTTTTCCCAGGTCGGCGATCTGCCCCTGATCGTGATTGTCGCGCTGTCCATCGACGAGGTCTTCGGAGCCTGGCAACGCACCGCGGTGCTGATCAGCGGCGCCACTGGCGCCCTCTGCATCGCCCTGTTCTGGCTGACCTGGCAGTTGTGCCGCGAACTGCGGCGCCGGCAGAGCGCCGAGCAGGAACTGGCGCGCCTGGCAGCCGTCGATGCCCTCACCGGCCTGGCCAATCGCCGGACCCTGGACCAGGTGCTGGGCAACGAATGGTCGCGGGCTCGGCGCGCCAACCTGCCGTTGTCGCTATTGATGGTCGATGTCGATCACTTCAAATCCTTCAACGACCGCTTCGGCCATCCGCTGGGGGACCAGGCCTTGCGTGCGGTGGCACAGAGCATTGGCGCCTGCGTCGGGCGCCCATCGGACCTGGCGGCGCGCTATGGCGGCGAGGAGTTTGCGGTCATCCTGCCAGGTACCGACAGTGCCGGCGCCGCCGTACTCGCCGAGAAGATCCGCACCAGTATCGCCGCCTTGCCGGCCATCAGCGAACACGCCGCGCCGCTGACCGTGAGCATTGGCATCAACACCTGGTCGGGTAACGCCGATATCGGTCTTGAACAATGGGTGAGCGACGCCGACAAGGCGCTGTATCAGGCCAAGTACAGCGGGCGCAACCGGGTGGTTTCCAACATGTCCCAGGGCGGCTCCAAGCGCGGCGCTTGAAACCGCAGGCATAAAAAAAGGCCATCCGGGGGGATGGCCTTCAAAAACAAAAGGAAAGAGAGAGTGACTTACACGGCCGCAACCGGACGCATGTAAGAGATCGGTGCAGTGCTGGCATCTTCGAAGGTCACGACTTCCCAGGCATCTTTCTGCTCAATCAACTTGCGCAGTAGCTGGTTGTTCAGTGCATGGCCCGACTTGAAGCCTTTGAACTCACCTATCAGGCTGTTGCCCAGCAGGTAGAGGTCGCCAATTGCATCCAGGATCTTGTGCTTGACGAATTCGTCTTCGTAGCGAAGACCGTCTTCATTCAGTACGCCATCCGAATCGACCACAATTGCGTTTTCCACGCTGCCGCCGAGTGCGAGGTTGTGCTTGCGCAGGTACTCGATATCACTCATGAAACCAAAGGTACGGGCGCGGCTGACTTCTTTTACAAACGAAGTACTGGAGAAGTCCACGCTTGCACTCTGGGTGCGGTCACGGAAAACCGGGTGATCGAAATCGATCTCGAAGCTCACTTTAAAACCATCGAAAGGCACGAAAGTGGCGCGCTTGTCGCCGTCTTCCACGGTCACTTCACGAAGGATGCGGATGAACTTTTTAGCTGCGTCCTGTTCTTCGAGGCCAGCAGATTGAATCAGGAATACGAAGGGTCCGGCACTGCCATCCATGATCGGGACTTCAGACGCGGAGAGCTCGACGTAGGCGTTATCGATGCCCAGGCCAGCCATGGCCGAGAGCAAGTGCTCCACCGTGTCCACTTTGACGTCACCGTTGACCAGAGTGGTCGACATCGTGGTTTCGCCAACATTTTCCGCGCGAGCAGGAATCTGCACCACAGGGTCCAGGTCGGCACGACAAAACACAATGCCGGTGTCGACAGGCGCAGGCTTGAGGGTCAGGTATACCTTCTCCCCGGAATGCAGGCCTACACCTGTGGCACGGATAATATTCTTCAGGGTGCGTTGTTTAATCATGGCTTGGGCCGCTTCAGCGCAAATTGCGAACTGGTATCAACAAAGGCTGGCGATAATAGCAGACCATGCCTTTGCTGAACACCAATCACCCTAATACCCCTGATGCATTCCATCAATCGGCCTGACGACGCAGGAATGCCGGGATGTCCAGGTAGTCCAGATCATCTTGCGGATTCAGCTTCGCCGCGGTCGCCGCGTTCGACTGCGCCTGATTGCGCATGACGGTCGGACGGTCCAGGTCACGGTAGTTCACCGACGGCAGTTCCTGGCGAGCAGGGGCTGGCGCTTGCGACTGGGCGGACATGGAAGTCTGGACGGTATTGTCGATGACCTTCACAGGCTTCTCGATTTTTGCGCCCAGGCCGGTGGCCACTACGGTTACATGCAGCTCGTCACGCATGTCCGGATCGATAACGGTACCGACCTTGACCATGGCGTGTTCGGAAGCGAAGGCCTCGATGATGCTACCCACGTCGGAGTACTCGCCCAGGGACAAGTCAGGACCGGCGGTGATGTTCACCAGGATGCCGCGTGCGCCTTCCAGGTTCACGTCTTCCAGCAGCGGGTTGCGGATCGCCGCTTCAGTGGCTTCACGTGCACGGTTCGGACCGCTGGCGCAGCCAGTGCCCATCATCGCCATGCCCATTTCGCTCATCACGGTACGTACGTCGGCGAAGTCGACGTTGATCATGCCCGGACGCTTGATGATGTCGGAAATACCGCGAACGGCACCGGCCAACACGTCGTCCGCCTTGGCGAAAGCCGACAGCAGGCTGGCGTCCTTACCGAGGATGGTCAGCAGTTTCTCGTTGGGGATGGTGATCAACGAGTCGACGCTTTCGCTCAGCGCGCGGATGCCCTCATCGGCGATCTGCATGCGCTTGCGGCCTTCGAACGGGAACGGACGGGTCACCACCGCAACGGTGAGGATGCCCATTTCCTTGGCCACTTCAGCAATGATCGGCGCCGCACCGGTACCGGTACCGCCGCCCATGCCGGTGGTGATGAACACCATGTTGGTGCCCGCCAGTACTTCAGCGATACGCTCGCGGTCTTCCAGGGCGGCTTGACGGCCGACTTCCGGATTGGCACCCGCACCCAGGCCCTTGGTCACGCCGGTACCCAGTTGCAGGATGGTCCGCGCGCCGATGTTTTTCAGCGCTTGAGCATCAGTGTTGGCGCAGATGAACTCGACGCCTTCGATGTTGCTCTTGACCATGTGATTGACCGCGTTGCCGCCGCCACCGCCAACACCGATAACCTTGATTACCGGACTTTGCGGGATGTTGTCTACGAGTTCGAACATTTTCCCTCTCCTTTCATTTCTCTAGTTTTTCGCCTACTGCCTACTGCTTTGAAACGGTGTTGCGGTAAATCTTTAGAAGTTGCCCTGCACCCAGCTCTTGATGCGATCGAGCAGTGCCGCCTTGGGCTCGTCGCTGCTGTAGCTGTCGCGGCTGCCGATGCCAGAGAACGAGATGCCGTCGGACTGTTTCTGCAGCCCGTACAGCAGCAAGCCGACACCGGTGGAATAGATCGGGTTGCGCACCACGTCGGACAGGCCCTTGACACTGTGGGGCACGCCCAGGCGAACCGGCATGTGGAAAATTTCCTCGGCCAGTTCCACCGCGCCTTCCATCTTCGAAGTGCCGCCAGTGAGCACGATGCCCGCCGGGATCAGGTCTTCGTAGCCACTGCGGCGCAGTTCGGCCTGGATCAGGGTGAACAGTTCGTCGTAACGCGGTTCGACCACCTCGGCCAGGGCCTGGCGCGAGAGTTCGCGCGGTGGGCGGTCGCCAACGCTTGGCACCTTGATGGTTTCGCCGGCACCGGCCAGCTTGGCCAGGGCGCAGGCGTAACGGATCTTGATTTCCTCGGCGTACTGGGTCGGGGTACGCAGGGCCATGGCGATGTCGTTGGTCACCTGGTCGCCGGCAATCGGAATCACCGCGGTGTGGCGGATCGCGCCTTCGGTGAAGATCGCCATGTCGGTGGTGCCGCCGCCGATATCCACCAGGCACACGCCCAGCTCTTTCTCGTCGTCGGTGAGCACCGAGTAGGCCGAAGCCAGCTGCTCGAGGATGATGTCGTCGATTTCCAGGCCGCAACGGCGCACGCATTTTTCGATATTCTGCGCGGCATTCACTGCACAGGTGACCACGTGCACCTTGGCTTCCAGGCGTACGCCGGACATGCCCAGGGGTTCACGCACGCCTTCCTGGTTGTCGATCACGTAATCCTGCGGCAGGGTGTGCAGAACCCGCTGGTCAGCCGGGATCGCCACGGCCTGGGCAGCGTCGAGGACCCGCTCCAGGTCCGCCGAGCTGACTTCACGGTCGCGAATCGCCACGATGCCGTGGGAGTTCAGGCTGCGGATGTGATTGCCCGCCACACCGACGAACGCCGAGTGGATACGGCAGCCCGCCATCAGTTGCGCCTCTTCCACCGCACGCTGGATCGACTGCACGGTGGATTCGATATTCACCACCACGCCCTTCTTCAGGCCGCGGGAAGGATGGGTGCCGATGCCGACGATTTCCAGCGAGCCATCGGCCGCGACTTCGCCCACCAGCGCCACAACCTTGGAGGTACCGATATCCAGGCCGACGATCATTTTGCCGCTTTGCACATTTGCCATGGTCCTGCCTCTTCTTAATTCTTCGCGACGGCAGGTTGCGCCGTCGTGGGTGCCGCCGGATCGCGCCAGCCGACGGCCAGGCCGTTGGCGTAGCGCAGATCGATGCGCGCGATGTTCGTGATCTGTTCTTTCAGCGTTTTTTCATAAATGGCAATGAAGCGGCGCATCTTCTCCACCAGGTGATCGCGGCCCAGGAGCAGTTCGATACCCGGGCCGGCACTGCCGGCGCCGGTGGTCAGGAACCAGCTGCCGCGCTCGCGCAGCTCCAGACGGGCGATCGAAAAGCCCAGCGGCCGCAGCATCTGGCTCAACACCTGATACTGCTGCATCACTTGCTGCTGGGCCCGCTGCGGCCCGAACAACTGCGGCAAGTGCTCATAGTTCGCCAGTTCACGCGGGGTGAAGGCCTGGCCCTGGTTGTTCAACAGCGCCTCGTCGCCCCAGCGGGCCACCGGCAGTTGTTCTTCCAGGCGAATCACCACTTGGTCCGGCCACACCCGACGTACCTCGGCGTGGGCGATCCAGGGCATCTGCTCCAGCTCGGTGCGCATGCTCGCCAGGTCGATGGTGAAGAAGCTCGCCGCGACATAAGGCGCGATCCGCTGCTGCACCGCCTGCTGGCTGATGTAGCTCAAGTCCCCCTGCACCGCGATCTTGGTGATCGGGCGGTCGGCGTACGGCAGCAGGCGCTGGGCCCCTTCATAGGTGCCAAACCCCAGAGCCACCAGCAGCACCGGCCAGAACAGGCTTTTCAGAAAGCCGAAGTTGGCTTTCGGCAGGCGCGCCGACATCGGCTCTTTGGCCACCATTCGGCTGGCACCCCGCGGCACCGGCTTGCGGCCGGGTGCGGGTTGCTGATGACGAAGCGACGCGCCTTGCATGGACTTAACCTCTCGCCTCAAGACTGGCTGCCAGGATGGCCAATACCAGTTGCTGGAAATCCAGGCCGGCCGCGCGGGCCGCCATCGGAACCAGACTGTGATCGGTCATGCCCGGAGCGGTATTCACTTCCAGGAACCAGAACTGCCCCTGGGCGTCCTGCATCACGTCGGCACGTGCCCAACCGGCGATACCGAGCGCCTCACAGGCTTTCGCCGTGAGTTCCATGAGTTCCTGTTCCTTGGAGCTGTCGAGCCCGCACGGGATCCGGTACTGGGTATCGGAAGCCAGGTACTTGGCGTCGTAGTCGTAAAATGTGTGGGGAGTGCCCAGGGCGATGGGTGGCAGCACCTGGTCACGCAGGGTCGCGATGGTGAACTCCGGACCCTGGATCCATTGCTCGACCAACACTTGCGAATCGTAGGTACTGGCCGCCTTCCATGCGTCGATCAATTCGGACGCGGAAGTCACCTTGGCCATACCGATACTGGAGCCTTCATGAGCCGGTTTGACGATCAAAGGCAGGCCCAGTTCCGCCACCGCGGAAATACAATCGGCCTCGGAGCTCAATACGGCGTGGCGCGGCGTCGGAATGCCCAGGCTGTGCCAGACCTGCTTGGTACGCAGTTTGTCCATGGCCAGGGCCGAAGCGAGGATGCCGCTGCCGGTGTAAGGAATCCCCAGGCACTCCAGCAGCCCTTGCATGCTGCCGTCTTCACCGCCACGACCGTGGAGAATGATGAAGGCACGATCGATCTTCTCGCTCAAGAGACGTTGCAGCAGATCATCGCCGACGTCGATGCCGAAGGCGTTCACACCGCCGCTCTGCAGCGCTTCAAGCACGGCCTTGCCGGACTTGAGCGACACTTCGCGCTCGGCGCTCTTGCCACCGTAAAGAACGGCGACGCGACCGAAATCGCTCGGTTTCACGGTAGAGAACAGGTTGGCGTAGGCAGCGGTCATTTCGCCCCCTTGCCAGCGGCTACAGCACCGGCGAACAGCGGGCTGCCGAGCAGTTTTGGCGCCAGGCCACCGATGTCACCGGCACCCTGACACAGCAGGATGTCACCGGCGCGCAACAACGGCTTGACCAGCGGTGCCAGGTCGACCCCACGCTCGATGTAGATCGGGTCCAGTTGGCCACGCTGACGGATGCTGTGGCACAACTGACGGCTGTCGGCGCCCGGGATCGGCTCTTCGCCGGCCGGGTAGACCTCCATCAGCAGCAATACGTTGGCATCGGCCAGTACCTGCACGAAGTCGTCGTACAGGTCGCGGGTACGGCTGAAACGGTGCGGCTGGTAGACCATCACCAGGCGGCGTTCCGGCCAGCCACCGCGCACGGCCTTGATCACCGCAGCGACTTCGGTCGGGTGGTGACCGTAGTCGTCCACCAGCATCACGTTGCCCCCTTCCACTGGCAGTTCGCCATAGACCTGGAAGCGTCGGCCCACACCCTGGAAGCCCGACAGGCCCTGGACAATGGCTTCATCGCTGATGCCTTCGTCGGTGGCGATGCAGATGGTCGCCAGGGAGTTCAGCACGTTGTGGTTGCCCGGCATGTTCACCGACACGTCCAGCGGCTCGCGGTCGCGACGCAGTACGGTGAAGAAGGTCTGCATGCCTTGCTGGCGTACATTGATGGCGCGCACGTCGGCTTCTTCGCTGAAGCCGTAGGTCACGGTCGGACGCTTGACCTGCGGCAGGATCTCGCGCACCACCGGATCGTCCAGGCACATCACTGCCAGCCCGTAGAACGGCAGGTTGTGCAGGAAGTCGACAAAGGTTTTCTTCAGTTTGTTGAAGTCACCGTCGTAGGTCGCCATATGGTCGGCGTCGATGTTGGTGACCACAGCCACCAGCGGTTGCAGGTGCAGGAAGCTGGCATCGCTTTCGTCGGCTTCGGCAATCAGGTAACGGCTGGTGCCCAGTTGTGCATTGGTGCCCGCTGCATTCAGCCGCCCGCCGATGACGAACGTCGGGTCCAGGCCGCCAGCGGCGAATACCGAGGCCAGCAGGCTGGTGGTGGTGGTCTTGCCGTGGGTGCCGGCCACAGCTACGCCGTGACGGTAGCGCATCAGTTCGGCGAGCATTTCCGCCCGCGGCACCACAGGAATACGCCGTTCCAGAGCGGTGGCAACTTCCGGGTTGGAGGTGTTCACGGCGCTGGAAACCACCAGCACATCGGCATTGGCAGCGTTCTCGGCGCGGTGGCCGATGAAAATCTGTGCGCCAAAGGACTCCAGGCGCTCGGTAACCGGCGATGCCTTGAGGTCGGAACCGGAAACCTGGTAGCCCAGGTTCAGCAGCACTTCAGCAATCCCGCACATGCCCACACCGCCGATACCGACGAAGTGGATGCGGCGGATGCGGCGCATTTCCGGCTGCGGCATGGCTTTCTGATTCTCAACCATGGGCCACCTCCAGGCAGATATTCACTACGTCGTGGGTGGCGCCGGGCTTGGCCAGGCGGCGGGCGGCCTGGGCCATGTTGTCGAGTCGTTCTGGTTGCATCAAAACCTCTGTCAGGCGAGCGGCAAGGTCCGCAGCACCAGTCGTTCTTTGCGGCATCAGGAAGGCAGCACCTTCACGAGCCAAATATTCGGCATTGCGGGTCTGGTGGTCGTCGATCGCGTGGGGCAAAGGCACCAGCATCGAGGGCAGACCGGCGGCAGCCAGTTCGCTGACGGTCAACGCGCCTGCGCGACAGACCACCAGGTCGGCCCAGCCATAGGCTTGGGCCATGTCTTTGATAAAGGGCTGCACCTGCGCCTCGACGCCGGCGGCGCGATAGCGCTCTGCAGTGACTTCATCGTGGTTTTTGCCGGCCTGGTGGAACACCTCCGGGCGCAGCTCGGGGGCGACCTGTGCCAAGGCTTCCGGCAACAGCTTGTTCAACGGCTCTGCGCCCAGGCTTCCGCCCAGGATCAGCAAACGCGCCTTGCGTCCGGCCAGGGCCTCGCGCGGTGTTTCGAGGAACAGTTCGGTGCGTACCGGGTTGCCCGTGGTGCGCCGGCTTTGCGAGGCACCGAAGGTGTCCGGGAAAGCTTCGCAGACTCGGGCAGCCAACGGCACCAGCAGCCGATTGGCGGTACCGGCCACGGCGTTCTGTTCGTGAACGATGACCGGCACCCCGGACAACTTCGCGGCAACTCCACCAGGGCCGGTCACATAACCGCCAAAACCCAGGACACAGACCGGCTTCAACTGGCGAATGACCCGCCACGCCTGGAGCACGGCCTTGATCAACACGAACGGCGCCTTGAGCAGGGACAGCTTGCCCTTGCCCCGCAAACCGCTGACGTTGATCAGGTGCAACGGCAGCCCGGCCGCAGGCACCAGATCGTTTTCGATGCCGCGCGGGGTGCCCAGCCAGTGCACGGTGTAGCCACGGGCCTGGAACTCGCGGGCGCAGGCCAGTGCCGGGAACACGTGGCCTCCGGTGCCGCCGGCCATGATCAGGACATTAGCGCCCATGGCTCGGCTCCTCGGCAAAGTCACTTTCACTGAACTCCATCTCTTCACTGCCCAGGTGGGTCCTGCTCTCCCATTCGATACGCAGCAACAACCCCAGACAGGCGCAGCAGATCACCAGCGAGCTGCCGCCATAACTGAGGAAAGGCAAGGTCAGGCCCTTGGTCGGCAACAGGCCCACGTTCACCCCGATGTTGATCAGGAATTGGCCAATCCACAGGAACGACAATCCGTAGGCGACATAGGCGGCAAAGAACTGCTTGGCCTTTTCCGCCCACAGGCCGATGTACATGCCGCGGATACAGACAAAGACGAACAGCGCTACCGTGCACAGCGAACCGACGGCGCCCAGCTCTTCAGCCAGTACCGAGAACACGAAGTCTGTGTGAGCCTCCGGCAGGTAGAACTGTTTCTGCACGCTGTTGCCCAGGCCGACGCCCAGCCACTCGCCGCGACCAAAGGCGATCAACGCCTGGGACAGCTGGTAGCCGGCACCGAACTGGTCGGCCCAGGGGTCGGCGAAGTTGGTCAGACGTGCCATACGATAGGGTTGCATCTGGATCAGCAGCACCACCGCGGCAACCGCCAGCACCACCATCAGGGAAAACCGGAACAGCCCGACCCCTCCCAGGAACAGCATGGCCGCAGCGGCGCCCATCATTACGACAGTGGCGCCGAAGTCCGGCTCCATCAGCAGCAGGCCAGCCATGGGCAGCAGCACGATGAACGGCTTGAAGAAGCCCATCCAGCTCTCGCGCACTTCTTTCTGGCGCCGCACCAGGTAACCGGCGAGGTAGATCACCACGAACACCTTGGCGATCTCGGAAGGCTGGACGTTGAAAAAGCTGAAGCCGATCCAGCGCATCGAACCGTTCACTTCCCGGCCGATCCCTGGAATGATCACCATCACCAGCAGGCCGAAGGCACCGATCAGCATCAACCAGCCCAGGCGCTGCCAGGTGGCGATCGGGATCATCATGGTGACGATGCAGGCACCCAGGCCCAGCAGGATGTAGATCAGGTGGCGAATCATGTAGTACAGGGCGCTGCCCGACTGCGCCGCCGCCACTTCAGTGGAGGCAGAGGCAATCATGACCAGGCCCAGGCCGAGCAGGGTCAGGCAACCGGCGAGCATCGGGAAATCGAGGTCGATGCCCCGACCGGTGATGATCGGCGATGGATAGGGCTTGATGATGTTTCTCAGGTTCATGCCAGTTCCTCCACAACGCGGACGAACTGGTGGCCACGGTCTTCGTAGTTCTTGAACATGTCGAAACTGGCGCAGGCCGGCGACAGCAGCACCACATCACCGGGCTGGGCAGTGACGCGGCATTGCTCCACGGCTTCCTGCAGCGAGCCGACACGAATCAGCGGCACGGCGTCACCGATGGCTTCGCCGATCTGATCGGAGTCGCGCCCCATCAGGATCACCGCGCGGCAATTAGCCGCCACCGGGCCGCGCAGATCCTTGAAGTCGGCGCCCTTGCCGTCACCACCGGCGATCAGCACGATCTTGCCTTCGATGTCGGCGCCAAGGCCTTCGATGGCCGCCAGGGCGGCGCCCACGTTGGTGGCCTTGGAGTCGTTGTAGTACGCCACGCCATCCAGGTCGCGAACCCATTGGCAGCGATGCTCGAGGCCGGCGAAGGTGCGCAGCGCCGCGAGCATGGCGTCGAACGGCAAGCCCACTGCATGACCCAGGGCCAAGGCTGCCAGGGCGTTGGACTGGTTATGGGCGCCGCGGATCTTCAGCTCGCGCACGGGCATCAGGTTCTGGAACTCGAAGGCCAGGTACTTCTCACCGTCCTCTTCGCGCAGGCCGAAGGCCTTGAAATCAGGCTTGCTCAGGCCGAAGGTCCAGCATGGCAGGCCTTCACCGATCAATGGCCGGGTCAGAGCGTCCTGGCGGTTGAAGACCACCTGCCGGGCACCACGGAAGATCCGGTGCTTGGCCAGGTGGTAGGCCGGCAGGCCGCTGTAACGGTCCATGTGGTCTTCGCTGATGTTGAGCACGGTGGCCACTTCGGCGCCCAACTGGTCGGTGGTCTCCAGCTGGAAGCTGGACAGCTCCATCACGTACAGCTCGACGTCATCGCTGAGCAGGTCCAGGGCCGGGGTCCCGAGGTTGCCGCCGACCGCCACGCGCTTGCCCGCCGCCGCTGCCATCTCGCCCACCAGGGTGGTCACGGTGCTCTTGGCGTTGGAACCACTGATTGCCACGATCGGTGCCTTTGCGTTACGCGCGAACAGCTCGATATCACCGGACAATTTCACCCCACGGGCAGCAGCAGCCTGCAGGGCCGGGGTCGCCAGGGCCAGGCCAGGGCTCACGTAGAGTTCGTCGGCACGGCACAGGAAGTCCACGTCCAGCTCGCCACAACGCACCTCCACCTGCGGGTAGTCACGCCGCAGCGTGGCCAGCTCAGGTGGATTTTCCCGCGTATCGGCCACCGCAAAGGCAACGCCCCGGCTCGCCAGGAAGCGAACCAGGGACATGCCGCTCTTGCCGAGGCCGACAACGATGCGGAAGTGGTCAGAAGCGATCAGAGACACTCGTTCTACCTCAGCTTCAGGGTGGCAAGGCCGATCAGCACCAGAATCACGGTGATGATCCAGAAACGGACGATCACGCGCGGCTCGGGCCAGCCCTTGAGTTCAAAATGGTGGTGAATCGGCGCCATGCGAAACACACGGCGGCCGGTCAACTTGAAGGAGGCAACCTGGATCACCACGGACAGGGTTTCCATCACGAACACGCCGCCCATGATGAACAGAACGATTTCCTGACGGACGATGACCGCGATAGTGCCCAGGGCAGCGCCCAGGGCCAGGGCGCCAACATCACCCATGAACACCTGCGCCGGGTAAGTGTTGAACCACAAGAAGCCCAGGCCCGCGCCAATCAGCGCACCACAGAAGACAATCAGCTCTCCCGCCCCCGGTACATAAGGAATCAGCAGGTATTCGGCGAACTTCACGTTACCCGACAGGTAGCAGAAGATCCCAAGCGCACCGCCCACCATCACCGTCGGCATGATCGCCAGGCCATCGAGGCCATCGGTCAGGTTGACCGCGTTGCTCGAACCGACGATGACGAAATAGGTCAGGACCACGAAGCCGATGCCAAGGGGAATGCTCACGTCCTTGAGCATCGGGATCAGCAGAGTGGTTTCCACCGGACTCTGGGCAGTCATATAAAGGAAGATCGCCGCGCCCAGGCCGAACACCGATTGCCAGAAATACTTCCAGCGGCTGGGCAGGCCACGGGAATTCTTCTCGATCACCTTGCGATAGTCGTCGACCCAGCCGATGGCACCAAAGGCCAGGGTCACCAGCAGCACGACCCACACATAGTGGTTGCGCAGGTCGGCCCACAGCAGGGTGCTGATACCGATGGCCGAGAGAATCAGCGCACCGCCCATGGTCGGCGTGCCCGATTTGGACAGGTGAGATTGCGGACCATCGTTACGCACGGACTGGCCGATCTGGCGGTTCTGCAGGGTGCGGATCATCCACGGACCCAGGCACAGCGCCAAAGACAGCGCGGTCAGTACCCCGAGGATCCCGCGCAGGGTCAGGTACTGAAAGACCGCGAAGCCTTTGTAGAACTGTTGCAGGTACTCCGCTAGCAGCAGCAGCATCAATGTTTCTCCGTACTGGAGCCGCACAAAGCCGCGACGATGTTTTCCATCACCGCGCTGCGCGATCCTTTGATCAAAATGGTGGTATTTGGGTCTTGCTCGCCGCCCAGGGCGGCAATCAGGTCAGCCTGGCTGGCGAAGTGGCGTGCGTGCTCGCCGAAGGCGGCAACGGCATGAGCCATCATCGGGCCTACGGCGTAGAGGGCCGAAACCTTGCCAGCGGCATATGCACCTACTTCGCGGTGCCCCTGCTCCGCCCACTCGCCCAACTCGCCGATGTCTCCGAGCACCAGGACGGTGCGGCCGGAAAAGCCGGCGAGTATATCAACGGCGGCGCACATTGAGGTGGGGTTTGCGTTGTAAGTGTCATCAATGACCCGCATGCCGTTCTTGGCCAGTTGGGCGACGGTACGCCCCTTGACCGGCTGCACCGCATTCAGGCCGGTGACGATGCCGAACAGCGAGACGCCCATGGCGTGGGCCGCGGCTGCCGCAGCCAGGGCATTGGCAACGTTATGGGTGCCCAGCAGGTTCAATTGCACCGCCTCCACACCCTTGGGGCTGTGCAACTTGAAGGATGGGCAGCCACGGGCATCGCGACCGATATCGGAGGCAAAGAAATCGGCAGAACTGTCAGTCAGCGCGAAGCTCAGCACCTGACGGCCGGCAGCACGGGCCTTCCAGATAGGGAAAGCCTTGTCGTCCAGGTTGAGCACGGCGATCCCGGCGCTATCGAGGCCCTCCAGGATTTCCCCCTTGGCCTCGACAATCTTCTCCGGCCCGCCAAACTCACCGACGTGAGCGGTACCGGCGTTATTGATGATCGCTACGTGGGGGCGAGTCATGGCCACGGTGTAGGCAATCTCGCCGATGCGCGAAGCGCCCAGCTCTATCACTGCGGCTGTGTGTTCCGGGGCCAGTTCCAGCAGGGTCAGGGGCGCACCCAGGTCATTGTTCAGGTTGCCCCGAGTGGCGTGTACCGGACCACGGGTGCGCAGGATGCTGGCAAGCATTTCCTTGACCGTGGTCTTGCCGCTGGAGCCGGTTACCGCAGCGACCGGGCGGCTGAACGCGGCGCGATTGAGCGCACCCAACTGCCCCAGCGCCAGGCGAGTGTCCTTGACCAGCAGTTGCGGCAGCGTGCTGTCGGGAACCTCACGTTCAACCAACGCAGCCACGGCGCCCTTGGCCGCCACTTCATTCAAGTAATCGTGGCCGTCAAAGCGTGGGCCGGTCAGAGCAATAAACAGTTGGCCGGCCTGAATCGCCCGGCTATCGATACTGACGCCGCTAAAACGAGCATCGCCCGCGATCAGGCGGGCGTCCAATGGAGCCGAGACTTCACTGAGTTGCAGGGCTTTAAGCATGGCCCACCTCCCACGCGGTCAAGGCTTTGTCCGCCTCGGCGAGATCAGAAAAATCATGTCGCTGGCCGTTGATTTCCTGGTAATCCTCATGGCCTTTACCGGCCAGCACCACCACGTCATCAGCCGACGCGCAAGCGATCAGGCGAGCAATGGCCAGCCCGCGACCGGCTACGAATTCCACCTTTTCTGCCGCGCTGAAACCGGCACGAATATCGTCGAAGATTTGGGCCGGGTCTTCGCTGCGCGGGTTGTCATCAGTCACCAGCACGCCGTCGGCCAGACGCTCGACCACCTCAGCCATCAACGGACGCTTGCCGCGGTCCCGGTCGCCGCCACAACCGAACAGGCACAGCAGGCGCCCCTTGGCATGCGGACGCAGGGCCAGCAAGACTTTTTCCAGGGCATCCGGGGTGTGGGCGTAATCCACCACCACCAGCGGCTGAGTACCGCCACCCAGGCGCTGCATGCGTCCGGCGGGGCCTTCAAGCTTGGGCAGGACCGCAAGAATTTCGTCCAGCGCGTATTCAAGACCCAACAACGCACCTACCGCAGCCAGCACGTTGCTCAGGTTGAAGCGCCCGAGCAGGCAACTACGCAGGTGGTGCTCACCCTGTGGAGTCACCAGGGTCGCGCGCACGCCATCATCGTCAAAACGCGCTTCGCGGCAGTACAGATAAGCAGCGGCGTCTTCGAGGCTGTAAGTGATCAGTCGTGACTCATGTTTGTCCGCCGCCAGTTGCCGGCCAAAATCGTCGTCGAGGTTGATCACCCGGCAACGCAGGTCGTTCCAGGCAAAGAGCTTGGCCTTGGCTGCGCCATAGGCTTCCATGGTCCCGTGGTAATCCAGATGGTCACGGGACAGGTTGGTCAGCACCGCCACATCGAAAGCCAGTGCCGCCACGCGCCCCTGATCCAGGCCATGGGACGAGACCTCCATGGCCACCGCCTTGGCTCCTGCATTCTTCAGGTCTGCCAGGGTTGCCTGCACGGCAATCGGGTTCGGCGTGGTGTGCATCCCGCTTTGCAGCGCGCCATGAAACCCGGTCCCCAGGGTACCTACCAGGCCACAACGCTGGCCCAGCAGGTCCAGGGCCTGAGCCACCAGTTGGGTAACGCTGGTCTTGCCGTTGGTGCCGGTCACGCCCACCAGGTTCAACTGGCGGCTCGGGTCACCATAGAAGCGCCCGGCTATGTCCGACAGCTGCGCCGCCAGGCCCTTGACCGGAATCAGCGGTACATCGGTCAGCGGCAACACAGTTGCCCCTTCCACTTCATAAGCCACCGCGGCAGCGCCGCGCTGCAGGGCATCGGCAATGTGCGCACGCCCATCGAACTTGGCGCCGGGCACCGCAAGAAACAGGTCCCCGGCCCGCACGTTACGGCTGTCCAGGGTCAACTCACGAATCAGCAGGTCGCGACCGGCGTGGGCGAAAATCTTGTTCAGGCTAAGAGACATCAGCCGCGCCCTCCATTGGCTCGTACAGGGGTGCCGGATGCGGCGTTGGCCTGCTGCGTGGTCGGCAGGTTGTCCGGGGTGATGTTCATCAAGCGCAGGGTGCCGGACATCACTTTGCTGAACACCGGCGCCGATACCAGGCCACCGAAGTAACCGGCTTTGCTCGGTTCGTCGATCACCACCACGATCGCGTAGCGTGGATCACTCATCGGACCGAAGCCGGCGAACAGCGAGCGGTAGGAGTTCTCGGCGTAGCCCTTGGTACCCACCGAAGTCTTGCGCGCGGTACCACTCTTGCCGGCCACGTGATAGGCCGGAACCTGGGCACGGAATACTCCGCGCGGGGCCTCGATCACTTGCTGCAGCATGCCCTGCATGGTCTTGGCGACATTTTCCGGAATCACCTGGGTGGTCTGCGGAGTCTTGTCGGACTTGATCAGTGTCAGCGGTGCAATACGGCCGTTGTTGGCCAATGCGGAAAAGGCGTGCACCAGCTGGATCGCGGTCACCGACAGGCCGTAGCCATAGGACAGGGTCGCGGTTTCCGCCTTGCGCCATTCGCGGTAGTTCGGCAGGTTGCCGACCCGCTCACCAGGGAAGCCGAGCCCCGTGTCCTGGCCCAGACCGATTTTCTGTGCCAGGCGGAAAATGGTTTCGCCGCCGATATCGAAGGCCACCTTACTCATGCCGACGTTACTGGAGTTGATCAGGATGCCGGTCAGGTCGAGTACCGGACCTTCGGTCTTGGAAACGTCACGGATGGTGTATTTGCCCAACTGCAGGGTGCCCGGGTAGACCTCGACGGTATCGCTGGGCTTCCAGCGTCCGGTTTCCAGTGCGGCACTCATGGAGATCGCTTTCATGGTCGAGCCAGGCTCGAACACGTCGATCATCGCGCGGTTGCGCATCATCGCCGGCTGCAGGTTGCGCCGGTTGTTCGGGTTGTAGGTCGGCTGGTTGACCATGGCCAGGATCTCGCCGGTCTTCACATCCATGATCACCAGGCTGCCAGCCTTGGCACCGTTCTCGACGATGGCGTTGCGCAGCTCGCGGTTGGCCAGGTATTGCAGGCGCAGGTCAATCGACAACGCCAAGGGCTTGCCGGCCTTGGCGTTCTTGGTGACCTGGACGTCCTTGATCAGCCTGCCGCGCCGGTCCTTGATCACCTGGCGCTTGCCCGGAACCCCTGCGAGCCATTCGTCGTAGGCCAGTTCCACCCCTTCGCGACCGCGGTCGTCGATATCGGTGAAACCCACCATGTGCGCGGTTACTTCGCCGGCTGGATAGAAGCGTCGGAACTCCTCGATGCCATAGACACCGGGGACCTTCAGATCCAATACGGACTGGCCCTGTTCAGGCGTCAGGCCTCGGACCAGATAGATGAACTCTTTATTGGCCTGGGCTTCAAGCCGCTCGGCCAGGGCTTTCGGGTCTTGGCCAAGTGCCATGGCCAGCGCCGGCCAGCGATCCTTGGCCAGCTGCATTTCCTTGGCATTGGCCCAGAGGGTGGTCACGGGCGTACTGACGGCCAGCGGCTCGCCATTGCGATCGGTGATCAGACCGCGGTGCGCGGGAATCGGAATGTGCCGGACACTGCGTGCATCGCCCTGCCCCTTGAGGAAGTCACGGTCGACCACTTGCAGGTCGATGATGCGCCAAGCAATCGCCGACACCATGACCGCCAGCAAACCCAGCACTACACGGAAACGCCATGGATAGAGCGCGCCTTCGAGCTTCATGGCGCCACCATGCGAACTTCGGCCGCGCCGGGAATGTGCATTTTCAACTGTTCGGTGGCCAGCACTTCAATGCGGCTGTGAGCAGTCCAGGTGCTTTGCTCAAGAATAAGGCGACCCCATTCGGCCTGGGCTTTGTCACGCACGCTCAACTCGCCGTACAGCGTATTGAGCAACTGACGGTTCCAGTGGGCGCTGTAGGACACCGCAATCGCGGAAACCAGAACGCCGACGAATAGCAGGAACATGAAAAAGCTTCCGCCCGGAAGTGGCTTGGCGAAAAGCTTGCTCACCGAAGCTTCTCCGCGACGCGCATGACGGCACTGCGGGCACGCGGGTTGGCCTTGAGCTCTGCCTCGGAGGCGAACTGCGCTTTGCCGTGGATCTTGATTTTCGGCACAAAGGCTTCGAAACGTACCGGCAGATTGCGCGGCAGGTTGTCCGATTCGCCCTTGACCAGACGACGCATGAACAATTTGACGATGCGGTCTTCCAGGGAGTGGAAGCTGATCACCACCAGGCGACCACCCACTTCCAGGGACTCCAGTGCAGCTTCAAGGCCCGCCTCGAGATCACCCAGTTCATTGTTGACGTGAATGCGCAGCCCCTGGAAAGCACGGGTAGCCGGGTTCTTGCCCTTCTCCCAAGCCGGGTTGGCGACTTTCAACACTTCAGCCAGATCGGCGGTACGCTCGAACGGCTGGATCTCGCGGCGCTCGACCACGGCTCGCGCCATGCGACCGGAGAAACGCTCCTCGCCGTACTCCTTGAATACCCGGGCAATTTCCTCTACCGGAGCGGTGGCGATGAACTGCGCAGCACTGATGCCGCGAGTCGGGTCCATGCGCATATCCAGCGGGCCGTCATTGAGAAAACTGAAGCCGCGTTCAGGGTCGTCCAGCTGCGGCGAAGACACCCCCAGATCCAGCAGGACACCGCTGACCTTGCCCGCCAGGCCGCGTTCGGCAACTTCCGAACCAAGCTCGGCGAAACTGCGCTGTACAACGACAAAGCGGCCGTCTTCGGCCGCTAGCGCTTGCCCGGTGGCAATCGCCTGGGGATCCTTGTCGAATCCGAGGAGGCGCCCCTGGGGCCCGAGCTTGCTGAGAATCAGCCGGCTGTGCCCGCCACGCCCGAAGGTGCCATCCAGATAGCAGCCATCAGGACGTACGGCGAGAGCCTCGACGGCTTCGTCAAGCAGTACGGTGATGTGGTTAAAGCCGCTATCAATAGTCACAGGATCAAATCACGCAGTTCATCAGGCATGGCGCCCGGTTGTTGAATAGCTGCCAGGTCCGCTGCGGAAACAGCATTCCAAGCATCCTCGTCCCACAATTGGAACTTGTTCAGTTGGCCCACCAGCATTGCGCGCTTATCCAACTTGGCATATTCACGCAGGCGTGGCGGCACCAGAAAACGACCACTGCCATCGAGTTCAAGGTCGACGGCGTTACCAATCAGCAAACGCTGCAAACGACGGTTCTCTTCACGAAGAGAAGGCAGTGCGCGCAGTTTGGTTTCAATCAGCTCCCACTCATCGAGGGGGTAAACACACAAACAGGGATCAACGGCATCGATGGTGACGATTAACTGCCCGGAACTTCGCGAAACGAGCTCGTCACGATACCGGCTCGGCATGGCGAGACGGCCTTTTGCATCGAGACTGATAGCGTTAGCTCCGCGAAACACGTCAGCGTTTCTCCAAATTTTAGCGTTTTGCGCTCAAAAAACCCACTTCATGCCACTTTCCGCCACTTGCGCACACTATAGGAATGCGCCCACACCACCGTCAAGGCGCGCGGCGACGGAAAAGCCTTATAGAACGGAGATTTAGGAGACTTAAAGGAGAGGTAACGGGAATTCGAAGGGTGTTTCAGAGCATCAACTTCCGACAGCTCAATAAGCTGCAGCGCGAAGTTAAAGTAATTTATTAAGAGTAAGATTTTTTCGGTATTACAAAAACGCTTCTGCTATTGATTCAAGCAGGGAGGGAAAAGGTGGAGAGTCGATCTGTAAGCCGGGTTCTGTCGAGGACAGTCATTCCTCTACGATGGCCATCACTGGACATCTTTAGCAACCTACCCGGTTCCAGCGCGGGCCACGCCTTGGAACCCTATTTGGTCTTGCTCCGAGTGGGGTTTACCTAGCCACGAACTGTTACCAGACGTGCGGTGCGCTCTTACCGCACCTTTTCACCCTTACCGGCACCGAAGTGCTTAGGCGGTTATTTTCTGTGGCACTTTCCGTAGGCTCACGCCCCCCAGGCATTACCTGGCACTCCGCCCTATGGAGCCCGGACTTTCCTCCCCCCTCTAATTTTCATAGAGGGCAGCGACTGTCCAATCGACTCTCCGCCGCGCAGGTTAACGGCAGAGCGAACGAAGAACAAGCGCTAAAAGCCTTTGGCCACCCTGCTACGCAATTTATTGTTCTTTCTGTTTATCCAGGGCCACCTGATACAGCACATTCTTGCGCTCGCCAGTGATTTGCGCAGCCAAAGCAGCAGCCCGCTTCAGCGGCATTTCCTTGAGCAACAGGTCGAGGATACGCATCGACTCACTACTGATCGCCTCATCACTTTCCGGTGCTGTCCACCCCGCGACCAGCACCACGCACTCCCCACGCTGCTGATTGCTGTCGGACTCGACGAACTGGCGCAGCTCGGAAAGTGGCAGCCCCTTCAGGGTCTCGAAGGTCTTGGTCAATTCACGCGCCAGCAATGCCGGCCGCTCACCACCGAATACCGACTCCATATCCTGCAGGCATTCAAGTATGCGATGCGGCGCCTCATAGAAAATCAGCGTACGCGGCTCTTCCTTGACCGCTTCCAGGCGCGCCCTGCGCCCGACCGCCTTGGCCGGCAGAAAGCCTTCGAAGATGAACCGGTCTGAAGGCAAGCCCGCCGCCGACAACGCCGCGATCAGAGCACAAGCCCCCGGTACTGGAACCACATTGATACCCGCCGCCCGCGCCTGGCGCACCAGGTGGTAGCCGGGATCGGAAATCAGCGGCGTGCCCGCATCGGAGATCAAGGCGACATTATCCCCAGCCAGCAGACGAGTAATGAAGCGACTGCCCTCATCACGCTCGTTGTGCTCATGGCAGGCAGCCAGGGGCGTGGAAATACCAAAGTGCTGCATCAGGCGCTGGGAATGCCGGGTATCTTCGGCAGCGATCAACGACACCTCGCGCAACAGCTTCAAGGCCCGGGCGCTGATATCGTCCAGGTTGCCGATGGGCGTCGCCACCACATAAAGCGAGCCAGCAGCGGAATTCAAAGGACCTGGAGCAGTCAAAGCGCACACCTCTTGATCGGCAAAAGCGCCATTGTAGCGCGTTGAAGCATTCTCAATACGCCTTGCGATCAGCCGGTATGGCGCTGTGCTGCGTCCTTTCAGGCAGCCAAGCAACATTTGCTTGAGCTAAATCGACGGTTTATCGCCAGTAACATCGCACCCCAGCCAGCGCTTGGGTACAATTCCACGCTCATTTGATCGAGTATCAGGAACACTTACATGATCGCTTGCCTGCGGCTGTTTCTTGCCCTCTGCCTGGCTACCCTTCTGGTGGCTTGCGCCAGCTCGCCCTCTTCCAGCCTTGGCGAACTTCCACGGACACCGGATGCCAGTATCGAGCAACTGCTCGAACAGGCCGCCACCAGCAAAACTCCGGAAAAAGCAGCCCTGCTGCGCCTGAGCGCCGCCGACCTGGCGTATCGTCAAGGCAATGCCGGACGCGCCGGACAAATCCTGCAGCAAGTGCCGCTGGATCAACTCAAGCCTGCCCAGCAAATCTTCGCCAGCACCCTGTCCGCAGAGCTGGCCCTGGTGCGCAACCAGCCAAAGGCTGCCCTCACCGCACTGAGCCATCCAAGCCTGCAACACCTGAGCGAACTGCCGGCAGCTCAACAGATTCGCACCGGCAGCGTTCATGCTCGCGCACTGGAAGCCGACGGCCAGACATTGGCCGCCGCCAAAGAGCGCATCGTTATCGCGCCCTTGCTCAAGGATGATGCAGCAGCCAAAAACCACGAAGCCATCTGGGCACTGATTGCCGCCCTGCCGACCGATCAGTTGCAGCCTGCCGGCAATGACGACCTGGCCGGCTGGATGAGCCTGGCCCTGGCAGTCAAGAGCGCCGGCACCCTGGAACAGCAGCAGGCAGCCATCGATACCTGGCGCGCCCAGAATCCAAAGCACCCGGCTGCCATTCAACTGCCCCAACCCCTGATCAAGCTCAAGGAACTGGCCAGCCAGCCGGTATCGAAAATTGCCTTGCTGCTGCCACAGGACGGCCCCCTCGCATCGGTTTCCAAAGCACTGCGCGAAGGTTTCATGGCTGCTCACTACCAGGCTCAGCAAGCCGGACAGAATCCACCCAGCATCGAGTTCTATGACAGCTCGCGCCTAAGCTCGCTGGATGACTTCTACCGCAAGGCTCAGGCCGCTGGCGTGCAACTGGTCGTCGGCCCACTGGAAAAGCCCCTGGTCAAGCAACTTGCCGCTCGCCCGCAGCTGCCGATCACCACCCTGGCCCTGAACTACAGCGAAGGCGAACAAGGCCCGGCGCAGTTGTTCCAGTTCGGCCTGGCAGCCGAAGACGAAGCCCGCGAGGTTTCCCGTCGCGCCCGCGCCGACGGCCTGCACCGCGCCGCCGCTCTGGTTCCGAAAGGCGAATGGGGCGATCGCGTGCTCAAGGCATTCCGTCAGGATTGGGAAGCCAACGGTGGTAGCGTAATCGGTATCGAACGCGTCGATCAGCCCGTCGCCCTGGCACAGCAGATTGCCGACCTGTTCCAGTTGCGCCAGAGCGAAGGCCGCGCCAAGAGCCTGCAGAGCACCGTAGGCACCCAGGTAGCCGCACAGCCATCACGTCGCCAGGATATCGAGTTCATTTTCCTCGCCTCCACTCCGCAACAGGCGCAGCAGATCAAGCCGACCTTGAACTTCCAATACGCTGGTGATGTACCGGTCTACGCCACCTCCAATGTGTTCAGCGCCAGCGGCGACCAGAACCAGTACAACGACATGAACGGCGTGATGTTCTGCGAAACCCCATGGCTGCTGGATGCCAACGGCCCGCTGCGCCGCCAGGTCACCGCACAATGGCCGCAAGCCGGCGGCAGCCTAGGGCGCCTGTATGCCATGGGCGTCGACGCCTATCGATTGGCGCCACGCCTGGGCCAACTCAAGGCCCTGCCAGACAGCCGGATAGAAGGTGAATCCGGCAGCCTGGGCATGGCTGCCGGGCAACGCATCGAGCGTCAGCTGCCATGGGCCAAGTTCGTCGGGGGCCAGGTGACCCGCCTGCCCGACACGCCGCGATAATGCTCCAAGGATCAAGCCAGCACAGCGGACGAGATGCCGAAAGCCAAGCGCTTCGGCATCTCCAACAGCACGGACTGCGCCTGCTGGCGCAGAACTGGTTGTGTAAACGCGGCGAGCTTGATCTGGTCATGCTTGACGGCGATACAGTAGTATTCGTCGAAGTCCGCTACAGAAAACACACGCAATGGGGTGGCGCACTGGGCAGTATCGATGGGCGCAAGCGTCAAAAACTGATCCTTGCCGCGCAGCTTTTCCTGCAAAGCGAATCACGCTGGTCCAGCCATCCTTGCCGTTTCGACGTGGTCGCCATTGACGGCGCCTCGGGTGCAGAAGCCCGCTTGAACTGGCTACGCAATGCCTTCGACAGCTGAAAGAAGCCCTCAGGCCGCACCCATTTTCACTCAACTTTTTTGCTCTTTGCTTTGCGGGCTGCACATTTACGTGCCACCAAGCCGCGCCACTTAAGGTCACACAGATGGACATGCAATCCCGAATTCGCCAGCTTTTTCAGGCCAGTATCGACACCAAGCAACAGGCGATGGACGTACTTGCACCGCACATCGAGCAAGCCAGCCAGGTCATGGTCAACGCCCTGCTCAACGAGGGCAAGATGCTCTCTTGCGGCAACGGCGGCTCCGCCGGCGATGCCCAGCATTTCTCCTCCGAACTGCTCAACCGCTTCGAGCGCGAACGCCCGAGCCTGCCGGCCATTGCCCTGACTACCGACAGCTCTACCATTACCTCGATCGCCAACGACTACAGCTACAACGAAGTCTTCTCCAAGCAGATCCGCGCCCTGGGCCAGCCCGGTGACGTATTGCTGGCGATTTCCACCAGCGGCAACTCCGCAAACATTATTCAAGCGATCCAGGCCGCACATGATCGCGAAATGATTGTCGTAGCATTGACTGGTCGTGACGGCGGCGGCATGGCTTCCCTGCTGCTGCCTGAAGATGTCGAGATCCGCGTACCGGCCACCGTCACTGCACGCATTCAAGAAGTCCACCTGCTGGCGATCCATTGCCTCTGCGATCTGATCGACAGCCAATTGTTCGGGAGTGAAGAATGACCCCTAATCGCCTTGGCCTCCTGGCCTTGACCTTGTGCCTGAGCATCACTGGTTGCAGCTCGGTGATTACCGCCACCCGCGACAAACCCATCGATGATGACCGCGGCACCCGCACCTTTGGCAGCAAGATCGACGATTCGCTGATCGAGACCAAAGTCGCCGTCAACGTCGCCAAAGCCAGCCCAGACCTGGAAAACAACTCGCACATCGTTGTCACCAGCTTCAACGGCATCGTCCTGCTGGCCGGACAAACACCCCGCCCGGACCTCAAGGCCATGGCCGAACAGGCCGCCAGCGAAGTGCAGCGCGTCAAGAAGGTGCACAACGAACTGCAGGTACTGCCACCTTCCGGCTTCCTGGCCCGCCAGAACGATGGCTGGCTGACCACCAAGATCAAGACCCAGATGCTCACCGACGCCAGCGTGCCCGCCTCGCGAATCAAGGTGGTGACCGAGAACGGCATCGTCTACCTGCTGGGCTTGCTCACCCAACAGGAGGCCACCCAGGCCACCAACCTGGTTCAAGGCGTGTCCGGTGTACAGAAGATCGTCAAACTGTTCGAATACATCGACTGACACACAACCGCGAGATACAAAAAAGGCGATCCGAATGGATCGCCTTTTTTATTACTTGACCACTTTCAAGCTGGGTCGGCCACTGGGGCGCGGCGGCTCACTGTCCGGTGGCGGCAGGTCGTCATCCGGCTCGAGATCATCCTCTTCATCCAGAGGCGACTCCAGATCGAAGACCATGCCCTGGCCATTCTCACGGGCATAGATCCCCAGGATCGCCGCAACCGGCACATGCAGGCTGTGCGGCACACCACCGAAGCGCCCTTCGAAGGTCACTACGTCGTTATCCATATGCAGATGACGCACGGCACTGGGAGAAATGTTCAGGACGATCTGCCCATCACTGGCAAAACCCTGGGGCACCTGCACTGCCGGATAGTCAGAATTGACCAGCATGTGCGGGGTGCAATCGTTGTCCACAATCCACTCATAGAGCGCGCGGACCAGATAAGGTCGACTGGAGTTCATAGCGGCTCCTTAAGCCTCAGCGCATATCGCGTTCGACACCAGACAGACTCGCCTGGAAAGCCTCACGCGCAAATTGGCGTTCCATATAATCAAGCAACGGCTTGGCCTGCCGCGGCAGTTCGATACCCAGGACCGGCAATCTCCAGAGTATGGGCAGTAGGCAGCAGTCCACCAGACTTTGTTCCTCACTGAGGAAAAATGGCTTGTCGGCAAACAAAGGAGAAACACCCGTCAGGCTTTCACGCAACTCCTTGCGCGCCTGCACTCGAGCAGCCTCCTTGGTCCGCGGATCAAGAATCAGATCCACTTGCCCGCACCAGTCACGCTGGATCCGGTGTATCAGCAGACGGCTGTTGGCTCGCGCCACAGGATAAACCGGCAGCAGTGGCGGATGCGGATAACGCTCATCCAGGTACTCCATCACCACTGTCGACTCCCACAACGCCAGGTCGCGGTCGACCAGCGTTGGCAAGCTCCCATAAGGGTTCACTTCGATCAGCTTCGGCGGCTGACGCCCCGCCTCCACACTGATGATCTCGGCGCTGACACCCTTCTCTGCGAGCACAATGCGCACCCGGTGGGAATAGTGGTCGGCGGGGTCGGAGTAACAGGCCAACCGATTGGTCACGCCCATGGCGATCCTCCTCGCTTGTTGAAATTATCGGAAGCAGAAAAAACGAGCGCGCCCTCAGGGCGTCTCTGGTAACCCCCGAATGATACAGGGTTGTTACAGTTTCAGAGACGCCCTTGGGCGCGCACGTTCAACAACTGATGCTTAAAACGCTATCAATGCACATCCTTCCAGTATTCGCGCTTGAGCAGATAGGCGAACACGAAGAAGAAGGCCAGGTACAGCAGTACGTAGGTACCGATGCGCTGGTGCTGCAGCTTGACCGGGTTGGCCGAGTAAGCCAGGAAGGTCACCAGGTTCTTGACCTTCTCGTCGAACTGAGCCTCGTTGAGAGTCCCGGTGTTCTCCTTGATGGTCAGCTGGTCACAGGCTTCATGAGTCAGCGGCGTGCCGGTCAGCGGATCGTATTGCTTCTTGCCGTCTTCGACGATCTGCACCTGCTTGCAACCGATCACCTGGCGACCCTGCAGGCCAACCAGAACGTTAGGCATGCCCACGTTCGGGAAAACCTTGTTATTCACACCCCAAGGGCGCGCCGGGTCCTCATAGAAGGACTTGAGGTAGCCATAGAGCCAGTCGGTACCCCGCACACGGGCCACCAGGGTCAAATCCGGTGGCGCAGCGCCAAACCAGGTCTTGGCATCTGCCGGCTGCATGCCGATGTTCATGTGGTCACCGATCTTGGCGCCGGTGAAGACCAGCTTGCTCAACATCAGATCGTGAGGGATACCCAGATCGTCGGCAACCCGCTCATAACGCTGGAACTTGGCGCTGTGGCAGCCCATGCAGTAGTTGGCAAAGGTACGCGCGCCGTCTTGCAAGGCAGCTTTGTCGGCCAGGTCGATATCGACCTTCTCCAACTCAGGGCCGCCGTGCTCGGCCGCGAAAGACAATACAGGCATAGCAGCAAGAATCAGTACAGCAAATAGCTTTTTCATCAGCCAGTCACCCTTTCCGGAACCGGTTTGGTCTTCTCGAGCCTGGTGTAGAACGGCATCAGAATGAAGTAGGCGAAGTACAGGAAGGTACATACCTGCGACAGCAGCGTACGGCCCGGAGTCGGTGCCAATACACCCAGCACACCTAGGATCACGAACGAGATGCAGAACACCAGCAGCCAGATCTTGCTCAGCCAGCCTTTGTAGCGCATGGACTTGACCGGGCTACGGTCGAGCCAAGGCAGCACGAACAGCACGGCAATGGCAGCACCCATGGCAATGACGCCCATGAGCTTGTCCGGCACCGCACGCAGGATCGCGTAGAAGGGGGTGAAGTACCACACCGGAGCAATGTGCTCAGGCGTCTTGAACGGGTTGGCCTGTTCGAAGTTCGGCTTCTCGAGGAAATAGCCACCCATTTCCGGGAAGAAGAACACGATCGAGCAGAAGATGAAGAGGAACACCACTACGCCGACGATATCCTTCACGGTGTAGTAAGGGTGGAAAGGAATACCATCCAGCGGGATGCCGTTCTCATCCTTGTTCTTCTTGATGTCGACGCCATCCGGGTTGTTCGAACCCACTTCGTGCAGTGCCAGGATGTGCAGCACCACCAGACCGAGGATCACGATCGGCAGGGCAACAACGTGCAAGGCGAAGAAGCGGTTCAGGGTGATACCGGAAATCAGGTAGTCACCGCGGATCCACTGAGTCAGGTCGTCGCCGATGACCGGGATCGCACCGAACAGCGAGATGATCACCTGGGCGCCCCAGTAGGACATCTGGCCCCACGGCAGCAGGTAGCCCATGAAGGCCTCGGCCATCAGTGCCAGGTAGATCAGCATGCCGAACAGCCACACCAGCTCACGGGGCTTCTGGTAGGAACCGTAGAGCAGGCCACGGAACATGTGCAGATAGACCACGATGAAGAACGCCGAAGCGCCGGTGGAGTGGAGCAGGCGCAGGATCGCGCCGTACTCGACGTCGCGCATGATGTATTCAACGGAAGCGAAGGCCTCTTCCGCCGAAGGGGTGTAGCTCATGGTCAGCCAGACACCGGTTACGATCTGGTTGACCAGAACCAGCAGCGCCAGGGAGCCAAAGAAATAGAAGAAGTTGAAGTTCTTCGGAGCGTAATACTTGCTGAGATGGTCTTCCCACATCTTGGTCGCGGGGAAGCGCGCATCAACCCAATCCATGAACTTGCTCATCACGCTTTCTCCGTGTCGACGCCAATGACGATGATGTCATCCGACTCATAGGAATGCGGGGGTACTGGCAGGTTCAAAGGCGCAGGTTGCGACTTGTAGACGCGACCAGCCAGATCGTAGTGGGAACCGTGGCAAGGGCAGAAATAGCCACCTACCCAGTCCTTGCCCAGATCCGCGGGCGCCACTTCAGGACGGAAGGTCGGAGAACAGCCCAGGTGGGTGCAGATACCGATCAGCAGCAGAATCTCTGGCTTGATCGAACGCACTTCCGGGTCGACGTAGGTTGGTTGTACTGAGTTCTTGGAGTCAGGGTCAGACAACTGGCCCTCGATCTTTTTAAGATTCCCCAGGATTTCCTCGGTACGGCGGACGATGAATACCGGCTGACCACGCCATTCAGCAATCATCTGCTGACCTGGGTCGATCTTGCTGATATTCACCTTCACCGGTGCACCTGCGGCTTTCGCCTTGGCACTGGGAAACCATGACCCCACGAACGGGACCGCAGCCCCCACCGCTCCAGCAGCACCCACCACGGATGTGGCTGCTACTAGGAAGCGACGCCGGCCTGCATTCACGCCGTCATTGCTCATTCAGTCCTCTCCCATCAGCTTTGTGGCCTGTTAAATCAGGCATCTACTAAGTAAAAATCTGAACTTATAAAAATTTTGCCGAATGGTAATGAAAAGCCCCTATTCTGACAAGGTAATTACCAAGCCGAGCCGGCCCGAAGCCTTGCAGTATAGGGCCTCCGCGGATGTGGCAAGTTGTCACAGAGCAAATTCTAGACAATAAAAAACGCCCAGCTCCGCGAGGAGACTGGGCGTTTTTGAACGCAGTAGCGAATTAACGCTTGGAGTATTGCGGACGCTTACGCGCTTTACGCAGACCCACTTTCTTACGTTCAACTTCACGTGCGTCACGGGTTACGAAACCAGCTTTACGCAGCGCGCTGCGCAGAGTTTCGTCGTAATCCATCAGAGCGCGAGTGATACCGTGGCGGATTGCGCCAGCTTGACCACTTACACCGCCGCCGATAACGGTGACGTAGATATCGAACTTCTCAACGGTCTCGGTCAGCTCCAGCGGTTGACGAACTACCATGCGGGCAGTTTCGCGACCGAAGAAGTTATCCAGGGAGCGGTTGTTGATCGAGATGTTGCCAGTGCCCGGACGCAGGAAAACGCGTGCGGTTGCAGTCTTGCGACGGCCAGTGCCGTAATTTTGAGTCGCCGACATAATGAACTATTCCGTTAAATCTTCAGTTCTTGGGGCTGCTGAGCAGTATGAGGGTGTGCAGCGCCCGCATAGACTTTCAGCTTACGGTACATGTCGCGACCCAGCGGGTTCTTAGGCAGCATGCCTTTTACCGCGGTCTCGATCACGCGCTCAGGGGCTTTGGCGATCAGCTTTTCGAAGTTGATCGACTTGATGCCGCCCGGGAAACCGGAGTGGGAGTAGTACATTTTGTCAGTGGTTTTAGCGCCAGTAACACGTACCTGCTCGGCATTGATCACGACGATGTAGTCGCCGGTGTCAACGTGAGGAGTGTACTCAGGCTTGTGCTTGCCACGCAGACGGCTCGCGATTTCGGTGGCCAGACGACCCAGGGTCTGACCAGCAGCGTCGACGACGAACCAGTCGCGCTTTACTGTTTCCGGTTTAGCAGTAAAAGTTTTCATTCTTTATAGCCTCAGGGGCCGCCCAGCAAAATAGACGGCGGATCTTACTGAATAGTGCTTACTTTGACAAGGTCAAAGGCAGCCGGACACAGACGCTATCGGGGGCTCGGGTCAGCGCGTCTGATATACGGCAAGATTCTTCGGCAGGCGGCGCATCACTTCCACTGCAGAAAGAGCTGCCGAATTATGCAGATTGCGAAAAAAATTTCAACCTGCTTTTATGATTGTTTTGCCAAGGGAGCACCCGATGGACTACCGCCAGCTGGGCCGAACCGATCTGAATGTGAGTGCAATTTGCCTGGGCACCATGACCTGGGGCGAGCAGAACACCGAGGCTGAAGCCTTCGCTCAGATCGAGCGGGCCAAGAACGCCGGAATCAACTTCATCGACACTGCCGAGATGTACCCAGTGCCGCCAAAGGCCGAAACCTACGCCACCACCGAGCGCTATATCGGCAACTGGTTCAAGCAGCGCGGCGACCGCGCCGACTGGGTCCTGGCCAGCAAGATCGCAGGTCCGGGCAACACCATCGACTACATTCGCGACAAACAGCTCAAGCACAACCGCAAGCATATTGTCGAAGCCGTGGATGCCAGCCTCAAGCGCCTGCAGACCGACTGGATCGACCTGTACCAACTGCACTGGCCCGAGCGCAGCACCAACTTCTTCGGCCAACTGGGCTACAAGCACCAGGCCGATGAAGACTTCACTCCGCTGGAAGAAACCCTCGAAGCCCTGGACGAGCAGGTCAAGGCCGGCAAGATCCGCCATATCGGCCTGTCCAACGAAACGCCATGGGGCACCATGAAGTTCCTTGCCCTGGCCGAGAGCCGTGGCTGGCCGCGGGCGGTTTCGATCCAGAACCCCTACAACCTGCTCAACCGCAGCTTCGAAGTAGGCCTGGCGGAAATTGCCATTCGTGAACAATGCGGCCTGCTGGCCTACTCTCCCCTGGCCTTTGGCTACCTGTCCGGCAAGTACGAAGGCGGCGCGCGGCCAGCCAAGGCACGGCTGAGCCTCTACAGCCGCTTCAGCCGCTACTTCAACCCTCAGTCGGAAGCAGCCTGCAGCCGTTATGTGGCGCTGGCCCGCGAGCACGGCCTGGATCCGGCACAAATGGCCCTGGCCTTCGTCACTCAACAGCCGTTCGTGACCAGCAACATCATCGGCGCCACCACTCTGGAACAGCTGGACAGCAACATCGCCAGCGCCGCCTTGAAGTTGTCGGAGGAGGTCCTCGCCGGGATCGAGGCAATCCACAAGGATCACCCCAACCCCGCGCCTTAATAGGCCCACAGTTGCTGGCTTGCCAGCGAATGGATACGTCGCATAACCCGCTTCGCACCCTTCGCCGGCGGCCCGCTCCCTATAGTGAGCGGGCAATGATCTCCTTCATGATCTCGTTGGTCCCGGCATAAATGCGCTGCACCCGGGCATCGGCCCAGGCCCGGGCCACCGGGTACTCCCACATGAAGCCGTAGCCGCCGTGCAACTGCACGCATTCATCAAGCACCTTGCACTGCAGGTCAGTCCCCCAGTACTTGGCCATGGCCGCCGTCGGCACATCGAGCTTGCCCTGCAAGTGCAGCTCCAGGCAGCGATCGACAAATACCCGGCCGACCTGAATTTCCGTGGCCATTTCCGCCAGCTTGAAACGGCTGTTCTGGAAATCGGCAATTGCCTTGCCAAAGGCTTTGCGTTCGCGGGTGTATTCCAGGGTCCACTGCAACGCCGCCTCGGCACTGGCCAGGCCACCAATGGCCACGGTCAGGCGCTCCTGGGGCAACTCCTGCATCAAATAGGCAAAACCTGCCCCAGCCTGCCCCAGCAGATTCTCCTTGGGTACTCGCACATCCTGGAAGAACAGCTCGGAGGTGTCCTGAGCCTTCATTCCCACTTTCTCCAGGCGCTTGCCCTTGGAGAACCCGGGAGTATCGGCCTCAACCAGAAACAGGCTGGTGCCCTTGGCTCCGGCCTTGGGATCGGTCTTGGCCACGACTATCACCAGGTCCGCCAGGTAGCCGTTGGTAATAAAGGTCTTGGAACCATTGATCACGTATTCGTCGCCGTCGAGCACTGCCGTGGTCTTCACCCCTTGCAGGTCGGAGCCCGCCCCCGGCTCGGTCATGGCAATGGCCGTGACCATTTCCCCCGAGACCAGCCGGGGCAGGTACTTGTGCTTCAGCGATTCACTGCCGTAATGCAGGATGTAGGGCGCGACAATGTCCGAATGCAGGGAAAAACCAATGCCCGTCAGCCCCAGCCGGCCAATCTCCTCGATCACCACCGCGCTGTAGAGAAAGTCCGCCCCCAGGCCGCCGTACTCCTCGGGAATGTGCGAACACAGCATTCCGGCCTCCCCCGCCTTGCTCCACAACTGACGGTCGATATAGCCCTGTTTTTCCCATTCTCCATGGAAGGGCACTGCCTCTTTCTCAAGGAATGTACGCACGCTGTCACGGAAGAGTTCGTGCTCGGAGCTGAACAAGGTTCTAGGGATCATGCAGGCACCTGTGATGGTTATTGATCATGGGTTGGCTGCCAGAGCCTAAGGCTAGCCACCTGCACGGGACACTGGACACATCCGACAAAAAATAAGACGATCCAGCCGTCTGGTGACCACTTTCCCCTATAAGAACAATTGAATTATGTCTAACCAAACCTCCACGCCCTTGCGGCGCGTCAGCATCCTGGCTATCGACCGGGTTTTCGCTTCCACCCTCATGCAAGCCAAGGATTTCTTCCATCTGGCCAGCCTGCGCTACGGCAAACAACTGGGCCAAGGCCTGACCCCGGCGTTCGAAACCCGCCTGGTCAGCCCCGACGGTCAACCCGTATGCAGTTTCAGCGACGTGATCATGCCGGTGGACGGCCCGCTGGAAGACACCGATATCATCATCCTCCCGGCGTTCTGGGACGACTTCGACACCCTGTGCCAGCGTTACCCGCAGATCTTGCCCTGGCTGCGCGCCCAGCACGCTCGCGGCGCGGTGCTCTGCGGCGAAGCCACCGGGGTGTTCTGGCTGGCGGAAGCCGGCTTGCTCGATGGCAAGGAAGCCACTACCTACTGGCGCTTCTTCAGCGCCTTCAATGAGCGCTTCCCCAAGGTCCAGCTCAATCAGGACAAGCACCTGACCGACGCCGACAACCTCTACTGCGCGGGCGGTACCACCTCGGCCTGCGACCTGTACATCTACCTGATCGAACGCTTCTGCGGTGCCAACGTGGCCCAGGCCGTGGCCCGGGACATTCTCTATGAGGTACAGCGCAGCTACGCCCCAGGGCGCATCGGCTTCGGCGGCCAGAAGCTGCATCAGGATGTGATCATCCTGCAGATCCAGCACTGGCTCGAAGAGCACTTCGCCGACAAGTTCCGCTTCGAGGACGTGGCCCGCGAGCACGGCATGAGCATTCGCAACTTCATGCGCCGTTTCCAGACCGCCACCGGCGACAAGCCCCTGCATTACCTGCAGCGCCTGCGCATCGAAACCGCCAAGGGCCTGCTCTCGGGAACGCGCAAGAGCATCAAGACCATCAGCTACGAAGTCGGCTACGACGACGCCAGTTTCTTCGCCCGACTGTTCCGCCAGCACACCGAACTTTCACCCAACCAGTACCGCCAACAGTTCCAGCAACAGGCGGCATAAAAAAAGGGCCTGCAATGCAGGCCCTTTTTCATCTGGCAACGCTTATGGCTTGTGCGCCCGCGACAGGAACTCGTGGGACTGCATCTCCAGCAGGCGGCTAAGGGTGCGCTGGAACTCGAACGTCAGGCGGCCACCGGTGTAGAGGTCCTTGAGTTCGACCTCGGCGGAAATGATCAGCTTGACGTTGCGGTCGTAGAACTCGTCGACCATGTTGATAAAGCGCCGGGCGATGTCGTCGGTGGTGACGCTCATCTGCTCCACGCCACTGAGCAACACGGCATGGAAGATCTTGCCCAGCTCGATGTAGTCGTTTTGGCTGCGCGGGCCGTCGCACAGTTCCCGGAAGTCGAACCAGGCCACATCATCGCAGGTACGCAATGCGCGGATCTCGCGGTTCTCGATGATCAACACATCGTTTTCCACCGCCTGGGTGCACTCCGGCGTCAACGCCCGGAAGCTCTTGCGCAAGCTTTCCTGTGCTTCTTCGTTCAATGGATAGTGGAACAGCTCCGCCTGCTCCAGGTGACGCAGGCGGTAGTCGACACCGCTGTCGACGTTGACGATCTCGGTGTTCTGCTTGATCAGGGCAATCGCCGGCAGGAAGCGCGCGCGCTGCAAGCCATCCTTGTACAAGCCGTCGGGGACGATGTTCGAAGTGGCGACCAGGGTCACGCCATTCTTGAACAGCTCCTCCATGAGGGTGCCAAGAATCATCGCGTCAGTAATGTCAGACACGAAGAATTCGTCGAAGCAGATCACCCGCGCCTCTTGCGAGAAACGCTTGGCGATGATGGTCAACGGGTTCTTCTCACCGCCCAGGGTCTTCATTTCTTCGTGTACGCGCTTCATGAAACGGTGAAAGTGCGTGCGTACCTTTTCCTTGAACGGCAAGGCTTCGAAGAAGGTGTCCACCAGATAGGTCTTACCGCGCCCCACTCCGCCCCAGAAATACAGACCCTTGACCGGCGTCTGATCCTTCTTGCCAAAAAGCTTGCCGAGCAGGCCCGGCTTGTTTTGCTCGGCCGCGATCAGATCGTCATACAGGCGCTGCAGATGACGCACAGCCGTTTCCTGTGCCGCATCATGAAAGAAATCCGGGCGTTTCAGATCTGCTTGGTATCGTTCTAGGGGCGTCATAATTCGTTAGCAAGGCAACAAAAACGGGCCGTCACTTTAGCGACGGCCCTGGGGAATGGCAATCAGCCCTTGGTCGGGAAGATGCCGATTAGTCCTGCGCCGGGGTCAGAGCGATGCGCAGTGCATCTACAGCCGCGTCACGGGCGCTGGCATCGGCAAAGTCCGGGCTGTCCGCCACACAGGCGCCGTCCAGCCAGATACCGAATGCATTGCCCTCGGTCCGCAGATCCAGCTCCTGGCCCGATTGCAGTTGCTTGGTGACAGCACCTGCAGCCTTGCCATCAGCGAAATTACGCGACAGCAGCAGTTGCTCGCCATCGGCCGACAGCAAACGGAAACGGAAGCTGCCGTCATCCTCTCGAAAGCTGATGAAACGCGCGGCCTTGGCGGCTTTTTTCTTGGTGGTGGCTGCCACCTGTACCTGGGCGGCGAAAGAGCGCAGGCCCACGGCTTCGCGCAGTTCGTTGAGGAACGGCGTGGCCACGGCACGGGCCTTGACGGCGCCGGCACGCAAGATGTCTTCCAGGTCCGAAGGGCGTGCGATCAGTTGATGATAACGCTCGCGGGCTTCGCCCAGTTCGGCATCCAGCAATTGGAACAGGCGGTTCTTGGCTTCGCCCCAACCCAGGCCCTGAAGCAGCTCGCTGCGGAACTCGGCGGCTTGCGCAGGGGTGGAGAACGCCTGGTACAGGGTGAACAAATGAGAGTTGTCCGGATCCTTGGCCTCGCCTGGCGCCTTGGAGTCGGTGACGATCCGCGAGATCGCGTCCTTCATGTCCTTGGCGCTGGTGAACAGCGGGATGGTGTTGTCGTAACTCTTGGACATCTTGCGGCCATCCAGGCCTGGCAAGGTGGCAACGCTTTCCTCGATCAGCGCCTCGGGCATGGTGAAGAACTCCTTGCCCTGGCCGAACAGGTGGTTGAAACGCTGGCCAATGTCCCGGGCCATTTCCACGTGCTGGATCTGGTCGCGGCCCACCGGCACCTTGTGCGCGTTGAACATCAGGATGTCCGCCGCCATCAGTACCGGGTAGCTGTACAAGCCCATGGTGATGCCGGCGTCCGGGTCTTCACCGGCCTCGACATTCTTGTCCACCGAAGCCTTATAGGCATGGGCACGGTTGAGCAGCCCCTTGGCCGCCACGCAGGTCAACAGCCAGGTCAGCTCGGGGATCTCCGGGATGTCCGACTGGCGATAGAAAGTCACGCGTTCCACATCCAGGCCACCGGCCAACCAGGTGGCGGCGATTTCCTGGCGCGAACGCTGGATGCGCAACGGGTCATCGCACTTGATCAATGCGTGGTAGTCGGCCAGAAAGTAGAAGGAGTCGGCATTGCTGTCGCGGCTGGCGACGATCGCCGGGCGGATCGCACCGGCATAGTTGCCCAGGTGCGGAGTGCCGGTGGTGGTGATGCCGGTGAGGATACGCGTACGAGTAGTCATGGGTAATCGCTTATCAGACTGCTATCAATTCGAAAGTCGCGGCAGCACCAGATCTTTCAGGTCGGTGAGCTTGCCATGAAAAAAGTGCCCGCATTCTGCCACTTTCAGCAGCTCATGGGGACGAACAAGCGCGTCGGACCAGCCGTAGACAGCCTGAGGGTCGATGACTTCATCGGTTTCCGGCTGGATCAGGGTCAACGGGCAGTTCTGCGGCAGCTGGTCGCTATCACTCAGACGGGTGACCGCCGGTGCCACCATGAACAGGTGCTTGAGCTGCGCGCCCTGGGCTTCCAGGCGTCCGCCAAGGCTGGCCGCGACAAAACCGCCAAAGGAGAACCCGAACAAGGTCAAAGGCAGTTGCGGATGCTGGGTCTGCAACCACTGGGCTGCCGCCTGGGCATCGTCGACTTCACCGCTGCCCATGTCGTGGCTGCCTTCACTGGCGCCCACGCCACGGTAGTTGAAGCGCAGAGTGGTCAGGCCGGCATCCCGCGCAGTGCGCTGCAGGGTGGACACCACCTTATTGAGCATGGTGCCGCCCTGCACCGGATTGGGGTGGCAGATCAGCGCCATCCCACGAGCATCGGGCACCTGCAGATACAGGGCTTCGATTTGGCCCACCGGGCCGGCAATCACTACAGGGGTTTCACGCATAAGCAAGGAAGGAACTCCGTGACCTCGAAGGGGGTCGACTCGTCTAGCAAAAGGTCTGTGCCAATCTATTGCGAGTGAATCGCGGTATACAGCGCAGGTTCGAGCCGTTAACGTAAAGCAAAGCCGTTTATAGAGGAAGGACTCGTGGAACACTCGCTCTTAGTTTGGTTGTTGCCGACTCTTGCCCTGGTCGCGGGTGTCGCCATTGGATTCCTGGTCGCTCGCCTGCTGCCCAATGCCGCGCCTAACCGCACGCAGCGTCAGTTGGATGATATTCAGGAACGTTTCGACAATTATCAGAATGAAGTGGTCACTCACTTCAACAGCACCGCAACCCTGGTCAAGAAACTGACCCAGAGTTACCAGGAAGTGCAGGATCACCTCGCCGAGGGCGCCAATCGCCTGGCCTTGGACGAACTGACCCGCCAGCGCCTGCTGGCCGCCTTGCACTCGGAGTCGGTGCAGGCTCCACGTGAGCGCCTGACCCCTCCACGGGACCAGGAACCACCACGGGACTACGCGCCGAAGACGCCGAATGCCCCAGGCATGCTCGACGAACAATATGGCCTGAAGAAGTAATACGCCTCAGCCATTAAAAAAGCCCGCCCGATCTGCATCGGGCGGGCTTTTTTATGCCTGGGGTTCAGCCAGTCTGGTCAGGGATACTGCTGGTATTGCTGACCTTGCTGCTGATAGGGCTGCTGGTACTGCTGGTTCGGTTGCTGGTATTGCTGGCCCGGAATCGCCTTGAGGTTGACCTCGACCCGACGGTTCTGCGCACGGCCGTTGACATCGGCGTTGCTGGCGATCGGGTTGTCCGGACCGGCGCCACGAGCGGACAGGTTGGAACCGCTGACCCCCTGGGACGTCAGGTAGGTCGCTACGCTCTGGGCGCGACGCTGGGACAGATCCATGTTGTGCTGACGGCTGCCGGTGCTGTCGGTGTAGCCGACGATCTCGATCTGGTTCTGGTTGAACTCACGCAGGGAGTTGGCCAGGTTGTTCAGGGGCTGGTAGAAGCTGGGCGCGATATTCGCCGAGTCAGTGGCGAAGGTGATATTGCCCGGCATGATCAGCTTGATCTGATCGCCCTGGCGCTGCACCTCAACCCCGGTATTAGCCATGCTGGCGCGCAGTTTTTTCTCCTGCTGGTCAGCGTAGTAGCCATAACCTGCAGCGGAAGCACCGACCACTGCAGCACCGATCAGGGCCCCCTTGCCACGGTTGTTGTGGTCGATGGCAGCGCCAGCCAACGCACCGGCCAAGGCTCCCAGCCCACCGTATTTGGCGGTTTTACTCATGCCAGACGAGCCGCCGTCGGCCTGCCCCTGGTTGTCATAGGGGTTAGGCGAAGCGCAGCCGGACAACAAGGCCACAGCAGTAGCGACAACAATCAAACGACGTGAGGTGAACATGGAAAGCTCCTACATTTTGCATTCTGTGGTGCAGCGGACGTTGGCAATGGACCTTTGCTGGCGTTGGAACACGCAGAACGGCAAAAATTCCGTGAACCGACGGGCAAATAGTCAGGCTCGCACGAACGGGTTCTGGCGCATTTCGTCTCCCAGCCGGGTGTCTGGGCCGTGCCCGGCAACCACCGTGGCGTCTTCGTCGAGGGTATAGAGACGTTGCTTGATCGAACGCACCAGCGTGGCCTGGTCGCCACCCCACAAATCCGTGCGTCCGACCCCGCGCTTGAACAGCGTGTCGCCGGCAATCAGAAGCTTAGCCTCGGAAAACCAAAAGCTCATGGAACCTGGGGTATGCCCTGGAGTGTGCAAGGCCACGCCGCAACCGCAGGCCAGCTCTTCGTCATCACCCAGCCAGCGATCCGGAGACGGCACAGGGGTGTAGGGCACGCCGAACATGCTGCACTGCATCTCAAGGTTGTCCCAGAGAAACTGGTCGTCCTTGTGCAAGTGCAGGGTGGCGCCGGTCTTTTCCTTCATCTGCCCGGAGGCCAGGAAGTGATCCAGATGGGCATGGGTATGGATGATGCTCACCACCTTCAGGCCCAGTGCGTCCAGGCGCGCCATGATCAGGTCGGGGTTGCCGCCCGGATCGACGACTAGGGCTCTCTTGGTCAGCGGGTCGCCAATGATGGTGCAGTTGCACTGCAGCGGGCCGACGGGGAAGGTTTCGCGGATGAGCGCGCTTTTTAAGGGTCTCATATAAAACTCTCTACAGAATCGAATTGCACCAGGCTTTTCATGCAAGAAAGAGAAGTCGCCCCGTGAAGGGCAGCAAACTCAATCGCCTCCCCACGCAGTGAGAAAAAACAAAGGCCATGAGACGAGCACCAAAAAAACCGAGCAAGCCTCTCGACACGGCAACAGTTAATCAGCAGCATCTCGAAACACTCGCAATAGCCGCCTCCGCCTTGACCCAAACCAGGCGAGGTGGGAAGCGCTACAGACGGGCATCAGGATGACTACCATACGTGATTCCAATGCCCCTCTGACTTGAAATCCAGAACAGGCCCGTCAACCAGCGGGCCGACTAAATACGTGACATGCCTAAGTGCGGATGAGCGGCTCGCAGGTTACAATGCGCAGCATGAAATCACGCTACTCATAACCTTAAAGTCGGAACTCCTTAGCGTAGCGCGACCTATTGCAATAATGAATATGATCACACAGCTACCAAAATGGCAGGCGTGTATAGAGACTGTTGACTCAATGGCTACGTATCAACCAGACAGCTCTACCACTTGGTACCTGGTGCAATGCAAGCCACGACAAGACCTGCGAGCCGAAGAAAACCTGCGGCGCCAGGGCTTCCACTGCTACCGCCCCCAGCGCGGATGTGAACGCGTCGTCCAAGGGCGTCGACAAAGCGGTACTGAGTCCCTGTTCCCAGGTTATCTGTTTATCGCACTTGAGCATGACGCTAGCTGGGCACCGCTACGGTCGACACGAGGGGTGAATCGGCTAGTCGCCTTCAATGGGCAGCCATTGGCGGTGCCAGTAAGTTTGATAGAGAGTTTGCGACAGCGTGTAACAGACATGGATACATCGTTGCCGTACAAGGGAACAAGAGTTTGCATCACAGAAGGCTGCTTTGCCGATCTGGAAGCCATATTCGAAAGCAGCATTGGTGATGAGCGTGTTGTATTGCTGCTCACCCTGCTCAATCAGCAGCGGCGGATTGAACTCCCCCTATCCAGCATTCGCAAGGTCTAGGCCCCTTCAGCCTAATATGGAGACCCTCCCATTGAGCTATAAGCGCCCACAGCAGGGCTGTAGCATCAGCGGGAGAACATTGCTAAGAATCGTTCTCAGGAATCGACGCCAAATCCTGGGGCGGTAGCGTGTCAAAAATGCTAGTTCGAGCACACTGACACCGTTACAGGACGAACCAACCCGCGAGAGAGGCGGAGATGCCTTGACTCATGAATATCGACAACAACGTATAGGCAGGCTCCATCACCGAGAGGCGCCTACACAGACAACCTTCGACGCTCTGCTGGAAACTTTTATAACACTTGATAGTGTCACCTTAAAGTTCAGAAAAAACGTCGTAATTAAGAGCGATGTTTAAAGCATGCATACCATAACTTTATCCAATCACAAAAGCTTCGCTGCAGAGCAAGAAAAAACCCTGCTCGACAATGGCAGGTCTCAAAATATTATCCTGGAATACAGCTGCCGAACTGGTCGATGTGGAATCTGCAAGGCCAAATTACTGAAAGGTACGACGACCATACTTCAGGAAGAGCTGGCCCTTACGGAAACCGACTCAACAGCTGGCTACATTCTAACTTGCTGTCGAGCCCCTTCAAGCGATATCGAGCTTGACATCGAGGACCTTGGCCAACTTGCAGACATCAAAATCAAAACTGTACCTTGCCGGATCGACTCGATTGAGCTCATGAGCAAAGATATTGTTCGGGTATTACTAAGAACTCCGCCTGCTAGCACACTATTTTATCTTTCTGGACAGTATATCGACATTATCGGAAAGGAAGGAATACGCCGTAGTTATTCAATCGCCAATGCTCAGCGAGACGACGGAAAGCTTGAACTCCACATAAAGCGGGTTTACGAGGGGGTCATGAGCCAATACTGGTTTAACCAGGCCCAGGTAAATGACCTGCTACGACTGGAAGGCCCGTTGGGAACCTTCTGCCTGCGTAACTCCGCAGCAACCCACCTTGTATTCTTAGCTACAGGGACCGGCATAGCCCCCGTAAAAGCAATACTAGAGACTCTAGCACTAAACCCAGATCAACTGACTGGTAAATACGTTCATGTCTACTGGGGTGGAAGAACTGAATCAGATATTTATTGGCGTCCAGAGCTTCCCGGAATCGATATGGTCTTTACTCCCGTATTGTCGCGAGCGCCTATCCAATGGTCAGGACGTAGAGGCCATGTTCATAATGCTCTGATTGCAGATGCTATCGAACTGAGCGACGCCGTAGTCTATGCCTGTGGCTCCGAAGCGATGATTCACTCCGCGCATGACATATTGACGACAGCCGGCCTGCCTGTAAAAAATTTCTATTCCGATGCCTTTGTAAGCTCAAACTAATCCGGAGAAAGCATGAAAGCAGTTATTTTGGCCGGTGGCCTGGGAACTCGTTTAAGTGAAGAAACCAGTGTCCGTCCAAAGCCCATGGTGGAAATTGGTGGAAAACCAATTCTTTGGCACATCATGAAGATGTACTCATCTCATGGAATCAATGATTTCATCATTTGCTGTGGTTATAAGGGATATGTAATCAAGGAGTACTTCGCTAACTATTTTCTGCACATGTCAGACATCACCTTCAACATGCGTGACAACGCAATGGAAGTCCACGACAAACGGGCCGAGCCCTGGAATGTGACGCTTATTGATACAGGTGATGACTCCATGACTGGGGGGCGTCTGCGTCGAGTGGCTGATTACGTAAAAAATGAAGAATCGTTCTGCTTCACTTATGGCGACGGTGTCAGCGATCTGGACATCAGAGCATCAATTGACTTTCACAAAAGACATGGCAAGGCCGCCACCTTGACTGCAACCTTCCCCCCTGGTCGCTTCGGTGCCCTGGACATAAAAAAAGGCCAGGTTCTTAACTTCAAGGAAAAACCAAAGGGCGATGGAGCCATGATCAATGGTGGCTTCTTTATCCTGACCCCTAAAGTGCTCGACTACTTGACCGATGACAGCACCACTTGGGAACAAGAACCTCTTATGAGGCTTGCCGAAGAAGGCGAGCTGATGGCTTTCGAGCACCCTGGCTTTTGGCAACCCATGGATACTCTGCGGGACAAGCACTTGCTGGAAGAACTCTGGCAGTCGGGCCAGGCCCCATGGAAAAGTTGGGACTGAATATGAAGGCGACAGTTACTCCGGCCTTTTGGCAAGGCAAGAAAGTTTTCCTGACCGGTCATACAGGCTTCAAAGGCAGCTGGCTGGCGCTTTGGCTACAAAGCATGGGAGCACAAGTACAAGGCTTTGCATTGATGCCACCAACGACACCTGCACTGTTCGATGTGGCTAATGTTGTTAAAGGTATGCAATCTTGCATTGGTGACATTCGTGACTTGCAGGCTATCACCCACAGCATGGTGGGCTTCAATCCAGACGTGCTGATTCACATGGCAGCCCAACCACTGGTGCGCTTGTCTTATCGTGAACCCTTAGAGACTTACGCCACCAATGTGATGGGCACCTTGCATGTTCTTGAAGCCGCCCGCCTTTGCCCAAACCTGCGTGCGATAGTCAACGTCACCACCGACAAGTGCTATGAGAACCGGGAGTGGGAATGGGGATACCGCGAAGATGAGCCCATGGGAGGACATGACCCGTATAGCAACAGCAAAGGCTGCGTGGAACTGATAACCGCCTCTTACCGTAATTCATTCTTCAACACCCCACAGGCAGCAGCGCTGGCAAGTGCCCGAGCGGGAAACGTTATAGGCGGCGGCGATTGGGCAGAGGATCGTCTGATCCCCGACATCCTGCGAGCATTCGAGAAAGGTCAGCCTGTAACAGTACGCAATCCCCAGGCAACTCGTCCCTGGCAGCACGTACTTGAGCCCTTGAGTGGGTATCTGGTCCTCGCTGAGCATCTATGGAAGAACGGGCACCAGTTTGCTCAGGGCTGGAACTTCGGCCCCAAGGATGAGGATGCTCGGCCAGTTGAGTGGATACTCAACTACATGGTCGATTCTTGGGGAGATGGCGCCCACTGGCAACTGGATCGCGACTCTCACCCCCATGAAGCAAACTACCTAAAGCTGGATATCTCCAAGGCGCGTGCTCGGCTGAATTGGGCTCCAACTTGGAACCTGGAAAAAACACTTTCACGTATCGTCCAATGGCACCGAGCCTTCTTAAGTGGCGCAGACATACAAGCTCAATGCCTCGACGAAATTCACGCATACATGTCAGCCATGCATGCCACCGGCAACTAAATAAATTTTTAAGCAGGAACGTTCATGACTCCCGATATGCTCCGTCAGGAAATCAGTAAGCTCGTTGAGCAGTACGCACAAGTCGCTTTGGCGAGCCAACCTTTCGTGGCAGGTGAAACTGTCATCCCCCCCTCGGGCAAAGTGATTGGCGCACGTGAATTACAACTGATGGTCGAAGCGTCTTTGGATGGCTGGTTGACTACTGGTCGCTTTAATGCCGAGTTTGAGAAGAAGCTGGCCGAGTTTCTCGGAGTGAAATTTCTTCTCTCAGTTAACTCAGGCTCCTCGGCGAATCTGGTTGCCTTCAGCACCCTGACCTCGCCAAAGCTCGGGGAGCGCGCCATCAAGAAAGGCGATGAGGTGATCGGTGTTGCTGCGGGCTTTCCAACAACCGTTAATCCCATCGTCCAATTTGGCGCTATTCCGGTGTTCGTCGACGTCGACATGGCAACCCACAACATCAATGCCGAATTGATCGAGGCCGCGATCACGCCAAAAACCAAAGCGATCATGCTGGCCCACACCCTAGGCAACCCGTTTAATTTGGGCAAAGTCAAAGCGCTTTGCGAAAAGTACAACCTCTGGTTGATCGAAGACTGCTGCGATGCTTTAGGCGCAACCTATGACGGCAAACTGGTGGGCACCTTTGGCGACATCGCCACACTCAGCTTTTACCCCGCACACCACATCACCATGGGCGAAGGAGGTGCAGTATTTACCAACAACCCATTGCTGAAAGTAATTGCCGAATCATTTCGTGATTGGGGGCGTGATTGCTATTGCGCTCCTGGTTGCGATAACACTTGTGGTGATCGCTTTGGGCAGCAATACGGAAGCCTGCCTCAAGGTTACGATCACAAGTATGTGTATGCGCACTTGGGCTATAACCTAAAAATTACTGACATGCAGGCAGCCTGCGGCCTAGCCCAACTTGAGCGCGCTCAGGACTTCATCGATACCCGCAAGCGTAATTTCAAGCTACTCAAGGATCGTCTGGCCAGCCTGACAGAGTTTTTGGAAATCGCTGAAGCTACACCAAACAGTGAACCTTCCTGGTTCGGTTTCCCAGTCACCCTCAAAGAGAGCAGTGGCGTTAAACGAGTAGACTTGCTCAAATTTCTCGACCAAAACAAGATTGGTACACGGCTGCTGTTTGCCGGTAACCTCACCCGCCAGCCCTACTTCCAAAATATTGAATACCGGGTCGTTGGCGAGTTAACAAATACAGATCGCACAATGAATCAAACTTTCTGGCTGGGTGTACAACCTGCGCTAGGCCAAGAACACTTTGAATTTGTTGGTGAAAAGCTGGAAGAGTTCTTCGGGATTGGTTTCTAAATTATGAAAGCCTCGGATGCAGTAGCAAAAATTCTTGCAGATAATGATGTTCTGTATGGGTTTGAGTTGATTGGTGGAATGATTACTCACCTAGTAGATAGTATTAATCTATTAGGTAAGACCAAATTGGTTTCAATGCACCATGAACAAGGCGCCGCCTTTGCTGCATCTGCAGTATCTCGAGTAACCCACCACAAGACTCTGGGGTTAGCCCTTGCAACCAGCGGCCCTGGTGCGACCAACTTGATCACTGGCATTGCAGACTGCTGGCTTGATAGCCACCCCTGCATTTTCCTGACAGGTCAAGTCAACACCCATGAGCTAAAAGGCAAAAGGGACATTCGTCAGCAGGGTTTTCAGGAACTGGATAGCGTAGCCTTGGTCACCAGTATTACCAAATATGCCTATCAGATTAAAAGCGCAGATGAGTTGGTACCCTGTTTGCGAAAAGCGATCCAGATCGCTAAAGAAGGACGCCCCGGCCCAGTATTACTTGATATTCCAATGGATATACAAAGAGCAGACATCGACGAAGCCCTGCTCAACAATCCTATGACTCCAGAGCCTAAAGTCCAACGCCCTTCAATAGCTATGAGTGATCTGGACTTTATAATAAATAAACTTCAGAACGCAAAAAAACCACTCCTGCTAATTGGAGGTGGGGCTGTCAACAGTTCAGGCTTTCAGAAGTGGCTAGAACAGATTGAGCTCAGAGGCATCCCCTATGTAGCCAGCTTAAAGGGGGCCGAAAAAATAAAAGCCAGCGACCTATACTTGGGAATGCTTGGCGCCTATGGCACTAGGGCAGCCAACCACGCTGTGCAAAACTGTGATTTGTTGCTGGTACTGGGAAGTCGAATGGATGTACGTCAGACTGGAGCACAACCAGAAGACTTCGCTCGGAACGCCGAAATCATTCAGATAGACTTGCAGGAAGGGCAGCTAAACAATCGTGTCATTGCCGACTTTTCATACCAAATTGAACTGAGCGAGTATTTTTCCCGATTCTCCCCATTGCAAATACCCGTCAACAATGACTGGAGCGTCTGGACTGCATTATTGAAAGAGAAGTTCAGAGTAACTTTTATTGACGAATATACCACTTGGAACCTCAGCCCCTTTGGCTTGTTCACCCAACTGAATAAACTAACAGAGAGGGTAGCACTGGATTACATTTTGGATGTAGGCAACAACCAGATGTGGGCTGCACATACATTACGCCTCAACGCCCAACAAGCCATGCATCACTCTGGCGGCCTGGGCAGCATGGGGTTTGCAATACCTGCTGCAATTGGCGCGTGCTACGCAGGAAAGAAGCCAATCATTGTCATTACTGGTGATGGTGGTGCGCAGCTGAATATCCAAGAGTTGGACATTATCGCAAGAGATAAGCTCCCGATCCTGACAATCGTTATGAATAACCATTCTTTGGGCATGGTACGAGGTTTCCAGGAAATGTATTTTGAGGGAAGAAACTCCTCTACTTACTGGAACGGATACACATCACAATTCAAAAAAATCGGGGAGGCCTACCGCGTCGAATCAAAAACCATAATAAGTATGCAAGCTTTTAGCTCTGCACTGGAAAGCTTTCTGGAATCGCCTCGTCCGCTGCTATTGGAAGTATCTATGTCCGATGCTAGGGAGTGCCGACCAAGACTTGAATATGGCAGGGCCATTGACCAGCAATCACCCCGACACGATGGATAGCATCTAATGAATGTTGCCATGTTAGGTGCTAGCAGCCAGATAGCCAAAGATCTTATTTTGTCATTTTCACAAACGACAGATACACATCTGACTCTTTTTGTCAGACACATTTCCAGCCTCGACGCATTGGTTTTAAAAGTAATTGAAGAAAAGCAATATCAGGTATTGGAGTACACCGAGTTCACCCACCATATAAATTTTGATGTTATCTTAAATTTTGTGGGCGTAGGTGACCCCGCCAGAGCGGCAACAATGGGAGGGCAAATTTTTGAAATCACAGAGCACTACGATGGCTTGGCCCTTGAATATATACAGAAGCATCCCTCCTGCAAGTACATATTCTTAAGTAGTGGAGCCGTGTACGGCGGTCAATTTGAAACACCTATCACTCATCATTCCACAGCACAGTTTGATATTAACCAACTGAAAACGACAGATTGGTATGCCATTGCCAAGGTCTATGCAGAAGCAAAGCATAGAGCCATGCCACATCATCAAATAATAGACATCCGAGTTTTCAACTATTTCAGCCATACCCTCGATATGCAATCAAGGTTTTTGATCACCGATCTGGTCAGAGCTACTCTGCAAGCTAGAGTCTTTAATACCTCTGCCCAAAATATCACTCGAGACTTCATCACTCCCACAGATTTTTTCCAACTCGTTCAGAAAGTAATTTCCAGCAAGTACTTTCTCAACCAAGCTATTGATTGCTACACAAAATCCCCTATTGATAAAATTTCATTACTAGAAGCATTCCAAGATCGTTTCTCATTGAAATATACACTAGAAAATGAATTTCAAAGCCTCAATGCCACAGGAATGAAGTTAAATTACTACTCACTGAATAAAGCTCCAAGTGAACTCGTATACGAACCTGTTTTCTCTTCTCTAGATGGGCTGTTTTATGAGATTGATAAAATACCAGGAATAAAATGAACCTGAAGAGCCTCTTTAATAAAGACTTTCGTCACACAGCTATAAATCAGATATGGCGACTCTTTTCCGGACCTTTATTGCTTGTACTTCTGCCGTTATATTTAACACCAGAGGCACAAGGTTATTGGTATACCTTCGTTAGCCTGGCCGCCTTGGCAATATTTGCTGACATGGGTTTTTCCGCGATATTACTTTTATTCTCTGCACATGAATTTGCGCATCTTAACTTCAGAAGCGACAAAACAATAACCGGAGACGAGTACCACCTGATACGTCTGGCGACACTTCTGCGTTTTTCAGCGAAGTGGTCTTCGCTCATGGCTTTGATTGTATTCCCTATAGTCTTGATTATTGGCTATACGATTTTAAACGCGAGAGATACTACTACAGATTGGAAGCTTGCATGGCTCATCTATGGGGCTGCATCAGTCTTCGTGTTCATCAACAGCATGGTGCTATCGTTCATCGAAGGTTGTAACTCGGTAGGAGACGTTCAGAAAATTCGTTTTCATATAAGTGTGGTGACATTTATCACTACTCTAATCCTACTTGTTACGGGGGCAAGTCTCTACGCCCTCTCACTCTCGCTGCTAGCGGGGGCGTTGGCTGGGACTGCACTCATCACGTTCCACTACAACAGAATGCTGTATCAACTCTATCAAAAAGCAACAGGAGAATCTCATCCCTGGATGCGGGAAATCATGCCATTGATATGGCGCTTTGCAATAAGCTGGATCAGCGGCTACTTTATATTTTCCATATTTACTCCTCTAGCATTTCATTACTACGGCACGATTGACGCAGGAAAAGTTGGTCTCTCTATCGCGGTCTGCCTAGCCATATTCAGCATCGCAAACATCTGGATCACGATAATAACCCCTCGAATGAACATCTATGTCGCGCAAAAGGAGTACGTCAAACTTAACTCCGACTTTAACAAGCACGCTCTTCTTGCGATCATGACCTATATCTTGGGGATAACAGCTCTATACATAGCATTGAGTATTTTTCAAGACTACCTGCCGATTCTAGACCGCCTACTGCCGACGGCTTCCTTTCTTATTATTGCCTTGGCCTATCTTGCTCAACTTACCATTAACTCCATGGCAGTTTATATGAGAGCTCAAAAAAAAGAGCCTCTGGTCGCCGTTTCTGTTTTCAATGGTATCTATGTATCTATTACCACTGCACTGATTGCGATATATCTACCATTTGAATATTTTTTCTTGGGATTCCTGAGTGCCTATCTGATTGTTCTGCCCTGGGTTTACTATTTATTTATTCGACACAAGGAAACACACTCATGAGTGCCCCAATAAACTCAGCGCTATCTATATCGATACCAACTTACAATCGCGCCGACTTCCTAGACTATTCATTAAAAACTCATGTGCCATTGTTTGAGGCTTACGGCATACAGGTATTCATATGCGACAACGCCTCTACAGACAACACATACGAAGTAGTAGAGAAATGGAAAAAGAACTACCCTTTAATAAGTTACTATCGAAACGAAACCAACCTGGGCCCAGATGAAAATATCGAGCGTGCACTCAAAGTTCCCGATACAGATTACATCTGGTTAATGGGGGATACTTATCTTCTGCCAAAAAATGGAATACCGTACATCCTCAATCTTTTAAAGAAGGAGGCAACCTACGACATAATTGTGAGCAATCTATTCAGCAAATTAGAAATCCCTACTACCGACTATAAAAACCACAATGAATTATTAGGGGACCTTGGGGCATTAATGAGTTGCTTGAGCTGTTTGATCTACCATAAAAGCCTGATTTCCACCGCCGATTTTTCAAGATATCGTGATACATCTTTCCTTCAAACAGGAATAATATTCGAACATCTATCACGCATTCCTTTCAATGCTCATTGGGCCAAAGAAGTATCGATCACATCTTTGAATAAACCAGGCCTCGATAAAACCAGTTGGGCAAGTTCAAAAAAAATATTCGATATTGGTATAGAAAAATGGGTAAATTTCATTTTTTCTTTACCAGCAAAATACACACTAGAAAAAAAACTTGAGGCTTGTGTAGGCTTTGGCCAGATCTCACAGGCGTTCACTATCAAAGGCATGATGATTTTGAGAGCTCAAGGTGTTCTAGACTATGAAATCTATCGTAAATTCAAAAAAGCGTTCCAATTTTCACTGGGCTTTCCAGCAATATATGTATTACTGATCACAATGATTCCAAGGTCTGCATTAAAGTTCGCCATAGCCACAAGCAAACGCTTTCGATAATACTTAATCGACAATACCGAAAGAGATCATAAAAACCAAAATGAAGCACATTCTGGAAACCTTTAAGAAACATCATGTATTTTTAATATATAAAATATCAAAAAGAATACTGACCTTATTAAGAGTTTTTTTCATCCTAAAGATCAATCCAAGATCAAGAACAAAATGCACATTGGGAGCAAATTCTAGAATTCTTGGAATACAAAACATAACAATAGCAGGAAACTTCTCTCTGGGTGATCACTTTTGGTTGGAAGCCATCTCAGAGTATCGTGACCAGATTTTTGAGCCACACATTGAGATCGGAGATAATTTTTCCGCAAGCGACTTTGTTCACCTTGCCTGCGTTAACAAAATCTCCATAGGACGAAACGTACTTTTAGGAAGCAAGGTGCACATAACAGACCATTCTCATGGAGTTTATAGCGGAGAAGCTCATTCAAGTCCCCACATAGCACCTATCGAGCGACCTCTATCAAGCCCCGGACATGTAATCATTGAAGATAATGTATGGATCGGGGATAACGTGACAATACTTCCAAATACATCTATAGGAAGTGGATCTATTATCGGGGCAAACAGTGTAGTTTCAAAAAACATCCCAAAAAATGTCATTGCCGTCGGAGTACCCGCAAAACCTATTAAGAGGTGGGACGACATACAAAAGGAATGGACAGCCATACTGATTTAACTTCAAAAACCTTACAGGCACGTTTTTCCATCACAACTAAGATAGGCCGTACCAATTCACCTACTTAGAGATGATGCTCCACTTCTACAAGGTAGTAAAAATTGTTATCCCGAGGACTGTCTTCCTCGTTAGGCTGAAGTAACACTTATAGACTCAGAGATAAAAAATGAATTACTTCATTCTAATCGTACTATATGAAAAAACATTCACCCAATCGGAAACCATATCATCACTATTAAAATCGGCCCCCACACTAAAAGACTCAACCTTACTTATATGGGATAACAGTCTACAAGCAAAAGACCCAAGTCAACTTAATGACTTAAATGCTCGTTCTGGCCAACTTGATATCATCTACAAGCACACCCCCGAAAACAAAAGCCTTTCAGAAATATACAACAACTTTATAAAGTCAGCCCCAAAAAAACATGACTTCATTATTTTGCTCGATCACGATACATCTTTCGACTCACAGCTATTTATTTCCCACAAACAAGCAGTGAACTCCTGTAATTCAGCCAATCTGTATCTCCCAATCGTCAAATTCAAAGATAGGATTGTCAGCCCAGGCAAACAGATTCTTTTCAAAAGCTTCCCCTACAAGCACTTGAGTCCAGGATTGATGGACTCACGACACAACACAGCGATCAACAGTGGAATGATTATTCGCTGGTCATACTTCACTGAAACTTTCAAGGGGTATGATAAACGACTTAAATTCTATGGAACTGATGATTACTTCATGATGCAATATCGAAAAACGAACAAGTCTTTCTATTTGCTTGACTACACCATCGAGCATGATCTCACCTGCGATCCAGAAGCTGATGATATTTACAAGTTTAGAAGCAGCTTTCAAGAAGCTCAAAAATCATTTCTAATTTTGCACAGCAATGGTCGGACACTTTCAATGGCAGGCCTTGTTGTTTTCATTCGACGCTTGAAACACACGATAAAATTTAAAATCAATTTTTTTAGCTAATTCACTTATAGTAAATTCACACTGATTTCTGCCAGCATCATCAGAATTATAGGAAATTTTATGAGACCTGATGTAAAAAACAAAGTTAAGGTCTTGACCTTTTTAGGTTATTATATTCCAGGCTACAAAGCTGGCGGACCAATACGTACATTAGCCAACATGGCAGATCATCTCAGTGAGCACTTCGAGTTCTGGATCATTACACGTGATCGCGATCAAGATGAATCTCTGGCATATGGCTCAGTCTCCGTCAATACTTGGCAAAAAGTAGGTAATGCCAATGTCTACTACCTATCCCCCGATCGCTGTACTGTGCGAGGTATAGCTAGAGTAGTAGATTCAACACCTCATGATTTGGTCTACCTGAACAGTTTCTTCGACCCAAATTTTACGTTAAAGCCTTTATTAGGCTGGAAATTTCTAAAGTCGACTGACAAGCCGATCATCCTGGCACCCCGTGGGGAATTTTCAGAGGGGGCCTTAAGTATCAAGACCACCAAAAAAAATATTTATATACGCTTATGTTCTTGGATATATCGAGGAATTACTTTTCATGCCTCCAGCCAATATGAAAAAAATGACTCGTTACGCAATTTATCCTGGCTATTGGATAAAAATATTTTTGTAGCAATCGATCTTCCAACAAAACTCGATCAGACTCATCTACCTCCACCATTGCCGACAAATCCAGACACTTCCTCCCTACGAGTTATCTTTCTTTCTCGGATATGTCGAATGAAAAATCTGGATTATGCATTGGCAGTCTTGGCGCACGTAACAAAAAACATCAAACTAGACATCTATGGACCAAAAGAAGATCCGGAGTACTGGATGGAATGCGAGTCATATATTCGTCAATTGCCAGCCAATATTGAAGTGAGTTACTGCGGTAATGTAATGCCCGAAAATGTAAAAGACACCTTCGCGAGCTACGATCTTTTCTTCTTTCCTACTAAAGGAGAAAACTACGGCCATGTAGTTGCGGAATCAATAAGCGTAGGAACCCCAGTATTGCTGAGTGATCAAACACCTTGGCGAAACCTTGAGAAGGAGAACCTAGGCTGGGATCTTTCCTTGGATGATCCTCTACTTTTTGCAAAAACAATAGACAATTTCGCATCAACTCCAAAAGATGAACGACAATCTCAACGAGTATCCGTCTATAAAAAAGCTCTTGAAAAACTCTCTGACAGCACATCCGTCGAGTTGAATAAAGAACTATTCCTTTCTGTTCTCAAAAATAGGAAGGGCTGATAATGCGGATATTGATGTTAAGTCAGTACTTCTATCCTGAAAGTTTCATCATAAATGACATCGTCTCAAACTTGGTAAAACAAGGTCATGAAGTAACTGTTGCTACAGGCAAGCCTAACTACCCGGAAGGTAGGGTTTTTAACGGTTATACTGCAGGAGGCGTACAGCGTGAGCGATTCCAGAACACCGTCGAGGTAGTACGGGTACCTCTATGGCCACGCGGCCTCGGCGGGGCCAGAAATCTCGCACTCAACTATCTTTCGTTCATGCTCCTGGGATTGATATGTTTTCCTTGGTTGCTGCGCAAGCGCCAATTCGACGCCATCTTGGTCTTTGCTCCCTCTCCTATCACTCAGGTGGTTCCGGCGATTCTGCTCAAGTGGATCAAAGGTGCAAAGCTGGCTCTGTGGGTACAGGATTTGTGGCCCGAAAGCCTTTCTGCGACAGGCTTTGTCAAAAATCGCCACGTGCTCAAAGCAGTCGGCTGTATGGTAAAGGCGATCTATAGCTGTTGCGATATTCTGCTGGTTCAATCAAAAGCTTTTGTCAATCCAGTAGCGCAATACGCCGCCAGAAAAAAGATTATTTATTACCCAAACTCTTTCGACGCTAAGACTACTTCTGCAACCGCGATCCCCGACTCGCTCAGTCATCTGCTCGATCAGCATTTTTGTGTGGTCTTTGCCGGTAACCTTGGCACCGCGCAGTCTCTGGACACCCTGCTGCAAACAGCATTGGAGTTACGTAGCGACTCATCGATTCGCCTGGTATTGATCGGCAGCGGTAGCCGATTGGAGTGGCTTGAGAACCAAAAGAAACTTTACGGCCTGGACAATCTGATCTTGCCTGGTCGCTTTTCAATGGAGAGCATGCCGCAGATTTTCGAGCGAGCCTCTGCTTTGTTGGTTTCGCTTACAGATGAGCCCATTTTTGCCCAGACAATCCCGAGTAAAATTCAGGCCTATTTGGCAGCAGGGCGCCCGATCATAGCCAGCATCAACGGTGAAGGTGCCAGGATCGTACTTGAGGCCGGAGCCGGCTATACGTCCGCTGCTGAAGAGGTGCAACCTCTGGTAGCGAACATACGTCGCCTGAAGGCGCTGGACATAAGTGAGCGAGAGGCCATGGGACGCGCAGGCCGAGCATATTTTGACGAACACTTCGACATGAACCGACAGGTTTCCGTGTTGGTAGATCTGCTCGAAAACGACTCAAAAAGTAAGGTTGGTTGAAATGAAAGTATTAGTTCTTGGCGTCACGGGTATGCTCGGACAAGCAGTTTTTCGCGTATTCAGCAGTGATACCGGGCATGACACGTGGGGCACGCTGCGCAGCCCATCAGCCCTTCGGTACTTCGCCGAAACCTATCACTCACACTTGATCACAGGGGTCGATGTCCTGGATCAGGACGCTCTGGCCACAGTACTGGCGAAGGTTCGCCCGGATGTGGTGATTAACTGCGTCGGTTTGATCAAGCAACTGGCCGATGCCAATGATCCTCTGACAGCACTGCCCATCAACGCCATGCTGCCTCATCGCCTTGCACGCTTGTGCGCCCTAGCGCACGCGCGACTGATCCACGTGAGTACCGACTGCGTGTTCTCTGGAAACAAAGGCGGCTACTTGGAATCGGATATCTCTGACGCCGAGGATCTGTACGGCAAGTCGAAGTACATCGGCGAGCTTCATGATGAGCCTCATGCGATCACTCTGCGCACCTCGATCATCGGCCATGAGTTAGGATCAAGCAACGCTCTGGTTGACTGGTTCCTGTCTCAGCAAGGCTGCGTCAAGGGGTTCTCCAAAGCCATATTCTCCGGCCTGCCCACAGTAGAGTTGGCGCGGGTGATGAAAGACTACGTTCTGCCCCATCCGCAGCTCCGTGGGTTGTATCATGTTGCCGCAGCACCGGTTAACAAGTTGGACTTGTTACGGATGGTCGCCAACGAATATGGCCATGAGATAGAAATCCAACCTGATGATGCGTTAGTGATCGACCGCTCACTCAACGGTGAACGTTTCCGTGAGGCTACCGGGTATATTGCTGCCTCTTGGCCAGAGCTTATCAAAAGTATGCACGCCAATCGCTAAGGCGATTGGAAGGGTGGCTCCCTGCCGGGGAGTTGACCAATATTTTTCCTGACCCGTTGCTGGGCTTACACGATTTGGAAGGTTTTATGTTCAACGACAAGGTATTGATGATCACCGGTGGCACCGGCTCATTTGGTCATACGGTGTTGCGACGTTTCCTCAATACCGACGTGCGCGAAATACGTATTTTTTCCCGTGACGAGAAGAAGCAGGAAGACATGCGGATCGCCTTGGCGAACGACAAAGTCAAGTTCTACATTGGCGACGTACGTGATCCGGACAGCCTGAGGCAGGCCATGGTTGGCGTTGACTATGTCTTCCATGCAGCAGCGCTCAAGCAAGTACCATCCTGCGAGTTTTATCCTATGGAGGCGGTGCGTACAAACGTACAGGGCACTGAAAACGTACTTAATGCCGCAATTGCCTGTGGAGTAAAACGGGTGGTGGTATTGAGTACCGATAAGGCGGTGTATCCAATCAATGCCATGGGTATCTCCAAAGCCATGGCAGAGAAACTCATGGTAGCCAAGTCGAGAATGATCCCGGAAGGCGGTACCGTGATCTGCGCAACACGCTACGGCAATGTCATGGCTTCCCGTGGCTCAGTTATTCCGCTATTCGTAGAGCAACTCCGAAAGGGCGAGCCACTGACAGTGACAGATCCCCAGATGACCCGATTCCTTATGTCTCTGGAAGACTCAGTGGATCTGGTACTGCATGCTTTTGAACATGGGCAACAAGGTGATCTGTTCGTGCAGAAGGCGCCTGCTTCTACCGTTGGTGATCTGGCACAAGCCCTGAAAGAGTTGTTCTCCCTCGACAGCCCTGTCCGGGTGATTGGTACTCGCCATGGCGAAAAACTCTATGAATCACTGGTATCGCGTGAGGAAATGGCCAAAGCCGAGGATATGGGCCGCTACTATCGGGTTCCCGCAGACAATCGTGACCTGAACTACAAGAAGTATTTCGTAGAGGGTGAGGAGAAGATTTCCGAACTGGACGACTACACCTCGCACAATACAGAACGTCTGGACATTTCCGGCATCAAGCATCTGCTGCTCAAACTCGACTACATCCAGGAGCAGCTCAATGCTTAAGGTCATGACCCTGGTCGGAACCCGGCCTGAACTGATCAAGATGAGCCGAGTGATTGCCGAGCTGGATAAGCAGGTCGATCACATACTGGTGCATTCGGGGCAAAACTACGATTACGAACTGAACCAGGTTTTCTTCGATGACCTGGAGATTCGTAAACCCGACCATTTCCTTGGCGCTGCCGGTGAAACAGCAGCACAAACCATTGCCGAAGTTATCGCCAAGGCCGACCAGGTGTTTGAACTCGAACAACCTGATGCCCTTTTGCTGTATGGCGACACCAATACCTGCCTTGCGGTGATTGCAGCCAAACGGCGCAAAATTCCGGTATTCCACATGGAAGCCGGTAACCGCTGCTTTGACCAGCGAGTACCTGAAGAACTGAACCGCAAGGTGCTGGACCACTTGTCCGACATCAATATGGTGCTGACCGAACATGCCCGGCGCTATCTGATCGCCGAAGGCATACGTCCGGAGACCATCATCAAGACTGGTTCACACATGCAGGAAGTCCTGGACTATTACATGCCCAAGATCCTGAAGTCCGATGTGCTTGAGCGCAGTGGCCTAGAAGCCGGGAAGTTCTTCATTGTCAGCACACATCGCGAAGAGAACGTCGATACCCCCGACAATCTTCGCGATCTACTGGCAAGCCTGCGGGCTCTGGCCGACGAGTACGGCTACCCGCTGATCGTTTCCACACACCCGCGTACCCGTAAACGCCTGGAAGCATTGGGTGAATCACTGGATCATCCGCTGATCCGCTTCGTCAAACCCTTCGGACTACTGGACTACATCAAATTGCAGATGTCGGCGTTCTGCGTCCTGTCCGACAGTGGCACCATCACCGAAGAAGCTTCGCTGCTCAATCTTCCCGCAGTAACTTTACGCAATGCCCACGAACGCCCAGAAGGGATGGACGAAGGCACCTTGATCATGAGCGGGCTGGATAAATCTTCGATACTCGCTGCTGTAAAGGTCATCACCGCTCAGCACAATGGGCAACAACGGGTAATTCCGCTTGTCCCCGACTACCAAGGTGGACCGGTATCGCTACAAGTCGTTCGAGTGGTGCTCAGCTATACCGACTACATCAATCGTACGGTCTGGCGTAAAACCTAAGCCTGCATCTTGCAGGTAATAGCCTGAAGGCCCAGCTGGTGACGCCTACTTGTTAGCACATCAACCACCGGGCCTTCAGTACATTCAAAACGCCAGTTGCAACGTTTCCTCGCCTTCCAGTGCCAACAGGAACTGCTTGGCCTCAAGGCCGCCGGCGAAACCGGTGAGGCTGCCCGAGGCGCCGATCACCCGGTGGCAGGGAGCAACGATCGAGATCGGATTACGCCCATTGGCCGCCCCTACCGCACGCACTGCAGTGGGATTGCCGATCTGTCGGGCGATCTGGCTGTAACTGCGGGTCTCGCCGAAAGGAATGGTCAGCAGGGCTTGCCAGACCTGGCGCTGGAACTCGGTGCCGACAAAGTCCAGCTCAAGCTCGAAACGCTCGCGGGTACCGGCAAAGTATTCGCGCAACTGGCGCTCGGTCTCCAGCAACAGCGGATGCTCCGCGGCTTCCTGCAGTGGGCCCAGGCGCACCCGGTTCTGCCGCTCGTGCTCCCACAGAATCGCCGCCAGCTTCGCTCCCCGGGCGACCAGGGTCAGTTGGCCAACCGGGGACGCCATTTTCTTGAATACGCAGGACATCGCAGTTCTCCTTCAATCCGCCAGGGAAATCAGGCCGGCAACCCTGGGGTTCGCCGCCTTCATCTCAGTACGCCTGCACTGTAGAACGAGATTTCAGCGCAAGAACCTCGTTTCTTGCGCTGGAACTCGAAGGCGAATCATTCTGGGCGCTGCCAGGCGGCGAGGCTAGTCGTCCTCATCCACCAGGTAGCACGTGTCGCTGCTGCTAAGCCGGCCATGGGGGGCGACGATAAAGGCCCCGCGCCCCTGACCACACTCCAACAAGTGCACCGGCGACAGCTCGCGCTGACGGTCGATCTGGGCGTTGAAGCGCACGATATAGGCGCCCAGCGAGAGCGATACACACAGGATCAGCATCAGACACAACACCAACTGGTCGGTGTAGTCGGCGCCGCTATCATCAGACGATGCCCGCGACATGACCGGCCTCCGCCCGTTGCTGGTCATGCCCCAGCAGGAACAGGCTCCAGAGGCCGCCCTCCCCAAGTCGTACCAGGGGTGCCCCGGAGGGCAGGACGCAAGCCATCAGGCCGAGAAGAATCAACACCAGCAGGATGCCTTTGAGCACTGAAGGCAGGTTCATGGCTGTGCCGCGCTCTGCAGTTAAGAAGGGCCTGAGCTTAGAGAGCGCCGGGTTAAGAGTAGGTAAACATCGATGGAAAAACCTCGGCTTCCGCTATCCTTCGGCCCATAGAATGCCAAGGGTCCAAGGGGACATTTCCGTGCATATTCACCTGCTGCTGGTCGAGGACAACCTCGACCTGGCCAATACCGTCATCGAATACCTGGAAATCGGCGGCATCGTCTGCGACCACGCCAGCAACGGCCAGACCGGCCTTAACCTGGCCCTCAGCCAGCATTACGACGTAATCCTCCTGGACATCATGCTGCCGCGGCTGGACGGCCAGCAGCTGTGCGAACAAATGCGCAAGCACGGCAGCCAGACCCCCATCCTCATGCTCACCTCGCTGGATGCCCTGTCGGACAAGCTTGCCAGCTTTGCCGCCGGTGCCGACGATTATCTGGTCAAACCCTTCGAACTGGCCGAGCTGGTGGCCAGGATCCGTGCCCTGAGCCTGCGCCGCAGCGGCCAGGCCAGCCGCCTGCAGGTGGCCGACCTGGTGATGGAACTGACCACCCGCAAGGTCAGCCGCGCTGGCCAGGAACTGCACCTGTCGCCCATCTGCTGGACCTTGCTGGAATGCCTGATGCGTGCCAGCCCCGAGCCTGTCACCCGGGAACGCCTGGAGGCGACGATCTGGGGCGACGAGCCGCCCGACAGCAACACCCTAAAGGTGCATATGCACCGGCTGCGCAAGACTGTGGACAAGTCCTTCGACCAGCCCCTGATCCACACCCTTCCCGGTATTGGCATACAGCTGAGGTCACATGCGTAACGGCCTGAGTTTGAAATGGGTGATCAGCGGCAGCTTCCTGCTGCTGATCGCCGTGGTACTGCTGATCTACAGCCTGCTGCTGCCGGAATACAGCGTTCGCGGCCTGCTCTACACCGCCAGCGCGATGATGGAAGAAGAAGCCCAGTACTTCGCCAGGCACTACAACAAGGACCCCACGACCCCGCCGCCGCACAACTATTTCTATACCAGCGTCATCGGCAAGGAGGCACTGCCCGAGAAAGTTCGCCAATTGCTGGACACGCCACCGAGCCTGTCCTTCGGTGCAGTCCAGGTCTTTGGCGACCTGGATTCCGATGACGACGATGAGGGCCGGGCGATCCTTGCCCAACCCCTGGCGGACGGCAAGACCCTGTACATGTACGACGTCGACCATGACCAGGAAGAAGGTGGCGAAGTCGAGACGCCACTGTCCGACGCCTACCTGGACCGAGAACTGCACGGGGTGATTTTCATCAGCCTGGCGGTGTTCATACCGGCACTGATCATCATTGCCCTGCTGGTCTGGTGGCTGGTGCGGCCCCTGGGGCGCCTGTCCCAGTGGTCCAGTACCCTCAAGGACCCCGACACGGTTGCTGGCGAACGGCCCAATTTCAGCTTCAAGGAATTTAACATGCTGGCCGACGCCCTGGCCCAGAGCATGCAACAGGTCCAGGCTGCCAGCCTGCGTGAAGGCCGGCTGCTGCGCTACACCAGCCATGAACTGCGTACCCCTCTGGCCGTGCTCAAGGCCAATATCGAGTTGCTGACCCTGCAATCCGGCGGCGCCCTGCCGCCGCCTCTGCAACGTATCGAACGCTCGGTACTGAACATGCAACGTATCGCCGAGACCTTGCTGTGGATGAGCCGCGAGCTGCCCGAAGCCCTGCCCGAGGAGCCCGTCGACATGAGCGGGCTGGTCAACGAGCTGATCCAGGAACAGCGCTACCTGATCGGGACACGGGATATCGAACTGCTCCTGGACATCGGCACCACGCCCTGCCGCCTGCCTCTGACCGCTTGCCGGATCGTGGTCGGCAACTTCCTGCGCAACGCCCTGCAATATGCCGATGACGGCACCATCGAGATCCACTTCGACTACCCGCGCCTGCGCATTCTCAACCGCATCCGCGAAACCAAGCAGATCGAGCCTTCCAGCGATTACGGCTACGGCCTGGGCCTGGAACTGATGCGCCAGTTGTGTGCCCGCCTGGGCTGGCGCATCGACGTGCTGGTGGAGGAGCAACGCTTCAGCGTCACCCTGGACTTCGACGCCACCTCGACCGAGGAAGCCCCGCCCGCCGACCCCGGCGAGGAGAGTGCCTGAAGCCAAGCGAGGAAAAATGTGCTCGCAAGCGATGAAAAAACTGCCTCGGCCATGCCCTCCCTCACGGCACTTGTGAGTATTGTTGCGGGACAAAAAACACGCCGGGGGAGCCTTGCAGGTGCGTAACTTGCTTGCATCAAGCGCACTGCATGCGCGGTGATTCATGCAAGTCCCGGGTCACCCTGACCCGGCCGCCCTTCCCCCGTGCCCGGGCAAAGAACGAGGTTCGCTGTGGCTGCCTACAATCTGCGTCAACTGAAGTACTTCATCACCACCGTCGAGTGCGGCAGCGTCGCCGAGGCATCACGCAAGCTATACATTGCCCAGCCGTCGATCTCCACCGCCATCAAGGGCCTGGAGGACAGCTTCGGCGTGCAATTGCTGATTCGTCACCATGCCCTCGGCGTCTCCCTGACCCCCAGCGGGGCACGTTTCTACCGCAAGGCCCAGGAGCTGCTGCGCATGGCCAAGGAGTTCGAGCAGAACGCCCTGGCAGACAACGACGTGGTCGCCGGACAGATCGACATCGGCTGCTTCGAAACCGTGGCACCGCTGTACCTGCCACAACTGATCGCCGGCTTCAGCGCGCTCTATCCCGGGGTGGAAATCCGCATCCGTGATGGCGAACAGCAGGAACTGGTACAGGGCCTAACCGGTGGCGCGTTCGATCTGGCGATCCTCTATGAGCATGACCTGGACGGCACCATCGAAACCGAGCCACTGATGCCGCCGCAACGGCCTTACGCCTTGCTGCCGGCCGGCCATCGCTACGCCAAGCAGCCCCAGGTATCGCTGCGCGACCTGTGCCTGGAGCCGATGATCCTGCTGGACGTGCAACCGAGCCGCACCTATTTCGTCAGCCTGTTCGAAGAACTGGGGCTGACGCCGCAGATTGCCTTCAGCTCACCGTCCATCGAGATGGTGCGCGGGATGGTCGGCCAGGGCTTCGGTTTCTCGATCCTGGTCACCCGCCCCCACTCGCCTTTTTCCTACGATGGCAAGCCGGTGGTGTGTGTCGACATTGTCGAGGACGTCACAGGTTCAGGCCTGGTGGCCGCCTGGCTCAAACGTGGCCAACTGACCAAGCCGGCGCGGTTGTTCGCCGACTACTGCAAGGAGCACCTGGCCCGCTAGCCCCGGCAGCCAGTGGCGCAGCGCCTACCCCAGCAACCCCAGCTCCTGGGCCCGGGCCACGGCCTGGGTCCGGCGCTCTACCCCCAGCTTGCTGTTGATATGGCTGGCATGGGTCTTCACCGTATGCAACGAGATGAACAGGCGCTCGCTGATTTCCTGGTTGGAGCAGCCCTGGGCGATCAACTGCAACACTGAAAGCTCCCGGGAGCTCAAGGACTCGTTATGGGCCACGATCTCCTGAGGTTCACGCGATGCTGCCGGCAACCGCTCCAGCAACGCCTGGGTCAGGGCTGTCGATACGCCCTGCTGCAACTGCTCACGCATCCAGCCGGGATGGCCATGGAGCAATGCCATGAACGGCTGCACCGCGCCTCCAACCCCGGCCTCCAGAGCCTGGGCCAGGTCCTGGCGGGCCTGCGGACCGCGACCGGCCGCCAGCAACAGTGCGGCTTTCTGGGTCAGGGCCATGACGCTCAGCAACTGCCGGCCGCTTTGCTGGCCATGCTCGACCAACCGATTCAAGCGCTGCTCCGCCCGGCCCAGGTCGCCCTTGATGCTTTCAAGCTGGGCTTGCTGCAATTCGATGTGCAACGGCAGTTGCGGGTGGAACTCCGGAGGCGCCGCCGCCTGTTCGCCGGTGTAGGTCTGGCCCAGGCGGGCCAGCCAGGCTTCGGCCAGATCGGTACGCCCCTGGGCCAGCCACAGCTCGCATTTCACCAGGGTGATCATTGCCAGGTAATAGATCGGTGGCACGTCCCAGATGTGCATCAAGCGCTCGGCTTCCGCCAGCTCGGCGAAGGCTCGGGAGAACTCGCCACCCAGGCCTTCCTGCTTGGCGATCACGCAGTGACCGATCAGCACGCTGATATCGCGACAGGCCCGGGCCTCCACCAGGCCGGCCTGCAAGCGCAACAGGCCGGCCTCGGGCTGGGCGCGCAGGGTCAGCAGATAACCGTCATACAGGGTCAGCCGGGCCCGCACCGCATACAACCGCTGGGCCGACAGGCCCTGCAGGCGCCGCAGCCCCTGGTGTACCTCCTCCTGCGCCCGCAGCACTTCGCCGCGGGCCTGCAGGACCCGGGCACGGTCGTAGTGGGCCAGGGCTTCGAACAACGGATTGCCGACCCGTTGCGCCAGCTCCAGGGATTCGCGATTGAGGCTGCGGGCCCGCCACAGATCGGCATCGGTAATGGCCAGGTTGGACAAGGTCGACAGGCACATCAGGCGCTGCCCATAACGTTTGGGCGGCAGGCTTTCCAGGGCCTCGCTGCAATAGGCCAGGGTGTTTTCCCGCTGGCCGCGGCCACGGGCGATGATTCCGCTCAGGGCCAGCCATTGCGCCAACATCGACTTCTGCGCCGTGGCCGAAGGGGCCGGCAGGAAACGACTCAGGTGATTGGCCAGTTCCTCCGCCGCATCCAGCTGGCAGGCCAGGCCCAGGGCCCAGCTGTAGAGCACGATCAGCCGCGGCGTGCTGATCAGCAGGCTGTCGGGCAGGTCCATCTTCCAGCGCAGCAGCATGCCGACGTTCTGTTCCGCCAGCAGTTGCTCTTCGGACAGGTTCTGCACCAGGTTGGCCGCCACGTCCAGGTGCCCGGCGCGCAGCGCTTGCTCCACCGCCTCGTCGAGCAGCCCCTGGGCGTTGAACCAGCGGCAGGCGCGCAGGTGCAGGCTGGCCGCTGGCACCAGGGCATTGGCCGTGGGCCGGGTGCGCAGCAGGTCGGAAAACAGGTGGTGATAACGATACCAATGGCCGTGTTCATCCAGGGGCACCAGGAATACCTGGTGGGCCTGGAGGAAACCCAGGATCTCGGCGCTGTCATGGGCTTCGCGAAGGGCATCGCACAGCTCGGCGCAAAACCGCTCCTGGGGCGCCGTGTCATACAGGAATGACTGCACTTCGGCGGGCAGGCAGTCGATGACCTCTTCCAGCAGGTAGTCGCGGATCAGTCCTTCCCCGCCATGCAGGCCCTGGGGTAGCGCGCCCCCGGCTCCCGCCTCGGACGCCGCCAGCAGCCAGAAACGCAGCCCGGCCACCCAGCCTTCGCTGCGCTGAATCAGGTTTTCCAGGGCTTCGCCGCGCAGCGAACTGCTGTGCCGGTCGAGCAGGCTCAGGGACTCGTCGTGGGTCAGGCGCAAATCCTGCTCGTGCAGCTCCAGCAGTTGCCGGGACAACCGCAGCCGCGCCAGGTGCCAGTCCGGACGTTGGCGGCTAGTGACCAGCACCAGCAAGCCATCGGGCAGGTGATTGAGAAAAAACTGCAGGCAACGATCGAGGACCGGCCCCTGGGCCAGGTGATAGTCGTCCAGCACCAGCAATAACGGACTGGCACCGGTCAATTGCACCGCCAGCTCATCCAGCAGGCCGTCCAGCCACTCTTCAAAGGCGAAGGGCTGGTGGCGCTGACGCATTTTCAACAGGCCCAGGGACTGCCGTCCCAATTGGGGAAAGTACTGCTGCAGACCGGCCAACAGACGCTCGAGGAAACGCCCGGGATCGCTGTCCCGGCGGCTCAACCCCAGCCACAGGCTCTGCCAGTTATCCGGTAGGCCCTGGCAAAACTCCACGGCCAGCGAGCTCTTGCCAAACCCGGCAGGCGCACAGACCAGCAGCAATCGCCCCTTCAACCCGGCGCCCAGGCGCTCGCAAAGACGCGGCCGCTGCACGTATCCATCGGGCAGGGGGGGTCGATAAAAACGCCCCTCCAGAGCGGGGATCACCGCGCTGGCAGGCCGTTGCAGGGGGGACAGGTCAGTCATGGCCAACTCTTATTGATGTACGGTTGTCGGCGTAGCAGATGTCCGCAGACTAGCGGTAAAAGGCCACCTGTTGAAGATTTTTGCGACCATTCGGGCGAAAAAGACTATGAGCAAATTGGTCAGATAACTCTGAATGATTGAAGGATATTTCGTTTATTTATTGATTAAGTGGCTAATTAGCTTAGAGAAAGCCGTCTGTACCCCGATGGATTCCAAGGCCGGGCCTCAGGCAAAAAAAAGCCCCGAACCAGGTCGGGGCTTTTTCCGAGGATGCGGCCTCTATTTGCAGCGGCTCAGCGAACCCCGTCCTGACGCAGGGCGGCTGGGGTGAAATCGCTGGTGGTGGCGGTGAAACCGAAGTCGTAGGCCTGTTTCTCTTCGTTCTTCATGCCCAGGGCCAGGTAACGGCCGGACTGCAGGTCGTAGAGGGTTTCCAGGGCGTACCACGGCACTTGCTTGTCGTAGTAGTTCTCGGCGTGAGCCTCGGCCACGCGCCACAGCTGGCCACGACCGTCGTAGTGGTCGATCACCGCGGCCTGCCAGGTGTCTTCGTCGATGTAGAAGTCACGCTTGGCGTAGATGTGGCGCTGGCCTTCCTTCAAGGTTGCCACCACATGCCAGACCCGGCGCAGTTCATAGCGAGCCAGGTCCTGGTTGATGTGGCCGGCCTTGATGATGTCGGCGTACTTCAGGGTCGGCGAGTCGAGCTTGTAGCTGTCGGAAGCGATGTACATCTCCTTCTTGCCTTCCAGCTTCCAGTCGTAGCGATCCGGCGCACCGTTGTACATGTCCAGGTTGTCGGAAGTACGCAGGCCGTCGGCAGCGGTACCCGGGCCGTCATAGGACACTTGCGGGGCGCGGCGTACGCGGCGCTGACCCGCGTTGTAGACCCAGGCCGAACGCGGCTCCTTCACTTGGTCGAGGGTTTCGTGCACCAGCAGCACGCCACCGGCCAGGCGCGCTGGCGCGGTCACTTTCTGCTTGAAGTAGAACAGGATGTTGCCAGGGTTTTTCGGATCGTAGTCCTTCATCTTGTCGCGGAACACGAACTGGTCCTGGAAGTACACCAGGCTGTAGGAGCCGTTGGCCTGTGGCGTGGCCTGGGTCACTAGGCGGGTCACACTGCCACCGCGATAGCGGGTGATGTGGTTCCAGATGACTTCCACGCCGCTTTTCGGGATCGGGAACGGAATCGCGGTTTCGAAGTTCTCCAGGCCGTTGCCGCCGGACACCAGGTTGGTGCTGGTGGCGTTGCGCTTGATCGCGGCGAACACGTCAGCCGGCACGGTGGCCCCGCGATGGGACGGGTAGACCGGCATCTTGAAGGTTTCAGGGTAGCGCTTGAACATCGCGTACTGCCCCGGCGCCAGCTTGTCCTTGTACTGCTCGACGTTCTGCGCGGTGATGGTGAACAGCGGCTGCTCGCTGCCGTAGGGGTTGGACAGGAAACCCTTGCTGTCCACGGTGCCAGCATTGGTCGCCAGTGGCTTCCAGGCCGGAATGGTGCCGGCGGCATTGCCGGCCATTTCCGCGCCCATCGGCGTCAGGCTGGTACCCAGCTTGGCGGCTTCATCGGCCGAGACCGCGGCCATGACCCCGGTGGCCAGCAGTGACAGTCCCAGCACACCGACGTGCAACAGACTCTTGGTGATTTTCATATTGTTGTTCTTCCTGAAAATGCAGTGTGCTTAGAAGTTCACGCCAACGCTCAAGGCGAGGAAATCCCGGTCATCCACGGTGCTGTAGTCGCCACCGAAGAAGTTGGTGTAGGCCAGGCTCGCGGTGTAGGTGTTCTGGTACTCGGCATCCAGCCCCAGGCTGATGGCCTTGCGGCCTTCTTCGAAGTTGCCGCCAGGACCTGGCGAGTAACCCTTGACGTCATGGGACCAAGCCACGTTCGGCTTGAGGTTCACACCAGCGAACACATCCGGGTACTCCCAGATGGCACGGCCGCGGTAGCCCCAGGAGGTGGCGGTGGTGAAGCCATCGTTGTTGCAGTTGGCGCTCAGATTGCTGGCGTCTGCACCAGGACCTGCACCGGCAATGGTGGTGGAGTTAAGCGCACGACAGGTGTTTTGCCCGCCGGTGGCTGGCAAGGCGCCAGGACCAAACACCGGATCACGTCCATAGCGGACATCCGACTTGCTCTCAAGGCCTCCGACGTGGGTAACCCCCACCTCACCCACCAGCGTCAGACGGCTGGCGCCCATGACCTGATCGAAGAAGTGCGTGAAGGTGGTCTGGAACTGAGTGACTTCCTTGCGGCGATAGCCGTGAAGGTCCTGCCCCGCTACACCTTCAAGCAGCGAGGCGTTGGCGAATGCCCCCTTCAGAGGTCGAACGGCGGAATAGAGAATATCGGTAGAGTTGAGTTGTACAGGCGCATTCGGCCGGTAGCTGATTTCACCGCTCCACGCCGTCCCCGTAGGCAGGGTGGTGGAGAAACTCAAGCCATACAGGCGAATGTCTTCTGGATACTCAACGAAGTACTTCGAATTACCGGCGATCCACACCGGCGCCAGAGAGCCAAAGCCAGGAGCGATGTTGTAAGCCGACTGTGGTGCCGCCGTGGCACTGAAGATCGGCGCTCGGCTGTGATAGTTCATGAAGTAGGCACCGAACTCGGTGTCCAGCGGCTCGAAGTTGTAGTGGAACGCCGCACCGAATTGGCCGCTGTCACGGGCATCTCGGTCGCCACTGCGACGCACCAGCGTGCCTTCTTCGTTGACATCGACGCCACGAGCCTGCATCGCGGCCAGGGCCGCGCGCCCCGGCGCCGTGGCGGCGATGGTCGAACGCTTGGCCAGCAGACGCAGATTGTCGTCACAGCCGTCGGAAATGTTGTCCGGCTGCGAGAAGAAGGTGCCGCAGTTATCGGTAACGGTCTGGTCCCATTCCAACTGGTAGAAGGCTTCGGCCGACAGGTTCTCGGTCAGGTTCTGGGAGATGTAGAACATGTTGACCGGGATCAGGCCTTCCTTGACCTCGGCGCCAGGACGGCGGAACGCCGACACATCGATGGGGTTGATCGAGTTGATACCGCCACCAATGAAGGTACTTTCGCCCCAGCTCACCACCTGCTTACCGAAACGCACGGAGCCCGGCTCATCGGCAATGGAATAGTTGTGATAGATGAAGGCATCGAGAATCTGCCCGCCGGAAGACTTGGCGCCCTCTTTACGGTTGTCGTTGCTGACGTTCTTGAAGTCCAGGTCTTCGTCCTGGAGCTTGAAGTCATACCAGTACTTGCCACGGACAAACACACCGGTATCGCCGTACTTCAATTCCAGGTCATGGATACCCTTGAAGATCTTCGAGAAGGTCTGGCCCTTGTTGAAGTTCAAGTGGCCGTCATCGGTGGTCTGGGACAGGCCCTTGCCGCCGTTGTTGACCCCGATCAGGTCCTTGTTGCGCCCGGCGGTCGACCAGCTGGCCCCCACCGACAGGGACGAATCGAAGCTGCCTTCGATTTCACCGATATTGAAGCTGACGCCGAATGCCGGCCCGGCGAGCGTGGAGGCGAGACCGACGGCCAGGGGCAGTTTCGCCCGGCGCCAGAACTGGTTTGCTGATGTCATCGACGCTACTCCATGTGCATTATTGTTATGGCAGTACGCTTTTCTGAAAACGCTTCGAATACCGGTTGAATGAACACTTGTTCCGGCTCCGAAGTTGCGTGGCGCGAGCACCCCACAATGCTCCGTTGTTCAGAAAAATCCGTGAACGGACTATATCCAGCAGGGATTACTGCTTGATCCCTCTAAAGTGTGATTTGCAGCCACCCACCGCACTGGAACAGCCCTTTGCCATAACCTTTGAAAAACGGCGCGGCAAGAATGACTGAAAAATCCGTGAGTACAAGGCAAAGGCTTGCCGGGTGGGCATGCCGTGCCCTGGCGGGCACGGCAGAGGACGCTCAGAGCGTGGAGAGGAAGGTGCTGTTGCTGGCCTGCCACTCGCTGATGTCGACGCGGATGCGCTTCTTGTCGAGCTTGCCAACGCTGGTCTTGGGAATTTCAGTAACAAGGGCGATCTGACTGGGAATCGCCCACTTGCTCAGGTGGCCCAGCTCGACGAAGGGCTTGAGGTGTTCCTTGAGCTCGCGGGCGCCAATCTCATGGCCCTCGCGGATGACCAGCAGGGCGAATGGGCGTTCGCCCCACTGCGGATCGGCGATGCCCACCACTGCTACTTCACGTACCGCCACGTGGCGGCTGATGAGGTCCTCCAGGTCCAGGGAGGAGATCCACTCGCCACCGGTCTTGATCACGTCCTTGATCCGGTCGCGGATGTCGATCACCCCCATGCTGTCCAGGGTCGCCACGTCACCGGTATGCAGCCAGCCGCCTTCCCAGAGCTCGGCGCCTTTTTGCGGTTCGTTGAAATAACCTTCGCTCAGCCAGGGCGCCCGCAGCACCAGCTCGCCCTGGGCCTCGCCGTCCGCCGGGAGGAAGTTGCCTTCGGCATCGATGATTGCCGCTTCCACCAGCGGCCCCGGTACCCCGGCCTTGATGCGGTAGGTGGTGCGCTCGTCCTCGCTGCCCGCCATCAGTTCATCGTTCAGGTGTGCACAGGACACCAGCGGTCCGGTTTCCGACATGCCGTAGGCAGCCGTCAGCTGGATGCCCTTGGCCTTGGCCGCCTCGTACAGCGCGCGGTTCAGCGCACTGCCGCCGATAACGATCTTCCAGCCGCCGAAATCCGTACCCTGGGCTGCCTTGGCATTGAGCACCATCTGCAGGATGGTTGGCACGCAGTGAGAGAAGGTGACCTTCTCCCGGCGCCACAGCTCCACCAGGTACTCCGGGTCGTAGCGCCCGGGATAGACCTGCTTGAGCCCGAGCATGGTGGCCACGTACGGCAAGCCCCAGGCGTGCACGTGGAACATCGGGGTGATGGGCATGTACACATCGTTGGTGCCCAGCAGGCGCACGCTGTCGATGGCCCCCATGATGGTGGACACCCCCAGGGTGTGCAGCACCAGCTGGCGGTGGGTGAAGTACACGCCCTTGGGGTTACCGGTGGTGCCGGTGGTGTAGAAGGTGGTGGCCACCGAGTTCTCGTCGAAATCCTCGAACGCGTACTGGGGGCTGGCCGCGGCGAGCAAGGCCTCGTACTCGCCCACCAGGTTCGGCAGCTCGGCGGTTTTCTCCGGGGCATCGGTGAGCAGCAGGGTTTTCTCCACCGTGGTCAGGTGCCCGGCAATCGCCTGGTACAGGCCGACGAACTCGCTGTTGACCAGCACGAAGCGGTCCTCGGCATGGTTCATGGTGTAGAGAATCTGCTCCGGCGACAGACGCACGTTGATGGTGTGGATCACCGCACCGATCATCGGGATGGCAAACATGCACTCCAGGTAGCGATGGCTGTCCCAGTCCATGACCGCCACGGTGTCCCCCGCCTTGACCCCGGCCGCGGTCAGCACATTGGCCAGGCGCGCCACCCGCTCGATCAGGGTCGGATAGGTGTAGCGCAACTGGTCACGGTAGATGATCTCGCGGGTTTTTTCGTAGCGGGTGCCGGACATCAGCAAGCGCTTGATCAGAAGTGGGTATTGGTAGGCGCCTTCGGCGGGAGGAATAACGCGAGTCTGCAACATAAGAATCCCTTTTCTGACGGCTCGGTCGTGACTGGAGGATAACCACTCTAGAGCTCCTGCGCGCCCGCTAAATCAGCCAAAGGAATGATTTGCAGGGCCGTACAAATACTAGCTTCAGGCCAGTATTGTTACGGCCCTGCACGACCTCAGGCGCTTTGCCCCACTGCCGCTTCCGCGGGGGTGCGGGGAAAGGCCAGCGCCGCGGCAAACGTCAGCGCCGCGCCCCCTGCCAGGACCAGGTACAGGCCGCTCAGGCCCTGGCGCGGTTCCACCAGAGCAATCAGCGGAATCGCCGTGGCACTGGCACCGAACGACAGGCAGTAACGCAAGGCGAAGATTCGCGACTGCCACTGGGGCGCAACGAAGTTGGCGACCATGGCATCGTTCACCGTGACCTGGCCGAACACCAGGAGCATGGAGATCTGCTGCCCGCCCTTGCCCTTGAGCGGCACATGGGCGCGTGCGGGGGCAGGCTCGTCACGCACCTGCAAGGCAAAGCCGACACCCAGAAGGATGGCCACGCCCCCTGGCAGGATGAACGCCGAGCGCCAGCCGAACTGCGCCACCAGCAAGCCGGTAATCAAGGCCGAGAAGGCCACGCCGAGGTTGCCCCACATACCGTTGATGCCGATCTCGCGCCCGCGATTCTGCGCATAGGCCACCAGCATCGCGGTGCCCACCGGATGATAGATAGCGGCGAATATTCCCATCAGGGTCAGCCCGATCACCAACATGCTCGGGCTATTACTGAGCCCGGTGAGGATCGAAGCGCCACCGATGCCGAAAAAGAACAGCAGCATCATCTGCCGCCGACTCCAGTGATCCCCCAGCCAACCGGCCGGTAGCGAACAGGCGCCAAAGGCGATGAAACCGCCCAGGGACAGACCGATCAGCCCGGCATAGTCCAGGCCAAAGGCCTGGGTCATGCCCAGCACGGCAGCGGGAAAGATCAGCATGAACATGTGATCGATGACATGGGCGGCGTTGACGTAGCGGATGACGTTTCGGGCTTGATTCATGGCGACACACCGGGGTTGGTTATTGTGCCGCCTATGCTAATTTGGCAATCCACCGCATTTCTGACAACAAAGTCATTGGACCGGACATGTTAATCGACCACTTCCACCATGGGCCGGTCAGCGCCTATCCACGGGACTACCCCGACGCCGCGCATCAACCGTTGCACCGCCATCGCGAGGCGCAGTTTCTCTACGCCGCCTGCGGCACCATGCGCCTGGTCACCGCCCAGGGCGCCTGGGTGATCCCACCGAGCCGGGCGGTGTGGATCCCGCCACTGGTGGAGCATGAAATCTTCATGGTTGGCGAGGTGCGCATGCGCTCTCTGTTCATCGACCCGGAGCTGTCTGCGCCCGCATTGCGCCAATGCTGCGTCCTGGCGGTCACACCGTTGCTGCGGGAGTTGATCCTGCGTGCCGTGCAAGGTCCGGAACAAGCGGAAAACCCCTTGATCCAGCAATTGATGCTGGAAGAAATCGCCGCCCTGGAAAACCTTCCGCTGCACATTCCCATGCCCCAGGACCGGCGCTTGCAAGCCATCTGCCGGACCTTGATACAGACCCCGGATCACCCCCACACCCTGGAAGACTGGGCGCAGCAGGTCGGCGCCAGTTCACGAACCCTGGCGCGGCTGTTCCAGCAGCAGGTGCAGATGAATTTCAATGCCTGGCGCCAGCAGGTGCGCCTGATGGAAGCCCTGCCACGCCTGCTCGCCGGGGAAAGCGTGCACAACGTGGCCGACTCGCTGGGATACGGCAGCGCCCGGGCCTTCAGCGCGATGTTCTGCCGTTTGCTCGGGGATACGCCACGGCATTACGTGGCGGCCCTGAATCAGCTCAGCGCAATCAATGCATCTCGGTGAAGGCCAGCTTCACGCCGATGGCGATCAGCACTGCGCCCATGGTGCGGTCGAACCAGTGGCCCATGCGGGCAAAGCCGGCACGAACCCGCTGCTGGCTGAAGAGCATGGCCACCAGGCAGAACCACACAGCGGTGGCCACCGCCAGATACACGCCATACCCGGCCTGGATCGCCAGCGGCGTATGCGGGTTGATCACCACGGTGAACAGCGAGAGAAAGAACAGCGTCGCCTTGGGGTTCAGGCCATTGGTGACAAAGCCTGAAGTGAAGGCCCCACGCGCAGTGCGGACCCCGGCTTCCTTGTGCAGGTCGTCGGCCGCCGGTTTGGCCGGCTGGGCACGCAGGGCCTTGTAGCCGATGTACAGCAGGTAGGCCGCAGCCAGCCACTTCAGTGCGTTGAACAGAACGATGGACTGGGAAACGATCAGGCCGATCCCCAGCAGCGAGTAACCCACGTGCAGGAAGATTGCGCAGCCCACACCCAGCGCGGTCCAGGTGCCGGCTCGACGGCCGTGGGTCACGCTTTCACGCACCACCACGGCGAAGTCCGGGCCGGGGCTGGCCACTGCCAGAAGATGGATGAGGGCAACGGTCAAGAACTCGGTGAAGTACATGCAGGCTCCTGTGTATGTCTAATTATTTCATCTGTTAGGCTCGGCAGATTACGCCTTAGAACCCTCGTGCAAAAGGTACAGTTCATGACTAACAATCGCCGCGCCGTCTTCCTCGATCACAGCTCACTGGACCTCGGTGACCTGGACCTGGGTGCGCTGCATGACAGCTTCAGCCCTCTGCAAGTACATGCCCACACAGCGCAGGAACAGGTCGCCGAACGCCTGCAGGGAGCCCGGGTGGCCATCAGCAACAAGGTGGCACTGACAGCCGAAACCCTGGCCGCCTGCCCCGACCTGCAACTGATCCTGGTGGCCGCCACCGGCACCAACAATGTCGACCTGGCCGCAGCCCGCAAGCAGGGGATCACCGTCAGCAACTGCCAGGGCTACGGCACTCCCTCGGTGGCCCAGCACACCCTGATGCTGCTGCTCAACCTGGCCACCCGGGTCGCCGATTACCAGCAGGCCGTGGCTGCCGGGCGCTGGCAACAGGCCAGTCAGTTCTGCCTGCTGGACTACCCGATCATCGAACTGGCGGGCAAGACCCTGGGCCTGCTGGGCAATGGCGAACTGGGCAGCGCGGTGGCCCGCCTGGCCGAAGCCTTTGGCATGCGTGTGCTGCTGGGGCAGATTCCAGGCCGCCCGACCCGCCCGGACCGCCTGCCGCTGGAGGAACTGCTGCCGCAAGTGGACGCCCTGACCCTGCACTGCCCCCTCAACGAGCACACCCGCCACTTTATCGGTGCCCGGGAACTGGCCCTGCTCAAGCCCGGAGCCCTGGTGGTCAACACCGCCCGCGGCGGGCTGATCGATGAACAGGCCCTGGCCGATGCATTGCGCAATGGTCACCTGGGTGGTGCAGCCACCGATGTGCTCAGCGTCGAACCCCCGGTGGCTGGCAACCCCCTGCTGGCCGGCGACATTCCGCGCCTGATCGTCACTCCACACAACGCCTGGGGCAGCCGCGAGGCCCGCCAGCGAATCGTCGGTCAATTGACGCAAAACGCCCACGCCTTCTTCAGCGGCGCCCCGCTGCGGGTCGTGAGTTGATAAACTTCGCCACTTTTTTCGGGGGCGGATCATGGACACACGCAGTGAAGTACTGTTGCGTCAGGCTGAATTGTTTCAAGGCTCACTGCTGCTGGCCGGCCTGGCCGCCGACGATCTGCTGGGCCGCCTGCCCAATGCCCGGGGCTGGAGCTGGCACGCCGGCGACCAGGCAGCCCTGGAGGCGCGCTTTCCCGGCCGCAGTCACTTTGGCGTAGACGCACCGGCCCAATCCTTCGACAGCGCCGTGCTGTTCCTGCCCAAATCCAAGGACCTCACCGACTACCTGCTCAACGCCCTGGCCTCGCGCCTGGCCGGGCGCGAACTGTACCTGGTGGGCGAGAAGCGCAGCGGCGTGGAGAGTGCGGCCAAGCAACTCAACCCCTTCGGCAAACCGCGCAAGCTCGATAGCGCCCGGCACTGCCAGCTGTGGCAGGTCACGGTGGCCAATGCTCCCGAACCGCTCACCCTACAGAGCCTGGCCCAGGAGTACGAACTGCCGCTGGCCGAAGGCCCGCTGAAAGTCATCAGCCTGCCGGGGGTGTTCAGCCATGGCCGCCTGGATCGCGGCACCGCGCTGCTGCTGGAGCACCTGGACCACCTGCCCGCCGGCCACCTGCTGGACTTCGGCTGCGGTGCCGGAGTGCTCGGGGCCACCGTGAAACGCCGCTACCCGGACAGCCGCGTGACCCTGCTGGATGTAGACGCCTTCGCCGCCGCCAGCAGCCGCCTGACCCTGGCGGCCAACGGCCTGGAAGCCGAGGTGCTGACCGGTGACGGAATCGACGCCGCGCCCATGGGGCTGAACGGCATCCTGACCAATCCGCCCTTCCACACCGGGGTCCATACCGACTACCAGGCAACGGAAAACCTGCTGCGAAAAGCAGCCAAACATCTGCAAAAAGGTGGAGAACTGCGAGTAGTTGCCAACAGCTTCCTGCGCTACCAGCCGCTGATCGAAGAGCACCTGGGGCCCTGTGCGATCAAGGCCGAAGGCCAGGGCTTTCGCATTTATCGGGCCAAGCGCGGCTGAAATCCTTTTTCGCAAACAAGGCTTGCCGAAAGGGTTTTGCCTAGGCAGAATCCGCTCCGTCCTAGGGGAGTAGTCTCCCACGAGCGCCACGCTCGTCCGGCATGCGTCAACATACTTGGTCAACAGACCATGGCGCATGCGACCCAAGAGTCCGCACAGACGGACCGCAGGGTTTGACAAGACCTATGACACGCACACCTTACCCGGGGCGGGAAGGCTGTACGTGTCATAGCCGTGTCGACCCGCCCCTTAGGAAAACCCTGATGATGCTGGACTCCCTGCTCGTTCCCACCGCAATCGTTGCCTTGGCCGAAATCGGCGACAAGACGCAACTGCTTGCCCTGATTCTCGCCGCACGTTTTCGCAAACCCTGGCCGATCATCGCCGGCATCGTTGCCGCGACCCTGGCCAACCATGCGGCGGCCGGTGCGGTAGGCGCCTGGTTCGGCAGCTTCTTCTCGGACTCGACCCTGCACTGGATCCTCGCCGCCAGCTTCACCGCCACCGCGCTGTGGACCCTGGTTCCGGACAAGATGGACGACGACGAAGCCAATACCGCACGCAAGTTCGGCCCATTCCTGACCACCCTGATCGCCTTCTTCCTGGCAGAAATCGGTGACAAGACCCAGGTCGCCACCGTCATGCTGGCGGCGCAGTACCCGGATCTGTGGCTGGTGATCATCGGTACCACCCTGGGCATGCTGATTGCCAACGTACCGGTGGTCCTGGCAGGCAACTTCGCCGCAGACAAGCTGCCCCTGACCCTGATCCGTCGCCTGGCGGCGTCGGCCTTCTTCATCCTCGCCGTGGTGGCGGTGTACAAGGCCATGCAGATCAGCGGCTGGGTATAAACGAAATCGCCGGCAAGCTGGCCCCTACGCAACCCGTAGGAGCCGGCGTGCCGGCGACAGCGTCATCGACAATGACGCGAAGGGATCAGGACTTCTTGGCGGCCTGATACAGCGGCATCACCTTGGGAATCGCCGCCTGCAAGGAAGCGATACGGCTGGTGGAAGCCGGGTGAGTGCTCATGAACTCGGGCGGCGCGGAGCCACCGGCAGCCTGGCCCATCTTGTTCCACAGGCTGATGGCCGCATTCGGGTTGTAACCGGCACGGGCGGCCAGTTCCAGGCCGATCAGGTCCGCTTCGTTTTCATTCTCGCGGCTGTTGGGCAGGGTCATCAGCAGGTTCACCCCGTTGTCGCCCAGGGCTACGGTTTCCTGCGGAACGCCGAACAAGGTGGCGATCTGCTTGCCGGCACCGACCGCGTACTGCTTGGACATGGCTTCGCGACCGTGCTCGCGCAGGGCGTGGGCAATTTCATGACCCATGACCGCGGCGATTTCATCGTCGGTGAGTTTGAGCTTCTCGATCAGCCCGGAGTAGAAAATGATCTTGCCGCCAGGACCGCAGTTGGCGTTGAGCTCGTCGCTCTTGATCAGGTTGACTTCCCATTTCCACTGCGCGCAGTCGGGGCGGAAAGTCGGCGCCTGGGCAATCAGGCGGTTGGCAATGACCTGCAGGCGCTTGGCGTTGGCGCTGGTCTTGTCCAGTACGCCCTGGCTGCTGGCTTCACCCAGAGTCTGCTGATAGGACTGGGCATAGGACTGGTTCACTTCAGCGCTGGAAACCATGCTGAACATGGATTGCTTGCGATCCACACCGACCACGCCACCGCTGGTGGTATTGACCGTTTCACAACCGCTGAGCAGTACTGCGGCACTCAATGCACATACGACCAATGACTTCTTCATCATGAAACCTCCCTGAAAACGTGGCGCGTATCCTAAGGGCGGAAATGTATCCGCGCCAGATGTAAAAACAGCAATCGGTCGCATTTCAGATACATACCTGCCGTGTAGGAAAAAATTCATTCCTTGCGCAAGTCCCGCCCGGGTTAGCCCCACCGCTCGCCAAGAACGACATCCAGTTCCCTGAAACAGTCTTTTTTCCGTGTAAGGCTAATGGCCAGCGCTGCAACGGCCGATACAGCTCGGCAGACCTAAATTCCTGCGCCCGGAGCCTCTATGAAGTTCAAGTCGATCCAGTTTTCCGTCGCCGCCCTGGCCGGCGCCATCGTTCTCAGCGTGGTTGCAGCCCTGGTGCTGTACGCCCTGTTCTCCGGGGCCAGGACCCAGCAAATGGTGCAAGAGCGTACCCAGGCCCAGTTCGAGCAGGTCATCGAGCAACGCCTGAGTGGCCTGGCGCAGACCCAGGTCAGCCAGATCCAGCGCGAACTGGAAGCGCCCCTGCTGATCGCCGGCGGCCTGGTGCGGGTCAATGCGCTGATGGGCACCCAGGACTCGCAAGGCCACGCCGGGCTGAGCCTGAGCCGTGAACAACTGATTGCCCTGATCAAGGAAAACGTCACCCAGAATCCGAAGATCCTCGGTGCCTACATTGGCTGGGAACCCGGCGCCATCGACCATAACGACGCGGCCTACATAGGCACCTCGGTGGTGGGTATCGATGCGGCCAACGGGCGTTTCCTGCCCTGGTGGTTTCGCAACGAAGACGGCAGCCTGGGCCTGGACAAACTGGCCGACGTCAATGATCGGACCCTGCTTTCCACCGGCGTGCGCACCAGCGAGTACTATCTCTGCTCCCAGGACAGCCTAAAGCCTTGCGCCATCGACCCCGCGCCCTACAAGGTCGGCGACAAGGTGGTGATGCTCGCCTCCTTTATTCAGCCGATCCTGCTCAACGGCAAGTTCCAGGGCATCGTGGGTGCCGACCTGTCAGTGAACTTCATCCAGGACATGCTGGTGGGCGCCAACCAGAAGCTCTACGGCGGCGCCGGGCACATGGCCCTGATCAGCGGTAACGGTCGCCTGGTCGCCTATACCAAGGACTCGAGCAAGTTCGGTGAAAAAGTCAGCGACGTGCTCAGCAGTGATGCACTGACCAAGCTGTCCAGCCTCAAGCGCGGCGAAGTGACCTACGACATCGACCAGGCCAACGGCACCATCAGCCTGTACCTGCCCTTCGGCATCGGCCAGACCGATGCGCACTGGACCCTGATGCTGCAACTGCCGCTGAGCGCGGTGATGGCCGACCTCGACAAACTGCAAGGTGACCTGGCCGAACAACGCAAGGCCGACACCTTCGGCATGGCCATGGTCGGGCTGGTGATTGCCGGCCTCGGCTTGCTGGTGATCTGGCTGGTGGGCCACGGCATTGCCCGGCCGCTGCGGCAGATGGTGGCAATGCTCGACGACATCGCTCAGGGCGAAGGCGACCTGACCCGACGCCTGACCAGCGATCGCGCTGACGAGCTGGGCTCCATCGCCAAAGGCTTCAACACCTTTTTGGCCAAGCTGCAGGCGATGATCAGCCAAGTGGTGACCTCGGTTCAGAGCGTCAGCGATTCTTCGGAACACACCGCAGACATCGCCATTCGCACCAACCAGGGCGTGCACAAGCAAATGGTTGAAATCGATCAGGTAGCCACCGCGGTGCACGAAATGACCGCCACCGCCCAGGACGTCGCGCGCAATGCCACCCAGGCCGCGCAAGCCGCCAGCCACGCCGACCAGGCCGCAAGCCAGGGCATGCAGATCGTGCGCGACACCTCCAGCGCCATCGGCGCCCTGGCCGAGGAAATCGGCCGTGCGGTGGGCGTGGTGCAGACCCTGGCCAAGGACAGCGAGAACATCAACGCCATCCTCATCGCCATTCGCGGGATTGCCGAGCAGACCAACCTGCTGGCGCTTAACGCGGCAATCGAGGCGGCACGGGCCGGCGAGCAAGGCAGGGGCTTTGCGGTGGTTGCCGACGAGGTGCGCAACCTGGCGCAGAAAACCCAGCAGGCCACCGAAGAAATCCAGTCGATGATCCAGCAACTGCAGCAGGGCACCCGGGAAGTGGTGCGGGTGATGGAGGACAGCCAGCACAAGACCGACCAGAGTGTGGAACACGCGGCCAAGGCGGCCCAGGCCCTGGAAACCATCACCCAGGCGGTGTCGGTGATCAACGACATGAACACCCAGATCGCCAGCGCCGCCGAGGAGCAGAGCGCGGTGGCCGAGGACATCAACCGCAATGTGATCAATATCGGCCAGGTGGCCAATGAAGTGGCGGGCGGTGCCGATGAGTCCAGTGCGGCCAGCGCCGGGCTGACCAAGCTCGCCGAACAGCAACGGCGCCTGATCAACCAGTTCAAAGTCTAATCACGGACCTGTAGGAGCCGGCTTGCCGGCGAAAGCGATCCTGGCTTGGGCAGCAAACCAGGGGGCCTCTTCGCTGGCAAGCCAGCTCCTGCAGTTGATGCTTCAGGCGGGGGTCAGGCACTCGGGGCCGTTGAGCTTGGGGTCATTGACCAGGTTGGCCAGGACCCGCTCGCGCAGGGCTGCCGGCGGGCTGGCCAGCAAGGCTTGCAGGGCATGCAAGGGGGTCTCGGGATCGAGCCAGGCTTGCTGGCCGGCGGCATCGAGGATCAGCGGGCGACGCAGATTGGAAGCCGCCTGGGTTACCACGGCAGTGCTCAGCCAGACCTGCTCCTGCACCGGGTAGGCCTCCCATATCGCGGCAAAAAAGATCGACGAACCTTCCCCCGGCGTCAGCCAGTAGGGGCGCTTGCGGGTGCCGCCGCGCCATTCGTAGAAACCATTGGCCGGCAGCAGGCAGCGCCGCTCGCGAAAGGCCTGGCGAAACATCGGCTGCTCCGCCAGGGTTTCCGCCCGGGCATGGGCGGGCGTCCGGGAAAGGTCCGTGAGCCACGGCGGTGTCAGCCCCCAGCGGGCCCGGGCCAGGGTGCGCTGGCCGTTTTCCGCGCGCTGGATCAGCACCGAATCATTGGGCGAGATGTTCCACTGCGCCTTCTGGTCGGCGGGAAATCCCGGCAAGGCGGCAAACGCGGGGTTCCAGCGAAACAGGGCATAACGTCCACACATGGGGCAATACAACTCTCGGCAAATCGGCGCTCAGCCTAACAGACCAGCACCCCGGCAAAATTGTCCGGTTCATCAAAGGGCAACGGCAGGGCCGCATTGTACGCAGCGATCAGCTCTCGCGCCTGTTGCGCCTGGTGGTTTTCCACCGACAGCCCCAGCAGCCCGAACAGCGGCAGCTCCCCTGCCCCGCCCAACAGATCGCGCCCCTGCAGATGGGCCTCGATCCCCTCGCTGGCCAGCATGCACTGGAGCAACTCGCCTTCCAGCAGGTTTTCCGGCTCGTAGATGCGCTGCATAAGGGCCACTCCCCATTCAGTCGTTTTCACTGTGAACGTCGAGCATCCATTCCCGACCGTCGGTTTGCAGGGTGAATACAATGGGCCGGCAGCACACCGGGCAGTCTTCGATATAGGTCTGGTCGCCGCCAGACAGGTCCAGCACCGCCTCCGCCTGTTCGCCACAGTAAGGGCACTGATAATGGTCGGTTTCCAGCATCGCCGTCTCCAGAGTGACTTATGCGTATAATCGCCGGTCTATTTGCAGGGCTTTTTTTGTTTGAGCTGAATTTTCAGACCGTGCCCGGCTTTTTTTCGATCCGAACCTTTTCTTACCCTAGCCGTTTCTAACAAGAGAGCATGATGGGCGAATTCGATGCCATCCGACCTTACCACGACAGCGAAGTACCAGCGGTGCTGGCCCGGCTGCTCGGTGACAAGGCGTTTCTAGATATCCTCACCCACTTTCGCTTCCCGCGTTTTGCCAAGACTTTCGGCTGGCTGCTCAAACCCCTGATCGCTCACCGCCTGCGCCGTGAGTTTGCCGGGGTCACTTCGGTGGCCACCCTGCAGGACAAGGTCGAATTCTACGTCGACCACACCATCGAGCGGGCCACCGACGGCGTGACCTACACCGGCGTCGAGCAGTTCAAGTCGGGCACCGCCTATGTGTTCCTGGCCAACCACCGCGACATCGTCATGGACCCGGCCTTCGTCAACTACGCGGTGTACCACGCCGGCCTGCCGACGCCACGCATCGCCATTGGCGACAACCTGCTGCAGAAGCCGTTTGTCAGCGACCTGATGCGCCTGAACAAGAGTTTCATCGTGCACCGTTCCATCAGCGGTCGCCGGGAAAAGCTCGCGGCCTACCAGCTGCTGTCGGCCTATATCAACCACTCGATCCGCAACGACGGCCAGTCGATCTGGATCGCCCAGGCCGAGGGCCGGGCCAAGGATGGCGACGATCGCACCGAGTCGGCGATCCTCAAGATGTTCCACATGAGCCGCAAGGACGAGCCGTTCGGCGAGGTCATCCAGTCGTTGAACCTGACGCCGGTGTCCATCAGCTACGAATACGACCCCTGCGACCAGGCCAAGGCCCGCGAGCTATACATCCGCGCCACCACCGGCACCTATACCAAGGCACCAGGCGAGGATGACGTGAGCATCGCCAAGGGCATCACCGGCTATAAAGGCCGGGTCCACGTGAACTTCGCCGCGCCCATCAGCGAATCCTTCGAGGACACCAAGCAACTGGCCATGGAAATGGACCGGCAGATCCTCGGCGGCTACCGCCTGTTCCCGGTGCACTACCTGGCCTATGCCCAGTGGAGCGATGCCGATCCACAACTGCAGGTGCCAACGGCCGCCGAGGTCTTCCCGGCCCAGGAGCTGGCCAAGGCCGAACAGGAATGGCAGCGCCGGCTCGATGCCTGCCCGGCAGAACACCGGCCGTACCTGGTACTGCAATACGCCAATCCGGTGCGCAACCAGTATCGGGTCAAGGCCGGTCTGGCGCTGTAACGGCCGGACTGGAAAGCACAACGGCGCCTGCGGGCGCCGTTGTCGTTTCTGCAACCTGGGGGTTGATCAGAACCGGGTGCTGATCCAGGACACCAGCAACGCCAGGCCAAGGCAGGCGAAGCCGAAGCGGTAGAAAAACCTATTGATGCGCAAGGTTGCGGGATCCAGCATCAGCAGCGGCTGATCCACCGCCCGTCCCTCGCTCTGCACGGCCAGATTGGCCAGGGCCCGCAGTTCACGACGGCGGGTGGCGTGCAGCAGCCAGCTGCCTGGGCAGGCGAACAGCAGGGCAAGCAGGTTGATCAGTTTGGCGGGATGGGCGTTGAACATCGACCAGATCAGTTGCAGCGACATCATGAACCTCGGAGGAAAGCCGTATACGGGCCGTCGAGTGCACCCGCGGCGCGGATTCTACTCAATCCCCGACAAAACGCGGGGGGCTTTCCGACCAGTAACGAGACGCCGGTCCATTAATTTAAAGCGTCATCTTTTCGTCATCTAAACAAGCCAGTCTGTCGCCCCTCGAAACCCACGGAGCTTGTCATGCTGCACGCCGAAAACCAGGACCGCCTTTACCTGATCGCCCCCAGTGAAGAACAGCAGGCGCTGGTGGGCGCCCTGGCGTTCAACGTGCAGGACCGGCACTGGCTGGTGTATTGCGCCCTGGGCGGGCACCAGCACGCGGACCTGCCGGAAACAGACCTGCTGACGGGCGTCAGTATGCTGGACTTCTACGTCGAGGCGGCCTGATCCGCGCCCATAAAAAAGCCCGGCGCGCCATCAGGCAGCCGGGCTTTTTCGTTGCTTGGCCAGGGCTCAAACCCCGGCCAGGCGCGGGTTACTCGCCGAGGATCTGGCCCACGGTCGGATCCTTGAACAGACGGGTCAGGGCATCGCTGAGCACATCACCCACCAGCTTGGTATTGGTGTCCTGGTTCGGCGCCATGCCGAAACGCTGGTCCAGGGAAGCACCGTAACGGCCGCTGTAACGACGGTTGGCGTTCTGCACATCCGAGCGGAAGGTGGCACCGATGGTAGCCTCGGTCACGTACAGGCCTTCTTTAGGCGACTGGTACTTGAGCTCGGCCAGGGTCACGGTCAACTGAGGGGCGTTGGCGCCACCGGCGGTCGGGGTAAAGCCCAGCAGGCGCACTGCGGCTTCGGCCTGGGCCTGCAGCTTGGGCAGGATCTGCGCGCTCTGCACGGTGATGGCACTGGTTTCCGGGTACAGGCCGCCACGGGTGCCCAGGGTCGGCGAAGGACGTCCATCAACCACTTTCACCACCACCGGCTGGCCATGGCCGACAGGCGCCAGCTGGGCAGTGAGCTTGGGCTCCGGGCTCAGTTGTTGCGGGCTGTGGGCGCAACCCACCAGCGACAGGCTGGTCACAGTGATCAAACCGAACAACAGGCGTTGCAACATGCTCATCTCTCCAGGAATCAGGCACAAACAGGCCCGCAGTATAGCGGTGCACAAGGACGGCAAACCAGCGCCAGGCATGACTTAGTCAAGACTCAGACAGGTCCCGTACAACCGGGTTCCTGTAACCTGCCGTTCACTGGCAATACATCATGATGTAACGGCTCAAGGGCATTCTTATCGTCAATGACACATTCAGGTACCTGGTCATGAACTTCCTCCGTTCCCTGTTCGCCCCGCGTCAACAGTTTCGCAGCTTCGCCCTGCTGGACAGCCAGGGACGTTGCCAGGCCTTCAAGCACTGCCTGCTGGCCCCGGTAGGCGATGGCTGGGTGGAAATCCAGGAAATTCGCCTGAACTGGTTGCACCAGGCGCTGCCCGCCAGCGCCCGGGTCAGCCCGCGCTGCGCTCGCTCCCGGGTGCAACCGATACTGGCCACCTGACCAAAAGCCTAATAAAAGTCGCGAAACAGGATCATTTCTGCGCATTTCTTCGTTACAATCTCCCCCCGATTATAAGGACGTCTCCTGATCGGGCCTCGCAGTACCGCCAACGCCACTGCTTTGGCACCCCGCACCGCCCACAGAGAGCCGCCCACACAGTTCGAGTGAAGCTGGCGTGCTTGCTGTTCACCTTGCAAACCTCCACTTTTCGCGAAACTGCAGAGCTGCCGTTGCTCGGCCACTTAAAGCTGTTTGCCCGTCGTGCCCGCATCCTTTGCCGGCATCACCGCGCGGGCCAGGTGCCAGGCTGAGGCAGCCCTTTTTTGAGGTTCACGTCTTCAAAAGAGCGTGAAAAAACGGGTTTTCACAACTTCACAAGAGTGTGGCGAGCAAATGAATAGTTTTGCGTCTGAACTGGCACCATTGGCCTCTACAACAGCCCGATTACACAGGACCGAGCACTCCTCAAGAACTGGTGCTTGAAGCCTGTCCGCTGACGGATTTGGTTGCACGAGCGGATGTATCGACCATAAGTCGAATTGCCCGAGGCTCCCCGAGATGCGTTCATACGCACCTTGAGGCCCGGTTGGCAGCGTCCGTGGTAGTTGCAAAAAATTGCGAAGATTCGGACATGGCGATCCTGGCCATGGGTAACCTGGGGCATTACGTGAACCGCCCCGTCACTCCTGGCAGCCATGCCGTCAATTTGGTGCTGCAGATTTTGGAGACGCGTTAATGGCGCATAACGAAGCAGTAGACGTCGTATTGGTCGGGGCCGGCATCATGAGTGCCACCCTTGCTGTACTGCTCAAAGAGCTTGACCCCGCGATCAAGCTGGAAGTCGTCGAGCTGATGGATTCGGGTGCCGCGGAAAGTTCCAACCCGTGGAACAACGCCGGTACCGGCCACGCCGGCCTCTGTGAGCTGAACTACACGCCACAGGCCGCCGATGGCAGCATCGACATCAAGAAAGCCGTGCACATCAACACCCAGTTCGAGGTGTCGAAGCAGTTCTGGTCCTACCTGACCAAGAAAGGCACCTTCGGCTCGTCCAAGTCCTTCATCAGCCCCGTGCCGCACCTGAGCTTCGTACAGGGCGAAAAAGGCGTTTCCTTCCTCAAGAAGCGCTTTGAAGTACTGAGCCAGCACCATGCCTTCGCGGACATGGAATACACCGAAGACAAGGCCAAGATGGCCGAGTGGATGCCGCTGATGATGCCGGGCCGCCCAGCGGACGAAACCATCGCCGCCACTCGCGTGCTCAACGGTACCGACGTCAACTTCGGCGCCCTGACCAACCAGTTGCTCAAGCACCTGACCAGCGCTCCTGATGCCCAGGTCAAGTACTGCAAGCGTGTCACTGGCCTCAAGCGCAACAAGGCCAACGGCTGGACCGTGAGCATCAAGGACGTCAACAGCGGCAGTACCCGCGAAGTCGACGCCAAGTTCGTGTTCCTCGGCGCCGGTGGCGCGGCCCTGCCCCTGCTGCAGGCCTCGGGCATCGAGGAAAGCAAGGGCTTCGGCGGTTTCCCGGTGAGCGGCCAGTGGCTGCGTTGCGACAACCCGGAAGTGGTCAAGCAGCACCAGGCCAAGGTCTACAGCCAGGCGGCGGTGGGCTCGCCACCAATGTCCGTGCCGCACCTGGACACCCGCGTGGTCGAAGGCAAGAAGTCCCTGCTGTTCGGGCCTTATGCCGGCTTTACCACCAAGTTCCTCAAGCACGGCTCGTTCCTCGACCTGCCGATGTCCGTACGCGCCGGCAACATCGGCCCGATGCTGGCCGTGGCCCGGGACAACATGGACCTGACCAAGTACCTGGTCAGCGAAGTCATGCAGTCCATGGAACAGCGCCTGGAATCCCTGCGCCGCTTCTACCCCGAGGCCAAGGCCGAGGACTGGCGCCTGGAGGTGGCCGGCCAGCGGGTGCAGATCATCAAGAAGGATCCGAAGAAAGGCGGCATCCTGCAGTTCGGTACCGAACTGGTGGCCGCCAAGGACGGCTCTCTGGCCGCCCTGCTCGGCGCCTCGCCAGGTGCCTCGGTGACCGTTTCGATCATGCTGGAGCTGATCGAGCGATGCTTCCCGGCCAAGGCCAGCGGCGAATGGGCTGCCAAGCTCAAGGAAATCTTCCCGGCACGGGAAAAGGTCCTGGAAACCGACGCAACGCTGTACCACCAGATCAACAGCGAAAACAACCTGAGCCTGGAGCTGGTCGAGCCAAGCAAGGAAACCGAAAGCTGCATCTGATCCGCGCTGAATGAAAAACGCCCCGTCCTTCGCAGGACGGGGCGTTTTTTATGCCTGGCGAGAAGATCAGCCGCGGGCGTTGTCCATCAGCTCGATGTAGTCGGCGGCGTTGCGCTGATCGCGGATCAGGTCGACGAAGGTCTGGCCGTGCTCATCCTTGCCATCCAGGTCGAAACCGGCCTCGACGAAGAAGGTCAGGAAGCGTTCGAAATCATCGATGCGCAGGCCACGATAGGCCTTGATCAGCTTGTGCAGGGACGGCGAAGTTGCATCGACCGGCTCGAAATCGAGGAACAACTTGATCTGCTCGTCGCTGATCTCGTCACCAATCACTTGTTTCTTATCTTTACGCATTGCCGACTCCAGCTCGCAGACATTTCACGGGGCGGGCAGTTTACCCCCAGCCCGCATATGGCCTCAACGCGAACGCACGCTGCCGGTATGCAGGTCAGCCCAGATGTGCCCGTTGGCATAGCTGAGGAACTGGCAATACACCGTGTCGTTGCGCAACAGGTCCATCACCGCACGGTACTGGGCCAGCGGGTAATACAGGGTCAGGGTCCGGGTCTTGGCATCGAACTGCGGCTTTTTCAGGCTTTTGCTTTCACCGTCGAAGTTCACCAGCACCTGGCTGATGGTGGCGCCCTTGTTCAACGGCTTGCCCTTGAGCCGCACCCACACTGGCGAAGTCACGGGAATCGGTTGCTGGTTCGATTGGCGCTGGCTGCCGATCACCACCGAATACTCGATGACCTGTAACAACTGCTGCTGTTGCGGGACGCTGTCGCGCAGGGTCAGATCATCGGGAGGCAGGAACTGCCCGTGCAAGGGGGCCGGGGCGGCTGCCAAGGGCAGGCTCAAGCACAGAAGAAGGGCCGCGCTACTGCGAATCAACAGGCTCATGACAGGCTCCAGACAAGGGCCGAGCACTCTAGCACGGGTTTTTACCGCAAATCTTGCACCGTTACCGACGGTAGGCCGCTGTCACGGGCGCGGGCCTGTTCAGTCGAACTGGGCGCGCATCCAGTCCTGGTATTCGGCCACGCCGGGCTCGCCTTCACGGGGCGCCCAACTGGCCTGCTCACCCTCGCCCACTGGGCGATAAGGGCCGGCCTTGCATTCGAACATCAGGCTGTCGGGCTCCAGCACCACCAGGCCGTGGAAAACCCCGGCCGGCAAGTCCACACCGACGCAGTCGCCGCCGGCCTGCAGCACCCGCTTGCCCTGGACCTGGCCCGCTTCATCGAAAATCAGCACGCCCAGGCGCCCCTTGAGCACCAGCAGGGTCTCGGCCTTGTCAGCGCTCAGGTGGCGATGCGGCGGAACATAAGTGGAGGGTTGCAGCCCCACCGCCATGCGGTGGCAAGGCTCTTCCATGGCATGGAAGTTGTGGTGCTGACGACCGCGGGGGTTGGCCGCGGCTTTCTCAGCCAGGTCGCTGAACAACGCTTGATCGAGAAAGCTCGGCCCGGTCATCGCTTACATGCCCTTGACGGCATAGATGCCGGCAGCGTTACGCCAGTAGCCCTTGTAGTCCATGCCGTAGCCGAACACGTAGCGGTCCACGCAAGGCAGGCCCATGTAGTCGGCCTTGAGGTCCGGACGGGCCTTCCGGTCGTGGTCCTTGTCGATCAGCACGGCCGTGTGCACGGCGCGGGCGCCGGCGTGTTTGCAGAAGTCGATGATCGCACCCAGGGTGTGACCTTCATCGAGGATGTCGTCGATGATCAGCACGTCGCGGTCGATAAAGGAGACTTCCGGCTTGGACTTCCAGAACAGCTCACCGCCGCTGGTTTCGTTGCGGTAGCGGGTAGCGTGCAGGTAGGAGGCTTCCAGGGGAAAGCGCAGGTGGGTCAGCAGCTTGCCCGCGAAGATCAGGCCACCGTTCATGACGCAGAACACCACCGGATTGCGCTCAGCCAGTTCTTCAGTGATTTGTGCACCGACCCGGGCGATGGCCGCCTCGACTTCAGCTTCGGTGTACAGGCAGTCAGCCTCGCGCATGATTTGACGGATATGCTCGAGATCAGCGGACATGGCGCTCTCCAAGGGGTGGCAGTTTCGGAAAAGCGGGCAAAGGTACGCATCCGGCCCGGTCAGATCAAGCGTTTCTGGACTAACGTACTTTATGTCTATAGGACAACAACCCCGGATAGATTAATCTAGGCCGTTTTTTTTGCCCGCCGCCGGAGCCTTTCCCTATGCCCATCCGTGAGATCCGCCATCCGCTGATCCGACACAAACTTGGCCTTATGCGCCGCGCAGACATTAGCACGAAGAACTTTCGTGAGCTCGCTCAGGAAGTCGGTGCCCTGCTGACGTACGAAGCCACCAAAGACCTGCCCCTGGAAAGCTACGAGATTCCAGGCTGGTGCGGCCCTGTCCAGGTCGAGAAGATCGCCGGCAAGAAGATTACCGTGGTACCGATCCTGCGTGCCGGCATCGGCATGCTCGAAGGCGTGCTGAGCCTGATCCCGGGCGCCAAGGTCAGCGCCGTAGGCGTGGCGCGCAATGAGGAAACCCTGCAAGCCCACACTTACCTGGAAAAACTGGTACCGGAAATCGACGAGCGCCTGGCGATGATCATCGACCCGATGCTGGCCACCGGCAGTTCCATGGTCGCCACCATCGACCTGTTGAAAAAGGCCGGCTGCCGTGACATCCGCGCCATGGTCCTGGTGGCCGCCCCCGAGGGCATCGCCGCCGTCGAGCAGGCGCACCCGGACGTGACCATCTACACCGCTTCCATCGATCAGAAGCTCAACGAGCATGGCTACATCATTCCTGGCCTGGGTGATGCCGGTGACAAGATCTTCGGCACCAAGCAGAAGGACTCCTGATCATGCAGGACGAGTTCAACGATCCGCTCTGGCGCCAGGTACTGTCTGGCGCCCAGATGCTCTTCGTGGCCTTCGGTGCCCTGGTGTTGATGCCGCTGATCACCGGTCTCGACCCGAACGTGGCGCTGTTCACGGCGGGTCTCGGGACTCTGTTGTTCCAGGTGGTGACCGGGCGCCAGGTGCCGGTCTTCCTGGCGTCGAGCTTTGCCTTCATCACCCCGATCATTCTCGCCAAGGGGCAGTTCGGCCTCGCCGCGACCATGGGCGGGGTAATGGCGGCGGGCTTCGTCTACACCTTTCTCGGCCTGGCCGTGAAGATCAAGGGCACCGGTTTCATCGACCGCCTGCTGCCGCCGGTGGTCATTGGCCCGGTGATCATTTCCATCGGCCTGGCCATGGCCCCCATCGCCGCCAACATGGCCATGGGCAAGGCCGGTGACGGCAGCGAGCTGATTCATTACCAGACGGCGATGATGATCTCGATGCCGGCGCTGCTCACCACCCTGATCGTCGCGGTGTTCGGCAAAGGCATCTTTCGCCTGGTGCCGATCATTTCCGGCGTGCTGGTGGGGTTTGCCCTGTCGTTCTACTTCGGCGTGGTGGACACCGCGAAGATCGCCGCCGCCCCCTGGCTGGCGCTGCCGCACTTCACCGCACCGGAGTTCAACTGGCAGGCGATCCTGTTCATCGTCCCGGTCGCCCTGGCACCGGCCATCGAGCACATCGGTGGCGTGATTGCGGTCGGCAGCGTCACCGGCCGCGACTACCTGAAGAAGCCCGGCCTGCACCGCACCCTGTTCGGTGACGGCATCGCCACCACCGCTGCCGGCCTGTTCGGCGGGCCGCCCAACACCACCTACGCCGAAGTCACTGGCGCGGTGATGCTGACCAAGAACTACAACCCGAAAATCATGACCTGGGCGGCGGTCTTCGCCATCACCCTGGCCTTTATCGGCAAGTTCGGCGCGCTGCTGCAAAGCATCCCGGTGCCAGTGATGGGCGGGATTCTCTGCCTGCTGTTCGGCTCGATCGCCGCGGTGGGGATGAACACCCTGATCCGCCACAAGATCGACCTGGGCGAAGCCCGCAACCTGGTGATCGTCTCGGTGACCCTGGTGTTCGGCATTGGCGGCGTGCTGGTGGGAACCGGTACCGGTCCGGATGATTTCGGCCTCAAGGGCATCGCCCTGTGCGCCGTTGTCGCCATCGTGCTGAACCTGGTGCTGCCGGGGAACGACGGCTGGAAAAACAAGAAGGCCGATGAGCCTTTGATCTAGAGAACCCTTCGCCGGCAAGCTGTCTCCCCCGCAGGAGCCGGCTTGCCGGCGAAGCTATTTACAACGCCAGCGGCGCTCGCTCGCACAAGGCGTTCAAGGCCTTGGCCCATTGTGGGTCGTCATTCAGGCAAGGGATCAACACCAGGTCCTCCCCTCCCGCCTCGCGAAACTGCTCGCGACCGCGATCACCGATCTCCTCCAGGGTTTCGATGCAGTCGGCGACAAATGCCGGGCACATCACCAGCAGCTTCTTCACTCCTTGTTTACCCAGTTCATCAAGGCGTGCCTCGGTGTAGGGCTCGATCCATTTCGCTCGCCCCAACCGTGACTGGAAGGAAACCGACCATTGCCCGTCGGCCAGGCCCATCTGCTGGGCAAAGGCCCTGGCGGTACGGAAACACTGGCCGCGATAACAGTTGGCAAGCACCTGGGGCGATGACTCTGCGCAGCAGTCCCCGGCACCATCGAGGGAGTGTCCCGGGTTGAGCTTGTTCAAGTGCCGCTCGGGCAAGCCGTGGAAACTCAGCAGCAGATGATCGAAAGGCTGTTGCAGGTGCGGCCGGGTGCTGGCCACCAACGCCTCGATGTACTCGGGTTGATCGTAGAAGGGTTGCAGCACGCTGAATTGCACGTCCAGCTTATGCTCGCGTACCACACGCCTGGCCTCCTCGACCACGGTGGTGACCGTGCTGTCGGCAAACTGTGGATACAGCGGGGCCAGGGTGATCTTGCGTTGCCCTTGGGCCACCAGCTTGAGCAGCACGGACTCGATCGAAGGCTCGCCGTAGCGCATGGCCAACTCTACCGGGCCCTGCTTCCACTGCTCGCTCATTACCTTCTGCAGACGCCGGCTGAGCACCACCAGCGGCGAACCCTCTTCCCACCAGATCGACGCGTAGGCGTGGGCCGATTGCTCTGGCCGCTTGATCAGGATCAGCGACACCAGCAAACGTCGGACCGGCCAGGGCAGGTCGATCACATAAGGGTCCATGAGGAATTGGTTGAGGTAGCTGCGCACGTCCGCCACCGAAGTGGAAGCCGGCGAACCCAGGTTGACCAGGAGCAACGCGTGATCGGTCATGCAACGTCCTATTTCAGAGGCGGCTGGACACAGGCGTCCAGGGCCGCAGGCAAATCAGTGAACTGGAAAGTGAAACCCGCTTCCAGCAACCGCGCGGGAACGGCACGCTGGCCTCCCAGCAACAGCAACGACAATTCACCCAAGGCCAGGCGCAGGAAAAACGCCGGCAGCGGTATCAGTGCAGGCCGGTGCAGAACCCGCCCCAAGGTCTTGGCGAACTCGCGGTTGCGCACCGGTTTTGGCGCGCAGGCATTATAAGGACCCTGCGCCCCAGGCTGATGCACAAGAAAATCAATCAGGGCGATTTGATCGTCGATATGAATCCACGGCATCCATTGCCGGCCGTTGCCGATCGGCCCGCCCAGCCCCAGCTTGAAGGGCAGCAGCAGGCGCGACAAAAAGCCGCCCTCGGGCGACAGCACCAAACCGGTGCGCACCAGCACCACACGCACGCCCATGGCTTCGGCGCGCTGGGCAGTTTCTTCCCAGGCAATGCACAACTGGCTGGCAAAGTCCTCGTTGACCGGGGGCGAATCCTCGCTCAGTTCCCGTTCGCCACCGTCGCCGTACCAGCCCACCGCCGAGCCCGACACCAGCACACCGGGTTTGTGTTCGCGGCTTTCGAGCCAGGCCAGCAGGGTTTCGGTCAGGGCGATGCGGCTGTGCCAAAGCAGCGCCTTGCGCTTGTGGCTCCAGGGCCGATCGGCGATCGGCGCCCCGGCCAGGTTGATCACCGCGTCCACCGGGATCTGGTCCAGCTCTTGCAGCGTCTTGACAGCCCGCACCTGGGGACCGCACAGGGCGGCAACCTTATCGGGTTGGCGAGTCCATACACTCAACTGGTGACCCTGGGCCTGCCAGTGACGACACAGGGCACGCCCGATCAAACCAGTACCGCCGGTCAGCAATATATGCATGACATCTTCCTCGCGTGGCGTTTTACCCGAATCACTAGTCTATTTTTATAAGCAGGGATCTTTTCAATCGGACAGGCTGTGTTTTAACGATAGACAACCTGAACAACCGATGACGCCGAAAGCTATACCAAAAAACAATATTGTACAGGTTTTGGCGGCGGCGTAATCTGTACAGAAAGGTAAACGAGGCCCCTATGACAGTACCCATCGCAATCATTGGTACCGGCATCGCCGGACTCTCCGCCGCCCAGGCGCTACGAGATGCCGGGCATACCGTCCACCTTTTCGATAAAAGCCGCGGCAGCGGCGGGCGCATGTCGAGCAAACGCAGCGATGCCGGCAGCCTGGACCTGGGAGCCCAGTACTTTACCGCCCGTGACCGTCGTTTCGTCACCGAAGTCCAGCGCTGGCAAGCCAAGGGCTGGGTCGCCGAATGGACGCCACAACTCTACAACTCTCACGGCGGCCAGCTCAGCCCCTCGCCGGATGAACAGACCCGCTGGGTCGGCACTCCCCGCATGAGCGCCATCACCCGCGCGCTGATCGGCGACCTCGAGGCCCACTTCGCCTGCCGCATCACCGAAGTCTTCCGCGGCGAACAGCATTGGCATCTGCAGGACGCCGAAGGTTTCACCCACGGCCCTTTCAGCCACGTCGTGATCGCCACGCCGGCACCACAGGCCACTGCCCTGCTGGCCGCCGCGCCGAAGCTTGCAGGTGTCGCCGCCGGGGTGAAAATGGACCCGACCTGGGCCGTCGCCCTGGCCTTCGATACCCCTCTGGAAACCCCCATGGAAGGCTGCTTCGTGCAGGACAGCCCGCTGGACTGGCTGGCCCGCAACCGCAGCAAGCCCGGGCGCGACAGCCACCTCGACACCTGGGTCCTGCATGCCACCAGCGCCTGGAGCCGGCAGCACATCGACCTCTCGAAAGAAGCCGTGACCGAACAACTGCACGGTGCCTTCGCCGAGCTGCTGCACAGCGTCATGCCCGCCCCCACCTTCAGCCTGGCCCACCGCTGGCTCTACGCCCGCCCGGCCACCAGCCATGAATGGGGCGCCCTGGCCGACGCCGATCTGGGCCTGTACGTTTGCGGCGACTGGTGCCTGTCCGGCCGCGTCGAAGGCGCTTGGCTCAGTGGTCAGGAAGCCGCACGCCGTTTGCACGAGAGCCTGCAGTGAATCGACTCAACCCGCGCAAACTGCTGCTGTCGAAATGGACAGCAGCCCACCCGCAACACCGCGAGAAACACTTCCTGGTCACTGAGCTTTTCTGCGACGAAGAAGGCACTGTGCTGGACATCGAACTGCAAGCCGTACTCACCCGACGCAGCCAGCGCATGAGCTGGCAAACCCTGCTCAACGACAGCGACTGGCGAATGGGCTGGAAATAACCCGACAACCTACCAGGCAATACCTATACAAATAATTTGACTTGTACAACTTTAATTCTATGATGAAGAAAAGTTGTACAGCGTTACTTTTTTGTACAGGTAAGCCCCGGAGGTTGCACCATGTCCGCCAAGCCGAAAATTGCCATCAGCGCCTGCCTGATGGGCGTCGAGGTCCGCTACAACGGTGGGCACAAGGAGTCTCGCCTGTGCAGCCGAGTACTCAGTGACTACTTCGATTTCGTGCCTATGTGTCCGGAAGTTGCAATCGGCATGGGCACCCCCCGCGAACCTATTCGACTGGTCGGCGACCCCGAGCAACCCCGGGCCGTAGGCACCGTGGATGCCAGCCTGGATGTCACCCTGCCCCTGGCGGAATATGGCGAGCGCATGGCGGCCCAGGTAGACGATATCTGTGGCTATATCTTCATGCAGAACTCACCATCCTGTGGTCTGGAGCGGGTCAAGGTGTACCAGGCCAACGGCATTCCCCACCGAAACGGCGGCCGGGGAATCTATGCCCAGGCATTCTGCGCACAGCATCCCAATCTGCCGGTGGAAGAAGCCGGACGCCTGAACGACCCGGTACTGCGGGAAAACTTCCTGACCCGGGTCTACGTCTATCGCGACTGGCAGGCGTTGCTCAAGCAAGGCCTGACCCGCCGCGCCCTCACCGACTTCCACTCGCGCTGCAAATACCTGCTGATGGCCCATCACCCCGAACAGTACAAGGCCCTGGGCAATCTGCTGGGCAGCATGGGCAAGGGCGATGCGACGCTGATCGGCCCACGCTACTTCAGCCAGTTGATGGAAGCGCTGAGCCGCTGCGCCACCCGTGGCACCCACAGCAATGTGCTGCAGCACATCAGTGGCTACTTCAAGCGGGCCATCAGCAGCGAGGACAAGCAGGAAATGCAGCGCCTCATCAACCAGTACCGCCAGGGCATCGTGCCGCTGGTGGTGCCCCTGACCCTGCTCAAGCACCACTTGCGCCAGAACCCCGATCCCTACATTGCCCAGCAACTGTACCTGCAGCCGCACCCCGAAGACCTCAGCCTGCGCAACGCGATCTGAGCCATGAAACCCTTCCCCCCAGCGGTCGACGAAGACACCGCCCCGGATACCGACTGCCAGGAACAGGGCTGGCTGCCGATCCGCGAGGTGGCGCGCCAGACCGGTGTCAACGCAGTCACCTTGCGGGCCTGGGAGCGCCGCTACGGGCTGATCGTGCCCCGGCGCACGCCCAAGGGCCACCGGCTGTATTCCAGCGAGCAGGTGCAGCAGATCCTGACCATCCTCACCTGGCTCAATCGAGGGGTTGCGGTGAGCCAGGTCAAGCCCTTGCTGGACAGCGACACCAGCTCCAGCCCCCAGGTGGAGAATGACTGGCTGCACCTGCGCGCCGCCCTCGCCCGGGCCATCAGCCAGCTGGCCGAGCGCAAGGTCGACGACACCTTCAATCAGGCCATGGCGCTGTACCCGCCACGGACCCTGTGCGAGCACCTGTTGATGCCGCTGCTGGCGGAACTGCAACAACGCTGGCAAGGCCAGTTCGGCAGCCAGATGGAACAGGTGTTCTTCTACTCCTGGCTGCGCAGCAAGCTCGGCGCCCGGATCTATCACAACAACCGCCAAGTGCAGGGCGCCCCGCTGTTGCTGGTCAATCAGTCGGACCTGCCACTGGAGCCGCACCTGTGGCTCACCGCCTGGCTGGCCAGTAACGCCGACTGCCCGGTGGAGGTCTTCGACTGGCCGCTGCCCGGCGGCGAACTGGCCCTGGCCACCGAACGCCTGCAGGCCCGGGGCCTGCTGCTGTATTCCGGCAAGGCACTCAACCCCGCCCAGTTGCCCAGGCTGCTCAGCGGCGTGGCCTGCAAAAAATTCATCGTCGGACCCGCGGTGTGCATCCACCCCGCCCAGTGGTCCGTATGTACCACTGAAATCGCCGATCTGTACCTGGCCCAGGACCCGATAGCGGCCTGCCAGCTACTGCTCGAGCGAGGACTTTTCTGATCCGGGAACCGACATGCAATTGATCTGGCTGCGCAGCGATCTGCGCCTACATGACAACACCGCCCTGAGCGCCGCTGCCCAGCGGGGCGCGGCCGTAGCGGTGTATCTGCTGAGCCCGGAGCAGTGGCTGGCCCATGACGATGCACCGTGCAAGATCGATTTCTGGCTGCGTAACCTGCAGTCGCTGAGCACCGCCCTGGGCCGCCTGAATATCCCGCTGCTGATCCGCAGCGCCGCCACCTGGGAGCAGGCGCCTCAGGTCCTGCTGGAGCTGTGCCGGCAATTGCAGGTGCAGATGCTGCACTTCAACCAGGAATACGGCATCCACGAAAGCCGCCGCGATGCGGCCGTGACCCGGGCCCTGCAACACGCCGGAATCAGCGTCCAGGGTCATCTCGACCAATTGCTGTTCCAGCCCGGCAGCGTACTGACCAAGAGCGGCGGCTACTTCCAGGTCTTCAGCCAGTTTCGCAAGGTCTGCTACAGCCGCCTGCATACCGCACTGCCGGCCCTGGTGAAGGCACCCGGGGCTCAGTTGCCGCTGTCGATCAACGCCGATCCGCTCCCGCAGCGGGTCGAAGGCTTTCCCAGCCCCACCCAAGCCCTGCGCGAGCTGTGGCCCGCCGGCGATGACGAGGCACAAAGGCGCCTGGAGCAGTTCAGCGATGAACAGATCCACTACTACCAGAGCGAACGCGACTTCCCGGCCAAACCCGGCACCAGCCAGCTTTCGCCCTACCTCGCCGCCGGCGTGATCTCGCCCCGCCAGTGCCTGCACGCCGCCTTGCGCGGCAACCAGGGCGAGTTTGAAAGCAGCAGCCCCGGGGCCGTCACCTGGATCAACGAGCTGCTCTGGCGCGAGTTCTACAAACACATCCTGGTGGGCTACCCACGGGTGTCCCGGCACCGGGCCTTTCGCCCGGAAACCGAGGCGGTGAAATGGCGCCATGCCCCCGAGGAACTGGCGGCCTGGCAGGAGGCCCGCACCGGCCTGCCGATCATCGATGCCGCCATGCGCCAGCTGCTGGAGACCGGCTGGATGCATAACCGCCTGCGCATGGTGGTGGCGATGTTCCTGACCAAGAACCTGCTGATCGACTGGCGCGAGGGCGAGCGTTTCTTCATGCGCCACCTGATCGACGGCGACCTGGCGGCCAACAACGGCGGCTGGCAGTGGAGCTCGTCCACCGGCACCGATTCGGCGCCCTACTTCCGCATCTTCAACCCCATCAGCCAGTCGCAGAAGTTCGACAGTGAGGGGCGCTTCATCAAGCACTGGCTGCCGCAACTGGCGGGGCTGAACAAAAAAGATATCCACAACCCGGCGGCCATGGGCGGCCTGTTCGGCGTGCCTGGCTACCCGGCGCCGATCGTCGATCTTTCACGCTCCCGGGAGCGGGCCCTGGCGGCGTTCAAGGCACTGCCCGCGCGAATGGATGCAGGGGTGAGCCATGAGTGACTTTCTCGACAACTTCGCCCGGGAGTTCGCCGCCCTCGACCGGCACAATCTCGACCGACTGGAGCAGCTCTACAGCGATGACATCCAGTTCACCGATCCTCTGCACGAGGTCCAGGGGCTGGCCCAGTTGCGCGGCTACTTCGCCGAGCTCTACGCCAACGTCCGTGAGCTGCGCTTTGAATTCCACGGCAGCGACCTGTGCGCCGAGGGCCAGGGCTACCTGCGCTGGACCATGAGCTACCGCCACCCGCGCCTCAACGGCGGCGGCCTGATCCAGGTGGCGGGCTGCTCGTACCTGCAATGGCGCGACGCCAGGGTCTACCGCCACCGCGACTATTTCGACGCCGGTGCCCTGCTCTATGAACACTTGCCGCTACTCGGGGCGATGATCGCCTGGCTGAAACGGAGGCTCGGATGAAGCCTGCCATGCCACGAAGGGTCTGGCTCACCGGTGCCAGCAGCGGCATCGGCGCAGCCCTGGCCGAAGAACTGCTCAAGGCCGGGGCCCAGCTGGCGCTCAGCGCCCGTTCCCGCGAGCCCCTGGAGGCCCTGGCCAAGCGCTATCCGGGCCGAGTGCTGGTGGTGCCCGGCGACCTCACCGATGCCTTGCAGGTACGCGAGATCGGCAAGCGCATCGCCCAGGCCTGGGGCGCCCTGGACACGGTGATCCTGAATGCCGGGACCTGCGAATACATCGAGGTACAGCAGTTCGACGCAGCGCTGATCGAACGGGTGCTGAACACCAACCTGCTGGCCGCCAGCTACTGCATCGAGGCCGCACTGCCGCTGTTGCGCGCAGGCAATCGCCCGTACCTGGTGGGCGTGGCCAGTTCGGTGACCTGTTTGCCACTGCCCCGGGCCGGTGCCTATGGCGCCTCCAAGGCGGCGCTGCGCTATCTGCTGCAGTCCCTGCGTATCGATCTTGCTGCCGAAGGCATCGACGTGACCCTGGTCAGCCCGGGTTTTGTCGACACGCCACTGACCGCACGCAACGATTTCCCGATGCCCATGCGCTGGACTGCCGAACAGGCCGCCCGGCATATCCACCGGCATCTGGGCAGGCGCCCCCTGGAGATCGCCTTCCCAGGTCTGTTCATCTTCGGCCTCAAGCTCTTGGCCTGGCTGCCCGGCCGCCTGCAACTGGGCATTGCCAGACGCCTGGCCCGTAGCGGGGAAACATCGTGAAAATCGCCATCATCGGCAGCGGCATCGCTGGCCTGACCTGCGCCTATGTGCTCAACCGCCGGCATGACATCCGGGTCTACGAGGCCGGCAGCTGGATCGGCGGCCATACCCACACCGTAAACGTCAGCCTCAATGGCGAGACCCAGGCCGTGGACACCGGCTTCATCGTCTTCAACGACTGGACCTACCCCAACTTCATTCGCCTGCTGAAGCAGCTCGGGGTGCGCTACAAAGCCACCGAGATGAGCTTTTCGGTGTGCGCCCCAGCCTCCGGGCTGGAGTACAACGGCAACAACCTCAACAGCCTCTTCGCCCAGCGGCGCAACCTGCTGTCACCGGGGTTCTGGGGCATGCTGCGGGACATCCTGCGCTTCAACCGGGCCTCCCAGCAGGACCTGCTGCAACAACGCATCGCCGCCGACACCACCCTGGGCCAGTACCTGCAAAGCCAGGGCTACGGCGAGCGTTTTATCCGCCACTACATCGTGCCCATGGGCGCAGCGATCTGGTCGATGTCGCCGGGGCAGATGCTCGGTTTCCCTTTGCAGTTCTTCGTGCGTTTCTTCAAGAACCACGGCTTGCTCTCGGTGAGCAACCGCCCGCAATGGTGCGTGATCGAAGGTGGCTCCAGCCGTTACATCGAGCCGCTGACCGCAAGCTTTCGCCAGCACATCCATCTCGACTGCCCGGTGCGGCGGGTCGAACGCGATGAGCAGGGCGTACTTATCCACAGCGACGCCGGCAGCGAGCGCTTCGACAAGGTGGTGTTCGCCTGCCACAGCGACCAGGCCCTGCAACTGCTGTCCAGCCCGAGCCTCGCTGAACAGGAAATCCTCCAGGCCCTGCCCTACGCCGACAACGACGTGGTGCTGCACACCGATACCCGCCTGCTGCCACGCCGGCGCCTGGCCTGGGCCAGCTGGAACTACCGCCTCGACGCCAGCGCCGAAAAGGCCGCAGCCGTGACCTACGACATGAACATTCTCCAGGGCCTGCAAAGCAGCAGTACCTTCTGCGTCAGCCTCAACCAGAGCGCCGCCATCGACCCTTCGAAGATTCTTGCCCGCTACACCTACGCCCACCCGCAATACAGTCTCGGCGCGCTGGCCGCACAAGCGCGCTGGGGCGAACTGCAGGGCGCGCACCACAGCTTCTATTGCGGAGCCTACTGGGCCAACGGCTTCCATGAAGACGGCGTGGTCAGCGCCTTGCGCGTGGCCCAGGCCTTTGGAGAGCAACTGTGAACAGCGCCCTGTACAACGGCTGGATCAGCCACCGGCGCTTCGCCCCCAAGGACCATGCCTTCCGCTACCGGATCGGCCTGCTGTACCTGGACCTGGACGAGCAGGAAGCGGTGCTGGGGCTCTCGCCCCTGGCAGGCCGCAGCCGTTTCGCACCCTTCGCCTTCCGTGAAAGCGACTACCTGCCGACCTTCACCGGCCAGGGCATGCGCCTGATCGACGCGGTACGCCAGCAGGTGGCCGCGGCCATCGGCCACGCTCCCAGCGGCGCAATACGCCTGCTGACCCAGGTGCGCAGCTGGGGGCTGGCGTTCAATCCGGTGAGCTTCTTCTATTGCTTCGAGGCCAACGGGCAATTGGCGGCGATTCTCTGCGAAGTCACCAACACCCCCTGGCGCGAGCGCTATCACTATGTGCTACCGGCCCGCCCGGGCACTGCCACAACGCCCGAGCACCAGCACTTCGCCGTGGCCAAGGCCTTCCACGTATCGCCATTCCTGCCCCGGGATCTGGAGTACCGCATGAGCTTCAGCCCGCCGGCCGAGCGGCTGGGCGTGCACATGGCCGACTGGCAGGGCGAGCTCAAGGTGTTCGACGCCACCCTCAACCTGCAACGCCAGCCTCTGGATCGACGCAGCCTGCACCAGTACCTGCGACATTTTCCATGGATGACCGCCAAGACCTGCCTGGCGATCTACTGGCAGGCCCTGCGCCTGGCCGCCAAGGGCATGCGCTTTTTTCCCCATCGGGCCGCCGTTGGCGCCTATCGCACAGCCGTCGTACAACCCAAGGATCGCCGCCATGAAATCCTCTAGCATCTCGGCCAGAACCCCCTTGCTCAGCACCCACAGCCTCACCGCCAGCCTGCTGCGCCGTGGCGTGCTGCGACAACTGGCGCAGCTCAGGCACGGCCAACTGGTGGTCTGCGAAGAGGGCGAACGCCTGGTGTTCGGCAGCAGTGGTGCCGCCCTGCTGGGGGAAATCCACATCCACGACTCCAGCGCCTGGGGCCTGATGGCCAGCAGCGGTTCGATCGGCGCCGGCGAGGCATTCATCCACGGCTACTGGAGCACCCCGGACCTGACCGCGGTGATCCGCGTGTTCGTCAGCAACCTGGACGTGCTGGACGCCATGGAAGGCGGCCTGGCGAAACTGGGCCGGCCGCTGATCCGCGGCCTGCACTGGCTCAACCGCAATACCCGCAAGGGCTCGCAGAAAAACATCGCGGCCCACTACGACCTGGGCAACGAGCTGTTCGAGCAGTTCCTCGACCCCACCATGATGTACTCCGCCGCGCAGTTTCGCAGCGCCGAAGACAGCCTGGAGCAGGCCCAGCTGAACAAGCTGCAACGCATCTGCCAGAAGCTGGCGCTCAAGCCCGAGGACCACCTGCTGGAGATCGGCACCGGCTGGGGCAGCATGGCCCTGTATGCCGCGCAACACTACGGCTGCCGGGTGACCACCACGACCCTGTCCAGGGAGCAGTTCGCCTATACCCGGCAGCGGATAGAGGCCGCCGGCCTGCAGGACCGGGTAACCCTGCTGCTGGAGGATTACCGCGACCTGCGCGGCCAGTACGACAAGCTGGTGTCGATCGAGATGATCGAAGCCGTGGGCCACCGCTTCCTGCCCACCTACTTCAAGCAATGCGCGCACCTGCTCAAGAGCAACGGCCTGATGCTGCTACAGGCCATCACCATTCGCGACCAGCGCTATGAGCAGGCGAAAAATGGCGTGGATTTCATCCAGCGCTACATCTTTCCCGGTGGCGCCCTGCCCTGCGTACAGAAGATGCTCGAAGTGGTCAGCCGCGACACCGACATGAATCTGCTGCACATGGAAGACTTTGGCCTGCACTACGCCCGTACCCTGCGCCTGTGGCACGAGAACTTCCGGCGCGCCCATGGCCGCCTCGGCGAACTGGGCTACGACGAATACTTCCTGCGGCTCTGGGAGTTCTACCTGTGCTATTGCGAAGGCGGCTTCCTGGAACGCAGCATCGGCACCGCCCAACTGCTGCTGGCCAAACCTGCGGCCGCGCCACAACCGCTGCTCGGGCGCCTCGATGCCTAGGCAACTGGTCAATGCCCTGCTGTTCCAGCTGGGCTGGTTCATCTGCGTGCTCAGCGGCGACAGCCTCTGGCTGCTGCTGGGGGTGGCGATCCTGCCGGCGCATCTGCACTGGATCGGCCGCTGGGCCGACGAAGGCCCGATGATCGTCGGCATTGCCCTGATCGGCATCGCCCTGGACAGCTTCCTCAGTTGGCTCGGGGTGTTTCAGTTCCAGCAAGTCAGCCTGCTGGTGCCCTTGTGGCTGATGCTGCTCTGGGCCCTGCTGGCCACCACACTGCGCCATGGCCTGGCCTGGAGCGCCCGGCCCTGGTGGCTGGGGTGTGTGCTGGGGGCATTGGGCGGGCCGCTTTCCTACTACGCCGGGGGGCGCCTGGCGGGAGTGACCTTTCCCTACGGCACCGGCCCCACCCTGCTCGGCCTGGGGCTGCTCTGGGCGCTGCTATTGCCGCTGCTGCACGTGCTCGCGCGGCCGGCACCGCAAGAGCCGCCACTGGTCACCGGAGACTGAGCATCCGTCCGGGCTTTAACACAGCCCGGGCTCACTGCCTTACACTGCGCGCCTATGACCACCATCCCCGTTACCTCCATCGCCGCCGAACCCGCCGTCAGTTGCTCCACCTGCGCCGCCTGTTGCTGCCAGCTGGAGGTCATGCTGATCACCGACACCGGGGTGCCCGAGCGCTTTATCGATACCGACGATTGGGGAGGGGAAGTCATGCGCCGCCTGGATGACGGCTGGTGCGCGGCGCTGGACCGCGACAGCATGCGTTGCAGCATCTATGAGCTGCGGCCGCTGATCTGTCGCGAGTTCGAGCTGGGCGAGGCCGATTGCTTGAGCGAACGCCGGGGAATTGCCACGGCGTATCGCTGATAGCGGCCTTAGAGCGGCATCGTGTAATGCAGCGCGTAGCTTTCGATACCGTCGTTGGGGGTCTTGATGCCGGCGTTGGAGTAGTGCGTGGCGCGGATACCGACTTCATGGCCACCGGCGAAGCGCAGGCCGAAACCGATGCGGTCTTCGAACTGGAAGGATGACCCCAGCTTGTTGTCCTCGACCTGGGTATGGGCAAAGGCCGCTACCCCGATGCCGGCCTCGATGTAGGGCTTGACGCTGGCCCCGGCGAATTCGTAGACCAGCACCGGGGAGAACGACAGGCTGTGGTTGCTGGAGGTCTTGTCGCCATCCCAATAGGTGTAGGCGCCGCTCCAGTAACCCGTGAGACGGCCGACGTCACTTTGCAGCCAGCTCTTGTCCCAATCCCATTGCATACCCAGCCGATAGGCCTGGGTCGAATCGCCGGTTTGCCCCACGGAGAACTCGACTCCGGCCGCCTGCGCGGAAAAACTGTGCCCCAACAACCCGGCCGCAAGTGCAGCCAAACACAACAGTCGCTTCATCAGGAACATCCTTTTCGAACGGTTTTATATGGTGTTGTACAACCCTGTGGATAGGCTATAGAAGCCAGCGCGCATTCAGAAGTTCAGCGCCAGTGAAGGGATTTTTCACGATTTTTTCACAACTGCAAAGGCAGGACTTCAGCAGACTCTTTCCACAACAGAGGCAGCACCCGGGCAAAGTGCGGGACATCGCCACTGGTCCAGAAACAGGTTTCCCGGGCTGGCCCCTGGGCGCGCAGATCGCCTTCGTCGAGCAGCCGCTGCAATTGCCGGGCAACCGCGGCGCCGGTATCGATCAGGCTGATGGGCCCGGGCAGCATCTGCGCCAGCAGCGGCTTGAGAAATGGATAATGGGTGCAGCCCAGGATAATGGTGTCGCAGCCGGCAGCCAGCAGAGGCTCGAGGTAGCCGTGCAACAGTTGGCGCAGAGCGGCACTGTGCAAGTCGCCATTCTCGATCATCTCCACCAGCCCCGGGCAGGGCTGCGTGACGACCTTCACATCAGTGGCGAAACGGTCGAGCAAGGCGGCGAACTTGGCACTCTGCAAGGTGCCGGTGGTGGCCAGCACCCCGACCACGCCGCTGCGGGTCGCGGCCGCCGCCGGCTTGACCGCAGGCTCCATGCCAACGATGGGCCAGTCCGGATAATCGCGGCGCAGGTCGGCCACCCCGGCCACGGTAGCAGTGTTGCAGGCCAGTACCAGGGCCTTGGCGCCCTGTTCACGAAAGAACCGGGCCATCAGGCTGCAACGCTGGCGAATGAACTCCGGGGTCTTTTCGCCATAGGGAATATGCCCGCAGTCGCCGAAATACAGCAGCGACTCGTAGGGCAGCAACTGTTGTATTTCCGCCAGCACCGAGAGGCCGCCGACGCCGGAGTCGAACACCCCGATCGGCGCTTCACTCACGATGGGTACCACAGACGCTGCACCCCGGATCGCGCTTGACCCGCAACTCGCGAAAGCGCGTGCCCAGGGCATCGATCAACAACAACCGGCCCACCAGCGGCTCGCCAAACCCGGCCAGCAGTTTCAGGGCTTCCAGGGCCTGCAGGCTGCCCACGGTGCCCACCAGCGGGCCGAGCACCCCGGCTTCACTGCAGGTCAGTTCGGCTTCGCTGCCATGCCCGTATAGACAGTGGTAGCAAGGGCTTTCCGGGCGCCGCGGGTCGAAGACCGACAATTGCCCTTCCAGGCGGATCGCCGCACCGCTGACCAGGGGCTTGCCGGCCGCCACGCAAGCGGCGTTCACCGCCTCGCGAGTACTGAAGTTGTCGGAGCAATCGAGCACCAGGTCCACCGCCGCCACGGCAGCGGCCAGGGTATCGACATCCAGCGCCTGGCGATGGGGCACCAGGCGGACCTCCGGGTTGAGGGCAGACAGACGATTGATGGCCGAGTCCACCTTGCTGACCCCGACGCTGTGGCTGTCGTGGATAATCTGCCGTTGCAGGTTGGTCAGGTCCACGCTGTCGAAGTCGGCCAGGTGCAGCTCACCAACCCCCGCCGCCGCCAGGTACAAGGCTGCGGGAGCACCGAGACCGCCGAGGCCGACGATCAGCACGCGGCTTTCCTTGAGGCGCAGCTGGCCGTCGATATCGACATGCTGCAACAGAATCTGTCGGCTATAGCGCAACAGCTCCTGGTCGGTCAGCACGGCCGGCACCCGAGGCTTATGCGCTCGTGCCCACCGAGGTCGACCCGGCTGTGGACCTCGATGAAACCCTGGGCAGCCAGCAACTCGCGGACCGCCGCGGCCTGATCGTAACCGTGCTCCAGCATCAGCCAGCCACCGGCCTCCAGGTGCTGCGGAGCCTGGGTGACGATCAGGCGCAGGTCGTCCAGGCCATCCTTGCCCGCCACCAGGGCGCTTTCCGGCTCGAAACGCACGTCGCCGGCCACCAGATGGGGGTCGGCTTCGGCAATGTAGGGCGGGTTGCTGATGATCAGATCAAAGCGCCGGGACTCAATGGAGCTGAACCAGTGGCTGCTGAGCACGCTGACGTTGTCCAGTTGCAGGCGCTGGCGGTTGCGTTCGGCCAGGGCCACGGCTTCCAGTACCCGGTCCACCGCCGTGACCTGCCAGGCCGGGCGCTCGCTGGCCAGGGCCAGGGCGATGGCACCACTGCCGGTGCCCAGGTCAAGGACCGTGGCTGGGGTCGCGGGCAACAGTTCCAGCGCCGCTTCCACCAGTAGTTCGGTGTCGGGGCGCGGGATCAGGGTGTGGGGCGCCACCTCCAGGTCGAGCTTCCAGAAGCCCTGCTGGCCAAGGATATAGGCCACCGGCTCGCCGGAGCGGCGTCGCTGCAGGTAGTCGGTGAACACCAGGGCCGCCTCGCTGGGCACGATGCGCTCCGGCCAGGTGTGGAGAAAGCTGCGGGGCTTGCCCAGGGCCGCGGCCAGGAGCAGCTCGGCATCCAGGCGCGGGGTCGGCGAGTCGGGCAGTTGGGCTGCGCGCAGCAGGCTGGCGATGATGGTCATTTACTCACCCAATGCCGCAAGTTGATCGGCCTGATATTCAGCCAGCAACGGCTCGATGACGGCTTCCACGCCCCCGGCGAGGATTTCGTCCAGGGAATACAGGGTCAGGTTGATGCGGTGATCGGTGACCCGGCCCTGGGGGAAGTTGTAAGTGCGGATGCGCTCGGAACGGTCCCCCGAGCCCACCAGCAACTTGCGCTCGCTGGCAATGGCATTGGCCGCGGCACTGGTCTGCTGGTCGTTGAGCTTGGCCGAGAGCCAGGACATGGCCCGCGCCCGGTTCTTGTGCTGGGAACGCTCTTCCTGGCACTCAACCACGATCCCCGAAGGGATGTGGGTGATGCGGATCGCCGAGTCGGTCTTGTTCACGTGCTGGCCACCGGCGCCGGAGGAGCGATAGGTGTCGATGCGCAGGTCCGCCGGGTTGATCTCGATGGCTTCCTGTTCATCCGGCTCGGGCAGTACTGCCACGGTGCAGGCCGAAGTGTGGATGCGGCCCTGTGATTCGGTGGCCGGCACTCGCTGCACGCGGTGCGCGCCGGATTCGAACTTCAGCTTGCCGTAGACGCTCTCGCCTTCGACCCGGGCAATGACTTCCTTGTAGCCGCCGTGCTCACCCTCGTTTTCCGAGAGGATCTCCAGCCGCCAGCCGCGCCGCTCGGCGTAACGGGAATACATGCGGAACAGGTCGCCGGAGAAGATCGCCGCCTCGTCGCCGCCGGTGCCGGCACGGATTTCCAGGAACACGTTGCGCCCGTCGTTGGGGTCCTTGGGCAGCAGCATGCGCTGCAGGCTGCTTTCCAGTTCGGCCAGTTGTTCCTTGGCCTCGCGCACTTCCTCGGCGGCCATTTCCCGCAGGTCCGGGTCGTTGTCCTTGAGCAGCGCCTGGGCGCCTTCAAGGTCCGCCTGGACCTTGAGCACCTGTTTATAAGTAGCCACGATCGGCTCGACTTCCGCGTATTCCTTGGAGTAGGCGCGGAACTTGGCCTGATCGGAAATGACCTCAGCATCGCCGAGCAAGGCGGTCAGTTCCTCGAAACGATCCTGGAGAATGTCCAGCTTACTGAGCAGTGACGCTTTCATTACGGGGTTTTATCCGATGAGCCCTCACCGAGGGCAAAGAGTTCTTGGGCCATGGCCAGCGCATCGAGGCGGCCTTCGGCGGAGAGCTTTTTCAACTGCACGCTCGGCGCGTGCAACAGTTTATTGGTCAGGCCGCGGGCCAACTGGGCCAGCACGTCCTCGGCGCCGCTGCCGTTGGCCAGCATGCGCAGGGCTTTCTGCAGTTCTTCATCGCGCAGGCGTTCGCTCTGCTGACGATAGGCCTTGAGCACATCCACCGCCGCCAGTTCCCGCAGGCGCACCATGAAATCCTCGGCGCCGATGTTCACCAGTTCCTCGGCGGCCTGGGCCGCGCCCTGGCGGCTCTTGAGGTTTTCTGCCACCACTTCGTGCAAGTCGTCGACGGTATAGAGGTAAACGTCGTCCAACTCGCCGACTTCTGGCTCGATATCCCGGGGAACGGCGATGTCCACCATGAAAATCGGCTTGTGCTTGCGCAGCTTCAAGGCACTTTCCACTGCGCCCTTGCCGAGGATCGGCAACTGGCTGGCGGTGGAACTGATGACGATGTCGCTGTGCACCAGTTCCTGGGGAATATCCGAGAGCAGCACGGCGTGGGCACCGAATTGCTCCGCCAGGAGGCTGGCGCGCTCCAGGGTACGGTTGGCCACCACGATACGCTTGACTCCCAGGTCGTGCAGGTGCCGGGCCACCAGGGTGATGGTCTCCCCGGCGCCGATCAGCAGTGCCTGGCTGCGTTGCAGGTCGCTGAAAATCTGTTTCGCCAGGCTCACCGCGGCGAAAGCCACGGACACCGGGTTCTCACCGATGGCGGTGTCGGTGCGCACCTGCTTGGCGGCGCTGAATGTGGCCTGGAACAGCCGGCCCAGCAGCGGCCCGACGGTGCCGGCCTCGCGGGCCACGGCGTAGGCGGACTTCATCTGCCCGAGAATCTGTGGCTCGCCCAGCACCAGCGAATCCAGCCCCGACGCCACCCGCATCATGTGACGAACTGCCGCATCGTCCTCATGCACGTAGGCACTGGCGCGCAGCTCGTCTAGGCTCAAATGGTGATATTCCGCCAGCCAGCGCAGCACCACATCCGCAGAAAGATGATCCTGTTCTATATAGAGCTCACTGCGATTGCAGGTGGAGAGGATCGCAGCTTCGCGGCTGTCGGTGAGTCGGCAGAGCTGCTGCAAGGCCTCAACCAACTGCTCAGGGGTAAAGGCCACGCGCTCGCGGACGTCTACAGAAGCAGTCTTGTGGTTAATACCGAGTGCAAGGAAGGCCATTCAAGGTCGCTGATGATGTCGAGAAGCCGGCAATTGTCCTACTTCGCCCGACTCAGAACAACTACCGCCGACTATTGTCCTAGTTTTGTGCCAAAACTCGCCGAGCGAAGATCAGGCAAGGCGAAAACAGGCGAGGATGCGGAGTTTAGGGGCCTAAATGAGCATTCCGAGCCTGTTTCTGCGTAGCGCCAAGGCCGCCCAGCGCGCAGCATGGTCGAAGCGCAGGCAGTTTTCGCGCAGAAACTAATAGACTGCCTCTGTTCTGGCATCCCGTTGAGTCTCGGTTATGTTTGGCCGAAGGCTTGTGTCATGATGATCCGACCGCAGGTTAGTCGCCCTCTTCCTATATGAATAGATCTTCCGCGTTGCTCCTCGCCTTTGTCTTCCTCAGCGGTTGCCAATCTCTGGCACCCGTTTCATCGGACGCTACGTCGCCGGTGGAAGACAGCACCTCCGCCCCTGAAAAGCCCAAGGTCTATTCCTCGTTCAGCGAAGACACCGTCTTCAGCCTGCTGAGCGCTGAACTCGCGGGCCAGCGCAATCGTTTCGACATTGCCCTGGACAACTACGTGACCCAGGCCATCAACACCCAGGATCCAGGCATCTCCGAGCGGGCCTTTCGTATCGCCGAATACCTGGGCGCCGACCAGGCTGCCCTGGACACGTCGCTGATCTGGGCGAAAAACGCCCCCGACGACCTGGAAGCGCAGCGAGCCGCCGCGATCCAGCTGGCCCGGGCCGGGCGCTATGACGACTCGATGGTCTATATGGAGAAGGTCCTGCAAGGCAAGGGCGATACCCACTTCGACTTTCTTGCCCTGTCCGCAGCCGATACCGACCAGGACACGCGCAACGGCCTGATGAAAAGCTTCGACCGCCTGCTGCAGAAACACCCGCACAACAGCCAGTTGATTTTCGGCAAGGCCTTGCTCATGCAACAGGACGGCGACGCCAAGGAAGCCCTGGCCCTGCTGGAACAGAACCCACCGGAAGACGGTGAAGTTGCGCCATTGCTGCTGCGCGCCCGCCTGCTGCAAAGCCTGAACCGGGGTAAAGAAGCCCTGCCGCTGCTGGAAAAAAGCATCCGCAAGTACCCGGACGACAAGCGCCTGCGCCTGACCTACGCCCGCATGCTGGTGGAGCAGGACCGCATGGAGGATGCCAAGACCCAGTTCTCCAGTCTGGTCCAGCAATATCCGGAAGATGACGAACTGCGCTATTCCCTGGCACTCGTCTGCCTGGAGGCCAAGGCCTGGGAAGAAGCCAAGGGCTACCTGGAAGACCTGATTGCCCGTGAAAGCCACGAAGACTCCGCGCACCTGAACCTGGGCCGGATTGCCGAAGAGCTCAACGACCCGCAAGGGGCCTTGATCGAATACGGCCAGGTCGGCCCGGGCAATGACTACCTGCCCGCACAGTTGCGCCAGGCCGATATCCTGATGAACAACGGCCGCACCGACGAGGCGCAAAAACGCCTGGTGGCGGCCCGCGACGCCCAACCCGACTACGCCATCCAGCTGTACCTGATCGAAGTCGAGACCCTGTCGGCGAACAACCAGGGCGAGCGCGCCTGGAAAGTCATCCAGCAGGCCCTGCAGCAATACCCCGACGACATGAACCTGCTGTACACCCGCGCCATGCAGGCGGAAAAACGCAATGACCTGGCGCAGATGGAAAAGGATCTGCGCCTGATCATCCAGCGCGAACCGGACAATGCCATGGCATTGAACGCCCTGGGCTACACCTTGTCTGACCGCACTACACGCTATGCCGAAGCCAAGACCCTGATCGAGCAAGCCCACCAGCTGACTCCGGAAGACCCGGCCGTCCTCGACAGCCTGGGCTGGGTGAATTTCCGCCTGGGCAACCTTGACGAAGCCGAACGCCTGCTGCGCCAGGCCCTGGAACGCTTCCCCGATCAGGAAGTGGCGGCGCACCTGGGTGAAGTGCTGTGGAACAACGGCAAGCAGCGCGAGGCCAAGCAGATCTGGAGCAAGTTCCTCAAGGATCAGCCCGACAGCCCCGTGCTACGCGGCACCATCAAACGCCTGACCGGATCAGAGACTCTTTAAGACCATGTTTTTGCGCCACTTTATCGTTTTCAGCTTTATCGCCCTGCTGGCCGGCTGCGCCGGCTTCGGTGCCCGCGAGTCCGTCCAGGGCCAGGGCAACCCTGCGCAATGGCGCTTGCACAAGGATCAACTGACCGGCCTCGACGGCTGGCAGATCAACGGCAAGATCGGCATTCGCGCCCCCAAGGATTCCGGCAGCGGCACGCTGTTCTGGCTGCAACGCCAGGACTACTACGACATCCGCCTGTCAGGCCCGCTGGGCCGTGGCGCCGCACGACTCACCGGTCGTCCCGGCCAGGTCAGCCTGGAAGTGGCCAACCAGGGTCGCTATGAATCCGCAAGCCCGGAAACCCTGCTGGAAGAACAGCTGGGCTGGAAGCTGCCGGTCTCGCACCTGGCCTGGTGGGTTCGCGGCCTGCCCGCGCCCGACAGCAAAAGCCGCCTGACCCTGGACGGCGACAGCCATCTGGCGAGCCTGGAGCAAGATGGCTGGCAGGTGGAATACAGCAGCTACTCGCAGCAGAACGGCTATTGGCTGCCTGAGCGGATCAAACTGCACGGCAGCGACCTTGACGTCACCCTGGTGATCAAGGAATGGCTGCCGCGCAAGCTGGGGCAATGAAATGTCCGTGGAAAAACTGACCCTGCCCTCCCCGGCCAAACTCAATCTGATGCTGCACATCCTCGGTCGCCGTGAAGATGGCTATCACGAGCTGCAGACCCTGTTCCAGTTTCTCGACTACGGCGATGAAATCACTTTCGCCCTGCGCGATGACGGCGTGATTCGCCTGCACACCGTATTCGAAGGCGTGCCCCACGACAGCAACCTGATCGTCAAGGCGGCGAAGAAACTCCAGGAACAATCGGGCTGCACCCAGGGCATCGACATCTGGATCGACAAGGTCCTGCCCATGGGCGGCGGCATCGGCGGCGGCAGTTCGAATGCCGCCACCACCCTGCTGGGCCTCAATCACTTGTGGCAACTGGGCTGGGACGAAGACCGACTGGCTGCACTGGGGCTGACCCTGGGCGCCGATGTTCCGGTTTTCGTCCGCGGGCATGCTGCCTTCGCCGAAGGTGTGGGGGAAAAACTGACCCCTGAATATCCCGAAGAACCCTGGTATCTGGTACTGGTCCCGCAAGTGTCTGTTAGTACAGCAGAAATTTTTTCAGATCCTTTGTTGACACGGAACACCGCGCCCATTAAAGTGCGCCCCGTTCCCAAGGGAAACAGCAGAAACGACTGCCTTCCGGTAGTCGCAAGGCGTTATCCAGAAGTACGTAACGCATTGAATTTGCTAGGTAAATTTACCGAAGCAAAACTGACTGGAACTGGAAGTTGTGTGTTTGGGGGCTTCCCAAGCAAAGCTGAAGCTGATAAAGTCTCGGCCCTTCTTACAGAGACCCTTACAGGGTTTGTAGCCAAAGGAAGCAACGTTTCGATGTTGCATCGCAAGCTGCAAAGTCTGCTCTAAAGGAACCGAGTGCCAGGCATTCGAAGCAACAGATACAGGGGCGTCGCCAAGCGGTAAGGCAGCAGGTTTTGATCCTGCCATGCGTTGGTTCGAATCCAGCCGCCCCTGCCATTTTCCTATACTCATCCAGGTATACCCTCAGCCTTCAGGTACTGCGCGTGTCCAAGATGATGGTCTTTACGGGGAACGCTAACCCCGATCTGGCTCGGCGTGTCGTACGTCAGCTGCATATCCCTCTCGGTGACATCTCTGTTGGAAAATTTTCCGACGGCGAAATTACTGCCGAGATCAATGAAAATGTCCGCGGTAAAGACGTCTTCATTATTCAGCCGACTTGCGCTCCGACCAACGATAACCTGATGGAACTCGTGGTGATGGCCGACGCCTTCCGCCGTTCCTCAGCTACTCGTATCACTGCTGTTATTCCTTATTTTGGTTATGCCCGTCAGGATCGCCGTCCGCGTTCCGCACGTGTGGCTATCAGCGCGAAAGTCGTCGCTGACATGCTCACCGTAGTCGGCATCGACCGTGTTCTCACGGTTGATCTGCATGCTGACCAGATTCAGGGCTTCTTCGATATTCCGGTAGATAACATCTACGGCTCCCCGGTTCTGGTGGATGACATCGAAGATCAGCGTTTTGAAAACCTGATGATCGTGTCCCCGGACATTGGCGGCGTCGTGCGTGCACGTGCCGTGGCCAAGTCCCTGGGCGTTGATCTCGGGATCATCGACAAGCGTCGTGAGAAAGCCAATCACTCCGAAGTGATGCATATCATCGGCGACGTCGAAGGACGCACCTGCATTCTGGTCGATGACATGGTCGATACCGCCGGCACCCTGTGCCACGCGGCCAAGGCCCTGAAAGAGCATGGCGCAGCCAAGGTCTTTGCCTACTGCACACACCCTGTGCTGTCGGGTCGGGCCATCGAGAACATTGAAAATTCCGTGCTGGACGAGCTGGTGGTGACCAACACCATCCCGCTGTCCGCTGCAGCACAAGCCTGTGCGCGTATCCGTCAACTGGATATCGCACCGGTAGTTGCCGAGGCGGTTCGCCGTATCAGCAACGAAGAATCGATCAGCGCGATGTTCCGCTAGGGCCCGTCCCTGGCAGAACATCCCGATGACGAAAAGCGCCCCGTCCCAACCTGTGTTGGGACGGGGCTTTTTTGCCCATATCGCCTTTAGCGCTGGTCGCAAACGCTGGGGCGAGTGTGGTTATTTTGGAGATACAACATGAACGATTTTACTCTGAATGCTGAAGTGCGTTCCGACCTGGGGAAAGGTGCGAGCCGCCGCCTGCGTCGTCTCGCAAGCCTGGTTCCAGCTGTAGTTTACGGTGGCGACAAAGCCCCTGAATCCATCAGCATGCTGGCCAAAGAAGTTGCCAAGCTGCTGGAAAACGAAGCTGCCTACAGCCACATCATCGAACTGAACGTTGGTGGCACCAAGCAGAACGTCGTGATCAAGGCCCTGCAACGTCACCCGGCCAAAGGCCACGTGATGCACGCTGACTTCGTTCGCGTGGTTGCTGGTCAGAAACTGACCGCCATCGTTCCAGTGCACTTCATCAACGAAGCTGCTCCGGTCAAGAAAGGCGGCGAGATCTCGCACGTAATCGCGGAAATCGAAGTTTCCTGCCTGCCCAAAGACCTGCCTGAGTTCATCGAAGTCGACCTGGCTGACGCTGAAATCGGCACCATTGTTCACCTGTCCGACATCAAGGCCCCTAAAGGCGTTGAATTCGTGGCCCTGGCACACGGCAACGACCTGGCAGTAGCCAACGTCCACGCTCCACGTGTTGCTCCAGAAGCTGCAGAAGGCGCTGCAGAGTAATTCACTCTGACGCGGGAGTTAAGCGGAGTACATCGCGGACTGGAACGTAGCGAGAAAGCGGGCGAGAACGCGAAGTTTGCCGCAAGGCAACCCAGCTCTTGTCGTCCACTTTCGCCGTAGCACCGGTTGCGGCGATGTCATCCACCACTCCAAAGAAGGGCCCCTATCGTGACTGCCATCAAACTGATCGTTGGCCTGGGTAATCCAGGCACCGAATACGAACAGACCCGGCATAACGCAGGGGCCCTTTTTGTTGAGCGCATCGCCGAAAAACAAGGGATCAACCTTGTCGCCGATCGCAAATATTTCGGCCTGACCGGGCGCTTCAGTCACCAGGGTCAGGACATTCGTCTGTTGATTCCCACCACCTACATGAACCGCAGCGGCCAGGCCGTGGCGGCGCTTGCCGGCTTCTTCCGCATCAAGCCGGAAGAGATCCTGGTGGCCCACGACGAACTCGACTTGCCGCCAGGCGTCGCCAAGCTCAAGACCGGCGGCGGCCATGGCGGGCACAACGGACTGCGGGACATCATCGCGCAGCTCGGTAATCAGAATACCTTTCACCGCCTGCGGCTCGGCATCGGCCATCCGGGCGTTGCCAGTATGGTTTCAAACTTTGTCCTGGGTCGTGCGCCACGCGCCGAACAGGAAAAACTCGATGCCAGCATCGATTTTGCCCTCGGCGTGCTGCCGGATATCTTCGCCGGTGAATGGAACCGCGCGATGAAAAACCTGCACAGCCAGAAGGCCTGACTCTACTCCTCGGGGAATACACCATGGGATTCAATTGCGGCATCGTCGGCCTGCCTAACGTCGGCAAGTCCACCCTGTTCAACGCCCTGACCAAATCCGGGATCGCGGCCGAGAACTTCCCCTTCTGCACCATCGAGCCCAACAGCGGTATCGTGCCGATGCCCGACCCGCGCCTGGACGCCCTGGCCGCCATCGTCGTGCCCGAGCGCGTGCTGCCCACCACCATGGAGTTCGTCGACATCGCCGGCCTGGTGGCCGGTGCTTCGAAAGGTGAAGGCCTGGGCAACAAGTTCCTGGCCAACATCCGCGAAACCGACGCCATCGCCCATGTGGTCCGCTGCTTCGAAGACGACAACGTGATCCACGTGTCCAACAGCGTCGACCCCAAGCGCGATATCGAGATCATCGACCTGGAACTGATCTTCGCCGACCTCGACAGCTGCGAAAAACAGTTGCAGAAAGTCGCCCGCAACGCCAAGGGCGGTGACAAGGATGCCGTGGCCCAGAAAGCCCTGCTGGAGCAGTTGATCGCCCACTTCACCGAAGGCAAGCCGGCCCGCAGCCTGATGAAGGACATGAGCAGCGATGAGAAGCTGATCATCCGCGGCTTCCACCTGCTGACCACCAAGCCGGTGATGTACATCGCCAACGTTGCCGAAGACGGCTTCGAGAACAACCCGCTGCTGGACGTGGTCAAGGCCATCGCCGAAGAAGAAGGCGCCATGGTGGTGCCGGTATGCAACAAGATCGAAGCGGAAATCGCCGAACTTGAAGACGGCGAAGAAAAGGACATGTTCCTCGAGGCCCTGGGCCTGGAAGAGCCCGGCCTGAACCGGGTGATCCGCGCTGGCTACGAAATGCTCAACCTGCAGACCTACTTCACCGCAGGTGTGAAGGAAGTCCGCGCCTGGACCGTGCGTGTCGGTGCTACCGCGCCCCAAGCGGCCGCGGTGATCCACACCGACTTCGAGAAAGGCTTCATCCGTGCCGAAGTCATCGCCTACAACGACTTCATCCAGTTCAAGGGTGAAGCCGGAGCCAAGGAAGCCGGTAAATGGCGTCTGGAAGGCAAGGAATACATCGTCAAGGACGGCGACGTGATGCACTTCCGCTTCAACGTGTAATGCCCCTTCAGCCCCATTGCCTGGCAATGGGGCTGATTCCCCCCGCTACATCCAGCGGCCTCAGAAGTAAGTGGTCGCCCCCGCGAAGAACGCCCGCCCGGGCACATAGAAGTTGGTCGATCCGTCCCGCAGGTCTTTATCCAGCAGGTTCTGCACGCCGCCATTCAGGGTCAGCCACTTGGTCAGCGCCAGGTTCGCCGTCAGGTCGTAGGTGGTGTAGGACTGCACGAAATCATTGCCCATGCCCCGCTGCTTGCCGACGTGCTGAGCCGAAAGCTCGGTGCTCAAACGGTCGGTGACCTGCCAGTCCAGCGCACTGAATGCCGACAGTTTGGGTGAACTGATCAGGTCTTCACCGGTGGACAGGTTCTTGCTTTCCAGCATGTAGGTGGCGTTGGTGCGCCACGTCACGGAGTCGCCCAGCGGCACCCGGGCGGTGCCTTCCCAGCCACGGGTACGGGCCTTGTCGACGTTTTCCAGCATGGTCCACCAGCGGCCCTGGTACTGGCCCAACGGGCCGTATTCGATCTTGTCGGTGAAATCGGTGTGGAAGTAGGTCAGGCCCGCTTCCCAGCCATCGTGGTCGAACGAAAGGCCGATTTCCTTGTTGGTGCTGGTTTCCGGTGTCAGGTTCGGATTGCCCGCCATCCAGCAACTACCAGTGACATAGCCCAACGGCCGTAACGAACCACAGCCCCGGCCTGCGGATTCGGTAGCCGCCCCCGCACTGCCCTCCTTCAGGCTTGGCGCACGAAAACCCTTGGAAACACCGCCACGCACGGTCCAGTCCGGGTGCGGGTGATAGACCACATACGCCCGCGGGCTGTTGTGGTTACCGTACTTGTCGCTGTGGTCGAAGCGGTTGCCCAGGGTCAGGGACAGGTTGTCCAGCAGGAACAATTCATCCTCGATAAAGGCCGCCGAGTAATCGCCCTTCAAGGTCGAGCCACTGACCGGCGCGCCCTGATAATCCACGGGTACCGTGCCCAGGGTATCGGTGTTGGTCAGCTCTTCACGCTTCCATTGCCCGCCCACCGTCAGGCGCTGGTCCAACAGCAATTGGAAGGGAATATTCAGGCTGCCCTCGACGATCTTCTCTTCCGAGTTGGCTTTGCCCAGGTCAAGGTCGTTGCGGTACTTGTTCAGGTAGGCATCGAGCTTCGAGGTACCAAAGCTCCAGTCGCCGGTATGGGACAGAATGTAGCTGTCGCGGGTCAGGCGGCTGGGGCCGAAGGCGCCACCAACGGTCTCGTTCCAGTCACCAAAGGTCTTCTTTGATGCCCAGGAATGCTCAACGCCATGCACCGCCTCGAAGGACAGGCTCTGCTCCTGATTGATCTGCCAGTCCAGCAGTGCATTCACGCTCTGATCCTTGGAGCCGCCCGCGCCATCGTCGTACATGAAATCGCCCTGGGCATCGCGCCGCGCCTCTACCTCATCCGCAGCCCGACGCGTGACGTTGGCCCCCAGGCGCAGCCCCAGGGACTCCGTCAGCGGACCTGCCGCATTCATGCTGTACTGAGTGGTCTGGCCGCGGTCGGAATCCTTGGGCACGGTGATATTGGTGCTGGCCGAGCCGGTCCAGGTCCGCGAGACCTTGCGGGTGATGATATTGATCACCCCGCCCATGGCGTCCGAACCATACAGCGACGACATAGGCCCGCGGACGATCTCGATGCGCTCGATCATGTTCGGCGAGATCCAGTTCAGGTCCTGGCGCGCCAGGTCGCGGCGATAACTCAGGTCCGCGGAACTGCCGACCCGCTTGCCATCCACCAGGATCAGCGTGTACTTGTCGTCCAGCCCCCGCAGCTTGATCTTCGACTGCTCGCCCACCGGGCCGAAACCACCGGTCACCCCCGGCACCCGGCGCAGCAGGGTATTGAGGTCATAGACCGGCTGGCGCTCGATTTCCTCGCGGGTGATGACGCTGACACTGGCCGGGGCATCCTTGAGATCCGTGGCACCGCCAGTAGCCGTGACAAAGGCGGTATCCAGTTCCAACGATGTAGGCTTGGCCTCTTCAACCGCATCGCCGGCCTGCGCCAGCGGGGCCAGCAGGCCGACACCGGCGCTGAGCAGAAGCGAATTGAACAGGCAGGAGCTGACTTTCATTACAAACGATCCTTGTCGATTCAATGCACCCGGATGGTGCATCAAGGGAGAGAGGGATCGGAGTGTAATGCTAATGAATATCATTTATAAATAGGAATGTTTCCGCACTGTTACATTACGGCTTGTCGCCCGTTGCAGGCAGTGCCCTGAAACGGCCCACTGCATGCGGGTCGCTTCAGGGTCGTGGGCTCAGCAGATTTCTTCGTAAGGCAGGCCCACATAGTTCTCGGCAATGTTCACCAGGCCAGCGTGGGAGTTGAGGAAATATTCGCGATCGGCCTGCTGCATCTTGTGGTCCCAGGCATCCTGCCGGTCGCCGAAATCGTGCAGCAGATTGGTCATGAACCAGCTGAAGCGTTCGCCCTTCCAAACCCGGCGCAAGGCCAGTTCGGAATACTTTTCCAGCAGCTCGGTACGCCCTTCGCGGTAGACCTTGACCAGGATCCGGTACAGGTAGCACACATCGGAGGCCGCCAGGTTCAGGCCCTTGGCACCGGTAGGCGGAACGATATGGGCCGCGTCCCCCACCAGGAACAGCTTGCCGTACTGCATGGGCTCCACCACATAGCTGCGCAGCGGCGCGATGCTTTTCTCCAGCGCTGGCCCGGTCACCAGGTCAGCCGCCACCTCTTCTGGCAGACGGGCCTTGAGCTCGTTCCAGAAGCGCTCGTCGGACCAGTCCTCGACCTTGTCGCTCAGCGGGACTTGCAGGTAGTAGCGGCTGCGGGTCAGGGAGCGCTGGCTGCACAGCACGAAACCACGTTCATGCTGCCCATAGATCAGTTCGTGATTGACCGGTGGGGTATCGGACAGCAGCCCCAGCCAGCCGAAGGGGTATTCGCGCTCGTAGTGGGTCAGCACGTCTTCGGGAATGCTCTTGCGCGCCACACCATGAAAACCGTCGCAGCCGGCGATGTAATCGCAGTCGATGCGCTGCAGCTGGCCGTCTTTTTCATAGGTGATATAGGGCTGCGCGCCCTTCATGTCATGGGGCTGCACCTTGTCCGCCGAATAGATGATCGGCGCTGCGCAGGCAGCGCGGGCCTCCATCAGGTCGCGGGTGACTTCGGTCTGGCCATACACCATCACCGTCTTGCCGCCGGTCAGGGCCTTGAGGTCGATACGCACGCGCTTGCCGCCCATCAGCAGCTCCACCCCTTCATGGACCAGGCCTTCAGCGTCCATGCGGCGGGCCACACCGGCCTCGCGCAGCATGTCCACGGTGCCCTGCTCCAGCACACCGGCACGGATGCGGCCCAGCACGTAGTCCGGGGTCTGGCGCTCGACAATCACGGTGTCGATGCCGGCCTTGTGCAGCAGTTGGCCCAGCAGAAGGCCGGAAGGTCCGGCGCCGATAATCGCAACCTGAGTTTTCATTGTTGTCGTCTCATAAGGGCATTCCAGTCACCGTGCAGGCGAAATCCGGAATTTATGGTTATTGTTGTACCCCTGCATTTTTGCCGACAAAAATCGCAAAAAATGGTGATTAACCACCGTAAAAATGCACTTTTGAAAACAGCGTTCGATTATCGAGCATTCCAACCCCTCACCCCCAGGGCCGCGCCCGATGAAAGCCAGTCGCTCCAGCATCCCCGTATTCAAGCTCTACGGCGAAAACCAGGCCTGGCCGACTCCGGACCTACTGCACTGTGAATCCATCCCCAAGCGCAGCAGCCTGCACCACTGGGAGATCAAGCCGCACCGCCACGCCGACCTGTATCAACTGCTCTATGTGCAAAGCGGACAGGCCCTGGTGGAAGTCGAAGGGCGCCGCGAGGACGTGCGCGAAGCAACCATCCAGGTGGTGCCGCCGCTGATGGTCCACGGCTTTCAGTTTTCCGAGAACATCGAGGGCTACGTGCTGACCCTGGGTGCGCCGCTGGTGGCCCAGCTGGAAAGCCAGCTGGGGGCGCCGCTGGCGGTCCTGGCCGCGGCCGGGCGCTACCCGGTGGGCCGTGACCGGCAGCGCCTCAACAGCCTGTTCAAGACCTTGCTGGAGGAATACGAAGGCAGCGCCTCGGCGCGGGACCTGCTGCTGCATTCGCTGGTCAACGTACTGCTGGTGTGGATCAGCCGCCGACGCCAGCAGAACGTGACGCCCAGCAACCGCAGCGAGCGCAACCAGCAACTGCTGGGGCACTTCATCAAGCTGGTGGAGCAGCATTACCAGGAGCACCCGACGGTGGAAGCCCTGGCCCATCGCATCGGCCTGTCCAGCGTGCACCTCAATACCCTGTGCCGGGAACTGGCCGGGCAGACCGCGTTGCAGATCATCCACCAGCGCCTGATGCTGGAGGCCAAGCGCAACCTGATCTACACCAACATCAGCATCAGCCAGCTCTCGGACAACCTGGGCTTCAGCGACCCCACCTACTTTTCCCGCTTCTTCAAGCGCCTCAGCGGCCAGACACCCAACGCCTTTCGCCAAGGCACCGGGCACACCCGCCAGGGCGGCTGAAGCCCAGGCAAAAAAAAGCCCGGGGCCAGAACCCCGGGCGTTCTATCGCCAGCACGCCTCAAGCCATCAGGCTTTGCGGGTACGCGGCAGGAAGATCGCCAGTACCCCGAACAGCGGCAGGAACGAGCACAGGTAGTACACATACTCGATGCCATGAATGTCCGCCAGGTGCCCCAGCAGCGCCGCACCGATCCCGCCAAAACCGAACATCAGGCCGAAGAACACCCCGGCGATCATGCCAACGTTGCCCGGCACCAGTTCCTGGGCGTACACCACGATGGCGGAGAATGCCGAGGCCAGGATAAAGCCGATCACCACGCTCAGGACGCTGGTCCAGAACAGGTCGACATGGGGCAGCAACAGAGTGAACGGCGCCACCCCGAGGATCGAGAACCAGATCACTGCCTTGCGCCCGATCTTGTCGCCGATCGGGCCGCCGAAGAAGGTTCCCGCCGCCACGGCTCCCAGGAACAGGAACAGATGCAGTTGCGAGCTGGCCACCGACAGGTCGAATTTCTCGATCAGGTAGAAGGTGAAGTAGCTGGTGAAGCTGGCCATGTAGAAATACTTGGAAAACACCAGCAGCCCGAGGACCACCAGGGCGCTGATCACCCGGTTCCTGGACAGGCCGTGAGTCGCCGCCTGGCCCTGCTTGAGCTTGTACAGGCGCAGGTGGTTGGCATACCAGCGGCTGATGGCGTACAGCACCACCAGGGCAAACAGCGCGAACAGGCCGAACCAGGCCACATTGCCCTGGCCGTAGGGAATGATGATGGCCGCAGCCAGCAAGGGGCCGAAGGCGGTGCCGGCATTGCCGCCGACCTGAAAGCTCGACTGGGCCAGACCATAGCGCCCGCCCGAGGCCAGCCGCGCGACCCGCGAAGCCTCCGGATGGAAGGTCGAGGAGCCAATGCCGATCAATGCTGCTGCCAGCAGGATCAAGGGAAAGCTGCCGACCTGGGACATCATCAGGATGCCGATCAGGGTGCAGATCATTCCCGCCGGCAGCAGGAATGGTTGAGGCCGGCGGTCGGTGTAGTAGCCGACCCAGGGCTGCAACAGCGACGCGGTCAGCTGGAAGGTCAGGGTAATCAGGCCGACCTGGGTGAAGGTCAGGCCGTAGCTGTCCTTGAGCATCGGGTAGATCGCCGGCAGCACTGCCTGGATCAAGTCGTTGATCAGGTGCGCCAGGGCCACCGCACCAATGATGCGCAGGACCAGGGGACTGCTTTGCGAAGCCGGGGAAGCCGTCGCGGCGACGCTCGGGGAGTTGCTGCTAGCCATAGGATTTTCCGTACAACGGGTGGGCGCACAGGGGCAGGTGCGTCAATGTGCCATTTTTCGGTGCAGTCGCGCCATCCCATTAGCTTGCTAACGAACCCCGATTCGCGCCTCGGGGAAATCCGCTTCCAGCTCGGCCTTGAGCCACTGGATAAACCATTCAACGTCCTCCGACCACTCGCTGGCCGGGGTCAGCACCCGGTAGCTTTCCAGCTGCACCTGGTCTTCCAGCACCCGCACCAGGGTGCCGGCCTTGAGCTCCTCGCGCACCAGCACTTCGTTGGCCAGGGCAATACCACCGCCGCTTTCAGCCACCGACAGCGCATGGTCGTTGTTCACGTAGATCAGGTCGGACGTGAGCTGGATATCCAGGCCATTGGCGGCGAACCACATGTTCCACCACTCGCCGTCATCGAAGTGGATCAACTCATGGCGGGCCAGGTCCGCCGGCTCGCGAATCGCCTCGATACTGGCCAGGTAGGCCGGGGTGCAGATGGGAAACACCCGGGGGCAGATCAGGCTGACCCGGGACTCGGCGTATTGCCCGTCCAGGCCGTAGGCGATCCCCAGGTCGCTGCTCTTGGCATCCACTTCGCTAAAGGTCGAGTTCGGCTCGATGGCGAACTTCAGGCCCGGGCGCACGTGGCGCAGCGCCTCCAGGCGCGGGGTCAGCCAGCGCTTGGCAAACCCCGGCACGACCATGATCCGCAGCCAGCGCTCGGCGGCCCTGGGCTGTACCTCGCGCCCGGCCTCGATGATCAGTTGCAGGGCGGCGGCGATCTTGCGGTGGTACTTCTCCCCCGCCGGGGTCAGGTTCACGCCGCGGGACGTGCGCTCGAACAGCTGCACCCCGAGCCAGTCCTCCAGCAGCTTCACGTGGCGGCCGATGGCCGGCTGGGTCACATGCAAGGCCCTTGAGGCTTCGACATAGCTGCCAAGACGGGCGGCGGCATCAAAAGCACGCACTGCATTCAACGGTGGCAAACGCTGCTCGACCATGATTTCGCCCGCCCCTTGCTATTAAATTTTTTAACAGCCGGTATGTTAAAATTGATGTTTCGCCCCCGCAACCCCTCACTGATAATCAGCCCCAGCAGAACCCGGTAAAACCCGCGCAAAGCCTGCAAAGACAAGCTTTCCACGCACCCGACACATTTCGATCCTGCCCAAGAAAAACAAGATCCATGGCCTGCACGACAGCTCATGGGGGAATCGGAGGTAAGGCATGAATGCCCTGCATGCGCTGCAAACGCTGGCGGTGTCCATCCGTTCAGTGCGCAAGGTCTACGGCGATCCACACAGCGGCCCGGTGGCCCTGAAGAACATCGACCTGGATATCCGCGACAACGAATTCTTCACCCTTCTCGGCCCCTCGGGCTGTGGCAAGACCACCCTCTTGCGGATGATCGCCGGGTTCGAGTTCCCGACCCAGGGCGAGATCCTTCTCTATGGCGAGAACATCGCCGACCGGCCGCCCTTCGAGCGCCCGGTGAACACGGTGTTCCAGCATTACGCACTGTTCCCCCACATGACCCTGGCCGAGAACCTGGCCTTCGGCCTGGAATCGCGCCCTATGGGCCAGGTATTGAGCAAGGCGCAGATCGCCGAGCGGGTGCGCGAGATGCTGGCCCTGGTGCAGATGGAGCGCTTTGCAGCACGCAAGCCCAACCAGCTGTCCGGCGGCCAGCAGCAACGCATCGCCCTGGCCCGGGCCCTGGCCCCCCACCCCAAGGTACTGCTGCTGGACGAGCCACTGTCGGCCCTGGACCTCAAGCTGCGCCAGGCCATGCGCGAAGAACTCAAGGCCATCCAGGCCAAGACCGGTATCACCTTCATTTTCGTCACCCACGACCAGGAAGAAGCCCTGACCCTGTCCGACCGCATCGCCGTGCTCTCCGAAGGCGAAGTGCAACAGGTGGGTCGCCCGGAAGAAATCTACGAGCAGCCGCGCAATCGCTTCGTCGCCGACTTCATCGGTGAAACCAACTTCATCCCGGCCACGGTCAGCCGTGTCGAAGCGGGCCTGGCCTGGTTCAGCGGGCCCGCCGGGCAGGCGCTGCCGGCGCAACCCTGCACCACCGCCAAGGTCGGCCAGCAGGTCACCCTGTCGGTGCGCCCCGAGCGCTTGCACCTGCGCGGTGATGCCTCGCAAGGCGCCCTGGCGTGCCGCATCGAAGCGCTGATCTACCTGGGCACCGACCTGCAATACCAGGTCAGCCTCGGCGACGGCACGCGCCTCACCGTGCGCACGCCCAACAGCCTCGAACACCACCCGCGTCTGAGCGTAGGCAGCAGCGCCGGGCTGCTGTTCGAACGCGGCAGCGCCAGCGTCCTGCTGGATTGACCACGAGGATTCGCCATGCACGCTTCTTCGATTTCCCAACACCTGGAACGGCGCAAGGCCCTGCGCAGCTTTCTCGGGGTCAGCCCGGCCCTGGTCGCCATCGGCCTGTTCCTGATCGTGCCAATCCTTATCGTCATCGGCTATTCGTTGATGGAAGCCAACCCCTACGGCGGGGTGAACAAGGTCTTCAGCAGCGACGCCTACACCTCCCTGCTGTTCGAACGGCAACTGGACGACAGCCTGGCCTTCGCCGACTCCTACCTGCTGATCGCCCTGCGCTCGATCGGCATCGCCGGGCTGACCACGGTGATCACCCTGCTGATCGGTTTTCCGGTAGCGGTGTGGCTGGCCATGCAGCCAGTGCGGCGCCGCGGCCTGCTGATCTTCCTGATCACCGTGCCGTTCTGGGCCAACCTGCTGATCCGCACCTACGCCTGGATCCTGCTGCTGCGCAACACCGGGGTGATCAACAACAGCCTGATGGGCCTGGGGGTCATCCACGAGCCGTTGCAGTTGCTGTACACCGACGGTGCGGTGCTGCTGGGGCTGGTCTACACCTACGCGCCCTTCGTGGTGCTGCCGATCTACGCCACCCTGGAAAAGATGGACACCCGCCTGCTGGAAGCGGCCCAGGACCTCTACGCCGGACGCATTCGGACCCTGCGCAAGGTGGTGCTGCCCATTGCCAAGCCGGGAATTTTCGCCGGGGCGATCCTGACTTTCGTGCCCTGCCTGGGGGCGATGATCGCCCCGGAACTGCTGGGGGGCGGCACCCGGATGATGCTTGGCAACCTGATCTTCCGGCAGTTCAGCGATGCCCGTAACTGGCCCTTCGGCGCAGCCCTGTCGCTGGTGCTGATGGCCGCGGTGATGCTGGTACTGACCGTCTACGCCCTGCGCGCCCAGCGCCAGAAAACCCTTCAGGAGGGTGCATGATGATCCGCCTGTTCAAGCGCAAAGGCCTCGGTGTCCAGGACTTTCCCGGCTTCGGCGGTTTCAGCTTCCTGTTCTACCTGTACCTCTACGCGCCGATCCTGGTGCTGGTGGTGTTCTCCTTCAACGCCAACCAGTCGGCCACGGTGTGGAGCGGCTTCAGCCTCGACTGGTACCGCGCGGCGTTCGCCAACCAGGCCCTGCGCCAGGCGGCAGGCAACAGCCTGCTGATCGCCGTGTGCGCCAGCATGGCGGCCACCGCCATCGCCACCCTGGCGGCCCTGGGCACCTCACGCGGGGCGAAGTTCAAGGGCCTGCAACTGTCCATGGGCGCCATCATGCTGCCCCTGGTGCTACCGGAAATCGTCGTCGGCGTGGCCACCCTGGCGCTGTTCTCCACCCTGGGGCTGTCCCTGGGCTACGGCAACCTGATCATCGCCCACACGGTGTTCTGCATACCCTTCGCCTATTTGCCGATCCGCGCCCGCCTCAACGACATGGACCTGTCCCTGGAACACGCCGCGGCGGACCTGTACGCCGGCCCCTGGCGCACCTTCCGCAAGGTGACCCTGCCGCTGCTGATGCCGGGGATCGTCTCCGGGCTGATGCTGGCCTTCATCGTCTCCCTGGATAACTTCGTGATCTCGATGATGGTGTCCCAGGCCGGCACCACCACCCTGCCGATCTTCATCTTCGGCCTGTTGCGCATGGGCGTGACACCCGACGTCAACGCCGTGTCGACGCTGATCCTCGGCGTCTCGGTGCTGTTCGTCAGCCTCTCTTATCTGCTGAGCAAAAAACACGCTTGAACCTTCCACTGACCTTGGGGAAATGACATGAGCAAGTTGATCGCAAGCCTGGGTACCTCGTTGTTGCTGAGCCTGCCACTGGCGGTGCAGGCCGCCGAGAAACTCAACGTCGTGAGCTGGAGCGGCTACTTTTCGCCGGAAATTCTCGCCAAGTTCCAGAAGCAGACCGGTATCGAGGTCACGGTGGATTCCTACGATTCCAACGAAACCCTGCTGGCCAAGCTGAAACAGGGCGGCACCGGTTATGACGTGGCGATCCCGTCCCACCAGTTCATCCCGATCCTGATCAAGGAGCAGTTGCTGGAGCGCTTCGACCCGGCCAAGCAGCCCTATTACGCCAGCGTGGTCGACAACCTGAAGAACCCGACCTGGGACCCGGAAGGCGCTTATTCGGTGCCCTTCATCTGGGGCACCACCAGCGTGGTGCTCAACGGCGAACGCTACAAAGGCCCGAGCGACAGTTACAAGGTGCTCTACGAGCCGCCGGCGGAGCTGCAGGGGCGGATCAACATGTTCGACTCGGTGAGCGAAGTGATCGACATGGCCAGCCTGTACCTGAACATTCCGCTGTGCAGCGAAGACCCCAAGCAGATGCAGCAGATCCTTGGCCTGCTCAAGGCGCAGAAGCCCTTCGTCAAGACCTACAGCTCCAAGGCCGGGGCGATCCGCGAGAACCTGGCGGCCGGGGAAATCGACATGTCGATGTTCTGGGGCGGCTCGTCGATGCGCGCCCGGGAGATGAAGCCCGGCCTGAAATATCTCTACCCGAAAGAAGGCGTGCTGGCCTGGGTGGATAACATGGTCATCCCCAAGGGCAGCAAGAATCCGGCGAACGCCAAGGCCTTCATCGCCTTCCTCAGCCAGCCTGAGAACGCCGCCATGACCCAGAACTTCCTCAAGCACCAGAGCCCGATCAAGGGCGTCGAACCCTTCCTCGACGCCGGCCTGAAGGACGCCCCCGAGCTGCACATTCCCGAGGGCACCAAGGTGGTCTTCAGCCAGACCTGCGGCGAAGGCGCGATCCGCCTTGCCGACCGCCTGTGGACCAACCTGATGCGCTGAGCAGCGTTGACTTGCCGCCCCGGTCTGGATGCCGGGGCGTTTCCAAAGCCGTTTGAAAGGCCCTCCTGCCATGATCGCCAAGCCCCCCAGCGAACTGGTCCTGCTCCAGGCCCATGAACTCGCCGAACGTATCCGCCTGCGTCAGGTTTCCTGCCGGGAAGTGATGCAGACCTACCTTGCCCACATCGAGCACTACAACCCCCTGGTCAATGCCCTGGTCAGCCTGCAACCGGCCGAAGCCCTGCTGGCCGAGGCCGACCGGCGCGACGCCGAACTGGCCCGTGGCGAATATCGCGGCTGGATGCACGGCCTGCCCCACGCCATCAAGGACCTGTCCCTGACCCAGGGCATCCGCACCACCCTGGGTTCGCCGCTGTACCGGGATTTCATCCCCGAGCGCGACGGCATCATGGTGGAACGGATCAAGGCTGCCGGGGCGATCCTGATCGGCAAGAGCAACACCCCGGAGTTCGGCCTCGGCTCCCAGACCTACAACCCGCTGTTCGGCGCCACCGGCTGTGCCTATGACCCGAGCAAGACCGCCGGCGGCAGCAGTGGTGGCGCCGCCGCGGCCCTGGCCCTGCACCTGGTGCCGGTGGCCGACGGCAGCGACATGATGGGTTCGCTGCGCAACCCGGCGGCCTTCAACAACATCTTCGGTTTTCGCCCGTCCCAGGGCCGGGTGCCGTTCGACGACAGCAGCGACCTGTTCATCGACCAGCTCGGCTACGAAGGCCCCATGGCCCGCAGCGTGCGCGACGCGGCCCTGCTGCTGTCGGTGCAGGCCGGCGGCGATGCACGGGCGCCGCTGTCCATCGCCGAATCCGGCCAGGGCTTCGCTGCCCCACTGGAGCGCGACTTCAAGGGCACGCGCCTGGGTTGGCTGGGGGACTTCAACGGTTACCTGCCAATGGAAAAAGGCCTGCTGGAGCTCTGCGAAAAGGCCTTGGGCGATTTCCGCAGCCTGGGCTGCAGCGTAGAACCGGCCAGCCCCGACTTCGCCCCCGAACGCCTGTGGAGCAGTTGGCGCACCCTGCGCCACTGGATGGTCGCCGGGTCCCTGGGCAGCACCTATGCCGATCCACAGAAACGCACACAGCTCAAGGACGAGGCCATCTGGGAAGTAGAGAACGGCCTCAAGCTGCCCGCCAGCCAGGTGTTCGAGGCCTCGGTGATCCGCAGCGACTGGTACCGCGCCATTTCAAAACTGTTCGAACGCTTCGACTACCTGCTGCTGCCCAGCGCCCAGGTCTTCCCCTTCGACAAGAACATACCCTGGCCGCGCAACATCGAAGGCGTGGCCATGGACACCTACCACCGCTGGATGGAGGTGGTGATTCCCGGCACCTTGTCCGGCTGCCCGGTGGCCAGCGTCCAGGCCGGCTTCAATGCCAACGGCCTGCCCATGGGCTTGCAGATCATCGGCAAGCACCAGGCCGACTTCGCCGTCCTGCAATTGGCCCACGCCTACGAACAGGCCAGCCGCTGGTTCCAGCGCTGCCCGTCGCCGCTGATTTTCGGGGGGAAGGGATAAACGGTTGATAGCGTAGATAATTTTTTTATAAAAACGCTTGACGCATTGTCGTTCCGAGCGAATAATGCGCGCCACTTGGCTACATAGCTCAGTTGGTTAGAGCATAGCATTCATAATGCTGGGGTCCGGGGTTCAAGTCCCTGTGTAGCCACCAAGTACTAAAAACGGCTTACCGCAAGGTAGGCCGTTTTTTTATGCCCGCGAAAAAGTACCGGGGATTACGCCGCATTGATCCACAAACGCGACACCCGCATTGAGCACCGCCACTGGCTGGGATAGAACACTCCGGCAGTGTTTGTGAGAGCTGCGCAATCCTCACTTCAAGGGCTCGAAAATGAAAACAAAAATCACCCGAACCGCGGTCGCTCCCTGGCTGTTCTCGCTCCTGGCAATCACCTGTACCCCGACCTTCGCCGAGCAGGCTCCTACCCCGCCCTCCAACCTGCTGACCGCCGCCGTGGCCTGGAAGCAGACCGCCGCAGAGTTCGAGGCGCTGTACTACCAGGGCTTCAACATCGCCCGTCTGCAACTGGACCGCGCCCTGCAGGAACACAAGGCCGGCGACCGCCCCCTGGCGATCATCAGCGACGTTGACGACACCGTGCTCAGCAGCAACAGCTACTGGGGCTACATGATCAATTCGGGCAAGGAGTTCTTCGACGACGAGGCCTGGGACAAATGGGTCGCGGACAATGGCCCGGTGGCCACCCCGGGCGCCGTGGAGTTCCTCAAGTACGCGCAATCCAAGGGTGTCGAAGTCTTTTACGTCACCAGCCGCGACCAGGGCGAAAAGACCTACGAATACGCCCTGGCCAACCTGCGCAAGAACCAGCTGCCCTATGCCGATGAGCAGCACCTGACGGTGTACCGCGACAGCTCCAACAAGGAGCCGCGGCAGCAGGAGATCGCCAAGGACCACAACGTGGTGCTGATGCTGGGCGACAACCTCAACGACTTCAAACGCAAGTACTACGTGGCCGACGTCAAGCAGCGCAGCAGCCTGATGACCGAGGACAAGGAGCAGTTCGGCCGCAAGTTCATCCTCTTCCCCAACCCCACCGACGGCCATTGGCTGAAGGCGATCTTCGGCGACTCCGAACCGCCGGCCACTCCGGAAAATCGGGCCAAGTTCAAGGCCGCGGCCAGCTCGACGGCCTGGCAGATGAAGCCCTGACAGGGCGTCGCAACATCAGCGCAACGCTGGCCCGCCATGGCCAGTGTTGCGCCAAGCCCCCAGGGATGTCATAAACGCCAGCCCCTGCACTCAGGCAGGAACAAGGAGTCGTTTTCTCATGTGGGCAAGGAAGCTGCTGTTGCTGATCTCGTGCGGGGTACTTGGGGCCTGCAGCACTCCCGAGCCGATCCAGTACCTGCCCGGCCGGGTCATCTACCGCATCGACTCATCACGCTTTTTCGAGATCGACCGGACCACCTTCAAGCTCTGCAACGGTTCCTCGCCGGTCATCGCCAGCAGTGGCGACATGGTGCACTACACCGACACCCGGCTCGGCATCCACACCCCGGTTGCACCCTTTGGCTCATTCAACGGCATCACCGTGCATGGCCGTGGTTCGCACTTGATGATCGATGCTGCCAACTCCAACTACCTGGTGATTCCGATTGCCCAAGGACCGGGCTTCAGCAAGGGCGGGGCCGGCTTGCCGCGCCTGTACTTTTCCCAGGATGCCGGGCGTACCTGGCTGCGCATCACCGCGCCCAGGTACCTGGAAAGCCCTGAGCGAACCTGGCTGACCGGCTCCGTCCTTTCGATCGAAGGGCCCCTCCTGCACGGCGCCGCGCAGATCGACCTGTCCTTGAACTACGAGACGCTCAAGGACCACTCGCCCTACTCGATGCTGTCTTACCCACAACGCTGGCAACGCACCGATAGCACTCGTACACCTGGCTACTTCGAACCCGCTCGCCAAGCCCCCATCGATGACCGATTCAATTGCGCCACGGGGGCCAGGCAGGGCTGACCCAGCACGTAGGGCTTGAAAAACCGCAGCAGGCTGCGGTTTTTTTCGCTCAGTTGAACGGCTGCGGACGCGGTGTCTGCGCCGAGGACGGCGGCAGGATCGGCAGCTTGAAGTCCGGCTGGTCACCGGTCAGGGTTTCAAGGAAGGCCACGATCTGGCTGACCTCCTCGGTACCCAGCTTGCGTCCCAGTTGCAGACGGGCCATCACGTCCACCGCCTCTTCCAGCTTCCAGTAGGCGCCGTCGTGGAAGTAGGGATAGGTCAGCGCCACGTTGCGCAGGGTCGGCACCTTGAACAGCATGCGGTCGGCATCCTTGCCGGTCAGCCCGGCCACGCCCTGGGCCGGGTTCTGGGTGACATAGGGCTCGATCATGCCCATCTTCTGGAATGAGCCACCGCCCACGGCCTCGCCGTTGTGGCAAGCCACGCAGCCGATGGACTTGAACAGTTGGTAGCCCTTGAGCGCGGTGGGGCTGATGGCCGCCTTGTCGCCCTTGAGCCAGCGGTCGAACGGCGCATTGGGGGTAACCAGGGTTTCTTCGAACGCAGCGATGGCGTTGGTCACGTCGTTAAACTTGATGCCGTCGTCGCCGTAGACCTGCTTGAAGGAGGCCCGGTACTGGGGAATGGAACGCAGCACGTCCACCGCCAGGTCATGGGTGAAGCCCATCTCCCCCGGGTTGGCGATGGGGCCACCGGCCTGTTCCTGAAGCGTGGCCGCGCGGCCGTCCCAGAACTGCGCGATGCTCATGCCGGAGTTGAGCACCGTGGGCGAGTTGATCGGCCCCTGGTGCCAGTTGTGGCCAATGGAGGTGGGCAGGTTGTCGCTGCCGCCCATGCTCAGGTTGTGGCAGGAGTTGCAGGATATGAAACCGGACTTGGACAGGCGCGGGTCGAAGAACAACTGCTTGCCCAGCTCCACCTTGGCCACATCGGTGATCTTCACCGGCTGTACCGGCTGGATCGGTTCGCTTGGCGTTTCCCCCCTGACCTCCCCCCCCAACAGCAATCCGAAAACAAGTAACCACTTACAACGGTGCATGACGTCCCCTCATCAGGCTTATAGTTTGTTTCACCCTGTACCCAACGCCCCCCTCCCGCCCTGACTCAGATCAATCGACGGCCGGGTGAAAGACTGCCTGCGACCCTGTGTACAGGGGAGATGGCCCACTCCAGCCAACTGCCCAGGGCTACATCCGGGTCCAACTGCCGGCGCCACTGCTGTACATTCCCCCGCACGGACGACCCCTCATTTCCCTGTGAACGGAGCTCAACGCGTGTTCTCGAACTTCCCTCCCCGTCACCGCCAACTGCTCGGCCTCAGCCTGCTGGCTGCCGCCCTCAGCCTTGGCGCCTGCCACAACCCGCCTTCTTCCAACGCTCTGCCTGCCGCCCCGGAAATCGCCTCGGGCTACCGCACCGACATGCAGACTCGCCATGCCGACAAGCACATGGCCGCCGCTGCCAACCCGCTGGCCGCCGAGGCCGGGCGCGAAATGCTGCGCAAAGGCGGCTCGGCCATCGACGCGGCGATTGCCATGCAGGCCGTGCTGACCCTGGTGGAACCGCAGTCCTCGGGGATTGGCGGCGGCGCGATGATCGTGCTCTGGGACGGCAAGGCCGTGCGCACCTATGACGGGCGGGAAACCGCGCCGGCCGGCGCCACCGAGAAGCTCTTCCTGCAAGCGGACGGCAAGCCCATGGCCTTCCCCCAGGCGCAGATCGGTGGACGCTCGGTCGGCACCCCGGGCGTGCTGCGGGCCCTGGAAATGGCCCACCAGAAACACGGGCGCCTGCCCTGGGCGCAATTGTTCGAACCGGCGATCCGCCTGGCCGAGCAAGGCTTCGCCATCTCGCCACGGCTGCACACCATGATCAGCGCCGATCCTTTCCTGGCGCGCTCGCCGGACATGGCCGCGTACTTCCTGAATGCCGACGGCACGCCGAAAGCCGTGGGCGCCTTGCTGAAGAACCCGCCACTGGCCGCGGTGCTCAAACGCATCGCCGAGGAAGGCCCGGATGCCCTGTACAAGGGCCCGGTGGCGGCAGAAATCGTCGCCAAGGTCCAGGGCCACGCCAACCCCGGCAGCCTGTCGCTCAACGACCTGCAAGGCTACCGCGCCAAGGAACGCGCGCCGCTGTGCAGCGACTACAAGCGCTGGCAGGTGTGCGGCATGCCGCCGCCCTCCTCCGGCGGCGTGGCGGTGGCGCAGATACTCGGCACCCTGCAGGCCCTGGAACAGCGCGACCCGCGCTACACCCTGGCCAACCTCAAGCCGCAGAAAACCAGCCTGCCCGCCGGCCTTGAGCCCGCGCCACAAGCGGTGCACCTGATTGCCGAAGCCGAGCGCCTGGCCTATGCCGACCGTGGCCTGTACGTGGCCGACAGCGACTTTGTGCCTGTGCCGGTGGCCGGCCTGATCGCCCCGGACTACCTGGCCAAGCGTGCCGCACTGATTGGCGAGCGCAGCATGGGCAAGGCCGAACCGGGCAAGCCCCAGGGCATCCAGGTGGCCTATGCACCGGACCGTTCGCCAATGCGCATCTCCACCTCGCAAGTGGTGGCAGTGGATGACCTGGGCGGCGCCGTATCGATGACCACCACGGTGGAAGCGGCCTTCGGCTCGCACCTGATGGTCCAGGGCTTCATGCTCAACAACCAGATGACCGACTTCTCGTTCATTCCCGAGGAAAACGGCCAGCCGGTGGCCAACCGCGTCCAACCGGGCAAGCGCCCGCGCTCGTCCATGGCGCCAACCCTGGTCTTCGACCGTGCCAGCGGCGAACTGCTGGCCAGCGTCGGCTCCCCCGGCGGCTCGCAGATCATCGAGTACGTGGCCAAGTCGGTGGTCGGCATGCTCGACTGGAACCTCGACCCGCAAGCCGCCGTCGGCCTGCCCAACTTCGGCAGCCGCAACGGGCCGACCGAACTGGAGAAAGGCCAGTTCAGCCCGGCCCTGAAGCAGGCACTGCAAGCTCAGGGACATGAGGTAAACGAGATCGACATGACCAGCGGCACCCAGGCCATCGTTCGCGTGCGTGATGCACAGGGCAAGGCGTCCTGGGCCGGCGGCGCCGACCCGCGGCGCGAAGGGGAAGCGCTGGGGGATTGAGAGTAATCGGATGAACCCGAGGGCTGGCCGTGAGGCTGGCCCTTTTTTGTGGGCGGTGAACGAGGGCTCTGTATGCAAGATTTTGCGGCGGTCTGTGTCTGACCCGGCCGGGGGATCTGCCCTAGCATCGTCCCTGTCCACCGAGGAACCGACGATGAACAAGATTGCAGCCGACCTTGATATCCCGGGCCTGAGCCCACGCCGCCTGACGCCCCAGGACCTTGAGCTGATCTGCCGCCATCGCCAGGCGATGTTTCTCGATGCGGGTAAGGATCTCTCCACCTTGCAGGTGATGACCGAGCACTTTCGCCCCTGGTTGCGTGAACGCCTGGAGGACGGCCGCTACTACGGCTTCGCCCTGATGGACGCCGAGCAGAGCGTGGCCAGCATCGGCCTGATGAGCATCGACTGGCCGCCCCACCCTTCCCATCCGACCCAGGATCAACGCGGCTACGTGCTCAACGTCTACGTCGAACCGGCCTACCGGCGCCGCGGCCTGGCTTCGGCGCTGATGAAACTGGCAGAGGCCGAGTTCAGCCAGCGCGGGCTGGGCTTTGCCGTGCTGCATGCGACCGAGGCTGGCAAGCCGCTGTATCAGGGGCAGGGTTGGGCGGCGACCAGTGAGATGGCGAAAGCGTTGGAGGGTTAAGTGAGCGGCTCCGGATCATGGAACCGCCCTGAGCAGAGTTACTCGGGTTTCAGGTCATGCAAAAGGTGACATCGGGGGCATGGATCACACACAAGAAAACGAATGGGCTGACTGGAAATCAGGACTCCGCTCATTGGAGTTGCAACTCCACGTTCTTAATCTTTCAGGAGTCATCTCCTAGCACCCACCATTGCCGCAAGGTACGTCAAGGACGTAGAATTCTCCCGCATGCTGACGATCATAGAATCTCCGCTGTTTTCCAGACTCTGGCCCGATTACTGGTCCGAAGAGGAGCGTGGAGAGTTCATGACGTTTCTTGCCAGCGACCCAGAGTCCGGCGTTGTCATCCCGGGCTCTGGCGGTTGCAGGAAAATCAGATGGAGCGTTGATGGACGTGGAAAAAGTGGCTCGGTGCGGGTCATCTATACCACCCAGCTCGCATGCGGAGCCCTGGTTGCGCTGGTGATCTATGGCAAAGGCGCTACCGAAAACATTCCAGCACCTGTTCTACGCAGAATTGCGAAGGAGATGAATCATGCCCCTTACTGAAAAAGAACTATTGGAGCGCGATGCCAAGCGCAATATCGGCCAGGAGCTTCTGGACGCGATCATCGATGTCAAAGCCGGCCGGCATGGCCATACCCATAGCATTCCGATCACCAAGGCCGCCGAAGCGCGCGGTAAAACCGGGTTGTCGCAACCCAAATTTGCGCAACTGCTTGGCGTGTCGGTAAGGACCCTTCAAGAGTGGGAGCAAGGTCGGCGCTCGCCTTCTGGAGCTGCCCGTTCATTGCTGCATATCGCAATGCTCAGGCCCGATGTATTTCGAGAGGTGCTGGCACAACCTCAGTAGCCACGGATCGCGGCGGTTGGGTTGGACGGCGACCACAAGACAGCGGCTACAGAGTCGGTCTATCTCACAGTCACAGACTGTCGCAGCAATGCCGTTGCGGCACTCCCCCTCCCCCGCTATCCTTCGCCCGTCGCTGCAACATCAGCGAACGGGCTTGGCGGCCCGAACCACGAAAGGCGCAATAGCGCCAAAACACGAATGCAGGCGCTTTTTTTGTGCCCGCATTTCTGTGTCATGGCGGATTGCGCAGGGACCCCTCCGGGGGTGCCGGTTCCTTTCGTGCCGGTCCGCCAACCTTGTGCAATCCGCCACCCAAATCTGCTTGGCGGCAGACGGTGGTGGTTCCCAATACGAAAGGAGTCGTCACCATGCATCACACTCGAAATCCGTCCTCCCCACACCTCCCGTCACAAAAAACCGGAGGTGCCCGATGACCACTCAATCGCCCCTGACCACCCTCGGTGAAATCCGCTTTTCCCAATGCGGCGAGCACCTGCATCCGCTGTTTCGGGTGAATGCCGACGTGCCGATCAACGACGCCCTGGAACACTCCTCGACCCTGTTGCATCTGGCAAAGCAATTCACCCTGGAGGCCGCCATGGAGCCGCGGTGCGACCGCTATGCTTGGGCGGCACACTACCTGGCAGAGATGGGCAAGGCACTGATGGACGACGTGCACGCCACGCTCTCTGCATGACCTGATCGTCCCTGAACCAACGTCGCCTGCGCGGGCAGATCCAGCGATCTGTCCGTACATCGCTTGACGCACTCAGCGACTTGTTTAAGTCCCAGGACGGGACTAGGATCACGCCATGAGAATTATTGCAGTCAGTCAGTTGAAGGCCTTCTGGGAGAAGTACCCGGACGCAGAACAGCCCTTGCTGGCCTGGGTCGATGAAGCAAGGAAAGCCGAGTGGTCCAACCCTGCGCAGATCAAGGACCAGTATCGCAACGCGAGCATTCTCAAAAGCCGCAGGGTGGTCTTCAACATCAAGGGCAACGAGTATCGACTGATCGTTGCCGTGGCCTATCGCTTCGGCGCGCTGTACATCAAGTTCGTAGGTACCCACCAGCAGTACGATGCCATTGACGCCGACAGCGTAGACATGGAGCAACCCGCATGAACATCCGCCCCATCCACACCGACCAGGACTACCGCGCCGCACTGAAAAGCGTCTCGCCCCTGTTCGACAACGAACCGCAGCCTGGGACACCTGAAGGCGATTACTTCGATGTGATGATCACCCTGATCCAGGCATACGAGGCCAGGCAGTTTCCCCTGGACCTGCCCAACCCGATCGAGGCGATCAAGTTCCGCATGGAGCAATCCGGCTTGTCCGCCGCCGACCTGGCGCCGGCCATCGGCCGCACCAACCGCGTCTATGAAGTGCTCAACGGCAAGCGCGCGCTGACCCTGCCCATGATCTGGAAACTGCACCAGCTGTTCGGCATTCCCGCCGAGAGCCTGATCAAGCCGATCAAATCGTCCTGAGCCGTGCTGCCGGGCTTGAGCTTGCCCTTGGGTAAAGGCTCAACCTGCCTGGCAGCCCAACCACACCAAGGACGCTCCATGCTCACCATCGGACAAATGGCCCGCTGCCACAGCCTCACCACCAAAACCCTGCGCCACTACGACAGCATCGGCCTGTTCACCCCGGCCCTCACCGGCCGGGACAACGGCTACCGCTACTACAGCCCGGAACAGATCGTGACCCTGGGGCGCATCGCCTGGCTGCGGCAGTTGGGCATGTCCCTGGAAGACATCCGCACTCTGGCGGACCAGGGCGGCCTGGACAGCGTGCTGCACATGCAGCAGTCACTGCAGGCGCATGCCCGGCAGTTGCAAAGCGAGATCGCCCGCAGCCAGAAAGTACTGGGCCATCTGCAGCGCTACCTGGCCCAGCCGCAGCGCCAACTCCCAGCCGCGCAGACACCACAGAAGGTATTCCTGGCGTCGCAGCGGATCATCGGCATGGCCTGGCAGCAGGATGACCCGGGCACCATCGCCGAGCTCTGGCAACGTTTCGAACCTCGGGAACAGGAGATCCAGCGCCTGGCCGAGCCGGTGGGCACCTATGGCATCTGCCAGCCCCTGGAAGACGGCCAGTGGCGTTATGTGGCCGGCCTGCCGGTCGCCGCCGACGCGCCCCTGGTACCCGGCATGGTGGAGCTGGAAATCCCTGCCCGCCATTACGCGCGAGTCGAGCATCACGGCAGCGTGGCCACCCTGCCGGAAACCTTTCGCGCCGCCTACAGCGAGTGGTTGCCCGCCGCCGGGCTGATGCCCATCGACGCGGTGGAGTTCGAGTACACCGGCGAGCGCTTTCTGGGGCCCATGCACCCGGACAGCGTGGTGGAACTGTATATCCCGCTGAGCGCCTGAAACGCCCGGTGAAGGGGCCGACCAGCAGGCTACCGCTGGTCTGCCCCGGCCTATCCAGCGTTGTCTGTCAGCAAAAGTACCTCGGATACCGCTATGCTCTGCAGCCATTCCCAGGTTACCGAGCGAAGGCCCGATGAGTTTCCAGGCAGGTGTGTTGAACCAGATATCCGGCATCCGTCATGGGTTTTCGACCCTCGGCGCCGCCCTGCCGGCCAACCTGTTCTTCTGCTCGCAGATCCACAGCGGCGAGGTGGTGCAAGCCAGTACCACGCTACCCAGCGGAATCATCCGCGGCGATGCGGTACTCACCCATTCCAGCCGGCCCATCGCAGTGGTCACCGCCGATTGCCTGCCGTTGCTGATCAGCAGCGAGGACGGTTCCTGGGTCGCGGCAGTGCACGGCGGCTGGAAAGGCCTGCATGGCGGGATCATCGCCAATGTGCTGCAACACTTCGCCAGCAAGGGCATCACCCCACAGCAATTGCGGGTGGCCATCGGCCCATCGATCAAACCCTGCTGCTATGAAGTCAGCGCCGATTTCATCGACACCCTGTCCGCCACTCAGGACCCGCTGTGGCCGGCCGCACAGGCCCCCTGGAGCCGTGAGCAACCGGCCCCGCTGCTGCCGCCGCAGATTCCGCCACCGCAACCGACCCAGGCCGATTCCCTGTGGTTCGACCTGAGCCGCTATGCCGTGCACTTGCTGCACGCCGCTGGAATCAGTGATGAACAGATCGAAATCAGCGAGCTGTGCACCTACTGCTCGACCCCGACCCTGGCCAGTTATCGTCGACGCGGGCACCGGGGTGAAGCCAAGGCCTTCCAGTACTCGTGGATCGGCCGGACATGAACCTCGAGAGTGCACTACTCCCAACCTCCCTGAGCGACCTGGAAACCCTGGTCCAGATGCGCATCGCGGCGATGCGCGAAAGCCTTGAGCGCCTGGGGCGCTTCGATCCGCAGCGGGCCCGGGAGCGTTTTGCCGCAAGCTTCGCGGCCGAACGCTGCCACTTCATCCTCAGTGACGGACAGCCCGCAGGCTTTATCCAGAGCCAATCACACGGCGATCATCTGCGCCTGCAGCACCTGTACGTCCTACCGCAATTCCAAGGGCGGGGCCTCGGCGCCAAGGCCCTGGAGCAGCTTTTGGAACGCTCCGCCAACGAGCAGCTACCCATCCACCTGGATGCGTTGCGCGGCAGTGACTCGAATCGTTTTTATCGACGCCTGGGTTTTGTTCAGGTGGGTGAAAGTGAATGGGATATTCACTACGTTCGGCCGGCGGATCCACCCCTGGCCTGAACCCGGTTCCGGTTGGCCACCGAGCCCCTGCTGGTTCTTGGCCAGCAACCTGAGCTAACGTTGCCTCCCCCCTCAGGCCCAACCCAAGGAGTGCCCGTGTCTGACAACCTCTATGCCCCGCCCCAGGCGGATCTGGTCGCCCCCTCGCCCGAAGCGGCGCAACAGCCGTTCTATGTGGTGTCCAAGGCCAAGTTCCTGACCCTGTACATCCTCACCTTCGGTATCTACCAGGTGTACTGGGCCTACAAGAACTGGCATCAGTTCAGGCACGCCAGCGGCCAGGAGCTGTGGCCGGTGGCCCGGGCCTTCTTTGCCATCTTTTTCACCCACGCGCTGTACCGCGAAGCCGATGCACAGCTCAAGCGCGACGGCCGCAGCCATGACTGGCGGCCCGGTGAACTGGCAACCCTGTTTGTGGTGGGGGTGATCATCAACAACGTGGTGGACGCGCTGTCGCGCAAGAATATCGGCTACCCGGTGACCGACATTGCCAGCCTGGCGCTGCTGCCGGTACTGGCGTGGATCACCTGGCTCGGCCAGCGCGGCCTGAATGCCGCCGCGAAAGATCCCGAAGGCCGCAGCAACGCCCGTTTCACGCCGCTGAACTATGTGTTCATCGTGCTCGGGGCGGTGCTGCTGGCCCTGGCGTGCATCGGTGTGATGCTGCCGCCGGAGTGAGCCGAAGACTCAGGCGCTGACGTAGACCCAGGCCTGGATGCCCGAGGCCAGGGTCACGCTGACCCGCTTGTAGTCCGAGACTTCATAGCTGTCGGCCGCTGCCAGCTCCTCGGGGGTGATGCAGAACACGGTGCCGGGAATCGGCGCGCTGTCCGCCGCCCCCGGGCGCAGGATCGGGTGGTGGGTCTTGCCGCTGGCCGCCAGCACCTCGGGGTCGGTGATTTCCACCCAGCTCTGTTCGTAGCCAAGCATGGCATCCGCGCTGCCACTCAACTCACGGCCAAAGTTGGCGATCTGCACCGCCTTGTCTTGCAGGGTGCCGTAGGAAAAAAGATAAACCGATGCATCTGTTGCCGAACTCATTCGTCACGTCCTTAACCACGATGATCCGCTTCAGCGGTTGATTTTCAGCCCTTGCCGTTCAGCGTGACGCTCCAGCGCCAGCTCGATCAGGCGGCTCACCAGCTCGCTGTAGCTCATGCCGGTGGCCTGCCAAAGTTTGGGGTACATGCTGATCCGGGTGAACCCCGGCAGCGAGTTGATTTCGTTGATCAGCACTTCCCCCTCATCGGTGAGAAACACATCGACCCGAGCCAGCCCGGAGCAGCCCAGCACCTGGAATGCCTCGACAGCCAGGGCCCGAATGCGCTCGCTGTGCTCGATGCTGATGTCCGCCGGTACCAGCACCTGGGCCGCCTCCCCGTCGATGTACTTGCTGTCGTAGGAATAGAAACCGTTGCTGACCACGATCTCGCCGCAGCCACTGGCAATGGGCTGGTCGTTGCCCAGCACCGCGCATTCGATTTCCCGCCCACGCACGGCCGACTCCACCAGCACCTTGTGATCGAAGCCCAGGGCCAGTTCCACCGCGGCCTCGTATTCGGCCTCGTTGTCGACCTTGCTCACCCCCACCGATGAACCCTGGTTGGCCGGCTTGACGAACAGCGGCAGGCCGAGTGTTTCCCGGGCCCGGGCAAAACCGTAGCGAGCACGGGTGGCCCGGGTCAGGGTGATGAACGGGGTCACCGCCAGCCCGGCATCGCGCAGCAGGCGCTTGCTGATGTCCTTGTCCATGCACACCGCCGAGCCCAGCACGTCGGAGCCGACAAAGGGCAGGTCGGCCATGCGCAGCAGGCCCTGCAGACAACCGTCTTCGCCCAGGGTGCCGTGGACGATGGGGAAGATCACATCGACATGCCCCAGCAGTTCCTGGCTGGAGGTTTCCACCAGTTGCTGGCTGGCCTTGCCCGGCACCACCGCCAGTTCGCGATTGGACTGGTTGAGGGCGATCAGCGCCGGGTTTTCCTGGTTGATCAGGAAGTTCGAGGTGTCGTTGAGGTGCCAGTGCCCCTGTTTGTCGATGCCGATCAGCACCGGCTCGAAACGCGTGCGATCCAGGGCATCGACGATATTGCGCGCCGACTGCAGCGACACTTCGTGTTCGGCCGAACGGCCACCAAAAATAATCCCGACCCGCAACTTGCTCATGACTGCTTCCCGTTGAAAAAATGATTGCTGACGGTTCTTCAATTCAGCTGGGGCTGTAACGCAAATGGATCAGCGCCACTCGCTCCTGTTCCTTGTTCTTGCGCTCTTCGATGGCGAACGGCACAAAGCCCAGCTTCGGATAGAGCAGCAACCCCGCCACGTTGCTGTTGAAGCACGACAGCGTCACCTCACTGGCCTGGTGCTTGCTGTGGGCGATGTGGATCATCTGCCCGATCAATTGCGCCGCCAGGCCCGCGCCGCGCACCTCTGGGTTGACGATGACATTGCCGATGGTACAGGTGCCGCCCTTGGCCCAGCGGTAGAAGTTGGCAAAACCCACTACCTGCCCGTCACGCTCGATCACCGTCGAGTCGCTGCGCTGGGCGATGGAGTCGCGCAACTGCTCGTGGGTCAGCGGCCAGGTGGCGGCGGGAAAGAAGAAATACAGCTCCTGGGGATTGCCCACGAAACTGCAGATCCGCGGAATGTCCGCCTCTGCCACCGGGCGAAAAACAACAGCCATGTTCGGTCTCCTGATACGGGGACGGGTCGTCCTTGTTGGGGGCGGATACTGGCCGGCGCAAGGCACCGGCCGTTCAGCGATTGGCCAGCAGATGCCCGCCGAACAGCACATAGCAACCACCGGCCAGGCGGTCCAGCCAGCGCCGGGCCCGGGCATAGAACCCGGCCACCCGGCTGCTGGCGAAAAACAGCGCCACGCAGCAGTACCAGGACAGCGACAGGCCGGCCATGGTCAGCACCGCCAGCCCCAGTAGCAGAGGTGGCGGGGAGGCCGGCATCGAAGTGGCAAAAATGGTGGCCACGAACAGCGCCGACTTGGGGTTGGTCATGTTGCCGAGAAAGCCCAGCCGGTAGGCCGAGAACAGGCTGCGCGCAGCATGGCTCGCGCCATCGGTGGTCGGGGTCTCCAGGGCCGGCTTGCGCTTGAACTGCTTGAGCCCCAGGTAGATCAGGTAACAGCCACCGGCAACCTTGAACAACACGAACAGCGCCGGCGCCGCGCTGAACAGCGATTTGATGCCCAAGCCTCCCGCCAGCCCCCAGAGCACGGTGCCGCTGGCCACCCCCAGGGCGGCGAACAGGCCATGGCGCCGCGAACAGCCCGCCGCCAGTTGTGCAGTGGTGAAAAAGTTCGGCCCGGGGGTGATCACCGCCACGCTCCAGAGCAGGGCCAGCGACAACAACGGAGCGAGGTAAACCAGGTGCGAGGTGTACATGGGAACAGATGGCCATGAAGAGGGTCCGGGGGAACGACGCTACTCCACTCGCGCCTGCCCAGGCAACCGCCGATTGGCCTCGCAACCCGGCTCAGGCAACAAGCCATCGTGCAGCGCCGGAACCCTCCTGCAAGCCGCCCGTCTTCGGGCAGAACCGCTACGGCGTAGAACCGAGGGGCAAGACAGCCAGCGCGCCCCTGAGTTAACGTACGGCCCTTGGTTTCATCCATCAGGACCGTTCCATGGCCAAACCCGCAGCTGTCACCGACTGGGTTCACCGCGCGCCGCCCGCCCGGGGCCTGGAGCGCATCGAGGCGTATTTCGCCGGCCATGGCTATGACATGCACCGCCATGACACCTACGCCATCGGCCGCACCCTGCACGGGGTGCAGAGCTTCCAGTACCGCGGCGGCTGGCGCCACAGCCTGCCCGGCGCCACCATGGTCCTGCACCCCGACGAAGCCCACGACGGCGAGGCCGGCACCCACGACGGCTTTCACTACCGCATGCTGTATGTCGAGCCGGCGCTGATCCAGCAGATCCTCGGCGGCCAGCCGCTGCCCTTCATTACTGGCGGCCTGTCCAACGACCCGCGGCTGTTTGCCGCCACCGAGGCCCTGCTGCGTGGGGTCGACAGCCCCCTGGACCCGCTGGAACAGGAAGACGCCCTGTTCGACCTGGCCCATGCCCTGAACAGCGTCTCCGGGGTCGCCCAATCACGGCAACGTTTCGACTATGTGGCGGCCGAGCGGGCCCGGGAATACATCCACAGTGCCCTGGACCGCACCCTGACCCTGGAGGAACTGGCGGCCCACAGCGGGCGCGACCGCTGGAGCCTGTCCCGGGATTTTCGCCTGCTGTTCGGCACCAGCCCCTACCGCTACCTGAGCATGCGCCGCCTGGACCTGGTCCGCGCGCTGCTGGTGCAGGGCCAGAGCCTGGCCAACGCCGCACTGATCGCCGGCTTCACCGACCAGAGCCACATGACCCGGCAGTTTCGCCAGACCTACGGCCTGCCACCGGCGCGCTGGCTGAAGATGCTCGGCCGCTGAGGCCACACACGATCGTTCAAGAAGCCCTAGCCCCTGGCTGTTTACCCTCAGCGCTCATTCATCACTGAGGTGGACCACACCATGCAAAACCCTGCCCCGCAAGACGCCTACCAGAGCATCAACTTCGCCAGCAAACTCGGCCTGTTCAGCGAACACTGGACCCCCAAGGTGATTGCCGAGATGAACGACTACCAGTTCAAGATCTCCAAGTTGCAGGGCGAATTCGTCTGGCACTCCCACGCCGACACCGATGAAACCTTCATCGTGCTCGACGGCCAGTTGTACATCGACTTCCGTGACGGCCGGGTGGCCATCGGCAGTGGCGAGATGTTCGTGGTGCCCAAGGGCGTCGAGCACAAACCCTGGGCCGAGCAGGAGGTCAAACTGCTGCTGATCGAACCCAAGGGCGTGCTCAACACCGGCGATCAAGGTGGCGAACGCACCGCCCAGAACGACGTCTGGATCTGATCCTCACCGCTGAACCTGCGAGACGGAAAAAGGAATTTCTGCCTCTTGAACACAGTCAGACACAGCAACACGTCATCGATCGACTACCCTTGGCCGACCAATGGTGCGTCAAAAACTGTACGTCAGTGCAAAAAGCACAGGTAGAGTGACGCTCTTATTTTTCTGTGCGATGGCTCTAGTGCAGGGACTACGGCCTGGTCCCAGCTTTCGATGACGCCCATGGCGCGTCCATTACCTGTTGCGACCCCTGACCCCTGAATGCCCAAACCGCACCAAGACACCACCGCCCCCACCCTGCTTCAAGACCTGCGCGCCGGCACCGCGACCTTGCACGTGGCCCTGGAAAAGCGCCTGCCGTTCTTCTCCGAGCATCTCGATGCGGCCTGGTACCGGCGCCTGATCCAGGCCTATTTCGGCTTCTATCAGCCCCTGGAGGCGGCCCTGCATGACAGCGGCCTGATCCCTGCCGGCTACGACCCGGAGCAGCGCCGCAAGACCCCGGCCCTGGCCGGCGACCTGCAGGCCCTGGGCCTGGCCCCGGAGCGCATCGACGCCCTGCCCCGCTGCGACCATCTGCCCGCACTGGCCAGCCCCGGCGCGTGCCTGGGCGCCCTCTATGTACTGGAGGGCGCGACCCTGGGCGGGCAGATCCTGCGCCGGGAAATGGCCCAGCGCCTGGACCTGCACGGGGATAACGGCGGGGCTTTCCTCGACGTGTATGGCGCCGCCACCGGGCGGCGCTGGAAAGACTTTCTCGACTACCTGGGGCGCATGCCCGAGGACGCGAGCGCACGACAACAAGTGGTCAGCGCCGCGCAATCCACATTTGCCTGTTTCGAGCACTGGCTCGACAGCCGCGAGGTGCTGCTATGACCCCACAAGACGCCCAAGCCTTCGAACAACTGCTGGCCAACTGCGCCGATGAGCCAATCCGCTCCCCCGGGGCGATCCAGCCCCATGGCGTGCTGCTGACGCTGTCGGAGCCGGACCTGCGCATCCAGCAGATCAGCGCCAACGTCGAGGCCCTGCTGGGCCAGCCTGCCGCGCAGGTCCTCGGCCAGCCCCTGGAGCAACTGCTGGGAGACACCGACGGCCAGCGCATCCGCGAGGTGCTGCAACTGCCGCGGTTGTCCGATGCGCCACCACTGCACCTGGCCGTCAATGGCGCGCGCTTCGAAGGCTTGCTGCATCGCCACCAGGGGGTGCTGATGCTGGAGCTGGAAATCCAGCTCGAACACCTGCAGCCCCAGCACCTGAAAGAGCAGACCGAGAACCTGGGGCGCCTGCTGCGGCGCTTGCAGACGGCCAAGACCCTGAATGAGCTGTACACCATCAGCGTCAGCGAAATCCAGGCGATGACCGGCTACGACCGGGTGCTGATCTACCGCTTCGAAGAGGAAGGCCACGGCCAGGTGATCGCCGAAGCCACCCGCCCCACCATGGAAGTGTTCAATGGCTTGTTCTTCCCGGCCTCGGACATTCCGCAGCAAGCCCGCGAGCTGTACCGCAGCAACTGGCTGCGGATCATCCCCAACGCCGACTACCAGCCGGTGCCCCTGCTGCCGGCACTGCGCCCGGACACTCAGCAGGCCCTGGACCTGAGCTTCGCCACCCTGCGCAGCGTGTCGCCGATCCACTGCCAGTACATGAAGAACATGGGCGTGCTGTCCTCCATGAGCATTTCCCTGCTCAAGGGCGACCAGCTCTGGGGCCTGATCAGTTGCGGCAACCGCCAGCCGCTGCTGGTGCCCCACGAGCTGCGCATTGCCTGCCAGACCATCGGCCAGGTGCTGTCGTTGCAGATCAGCGCCATGGAAGCCCTGGATATCAGCCGCCAGCGGGAAGAGAAAGTCACCGCCCTGGCCAGCCTCGACCAGGCCATGCGCGACACCCCCGACAGCGTCTTCGACGGCCTGACCCAGGTGCCGCAACTGCTGCTGGACCTGACCCAGGCCGGTGGCGTGGCAATCATCGAAGACAAGCAACTGCACTGCTTCGGTAACTGCCCGCCCCAGGACGAAATCCGCGCCCTGCACCGCTGGCTGCAAGGCACCGGGCACGCGGTGTTCGCCAGCCATCACCTGTCCAGCGTCTACCCGCCGGCGGCGAGTTATCAACAGGTGGCCAGCGGGGTCCTGGCCATGACCCTGCCCAAGCCTGTGGATAACGGCGTGCTGTGGTTCCGCCCGGAAGTGAAGGAAAACATCAACTGGAGCGGCAACCCGCAAAAGCCCCTGGACCTGGAAAACTCCGACGCCGGCCTGCGCCTGCGGCCGCGTACCTCGTTCGAGATCTGGAAAGTGGAGATGGCCGGGATCGCCACCAAGTGGAGCCACGGCGACCGCTTCGCCGCCAATGACCTGCGCCGCTCGGCCCTGGAGCACGACCTGGCGCGCCAGGTGCTGCGCGAGCAACAGGCCGTGCGCGCCCGGGACGAACTGGTGGCGGTGGTGTCCCACGACCTGCGCAACCCGATGACTGTGATCTCCATGCTCTGCGGCATGATGCAGAAGGCCTTCAGTTCCGATGGCCCGCATACCTCACGGCGCATTTCATCGGCCATCGACACCATGCAGCAGGCCGCCAGCCGCATGAACAATCTCCTGGAAGACCTGCTGGACACCTCCAAGATCGAGGCCGGGCGCTACAGCATCGCCCCGCAGCCGCTGGACGTCAGCCAGATGTTCGAAGAGGCCTATTCATTGCTGGCGCCACTGGCCCTGGACAAGGCCATCGACATCAGCTTCCACGCCGAACCGGACCTCAGGATCAACGCCGACCCCGAGCGCCTGTTCCAGGTGCTGTCGAACCTGGTGGGCAACGCCATAAAGTTCACCCCCAAACAGGGCAAGGTCGGGGTGGTGGCGATGTCCGACGGCGAGCAGATCGTGTTCAGCGTGCGCGACTCCGGGGAGGGCATTCCCACCGACCAGTTGCCATTCATTTTCGACCGCTACTGGACCATGAAGGAAGGCAACCCCAACGGCACCGGCCTGGGGCTGTACATCACCCAGGGCATCATCCACGCCCACGGCGGCAAGATCGAAGCCCACAGCGAAGTGGGCAAGGGCAGCGAGTTCCGCTTCAGCGTGCCGCGCGCCAGCCTCTGACCCATAGCCCGGGGCTGGCCATTGGGCCCCGGGCGCTCATTCAGCCGCCTGGGCCACCAGCCAGTCGCGAAACAACTGGCCGCTGGCGGACAGGCGCTTGTGCCGCGGATGCACCAGAAAATCCGCCTGCCCGGTGCGGAACGCCCACTCGCCAACCCGCAGCAACTCGCCCTGGGCCACCAACTGGCTGGCCATGAAATCCCAGCCCAGCCCCACGCCCATGCCCTGCTGCACCGCGCTGAACATCAGGGTCAGCTGGTTGAACCCCAGGGCCCCCGGTGGCGCGCTGTAGTCCAGCCCGAAATGATGGAACCAGTCCCGCCAGTCGATGCAGTTCCACTCCGAGGCGTCCAGCTGGATCAACGGCAGTTCGGCCAGTTGCGCCAGCTCCTTGACCACAGGCAGCTCCAGGCGCCGGCTGACGATGGGGTAGACCATCTCGGCGAACAGCGATACCGCCGCGAGGGACGACCAATGCCCCGCACCATAGAGAATGCCGAAGTCATGCTCGGCCACGCTGGACTCGTCCATGTCGTTGTTGGCATGGATGCTCACGGTGATGTCCGGGTGCTGCTTGTTGAATGCCAGCAGGCGCGGGAACAGCCAGAACTGCGCCACCGCGTGGGTGCATTGCACGGTGATGGTATTGGCGTCGCGCCCGGCCCGCAGGCGGCTGACGCTGCGCAGCAGGGCTTCGAGCTGGGTGCTGACCTCGACGAACAGCGAGGCGCCGCTGGCGGTGAGCTTCACCCCCCGGGCCTGGCGCTCGAACAGTTCGGTCTTGAGCGACAGCTCCAGGGCACGGATCTGCTTGCTGACCGCGCTCTGAGTCAGGCACAGCTCGGTGGCCGCGCGGGTGAAGCTGGCGTTACGGCCCACCGCCTCGAAGGTGACCAGGGTTTCCAGCGGCGGCAGATGACGGGCGAAGCGGCTCACAAGGCATTCCCCAGAAGAATAGGTAGGTGCCTATATATCCTTTGTCCATCCGGTCAGCAATGACTAGCCTGCGCAGCTTGATGACTAGGTACGAGTGTTTGCATGAAACGTGGAGTTGCTTATGCCGCCCTGGCCGGTGCGGTCTGGGGCCTGGCGATTGTGGTGCCCAGCCTGCTGCCTGAGTTCAGCCCGTTGCTGCTCAGCTGCGCGCGCTTCAGCCTCTACGGTGCATTCTCCCTGCTCCTGGCTGCGCCTCAGGCCCGGGAGCTGCTGCAACGCCTGACCTGGGGCGATGCCGTACTGTTGGTGAAGCTGGCGCTAACCGGCAACCTGATCTACTTCATGCTCCTGGCCAGCGCCATCCAGTGGGCCGGCGTAGCCAGCACCGCACTGATCGTCGGCTTGCTGCCGCTGACCATCACCCTGGCCGGCCGCGGCGATGCCGATGCCGTGCCCCTGCGCCGGCTGCGCTGGCCGTTGTTGCTGGTGTTCGCCGGCATCTGCTGCATCAACCTCGACACCCTGCTCACCGCCCACAGCGATTCGGTGGAACTGGGCCAGCGCGCCCTGGGCCTGCTCTGCGCCTTCGGCGCCTTGCTGTGCTGGACCTGGTTTGCCACCGACAACGCCCGCTACCTCAAAGGCAGCCGTTTCAACAGCAGCCAGTGGTCGACCCTGTGGGGCATTACCACTGGGCTGATGAGCGCCCTGGTCTGGCTGCTGGCGGACGGGTTCTCATTGCCCGGCACCCGGGCCGAGGCCAGCGAGCAGCGCTGGATGCTGTTCTGGGGCCTGAGCCTGTCCAGCGCGGTGCTCGGCTCCTGGTTCGGCAATCGCATGTGGAATGCCTCGACCCGGCGCCTGCCGCTGACCCTGAGCGGCCAGTTGATCGTGTTCGAGACCCTGTTCGCCCTGCTCTATGGCTTCATCTGCCTGCAGCACCTGCCCAGCCTGCTGCAAAGCAGCGCCGCCCTGTTGCTCCTGGCCGGGGTCCTGTGGGCAGTGCGCCGCCACCTGCCACAGGCCCATGGCTGACGCCCTCAGCCCTGGGCCACGGAACAGGCCGGCAAGGCCACTCCAGCCCGGGGCAGGCGCAGCGCCAGCAAGGCCCCGAACAGCGCCAGCAGGGCACTGGCGGCGGTAGCCATCTCGATGCCATAGGCCTGATTACCGCCGGCGCTCAAGGTGTTGGCCAGGGACACCAGCAGCGCCAGCCCCAGGGCGCCGCCGATCTGCTGGCTGGTGGAAGCCACGCCCGCAGCCACCCCTTGCTCGGACGCCGCGATACCCTGCCCGGCCGAGACCCACATCGAGGTCCAGGTCATGCCCTGGCCGATGCTCATGATCACGATCCCCGGCAGCAGGCCGACAAAGCCGCTACTGCCCGGCAGGGCCAGGTACATCAGGCCGATGCCCAGCGCCCCGAGCAGCAAGCCGCTGACCAGGGTCGCCCGCAAGCCTACGCGCAGCAGGGCCCGCTCCGCGACCCAGATCCCGGCCGTGCACAGCAGGGTCGAGGGCAGGAACGCCAGTCCGCTCTGCAACACACTGAACTGATAGACCTGCTGGAAATACAGGCTGAGGAAGTAGTACTGCACGCCGAAGCTGCTCATGAACAGCGCGGTAATCACCATGGCCATGCGCAGTTGTGGATAACCCAGCAGGCGCAGGGGCATCAGCGGGTCGGCGCTACGCTGTTCAAGGCGCACGAACAGCCCGAGCAGGGCCAGGGACAACGCCAGGCAGCCCAGGGTCGCCGGGGCACTCCAGCCCCACTCCGGGCCCTGGACGATGGAGAACACCAGCAGGGTGCCACCCAGGGTCACGGTCAGCGCGCCGCGCAAGTCGAACTGACGGCCGCGCTGGCGCGCAGGGTCGGCGGGTATCCAGTGCCGGGCCAGCAACGCACAGGCCCCAGCCAGGGGCACGTTGACCAGGAACACCGCCTCCCAGCCCCAGTACTGGGTCAGCACCCCGCCCAGCAGCGCCCCCAGGGCCAGCCCCGCCGCCGAGGCTGCGCTCCACACCGCAAAGGCCCGGTTGCGCGCCGGCCCCTCGGCGTACCAGGTGTTGATCAGGGCCAGGGTCGCGGGGAACAGCATTGCCCCGCCCACGCCCTGCACCGCCCGGGCCAGCACCAGCAGCAGCGCGCTGCCGCCCAGGCCGCCGGCCAGCGAGGCCAGGGCGTACAAGGACTGGCCGACGATGTAGAAACGCCGCTTGCCCAGGAGGTCCGCCGCCCGTCCGCCCAGCAGCAGGAAACCACCGAAGGCCACGCTGTAGGCACTGACCACCCATTGCAACTGCTGGGCGGAGAAGCCCAGGTGGCTGCCGATTTCCGGCAGGGCGACAAACACGATGGTGGCGTCCAGGGCGATGATCAATTGCGCGGTGGCCAGCAGTAACAGCATCCAGCCCGACGGCTTGGCTAACGGGGTCGCGGACATCGCGAAGATCCTTGTGTGGAAATAACCGGCGGCCAGTGTCATCGATGCCGTTTAAATGATAAACAAGCCATTATCTCTTTCAGTAATGACTTTAATCATGGATCTGAACGCCCTTCGCCTGCTGGTCCGGGTTGCCGAAACCCGCAGTTTCACCCGTGCCGCCGGTGACCTGGGGCTGACCCAGTCCGGCCTGTCCCGAGCCATTTCCCGCCTGGAACAGCAGCTCGGTGTACGCCTGCTGCAACGCAACACCCGCAGTGTCAGCCTGACCCCGGACGGCCAGGTGCTGGTCGAGCGCGCCGCGCCCCTGCTGGCGGAACTGGCCCATGCCGAACACCTGCTGCTGGACCGGCGCGAATCCCCCAGTGGAATGTTGAAGATCAGTACCCCGTCACTGTTCGGGCGCAAGGTGGTGATGCCGGTGATCGGCGAGCTGACGGCCCAGCACCCGGGGCTGAGCATCGAAGCGGTGATGACCGACCGGGTGGTGGACATCATCGATGAAGGTTTCGACGCGGTGGTGCGCACCGGGGTGATCCAGGACCAGCGCCTCATTGCCCGGCCCCTGGCGCCCCTGCGCTGGGTCACGGTGGCGGCGCCAGGCTACCTGGAGCGCCATGGCACGCCCCGGCACCTGGCCGACCTGCAGCAGCACAACTGCCTGGCCGTGCGTAACCTGCGCAGCGGCCGGCTGGTGGACTGGCAGTTCATGGACCAGGACAAGCCCCTGGACCTGGCCGTCCAGGGCCGGCTGATCTTCGATATCGGCGATGCCCTGGTGGACGCGGTGCTCGGCGGCTTCGGCATTGCCCAGTTGATGGAGTTCGCGGTACGCGAAGCCCTGGACACCGGCCGGCTGGTGCCGGTGCTGCAGGAACATGCCGGGCGCAGCCGCGAGCTGTCGCTGGTGTATCCGCCCTCGCGCCAGTGCTCGCCGAAGCTCACCGCCTTTGCCGAGGCCCTGGCTCAGGCGAGCTGGTAGCCGCCTTCAACCGGGCTGGACGCTGTCGCTCTCCAGGTCCCGGGTCACGCTCAGCAGCAGCGGCTGGGCGACCCTCAGGTAGTCCTGGGTATCGAGCACCATGGAGGCATCCAGGCGCCCGGCGTTGAAGGCGATCTCGCTGTAGCGGGAGGTCAGTTGCGGGTCGACGATCAGCCGGATGCGCGGATCGAAACTCAGCGGAGCTATGGCGCCGATCACGCAACCAGTCAGCTCCCTGGCCAGCTCCGGCGATACCAGTTGCGCCTTCTTGCCCCCCAGGGCCGCGCCGACCTTTTTCATGTCCAGCTTCTGGTCGCCGCTGAGAATCACCAGCCCATACACCTCGTCTGTGCCCTTGAGGCTGCAGAGCATGGCCTTGGCCCCCTGCCCAGGTTCGGTGCCGCGGATCTCGGCAACCCGCGCCGACTGCCCTTCGGCCGGGTGAAAAATCACCCGATAGCGCGCCTGGTGGCTGTCCAGCAGGCTCACCAGTCGTTGGAAAACTGCATGCATGTTCTGTCCTTGGAAAAGTCGCCAGGGGGTTGATTCAAGCATCCGTCGCCACGCCTGACCAGTGGCGGCTACAAGCGCACCCGCAGTGCCAGGAAGTCGATGAACACCCGAACCCGCGACGGCACGTGGCCGCCCTGGCCGACATACAGCGCATAAAAACTTTCCAGCGGCGCCTGGTTGAAGGCTTCCAGTACCGGTACCAGCCTGCCGCTGGCCAGGTCATCGGCGATGGTGAAGGCCGCCAGTTGCGCCAGCCCGGCACCGTGTAGCGCCAGATGGCGCAACGCTTCGCCGTCGCTGGCCTGCACCCGGCCATTGGGCTGCAGCAGTTGGCTCTCGCCCGCCGCGCCCAGGCGCCAGCCCGGCAAGGCCCGCGCGTAGTCGAAACCGAGCAGGTGGTGCGCGGCCAGATCCTCCGGGGTCTGCGGTACGCCACAGCGAGCCAGGTAGGCCGGGGAGCCAACGACAACGCCGCGGGTTTCCCCGAGCTTGCGGGCAATCAACTGCGAATCCGCCAGCGGCCCGGTGCGGATCGCCACATCGGTCTGTTCCCCCAAGAGGTCTACCAGGGCATCGCTGTGCACCAGGTCCAGGGACACCTGCGGATACAGCTGGAGAAACTCCGCCACCAGGGGCGCCAGCACATGCAGGCCAAAGGAGGCGCTGGTGTTGACCCGCACCCGGCCCACCGGAGCCCGGGCGCTGCTGGCCTCACCCTCCACTTCTCGCAGGTCTGCCAGCAGGCGCACGCTGTTTTCATAGAAGCCGCGGCCTTCCGCGGTCAGTTGCAACTGGCGAGTGGAGCGGTTGAGCAAGCGTACGCCCAGGCGTGCTTCAAGCCGCGCCAGCAGCTTGCTCACCGAGGAAGGCGTCACCTGCCTCAACCGCGCAGCGGCCGACAAGCCGCCACACTCCACCACCGCGACAAAGGTTTCCATCTCGGCAAACCGGTTGATCTCGCTGCCCGCCATATGAATTCAACTCACAGATGCTGTTCCGGCCGGCAGTCTATTTCACTCAAAGACCCGACTCTATGCTGGCGATCCCTTTATTCGAGGTATCCAAGATGAGCGTTTCAACCTCCCCGGACCGTCACTTGCTGGTGATCGGCGGCTATGGCGTGGTCGGCACCGCAGTGGTCGAGCTGATGCACCGTACCCCGGGCTGGCAACTGACCACCGCCGCCCGTCGCCGCCCACCGACCAGCCTGCTGGACGGCAGCCCGGCACCAGCGCACATCAGCGCCGACCTGCTGGACGTCGCCGGCACCGCCCGCGCCTTTGCCGGACTGGGCAGCGTCACCGACCTGGTGTTCTGCGCCTACAGCGAGCGGGAAAGCATGGCCGCCACAGTGGCGCCGAACCTGGCGATGCTGGAGCACAGCCTCAAGGCCCTGCGCCAGGCCGGAGCCAGGTTGCGCCAGGTGGTGCTGATCGGTGGCGGCAAATCCTACGGTGAACACCTGGGGTCCTATAAGACGCCAGCCAAGGAAAGCGACCCGCGCTTTATGGGGCCGATCTTCTACAACGATCAGGAAGACCTGTTGTGGCATGAAGCCGAACGCGAGGGTTTTGCCTGGACGGTATTGCGCCCGGACGGGGTCATGGGCCCCAGCCTCAACTCACCGATGAACATCCTCACCGGCATCGCCAGCTTCGCCGCCATCAGCCAGGCACTGAACCTGCCACTGCGTTTTCCCGGCAGCCTGCAGGCCTGGTCGGCGCTGCACCAGGCCACCGATTCCCGGGTGCTGGCCCAGGCCGTGCTCTGGGCCCTGACTTCACCGAATGCACAGCAGCAGGTCTTCAACGTGACCAATGGCGATCACTTTCGCTGGCAGCACCTGTGGCCACAGATCGCCGGGTTCTTCGGCCTTGCCAGCGCCGCTCCGCAACCGATGAACCTGGGGGTGCAGATGGCCGACAAGGCGCCGCTGTGGGCGCGCATTGTCCAGGAACAGCAACTGCGCCCCACGCCCTGGGAGCAGATCGCCGCCTGGCCCTTCGTCGATGGCTGGCTCAACACCGGCTACGACATGGTGCAAAGCACCATCAAGATCCGCCAGGCCGGCTTTACCGGTTGCATCGACAGCCACCAGAGCGTGCTCGAACAGTTGCAACGGCTGCGTGACTACCGGCTGATCCCCTGACTCAGGGCTCGCCGACCAGGGGCAGTTGCCGACCGTCAACGGCGTCACCGATGGTCAGGAAATGCCCGCCCGCAACATGGTGCAGGGTACGCAGCCGGTCGTGCCCGTCGAAGTGCCAGCGCCCTTCGCTGAACACCCGGGCATCGGCCTGGGCGGCAATCACTTCGCCAAGGAACAGGTCGTACTGCTGGTGGTTGTGGGGCTCGGGCAGCAGCCGGCATTCCAGCCAGGCCACGCAACCTTCCAGCAGCGGCGCCGCCAGTTGCTCGCCGGCAAAGGCCTGCAGACCGTAGGCGGCGAACTTGTCGCTACCGCCCTGGCTCAGCTCAAGCCCGGAGCTGTTGCCCAGGCTCTGCACGATATCCACCTGGGCCACGCAAGGCACATTGAGCACGAAGGTGCCCGAGGCCTCCAGCAGTTGTCGGGTCCAGGTGGACTTGTCGAGCACCACGGCGACTTTCGGCGGCTCGAAATCCAGGGGCATGGCCCAGGCCGCGGCCATGATGTTGCGCTGCCCGCCATGGGCTGCGCTGACCAGCACCGTTGGGCCGTGGTTGAGCAAGCGGTACGCCTTGTCCAGCGGTACCGGGCGACGAAGATCGGACATGACTGGCTCCTGAAAAAAACTGCGATTGTAGCCCCATCGCGGCCGTCGGCAGGCAAGGTCATTGGCCGGATTTTCTGGATAATCCGTCCAGCCGCCGACGGCTTATCAACAGCGGTGCAGACACTAGACTCAGCCTTCACCCCAATTGTTGAAGGACCCGCGCCATGACCGATCACTCCCTGAACAACAAAGTCGTGCTGATCGCCGGTGGCGTGAAGAACCTCGGCGGCCTGATTGCCCGCGACCTGGCCAGCCACGGTGCCCGGGCGGTGGCCGTGCACTACAACAGCAACGCCAGCCGGGCCGACGCCGAGGCCACGGTGGCGGCACTCAAGGCCCTGGGTGTGGAGGCCCAGGCGTGGCAGGCCGACCTCACCCGCGCCAGTGCCGTGGAGCAGCTGTTCAACGAGGCCAAGGCGCGCTTCGGCAAGATCGACATCGCCATCAACACCGTGGGCAAGGTGCTGAAGAAACCCATCATTGAAATCAACGAGGACGAGTACGACCAGATGTTCGCGGTCAATGCCAAGAGCGCCTTCTTCTTTATCAAGGAAGCCGGCAAGCACCTGGAGGACAACGGCAAGCTGGTGACCCTGGTGACTTCGCTGCTGGGGGCCTTCACTCCGTTCTATGCCGCCTATGGCGGCTCCAAGGCGCCGGTGGAACACTTCACCCGGGCCGCGGCCAAGGAGTTCGGTGCCCGCGGCATTTCAGTGACTGCCGTCGGCCCCGGGCCCATGGATACCCCATTCTTCTACCCGGCCGAAGGCGCCGACGCCGTGGCGTACCACAAGAGCGCCGCAGCCCTGTCGCCTTCGAGCAAGACCGGGCTCACCGATATCGAGGACGTGGTGCCCTTCATTCGCCACCTGGTCACCGAAGGCTGGTGGATCACTGGCCAGACCTTACTGATCAACGGCGGCTACACCACCAAGTAATCCTGGCGCCCAAGGGGTAAATTGGCCTGCCGAGCCGCAGCATCGATCGCCTCGGCGGATGCTGCGATCCACTGCCGTCAGGCGCCCCCGAACCAGGATCGTTCAAACGATGGATAAGCTTGAGCAATACCGCGTGTTCATCCAGGTGGCCGACATGGGTAGCTTCATCAAGGCTGCCCATGCCCTGGAACTGCCACGGGCCACCGTCTCTTCCGCCGTGCAGCAACTGGAAACCGGCCTCGGCACCCGACTGCTGCACCGCACCACCCGCCACGTGCAGTTGACCGCCGACGGCGCCATTCTGCTGGAACGGGCGCGGCGCCTGCTGGCAGACGCCGCCGAACTCAACCAGTTGTTCCACCACCGCCAGATAGACGTCAGCGGGCGCTTGAACATCGATGTGCCCAGCCGCATCGCCCGGCGCCTGATCGTCCCCGCCCTGCCCCGATGGCTGGCGCAATACCCCGGCCTGCAACTGGCCCTGGGCGCCAGCGATCGCAGCATCGACCTGGTCCAGGAAGGCATCGATTGCGCGATCCGCGTCGGCAGCCTGGCCGACAGCAGCCTGGTCGCCCGCCCCCTGGGGCAACTGGCGCTGATCAACTGCGCCAGCCCCGCCTACCTGGCCGAACAGGGCGAGCCCCACACCCCCCAGGACCTGCAGAACGGCCAGTGGATGGTCGGTTATGCCTCCCCGGACACTGGCCGCGAGCAGCCCTGGGAATACCTGCTGGAAGGTCGCGAGCACCTGCTGGGGCTGCCCAGCCGGGTGATCGTCAACAACGTCGAGAACTACATCGCCTGCTGCCGGCAGGGGCTGGGGCTGATCCAGGTGCCACGCTTCGACGTGCAGCACCTGCTGGACCGTGGCGAGCTGGTGCAGGTGCTCCGTGAACTGCCGGTGGCGCCCATGGATATCTGCGCGCTATACCCCGACCGGCGCCATCGCTCGCGCCGCCTCAACGTGTTCATCGAATGGTTCGCCGAACTGATCAAACCGCACCTGGAGGCTTGCTGAACACCCGCGGATCGTGAGAAGAAAGCGCCTTCACGGATTGAGGCACTGGCACCATGACCCACCTGCACATCAGCGCTCCCCACCTCGACGACCTGGATGACCTGCTGGCCTTCGAAGGGGAAAACCGAGCGTTCTTCGAAGCCTCGATCAACGCCCGGCCTGCCACCTACTACTCCCGCGAAGGGGTCGCCGAAGCCATAAACCAGGCGTGCGAGGATGCCGAGGCAGACCGCGGCTATCAGTTCCTGATCCGCGACAACGCAGTGCTGGTGGGGCGCGTCAACCTGCACCGGGTGCAGCGCCCCTACTTCAATTGCGCGGAACTGGGCTACCGGGTCGGCGCCCGCTTCAACGGCCGCGGCATTGCCCGCACTGCGGTGCAGCAGGTGCTGCTGCGCGCCTTCGGCGAACTGCAACTGAGCCGCATCGAAGCCAATGCGCGGCCGCAGAACACCGGTTCGGTGCGGGTGCTGGAAGCCTGCGGCTTCTCTTGCTACGGCCATTCGCGGCGCAGCTTCCTGTTGCACGGCGAGTGGTTCGACCGCTTGCACTACGAGTGCCATGGGCCTGCGCCACGCTAGCAACCCGGGCGTGCGCCCCCAAGGCGCACGCCCACGCCCTCAGGCCGACAGCTGGTTGGCGAACTGGCCGACCGCGCTGACCACTTTCTGCGCACCGTCCTGAATCTCGACGATGACCGTGCCGGCCTCCGCTGCCAGGGTCAGGCCCTGTTCCGCCTGCTGCCGGCCCTCGGCCATCAGTTCCACCGCCGAGCGGGCCATGTCCTGGTTCTGGCGCACCACGCCGACGATCTCGTCGGTGGCATTGCTGGTGCGCGAGGCCAGTTGCCGGACCTCATCGGCGACCACCGCAAAACCCCGCCCCTGTTCACCGGCCCGGGCCGCTTCGATGGCCGCATTGAGGGCCAGCAGGTTGGTCTGTTCGGCAATCCCGCTGATGGTCTTGACGATGCTCGCTATCACCAGGGACTGCTCGTTCAGGGCTTCGATGCCGTCCCCGGCCTGCTGCATGCAGGTAGCCAGGTCACGCATCACGTCCAGGGTCTCGGTGACCACCGCCGAGCCGCGCTGGGCGCTGGTGTCGGTCTGTCGGGAGATGCTGTAGGCGATGTCCGCCGCCTCGGCCACCCGTTGCTCCTGGTTCACCTGATCGGTGATCAGGATGGCGAACTTCACCACCTTGTAGAGCTGGCCACTGGCGTCCAGCACCGGGTTGTAGGAAGCGTCGAGCCACACCACCCGGCCCTGGCTGTCGATGCGCTTGAACCGCTGGGCGATGTATTCGCCGGCGTTCAACCGTGCCCAGAACTCCTGGTAGCCGGGCCCCTCGTATTCCTGCGGTTCACAGAACAGGCGGTGGTTCTGGCCCTGGACCTCATCCAGCCGGTAGCCCATGCAGGCGAGAAACCGCGAGTTGGCCGTCAGCACCCGGCCTTGCAGGTCGAACTCGATCACCGCAGAGGAGCGCAGCAGCGCCGCCATCAGGTTTTCATGCTCGCAGGCACTTTCCACCGAAGCGCTCTGGTCGGTGCAGATCAGGTTGTAATGATCGAGCCGCCCGGCGCCATCGCGGATCGGCTGCACGCAGACCTGCAGCCAGGCCTCGCGGCCGCCTCCGCGTTGCAGGCGCAATTGGCCGGTGTAGCTTTCGTTGCGCCCCAGGGCCGCCTTGAATTCGCGATACAACGGCACAGCCTGCGGGTGGCGCGAGATGATGCTCTCCAGGGCCACGCCGGCCAGTGGCTGGCCATCGAGTTCCAGGGCCTGGATGAAGTTCTGGTTGGCCCGGCGGATGGCCCCCTCGCCATCGAGTTCGAGATTGAGCACCTGGCTTTCCAGGCAGGCCTTGAATTGCTGCAGAGCGTTCAGCTCGTCGCTCAGGGTGGCAAGTTGCTGCTTCAAACGTTTGTTGAACATGGATACACCGACAGACTAGGAGTGGATACAACAACCCCTAGCCATCGGCGCAGTTTGGGCTTTCTCCAAGCCCCGCAGCGCTTTCCAGACACTTCCTACAAGCCTCTAGGAAATTTCTTGGTTTTTCTTGGGCGCAGCCGTCGCCCGGGGCCCTATCGGTCAGGCCCGAGTGTCTCAGCGTGGGAAATGAATGGCGCCAAGGGCGCCGGGGCTGGCCGATGCCGCCCTGAAATCCACAGTGCCCCGTGGCGGGAGCACTGTGCTGGGGAGCAATCAGGAGGACAGTTGGTTGGCGAACTGGCCGACCGCGCTGACCACCTTCTGCGCGCCGTCCTGGATCTCGACGATCACGGTGCCGGCTTCCGCCGCCAGGGCTAGCCCCTGCTCGGCCTGCAGCTTGCCTTCGGCCATCAGTTCCACGGCTTCGCGGGCCATGTCCTGGTTCTGGCGCACCACGCCGACGATTTCCTCGGTGGCCTTGCTGGTGCGCGAGGCCAGTTGCCGGACTTCATCGGCCACCACCGCGAAACCACGCCCCTGCTCACCGGCCCGGGCCGCCTCGATGGCCGCGTTGAGTGCCAGCAGGTTGGTCTGTTCGGCAATCCCGCTGATGGTCTTGACGATGCTGCCGATCACCAGGGATTGCTCGTTGAGGGCGCCAATGCCTTCGCCGGCCTCCTGCATGTGCTTGGCCAGATCGCGCATCACGTTCACCGCCTCGGTAACCACCGTGGTGCCGCGCTGGGCGCTGTTGTCGGTCTGCAGCGAGGTGTTGTAGGCAATGCTCGCCGCCTCGGCCACGGCCAGTTCCTGGTTTACCTGGTCGGTGATCACGGTGGCGAACTTCACCACTTTGTAGAGTTTGTTGTTGGCGTCCATGACCGGGTTGTAGGAAGCCTCCAGCCAGACCACCCGGCCATGAGCGTCGATGCGCTTGAAGCGCTCGGCGATGAACTCCCCGGCGTTCAGGCGTTTCCAGAAGGCCTGGTAGGCCTGGCTGTTGTACTCCTCCGGCTCGCAGAAGATGCGGTGATGCTTGCCCTGAATCTGCGCCAGGCTGTAGCCCATGCTGGAAAGGAAGCGGTCATTGGCCGTCAGCACGTTGCCGTTGAGGTCGAACTCGATCAGCGCGGTAGAACGCATCAGCGCGCCAATCAGGTTCTCGTGCTCCCGAGAGGCCTCGATGGTGCGGGTCAGGTCGCTGGAGAAGATCGCGAAATACTTGATCCGCCCCTCGGAGTCGCGAACCGGCTGGGAGATGGAACGCAGCCAGGCTTCCTGGCCATTGCCGCGCAGCAGCCGCACCGCCCCGGCAAAGTGTTCGCCCCGGGTCAGGGTCGCCTTGAACCGCAGGTGAAACTCATCATGCTTGACGTGTTCCGGGACGATGTCCTCCAGGGCCCGGCCCACCAGATCGCCAGTCTTGTAGAGCATTTCCTGGGCGAAATTGTGATTGACCGACTGAATCCGTCCATCGGCGCTCAGGTTGATGACGAGCATCTCGCTTTCAAGGCTCTCCTTCACTTGCTGAAGGCTCGAAAGTTCTTCGCGTAGAGTCGACAACTCCTGCTTCAAGCGTTTATTGAACATGAGGATGTACCGGGGGGGGCTGAAAAAGTGGACTGCTTTGGGCCTAACATCGGCCCTGAAAGATTTTTCTTAATAGCCATTAAGGCTTGTCTGACAAAAATAATTCCGCAGCCAGCAAGGCCGCGGAATTCGGGCCCGCAGCCGGGGATTTCGCGCAACCAAGGAGCGCGTATAGTCGGCGACGGGAAATTCCAGGGCGATCGACGGAGTTGGACTATGGATGCATCACGCAAGGCACTTTTCCAGCAGGCCGCAGCACAGGTCGGACACAGTTTCGAAGGCGAGATGCGCATTGGCGGCAATTACGTGCCGGCGGTGCGCAATGGCGATGAGGTGTATGTCAGCGGGCAGATCCCGCGTATCGACAATACCGTGATGGTGGTTGGCCGGGTCGGTGCCGAAACCTCCCTGGAGCAGGCCCGGCACGGGGCGCAGATCTGCACCCTGCGGGCCCTGGCGATCCTCGAGCAGATGCTCGGCGACCTGCAGCGGATCAAGCGCATCCTGCGGATCAACGTCTATGTACAGAGCGCGGCGGACTTCACCCAGCAGAGCGAAGTGGCGGACGGCGCCTCCGCAGTCCTGTATTCGATCTTTGCCGACGCCGGCGTACACACCCGGACCTCGGTGGGGGTCTATCAATTGCCCAAGAATGCCTCGGTGGAAGTGGACATGATCGTCGCCCTGCACCCCGGCTCCGGCAACGACTGAGTACAGCCATGCTGGCCGGGCCCACCCCTGCGGGCCCGGCACAGCAGCGCCGGCGGCCCATCAACTGCCGTTGTTGCGGCACTGGCCCATGACCTGGTACTCGATGGTCTTGAGCTGGCCGGCGGAATCCTCATACGTCATGCGCGAAGGCACCACCTCGCAGGACTTGATCGGCGGGGTCACGTTGACCACCTTGGCGACATCCAGCTTCATGCCGTAGCGGTACGCCTGCACCACCGGCGCCGGCTTGCCCTGGTTCGCCGCATAGCGCTCCATGGCCTTCTGGTTTTCCACCATGGCCCGGGCGAACGTACGGTCGCCTCCCCCTTCGGCCTGCGCCAGGGAAGCCAGGCTCAACAGCAGCGCGGCGAGACTCAGGTTGATTGCTTTCATCACAGTTTCCTCGTCCAGTTGACGCCAGCGAGGATAAGCAACCGACCCTGTCAGGATGATCGCGGGCAGATTACTTATCTGTAATGGGCGCTGCCGACAGCCCGCCCTACCCGGGATAACCCCCGGCCCGTCGGGGTTTTGGCCCGGGCCCTGGACGGCTTTCTTGCACAATTGTAATGACCGGGTCACCCCGCCGTTATCTGCCGTTTGCAACTATCGACAGCGACTGGGCAGGCGTTGCGACGCCTGCCGGTCGAGCCCAATAAGAACGCCTCTGGCGATATAAAAGTTGATAGCTGCCAACACTCAGGAGCGACCCCCATGCGTATCAATCCCCCCTTGTCCCTGTCCGTGCTCGCTGCGGTACTGGGGCTCAGCCCTATGGCGGCAGTGGCCGCCGAGGAACGGCCCGAAGGCTTTGTCGAAGGCAGCCGCCTCGACCTGCTGCTGCGCAACTTCTACTTCAACCGCGACGACCGCAAGGGCCAGTCCAGCCCCACCGGCAACGGCTATTCCGAAGCCTGGGCCCAGGGCCTGATCGGCCAGTTCGAATCCGGCTTCACCCAGGGCACGGTGGGCTTTGGCCTCGATGCCTTTGCCATGTACGGCCTCAAGCTCGACTCTGGCACCGGCCGCAGCGGCGGCGGTGGCTCCTTCGGCATGCTGCCGCTGAACCACGACAACCGGCCCGCCGACAGCTACGGCAAGGCTGGGGGTGCGGTGAAAATGCGAGCCCTGGATACCGTGGTGAAAGTCGGCGATGTGTTTCCCAAGACCCCCGTGGTGCACTACGGCGACTCCCGCCTGCTGCCGGAAAGCTTTCGCGGGGTGACCCTGGAGAACACCAGCATCGACGGCCTCAACCTGCAGGGCGGCCGCCTGCATGCCATGAGCCAGCCCGACAGCAGTGGCATGCGCGATGGCTTCGCCACCTTCTACGCCGGCAAGGTGGACTCGCCCTGGGTCGGCTACTTCGGCGGCGACTACCGGCTCAACTCCAATCTCAACTTCAGCCTCTACAGCAGCCGCCTGAAGGACGCCTGGGACCAGTACTACTTCGGCGTCGCGGGCAACTACCCGCTGTCCGACCAACTGAGCCTGTTCAGCGGCTTCAACTATTACAAGGCCGTCGATGAGGGCAAGAAACTCCTGGGCGAGTTCGACAACAACATCTGGAGCGCCAAGGTCGGCGCCACCTACGGCGCCCACACCCTGGCCCTGTCGCATCAGCGCAACAACGGCAACGACGACTTCGACTACCTGCGCCAGTCGGACTCGATCTTCCTCGACAACTCGATCCAGTACAGCGACTTCAACTCGCCCAAGGAACGCTCGTGGATGGTCCGCTACGACCTCGACATGCAGCCCCTGGGCATTCCCGGCCTGTCGTTCATGACCCGCTACGCCCGCGGCAGCGGCGCCGACTACAGCCACGCCAACTCGGTGTACATGCGCCGCGATGCGGCAGGTGACCCACTGACCGACCAGCGCCGCTGGGAGCGGGATATCGAAGCCAAGTACGTGTTCCAGGGCGGCAGCCTCAAGGATCTGTCCCTGCGCATCCGCCAGGCGACCATCCGTTCCAGCCAGTTCGAATCCGACCTGGAAGAGTTTCGCCTGATCGTCGAGTACCCCCTGGCCCTGCTCTAGAGAGCGGCTCCGGGCAGGCGCCAGGCCTGCCCGGTGTTAAAACTTCTTCACAGACTCATGCCTTTCAGAACTGTAATATCGGCCTCACCTTCTCGTTAGGTTGGCCTTCATATACTCCCGGACACACTGGCAGCCACCGTGTTTTTCACGGCCGCCCAACGTGTCAGGAGAAGCTCATGCGCCCAACCCAACTGTTATTGATCGGCCTACTGGCCACAACCAGCTCCGCCATCTGGGCCGCTGATGGCAGCGAACGCCCACAGCAGGTCCGCGAAGCTTTCCTGGCCAGCCAGGAACAGATCCACGGCGACGCCAACCAGGAAACAGCCGCCACCGGCAGCACCGGCAAAGCCCCTCGCGATGCTTCTGCGCCTACCACGGCCGAAGAAGACATCTGACAGCGATTGCCTACCGAGCACATTCATCTCTTGAAGCGTTTTTTCTGATGCTCCTTTGGAAAGAGATGAATTTTTAGCGCCCCCTTGGGGCGCTTTTTTTTTGCCTGGCACACCTGCGCGGTCCCCCATGAAAACCATCCCCTCAGGAGTTGGCCTGCCGGCGAAAGCGCCCACGAGATCGCCTTCGCCGGCAAGCCGGCTCCTACAGTGTGTCGGTTCGATTCTGAGCGGTGGGCCGGTGGCTCCCCCGTAGGAGCTGGCTTGCCAGCGAAGGCGTCCGTAAGGTCACCTTCGCTGGCAAGCGATCAGTCTTCTTCCCTGCGATGCGCCCATTGGTACAGGGCAGGCAGCACCAGCAAGGTGAGGATGGTGGAGGACAGGATGCCGCCAATCACTACCGTGGCCAGGGGCCGTTGCACTTCGGCGCCGGTGCCGGTGGCCAGGGCCATGGGGATGAAGCCCAGGGAGGCCACCAGGGCGGTCATCAGTACCGGGCGCAGTCGGGTCAGGGCGCCTTCATGAATCGCCAGGGACAACGAGCGCCCTTCCTCTCGCAGGTTGCGGATAAAGGCAATCATCACCAGGCCGTTGAGCACGGCGACCCCGGACAAGGCAATGAAGCCCACCCCCGCCGAGATCGACAGCGGTATGTCCCGCAGCCACAGGGCCATGATCCCGCCGGTCAGGGCGAAGGGAATCCCGGTGAACACCAGCAGGCCATCCTTGAGGTTGTTGAACATCATGAACAGCAGCCCGAACACCAGCAGCAAGGCCACCGGCACCACCACCTGCAGGCGCTGGGAGGCTTCCTGCAATTGTTCGAACTGACCGCCCCAGGTGGTCCAGTAGCCGGCCGGGATTTTGACCTTCTCGGCAATCAGGCTTGTGGCCTCTTCGACGAAGGAGCCGATATCCCGCCCGCGCACGTTGGCGCTGACGATCACCAGGCGCTTGCCGTTTTCCCGGCTGACCTGATTGGGGCCCAGCACCAGATCGAGGCTGGCCACTTCCGACAGGGCGATGAAGCCGATCTGCCCGTTGGCCGTGCCCGCCGTCGCCGGTATGGGAATCAGCAGCCGGGACAGGCCGTCGATATCGGTGCGCAGTTGATCGGACAGGCGCACCACCATGTCGAAGCGCCGGTCGCCTTCGTACAGGGTGCCGGCCTGGCGCCCGCCCACCGCAACGGCGATGGTGTCTTGCACATCCCCCACGTTGAGGCCGAAACGTGCGGCCTTGTCGCGGTCGATATTGATGGTCAGCACCGGCAGCCCCGAGGTCTGCTCGACCTTGACTTCCGAGGCGCCAGGCAAGCTCTGCAAGGCCGTGGCAATTTGCGTAGCGGTCTTGTTCAGCACCGCCATGTCATCGCCAAACACCTTCACCGCAACATCGCTGCGCACCCCGGAAATCAGCTCGTTGAAGCGCAGCTGGATCGGCTGCGACAGCTCGTAGGCGCTGCCCGGCACCAGGGCACTGGCACGCTGGATATCAGCGATCAGCGCCTCTCGCGACTTGTTCGGGTCCGGCCACTGGGCCTTGGGCTTGAGCATCAGGTAGCTGTCGGAAATATTCGGCGGCATCGGGTCCGAGGCGATCTCCGCGGTGCCGGTGCGGGCGAACACCCGCTCGATCTCCGGCACTTGCGCCAGCAGGGTTTTCTCCAGGCGCTGCTGCATGTCCACCGACTGAGTGAGGCTGGTGCCGGGCACCCGCAGGGCCTGCTGGGCAAAGTCGCCTTCGCTGAGGCTGGGGATGAATTCACTGCCCATGCGGCTGGCCAGCAGCGCACTGCCAGCGAGGATCAAGCCGGCCAGGGCGAAGGTCAGGCCACGCCGGGCCATCACCCAGTCCAGCACCGGGGCGTAGCCGCGCTTGGCGCTGCGCATCAGCAGGTTTTCCTCTTCCTTGACCTTGCCGGTGACAAACAGCGCGATGGCTGCCGGAACGAAGGTCACCGAGAGAATCATCGCCCCCAGCAACGCCATGACCACAGTGAAGGCCATGGGGTGGAACATTTTCCCGGCCACCCCGGTAAGGGCAAAGATCGGCAGGTACACCACCATGATGATCAACTGGCCGAAGATCAGCGCGCGCCGGGCTTCCTTGGCCGCGGCAAAGACTTCATGCAGCCGTTCGGAGCGGGTCAGCATGCGCCCGTGGTGCTGCTGGGCATGGGCCAGGCGGCGGATGGCGTTCTCGACGATGACCACCGCGCCGTCGACGATGATGCCGAAGTCCAGGGCACCGAGGCTCATCAGGTTGGCGCTGACCTTGTTGCTGAACATGCCGGTGAAGGTGAACAGCATGGACAGCGGGATCACCAGGGCGGTGATCAGCGCCGCGCGGATATTGCCCAGGAACAGGAACAGAATCACGATCACCAGCAGCGCGCCCTCGAAGAGATTCTTCTTCACCGTGGCGATGGCCTTTTCCACCAGGTTGGTGCGGTCGTACACCGTGACCGCCACCACGCCTTCGGGCAGCGAGCGGTTGATCTCCTCAAGTTTCTTCGCCACCGCCTGGGACACGGTACGGCTGTTCTCGCCGATCAGCATGAACACGGTGCCCAGCACCACTTCCCGGCCATTCTCGGTGGCCGCGCCGGTGCGCAACTCGCGGCCGATCTGCACGTCGGCCACGTTGCGCACGCGGATCGGCGTGCCGTCGCTGCTGCTGATGACGATGTTGGCGATGTCCTCGATGGACGCCAGTTGCCCCGGCGCGCGGATCAGCAACTGCTCGCCGCTGCGCTCGATGTAGCCGGCGCCGACGTTGGCGTTGTTGCGCTCCAGGGCCGTCACCAGGTCGCTCAGGGTCAGCTTGTAGGCCGCCAGGCGCTTGGGGTCCGGGGCAATCTGGTACTCCTTGGCAAAGCCGCCGATGGTGTTGATCTCGGCCACGCCCTGCACGTTGCGCAGTTGCGGCTTGATGATCCAGTCCTGGATCACCCGCAGGTCGGTGGGGGTGTAGGGCGTACCGTCCTCCTTGCGGGCGCCCTCCTCGGCCTCCACGGTCCACAGGAAGATCTCCCCGAGCCCGGTGGAAATCGGCCCCATCACCGCCTCCACACCGTCGGGCAATTGCTCGCGAGCCACTTGCAGGCGCTCGTTGACCAGTTGGCGGGCGAAGAACAGGTCGGTGCCGTCCTTGAAGATCACGGTTACCTGGGACAACCCCGAGCGCGACAGCGACCGGCTCTGCTGCAACCCCGGCAGGCCGGCCATGGCCGTCTCGATGGGAAAGGTGATGCGCTGTTCGGTTTCCAGGGGCGAGAACCCCGGCGCCGCGGAGTTGATCTGCACCTGGACGTTGGTGATGTCCGGCACCGCGTCGATCGGCAGCTTCTGGTAGCTGGCGATGCCGACGCCGGCCATCAGCAGCACCGCCAGCAGGACGATGATGCGCTGCTCGATGGCGAATTGAATGATGCGTTCAAACATGGGAAGTCACTCTCTGATGAGGCCGATCAATGGCCGTGGTCGGCCGCGCCCTTGCCCAGTTCGGACTTGAGGGTAAAGCTGCCGCGGGCGGCTACCTGGGCCCCGGCTTCGAGGCCCTCGCGGATCTCGACAAAACCGTCCTGGCTGGCCCCGGTGACCACAGGCGTGGCCTGGAACCCCTCGGCCACGCGGACGAACACCGAGGGCCGGTCTTCCACGGTCTGGATCGCCGTCTGCGGCACGCTGACCGGTGCGTCGAAGGCTTCGGTGGCCACCTGTACCGAGACGAACAGCCCCGGGCGCCAGGCGTCATTGGGGTTGGCCAGGGTCACCCGCACCGTGGCGGTGCGGGTCTGTTCCCCCAGCAGGCTGCCGACGTAGGCCACCTGACCCTGGACCTGGGTCCCCAGCTCACTGGAGCTGACCTGCACCGGCTGGCCGACCCGGACCTTGTCCAGGTCCTTGGGAAACACGCCGAAGGTGGCCCAGACCCGGGACAGGTCCGAGAGGGTGAACGCGGCGCTGGTTTCGCCCACCACTTCGCCCACGCTCAGGTGTTTTTCCACCACCACACCGTCGAACGGCGCGCGCATTTCATAGCGGTTGCCGCCCACCAATTGGGCGCTGCCGCTCAGGGCATTCATCTTCTGCCGGGCATTGTTGAGGGCGATTTCCGCCTCTTGCAGGGCCTGGCGTGCCAGCAGGTAATCCTGCTCGGCGGAGATCTGGTCGACCCACAACTGGCGCTCGCGCTGGAAGGTGGTACGGGCCAGTTCCACCCGCCGCCCGGCGGCGGCCAGCTCGCTGCGCTGATCGGAGATCTGCTGGCTGGCGATCACCGCCAGCAGTTCGCCGCGCTTGACCGCCTGGCCGAGGTTGACCTGTACCGACTCCACTACACCGGCGGCCCGGGGCACGATGTGCGAGGTACGGTCCTCGTCGAAGCGGATCTCTCCCGGCAGGCTGAGTACCCGGTTGAGGCGCCGCGGACCGGCTGCGGCCAGCTCGATGCCGGCGGCCTGGATCTGTTCCGGGCTGAGTTCCAGATGGCCCTCGGGCTCCTGGGCGCCGTGCCCGGCCTCCTCGGCCTGGGGCACCGTTGCCGGGCTGGCGAACAGGCCCGGCAGCAGCAAGGCCGCCAGCCCGAGGCCGACCACTGCCGTGCTGGCCAGAACAAGGCTGCGTTTTTTATCCATGGGGACTCCTGAATCGATCGAGGGTCGGTAGCGCCAGGCGCTGCCTTACGGGGTAGAGGGAAACAGCCATTGACCAATGGCCCGATGCAGCTCATGCACGCACCAATGCGCGGGTGGGTCTTCGGGGGCTGCCGGGGGTGCGCCACTGCAGTCGCTCACCAGCAACGCGGCAAGGCACGCCAGGCCCATCAGCCAGGGTTTCACCAACGGCTGAGGTCGCCGTAGATGCGCTCGATCCGTACCCAGGCATCGGTGGTTTGCGCCACCGCGGCGAGGTACTGGGTGCGCGCGCCGATCAGGGTGCGTTGAGCATCGAGAACGTCGAGAAAGCTGAACTTGCCCATCTCGAAGCCCTGGGTGGCGCTGTCCACCGCACGCTGGGCGGCGGGCAGGATGGTCTGGTGGAAGGACTGCACCTCGCCCCGGGCGGTGTTCCACTGTTCCAGGGCCTGGCGGGTTTCGGTACGCAAGCGCAATTCGGTGGCGTTGCGCAGGTCCCGGGCCTGGTCGGCGCGGCGGGCGGCGGACAGCACGTTGCCCTGGTTGCGATTGAACAGCGGCAAAGGCATCGACAGCCCTACCAGGTTGACCCGCTCCCGGGCGCTGGCGTCGTACTGGCTGCCCACGCTGACGTCCAGGTCGGGAATGCGCTGGGCCTTTTCCAGCCCCAGGGACGCCTCGCGCTGCACCACTTCCTGCTCCGCCAGGCGCAGTTCGGTGGTTTCCGGCAGGCGGCCAAGCAACTGTGCCGGGGCCGGCAGCGCCGCCAGTGCCTGGGGCTGCTCCTGCACCCCGGCAAAGTCGCTGGTGGCCGCGCCAGTGACCATGGCCAGGCGTCGGTAGGCATTGTCCTGCTCCATCTGCCCCCGGTTCAGTTCCAGGCGCACCTCGGCCAGTTGCACCTGGGCCCGGGTGGCTTCCACCGGCGAGGCCTTGCCGGCGTTGACCCGGCCCTGGGCTACCGCCACGCCCCGTTCGGCCAGGGCCAGGGAGCGCCCGGCCAGTTGGGTGCGCTCCTGGGCCCGCAGCGCCGTGTAATAGGCATCCAGAACATCCGCACGCAACTGGTTGCGACGCCGCTCCAGCTCCAGGGCCGCCAGTTCCTGACCGCGACTGGCCACGTCGATCCGTGCTCCGCGCTTGCCCCCCAGCTCCAGGGCCTGGCTGAGCTTGACCGAAGTGGTGCGCGAATCCCGGCGGGTGTCCTCGGCGTCCACCGACAGCACCGGGTTGGGGATGAGCCCGGCCTGCTGGCGGGCGCCCTGGGCGATGTCGATCTCCCAGCGTGCGGCGGCCAGTTCAGGGTTGTTGGCAAAGGCTCGGGCCAGGGCGCTGTCCAGGCTCAACAGCGGTTGCTCGACGGCGCTTGCAGATTGGCTCGCCAGGGCCAGCAACAGGGTCAGGACGCAGGTGCGTGCTGCCCGGGCAGATATTCTCGGGAAAGTCGGCATAACAAGTTCCGGCCCCTATGGAGGCAAAGTGTCTGCGAAGTTGCAGCGCACCATATCGACGCTTATCCACAGGAGTTCCGGCCGATATGAAACTGCAGCAGTTCGCCCATTGACAGGGAGAGTTTCAAGTTCGGCCAACTGTAACTTTCAGTGCTTATCAGCAGGGTGGCGCAAAGATTACAAATCCGTTAGCAAAGGCTCTGGCTCAAGGTTCTGTATTAACATCCGGCTATTCGAAGTGAACATCAAGAGCACTTTTCAAGTGCCAGTAAGCGAACTTTAAAGAACACGAATACGGCACGGGGCCGCACAACTTTCGAGCATTGGCCCGCTGATTATTCGCGTCTTTTCGTTACTGTCCCCCACCTGCCGAGAACCTCATTTTCATGCGTATTCTGGTCATCGAAGACGAACCCAAGACCGCTGACTACCTGCATCAGGGGCTGACTGAAAGTGGCTACGTGGTGGATTGCGCCAACAACGGCGCGGACGGCCTGCACCTGACTCGCCAGCATGCGTACGACCTGGTGATCCTCGACATCAACCTGCCGCACATCGACGGCTGGGGCGTGCTCGGGCAGATCCGCCAGGACAGCAGCACCCGGGTGATGATGCTCACCGCCCAGGGCCGGCTGGCGGACAAGATCCGTGGCCTGGACCTGGGCGCCGACGATTACCTGGTCAAGCCGTTCCAGTTTCCGGAATTGCTGGCCCGGGTCCGCACCCTGATGCGCCGCAGCGAACAGGCGCCGGTGCCGGATGTGCTGCGGGTCGCCGACCTGGAGCTGGACCAGGGCCGGCACCGGGCCTTTCGCGGCAAGCAGCGCATCGACCTGACCACCAAGGAGTTCGCCCTGCTGCACCTGCTGATGCGCCAGAGCGGCGTGGTGCTGTCGCGGACCCAGATCATTTCCTTTGTCTGGGACATGAATTTCGACTGTGACACCAATGTGGTGGAAGTCTCGATCCGCCGCCTGCGGGCCAAGATCGACGACCCTTTCGAACGCAAGCTGATCCACACCCTGCGCGGTGTGGGTTATGTCCTTGAAGAACGCGACTGAGGCGCGGCCGTGTTCGCCGGCAAGCCGGCTCCTGCACAAGACGCAAGCGCGGCTCCCTCAATGTTGATGCACCTGCTCATGAAACCCTGCCTGCTCCACCTGCAAGGTGACGTGGGCGATGTCGAAGCGCTCCTGCAGCAGCTCGGTGACCTCGGCCAGGATCGCCTGTTCATCCCGCCCTTGCAGGTGCGCCACCAGATGCGCGCTAAGCACGTTCTTGCCGCTGGTCAGGGCCCAGATATGCAGGTCGTGCACGTCGCTGATCCCCGGCACCTGGCGTATGGCCTGCTCCACCTGGTCGATGTCGACCCCGTCCGGCACCCCTTGCAGCAGCACGTTCATGCTCTCCTTGAGCAGGGTCCAGGTCCGTGGCAACACCCACAGGCCGATGGCCGCGGCCACCAGGGAATCGACCCAGCCCCAACCGGTGAACATGATCACCAGCGCGGCGATGATCACCCCCAGTGAACCGAGCATGTCGCTCCATACCTCCAGGTATGCACCCTTGACGTTGAGGCTCTGGCTGCTGCCGGAGGCCAGCAGGCCCATGGAGATCAGGTTGACGATCAGCCCCAGCACCGCGATCACCAGCATTCCCGTGGACTGGATCTCGGCCGGTGCCTGCAGGCGTTGCCAGGCCTCGAACAGAATGTAGAACGCCACCACGAACAGCAGCAGGGCGTTGAACGCCGCGGCGAGGATCTCGAAGCGCGCATAACCGAAAGTACGCTTTCGGTCCGCCGGGCGCTTGGCGACCTGGATCGCCACCAGGGAGATGGCCAGCGCCAGGGTATCGGTGAGCATGTGCGCGGCATCCGACAGCAGCGCCAGGCTGCCGGTGACAAAGGCCCCGATGACCTCGGCGAGCATGAAGCTGCCGGTCAGCCCCAGGGCCATCCACAACTTGCGTTCATGCCCGGCCCGTACCTGGCCGTGACTGTGTCCTGCGCCCATGAAAGATCCTCGGTTGGCTGGTAAAGCGTGGCCCTGATGATAGTTCGATTGGCCAGGTGCCCAGGGCTGGATAAGCGAATTGTCATCTGCCGGTTATCCGCCGGTTATCCAGGGCAGGCCCATAGTTAGCCGGCTAACGAATGCACCAAAAGTGCGCATAAGCCCTCTGCGGCGGGCGCCTCGGGTATGCTCCCAAAAAAGTGAAACAAAACGTAACAGATAAAAATAGCCGATTGAGGAGTCCCGCCTTGGATGTATCGACTGCCGCCTGGATGGTCCACGACACCCGCCTGATCATCTGCTGCCTGGTGGCCATCGCCAGCATCATTGTGCTGATCAGCGCCACCAAACTGCCGCCGTTCCTGTCGATCCTGATCGGCACCTTAATTGCCGGGGTGGGCGCAGGCCTGCCGCCGGAGGAAGTGGCCAAGGCCTTCAGCAAGGGCGCCGGGGCGATTCTCGGCGAGGCCGGGATCATCATTGCCCTGGGCTCGATGCTCGGCGCATTGATGGCCGAGTCCGGCGCCGCCGATCGCATCGCCTCGACCTTGCTGGGCCTGGGCAAGGGCAAGTCGCTGCCCTGGGTCATGGCCCTGGTGGCGATGGTCATCGGCCTGCCGCTGTTCTTCGAAGTGGGGCTGGTGATGATGGTGCCGATCATTTTCGTCATGGCCCGCCGCTCGGGCCTGCCGCTGCTGAAAATCGCCATTCCGGCCCTGGCCGGGATGACCACCCTGCACGCGCTGATGCCCCCGCACCCGGGCCCGCTGATTGCCGTCAGCGCCCTGCACGCCGACCTCGGCCTGACCATGCTGCTGGGCTTGTGCCTGGCCGTGCCGGCGGTGATCCTGGCCGGCCCGCTGTATGGCAACTGGTTGTCCAAGCGCCTGCAGGTCAGCGAACCGGCGGAGCTCGGCGCGCTGTTCAGTGCTGCGCCCAAGGCCCCGCGCCAGCCGGGCTTCGGCGTGTCGCTGCTGATCATTGTGCTGCCGGTGCTGCTGATGCTCGGCAGCACCCTGGCCAAGGTCGCCATGAGCCCGGAGAACACCCTGGCCCTGACCCTGAAGTTTCTCGGCGAACCCCTGATCGCCCTGGGCCTGGCGGTGATCGCCGCGGTGATCTGCCTGGGCTGGGCCAACGGCATGGCCCGGGACCAGGTGGGCAACACCCTGCGCAAAAGCCTGGCACCGATTGCCGTGCTGCTGCTGACCATTGGCGCCGGCGGCGGGCTCAAACAGACGCTGCTGGATGCCGGGGTCAGCCAGACCATCAGCAAGGTGGCCGAAGGCGCGCACCTGCCCTATATCCTCCTGGCCTGGCTGATCGCCGTGGCCCTGCGCCAGGCCACCGGCTCGGCTACCGTGGCCACCACCACGACCGCCGGTATCCTGGCGCCGATGATGGCCGGTCTGGCCGCCACCCAAAGCTCCCTGGTGGCGCTGGCCATCGGCGCCGGCTCGGTGTTCTTCTGCCACGTGAACGACGCCGGGTTCTGGATGGTGCGCGAGTATTTCGGCCTGCAACTCAAGCAGACACTCTGGGTCTGGTCGGTGCTGCAGACCATTGTTTCCGTGGTCGGGCTGGTGGGGACGCTGCTGCTCTGGCACTGGTTGCAATAACCGCTGGCCGTGGTGGGCAGGCCAGCCCTTCTGCATTGGGAACAGCGCTGTAGAATGCCCGCTTCATTCTCAGCGCAAGGGACCGACATGCCTTATCAGCCCTGGATCTTTGGCCTCGTCATCGCCGTAATTGCAGGCGCCGCTGGTTGGGCGCCTGCCCAGGCCGCAGCGCTGGATTGCGAGCACATCAGCGTCAGCGAACAGGTCGACCGCTGCGCCCAGCAGGACAAGGAGCGGGCCGACGCCGCACTCAACCAGAGCTATCAGGCGCTGCTGGTCCGGGTGCACAACCTGTACCCCAGCAGCCTGCTGCAAGAACAGGAATACCTCGGCAAATTGAAGAACGCCCAACGCGCCTGGATCAAATACCGCGACAGCACCTGCGTGCTGGAGGCCTTCGAAGTGGAACCGGGCAAGCCGGCCCATGTGACCCTGATCAACCTCTGCGTGACCCGCCTGAGCACCGAACGCACCCGCTATCTGGAACAACTGCTGCCCGAATGACAGCAGGCCCGGGGGCCTCTTCGCCGGCAAGCCGGAGCACCTGCAGGAGCGGGCTTGCCCGCGAAAGCGGCCTCAGGAGCCCGCTCGCTGCCAGAACGGTCGATGCCCCAAGCCATGCAGCAGTCCGCAGATCAGGCTGACGAGCCAGGCAAAGCCCAGCATGCCAACACACGAGTCGCCCTGGCGCAGGCGCTGCTGGCACTCTGCGGCGCTGGAACACAGGGCGCTGCACCCGGGTTGATCGTCGCGGCGACAACTGAGCAGGTACCCCCGCAGGTGGCGGAGAACCAGGGTCTGCCCCGGCAGTTGAGCGAGTGGCAGCTGGAGCCGGGTCAGTTCGCGGTTCAGGCGCAAGCGTTGGCGCTCCCCGGTGTCGAGTTCCTCCACCAGCAGCGCCCCGGCCTCCACTGCGATCACCCGGGCGCGCAAGCTGTCGGGGCTGGCGCCCTCCAGGCCGTAGTCCAGTTGAGTGCAGGTCCAGGCCTGGATCAGGGCAAACACCAACCCCAGCACGAAGCTCATCAGCGCCACTTGTAACAGTGGCGCCAAGGCGGAGAAATTTCGCAAGGAACACAGCGTCGAACGAATCAAGACAGCTCCCGGAAACCCAAGCGCAGGCCGCGCGTTCCGGGAGATTAGCGGGAAAAAACCGGGGGCTGAAAGCCCTTTTCCAACCCGGTTTCACGCGGGATCAAGAGGCGTTTTGGTGAAGGCTCTAGCTCGCCGCTTCGCTGAATCACAGCAAGCCGAAGAAAAGTCCTAGCGTTGGTCAGCCATGCAGCTTTCTCTCGCTGCCGCAGGCCCTTCCTCACCCACACGGCCGCCGAAGTAACCGGCGCTGACGACCCCCACCGCTCCCATCACTGCGCAGTAGATCACGCAGATCCAGGGGCTCCAGGGCATCAGGGCGATCAGCAGCAACGGCGTGGTACTGGCCCAGAGGGCATAAGCGATGTTGTAGGTGAAGGAGATCCCCGACACGCGAATCCGCGCCGGAAACAGGCCCACCATCACCGACGGCACCGCCCCCACCACGCCGCAGCCCAGGCCGGCGATGGCATAGGCCAGGCCGATCCAGGCGCCGCCGCTGATCAGGCAGCCATAGAGCACGGCGATGCCCAGTGGCAGCAGCAGGCTATAGAGCATCACCGTGCGCCAGGCACCGAGGCGGTCGACGACCAGCCCCGCCAGCACGCAACCAATGTTGAGAAAGACAATCCCTAGGCTGCTCAGGGCAAAAGTGTGGCTGGCGCTCATGCCGAAGCTTTTTTGCATCATGGTCGGGGTGATGACCACGAACACCACCACCGCCGAGGTCAGCACGCAGGTGAGGATCAGCGCCGGCAGGATCGCCAGCCGGTGTTCCCGCAACACGGTGCGCAGGGGCAGTTCGGCGGCGGCATCGCGCTGGTGCTGCAGCGCCACGAACACCGGGGTTTCGCTCAACCAGCGGCGCAGCCAGACGCCGATCACGCCGAACACGCCGCCCAGCAGGAAGGGATAGCGCCAGGCGTGGTCGAGGATTTCCTCGGGGCTGAAGACCCGCGCCAGCAGGGTCGCGGTCAGGGCGCCCAGCAGGTAGCCGAAGGTCAGTCCGGCCTGGAGAAAGCCCAGGGCATAACCGCGATGGGCCCGCGGCGCGTGCTCGGCGACGAATACCCAGGCGCTGGGCACTTCACCGCCCACGGCGGCACCTTGCAGCACCCGCAGCGCCAGCAGCAGCAAGGGCGCGAAATAACCGATCTGGGCATAGGTCGGCATGATGCCGATCAGCAGGCAAGGCAGCGCCATCATCAGGATGCTCAGGCTGAAGACCTTCTTGCGCCCCAGGCGGTCGGCGAAATGGGCCATGAGGATGCCGCCCAGGGGCCGGGCCAGGTAGCCGGTGACGAAGATCCCGAAGCTCTGCAACAGGCGCAGCCATTCGGGCATTTCCGGGGGAAAGAACAGCTGGCTCAGGGTCAGGGCGAAAAATACGAAGATGATGAAGTCGTAGATTTCCAGGGCACCACCCAGGGCGGCCAGGCCCAGGGTCTTGTAGTCGGAGCGGGAAAAGCGCGCCGGCGACGACTCAGTGGAAGGGGTCATAAAGCAACTCGATGGCAGCACAAAGCAAAGGCGCTCATGGTCTACGCAAAAGATCCGGGGAACAACCCGTTCCCGGCCCTGGGTTGGTTTTCCGGGGTTTTCTGTACCTTGAACGGCCGCGCGCCAGGCCAATAATCGGGCACTTTCCCACCCAAGCAGAATCAGGAAAGTCGTCATGAGCAGCCATACCCGCACCCAGCGCCTGAGCGTCCCGCAACTGGTGGCCATGAAAGGCCGGCAGAAGATCGTTTCCCTCACCGCCTATACCAGCCACATGGCGCGGCTGATGGACCCCTTCGTGGATTTCATCCTGATCGGTGATTCCACCGCCATGGTCGGTTACGGGCGCACCTCGACCCTGGACATGAGCCTGGCGGAAATCATCGCCCACACCCGCGCGGTGGTGGCCGGCAGCCGCCTGGCCTGCGTGATTGCCGACATGCCCTTCGGCAGCTACCAGGAATCCCCGCAACAGGCCTACCGCAATTGCGCCGAGGTGATGGCCCGCACCGGTTGCGCCGCCCTCAAGCTGGAGGGCGGCCGGGCCCTGGCGCCCACCGTGGAGTTCCTGGTGCAGCGGGGCATTCCGGTGATGGCGCATATCGGCCTGATGCCGCAGTTCGTCAACCAGATGGGCGGGTTCAAGGCCCAGGGGCTCGACAGCGAGGCGGCCCGCAAGATCGAGGAAGATGCCCGGGCCCACCTCGAGGCCGGCGCCTTCAGCCTGTTGCTGGAAGGGGTTGCGGAGCCCCTGGCGCGGCGCATCAGCGACTTCTCGCCGATGCCGACCATTGGCATCGGCGCCTCCCCGGCCTGCGACGGCCAGGTACTGGTGACCGAAGACCTGCTGGGGCTGGGCGGGCCCCAGGTGCCGCGTTTCGTCAAGCAATACGCCGATGCCGGCGCCCTGATCAGCCAGGCCTGCGAACGCTTCGCCGCAGAGGTTCGGGAGCAGGCCTTTCCGCAGTTGCAGCATTGTTATGGGGTGGTTCAGGAGGCCTGACTCACCGCCCGCGCCAACAGCCCGAGGGCGCCCTGGATATCCTTGCTCCAGTCCAGGGTGAAGCTCAGGCGCAGGTGCTGCTGCCACAAGCCCTGCTGGCTGAAGATCGCCCCCGGGGCGATGACGATGCCGTCGGCCAGCAGGCGCTCGTAGACCCGGGTCATCGGCACCGGGCGCCTGGCTTCGACCCACAAGGTCGCGCCGCCGGCGGCAAGCGGCGCATGCAACAGCCCGCCGGCCTGCTCGTCCAGCAGTTGCTGCAACTGCTTCATTCGCTGTTGCAGCATGCCCCGCAGTTTCAGCACGTGCTGGTCTACGCGACCGGAACTCAAGAGCCGGGCCACGGCCTTCTGGCGGATCGGCGACAGGCGAAAGCGCCGCTCCAGGCACTGGCGCTGCAAGGCCGGGCCCAGGCTGCGGCTCAGCACGTAGCTCAAGGGCGCCTCGGCGCCGATGGCCTTGTCCAGGCTGGCGAACACCAGCAGGCGCTCGGGATCGGCGAAATCCCGATAGCGAGCAGCGCCGGGCACGAAGCTGAATGCTCCGTAGCTGTCGTTCTCCAGCAGCCAGATCCCCCGCTCGGCGAACCAGCGGCACAGCTGCTGCTTGTCGGCGGCGGGCATCAGGCTGCCGTGGGGGATGTTCACCGTCGAGGAGAACACCGCCAGGCGCACCGGCTCGCGCTGAAGCAGCGCTTGCACCTGCTGCAGATCGAAGCGCCCGCCGGCATCCAGGGGCAGCTCGATAATCCGCAGGCGCGCCGCCCGCAACTGGCGCAGGATCGCCCAGGAACACGGGGACTCCACCAGCACCACGCCGCCGTCCAGGTCCAGCGCTCGCAACGCCAACTCCACCACGCTGTGCAGATCGGCCCCCAGGAACACCTGGTCGGCCTGCCAGTAGTCGCGGCTGGAGCAGGTGTAGCGCCGGGCCAGTTCGCTGCGCAGCTCCTGCTCGCCCAGGGGCTGGTACAGCGGTGCCTGGTTGCGCGGGTACTGGCGGGCCAGTTCGCGCTCGGTCATCAGCAAGGGTTGCTCCAGCGACAGCAGCATCGCCGGCGCATCGCTGCACAGCGCCAGGCGCCCCGGCAGGCGGGCCTGGGCATAGAGGTTGTCGAGCAGATCCTCACCGGCCTCGGGCACGGTCGCGGCGGCCAGGGCCCGGGTGAAATAGCCCTGGCGCGGCCGCGAACAGATGCGCCCCTCGTCTTCCAGCAGAGCGTAGGCGTACTTGATGGTGGACAGGGAAACCTTCAGCCGCTGCGCCAGTTCGCGCAATGACGGCAGGCGTTGCTCCTGATCGCTGGCGGCGTTGTCGATCCACTGCGACAGGTAGCGGTAGACCGCCTGATAGGCGAAAGACGGGTGGCGCTGCACCGCTTCAGTTGCCTTTGGCCATGGCGATCGCCGCCTGGATCGCCGCGCGGGCCTGGGGGCTGTTCTTCCAGCAACTGGAACCCACCAGGGCCGAAGCCTGGGTGACGATGTGCAGGGCATCGGCGGCGGCCAGCTGGGCCAGGGAAGTGATGCCCAGTTGTTCCAGGCGAGCGACCACGGTAGAACCGACACCCTTGACCTTGAGCAGTGCGGCGCGTTCTTCGGGGGAAAATGACATGGGCGTTGAGATCCTTTGCAGTCCGTGGCAATTGCCGCATTCTTGCACAGTTCTCGGCCGCCTCTGCCTGGGGCGGCCGACCTCCTTATAAACATAAGAAATCCGAGGTACTCACGTGGCCGCTGATATTCAAGATAGCCGCTCCGCCCGCTTTGCCCTGCGCTGCTCGAACTGGGCCGAACGCTGGTTTCCCGACTCCTGGGTGTTCGCCGCGCTGGCGGTGATCATCGTTGCCCTGGCCACGCTGGCCATGGGCGCCAAGCCCACCGATGCCGCCATGGCGTTTGGCGACGGCTTCTGGAGCCTGATCCCCTTCACCATGCAGATGGCCTTCGTGGTCATTGGCGGCTATGTGGTCGCCAGCTCGCCGCCGGCGGTGAAGCTGATCGACAAGCTGGCGCGCATTCCCAGGAACGGCCGCTCGGCGGTGGCCTGGGTGGCGCTGATTTCCATGGTCGCCTCCCTGCTCAACTGGGGCCTGTCCCTGGTGTTCGGTGGCCTGCTGGTGCGGGCCCTGGCCCGGCGTACCGAACTGCGCATGGACTACCGCGCCGCCGGCGCTGCCGCCTACCTGGGCCTGGGCGCGGTCTGGGCCCTGGGGCTGTCGTCTTCGGCGGCGCAGTTGCAGGCCAACCCCGGCAGCCTGCCACCGTCGATCCTGGCCATCACCGGGGTCATTCCCTTCACCCAGACCATCTTTCTCTGGCAATCCGGCGTCCTGCTGCTGGCCCTGGTGGTGGTCTCGCTGATCGTCGCCTACGCCACGGCGCCCGGCCCCGGCAGCGCCCGGGATGCCCAGGCCTGCGGGGTCGACCCGAGCTTCAGCATGCCCAAGCCGCAACCCCGGACCCGCCCTGGCGAATGGCTGGAATACAGCCCGCTGCTGACCCTTCTCCTGGCGCTGCTGGCGGCCGGCTGGCTGTATCACGAGTTCGCCACCAAACCGGCGATCACCGCGATCTCCGGGCTCAACACCTACAACTTCCTGTTCCTGATGGCCGGCGCCCTGCTGCACTGGCGCCCGCGCAGCTTCCTCGATGCCGTGGCCCGGGCAGTGCCCACCACCACCGGGGTGCTGATCCAGTTCCCGCTGTACGGTTCGATCGCCGCGCTGATGACCGTGGTCAAGGGCGTGGATGGCCAGACCCTGGCCCACCACATCTCGACCTTCTTCGTGCAGATCGCTTCCCACGACACCTACGCGCTGCTGATGGGGCTGTACTCGGCGGTGCTGGGCTTCTTCATTCCTTCGGGCGGCGGCAAGTGGATCATCGAGGCGCCCTACGTGATGCAGGTGGCCAATGACCTGCAGTACCACCTGGGCTGGGCGGTACAGATCTACAACGCCGCCGAGGCCCTGCCGAACCTGATCAACCCCTTCTACATGCTGCCGCTGCTGGGGGTGCTGGGCTTGAAGGCCCGGGACCTGATCGGCTTCTCCTTTGTCCAGTTGCTGGTGCATGCGCCCCTGGTGCTGGTGCTGCTCTGGGCCCTGGGGACCACCCTGTCCTACCTGCCGCCGGTCATTCCCTGACAGAGCCACAGGCCCGCTGCACAGCGGGCCTGTGGATAACGGCCCGCCGGCCCAATCGCAGATTTATCCAGGGCCCAGACAGCCAGGCCTTGCCGCATTCCTGTAGCCTTTGCGTCATATTCGGTTGTTACCGTGCGACCGAAATACTTTGTAACGAATCCTCAGAGAGCCGAGCAAGGAGCCGACATGAGCGACGATACCGACCTGCGCGACACCCCCGAATCCGCCACCGACCAGCCTGCCGATACCAGCCGCCGCCGCTTCCTAGGCGGCGTTGCGGTTCTGGGGGTCGGCGCCACCCTGAGCGCCTGCGGCCAGCCCGGCGAGCCAGGAGGCAAACCGCCGGTGGAACGCCCCTTGTCCCCGGCCGAACTGGACAAGGCGCTGCAGGAGCAGGTGAAAAACGTAGTGGTACTGTTCGCCGAGAACCGCAGCTTCAACAACCTGTTCGCCAACTTTCCCGGGGTGGAGAAACCGCTCTCGGCCCTCAAGCCCGAAGACTTCCAGCAGCGCGACCGCGACGGCAACCTGTTGCAGAAACTGCCGCCGATCTGGGGCGGCATTCTCCAGGTGGGCCCGCAGACCCTGGACGGCATCACCTACCCGGTGGAAACCCAGTTCCAGGAAAACCTGCCCAATGCCCCCTTCGCCCTCAAGGGGCCCAGTGGCGAGGACCTGCCCCTGGGCCTGGTGACCCGCGACCTGTGGCACGTGTTCTACCAGAACCAGATGCAGATCAACGGCGGCAAGAACGACAGCTTCGTGGCCTGGGCCGACTCCGGCGCCCTGACCATGGGCCACTACGCCCAGACCCGCTACTCCCTGCGCCTGTGGGACGTGGCTCGGGAGTTCGTGCTCTGCGACAACTTCTTCCAGGGGGCATTCGGTGGCTCGTTCCTCAACCACCAGTACCTGATCAGCGCCAAGGTGCCGTTCTACCCCGATGCCGCCAACTCGGTGGCCAAGTCGCAGATCGCCACCCTGCAGGGCGACGACCCCAAGGGCACCCGCCTCAAGCCCCTGGACAAGTCCCCGGCCAGTGCCATGGACGGCGCTCCGCAGTTCGGTCCCAGCGCCCTGACCCCGGACGGTTACGCGGTCAATACCATGGCCCCGCCCTACTGGCCGACCTGGATCCGCGACCCGGAGCGCCCGGACTACGCCAAGCCGGACCTGCCCAGCGTACTGGTGCCTCAAACCCACGAACACATCGGCGACAAGCTGTCGAAGAAGAACGTCGACTGGGCCTGGTACGGCGGCGCCTGGCAGGCGACCCTGGAGCAGTTCAAGGATTCCGGCGGGATTCCCAAGATCCCCAACTTCCAGTACCACCACCAGCCCTTCAACTACTTCGTGCGCCAGGGCCCGGAAAACCCCGCCGAACGGGCCAAGCGCCTGCGCGACGGCGGCCTGGGCGATGAGTCGAGCACCAACAAGTTCTTCGCCGATGCCGAGGCTGGCAAGCTGCCGGCGGTGACCTTCTACAAGCCCCAGGGCAACCTCAACCTGCACGCCGGCTATGCCGATGTGGCCGCCGGCGACCGGCATATCGACCGGGCATTGAAAGTGCTGCGGGAAAGCCCGCAGTGGAAAAACATGGTGGTGATCGTCACCGTTGACGAAAACGGCGGCTGGTGGGACCACGTGGCGCCGCCCCAGGGCGACCGCTGGGGCCCGGGCACGCGGATTCCGGCGCTGGTGGTATCGCCGTTCGCCCGCAAGGGCACGGTGGACCACACGGTCTACGACACCGCCTCGATCCTGCGGCTGATCACCCGGGTGTTCCAGCTGGAAACCCTGGACGGCATCAAGGAACGTGACCAGGCCATGATCGCCCGGGGCCAGAAGCCCATGGGCGACCTGACCAACGCCCTGCACTTCACGGCCTGACCCCGGCCGGGCCCGCAACGGGCCCACCTGCCACCGCAGAACCGAAACCCAAGCCCGGCTTCGGTTCTGCGGCACCGGCACAAATGATAGCCATATAACATCACCCACTTTACCCATCCACCCGGCGGGTAATATCCTGCGCGCCACCTATTTGTTTCATCTGTTTTCCGATTGGAAAGGGAGTTCGTCGTCATGATCGTAGGTATCGACCTGGGGACCACCAACAGCCTGGTCGCGGTCTGGCGCGAAACCGCCAGCGAGCTGGTGCCCAATGCCCTGGGCGAACTGCTCACCCCCAGCGTGGTGGGCCTGGACGACGAAGGCCGGATCCTGGTGGGGCAAGCCGCCAGGGAGCGCCTGCACACGCACCCGCAGCTCACCACGGCGCTGTTCAAGCGCTATATGGGCAGCGCCACCGAAGTGCGCCTGGGGGAACGTACCTACCGCCCCGAAGAACTCTCGGCCCTGGTGCTCAAGAGCCTCAAGGAAGACGTTGAGCGGGCCTATGGCGAACCGGTGGAGGAAGCGGTGATCAGCGTGCCAGCCTACTTCAGCGATGCCCAGCGCAAGGCCACGCGGATTGCCGGCGAACTGGCCGGGCTCAAGGTGGAAAAACTGATCAACGAACCCACCGCCGCAGCCCTGGCCTACGGCCTGCACCAGCGTGACCGGGAAACCTCGTTCCTGGTCTTCGACCTCGGTGGCGGCACCTTCGACGTGTCGATCCTGGAGCTGTTCGACGGGGTCATGGAAGTCCGCGCCAGCGCCGGCGACAACTTCCTCGGCGGCGAGGACTTCGACAACCTGCTGCTGGAACACTTCCTCGAACAGCAGGCCCAGGCCGCGGGCTTTCCCGAACGCCAGAGCGTGCTCCAGGCACTGCGCCGGGAAGCCGAGCGCGTGCGCCGCGCCCTCGGCCAGGAGCCCAGTGCCGAATTCAGCCTGCGGGTCGATGGCCGGCAATGGACCCAGACCATCACCCAGGCGCAACTGGCCAGCCTCTATGCGCCGCTGCTGGAACGCCTGCGGGCGCCCATCGAACGCGCCCTGCGCGATGCACGGATCCGCGTCAGCGACCTGGATGAAATCCTCCTGGTGGGCGGCGCCACCCGCATGCCCCTGGTGCGCAAGCTGGCGGCCGGGCTGTTCGGGCGCTTTCCCTCCATCAGCCTCGATCCCGACCAGGTGGTGGCCCAGGGCGCGGCGGTCCAGGCGGCCCTCAAGGCACGCTCGGCGGCCCTGGAAGAAGTGGTGCTGACCGACGTCTGCTCCTACACCCTGGGGATCGAGACCTCCCAGCAATACGGCAACCAGATCGAGAGCGGGCACTACCTGCCGATCATCGAGCGCAACAGCGTGGTGCCGGTAAGCCGGGTCAAGACCGTGCAGACCTTGCATGACAACCAGGAGCAGGTGCTGCTGAAGATCTTCCAGGGCGAAAGCCGCCTGGTGCGCGACAACGTCGCCCTGGGCCAGCTGGAAATGCGCGTGCCCAAGCGCCCCGCCGGCGAAGTCTCGCTGGACGTGCGCTTCACCTACGACATCAACGGCCTGCTGGAAGCCCAGGTGAGCATCCCGCTGACCGGGGAAAGCCATTCCCTGGTGATCGAAAACAACCCCGGCGTGCTGACTCCGGAAGAAATCCAGGAGCGCCTCAAGGCCCTGGCGCAATTGAAGATTCACCCCCGCGACCAGCAGGTCAACACGCTACTCAGCGCCCGACTGGAACGCCTGTATCAGGAGAGCCTGGGGGAGTTGCGCGAACAGATCGGCTATTGGGCCGGGCAATTCCAGCAAGTGCTGGAAACCCAGGACGAGCGCAAGATCCGCGAAGTGCGCAGCCAGCTCAGTGAACAGCTGCAACACCTGGAAAACGGCCACTGGCACTGAGGAGCGGCAACATGGATTGCTGGTCCCTGCTGGAGTTGCCCGAGGACGCCGACGAACGCAGCATCAAGCGCAGCTATGCCCGGCAGTTGAAGATCACCCGTCCGGACGAGGATGCCGAAGGCTTCCAGCGCCTGCGTGAAGCCTATGAGCGGGCGCTGCAACTGGCCCGCTGGCGGGAAGAGATCGCGGATGAAGTCGCGGTGATCCAGGCCGTCTCCACGAAGGCACCGCCCCCGGACAACCTGCAGGCCTGGTCGGGCCTGATAGAGATGGACGCGGCCGCCCCGCGGCCAACGCCGAGGGGCCCTTCCCAGGCCCAGCAATGGGCCAGCCTGCTTGAAGACGTCCCGCTGTCCGTCGAACCGCTGGCGGACTGGGTCCCGCCCGCCCCGCAGGATCCCGCCCCCCTACCCGCTCCAGCCACTAGCGCATTGCCGCTGCTCAAGGGGCTGAGCGTCGAGAACCTGCCAGAGCGCTGGCAACAGGCTCGGCAGGAGGGTTGCGAGAACGATTTCCTGCAGCGCCTGCTGGTGGCGTGCTGCGCCCACCCCGAGCAATACGCCGCGATCATCGGCTGGGCCGCCGAGCATCTGGACTGGCTGACACCCTGGCAACAACCGCCCATGGAGGCCTGGCAAGAGGCATTCCTGGTCAAGACGCTATTGCAGGAATACCGCCGGACGCTGGAAGCGTTGCTGCAAGCCGGCCAGGAGCGGGCCTTCCTCGAACGTCTGACGAGCTACTGCGCACAACCCTGGCTGCGGATCTTCGATCATCGCCAGAACTGGCAGCATGAAATGCTGCAGTTACTGCAGCAGCAAGCCTGGCAGGTACCCTTGTTCGATCGGGTATGCCAGTTGTTCGGCTGGGACGAAAGCCGTGGCAACACCCCTGAACCGGCGTGGCTCTGGCAGTCGCTGATCGAGCGCTGCCAGCAGGAGGCCTTCTATCAGGAGCTGCTGGCCAAGGCCGGGGAACCCGGCGAAGCGACGCCGGACGTTGCCGCGGCTCGCCTGCTGCTGAACCCCATGCCCCGACGTCGCCAGGTCGCCCTGACCCGGCACTTCGAAGACGAACATTGGCAGGCCTGCATGGAGCTGTCGCAGACCCTGGCCTCGCGTTTCCCGGCGCTGCTGGAGCGGCTGCCTCGCAGCGATGTGTTTTTCTGGCAGAACCTGATGCCGCGTCCGCAGGGCGTGGACAGCTGGATCAGGTCAGGGGTCGCCATGGGGTTGGCCCTGAGCCTGTACTTCATGAACAAGCCCCAACACAGCAAAGAACTTGCAGTGATGATGGGGCTGTTCTGTGGGGGTGTCCTGGCGATTTTCGGGCTGATCCTGCTCAACACCTGGGCCCCTGCGATCGCCCGCCTGCTGGCCATCGACCTGTGGTTGAGCGAGCGCCTGGTGCCCAAGCGCCTGAATCCGCACCAGCACTGGCTGGTGCTGCGCCACGGGGTGCCGCAAGCGGTCATGCTGGGCCTGTTCGGCTATTGGCTGGGGGCCCTGGGGATACTGGCCTACCTGGGCTTTGTGCTGATCGGCCTGCTGCATTCGCGGCGCATCGGCCAGCCGGACCCGGATTTCTGTGCCCGCAGCCCCTGGCTGGGCGCCTTGCACTGGAATCACTTCAGCCCCTGGCAGCCGATCTATCTGGTCGTCATGATCGTGGTCATCCGGGTCTGTCAGCTCCATGCCCCGGGGTTTCCCTGGACGCGCCTCATGCCTGGTTGAACCCTGCGCGGCCGGGGCAATGGATATTTTTTCACTCCCGGCTGTTTCTCCGCTCGGTGCTGTTTCAGTATGTCCTTCCCCCCTTCGAAGGGGTTCACGCTGAAAAGGATCTGAGCATGTTCAAATTCGCAGGAATGACCCTGGCGCTGACCGCTGCTGCCCTGAGCGCGACGGCACAGGCCGATGTCGAAGTCGATCTGGGCAGCCCCCAGCGCGTCACCCAACTCTTCGCCTACCCCAACAACTGCAACGTGATCTGCTATCGCAACTGGACCCTGGAGGAGACGGTGGCTCACTACCTGACCCAGAGCGTGCAGCGTGACGGCTACAGCGCTGCAAAAGTCAGTGTCAAGACCACCGGCGACAAGGTCCTGGCCTCCATCAGCGGTGTGCCGGACGGCTACGACAAGCCCCTGAGTGCCCTGCTGGATGCCGGCGACCTGGCCTACAAGGGCGCCAGCCAGCTCAATGCCGATGGCAAATGGGCCTACAGCTGGTACCTGTTCCTGCCCCTGGGCATGGCCCTGGAAAACCGCAAGAGCGTCGAGCTGCTGCACTTCCCGCCGGACTATTCATTGACCCAGGCCCAGGACTATCTGGAGTCGGCCACCACCGACCGCTGGGCAACCCTGTTGACGGCCAACGGCATCGCCGCCGAGCAGACCCCGGCCTACCAGACCATCGTCGACATCGCGCCGATTGCCGCGCCATCGAGTGCCGGCAAGGACCTGGAGGGGGTCTACAGCTACTTCAACAGCTACCAGACCAGCATGGTCAGGCAGGTCAGCCAGAGCACCAGCGGCGCGGCCCTGCCGATGGTGGCCTTCGGCGCACCGGTGCGCAATTGGCTCAAGCAGCAGTACGGGGTCACGGTGAATGTGCTGGGCCTGGCACAGATCAGCCCCAGCGAGGGGGTCAAGGTGCCGGTGCTGGGCTCCAACCACCCGAGCTATATCTGGTACGCGGCAGACCCGGCGAACTACGACGATGACCAGGCCAAGGCCGATGCCGCGGGGTTGAAAGTGATGGGCCAGGACCTGAGCGCGGCCTGCTGGCAGGCCGGCATGGGCAGTAAGCCGGGAACCGATCCCAGTACGCTGCTGAGCAGTTGCACCCAGACCTGGCAGGTGACGCAGAAAGTGCAGACCTGCGAGCTGTTCTACACCTCGGTGCGCAAGCTGAGCGAGCAGCAAGCCGCGGCCAAATGCACCAGTGCACCGGTCAAGACCCAGCTCAACCAGCTCAAGGCCCCGGCACCGGCGCCAAGCACCGAGGTACCGCACCTCTGAGCCGGCCCCTCAACCTGTAGCCGCTGCCGCAGGCTGCGATCGACCCGCAGGGTCGCGGTGCTCTGACAGAGCCCGCAAGCCTGCGCTCTATCGCCGCCTGCGGCCAGCGACGATCAGACCGCGCCCACCGGACGCAGCCGATACTGCGGCGGCAACTGCTCGAAGCCGCTGATGGTGGCATTCAGGCTCTTCCAGCGACCGTCCTTGATGCCATAGATGCAACCGTGGATCGACAGGCTCTGCCCGCGATGCCAGGCGTTCTGCACGATGCTGGTATGGCCGACGTTGGCCACCTGCTGGATCACGTTCAGTTCGCACAGACGGTCGACCCGCTCTTCTTCCGTGGGCAACTGCCCCAGCGCTTCACGGTGCTCGTAGTACAGGTCGCGGATCGAACGCAGCCAGCCGTCGATCAGGCCCAGCTGGCGATCCTGCATAGAGGCGCGCACGCCGCCACAGCCGTAGTGGCCGGTAACCAGGATGTGCTTGACCTTGAGTACATCCACCGCGTACTGGATCACCGACAGGCAATTGAGGTCGGTGTGCAGTACCACGTTGGCCACGTTGCGGTGCACGAACAGATCGCCCGGCAGCATGCCGACGATCTCGTTGGCCGGCACCCGCGCGTCCGAACAGCCGATCCACAGGTATTCCGGGGTCTGCTGGCGAGCCAGTTTGGAGAAGAAGTCCGGATCTTCCTGCTTGATCGCTTCGGCCCAACGCTCGTTGTTATCAATCAGATCTTGTAGTTCGTTCATGCTGTGAAGCCTCAAGAATGATGCGCTGCTTTGACAGACGGCCGCCCGTAGAGGTCACGCCTATTGCTACAGATACCGGCCATCCCTTGCGGGGGAATCTTCAGGGGCGTGCAAGGGTCCACCCTTTATCCAGTCCCGAAGTATGAGTAATCGCCATGAACGAATCACGACGCCCCTACAACGCCCCCCAGCCCGAACCCATCGACGACGATCAGGACCGCATGGGCTCCATGGAGGAGCTGCATTTCGATGACGACGAACCCGCCGCCCGCGCCAGCAACCGCGTCACGGACGACGGTGCAAGCGATGATGACCTGAGCCCGGAAACCCTGATCCGCGAAGACGGTGCCCGCTCCGCCCATGAGGCCGGTGCCGACAAACCGGCCGACTGGGACCTGAGTATTGTCGAAGAAGAGAACATTGGTGGCGGCAATGGCCTGGATGAAGCCGAACTGGCCCGCCGCGACCCGCTGGACGGCAAGCCCTGAGCCCTGCACCGCATTCAATGACGCGCTCTCCCGCAGGAGCCGGCTTGCCGGCGAAGAGGCCCTCAAGCCGTGCATCGCCCCGAATGGCGCCTTCGCTGGCAAGCCAGGTCCTGCAGCGGCCCGCGTGCGGTTAAAGGCTCAGTCGACCAGCGTGCAGGCCATGACCAGGGCGTCTTCGCGACCGCCTACCGCCGGGTAGTAGTCGCGGCGGCGCCCCACTTCATTGAAGCCATAACGCTCGTATAACCGATAGGCGGTCTGATTGCTGGAGCGCACTTCCAGGAAACACTCCCGGGCGTCCTTCTGGTAGGCGCGCTTCATCAGCTCTTCCAGCAACCGCAGGCCCAGGCCGCGGCCCTGGCTTTCCGGCTTGACGGTGATGTTCAGCAGATGCGCTTCGTCGATGATCACCTGGATCACCCCGTGGCCCACTTGCTGGCTGCCTTCGAACATCAGCCAGACCTCGTAGGACTTGAAGGCATCCATGAAAATGCCCCGGGTCCAGGGGTGGCTGAACGCCGCATATTCGATTTTCAGGATGCTATCCAGGTCCGCTTCGGTGGCCAGGCGGAAGGTCAACGCGTCACTCATTGGTCATTTTGCTCATCAGTGCTTTTCCAGCGCGTCATCAAGCGACGCATGGCTTGCCAGACATCAGCCTTACGCTGTGGCTCTTCCATCAATAGTTCCAGGCCAGGCAGGGCCCAGGCCGAACCCAGGCCTTCGACCTGGAGTTCGCGGTTGTAGGATTCGGCATTCGCCTCGCCGGCAAATCGCACCGCCGGCAGGCCGATCAGCCACAGACAGACACAGGGTTCCTGCTCGATCCGCACGCCGACAAAGGCCTGGACGAAATCCCGCGCAGCCTCGGGGCCCTGGTCCAGGTTGCCCCGGGTCAGCATCGGCCAGCGCACCGGCTCGGCGAGGATCTGCGGGCTGTCTGGCAGGCCGGCGGCGCGCAGCATGTCCTTGAGTAACAGGTAGGCCGGGTCGCGGCTCTGGAAGGCTTCGCCTGTGGGTAACTCCACCAGCAGCAGGCAACGGCCGGCCCGCAGCAACTGCAGGGCAAAACGCGGCGGCGGTACCACCGGGGCCTTGACCACCGGGGCCGGGGCCTCTTCGCCCTCGATCGGCGCCTTGCTGGCTGGGCGCGCAGGGGCGGTGGAGGGGCGCGGCACCTCGATCTTCGGCCGTTCGACGTTCCTTGCCACCGGCGCCGCGGGGGCCTTGGCCTCGACCACAGGGGCAGGCGGCGCCTCCACGTCCGGTTCCGGCAGGGCCAGCAACTCGGGGCGCGAAGGGGCGGCAAAGGGCAATTCGCTGCGCGGCAGCCAACTGACCACCTGCATGGCGGACAGATAAGCGCGACGACGGGACTCGATAAGCAAAGGTCGGCCACTTGTGGATAACTGAGGTGGGGGATTCTACCGTCCTTCGCCGAAGATCGCCCGCAGTTGATTGCGCACAAAAGCGACTGTCCGTCTCATACCTGGACCTGGGGGTGAATCGTCAGCCCCCTGATGCAGTACAATCGCCGCTTTTCATTGCCAACCAGCCGGCCATTCCGATGATCGAACCCAAGCGCGTCTTGCGCGCCCTCGCCGAACACTGGGCACTTCTGGAGCCGCTGTGCGAGCACTTCGACCAAGGCACCCTGAGTCTTGCCGAACTGCGTTCACAGCTGTCTGCCCAACAACTGGACAGCACGCCCCAGGACATCACCCACCTGCTGGACGTATGGATACGCCTGGACATCCTGGTCCCGGTGGCGAAAAGCCCGAACCGTTTCGAGCTCAATGCGCAGATCCACGACTTCCTCGCCTACCTGCGCCGTGAGCACCGCCTGGGTCTGTGCCTGGAAATCGAAGCCTACCTGCGCCACCTCGAGCGCCTGGCCGGTTACATCCAGGACGCCTTCGACGTGCGCGACGGCAACGACCTGGCGCGCCAGCTGCGGCTGCTGGACATGCGCGTGCGCGATGTCCTGAAGAAGCTCGCCAACGACGAACAGGCCCTGGTGGCCGTGGCCGAGCGGGCCAAGACCAGCGACCGGCAGATCCCCCTGCGCCAGCGCTATGCCGAGGTGCTGGCCACCTGGGACGAATACGTTGAACCGATGATCCAGCTGGTGAACGCCGACGGCGCCTTCGAACAGGGCGTGCGCAAGGTGGAGAACGTCCTGCTGCGCATGCTCACCGAACAGCAGCGCCTGGGCCACCTGGTGGACGACGACATGCTGCTGCGCACCCACGCGCGGATCCTGGAAATGCAGACCAGCGCCCAGCTGACCCTGCGCCATGCCCGGGAACTGCTGCTGCCGCTGCGCGAGGAGGCGCGCCGTCATAACGCCGTGACCCGCGGCGCGGCCCTGGCCCTGTCGGCCATCCGCCGCAAGGGCATCGACGCGGTGCCCCAGGCAGCGATGCCGATGTTCACCCGTCCGCAAAGCACCTTTCTCGGCAGCTCCGGCCAGGTGGAAGCCTATGTCTACGCCCTGGCCCGCTTCGAACCCAAGCCCGCGCGCTTCCCCAAGGCCCACAAGACCCACAAGGGCGTGGCCCCCAAGGCACCGCGTACGGTCCGGGAAATGCTCGAGCGCTGCGAAGACGCCCTGCCGATGCCGGACCTGATGAGCTGGCTGCTGGACCAGGAGCCCGATGGCGCCACCGACGAACTGCTGTACTGGTTCTCGCGCCTGTCCCGGGAAAAACGCTTCAAGCGCGAGCGCCTCGAACGCCGCGATTACCACACCCAGGAGCACCAGGTCAGCCTGCGCTCCTTCGCCCTGCTCTCGGCCCGCGATGACGCCGCCGAGCATTCTGCGAGCAACGCCAATGCATCTTGATCTTTCCGAACTGTCCCAGCTGGCGCCGATCTTCCGCGAGCTGTTCAAGGGTTACCACGTCAGCCGCCGCGACCCGGAGCTGTACGCCCAACTGTCGAATTTCCAGGACCAGTACCGCACCCTGTTCAAGGCCCTGGGCTTCGAGCTGGTGTGCGATACCCGCGGCTTCTACTACTTCGTGCCGGACAACGCCGCCGCCCAGGTGAACAAGACCGCCCAGCGCCTGGCGCTGTTCACCTTCATCCTGGTGGAGCACCTGGCCGACCAGGGCCGCGACCCGATCGCCGTGCTCGACGGCGGCAGCCTGGGCCGCGACGAACTGCCGTCGCTGCTGGAAAAATACCGCGACCTGTTCATCCAGGCCGAAGTGCAGACCCAGGAAGAGCTGGAAGAGAAGATCATGCGCCGCATGACCCAGCTGGGTTTTGCCGCCGAGGAGCCGGGGATCTATCGCTTCCTGCCGCCGATGCACCGCTTCCTCGATGTCTGCCTGTCGGTGCAGCAGGACCGCGACCTGGCCGCCAGCCTGCACAGCGTGCTGCCGTTGCCGACCCCGGTGCTGGTGGACAACGACAGCGACGAGAAACTGCTGCAGACCGATGACCCGCTGGACCTGAGCGAATTCGACGAGTCCGAAGAAAGTGAAGAAGACGCGCTGGCCCGAGCCATCGCCGAAGAACAGGAGCTCGACGCATGAGCAAGGAACGCTACGGCATCCGCCGCTTTGCCCTACTGAACACCGCCGGCTACAGCCTCGGCCTGTTCCCCCTGGAAGAGCCGCTGTCGGTGTACGGGGCCAACAACCTGGGCAAGTCGGCGTCGATCAACGCCCTGCAATTCCCGATTCTGGCGCGCATGTCGGACATGAGCTTCGGCAAGTACAGCCTGGAGCAATCCCGGCGCTTCTACTTCGCTTCCGACACCAGCTACATCCTGGTGGAAGTCTCGCTGCCCCACGGCCCCCATGTGATCGGCGTGGTCGGGCGCGGCCCGGGCGGCGGTTTCGGCCACCAGTTCTTCGCCTACGCCGGCCAGCTGGACCTGGCGCATTACCAGAAGGACGACACCTGCCTGCGGCAGAAAGAGCTGTTCACCAACCTGGAGCGCCAGGGCCTCAAGGCCTATGAGCTCAAGCCCGATGAACTGCGGCGCCTGCTGGTGGGCGGCCACACCTCGATCCCCCTGGACCTGACCCTGATCCCGCTGCGCTCCACCAGCGAGCAGAGCCTGAAGACCTTCCGCGCGTTGTTCATCAACCTGCTGCACATGCGCGAAATCACCGCGGCCAAGCTCAAGCAGCTGTTCCTCGACGCCTTCGAGCACAGCCTGCGCTCCGGCAGCGTCGACTACATCGCCGCGTGCGACGAAGCTTTCCGCGACGTACGACGCATGGAGCAGGACTACAACTCCCTGGTGGCCGCTGGCCCCCTGGTGGAGGCCCTGGCCAACGGCGTGAAGCAGCGGGACATTCTGCGGGGCAAACTGCATCGCCTGTCGCCGTTGCTGGACTCGCTGCTGGGCACTTGGTCGGACTACGCCGGCGCCCGCAAGGAAGAGCTGACCATCCAGGCCGAGCATTACCGCAACGAGCAGGACGCGCTGCAGAACGACCAGCGCAGCAGCACCCAGGAAATGATGCGCCTGGAGCGGGAAATCACCGGCACCCAGCGCTGGCTGGGTGAGCTGTCGGTGCTCAAGCACCGCTTCGCCCTGGTGGATGACGTCAAGGTCCTGGAACAGCAACTGCTGGCGGCCAAGGATGCTCACGACGAACTGGCCGGCGCCTTGGCCCAGTCCCGGCAATTCTCCGCCGAAGACCTGGAGGAGCGCCTGCGGGACCTGGAAAAACGCCTGAAGTCGGTGAAGCAGCAGCTCGATCATGCCGACAACAACAGCTACGCCCGCCTGCGGGAAGAGTTCTCCCAGCAGGACGTGGAGCGCCTGATGCGCCTGTTCAACAGCGCGCTGTTCAGCCTGCCCCTGGGCGAGCATGGCATTGCCCTGGACGACAACGGCGAGTGGGTGAAGTCGGTGGAGCTGATCCTCGACGGCTTCAAGGGCGAGCGTTTCGAAGTGCCGGGGCTGTCGATCGACATCTCCCACATCGAACCGCCAGCCTTGCAGGCCCTGGCCGACCGCGCCGCCCTGCGGGATCAGAAAGAACGCCTGGAAAAAGAGCTCAAGCAGCTCAAGACCCAGGCCGCCGTGGCCGCCGACCGCGCCGCGAGCAAGACCCAGACCGAAGCCCTGTACCAACAGGTACTGGATGCCCAGAAGGCCCTGGAAGACTTCCGCCGCGCTCAGACTCTGAGCGCCGAGGAAGGCGAGAAGCTGGAGCAGCTGGCACAGATGGAGGCCGCCCAGGACGAACTCAAGCGCTCCAGCGACGCCTTCACCGAGCGCGTCCAGCAGTTGTCCGCGAAGCTGCAACTGGTGGGCCGGCAGATCGCCGACATGGAAGCCAAGCAGCGCACCCTGGACGACGCTCTGCGTCGCCGTCAGCTGCTGCCGGCAGACCTGCCCTTCGGTACGCCGTTCATGGACCCGGTGGACGACTCCATGGACAACCTGCTGCCATTGCTCAACGACTACCAGGACAGCTGGCAGGGCTTGCAGCGGGTCGACGGGCAGATCGAGGCGCTGTATGCCCAGGTGCGCCTCAAGGGCGTGGCCAAGTTCGACAGTGAGGATGACGTAGAGCGGCGCCTGCAGCTGCTGATCAACGCCTATGCCCACCGCACCGACGAAGCCCTGACCCTGGGCAAGGCGCGCCGCGCCGCGGTCACCGATATCGCCCGGACCCTGCGCAATATCCGCAGCGACTACGACAGCCTGGAACACCAACTGGCGCTGTTCAACCGCGAGATCAACAAGCGCCAGGTGTCCAACCTGCAGAGCTTCCGCATCGTCCTGGCGCCGAACAAGGAAGCCCTCAAGCACATCGACCAGATCATCCACAGCGCCGGGCAATACGAAGAAGGCGAGACCCTGTCGGTGTTCGACCTGAGCCAGAGCGCCGAGCAGGACAACAAGAACGAAGAAGCCAAGGAGTACCTGGCGCGGCTGGTGGCGGCCAACCACAACCAGCTGGGCCTCAAGGACCTGTTCGAACTGGCGTTCGAGATCACCAAGGTCAACGGCCAGCCGGTCATCCACACCGACATCGATGGCGCGGCGTCCAACGGCACCACCATGACCATCAAGGCGCTGACCAACATGTACCTGTTGCTGCACTTGATGGACCGCGACCAGGCCGGGCGCATCCGCCTGCCTTATTACCTCGACGAGGCGGCGGACATCGACGAGCGCAACCAGGCGGCGCTGCTGGAAACCAGCCTGCAATTGGGCTTCGTGCCAATCCTGGCCAGTGTGAAGCCCCAGGTTTCGGCCCAGGTGGCCATCGACCTGGAAGGTGGCAGCGGACCGAACGGCATCTACATCGACGAGGCCGACTGGAAGTTCATCCGTCGTCACGATCAGGTCAAGGCCGTGCTGAACGCAGAGCCGGAAGCAGAAGCGGAGCTGGACGAAGTCTGATTTCGTAACGCTGCAACGAAAAAGGCCGCGCTCTTCCGAGCGCGGCCTTTTTTATGGGAAGGCTGCTGTAGGAGCTGGCTTGCCAGCGAAGGCGTCCTCTGGCGCGACGCAGGGCTGAGGGCCTCTTCGCCGGCAAGCCGGCTCCTACAAGAAGGTTATTTGCCCAGGGGGATCTTCGGTGCCCAGGTCAGCCATTCCTCTTCGAACTTGTCGAACAACGGGAAGGTCTGCTGAGGCCGCGCCGGGTTGCCCATGCGCTCGCCATCCGGCGTCGCGAAGGCAATCCCCCCCTGGATCAGGGTCTCCAGGGATTCGGTACGCACCGTCGCCCCTTTGAACAGGCCGAAGTCGACACCAAATCCACTGCTGTTCCAGAAGCGCGTACCACTGCGAACCAGCGGTGCGTACTTGGGTTCGATGAGGATGTGGATCAGTACCCGATCGGCCGTCTGGCCCAGCTCGTAACCGGTCACCTTGCCCACCGCCACTTCGCGGTAGGTTACCGGCACTCCGACTTTCAGCGAGCCACGCCGAGCAGCGCTCAACACCAGGCTCAGGCCGGCTTCCTGAACGCTGGCTTCCGGCGGTTGCGGCAAGGCGACAAAACTGGTCTGCACGCCCTGGCTCTTCGTCGCAGGCTGGACCTCGATGTATTGGCCGGTGACCAGGGTTTCCAGGTTCGAGGTCTTCATCAGGCCCAACTCCGGCTTGACCACCCAGAACTGGCTGCCGACCCGGGCGATGCGCTCGGGCACTTCGGTGATCCGCGCCTTGAGCATGACCGATTGCATGTCGGCGCTGAGGGTCACTTCTTCCAGCTTGCCCACGTCCAGGCCCTTGAAGCGTACAGGCGTACCGGCCCGCAAGCCGTCGGCGCGATCAACCTTGATGCTCACCAGGGTGCCGCGCTGCGCCGCCTCCTCCTGGTTGGCGAACAGGCGGAAACGTGGAATGCGCTTTTTCAGCGGCACGTTGGGCAGCGGGGTCTCGAAGGCGATGCCACCCGCCATCAGGCTTTGCAGCGACTCGCTCTTGATCTGGATACCACCGCTCAGGCCCCCGGTCAGGGTGATGCCACTGACGTTCCAGAAGCGCGTCGAACCGTTGACCAGGCCTTCATATTCCTTCTCGATGTGGACGCCGATCACCAGTTGCTTGCGGGTGTGGGAGAACTGGTAGCTCTGCACCGACCCGACCTTGACCTGTTTATAGAGAATCGGGCTGCCGACATCCAGGGACCCCAGGTTGTCGGTGAACAGCACCATGTGCAGGCCGGGCGCACGCAGGTCCAGCGGCGGGGCCTTGGCCCGGGCCTCGAACTCGCGCTGGGGCGCGGCGCCCTTGTCGCCGGGACGGATAGCGATGTAGTTACCCTTGACCAGGGCCTCAAGACCGGTGATGCCGGCCAGGGAGATCGAAGGCTTGACGGTCCAGAACTGGGTGCCCTGGACCAGGTAATCCTCGGCCAGGGGATCGAGAGTCAGCTCGGCGGTGGCGCTGCTCAGGTCGGAGTCGACCTTCAGGGCCTTCAGGCTACCCACCTGGATGCCCTTGTACATCACCGGGGTGCGCCCGGCCTGCAGGCCTTCGAAATCGGTGAGCTTGACCTTGACCCGGATCCCGGCCTGGGCGGCGTCGAAGTCCTCATACAGACGGAACGGCAGGCTTGGGTCGGTGGGCGGGCTGTCCTTGCGATTCTCCGGCGTGGCAAAGGCGATCCCCCCGGCGACGATGCTGGACAGGGACTCGCTGCGTACTTTTACCCCCGACAGGTTGGCGTCGATGCTGATGCCGCTGGCGTTCCAGAAACGTGTGTGTTTGCGCACCAGATTGGCATAGGTGGGCTCGATATAGACCTTGAGCTCTACCGTGTTCTGGTCTTCGGAGAGCAGGAAGCTCTTGATCTGGCCAACCTGGATCTGCTTGTAGAACACCGGGCTGCCACGGTTCAGCGACCCCAGGCGCTCGGCCTTGATGGTCAGGTGCAGGCCCGGTTTGGCATCAGATAAAGGAGGCTCTTCGGCCAGGGCCTTGAACTTGCGACTCGGCTCGCCATCCCCGGGGCTGACGGCGATGTAGTTGCCCGAGACCAGGGTTTCCAGGCCAGTGATCCCGGCCAGGCTGACACTGGGTTTGACCAGCCAGAAGCGGGTGTTGGTCTTCAGGTACTGTTCGACGTCCTTGTTCATCTCGACCGTGGCAATCACTCCCTTGGAGTTGCCCTCATCGTCCAGAGCCAGGGTCTTGACCTTACCTACGGGCATGCCCTTGTAGACCACTTCAGTCTTGTTGGCCTGGATCCCCTCGCCGCTTTCAAAGCGCAACTGGATCTCGATACCGGTCTGGCTGTAGGCACGCCAGCCCAGCCAGCCGCCGATGATCAGGGCAATCAGGGGCAATACCCAGATAGCCGACCAGTTGGAGGCCGGGCGGGTTTTGGCGGTAGGCAAATCACTCATGGTCGTCGTCCGACTCCGTGTTATCCCAGATCAGTCGGGGATCGAAAGTTACTGCAGCCAGCATGGTCAGAATCACCACGCTGGCAAAGGCGACCGCACCGAGATTGGCCTCGATGCTGGCCAGCCGGCCAAAGTTGACCACCGCCACCAGGATGGCGATGACAAAGATATCCAGCATCGACCAGCGGCCGATGAACTCGATAAAGCGGTACATGATGATCCGCTGTCGGGCCGAGAGCGGCTGGTGACGCTGCACCGAAAACAACAACAGGGCAATGCCCACCAGCTTGAAGGTGGGCACCAGGATACTGGCGACGAACACCACCGCAGCGATGGGAAACATGCCGTGCTGCACCAGCTGGATGACCCCGGACATGATGGTGCTGGGGTCACCCTGGCCCAGGGAACTGACGGTCATGATCGGCAGCACGTTGGCCGGGATGTAGAGGATCGCGGCGGTGAGCAGCAACGCCCAGGTGCGCAGTATGCTATTGGGGCGGCGAGGATGAACCATGGCCCCGCAGCGAGTGCAGGTCTGCTCTTCGCTGTCAGCCTCCTGCCGATTCAACTCGTGGCATTCAGTACAGATCAGAATGCCTGCCTCAATCGCCCGCATGTATATCCTCTCCCGATAACGCTTGCCAGATCTGGTGAGGCGACATCACCACCTCCAGCCAGACCTGCACCAACAACAGACTGATAAAACACACCAGGCCCAGGCCCACGGTAATGGATGCCATGTCGGCCAACTTGACGATGGCCACCAGCACCCCCATCAGGTAGACCTCGAGCATGCCCCAGTCGCGCAGATGGTGATAAATGCGATAGAGCAGCAGGCCGTAACTGCGGCCGATGTCCAAACGAATACTCAGCAGGACTAAAAGCTGGCAAATCAACTTGAGCAGGGGAATGCCCATGCTGCACAGGAACACCACCACCGCCACGCCTTCCATCCCGGTGTCGAACAGCCCCTGCACACCGCTCCAGACCGTGTCCTCGGAAGACTGTCCCAGTAGATTGAGCTGCATGATGGGTAGAAAGTTCGCCGGCACATAGAGCAACAAGGCCGCGATCACCAGGGCCAGGCTGCGTTCGACCACATTGTGCCGGTGCGCGTAGAGCTCATAGCCACAACGCGGGCACTGGGCTTTCTCACCGAGGGCGAGCTTGGGCTTGCGCATCAGCAAGTCGCATTCATGGCAGGCAACCAGGTCGTCCAGTGGTAATTCTGACAACCCGGGGGCGTCAACCGGTTCTGGCATAGAAGGCTCTGGGAGTGGAGAAAGTAACGGTTATTCTAGTGTTCCAATCCGAAAATAACTGTGCAAATTTGTTTGCGAATAAGAGCAAGTTTTTCCACGCGCAAAAACAAAACCCCAACTGCATACGCAGTTGGGGTTTCGGAATTTAATCTTGACGATGACCTACTCTCACATGGGGAAACCCCACACTACCATCGGCGAT